>PAIP01000084.1 GCA_002704915.1 Parvularcula sp.
ACTGCCAGAGCCGCCGCCACTAGCTTCCATTTTTCACCGGGATCGTTCTTGGCGTATTGTAGCGATCGAAACGGAAGCAATATTCGATTGGTCACGTGCTCAAGGTGGGGAATAGCGCCGGGCGCATAGTTGCGCCGTGCTCCGAGGTCCGGGGGGACGCCAGTGCGCATCAATTCCGCGAGCATGTCGGCGCGCTTCACCACCGGAATATGGCGCGCGCGGGCGGCGGCGACTTCCGGATTGTCGCGTTTGATCGCTGTCGAAATAATCACCGCATCGGCGCCTTCGACATTTTCCGGTTTGTGGCCGATGACGACGGGAATGCCCTTCTCGCGAAGGCGCTGGACATTGGCGCTGTCGGCGACGTCAGATCCGCGCACATCGTAGCCAAGCGTCCGCATCACATCGGCGATGCCGCTCATGCCGATGCCGCCGATGCCGACAAAATGCACGACGCCCGCGCCGAAGGGCAGGCGCACCTTGATCGCCGGCGGATCGATTTTTGAATATTGGTCTTTACCCGTCATACTACTCTTTACTTACGCCGCCGCTTTTTGCCCGGCGATATCTTCAATCAGATCGGCGAGCCGCGCGGCGGCGCCGGATTTGACCGCGCCTTTGGCGCTGGCGGCCATAGATTTCAGCCGCTCCCGATTGGTCAGCAGCGCTTCCAGCGGGGCGGCGAGTTCGTATTCATTAAACTCCTTTTCCGGCAAAATCACGGCGGCGTTTTTATCCTTTAACGCCCGTGCGTTGCCGGTCTGGTGATCGTCCATGGCGATGGCGAGCGGCACCAGGATCGACGGGCGGCCAATGGCGGCAAGCTCCGTGACTGTGGAGGCGCCGGCACGGGAAATGACCAGATGCGCCGCCGCCATGCGTTGGGGCAGGTCGGCGAAAAACGAGGCCACCTCGGCGCGCACCCCCGCACTCGCATAGCCCGCTTTCACGGCTTCCATTTCAGCTTCCCGCGCCTGATGAGTGACTACAAGGCGCCGGCGCAGATCGGGCGCCAGATTCGCAATCGCCTTGACCGGCGCTTTGGAAAAGATGCTGGCGCCCTGGCTGCCGCCGAAAATCAGAAGATGGATATCGCCGTCGAGCGAGGGATAAGGCGCATCGGCGACGGCGTTCACCGCATCGCGCACGGGATTGCCCACTTCGGTCGCGGCGACGCCCGCAGGCAATTTTTCCAGCACGGGAAAGGCGTGCGCCGTGAACGCCGCCTTTTTCACAAGCAACCGGTTCGCGCGTCCCAAAACACCGTTCTGTTCATGCACCCCATAGGGAATTTTCATGAGCTCCGCCGCCTTCATGGCGGGCAGCGAGGGATAGCCGCCAAACCCCACCGCTGCGGCCGGTTTTCGTTTCTTGAACTCGCGCAAGGACGTGAAAAGACCGGCGGCAATCGAGACCGCCGCCGCGGCTTTCGCCACAGGCCCGCCGATGGAAGGCGTCGCCGCGGAAATTTCAAAGCGGTCATCCGCCGGAAAGTTCTGCGCATAACGCACGCCGCGCGCATCCGTCACCAACAGCACACGATGACCACGCCGCTTCAACTCCTGCGCCAGCGCTTCGGCCGGAAACAGATGCCCGCCGGTTCCTCCCGCCGCCAAGGCTATGGGATTCGGCGCGATGGGCCCGGTGATTGTCACGGCATGATGTCCTTGCGGCGGAAGACGCCCTGATGCGTGCGCGTCAGGGCGAAGATGAGCCCGACGGTGAGGCCCGTCGCGAGCAGCGACGAGCCGCCATAGGAAATGAAAGGCAGCGTCATGCCTTTTGCCGGCAGCGCGCGCAGCGAGACGCCGATATTGATGATCGCCTGAAAGCCGATGATCGCCGCGAGCCCCGTCGCCGCGCATTGCGCGAAGACGCTTTTGAGGCCCGCCGCCACGGTCATGATCCGCGCCGTGAAAATCGCGAAAAGCATGATGATGAGAGCTGCAAGGAGAAAGCCGAACTCCTCCCCCGCCACTGCAAAAATGAAATCCGTATGCGCGTCGGGCAGCATGGTCTTCACCGGCGGCGCGTCGCCTCGGCCGATGAGCCCGCCATTCGCAATGGTCTCCATAGCCCGGTCCACCTGATAGGTCTCGTTGGTTTCCGGATTGAAGAAGCCGTCGACGCGGCGCGCCACGTGGTCCGACAAATAGTAGCCGGCGGTGAGCGCGCCCATGCCGGCGACGCCAAGAAGCGCGATCCACAACCAGCTCCACCCGGCGACGAAAAACATCACCGCCCATACGGCGGTAATGAGCGCCCACTGGCCGAAGTCCGGCTGCAACAGAAGAAGCAGCGCGAAAAATCCGTAAAGCCCGATGGCGATGGCGCCGCCCGGGAATTTCGGATCGCGCGCGCCCTCGGCAAGCATCCAGGCGGCGGCTATGACAAAACCGGGCTTTGCAAACTCCGATGGCTGCAGCGACATGCCGCCAAGATAAAACCATCGCTTGGAGCCGTTCACCTCTCCCCCGAAGAAAAGGAGAAGAAGCATCAATCCAACGGCGCCCAGAAAGATGATGACGCCAAGCCGGCGCGCCTGCAGCGGGGTCAGCGCAGCGACGGCCGTCATCACAATCAGCGCCGGCCCCATGAACAGGAGCTGACGCAATGGAAAATGGAACTCGCTGGAAATTCCCTTGCGCAAAGCCGCGGACGGGCCCGCCGCCATCAAAACGACGCCGCCGATCACGATGATCAAGAACAGGACGCCAAGCGCGGGGCGGTCAATCGACCACCACAGCCGCGCGAAAGGAGACTCATCAAGCCGCGACAGACGTCTCACGCCGCCTCTCCATTGGTTGCCGACAATTCCGAGACGAGATTGCGAAACGCCTCGCCGCGCTCGGTGAAACTCTTGAACTGGTCATAGGAAGCGCAGGCTGGCGACAGGAGAACGACCGGGTTCTTCGCGTCGGATTTCGCGGCGTCCTTCGCCGCGGCGGCGACGGCCTTTTCGAGGTCGCCGCACTGGACGCATTTGACGGCGCTTTTCAGTTGCGTCTCGAACTGCGCCGCCGCCTCGCCGATGAGATACGCTTTTTGAACCCGGTCCATCATCGGAACCAGACTTTCAATGCCGCCCTCTTTCGGCTTGCCACCGACAATCCAGAAAATATCGGTGAACGCGGCGAGCGCGCGCGCCGCGGCGTCGGCGTTTGTCGCCTTGGAGTCGTTGATGAACAGCACCTTGCCGTTGCGCCCGACTTCTTCAATGCGGTGCGGCAGGCCTTCGTAACGCAGCGCCGATTTCACGGCGAGCGCCGGGTCGACGCCAAATTTCTCACATACCGCGACAGCGGCGGCGGCGTTCTGATGATTATGGACGCCGCGCAGGGATCGCGCCGATGACATATCCCCCGCAAGAGCCGTCTTGCCGTCGAGATTGTAATAGATATTGCCGTCGAGCGCATAAACGCCCCGGCCCAGCGCGCTGCCGGCGGAAACCGGGCGCACTTCAGCGGGCCCGCGCGCCATCAATTCGGTGCAGACGCTCTGCGCATAATCGTCATCGACGCCGATCACCGCCAGGTCCTCAGCGGTCTGATTACGGAAGATGCGTTTCTTCGCCTCCAGATAGCCGTCGACGGAGCCATGACGCTCGATGTGATCGGGCGAGAGATTTAAAAACACCGCTGCATTGAGACGGAGCGAGTGCGTCAGATCGAGCTGAAACGACGACAGTTCCAGCACATAGATGGCGTCGCTCTCAAAGGCGGGAAGAGACAGCGCCGCCTCGCCGATATTGCCGCCCGCATAAACGTCCTCGCCCGCCTGCTTCAGCATATGGCCGATCAGCGCCGTGGTCGTAGATTTGCCGTTCGAGCCGGTAACGCCGATCACGCGCGGGCGCGCGCGCGGCTCCAGCGCGTTCAAGGCGCGGGCGAACAACTCTGTATCGCCGATGACATCCACCTTTTCCATCTTCGCCTTGCGCACGATCGCATGGGGTTTGGGATGGGTAAGCGGCACGCCCGGCGATACGATAACCGCATCGAGTTCTTTCCACGGCCAGTTTTTCGGATGCTCGCAGCGATATTCGGTATCGGCGACCTTGTCGCGCGCCGGACGGTTCTCGTCGAAGGAAAAAACCTGCGCCCCCGATTGCGCCAGCGCCTCGCAGGTCGCAACGCCGCTCAGCCCAAGGCCGAACACGCCGAATTTCTTTTTCTTGACGTCAGGGATCAGGATCATCGTTTCCCCTAACGCAGCTTCAGGGTGGCGAGACCGATCATGGCAAGAACGAAAGCGATAATCCAGAAGCGGATCACGATCGTCGATTCTTTCCAGCCCAGTTGCTCAAAATGGTGGTGGATCGGCGCCATGCGGAAGACGCGCTTGCCCGTCAGCTTGAAGGACGCGATCTGGATCATCACCGACAGGCCTTCGAGCACGAAGAGACCGCCCACAATGGCGAGCACGATCTCATGTTTTGCGGCGACCGCAATCGTTCCGATGGCGCCGCCCAGCGCCAGGGAACCAGTGTCGCCCATGAAAATCGCGGCGGGCGGCGCATTGTACCAGAGGAAGCCGAGCCCGGCGCCGATGATCGCGCCGCAAATGACCGTGAGCTCGCCGACGCCCGGCACAAAAGGCACGCCGAGATAATTGGCATAGATAATGTTGCCGACGAGATAGGCGATCAGCGCATAGGCGCCCGAAGCGATCATCACCGGCACGGTCGCGAGGCCGTCGAGACCGTCGGTCAGATTTACGGTGTTCGAGGCGCCGACAATCACGAAGGCGGCGAAGGGAATAATGAAAATACCGAGCGGCACGCCCGGCGCATTGAACCAGGCGTCGAAAATGGTGAGCGGCACGAACGGAACGCCGACAGACGTTGCAAGCCCTGTCGGCGCATCCGGCGCATGAGACAAGGCATCCATGCAAAGCCAGCCCGCAAGCAAGGCGACGGCGAACTGCACGATCAGTTTCAAACTGCCCACCACGCCGTCCGCCGACTGTTTCGTCACTTTCATATAGTCGTCGATAAATCCGAGCGCGCCGAAAGCGAGCGTCACGCCCATGACGATCCACACGTAAATATTGTCGAGCCGCGCCCACAGAAATGTCGCGACCGTCAGCGACAAAAGAATAAGCACGCCGCCCATGGTGGGCGTCCCCGCCTTTTCGATGATATGGGTCTGCGGACCGTCAGTGCGGATCGGCTGGCCGCGGCCCTGTTTGCGGCGCATCCAGCGGATCAGCGACGGCCCCGTCAGAAACGAGATCAGCAGCGCCGTCATCACCGCCCCGCCCGTCCGGAAGGTCAGGTAATTGAACAGATTGAAAAGTTGGAACTGATCCGCAAACGGGGTCAGCAGATGATAGAGCATTTACGTCCGGCTTTCTTTTTGTTCTTCCATGACGCCGCTTTCCTTGAGCGCACGCGCCACGGCGCTCACTTTCGAGGCGTTCGATCCCTTGACCATGACAACATCTCCGGGGGCGACAGCGTCGAGCACCGGCCCCACAAGGCCGACGGCGTCGCCGGCGTGAAGCCCGCGCATATCCGGCGGCAGCGCATCCCAGAGATGGCGCATCAATTGGCCCGCTGCGTAGACCCGGTCAACCTTCGCCGCAACCAGCGCGGTTACAAGTTTTTCATGCAATGCGGGGCCTTCAGGCCCAAGCTCCAGCATTTCACCGAGAATGGCGATCCGCCGCCCGCCGCCTTGCGGATTTCCCGCGCCTGGCTCGGTCGCGCCGAGGAGCCCGATGGCCGCCGCCATGGAGGCCGGATTGGCGTTATAGCTTTCATCGATCAGGGTCGCCGTTCCACCCTCAACCGCGATTTCCGCGCGTGCGCCGCGGCCTTCCGCAGGCGATATGGCGCCGAGCGCGCGGATCGCTCCGTCGAGAGGACAGCCCACAGCGTCCGCTGCGGCGAGCGCAGCGAGCATGTTGCCCGCCTGATGGCGGCCCGGAACGCCGGCGAAAAACTCCATCGTCTCGCCTTTGATTGTTGCTTTCAGCCGCGCGCCAGCGCCCTCCGCCCGATAATCGAGCAATTGAAAATCGGCGCCGTCTTTCTCACCGAAGGTGATGAAGCCGGCGGCGCCCGCCTCTTCGGCGCGCTTTTTCAGAAGCGGGAAAAACTCATTGTCGAAAGGCAAGACCGCAATCCCGCCCGGCGCAAGCCCCAGAAAGATTTCCGCCTTGGCTTCGGCGATCTCTTCAATGGAGTTGAAAAATTCCAGATGCGCCGCTGCGACGGTCGTGACAATGGCGGCGTGCGGGCGAACGAGTTTTGTTAGCGGCGTGATCTCGCCGCCATGGTTCATGCCGATTTCGAACACGCCATAATCGGCGCCCATGGGCAGGCGCGCCAGCGTTAAGGGCACGCCCCAGTGATTGTTGAAGCTTTTATCCGCGGCATGCACAGAGCCGTCGCTTCCGAGAACGGCGCGCAGAATTTCCTTCGTCGATGTCTTGCCGGCGCTGCCCGTGACGCCGATGCGCTTGCCGAAATTGCGGGTGCGCGCGGCGCGGGCGAGATCACGCAAGCCTTCGAGCGTATCGCCGACTACCAGCAGGGGCGCGCCGTCCGGCGCATCTTCCGGCGCGCGCGCCACAAGCGCGGCGGCGGCGCCCGCATCGAACGCGTTTTTCAAAAACTCATGACCGTCGCGCGCATCGCGCAAGGCGACAAAAATATCACCCGGCTTCAAGGTGCGCGTATCGATGGAAACCCCGCCGGCGCTCCATTCTTCCGCGGTCCAGCGCTTCGGATCGCCGCCGCGCGCGCACAACGCACCCCCAGTCGCGGCCGCCGCTTCATAGGCGCTCCATAAATTCTGCAGATTTTCTTTTACCATCACCCGAGCTCCTTCATTCTGTCCGCGACGGCGTCGCGCGCAACGCTCGCATCGTCGAACGGAAAGACCTGATCCCCCACCTGTTGCCCCGCTTCATGCCCCTTCCCCAAAATCAGGAGCACATCCCCCTCCGTCAGCATCGCGACCCCCGCCGCGATGGCCTCGCCCCGTTCGCCGATCTCCTTTGCGTCAGGGCACCCTTTCAGCACCTCCGAGCGGATCGCCGCCGGATCTTCCGTACGCGGATTGTCATCCGTTACGATTACAAAGTCGGCGTTGTCTTTCGCCGCTGACCCCATGAGCGGGCGTTTTGTTTTGTCGCGATCGCCGCCGGCGCCGATAATGGCGATGACACGACCCGGCGCATGCGGCCGGATGGCTTTCAGCGCTGTGGCGACCGCGTCCGGCGTATGGGCGTAATCCACATAGACCCCGCCGCCGGCGATTTCGGCGACAAACTCCATGCGCCCCGGCGCGCCTTCAAGATTGGCGAGCTGCAACATGACGTCCGAGGCCCGCGCGCCGGAGGCGATCACGATGCCCGCGGCAAGCAATGCGTTTTCGGCCTGAAAGCCGCCGATCAAGGGCGGATCGGCGCGATAGCGATAGCCGCCATATTCAATCTCCAGCGCAAGACCGCTCATATGCGGCTTGCAGTCGACCAGTTTGACGTCGCGGCCTTTGACGCCAGTTTGCACAGTGGGAAGGTTACGCTGTCGCGCCAACTCCACAATCCCTTCAGCGCCCTCCCCATCCATATTGATGGCGGCCGTGCCGCCTTTCGCCAGGAGATCGGAGAACAGCCGTCCCTTGGCTGCAAAATATTCTTCGAATGACGAATGGTAATCGAGATGGTCCTGGGTGATGTTGGTGAAGGCGGCGACGCGAAAATGAACGCCGTCGGCACGATGCTGCGCCAGGCCGTGACTGGACGCCTCCATCGCAAGATGGGTGACGCCGGCGCGGGCCATGGCGTCGAGCGTTTCATGAAGCATGACCGGGTCTGGCGTCGTGTGCTCAAGCGCGCGCTCAAAAACCCGCGACTGGGCGCCGAGCGTGCCCAGACTTCCGGCCTCAAGCCCGAGCAGCGTCCAGAGCTGCGCCGCAAAGCGCGCCGTCGACGTCTTGCCATTGGTGCCGGTCACCCCGGCGATAATGTCGGGTTGACGCGGATAAAAGCGCGCCGCCAATTGCGCCAGGCGCCGGCGCGGCTGTGGATCTGAAATGACCGGCAATGTCGACGTAACGCCCGGCATGGCGAGTATCGCCGCTGCGCCGTTTTCCTCCGCCTGACGGATGAATTTTGCGCCATCTGTTTTCACGCCCGGAAGCGCCGCAAACAGAAAGCCGCGCAAGACGGCGCGGCTGTCGGCGGTCAGCCCGTCAATTTGCGGATCGGGCTCGATCGTCTCATAGGCGAGTTCGGAAAGCCTCATGGCGCCCCCCCGCCTTTACCGGCGCCTCCTTCGTACCCACGCGAAAGTTTTGCTTCCCTGCGCAGAGACGGCGGCTCACCCGTCACGAAGGATGCAAGCGCCTCGGATTCATTGACTGGCGCCAGACCAAGCAAAGGCGCCGCGCGCTCGACAAATCGTGAAAAAGCCGGCGCGGCATTCCAGCCGGCCGTGGCGTAGCCATGGGTTCCCTCAGCCGGCTGAGGATTGTCATAGGTGATGAGAACCGAATAGCGCGGCGCATAACCCGGCACGGCGCCGATAAAACTCGCAATACGGGCATTCGTATTGTAACCGCCGGTCAGCGATCGCTTGTCCGCCGTCGCCGTCTTGCCGATGGGAAAGAACCCTTCCACTTCTGCAAAGCTCGCCGTTCCATCGGTAACAACCCGCCGGAGAATGCGGCGCATGGCGGCGCTCGTTTCTTTTGAGAAGACGCGCGATCCTTCATCCGCCTTCTCAGGCGCCAGGAAATGCGGCGTCCGGTATTCGCCCCCATTCACCACCGCCGAAAACGCCGCAAGCAGGTGCAATGGCGTCACCGCAATGCCGTGACCATAGGAAATCGTCGCCGTTTCAACCGGCCCCCACTGCCAGGGAAGATCCGGCTCGCGGTTTTCCGCGATCTCAATAGGCAGCGCGGAGAAAAGACCAAGCGCTTCGAGATAATGCTGCTGTTTTTGCGCGCCGAGATCGAGCGCCATGCGCGCCGCGCCGATATTGGAAGAATACTGCACCACTTCCGACAAGGTCAGGACGCGGTTTTCGCCATGGAAATCGGAGATGCGCCGATCGGCGACCTTGAACGTTCCGCGCGCGTCATATGTCGTCGACTCCCGCCCGAGCCCTTCCTCAATCACCGCCGCCGCCGTAAACGCCTTGAAAGCGGAGCCCAGCTCATAGCGGTCATAGGTGGCGCGATTGCGGCGGGAATCCGCCCCGACGGCGCCCGGCGCGTTGGGATCGAAATCCGGCAAGCTCGCAAGGGCGATCACCTCGCCCGTCTCCACATCCATGACAGCCCCCCAGGCGGCTTCGGGCTGAAATTTCTCCATATCCGCCGCGAGTTCTTCTTCCAGGATCTGCTGCACGCGAATATCGATGCTGGCCCGCATGGGGCCCTTGCCCCGGTAACGATTGGCGGTTTTCTCAAGCCCCATGACGCCGCCCTTGCCGGGCTCGTCATGACCGATCACATGGGCGGCGAGATCGCCTTGCGGAAAGAAACGCTTCACCCGCGCAGCGAACCGCACGCCCGGCAGGCCGAGATCGAAAACCGCCTTGCGCTCGGCGGGCGTCAGATCCGCGCGCACTTCCACATAGCGCCCCTCGGCGAGCTTCTGCTCCAAAGCCGCGGCGTCCACATCGGAGAGAACGCCCGCAAGCTGTTGCGCGGCTTCTTTTGCGTCCCAAACTTCATTGCCCGCCACTTCCAGCGCGATCACCGGCACATCGACGGCGAGCAGCGCCCCGTTGCGATCGACGATTTCCGCGCGCGGCGCATCCAAACGCGGCGCCGATGCGTAATGCCCTGACGGCTGAAGCCCGCCGAATGAAATAAAGGCGAGCCGAACCCCGAGCGCGCCGAAAACGAAGACGAACACGGAAGCGCACATCATGATGCGGGTGCGCGCGCGCGCCGCTGTCCGGCCCCGCGCGCCAGTCGCCCGCACCTTGAACGCCTCGCTATCGGCGTCGGCGCCGTCAGCCTCGGCGATCACATAGGCTTTCGGTTTCGCTCGTTTCGACTTCCTCAGAAACACCGGCGGGGGTTTTCCTTTCAGAGGGTGATCCTATTGCGCATCCGTGACCTGCGCCATGGCGAGGGCGTGCAGGATGACATCGCTGTCGGGCGAAGGCGCGTCTTCTTCAGGGACATAATCCGTATCACCGAGAAGCGCCGCGAATTCTCGCGCGTTTACAAGCTGCCTGCTGTCCGATGGACGCAGATCGGTTTTCGCCGCCGCCACCTTCGCCAGCCGGTCAGGGTTTTCAAGGTAAGCGATTTCCGCGCGCAACATCTGGATCGAACGCACCTCTTCCACCTGACTGGTTTCGATTTGCTCTATGTCCTCGCGCAACTCGCGCACGGAAACCTCAGCGCGATAACGCCCGAAGGCCGCCGCAGCCAGCAATACGCACAAAAATATAGTTGTGATACGGATCATTTATTTTCCTCCGTGCATGAAAGACAGTTTGATTTCCTTGGGCGCGCCAAGCGCATCGTCGCCATCGGGCGCCGGCGGCGCTTCGGTACGGACGGCCGCGCGCAATTTCGCAGACCGGGCGCGCGGATTGTCTGCGGTTTCTTCATTCGAAGATTCAAGCGCGCGCGGATATAGGAGCTCGAACGAGGCCGGCGGGCGCTCCGCCGGCGGGAGATGACGAGACCCCCCGCCTTTGCTCTCAGACCGGCTTGCAAGAAAGCGTTTGACGATACGGTCTTCGAGCGAGTGGAAAGCCACAACCACCAGCCGCCCCGCCGGACGCAACAAGCGCTCGGCCGCGCGCAAACCCGCGATAAGCTGGCCCAGCTCGTCATTGACGAAAATTCGCAGCGCCTGAAACACCCGCGTCGCGGGATGAATTTTCTTTTTGCCCTTTTGGCGCGCCGGGACGGGCGTCGCCTTCTCCACAATCGAGGCAAGCTGATCCGTTGTGGTGATCGGCGCCTTTTCACGCTCGCGGATGATGGCCCGCGCGATGGCGCTGGCCCGGTTTTCCTCGCCATAGCGGCGGAAGATGGCGGCGAGATCCTGGGCGTCGGCGCGGGCGATAACATCTTCCGCATCCGGTTTTTCACCGTCCATCCGCATGGACAAGGGCCCCTCATGACGGAAGGAAAAGCCGCGCTCCGCCTCATCGAGCTGCATGGACGAAACGCCGAGATCGAAGACGACGCCGTCGATCACCTCAACGCCCTCTTCGTTCAGCGCCTCGCGCATTTCCGCAAATGGCCTGTTGATGAGAAACAAGCGGCCCGAAAACTCTTTCGCCCATTCTTTCGCGCGCTCGATTGCGGTCGGATCGCGATCGAATCCGTAAACCGTGCAATCGGCGGCGTTTAAAATCGCGCGCGCATAACCGCCGGCGCCGAAGGTCGCGTCTACATAGACGCCGCCTTTTTTCGGGGCGAGCGCGGCAATAACCTCTTTCAACATAACGGGCTGGTGCGCGGCGTATGTCATTCCGCGCCCCCGTTCAGTCTCGGATTTTTCAAGGAGCGCCTTGCTTCATTCGCCGCCTTTTTCGCCGCATCGAGAGGCCCGGCGAAAAGCTCCGGATTCCAGATCTGGAAAGAACGGATATGTCCTGCGAACAAAGCCTGGCCGTTAAGCTGGGCATGATTGCGCAAATGCTCCGGCAGATTGATCCGCCCTTCGGGATCCGTGGTCACGGGCGTGAGCTGCGTCGCCACGGCGCGCTCAAGCGCAATGCGCTTTTCCGAATAGGGATCGAGATCCTCCACCATGGAAAAGAGATAGTCGACGAACTCATCGCCGCCGCATTCAAGGCAGGGCTCTTCCGTGGACGGAAGACAATAGATGACATTCTCGGTCGCAAGATCGAGCACGCGCCGAAAGGCCGCCGGCGTGGCCAGGCGTCCTTTCGCATCGATCTTGTTGACATAGGACCCTAAAAACCGGGCCCCGGCCCCGCGCCGCATGCCGCTTCCCTTCGCCAACGCGCCCGCCGCTTAACGCGGGCGCGTGTCGTCCCTTGCCCAAATTATTGGGAAAGTATGGGATAGCATGGGAATTTATGGGCGGTCAAAGGATGATTCGCCTTTGGCCGTTTAATTCTCACGACAGTTCCGGAACAGAAACGGAACATTCGCGAATCAGATCGTGACAAGAATCAGTAAACACTGGTTAATAAAAGGTGAATTTTCCACGCCCTATGTGGAAAAACGGCGACCTGCCAGCACCCAAAATTGGCGGCGACCTATGCGGCGCTCGCCGCTTTCTGCGGCAGATGCGCGACAAGCGCCTCCAGCCGACCGGCGCGGGCCGACGCCGCTGCGAGTTTTTCGCGCGCCGCTTGCTCAGCCGTTTCATAGGTCGCCAATATCGCCATCACGCGCCGGCGACGCGCGGACGCGGCGGCGCCCGCATGTGAAAGCGATCGTTCGGCGGCTTGGCGGGCGATGGCGAGGTCCGCGAGATCTTCACGCAGCGCCGCATGCTCTTCGCGAGCGAGACGCAACAATTTCAAAAGCGCGCCGTGTTCTTTGCCTGTCGTCAGCATGCCCGTCCCTTTCGCTTTTTATGGATTATAGAGCGCCGCTTCGCGCCGCCTGTCCAACTCATCTTGCGCGTCGTCGCCTGGGCGCTAGGTCCAAAACTCGCACGCACCGGCAGCGGCCGCAGCACATCCCCGTTTCGAATGCGATATGAGCGTGCGCCAGCTCGCGAAACCGTCTTAACAGGGCCCGTTTAAGCGCCGGTAAATTGGTGAACCGCTTTAACAGTGAAAAAACCGAACATGCTTAATGACAGGGGCCGCAAATCAAGCAATCACTTGGGCTCTCCAGTAACAAGTATTTTCGCGGCCTTAAAAAGCCCCCGACAAACGAGCGAATTTGATTCACGCTGTTAACCATTATGAAAGCTTATCGTCGTTAACTTCCCGCCGATAACGCGAAAAGAGCGCGGGTGTTTTCGAGGGGAACGGCGCGCCAACAGGAGACGGACACATGCGGGTTCTGCTGATCGAAGACGACGGCGCGACGGCGCAAAGCATCGAACTGATGCTGAAGTCGGACGGGTTCAACGTCTACACCACCGACCTCGGCGAAGAAGGCGTCGATCTCGGCAAGGTTTACGACTACGACATCATTCTTCTTGACCTCAACCTGCCCGACATGACCGGCTTCGACGTTTTGAAGTCCCTGCGGGTCGCCAAGGTCAATACGCCGATCCTTATTCTCACGGGTCAGGGCGACATTGAAACCAAAGTCCGGGGCCTCGGCTTCGGCGCGGACGATTACATGACCAAGCCCTTCCACAAGGACGAGCTTGTCGCGCGCATTCACGCCATTGTGCGCCGCTCGAAAGGTCATTCCCAGTCGGTCATCACGACGGGCCGCCTCGTCGTCAATCTCGACGCAAAAACGGTCGAGGTCGCGGGCCAGCGGGTCCACCTCACCGGCAAGGAATACCAGATGCTGGAGCTTCTCTCGCTCCGCAAGGGCACGACGCTGACGAAAGAGATGTTCCTCAACCACCTTTATGGCGGCATGGACGAGCCCGAACTCAAAATCATCGACGTCTTTATCTGTAAGCTGCGTAAAAAACTCGCTGCTGCGACACAAGGCGAGCACTATATCGAAACAGTCTGGGGGCGCGGTTACGTTCTTCGCGACCCGCAGGAGGAAAAAGCCCAATCCGTCGCGTAACGTCTCCCGACACGCGACGCGTATTCTAAACTTGCACCAACAAACAAAAACGCCCCGGAGCGATCCGGGGCGTTTTTCGATTCGCGCAACGGCGTTCCTAACTTGAAGCTGCCCGCTTGCGGCCCGCCGCTGCGGCGCCGCCCAGTCCCGTCAGGAACAACAGCGCGCCCGCCGGCAGGGGAACTTCGCTCATGGGGTCGCCCAGAACGGCGATATTATACTGCGAAGCGTTGCCGCCGGTCGCAGACAAATTCGACCAAAGAAGCTCTCCCGCCCCGAGAAATGTGGAAGCTAAGATCGTGAACGAGAACGTCTCATTGAGGGACGGAACATAGCCGCCGTCACCGACAGAACAGGTATCGACGCACAGGGTCGGACCGTTGGCGCCGCCGCTGGTTTGAGTCACTGAAAACGGGACAGGGACGCCGCTAAGGACCGGGTCGCCAAAGGCGCCCTCAACCTCGATATCGTCCGTTTGGTTTCCGAAACTGAACCAGTCGAATTCCTGACCGGAACTCCACGACCCGTCATTGTTATCGAGCACCACATCAATGTCGTACTGGTAACTGCCCCCGAGATCCGTCACGTCATAATAGACCGTGAACGGCGTCGCCGAGGCCGGCGCGGTCAGAAAGGCTGCTCCCGCCGCAGCGCTGGCGCCGAGCAGCAAAGACCGAAATTTCATGATGGTTGCTCCACTCTTTTTTACACACACAAAGTCTGACGCATACTCACTCACAATTGTCATGCCAAGGCGTTGAAGCAGTTCAGTTTATTTTTCAACCGCGGGGTGAATTCACAGCCGCTGACTTGCCGTCACTTACCGTACGCAAAGCCCTCATCAAAAGCGAAACGCTGAAGTTCTCGTCATAGTGGCGGCGCGGGAACAAACACGTCCCGAGTCGCGTTTGAGGAGCAAATCCGCAGCAGGAGAGATTGAAGTGTCAGATGTCGATAAAGCCCGCGAAAATCCCGAAGCCCTTTTCTGGGAAGAGGTGGAAGACGTGAACGCGGGCATGCTCGGCGTTGAGGGCAGCGGCCAGCATTTGCAGCCCATGTCGCCCTATAGCGATCCTGAAAATGCGTCGATCTGGTTCTTCACCGAAAAAAACGCTGACCTTCTGGACGCCCTCGGCCCGGACGGTGGGAAGGCGATCTTCTCGGTTGTGTCGAAGAGCCGTGATTTCTTCGCCTGCGCCACCGGCGAGCTGATTGAAAATCTCGACCGCGCCAAAGTGGACGAATATTGGAACCCGGTCGCAGCGGCCTGGTACGCCGAAGGCAAGGACGATCCCAATCTCACCTTGTTGCAGTTAAAACTGGAAGACGCCTCAATCTGGGCGTCGTCGGGCAATCCCTTCGCTTTCGCCTGGCGCATCGCCAAGGGCAATTTCTCCGACGACCCGCCGGAAGACATGGGCGAGCGCAACCATTTCCGTTTCGCCGCCTAGATCATCAGGGTCGCGCCGGGTTTGCGAAAAACCGGATTCCACTTTTTCGCCCGGCGCTCTAAGCCGCGCTCACCGCCTCTTCCATCGCAAGCACCGCTTTCTTGCGCGCGACGCCCCAGCGATAATTGTGGATGACGCCGGAGGAGAGGATCACCCGGTGGCAGGGAATGAGTACAGAGATAAGATTGGCGCCGACGGCGGCGCCCACGGCGCGATTGGCCTTCGGTTTGCCGATTTCGGAGGCGATGTCACCATAGGTGCAGCGCGCCCCGTAAGGGATTTTCAACAGCGCTTCCCACACTTTCAACTGGAAATTCGTGCCGCGCACGTGAAGGCGCAAAGGTTCATCGAGTTTGCGGTTAAGCGCGAAGGCGAAAGCCTGCGCCGCGAGCGGCGTCACATAGTCTTTGTCCTGAACGAATTCCGCCGCATCCCAGTCATGCATCATTTCGGCGAGATGCAACTCGTCGCCCCCTTCTTCGGCGAAACTCATCCAGCACACGCCTTTCTCCGTCGCAGCTATGAGAACGCGTCCGAGCGGGCCGTTCAAAAAGGCGTAACGAATGACAAGCCCCTGGCCCCGACGGCGATAATCGCCGGGCGTCATGGCTTCCGACGCGAGAAAGAGATCATGCAGCCGCGACGCCCCCGAAAGACCGGCGGAAAAAGACGCGGACAAAACGTCCTCGCCCTCGGCGATAGCGCGCTTGGCTTCCTGCGCCGCGAGATATTGCAGAAACCGCTTGGGTGAGACGCCTGCCCCCGCCTTGAACATGCGCTGAAAATGCGCCGGCGAGAGACCCACATGGGCCGCTGTCTCCTCAAGGCCGGGATGGGTCTCCGCATTGGCGGTGAGGAAATCGATGGCGCGGGCCACGGGCTCCAGAGCCTCGAGGCGGGCGGGCGTGATCTGAAAGGACATATCGCTCATGCGCCTGTCTATGAACCGAAAATCCGGCGTCCGACACCCGAATCTTGCTGAGACGGTCCGATCTTAACCCGCCGTTAAACCTAATTTTACGGGCCATTAACCCTAATGGCGCCTAAATATCCGGGCAACAAACCGGAGGAGATCCTCGAGATGGAAGATCTCAGTTACATTATCGGTATCGGGTTTTCCGGCGCGGATCTGCCGCGCGCCGTCATCCTCGCCTTCCTCTTCGCCATGTTCGCCCAAGGCAACGGCAATATCTGGAAAGCGGGCCTTCTCGCCCTTCTCATCGACCGCACGGTCTGGCCGATCGCCGCCATGGGCGCGTCAGGAGCGGAATTGCAGTCGGTCTATTCGGCGATCGCCGGCATGGCGAAAAGCTTCAAGGCCGATCTCGGCATTTACATCGTGCGCTATATCGGTCTTGTGCTGATGATCGGCGGGTTCCGCTGGATGCGCGCCTGGATCCACGGCATGTCGCCGAAAAAAGCGGCCGCTTAAACCTTTTCGAACGCCGTCACGGCGTTCAGGCCACCAAATGCAAAAGAATTGGAGAGCGCGACAGAAATGTCGCGCTCTTTTGCTTCATTGGGAATGTAATCGAGATCGCATTCCGGGTCCGGCTCGTCATAATTGACCGTAGGCGGAGCAATGCCATCACGCAGCGCGAGGATCGCCGCAATGGCCTCGATCCCGCCCGCGGCGCCCAGCAAATGTCCATGCATGGATTTGGTGGAGGACACGGCGAGCTTGTCCGCCCCGGCGCCGAAAACCTTTCGGATCGCTTTCGTCTCCGTCGGATCGTTCAGAAGCGTGCCGGTGCCGTGGGCGTTGATATAAACCCCTGACGGATCGTCAATGGAGATATCTTTGAGGGCCAGTTTCATGGCCCCGGCCGCACCGTTCATATCCGGATTGATCATGTCTTTGCCGTCGGCGTTCATGCCGAAACCAGAAAGCCGGCAGAGAATATCGGCGCCCCGCGCTTTTGCATGCTCTTCTTCCTCAAGCACCAGCACGCCCGCCCCTTCGCCGATGACAAGGCCTTTGCGGTTTTTCGAAAACGGCCGGCAGGTTTCATCCGCAAGGATGTGCATCGCCTTCCAGGCTTCAAGCGCGCCGTAACACAGGATCGCTTCGCTCGCGCCGGCGAAAGCGACATCGGCGGCGCCGGACTTGATGAGTTCCGACGAAACGCCGATGGCGTGCGCCCCGGTGGCGCACGCGCTCGACACCGCAAAGGCGGGGCCCCGAACGCCATATTTGATCGTGAGGTGGCTTGCCGCGGCGTTGGGTATCACTTTGAGAATGGTCAAGGGATGCGGACGCCGCTCGCGGCACAGCATCGCCGTATAGCCATTGTCGAACGTCGCCTGTCCGCCGATGCCGGTTCCGATGATGCAGGCCGTGCGCGCGCCCAAGGCGTCATCGAAAACAAGGCCCGACTGCGCCGCTGCTTCTTCCGCGGCGAGCGCCGCAAGCTGCGAGAACCGGTCGGCGCGCAGAAGTTGAGCCCCGAGAGTTTTGATGCGCTCTTCTAGCCCGTCGACTGGCGCAACCGGAACGGTCAGTGAAAATCGATCGAGCGCGTATTCACGCATTTCAATCGCGCAGCGCGCGGCAAACAATCCATCGCGGAATTCATCAACGCTGGCGCCCAGCGGCGTGACCGCGCCCATTCCCGTAACGACGACATTCCGGGTCATGCTGTTTCGTCTATTTCTTGATGAGTTTTTCGAGCGCGTCGATCAGCTCGCCAACCGTCGACATATCGCCGAATGGATTTTCATTGGCGTTGAACGGCACTTCCACGCCGAGCTTTTCCTCGACCTCATAGATAATCTCGACAACGGAAAAGGAATCGATGCCGAGATCGGCGATCGGCGTGTCGCGATTGAGCTCGCCCGTGAGCCCCACCGCATGCTCCTTGATGATCTCGAAAAGGGTCGGTTCCAGTTCCGCCATTCAGCCCTCCATTCCTCCCGACGGTCTTAGCGGAGACCGCCGGAAATGCCTAGGCCGCAGCGCAACAGGCGCGGCCCAATGGGCCGTTAATCGCGAAAATTCTGGTATTGCAGGGGCTGTTCGAGCTTCATGCCCTTGACGAAGGCGATCACCTCCTGCAGGTCGTCGCGCTTCTTGCCGGTGACGCGAAGCTCCTCCCCCTGGATCGCCACCTGCACCTTGAATTTCTCGCCCTTGATCGCCTTGACGATCTTCTTTGCGAGCTCCTTGTCGATGCCTTCCTTGATCTTCACCTGCTGACGCACCGACTGTCCGGCGGCCGGTTCTTCCTTTTGATAATCTAGCGAGCCCGGCTCGATGCCGCGCTTTTGCATGTTGCCCTGCAGGATCTCGTGCATCTGGCGCAGTTTCAGATCGTCATCGGCGAAGATCGTAACGACGCCGTCTTTCAGTTCGACGGTCGACTTCGATCCCTTGAAATCATAGCGCGTCGAGATTTCACGCATGACATTCTGAACGGCGTTCTCGGCCTCAGAGAGATTGACTTCGGAAACGATGTCGAAAGACGGCATGGGCGAGCCTCATTTTTATCTGCGCAGATCTTTTGCGGGATTCAGCGGCGCCCGCAAGCAAGACAAAACAGTCGCCAGACGGTCTGTAAGCCGGGTTCTGTATCCCGCATCAAGTGCGGAACGACGGCCATTCCTCTAGGCGCGCCATTGCTGACGCGCTCAAGCAACCAACCCGGACGACTCGGCGCGGAAACCCGCCTGCCTTTCGGCGCGTCATCCCTATTCGGTCTTGCTCCAGGCGGGGCTTGCCATGCCCGTCCCATTGCTGGTCCGGCGGTGCGCTCTTACCGCACCTTTTCACCCTTGCCTCGTGAAGAGGCGGTTCATTCTCTGTGGCGCTTTCCCTCAGGCCCCTTATCCCTAAGAGGCCCGGCCGGGCGTTACCCGGCGCCTTGTCTCCATGGAGCCCGGACTTTCCTCCCGCGGCCATAAGGCCGCCGGCGACCGTCCGACCGTCTGGCGAGCGGGTGATGTGTCCTTTCCTGCGACTGAGGTCAAGGCTGCGTGAGCCCTCATTCACGCCGCCGCCAAGGAGCCGTATATCTTCATCATGAAACGCATTTCCCTTTTCCGCCACGCTGAAGCCATCGACGGACCGCCGGAGATGGCTGATATCGACCGCCCGCTCCCCCCCCGCGGCCGGGACGACGCTGCCCGAATGGGCGGCACCATCGCGAAGCGCGAGCCGCTCCCCGATGTCGTCTTATGCTCGCCTTCGGTCAGAACACGCGAGACGCTTGAATACGCAAGTCTTCCGGGAAACCGCGAGACGATCTTCAATCCCGCGATCTACCACGCGCCGGCGAAGCAGATTCTCGCCGCCATCAGAACGCTCCCAGACGCCTGCGGCCATGTTCTTGTGGTCGGGCACAATCCGGGGTTCCACGATCTGGCGCTGAAGCTGGCGGCGCCGGACGAAAGCGACCCCGACGCTCTCAGACAGATCATGAAGAAATTTCCGAAAGGCGCGCTGGCGTGTTTCGAACTCGACATCGACGCCTGGCGCGACGCCCGATTTGGCCGCGGCCGCCTCAGCGATTTTGTCCGGCCAAAGGAATTGCGCCCAGGATAAGCCTCCCCTACAGCACAGCTCCGGTCAGGCGGAGCGATTTGTGGCGGCTCTTTATCATTACAATTCCGAGGCGGAGGTCATCCGCATCGGCGAAGGCTTTGCCTCCGCAACCCTGCCCAAGGCGGAGTGGACCCATGGCGCTCACTGGGCGGCCGCTTTCTGGCTGATCCTGAAACGCCCTGACATCAATCCTGAACGCGACATGCCAGGCATGATCCGGCGCTACAATGACGCCGTCGGCACGCCGAATACGGACAGCGAAGGCTATCATGAGACGATCACGAGGGGCTCGCTGATCATTGCGCGGGAATTCATTGCGCAGCAGGCGGACGATCCGCTTTTGCACGACCTCTGCGACCGCCTCTTCGCGTCGCGTTTCGGGCGCAACGACTGGCTTTTTGAGCACTGGTCAAAAGACGTTTTGTTCTCTGCAAAGGCGCGCAAGCAATGGGTTGCACCCAATCTGAATCCTTTGCGGGCATGCCTAGGAAACTAGCGAGCCGGGTTTGCTTAGAATAAAGTCCATTCTCTCAAATAAGGGGGACTTTTCATGAAATTTCCAGCCGCACTCGCCGTCATTATCGTCGCGGGCCTGCATTTCGGCTTCCTGGCGCTGGAGATGTTTTACTGGGACGCGCCGCTTGGCCGGAAAGTCTTTTCCATGACGCCTGAACAATCGGCGCAAACTGCCATGCTCGCCGCCAATCAGGGGCTTTATAACGGCTTCCTCGCCGCCGGATTGTTGTGGGGCCTTGTGGCGCGCAAGAGCGATGTCGTCATCTTCTTTCTGCTGTGCGTCATCATTGCGGGCATTTTCGGCGCCCTGACCGCCAAGCCCACTATTCTTCTGGTCCAGGCCGCGCCCGGCGCAATCGCGCTCGGCCTCACTCTTCTCGCAAGAAAACGCCGAAGCGAAATATTGTAAACAAGATGTTGCGGCATTAGATCGGACTGGCCCCCGCCCGATCAAATGAAATTAAAATTCCTGTTCTATCCGTCACTCTCCTTGCCTCTGGAAGTGACATGCAGCCCCTGATCGAACGACATTTTGCCGCTTTTGCCTTTGTCATCGGCGCCGGCGCCTCGGTGATTGTCGTTCAATTTCCGTGGTTTTCTTTCCTTGCGACGATTCTGGTCTGGACGGCGCTCAGATCGCCGAAAGATTTCGGCTTCGGCCACATGCTGAAAATACCCTCGGCGCGCACAATTTCCGACGCCGCTTATGAAGGCTTATGGGCGGCGGTCGCCCTGGTGTTCGGCGTCACGATCCTGTTTGAAAGCGTCACCGCAGCCGGCTGAGATTATGGGCCTGTCCCCGGCAGGCCCGAAAAGCAACTGCGGGATTGATACAGCTCAAACCCACACAGCGGGCGCGGTGTAGAAGCTGGTCATGGCCAAGCGCGAAGACATCATTCTGAAATACGCCGACAAGCGGCTGCCGCGATATACGAGCTATCCGACAGCGCCGAATTTCTCGCCTTCCGTCACGGCGGCGGATTATGAAACGTGGCTGGCGGCGCTCAACCCGGACGAACCTATTTCCCTTTACCTCCATGTCCCCTTTTGCCGGGACATGTGCTGGTATTGCGGCTGCAACACCAAGGCGACGCGCCGGACCGAGCCTGTGGAGCAGTTCGCAGACAGCCTTCTCGCCGAGATTGACCTCATCGCCTCGCTTCTGCCAGCGCAGATGAAAGTCAGCCATGTTCACTGGGGCGGCGGCAGCCCGACCTATCTCGCCCCCACACGCTTCACCCAACTTATGGACCGGCTGCGCGCGCGCTTCGATGTGACGAAGGATGCCGAGATCGCGATCGAAATCGACCCGCGCCATATGACGCCGGCGCTGGCCGAAACCTATCGGGCCGCTGGCGTAGCGCGCGCCAGTCTCGGCGTTCAGACCTTCGAGCCTCGCGTTCAGGCAGCGATCAACCGTCTTCAGGACGCCGAAATGGTTAGCGGCGCTGTCGATCTGTTGCGCGCGGCGGGCGTTGCCGGACTCAATTTCGACCTCATCTACGGACTGCCTTTTCAGACCGTGGACAACTGCCGGGCAAGCGTGCGCGAGGCGCTTAGATTCTCGCCAGACCGACTTTCCGTTTTCGGCTACGCCCATGTGCCGCATTTCAAGCCGCATCAGAAACTGATCCGGGAAGCGGATCTTCCCGATGCGTCGGCTCGCCTGGCGCAGGCCATCGCAATTGCTGAAGAACTCGAAACCGCCGGTTACGTCTCCATCGGCCTCGACCATTATGCAAAAGCCGACGATTCCCTCGCCGTCGCCCATGCGCGCAAACGCCTGCATCGCAATTTTCAGGGCTACACCACGGATAACGCATCGGCGATCCTCGGTTTCGGGCCGTCGGCCATCGGCTGGCTGCCGCAGGGCTATGTGCAGAACACGCCTGCGACCGCGGAATGGGAACGGCGCGTGCTGGCCGGCGAAACGCCCATTGCGCGAGGCTGCGCCCTCACGGCGCAAGACCGCTTCCGCCGGGACATCATCGAAACCCTGATGTGCCATCTCGAAGCCGATGTGGCGGCCATTTCCGCAAAGCATGGATTGGCGGCGCCGGAACCCGATCTTTCGTCCTTCCTCAACGAAGGAATCGTGGCGAAGGAGAATTCAACAGTGCGCGTGCATGAAGACTACCGCCCGCTTGTTCGCAATGTGGCGGCGGCATTCGACGCTTATCTGCCGGCGTCGACGGCGAAACATTCGGTTGCTGTTTGATGCTTAGGCCCGCAACGGTTTTCTAGGCTGCGTTTTTGACGGCAATCAGCGCCGCCTTGGTGCGCGGGTCGAAACCCTGACCTAAAGACTGCGGACAGAACCGCCGCTGAAAGGCGAGAAGCGCAGAGGCGTGATCGCCCTGGGGCGCGTCATAGCCGATTGCGGAAAGCGCCGCGAGCGCGTCCTCATATGCGATGGAAAGCCCCGCCTCGGCGGGCCCGTCATAGGGCGCCAGCGCCAGGCCCTCTCTTGCAAGGCGCGCCCATGGGAATTTTTCGCCCGGGTCTTCTTTGCGGCGCGGCGCGACATCGGAGTGTCCGAGCACATGGTGGGCCCGCACATTATGACGGGTGCGGATCTCTTTCAGGAGCGCAATTACGGATGCGATCTGCGAGTCGGGAAAATCGCGATAGCCCCATTCATGACCGGGATTGACGATCTCGATTCCGATGGAGCGGGCGTTGATCCCGATATCGCCCTGCCAGCTTCCGACGCCCGCATGCCAGGCGCGCATGGCTTCGTCCACCAGCTTGTAGACGTCGCCATTTTCCTCGACGAGATAATGGGCGCTGACCTTCGCCTCCGGGCTTTGCAGACGCGCCAGCGCTTCGGCGCCCGTGGGCATCCCGGTGTAATGCAGAATCACCATGTCGATATTCGCCCCGCGGGCGTCGAAATTGGGCGACGGCGCGTCGATGAATTTCATGCTCCCTCTCCTTGCGGCGCGACGAGGGCGTCATTCTTGGCCTGTTTCTTAACATTGCGCAAAAGCACCACGCCGACGCCGCACAAGGTCATGAAGCCGCCGACCATCATACGCGGCCCGAAGGGATCGCCCATGAGCAAGACGCCGAAAAAGACCGCGCAGATGGTGGTCAACAAGACGCTCGGCGCAACGACGCTGATAGGCAGGCGCTGCAACAGCCAGTAATAGGCCGTGTGCCCGAACAAAGAGGCGCCGAGCGCCGAATAGAGAATGGCGCCGGCGAGGAACAGCTTGTCGCTGTGTTGGAAAGCGTCCAGTTGCCCCTCTTCGAAAATCAGCGTCATGGCCGAAAGCGTGACAGCGCCGACCAGCGAGAACCAGGCGAGCAGTTCATGGGGCTTAAACGCCGTGGTTCGCTTGACGATCACTGCGCCCACAGCTTCGGAAAAGGCGCCCGCCGCCACGAGCCCGACGCCAAGCCCCACATGCTCCCCGCTTCCGCCACCGCTTTCGCCGCCGAGCGCAATAACGGCGACGCCCGCAAAAGCGAGCGAAATGCCGATGATGCGGGGCAGGCCCGGCCGGTCTCCGAGAAACAGGAAAGCAAGCAGCGTCGAAAACGGCACGTTGAGTTCAATGGCGATCGCCGCCGCCGACGCGGTCGCGAATTTCAGTCCCGTGAACATGAGCGCATAGTTCAGGGCGCCGATGCAGACGCCGCCGATCAAAACAAACCGCATCTCTCCTTTGCGCCATTTCAGAAAGCGTGACAGGATCGCAGCGACCAGCACCATCCGGATAGCCGCATAGAACATGGGCGGCATTACGCCCACCGCTGTCTTAATGACGACGAAGTGAAAGCCCCAGATGAGGCAGACCAAAAGCAGGATGCTGATTTCGCGTATAGACACAGGCGCCGCGCCGTAATTTTAAAGGACCCTTCCGGCCTTATGCCGACGGGCGCGGAGCTGCAATCGATAATATCTATTAAAGTTTAAAGTCGAAGCGCGGCGACACGCTCAGGCGGAGACCGGCCGCCAGCCCCGCGCGCCATTTTTGTGCGTCAGGACTCCCGCCACGGCGGATGCGGCCAGCACGAAAGGCGCGGCGATAGCGACGGCGATAATGGCGAGCGAGGAAATGAGGATGAGGACAGCGAAAAACAGCGCTTCGCCCGCCCGCTTCACTGCCGGAGGCCGGGCCTCATCGGCCCCTTCCGCATCGGCAGCAGTCTTCGAAATGGTTTTTTCCACCGGAACCCGTTAACGCGACTTTACAAATCCATCAGACCAAAAAGCGGCCCTGGCGTCCATAGTGCGACGCAATCTTTGCGCCTGATTTAACTGTAATCGGTTAATATCTGCTCATAGGCCCCGTTGATCGCCGCCATCCGACCTTCGGCGATGCGCACCAGATCGGCTGGAACCCCCCGCGCCATCAGGGCGTCGGGATGGTGGTTCCTCGACAGCGAGCGGTAGGCCGATTTCACCGCCTCCAGAGCGACGCCGGGTTCTATTCCCAGAATGAGATAGGGATCGTCGGCGCCAAGCCCCAGATGAGTCGCCCTCAACCGGTGAAAGGCAGGCTTTGAGAGGCCGAAGGCGTTCGCCGCCTGCTCCAGCAATTCAAGCTCCCGCGGGTGAGCCACCCCATCCGCCACAGCCACATGGAAAAGGCAGTCGAGCACGTCTTCGAGCACTTCTGGGGCGTCCTCGAAGATCTTGGCGACCTGGGAAAGATATTCCCTGAACCCCGCCACATCTTTCTGGGCGAGCTGATAGATCATGCGGACCTTGTCCGCTTCGCTCTCGGGAAAGTGGAAATAGCTGCGAAAGGCGTCAATCTCATCGTCTGTGACGATGCCGTCCGCCTTCGCCATTTTGGCCGACAGCGCAATCAGCGCGATGGAGAAGGCCGCCTCGTTGCGGCGCTGTTTCTGGGCCGCCAGCTTGTCCAGCAACGTCCCTAACGTGCGCCGCCGCGCCTCGGCAATCCCGGCTTCTATTTTATCCCAGAATGACATGAGCGGGCTCTTACAGCCCTCGATTGGCAAAATCCAGAACCGCCGCACGATCACTGGGGAAAACTAACGCGCGAAATTTTATTCCATAGCGCTCAACGTTTTATTCCCAGCCGCGCGCACCCCTTGCGCTTTTTCGGAAAGCGCACCCTTTGCCACAGGGTGATTTCACCGACATGCTCATTCCGGTTGCGGGAAGACAGCCACGCCAGATCAATCGCAGGCAGGCATTTTGGCGGCGCAGACGGGAGACGGGACGATGGGGCGTACGTTTCGGGAGTTTGGCGTAGTGGTGAGCGGACTGTTATGCGGGGCCGCTTTCACTTTAATTGCGCTTTTGGTTGCAGGCGTGTTTCAGTAAAGACTAATTTTGTCTGTATACTGACATCATTACTAAGGGGCAATGCAACGCCAGATTTTGACGGTCAGCCTTTCGCGGTCACCCGGCGAGGGCGTCAATGTCTCTACTTTATCGAGCTTTAATCCGGAAGCGTCGCACCAGTCTGCGACTTCCGCATCTGAAAAGCCCAGCCGACGATGGGCGTGTTCTTCTCTCAGAAACTCAAGATCATGCGGCGCAAAGTCAGAAATGATCAGCCGTCCGCCTTTTTTCAGAATGCGCGCCGCTTCTGTAACCGCGGCGCCAGGCTCCGCCAGATAGTGCAATACCTGGTGCAAACAGGCGACATCGGCATAGCGGTCTTCAAGCGGCAGGGAAAAAAGGTCGCCATGCCGCACCTGCGCATGGGTGACGCCGGCCCGGTCGAGATTGGCGCGCGCAATCGCCAGCATTTCATGAGAAAGGTCATAGCCGACGGCGCTTTGATAGCGATCCGCGAAAATCTCCAGCATCCTGCCCGTGCCCGTGCCGAGGTCCACGAAGATGTCCATGGGCGCATCATCGGCGAGCGCAAGAATGCGCGCCTCGATATCCTGTTCCGGCAGGTGCAGGGCGCGCAAGCGGCTCCACTCACGGGCGTTCGCTTCGAAATAGGCCGCCGCCTGCGCCGCGCGCGCCTGCCGGGTCTGTTCGAAACGCTCTGCATCGCGGGCAAGCAGCCGGTCGCCCGCCTCTCCGATGGCCCGGGCCGCGGCGATCACCGCCTCGCAGGAGGGGTCTCCGCCCGTCGCCGAGGCCCTGTAAAACATCCACGCGCCTTCCCGATGGCGCTCCGCAAGCCCAGCGTCCGCCAGAATTTTAAGATGGCGGCTGACCCGCGGCTGGCTCTGTCCCAAAATGGCAGTAATCTCGCTCACCGTAAGCTCGCCCCGGATCAGCAGCACCATGATCCGAAGCCGGGTTTCCTCGCCGATAGCGCGGAATGTGTTGAGCGCGGCGTCGAGCGCCATACCGTCTTTACCTCAAATGATTGCCGCCAAGCCTTTGAAACATAAAGATATCTTTATGAGAGAGCAATCACTGGGGGAACCCAACGCAATCGTCAAGGTTTGTTCATTGTTCCGGCGCCGCAAAGCCTTATATGTTGTGATCAAATGGAGCCGGAAACCGGTCCGACGCTGAAGGAAAATCGCCAGAGGGGGCGCTGTTTATGAAGGTTCTTGCTGCATCATGCGCCGGCGTCTGGCTGGCTTTTGCCGGCGCCGCTTCGGCGCAGCTATCCGGGGCGAATGACGATCCGGACGCCCTCGCCCGGGATCTGGAAGCCGCAGACACACAGGCCGACGGCGCCGTCACTGACCCGTGGGAAGGCTTCAACCGGAAGATGTTCGCTTTCAATGACGGGCTCGATCGCAAAATCATGACACCCGCCGCCAAGGGGTATCGCGCCGTCACCCATAAAAAGCAGCGCAAGGGCATCCGGAATTTTCTCGCCAATCTCAGAACGCCGGTGATTTTCGTAAACGACCTTCTTCAAGGCGAGCCCAAGCGCGCCGGCGAAACGCTGGGGCGTTTCTTTATTAACTCCACCATCGGCTTTGGCGGCATGGGCGACCCGGCCGAGCGTATGGGCATTCCTCAGCATGGAGAGGATTTCGGCCAGACTCTTGCCGTCTGGGGCGTCGATTCCGGTCCTTATCTCGTATTGCCGTTTCTAGGGCCGAGCACCCTGCGCGACGGTTTCGGCAAGGGCGTCGACCTCACCATAGACCCCGCCTTCTGGATTACGACGGACCCAGCCATGTATTTCCGCTTTTCGCGGGCGGGCGTCGGCGTCGTTTCCTCGCGCGAGCCCCTGATCGAACCGCTTGCAGATATCCGCGCCGATTCCCTCGACTTTTACGCGTCTATTCGCAGCTTCTATCTTCAGTCGCGCAAGCGCGAAATCAATAATGGCCGCGCAAGTTATGAAGACCTGCCGGATATCGGCGACTTCGAAGAATTCGAAGAGCTGGAATAGCCAGTTCCCTTCAGGAGAACAGATTATGTCAGTACTCACCCGCCGCGCCTTCGCCGTCCTCACCGCCTCCGCCATCATGGCGCTCGGCTTCTCGGCGCCCGCAGCCGCCGATCAAGCGGCGGAAACTTTCGTTCAGAATATTCTCGATGAGGCCGCGCCCAAGCTTCAGAGTGGCGACAAGGACGTCATGTTCGACGCCGTTGACGACCTCGTCGACAAATATGTCGACATGCGCCGTGTGGGCCGCTTCGTCCTTGGCCGCGCCGCGCGTCAGATGACCGATGCGCAAGCTGAGGAATATTTCCCGCTTTTCAGAGACTATGCAAAAATGGTCTATCGCAACACGATGGAAGATTATGCGGGTCAGGAGCTAAAAGTTACAGGCTCCGTGGATCGCGCCTCTTATGACATTATCGTCAATTCGAAGATCGCCAATCCGCAACCCGGCGACCAACTCGCCGATATGCTCATTCACTGGCGCATCTATCGCGACAAGGAAGGCAATATGTCGATCTTCGATGCCGGCGCGAACGAAATCTGGCTCGCCATCGAGCAACAGGAACAGTTCACCTCGATCATCGCCAATAATGGCGGCGGCGAAAGAGGGATCGATGCGCTCATCGCGGATATGAAAAAGCGGCTTAACAAATAAGGTCGACCGCTTTGCGAACACAAAAAAGGCCGCCCGAAGGGGCGGCCTTTTTCGATTCCTGAGGGGAGTCTTCTCGTCTTACGAGGAGTAATATTCGACGACGAGGTTCGGCTCCATGGTGCAGGGGTAAGGCACCTCGGCAAATTCCGGCACGCGCAGATACGTCGCCGTCATCTTTTTCGGATCGACTTCGACATAATCCGGAATGTCGCGCTCGGCGCTTTGCAGGGCTTCCAGCACCAGCGCCATGTTTTTCGACTTGTCCTTGATCTCGACAACATCGCCCGGCTTCAGGCGCGCCGACGGGATGTTGGTTTTGACGCCGTTCAGCTTCACATGGCCATGATTGATAAACTGGCGCGCGGCGAACACGGTCGGCACGAATTTCGAGCGATAAACGATGGCGTCGAGACGGCTTTCGAGCAGGCCGATCAGAAGTTCGGCGGTGTTGCCCCGCTGGCGCGAAGCTTCGTTGTAAATCTTCTCGAAGTGCTTTTCGGAAATATTGCCGTAATAGCCTTTGAGCTTCTGCTTCGCCATGAGCTGCAGGCCGAAGTCCGACAGCTTGCCTTTGCGGCGCTGGCCATGCATGCCCGGGCCGTAATCGCGTTTGTTGATGGGAGATTTCGGCCGGCCCCAGACGTTTTCGCCGACCCGGCGGTCAAGCTTGTGCTTGGCGCTGATGCGCTTTGACATCGTATCCTCGTTTTCCGGCGCGGCCCGGCTCCGGGGCCCATCCCCGGCGCAGTTGAAACGGCGGTCCACGCGCCACCCGTTCGAAGCGGTGGGCAATAAGGGGCCGGACCCGGCCTGTCAACGCCGGAGCTGCCGAAAACACCCATGGCTGCCGGGCGCTGGTCCCAAAATGCGAAAAGCCCGCCAAATGGCGGGCTTTTGCCGAAAATTCATTGTGCTGGAAGCGCTCAGGCGGCCTTGCGGCGGCCCGCGAAACCGAGCCCGCCAAGACCGGCGATCATCAGCCAGGCGGCGGCCGGAAGCGGCACTTCGCTTGGCGCATCTCCGCCATAGAAGCTGATGTGAGACAGGCCCGCATCGATATAGGTCCCTACGTCGAAAGAGAACATGCCGACGAGCGGGTTCATGTCCCAATAGAACAGAGCAAACTCATTGCCTGCTTTGAGCGCGACATACTCAAGGCCGAAACCAGTTCCGGTGAGGTCGAAATTCACCGTGCCTTCGAAATCGTCATCCATGGCCAATGAAAACAGGCTGGCCGAAACAGCGCCGTTCTCAGGAAACTGGCCGTTGGCCTGGCACTCATCCTCGTCAATTTCGCAAAGATTGATTTTGGCAAGATAGTCGACGGACGTGTCGCCGTTATAGGCTAGAATTTCGTCATGAATATCGTTGTTCATGCCGTTATTGTTCCCGCTGGCATTGTCGTTGCCCGGATATGTTCCGATGTAGACAAGACCGGCATGGGCGGGCGCGGCGGCGAGCGCAAACATGGCTGCAGCGGCGATTGATACGAACTTCTTGATCACAAGGATCCCCCTTACTCTACGCGTACCCTACGTACGTGCGTGAAAAAGCATGAGAAGGTTGCTTTCGCAAGCGGCCTTGCATCATCCGGACCATAAAATTTCCGATAAGTTCGCCCGAGCGATGAATGAGCGAACGCCGCACAACCCTATGGTGAAAAAATGCTGGCGCCCGTAATCAGCTAATCGCTGGCTGAGCCTGCCGTGCGATATCGTATTCAGAGAAATCCGGCTGGCGCATCTCCTTCAGATAGGTGCGCACATCGTGAGGATAGAGCGTGAAATTGCGCCCGGCCTCATCCACATACCAGGCGCCGCAGCGCGCAGCCCAGACCCGGTCCTGGAGATCGTCCTGGATGCGGTCGTCGAACGACTTCGCCGCTTCCGGGCGCGGAGCGATCTGCCCCTTGTCGCCCGTCCGTTTAATGAGATCGATGACGTAATTCACTTGCGCTTCGATCATCAAAATCACCGAGTTATGTCCGAGGCCGGAATTCGGTCCGAGCAGCAGGAAAAAATTCGGAAAGCCGGGCGCCATGATCGTCCGGTGCGCGGCGATGCCGCCTTTCCATGTCTCGCGCAAGCTTTTGCCTGAGGGGCCGGTCACCTCAATCGATTCCAGAATGTCGAATGGTTTGAAGCCGGTTGCGAGAATTAGGACATCTGCAGGATGATCGCGACCGTCTTTCGTGCTGACGCCGGTCTCAGTCACAGCCTCGATCCCTTCAGTAATAAGATCCACATTCGGTTTCTGAATGGCCGGAAGGTAATCGTCCGAGATCAATATGCGCTTGCAGCCGACGGGATAATCCGGCGTCAATTTTGCGCGCAGTTCGGGATCGGAAACTTGCTTTTCGAGATGTTTCTGAAAGATCTTGCGGATGAAACTCTTCACCCGATTCTCGTCTTTTTTGAACGCGTTGAAGCGCCACTCCATCACGGTGAAATAAAATCCGCGATAGGCGCGCGCGAGAAGCGGCGCCTTGGCGAAGACGCCTTTCAGCCACTTGGGATAGGCGTAACTCATGCGCGGCATCACCCAATTGGGCGTGCGCTGATAAAGGTCGAGATGCGCCACCTTGTCGACAATGGCGGGCACGACCTGCACCGCGCTTGCAGCCGAACCGATGATCGCGACGCGTTTGCCTGAAAGGTCCACATCGTCACGCCATTGCGCCGTGTGAAACACCGGTCCCTTGAAAGTCTCCATTCCGGCGATAGGGGGAATATTCGGTTCATGCAGGCCGCCGAGCCCGCTCACGACGTAATCGGCGATCGCCGAAGTACCGTCTGTGAATTCGATGGTCCACTCCGCCCCGTCATGGCGGATCGCCGTCACGGTTTTCTTGAATTTGATGAAGGGATAGAGCCCGTATTTGCGGGCGCAGTGTTTCATGTAATCCCAGATTTCCCCGCCAGGGGAAAAGCGGCGCGACCAGTTGGGATTGGGCTCGAACGAAAAGGAATAAAGATGCGAGGGCACGTCGCAGGCGACGCCCGGATACCGGTTCTCCCGCCAGGTCCCGCCGACCTCGTCGGCCTTTTCGTAAATGGTGAAGTTCTCGAACCCTTCCTGTTTCAACCGGATGGCCATGCCCATGCCAGAGAAGCCTGCGCCCAGAATCGCAATGCGCGGCCCCTTGCCGGGGCGGGGGTCATTGCCCGCCACATCGAGAATGGTCTTGTGATCGTCCGCCATGGCTCCCCGGTTATTGTGGGTTCTGGTAAGGCGTTACACTGGTGAGTTTACCTCTAAACGACCTCCGGCTTCAAGCCGGGGACGCAGCCCCGTCAGGATCTCACGGAAAACGGGGTAAAATCGGTATCCGCGTCATAGACATCGACGCCCTCGGCGCGTTTCAGCATCCCGACGACGCGATAGGTCACCGGCGTTAAAAGCGCCTCCCACAAGACCTTCAGGAGGTAATTGGTGGCGAGCACGGTGATGACCTGCGTTACGGACCAGACCCCGAGAAAGGCGATGGGATAAAACAGGAGGCTGTCGACGCCCTGCCCCACCACCGTGGACCCAATGGTTCGCTGCCAGAGATGCTTGCCGCCTGAGGCGACTTTCATCCGCGCCATGACGAACGCATTGGCGAGCTCGCCCGCCCAGAACGCGATCACCGACGCAAAGACGATGCGCGGCGTCAGGCCGAACACCGCCTCATAGGCGTCCTGCCCCTCCCAGCCCGGCGCCGGCGGCATGGAAACAACGACCCACGCCATGAACGCCATGAAAAGGACCGCCGCGAAACCGGCCCACACAACACGGCGGGCGCGGGCATAGCCGTAAACTTCCGTCAAGACGTCGCCGAGGACATAAGAGAGCGGAAAGAAAAGAATGCCGGCACCGAACATGCCGGCGTTCCAGCTTCCGATCTTCAGCTCGAAAAACTGAACGAGTTTCGCCGCGCCAATGAGATTCGAGCAAATCAGAATCGCGACAAACGCCGCCATGGCGAAGTCGTAATATTTGAACCGGTGCTGATGAAGCGCATCGGCGTGATCGATGCGTTCCAGGTTTTCCATGCTCGCCAAGTGAGAGGCCCTTTTTCTTTAACCGCTATTCCATTGACGCGTCTTCCCAGCCCGTCCAGCCGGGACCGCGCACGACGCGGCCCGCTGTCGCGCCCGTATGCTCGCCGTCTTTCAGGGTATGCACGCCATTGACGAAAACGTCGCTGACACCCACCGCCAGTTGGTGCGGCTCCGCGAAGGTCGCCTTGTCCTGAATTTCCGCCGGATCGAAAATGACGATGTCGGCGTAATAGCCGGGCGCGATCATGCCGCGATCTTTCAGTTTCAGATTGGTTGCGGGCAAGGAGGTAAGCTTGCGCACCGCCTCCTCAATGGTCAGCACGCCTTCCTCGCGCACATATTTCGCAAAAATACGCGCGAAATTACCATAAGCGCGCGGATGGGTGCTCTGCTCCAGAAAAACGCCTTCCGGCGCCATGGACCCGCCATCGGAGCCGAAGCTGACCCAGGGCAGCGCGATCTTCTTTTTGATGTTGTCTTCGGACATGGAGAAATAGACCACCTGCACCCGGCTGCCGTCTTCGACAACGAGATCCATCGCCGTTTCCGCATAGGATTTGCCGCGCTCTTCGGCGACCTCCGCCAGGGTCATGCCGATATATTTGCGCAGATCCGGATTGCGGAACCCCACAAGCAACACGCCCTCCGGCCCGCCGGCATTGGTGATGCCGCTGACGAACTCATCGGACGGATTGGTGATGGCGTCGGCGACGCGCGCGCGGATTTCCGGATCCTGCAAACGTTCGGCCCATTTTTCGTAGCCGCCTTCCTGCACCCATAAAGGCATCGCCGCATCAAGCCCCGTAGAGCTTGCCGGATAGGCATACATGTCTGCCGTAATGGAAAGGCCTTCGGTCTGCGCCGCTTCCACCTTTGCAATGACATCGTCGAGCTTGGACCAGTTCGCCCGCCCGCTCGCCTTGAGGTGATAGATTTCAGCCGGCGCGCCGGTGGCCCGCGCAATGCCGATCAGCTCATCCACAGCTTCGAGCAGCTCCTCGTCTTCCGAGCGGATATGGGAGATATACATGCCTTCGGATTCGGCGGCGGCGGCGACCAGCGCCGTCAGTTCTTCGGTGTTCGCGAAATTCGCCGGCGCATAGATGAGCGACGACCCGACGCCCATGGCGCCTTCGTCCATGGCCTCACGCACCATCTGTTGCATTTCGTCCAGCTCTTCGGGCGTTGCGGCGCGGTTGTCATAGCCGATCACCGACGCGCGCAAGGTCGTGGCGCCGACGAAAGAAGCGACATTCGGCGATACACCCTTGCGCTCCAGATATTCGAGATATTCGCCGAGCGTCGTCCATTCGATGTCATAAACGATGTCGGACTGGCGCGCCTTCGCTTGGCGCTTGATCTCCTCCGACCAGGGGCCGTAGGAAACACCCTCGCCGAAAACCTCCAGCGTTACGCCTTGCGATATGTCGCCGAGACTGCGCCCGTCTTCGATGAGGTCTTCAACCGCCCAGCTCAGCATGTTGATGAACCCCGGCGCCACGGCCTGCCCTTCAGCGTCGATCACGGTTTCGGCTTCGGCGCCGGCAAGCGGCCCAATCGCAGCGATGCGGTCATCCTCAATCGCAACACTGGTCACTTTGCCGGGACCACCCGAGCCGTCATAGACCGTCCCTCCACGGATAATGACATCGTAATGACCGGCCTTGGCTTCTGGCGCGTCCAAGCCGTCTGCGCACGCCGTGAGGACAAGCGCCAAACTTGCGACGATGTTTATCGCAGCGATATTTTTCATAATGGAAATCCCCATTCCTATCCTTCGCGGCGTTTGGTCAGCGCCTTGATGACGCCGCGCAAACTGCGCACTTCCCCGGCCGTCAATCCCGCGCGCATGAATGCGACTTTGAGATTGCGCTCCATATTGGGGCGTTTCGCGTCAGGAAAGAAGTAGCCAGCCCTGTCGAGTTCAGCGACAAGATGCTCAAAAAAGCGCTCGAAATCCTCCCGCGGCGCAGGGATCGCGATGTCGAGTTCTGAAGGCGGCGGCTTGCGTCCGTCCGCCTTCGCCCACTCATAGGCGACGATCAAAGCCGCCTGGGCAAGATTGAGCGAGGCGAAAGCCGGATTGACCGGGATCGAGATAACGCCGTCAGCCCGCACCACGTCTTCATTGGACAGCCCTGCCCGCTCTCCCCCGAACAGGACCGCGCAGGTCTCGCCCCTGTCAATTCGCTGTTTCATCTTCGCCGAAGCCTCGGCGGGTTCGAATACCGGCAGCAACGCTTCGCGCGGGCGGGCCGTTGTCGCCAGCACATAATTGCAGCCGGTCAAGGCCTGCTCCGTCGTTGTAAAAACGCGCGTCTGGTCTATGACGATGGAGGCGCCGGCCGCCATGGCGCCGGCCTTTTCATTGGGCCAGCCGTCACGGGGATTGACGAGCCGCAGCCCCGAAAGGCCGAAATTGAGCATGGCTCTTGCCGCGGCGCCGATATTTTCGCCCATTTGCGGCTCCACCAGCACAAAAAGCGGGGCGGGGCCCAACGCGGCGAGCCCGTCGCGGCGTGCGATTCGACGCTGACTGGCGATCGCCTCGCGATCCGGCCTGTTCCGGCTCACAGGCGCCTCCGCCTGGCGGGCGCTTTTAAAGTCAGACCTTTTCCCGGCAATCGTCCCGACCCCCTTTTCATTCCAGCCCTGCTGGTGCTAATAGCCCGGCGAAATCCATCCACAGCCATACACCATCCGCGCAGCGGTCTCATCGCGCGCCAGCAAGTCCGGTAGGGAATTCCATGCAAAAAATCAAAGTCGATAATCCAATCGTTGAAATGGACGGGGACGAGATGACCCGGATCATCTGGCAGATGATCAAGGACAAGCTCATCCATCCCTATCTCGATATCGATCTGAAATATTTCGACCTTGGCATGGAAAGCCGGGACGCCACGGACGACCAGATCACCGTTGACGCCGCGGAAGCCACAAAAAAATACGGCGTCGCCGTAAAATGCGCCACGATCACGCCTGATGAGGCCAGGGTTGAGGAATTCGGCCTCAAAAAAATGTGGCGCTCGCCCAACGGCACCATCCGCAACATTCTCGGCGGCGTCGTCTTCCGCGAGCCGATCATTATCCGCAATGTGCCGCGCCTGGTCCCGGGCTGGACGCAGCCCATCATCATCGGCCGTCACGCCTATGGCGACCAGTATCGCGCCACCGACATGCTGTTTCCCGGCAAAGGCAAGCTGACCCTGAAATGGGAAGGCGAAAATGGCGACGTGATGGAAGAGGAAGTCTTCGACGCGCCCTCCTCCGGCATTTACATGGGCATGTACAATCTCGACCAGTCGATCCGCGATTTCGCCCGCGCGTCTTTCAATTATGCGCTGCAGCGCAAATACCCGCTCTATCTCTCCACCAAGAACACCATCATGAAAAAATATGATGGGCGTTTCAAAGATCTGTTCCAGGAAATGTATGAAACGGAGTTCAAAGAAAAATTTGACGCGGCCGGCCTCACCTATGAGCACCGCCTCATCGACGACATGGTGGCGGCATGCCTGAAATGGTCCGGCGGTTATGTCTGGGCCTGCAAGAACTATGACGGCGACGTGCAGTCCGACACCGTGGCGCAAGGCTTCGGATCGCTCGGGCTGATGACGTCGGTGCTGATGTCCCCGGACGGCAAGACCGTCGAAGCCGAAGCGGCGCACGGCACTGTCACCCGTCACTACCGCGCCCATCAGCGCGGCGAGGAAACCTCCACCAATTCCATCGCCTCAATCTACGCCTGGACGCGCGGCCTTGCCCATCGCGGCAAGCTCGACGGCAATGACGCCCTCATCAAATTTGCGACAACGCTGGAAGAAACCGTCGTCAAAACAGTCGAATCCGGCTCGATGACAAAGGATCTCGCGCTTCTCATCGGCGCAGAACAAAAATGGCTCACCACCACCGGATTCCTTGAAAAAGTTGACGAAAACTTCCGCAAAGCCATGGGCGCATAGGGTCGAGAAGCTGGTCAGGCGGGTTGATTTGTCCGGATTCTATGGTGTCATTTCCGGATGTCTCAAATCGGGATGGGAACTTTTTCGGGCGTGAAGGCGTTGTGTAGCACTGTCATGCGCGCCCGTGTAGTTCGTTTCCAGTTGGACGTCCGATGCCCAAACTGACCCCGTTTCAAAAGGATCTTCGTTTTGTCCGCCAGTTCGCGCGGGCTGTGACCTCGGACCAGTTTCTGGGCGATGAAATCGCAGCGGCCGCATTGCAGCGATTCGACTATTCCGCGGTGGAAGGGCTTCCCGACCGGGAGCGGCAAATCACTGTTTTCCGCGCGTTCTACGATGCCTGGCGCAGCGCCAGCGCGGAAGGCGGCGCGGCTTTTTCAAACCGGTCCGTCCTTGCCGCGCGCCCCTTCACAGCCGAACCGCCGCGTCAGCTCGTATTGCTGGTCGATGTGATCGGCCTAGAAATCGAAAAGGCTGCGGCGTTGATCGGCGTCGAGCCGTCGGAAGCCAAACGCCTTCTTTCAGAGGAAAGAAGACGCATAGCGGCGACGCAGGTGTCGGGCACGGCGCTTGTGATTGAAGACGAGCCGGTGATCGCGCTCGAAGTCGCCGCAACGCTGGAAACGATCGGCTTGAAGGTCCTCGCCACTGCGCGAACCGCCGACGACGCCATTCGCCTCGCCAATAAGCACAGACCCGATGTGGTGATGGCGGATTACGATCTCGGCGCCGGACGCACCGGGCTCGACGCCGTGCGCGAGATCACCTCGACGCTGCCGGTGATCGCGATTTTCCTCACCGCCTATCCAGACGACGTCTTGAGCGGCGACGATTACGAGCCGACATTCATTCTGACCAAACCTTTTGACGAACGCGCCCTGCGCGCAGCGATCGTTCACGGCCTTTCATTGCCGCGGGCGGGAGTCATCACATAACTTGCCGCACAAGCGCATGATGACCCTGTTTGTTTCATCCCGATTTCAGGCTCTCCGGCCCGTTGAAAGCCGACTGCCATGACCCTGACACGGCGCCAGCGCAGCCTCATCGCCTTTGTCTCTATAGGCATTGGGCTGCTTGCGCTTTTCGCCGCCGCAGCGGCGGCTTTCTTCGTAAACAAGGCCAATAACCGCGCCGATTCTCTCGTCATGCACACCATCACTGTGATTACCGAAGCGCTGCAATATCAAACCGGCATTCAGGGCGCTGTGATCGGGGAACGCGCCTTCCTGATCACGCGGGACGAGCAATATCTGACCGATTATGAAAATGCGCTGGCGAGCTATGAAGAAGCGCGCGAAAACATTCGCGAATTGACGCGGGACAATCCCGCGCAACAGCTCCGCCTCGACAATATCGATATTCAGGCGCAACATATCACCGACTCCCTGAAGCGCGTCCTTAGCGGCTTCATGGCAGGGACCATTGAATCGCGGGAAAGCATCGTACGACAGAACAATGTGGATGCGCTGCTTGCCGACTTCAACGACATGATGTCCATGCTGATCCGCGAAGAACAGGCGCTGCTGCAAACCCGCCGGCAGGAACAACAGGCAGGCGACAGGCTGGTCGGCCAGATTATTCTCGGCGCTCTTGCGATTATTTCCGGTCTCCTGATCTTGCAGCTTGCCATGCTCCGGGAGCAAAACCAGGTTCAGCGGGCGCGAAACACGGAGATCATGGCGCTCAATACAGAACTTGAACATCATGTCTCGGAGCGCACGAAAGAGCTGGAAGCCGCCAAGCGATCGCTCGAAGAAGAAAATCTGCGCGTCGAATCGCTTCTGCGCGATTTGCATCACCGCGTCGGCAACAGCCTTCAGCTTGTGGCGTCGTTCCTGAGCCTGCAATCCAACCAGGTGGAAGGCGAAGAGGCAAAATCAACCTTGCGCGCAGCGCGCGGGCGCGTTCTTTCCATCGCCGCCACGCAGCGCCGTCTTGCCATGAACACCAATCACGAATTCGTAGCGGCGGGCCATTTCATCTCGCAGATCGTCGACGACCTGAAAGCGAATCTCAATTTCGAACAGAATATCGAGATCACGACGAATATAGGCGATTTCGACATTCCCTCACGCGATGCGGTCACCATTGGCGTCCTGATCTCGGAAATGGTCACCAACGCTGTCAAATACGCCTTTCAGGGCCGCGAGAAGGGGCTGATCCACATCGCTTTTCATCGCGACCTGGAGAGCGAACGCTGCACGCTCATCGTCGAGGACGATGGCGTCGGTCTTTCCGCCGGCGCCGCCAACCCCCATGGAGGCCTGGGCGGGCGCATTATCGAAAGCCTGATCGCTGCTCTGGGCGGTGAAATCGAGCGCCTGGCAAGCGGTATCGGACAGGGGCCAGGGGCCCGTCTGGTGGTCACCTATCCTTACGCCAGCCCCGCCTAAAGCCCAAAAAATCCAAGCTTTTGCGCCCTTCCTCGCAGATTCAAGGCGGTTTGGCGCATTCGGCTCGCATTCCGGAGCGCTGCATGGCAGCATGGGTCGATAGGGCGTTGCGTTTATCCCCTAAGGAGCAGATCCATGTTGCGAACTATTCTCATTTCCAGTCTCGCCGCCTGTGCGCTGACCACAGCCGCCGCCGCGGAAGAAACGCGTAGTTTTGAACTTGCCTCATTTGAACGCATCGATATTTCCGCCGGCATCAAGCTTGTTGCGACCGCGGGCCGAGAACAGTCCGTCGAGGTTCAGACCACCGAGGGCGATTTCAGCGATTTTGAGATCGAGGTGAAAAACGACGTTCTTTATCTTTCCAGGGAATGGAACCGCCTGCGTTGGCATCAGAAAAAAGCCGACTACAAAGTCATCCTGACAGCGCCGAATATCGAAGCGCTGGAAGCCTCTTCCGGATCTCACTCGACCTTGGAAGACATCGACTCGCGTCGTTTTAATGCTGATTTATCGAGCGGTTCTTTCGCTGTCATTGCCGGCCGCAGCGACAACTGCACGGTCGATATTTCCAGCGGCGCCAATCTCGACGCCCGCGACCTTATCTGCGGTTCGGCCAATATCGATGTGTCGAGCGGCGGTCATGGCGAAATCACGGTGACAAAGTCGCTGGTGGGCGATGCGTCAAGCGGCGGCCATGTGGCCGTGTACGGCTCGCCTGAGCGCGTGAATATCGACCGGTCTTCGGGCGGGCGCATTAAGATCAAATCATCCGTGACAGCGAACCGGGACTAGGCCTTGCTGCTGTTACGCTACAAGCGCGTGTCAAACGCCGTCAAAAAAGGAAGGGATATCATGATGAAAGCACTCACCATTGCGGCCGCCTTCGGCGCAGCGTCTTTAAGCGCCATGTCGCTCGCGCATGCGGACAGCCAGACATATGACTTTTCCGGCTTCACCGAAATCGACGCCTCCGCAGGCGTCGATGTGGAAGTCACCGTAGGCGGCGCCTATTCCGTACGCGCGGAAGGCGAGCCTGAAGCCCTCGAACGGTTGCGCATCGAACGCGACGGAAGCGCGCTTGAGATTGGCCGCACGCGCAACAGCTCTTTCTTCTCGCCCGGCCGGAAATGGCGGGTGACAGTTTACGTCACAACACCGGAATTAAACGGCGTGGACGTTTCCAGCGGCGCCGACGTAAAAGCGGAGGGCATTGACGCCGGAGATTTCAGCGCCTCCGTTTCTTCGGGCGCCGACGCGGTATTGAGCGGCCGCTGCGGCACGATCAAGGCTGACGGCAGCAGCGGCGCCGATCTCGACGCCGAGAATCTCAGATGCGAGAACGCCGTCGCGGACGTCTCCTCCGGCGCCGACCTCATCCTCTACGCGTCAGAAAGCCTTGAAGCCGACGCTTCAAGCGGCGGCGACATCACCGTTTACGGTTCGCCGAAAAACACCAATATCGACAAGTCGTCCGGCGGCGGCGTTTCAATCCGCTAGCAGGCTTTATCCGCTGATGGCTTTTTCAATGGCCTTGATGGCGTCGCCTGCCCGGTCGCCGTCAGGGCCGCCGGCCTGGGCCATGTCGGGGCGCCCGCCCCCGCCCTTGCCGCCGACGGCTTCGGCGCCTGCGCGCACGAGATCGACGGCGGAGAGGCGGTCTTTCAGATCATCGGTCACCCCGACAGCGAGCGCCGCCTTGCCCTCATTGACGCCGATAAAGGCCGCGACGCCCGAGCCCATTTTCTTTTTGGCCTGATCGACGAGACCGCGCAGATCCTTCGCCGCAACGCCGTCGAGCACGCGGCCCATAAAGTTGACGCCGGCGATTTCCGCGACTTCGTCTTCCTCTGGGGAGGACGCGCCGCCGCCCAGCGCCATCTGTTTTTTTACTTCGGCGAGTTCGCGCTCGAGCTTTTTGCGGTCCGCGACCAGCGCCTCGATGCGCGCCGGCAAATCCTCAATGGTGGTTTTAAGCGCGTCCGAGGCCTTGCGGGCAAGCATAGCCTGCTCTTCGAGATAGGTCCGCGCAGCCTCACCGGTCAGCGCCTCGATACGGCGCACGCCGGCGGAAACCGCGCTCTCGCCGATGACCTTGAACAGCGCAATATCGCCAACACGGCGCACATGGGTGCCGCCGCAAAGCTCAACGGAATAAGGCTTTTTCTCGTCCTCAAGCGAATGCCCCATGGTCAGCACACGGACATCGTCATCATATTTCTCACCGAACAAGGCGATGGCGCCCGCGGCGACGGCGTCTTCATAAGGCATGATGCGGGTTTCGACGGGCGTGTTCTGGCGGATGACCGCATTTACGCGCGCTTCAACCTCGGCGATTTCACTGGCGCTGATCGCTTTCGGGTTGGTGATGTCAAAACGCATGCGATCCGGCGCAACGAGCGAGCCTTTTTGCGCCACATGATCGCCGAGCACTTCTCTCAACGCCGCATGGGCAAGGTGTGTCACCGAGTGGTTCGCGCGGATGCGCTCGCGGCGCGCCACATCAATGGCGAGATGAACCGCCTCTCCCTTGCTGACGGCTCCTTTTTCCACTTTGCCGATATGGCCGTGAAGAACGCCGGCGCGTTTTTTAACATCCTCAATGACGATGACCGCGCCTTTATCGGTGGTGATGCGGCCCGCATCGCCCACCTGACCGCCTGACTCGGCGTAAAAGGGCGTCTGGTTGACAATGATTTCGACAGCATCCCCCTCCTTCGCCTCATTAACGGCATCGCCGCCGGAGACGATCGCCTGGACGACGCCGTCCGCCGCATTGTGGATATAACCAAGGAACTCTGTGGCGCCGTGCTCAGCGCGCAGATCGAACCACAGGCTTTCGTCGGCTGAGTCGCCCGAGCCGGCCCATGCGGCGCGCGCCGCCGCCTTCTGCGCGGCCATGGCTTTGTCGAAGCCTTCCACATCCACCGTCCGCCCGTCGCGGCGCAAAGCGTCCTGCGTCAGATCGAGGGGAAAACCATATGTGTCATAAAGCTTGAACGCCGCCTCGCCAGGCAGCGCGGCGCCGGCAGGCAGATCTGCGGTCTCTTCTTCAAGAAGCTTCAGGCCCCGGTCGAGCAGGCTGCGGAATTTCTCCTCCTCCGAACGCAGGGTTTCGACAATGAGCGTCTCCGCGCGCTGCAACTCCGGAAAGGCGCCGCCCATTTCACGCACCAGAACCGGCGCCATCCGGGCCAGCAGCGGCTCGCGCGCGCCCAGATGATGCGCGTAACGCATGGCGCGGCGCATGATCCGCCGCAACACATAACCGCGTCCCTCATTCGACGGGCCAACGCCGTCGGCGATGAGGAAGCTCGTCGCGCGCAGATGATCGGCGATCACCCGGTGCGCCGGCTTGTCGTCGGCTTCCGCCGGGCGGCCGGTAAGATCCACCGACGCAGCGATCAGCGTCTTGAAAAGATCAACGTCATAATTGTCATGGACGCCCTGAAGAACCGCGGCGATGCGCTCGAGCCCCATGCCCGTATCGATCGAGGGTTTGGGCAGCTCGACCTGATCCCCGTTTGCCAGTTTCTCGAACTGCATGAAAACCAGATTCCAGATTTCCACGAAACGGTCGCCGTCTTCATCCGGCGAACCGGGAGGCCCGCCGGGAATGTGATCTCCATGATCGTAGAAAATTTCAGAGCACGGTCCGCAGGGACCGGTGTCGCCCATGGACCAGAAATTGTCATTAGTCGCGATACGGATGATCTTCTCTTCCGGCAGGCCGGAGATCTTTCGCCACAGATTGAAAGCTTCGTCATCAGTGTGATAGACGGTGACGGTGAGGCGGTCGGCGGCGAGACCGAACTCCTTATGCACCAGCGTCCAGGCGGCGTCGATCGCCTCTTCCTTGAAATAATCCCCGAAGGAGAAATTGCCGAGCATCTCGAAAAAGGTGTGGTGACGCGCGGTGTAGCCCACATTGTCGAGATCGTTATGCTTGCCGCCGGCGCGCACGCATTTCTGCGACGAGGCGGCGCGTTTATGGTCCGGCCTTTCCGCACCGGTAAAAATGTTCTTGAAGGGAACCATCCCGGCATTGACGAACATGAGCGTCGGGTCGTTCTGGGGCACGAGCGGCGCAGATGGCTTGATCGCATGGTCGCGCGCAGCGAAGAAGTCCAGAAACTGAGACCGAATATCTTTTAGCGACGTCGTCATGGAGGGAGCCTGCCTCGTCTTGCCTGTTCTCTCACGCCGAAGTTTGGCCGGCGCTCACGGGATCGATATAGAAACTGCGCCGGCCCCCATGAAGGAGCCGGCGCGACATAGGTCTTAGAGCCGGGTTCGCCCGTTCGCAATATCGGGCCAGACAAGAAGGCAAAGCCCCTATGGGGCTTTGCGGGCCCCGCGAACCGGCGGTCAGGCGGAGGTCATGCAGAATGCGTTGAGCTTGTTGCCGTCGGGATCGCGGAAATAGCCGGCGTAAAAGCTGTCGCCACGGGGGCCTGCGGCGCCCTCGTCCTTGGCCCCAAGCTCCATCGCTTTCTTGTAGACCCGATCGACCATGTCCGGCTTGTCGCAGGCGAGCGCCACCATGGTTCCGTTCCCCACTGAGGCGGCATTGCCGTCATAGGGCTTGATGACGCCGAATCCCGCCGCGCCATTGCCCCAGGCGACAAAGGTTTCCGCCTCCATCTGGCGCTTGGCGCCAAATTCAGCGAGCAGCGCGTCATAGAATTTCGCCGCCTTCTCCAAATCATTCGTGCCGACCGTCACATAACCAATCATGTCTTTCTCCCGTTAAACCCCATTGAGACGATAGAAATCGGATAGACCGCGCCTTTCGCCCGCACCCTACCGGCGACAGGCGAAAGAGAGTTTTGCGGCTGCTAGCCGAACGCGGCGCGCAATCTTATTTGCGCGCTTGTTTCCGCCTTACGCTTCGGCGGCGATGCCGTCATCATCCTCGACATTTTCGCCGGTGAGCATTTCTTCAGCGACGAGGCCCGCATTGGCGCGGATCGCGGTTTCGATTTCCCCGGCCATGTCGGGATTGTCGCGCAGGAACTGCTTGGCGTTTTCACGGCCCTGGCCGATGCGTTCGGAATTATAGGAGAACCATGAGCCCGATTTTTCGACCACATTGGCCTTGACGCCGAGATCGATGAGCTCGCCCATTTTCGAAACGCCCTCGCCATACATGATGTCGAATTCCACCTGTTTGAAAGGCGGCGCGACTTTGTTTTTCACGACCTTGACGCGGGTCTGGTTGCCGACCACCTCGTCGCGGTTCTTGATGGCGCCGATGCGGCGGATATCGAGACGCACGGAGGAATAGAATTTCAGCGCGTTGCCGCCCGTGGTCGTCTCCGGCGAACCGAACATCACACCGATTTTCATGCGAATCTGGTTGATGAAAATCACCAGCGTGTTGGATTTGGAGATAGAGCCGGTGAGCTTGCGCAAGGCCTGGCTCATCAGGCGCGCCTGAAGGCCGGGAAGCGAGTCGCCCATTTCGCCTTCGAGTTCAGCGCGGGGCGTCAGCGCCGCGACAGAGTCGATGACAAGCACGTCGATGGCGCCGGAGCGCACCAGCGTGTCGGCGATTTCAAGGGCCTGCTCGCCGGTGTCCGGCTGGGAGATCAACAGCTCGTCGAGATTGACGCCAAGCTTTTGCGCATAGACCGGATCGAGCGCGTGCTCGGCGTCGACAAAGGCGGCGGTGCCGCCCTTTTTCTGGGCTTCCGCCGCCACATGCAGCGCAAGCGTCGTCTTGCCCGAGCTTTCCGGCCCGTAAATTTCCACGATGCGGCCCTTGGGCAGACCGCCAATCCCCAGGGCGATGTCGAGACCCAGCGAGCCCGTGGAGATCGATTCGATATCCACCACCTCGCGGTCGCCGAGGCGCATGAGCGAGCCCTTGCCGAACGCCTTGTCGATCTGGGAGATCGCCGATTCCAGCGCCTTGGATTTATCCATGTTGTCCGCCTCTACTAACCGCAATGCGCCTTTCGCCATCTCCGCCTCCGTTGCCTGACAAGGGCCGCCCCTGTCAACGAGAAGCGTTTGTACGCTATTTGTTCTCATTTGGCAAGGAGATTTATAGCATTGTTTTCATTGGGAAATTTATGGCGCGTTCTAATTTTGTCCAAAATTTCAGGCCCCGAGATTATCTTTGACAAACCAGGGATTCTGATTGATGACGATTCGCCGTGCCCTATCAGAAAATAGCCTTACCTGGCCTTTTTCTTCTTCTTCGGTTCCGGCTTTTCGGTGCGATCTTCCGAATTACCTGTTCAAAGGCGGGTTCAGAGTCGTCGCATTCCAGCTCTCGCGCTTTTTCTCGAAAGCGTTCGATCTGGGGTTTTTTCTTTTCCTTCGCGTCGCTAATAGTTCACAATCCAAAAAACAACATAAAAAAACCAATAAACTCAATAAGTTACCACGCCCTTCCGCGAACGACTTACATAAACTAGTACCAGTATGGGAGGTACCTAGCGTTACGATTTCCTTGATCCTCTGAGAGAGGTTTTATCAAATCAACAGCGCACGCTTCTTTGATGACCTCTGACACTTGCGAATACTGCTTTTGAGACAGTCTAAATCGTTGCCTTAAAGACGCGTTGCTCATGAAGTCATTTTTTTCAGCACGCAAGCAAGCATGAAAGTAGCACGCCCTTAAGCGCTCTTCTTTAGTCATTTGAGCAAAGGGGCGAGGTCCAAAAATGGTAACAACGGTGCAATCAGACACCTGTTGAATTAGTGGTGGTGGAAGTCCGGCCAATTCAATTTCTGTGAATGCCCGGTCAATGCCGCTGCCCCTTTCTTCGCACACACCTAACCGACGCATTAGGTCTGCGAGATTATTATTTCGGGTTCTTGAGGGCGCATCAATAAAGCGGTCTGGATCAACTAGGGGCTTGCCTGGGTTGGTAATGACGATGCGGTCCCCAAAAATTTCAACGGTAGGCCCAAAGCCCAAGATTGTGAAATCTTGGTGAATAATAGCGTTTGCCAAAATTTCACGGATGGCAACTCGCGGAAAATCGTAAGTGGTTTGGCGAAGGCCATGGCGCATTTCTTCACGATGTGGGGTACGGCTCATTATGGAATTGAGCGCACGCTCAAACGCAACAAAATACCCAAATACTCCGTTTATCTCTTCTTCGGCTTCTAGCTTTGTGTTGCCTTTGTATCTTATGAGACGAATGCCCTTACGCTCTAAGCCCGCCCACTCGGTAAAATCGCGAGCAGCAGTTAGAACAAGGAGATTAGTTACATCGTAGCCGCCTTCGCTATGCGGGTGTATTAGCTTTTCTTGTTCCAGATAACTGATAGAGCCGTCTTTTGAACGACCTTCAACAAGCTGTCTAACAACGTCTTCAACAAAAAAGTGTTCAAAAACATCACTTTTGCTGTAGCCAGTGGCAGCAAAAGTATCCTCGAAAGAGAACCTATTCACAGCTTGCCATATTGCTGCTTCTCTTTGTGGATGTTTTGACAAGGGGTGAAGCGATTCATCAATGCGGATGAAGGCTTCATCTTTGAAGCGAACTGGGTGCTAATACGCGGGGTCGATCCGCAAAATCTCAACAAACTTGCCATCTACCTCATGACGGCAATGCTCAATATTTAGCGATGGTGAGAGCATTTTATTTAGCCAATGTAAAAAACTCTCACCCCCCACTTTTTCGGAGGCTAGATCGACTTTCGTTCCCACCAAGTTATGGGTGCCATCTTCTATGCCGAATACTAAGAATCCGTGCGCCTCTCCATTATAAATGGCGGAATTGGCTAGCGCGGAAACGTATTTCCCAACCGAGTCAGATTTTGAGTTGTTGACTTTAAATTCGGCCCACTCGGTTTCTTTAGGCAGGGCTCGCAACCATTCAATCAAGTTTTCGGGCTTTTTTATTGTCATCTATGCGCCAGCGAAGAAAATGGGCCGCCTTCTGTCTAAGCGTAACGGGCTTCGTTAGCCCTTTGATACGTCAGCCGCTTGCCGACGATAGAAGCGACAGCGGCTTCCGTCCGTTCCACATCATTTACGCCTTTAGCGACGCGGTTGGAATACCGGAAATCAAACTCCGCCATATAGCGGTGAAGATGTTGCGATGAGCAGTGTTGATAAACGCCGCGGATCCCACGTTTGAAGACGGAGAAAAAGCCCTCATAGCCTACCCAGCGAGCTTCTGGATGGGCTAGCGTCACCCCCCCGATCGATAACAGCACGGAGATCGCAGTAAGAAATGAAACCTTCGGCGGCATATATTTCCCTTGCGCAGTCCAACCTTAAAGCCAGCACTCGATTCGAGGAAACGGGTTGAGTAAAAAACGTGTACTCATCGCGTCGCCACATTCCCGGAAACATACGCACGAGAAGAAGTGTGGCAGGAATTTCCTTAGCTTAACGTATCTTTTGTAAGGGGATAATTTCGCAGTTGATTTTGTTAGCTAATTTGGTGAGCCCTGATGGATTCGAACCATCGACCTACTGATTAAAAGTCAGTTGCTCTACCAGCTGAGCTAAGGGCCCACGAGACGGCGACGGGATACGCGAATGCTGGCGATGTGCGAAGCCCGGCAATAAAAAGCCGCCCACGTTTCCCGTGAAGCGGCAATCCGCCTTAAGAGGCGCGGAACATAGTTGCGGCCCCTCGTCCGGTCAACCGATTCGGGCGGGGATTTTCGCCGATTTTCACTCAGGTTTTCAAACGACGGTTTCGCCGCTTTCGGCCCGGAATCGGGCGACGAACTCGGCGAAGCGCCCTTCCGCGATGGCGCTACGCATGCCGCCCATAAGCTCCTGATAATAATGAAGATTGTGCCAGGTCAGCAGCATGGGCCCGAGATATTCCCCGGCGCGGAAGAGGTGATGGAGATAGGCCTTCGAGTAATCGCGGCTCGCGGGACATGCGCTTTCGGGATCGAGCGGCGCCGGGTCGTCGGCGAAGGCCGCGTTCTTGATGTTGATCGCCCCCGCCTTTGTCCACGCCTGACCGTGGCGGCCGGAGCGCGTCGGCGCGACGCAGTCGAACATGTCGACCCCGCGGGCGACGGCGCCGACAATGTCCGCGGGCTTGCCGACGCCCATCAGGTAACGGGGTTTCGCCTTATCCATATGGGGCGTCGTGAATTCGAGGACGCGGAACATCTCCTCGCGCCCCTCCCCCACCGCAAGCCCGCCGATGGAGTAGCCCGGAAAGCCGATCTCCATCAGCTTGTCGAGGCTCTCGCGCCGGAGGTCCTCGTAATTGGCGCCCTGCACGATGCCGAACAGCGCCTGACCCGGTTTGGACTTTTCCTCAAAAGCGCGCTTCGAGCGTTTCGCCCAGCGCACCGAAAGCAGCATCGACTCGCGCGCTTTATCATGTTCGATGGGGATGGCCGGGCATTCGTCGAGCTGCATCTGGATGTCGGAACCGAGGAGGCATTGTATTTCAATGGAGCGTTCCGGCGTCAGCATGTGTTTCGAGCCGTCGATATGCGACTGGAACGAGACGCCCTCCTCCGTCAGCTTGCGGAGTTTCGACAGCGACATCACCTGAAAGCCGCCGCTATCGGTCAGGATCGGATGCGGCCAGTTCATGAATTTATGGAGACCGCCAAGCGCCGACACTCGCTCGGCGCTAGGCCGCAGCATCAGGTGATAGGTGTTGCCTAGGACAATATCCGCGCCGGTTTGGCGCACATGATCCGCCAGCATCGCTTTCACTGTCCCCGCCGTGCCTACGGGCATGAAGGCCGGCGTCCTGATCTCGCCGCGCGGGGTCGAAATCAAACCGGTACGCGCGGGGCCGTCCGTGGCCTTCAGCGAAAACGAAAACTCGGCGGTCAATACATCCTCCCGCCAAGGGGAACGTTCATCGAAGGCCCGAGCAGCACAACCTCGCCATTTTCATCGGGAAGGCCGAGCACCAGCACCTCCGACATGAAATCGGCGATCTGGCGCGGCGGGAAATTCACCACCGCGATCACCTGTCGTCCTATAAGATCCTCTTCCTTGTAATTTACCGTAATCTGCGCCGAGGATTTCTTGACGCCGATTTCCGGCCCGAAATCGACCCAGAGCTTCCATGCGGGCTTACGCGCCTTCGGAAATGGCTCCACGCGCTCGATCACGCCGGCGCGAATGTCGACTTTCATAAAATCGCCGAAAGAAATCTCGGTCATGATTTTTGCCCCGCAAGGTCGATCAACGCCTGAACCGTGTTCCAGTTGCGCGCCGTAATTTTGGTCTTCAGAATCCTGTCCGCCTTTTCGGCGATTTTCGACGCCGCCAAGCCTTGAGGCGAATGAAGATAAAGAACGCCTTTTGCGAGAACGAATTCCTCCGGCGCGGTTTTAACGCAGGCAAGCCCGGCTTCGGCGTCTTTGTCCGGCGCGCCATCGAGGAAAAACAGGTGAACCGATTTCGGCTCCGCTTTTGCCTCCTTTGCATATGGACAGGCGGCGGCGGCTTTTTTCAGACCCGCCAGCGTCATCACAAATGTATGGGGCTCGAAACCGAATTTCTTCTTGATGGCCGCGGCGATCTCCGGACCTTTTGCCTTACCGTCATAGACGACATTACCGCTCTGGATATAGGTGCGCACATTCTCGCAGCCCATGTCTTCAAGAAGTTTCGCCAGCTCTTTCATGGGCAGCTTGTTATTCCCGCCCACATTAACGCCGCGAAGAAGCGCGATTTTTTCCGTCATGATGCACGCTCCAATAAACAGGCGTCGCCATAGGAATAAAAGCGATACTGCTTTTCGATGGCGTGGGCGTAGGCCGCTTTTATGGCGTCCGTTCCCGCAAAGGCCGAGACCAACATGAACAGCGTCGAGCGCGGCAGGTGGAAATTGGTCATCAGCATGTCGACGGCTTTAAACCGGTAACCCGGCGTAATAAAGATGTCGGTCTCGGCGGCGAAGGGATTTATCGTTCCGCCCTCCGCCGCGGCGCTTTCGAGCAGCCGCAGCGAGGTCGTGCCGACCGCGATGACGCGGCCGCCAGCGCCGCGCGCCGTATTGATTGCGGCGGCTTGTTCTGCGGTGATTTCGCCCCATTCCGAATGCATCTTGTGATCGGCGGTATCCTCGGCCGTCACCGGCAGAAAAGTGCCCGCGCCCACATGCAGGGTAATGGTTGTCTGTTTAACGCCTTTGTCTCTTAACGCAGCGATGAGGGCCGGCGTGAAATGGAGTCCCGCCGTGGGCGCGGCGACGGAGCCCACTTCCTCAGCGAACATGGTCTGATAGCTCGCTTTGTCTTCTTCGCCCGCCGGACGCTTGCGCGCGATATAAGGCGGCAGCGGCATGACGCCGGCCTTGTCGAGCGCAGCATAGAAGCTGTCGCGTCCCGTGTCGAATTGCAGTTCCGCTTCGGCGCCGTCGCGCGCAACGACCTCTGCAGACAGCGCTTCGCCAAAACGGATGAGATCGCCTTCGCGGATGCGCTTTGCAGGGCGCACGAAGGCGCGCCAACGATTGCCTCCGAGATCTTTGTGCAAGGTCGCTTCAATGGAAACGGGATCGCCGCCGCTTTCTCTTGCCGGGCGCTCGCCGAAGAGCTGCGCCGGGATGACCTTGGTGTCATTGGCGACGAGAAGATCGCCGGGCCGCAACAGCGACGGCAGATCCCTGACAATGCGGTCTTCGACACCTGAAGGCTTTACATGCAAGAGGCGTGCGGAATCACGAGGGACCGCAGGGCTCAGCGCAATCCGCTCTGGCGGCAGGTCAAAATCAAACAGATCTACGCGCATCGAAAAAGCTTCCGTCTTACGCGAGACGTGAAGCACATTCCGCCGCGATTTCAAAGGAGCGACGGCGCGCCTGATGGTCGTAGATCTGACCGGAGATGATGAGTTCGTCCGGCTGATGGCGGTCAAGGAACGCCTTCATTTCCCGCGTCACTTTTTCCGGCCCGCCGATAAAGGAGCAGGAGAGGATTTCGCGGAGCATTCCTTGCGCCTGTGTCCCTAAGCTTTCGAAATAGCCTTTTTTCGGCGGCGGCAGCTTGCCGGGCCGGCCGGTGCGCAAATTGACGAAAGCCTGATAAAGCGAGGTGGCGATGAGTTCAGCTTCCTCGTCCGTTTCCGCCGCGCCCACATTCGCCGCCAGCATGAGATGCGGTTCCGGCCATTCCTCCGAGGGCTGATATCTTTCGCGGTAGAGGTCGATCGCCTGCTCCAGCGCCGCCGGCGCGAAATGCGAGGCGAACGCGTAAGGCAGCCCCAGATGCGCCGCGAGCTGCGCGCCGTAAAGGCTCGATCCCAAAATCCAGATCGGCACATGGGTGCCAGCGCCGGGCACCGCCTGCAGATAGCCTTCCTCCGGCTCGCCGAGAAACGCCTGTAACTCCACCACGTCATGCGGGAAGCGGTCTTCGCCCTGTTCGCGCATGGGCCGGCGCAATGCGCGGATCGACGCCATGTCGCCGCCGGGCGCGCGGCCGAGCCCGAGATCGATGCGGCCGGGATAAAGCTCGGCGAGCGTGCCGAACTGTTCGGCGATCAGCAGCGGCGCATGATTGGGCAGCATGATCCCACCGGCGCCGACGCGGATGGTTTTCGTGCCCTCCGCCACATAGCCGATCACGACCGAGGTCGCAGCGCTCGCGACGCCTGGAATATTGTGATGTTCAGCGAGCCAGTAGCGATTGAAACCGAGGCTTTCGGCAAGCTGCGCCAGATCGCGCGCATTCATCAGCGCCTGTCGCGCATCGCCGCCTTCAATGACAGGGCAAAGATCGAGAACGGAAAACGGGATCATGGCCGCAAACTTAGGCGCGTGAGCGCCCTGCGCCAAGGCGCATCACACCTAAATCGAATAGGTATCGTAATAAAAACTCTGATCCATGGTTTCAGACGGCGACGACCCTTTGCACGTGCCAACCGGTTTCGCCGGCACGCCAGCGACGGTGCAATAGGGCTCTACCGCTTTCAGGACGACGCTGCCGGCGGCGACTTTCGCGCCCTCGCCCACTTCGATATTGCCGAGCACCTTGGCGCCGACGCTGATCAGCGCGCCGCGGCGGATTTTCGGATGACGATCGCCCGATTCCTTGCCCGTTCCGCCGAGCGTCACATTCTGCAGGATCGACACATCATCATCGATCTCAGCCGTCTCGCCGATGACGATGCCCGTTGCGTGATCCATGAAAACGCCCTTGCCGATTTTCACCGCCGGATGAATGTCCACCGCGAACAATTCCGACATTCGGCTTTGCAGAAAGAAGGCTAGCGCCTGCCGCTCGTGACGCCATAGCCAGTTGGCGACGCGCTGCGCCTGCAGCGCCAGATAGCCTTTGAAATAAAGGAAAGGCTGCATGTATTCGTGACATGCCGGATCGCGGTCGAAAACGGCGCGCAAGTCAACGAGCGCGGCCTCGACTATCGTAGGTTCGCTTTCATAGGCCTCGGCGCAGACCTCACGCCACAACATGGCGTTCATTTCCGCATCGGAAAGCTTTTGCGCCAGGCGATAGGAAAGCGCTGCTTCAAACGTCGAATGGTTTAAGATGGTCGCATGCAGGAAGCTCGCAAGCACGGGCTCAGTCGCCGCCGCCGACGCCGCCTCGACGCGCATCTTCGCCCAGGTCTGATCCTTGGTCAGCGGAACGACATTCGCGTTCTCTGACGGATTTGCAGATGTTTTCGCCATGATCGTTTCCTCTCCGGCGGGAGTTTCCTATTTTCGGGCGCCGCCCGCAAGCAGAGAGGCGGAAATAGGCGCTGGCAAATCCCCGCGCAAGGCCTTGGCATATGCGGTCAGCGTCATCACGATTGTGAGACTGTCGGTAATTTCGCCCGACATCACCTTTTCTAAAAGGTCTTTAAAGAAAACCTTCTTCACGGTTAACGCTTCGGAGGGTTCAGGGGCCGCGGGGCCTTGGGACAACTCCCAGGCGAGAAAACAGATCGCGCGTTCATCCGTAACCGAATTGGAGATGTCGAATTCACATAGCGGCGCCCATTCTTTCGCCGTCAGTCCCGTCTCCTCCACGAGTTCGCGTTGCGCCGACGCCAAGGGATCGACATCACGCTTGCCTCCGCCTTCGGGCAGCTCCCAACTATATTTGTCGTGCGGGAAACGATGCTGTCCCACAAGCGGGACCATGCCATTTTCTTCCACGGGCAACACGCCGATGGCGACGTTTTTGAAATGAACGACGCCATATTCGCCAGGCGTGCCGTCAGGGTGAATGACCGCGTGATCGGTGACGGTAATCCACGGATTGTCGAAGGCTTCGCGCGCCGCCTTCACCCGCCATGGCCCCACTGTTTTTTTTGACCTCATTCCGCCGCCGCATCGCCCGCTATGGTGCGAACCGGCATGTTCACCGCACAGACATCCACATGATCCGGTCGGTAATAAAAGAACTCTTCCGGGCGATTGCGGCGCGACTCAACCAAATCCGCGAAGGTCTGCGTGTCGGCCCGCAGGATTTCCAGCCTCGGCCGTTCCCCTTCGGGCAAATCCGCGGCGACACGCATGGAAACGATCTCTTCGCCGCGATCGTCTTCTTCCGTCTCCGGCGGCGCAACGCGGCGCAATTGCTGCACCAGCTCCATGCCTTCAACCACATTCCCGAAGACGGTGAGGTTGCGGTCGAGATAACGCTGCGGCTGAAGCGTGATGTAAAATTCCGTGCCACCGGAATCGCGCTCATTATTGCGCGCCATGGCGACGGCGCCGGTGCAATGGAGCTTCCAGATCGTCTCGCCTTCGACGCCCACCGGCTCGGAATCGAGAAAGCCGACCTGGGACGCGTAGCCGTCGACATCCTTGAGCGGTGTCAGCGACATCTCCGCCGTTAGAGGGTCTTCGAATTCCGCAGGAATGCTCGGCGCCGCCGACACCACCTTGCGGGTTTCGAAAACATCGCCGCCCTGGGCGACAAAACCGTCGATGACGCGGTAGAAACTGAGCCCGTCATAAAAATCGTCCCGGGCGAGCGCTTTCATCTGCGCAACATGCCCCTGGGCGAGTTGCTCCGACAATGCGATGGTGACGCGCCCGCGATCGAGCTGAAGCACCAAAAGATTTTCGGGATCGAGCGCGCGCCAGTCCTCCGGCGCAGATTCTGAAATGATCTGACCGGGGCCGCGCTTTTCGGCGTCCTCATCGGCGCTTCGAATTTCAGAAGCCTCGCTATCTATCGCTTCGACCACTTCATCTTCTCCCGCGGGGGAGCAGGCCGCTGCGAAAACCGTCAGCATCACGAATGATTTTTTCATATTACCCTCGTCCCCGATAAGGCGCAACGCCGGTCTCAGGCAGCCATACGCCTTTGGGCTGTTCGCCGGTCTGGTAAAAAACATCGATGGGAATGCCGCCGCGCGGATACCAGTAGCCGGCGATCCTCAGCCATTTCGGTTTCGCCGCCGCGACGATGCGCTTGGCGATATAGACGGTGCAATCTTCGTGAAAGGCGCCGTGATTGCGGAAAGACGTCAGAAACAGTTTGAAGGATTTGGACTCAATAATCAGCCTCGCGGGCACATAGTCGATCACAAGATGCGCGAAGTCCGGCTGACCGGTCACGGGGCAAAGGCTCGTGAATTCCGGCGCCGTAAAGCGGGCCACATAAAGCTCGCCTGCTTGCGGGTTGGGCGCGGTCTCCAGCACCGCCGAATCCGGATCGGCTGGCGCCTCCGTCTGACGGCCAAGCTGGGTCAGGTCGGCGCCCTTCGATTTCACCTTGGGCTTGGCGCTCTCGCCGCGGTCGATGTCGCGGAGGGTTTGCAATGTCGCCGCCTTGCGGGGGCGGGAGGCGGTCTTTTTCGCAGCGGGTTTCTTTTCGGTTTTTTGTGCCATGAACGGTATCCTTTCGCCCTTGATACCGGCGCCCGCGGCCGGCCGCAAAGCCCGGTCCGAGCCAGCGGGCCAAATTGGCGGAAAACGGCCCGCCAGCCCATGGACAAGCCCGCCCGCTCTGGCTATAAGCCGCCCTCCGCTTGGCGGGGGCCTCCCCGCGCGCGGAGCTTTGAGGGGCCGTCCCGGCCCCTGCGCCCAGGTAGCTCAGTCGGTAGAGCAGCGGATTGAAAATCCGCGTGTCGGTGGTTCGATTCCGCCCCTGGGCACCACTTCACTTCATCAAATCAAAAAGTTAGACGCCGCCAAGGTAAATCCGGATGCGAACGATACTGGGTTGATAGTGTAGCGACACCGCTAATCGGCGCAAATTGCGTCACGGCTCCGGCGGCGCGAACAATGTCGTCCGGCTCAATTATGACTATGACGCCCGCCGCAAGGTGACGTCGGTCACCGATGACGTGAACGCCGGGGAGGACCGCGCCTTCACCTATGATTACAACGGGCGGTTGTTGACGGCGTCGGGCCCCTGGGGCTCGGGGAGTTTCACCTACGACGCGCTCTCCAATCTGCGCCAGCAGACGCTGGGCGCGCGGACCATCACGGTCGCCTATGACGGGACTAACCGCGTGTCCTCGGCCAACGACAACGGGTCGGTGAAGTCCTACGCCTATGATGCCCCGCGCGCGAAGGCGCGCTCTGATTTTGTTTGTCGGCCTTCGCCGACGCGGCAATGCGACCACCGTCGGGCCGAATGCGTTCGTTTATGATTTCGCCAATCAGCCGGTGAGCGTTTCGGGCGGCGCCGGCGGAACTTATGAATATGACGCGAACCTCCAGCGCGTGAAATCCGTCGAATGATTTAGGGCGCGTTTTCTGCGGCGAACCGCTGCGCACTTCGCCGAAAAACGCTGCGGGGCGACACAATCTATTCCTTCTACTCCCGGGTGACGGGGAATGTCGCCTTCCGTTACGATGTGACGAACGGCGTCCTCACCGAATACGCGTTTATCGGCCCCGCCTCGGTGCGCATCAAGAACGGCGTCGCCGAATATGTCCACGCCGACCATCTGGGCAGCCCCATCGCGGCGACGGACGCCGCCGGCAATGTCACATGGCGCGAGTCATACGACCCCTTCGGCGAGGCGCGGCTGAAACCCGCCGCCAATGACAACGACACCGGGTTTACGGGCCATATCGCCGACAAGGCGACCGGCCTCACCTACATGCAGGCCCGCTATTACGACCCCGTCATCGGCCGGTTCCTCTCCACCGATCCCATTGGGTATCAGGACCAGTTGAACCTCTACGCGTATGTCCACAATGATCCGGTGAACATGGCCGATGCCAATGGCGAAGCAGCTTATCTAGTTGCACGCCCTGCAATGCTAGGAGCTAGTCATATGTTTGTCATCGTCGTTGACGATTCTACGGGTGAGATTTGGCAATACTCGTTCGGCCCTCAAGGTGGTCCCGGTAATTTAGGTCAATTAGTGCTCAACACCGACTCAATAGCCGCCACCGATCGAGCTGCATTCAACACATTTCTGGCAGATCCAGAGGCCGCTCGCAGCGATGGCATCTCAGCTACCACTATAAACGCGTCTGATGACGCCGTCAGGGCTTCCGGCGATGCCATCGCAGCCGCCCTTGGAACGAAGGACAATCCAGGTGACATCAGGTACGTTGTTGTTCCTGACAAACGGTCTGGTCCGGATAGAGGTAATAGCAATTCTGCTGCTTATGCTGTGGCCGATAGGGCCAACCCGGATGACGCACAAAGTTTACCCCCAGGTGTACGGGCGCCTGGTTGGGGACAATCAGGAAATATTCCCAATCCGAAGCCAGATCGGCTTGAATTTAAGGGAGTATTTAAGGCAGAAGCAACACGAATACGGAATTGAGATTTACAGCAATTGTTGCAGCCCAGAGCTGCGCTACATAGATATGTAGCTTGGGAGTATTCACAAATGAAATCGAAAATAATACCGATTTTTGTATTTTTATTGCTTATATTTATTATGCTTCTTCTTTCTAAAAAAGTGTTCCAGAAGGCTTTATTTGAACCTAATGGAACGATTCGGGAAGGTGGCGTTTTTGGAATTAGTATTGGATCGCAGTCTGGTGAAATCGCGCCAGTGCTCTCGCGCCTAAAATTCTCAAGGGGAAGTAAATCAGTATTGCAATATTGTCCCGATGATATCTTTGCAGAGAGTAGTCATTCGGAAGTCTATACCCGGCAAAATTGGCCAAGCGGCATGATTTGCGTGCTTTATAAAGATGATAGAGTGACTACAATTTACTGGAGTTTGGATCTTATTTATCTCTAACGGCAATTGACCGTATCAAGTAGGGCCTCCGCCGCGTAGCATTTGCCCGCCACTATTATGGGGAGGCTTGCGTGACGTTTATGTTCGTGGCTCAATCTTTCTATGCCGGACTATCGCCGACGATACGCCGATGGCGGAATATATTTCCTGACGCTTTGCCTCGAAGACCGGCGAAGCGGTCTGTTGGTCCGTGAGATCGACAAACTTAGGGGGGCATGGCGCCGCGCCGCCGCCGCAAGGCCATTTGAAACGATTGCTGCGGTGGTCTTGCCCGATCATCTCCATTTTCTCTGGCGCCTGCCCGATGACGATCACGATTTTCCGATACGGATTGCACAGTTGAAAGCAGGTTTCACAAGGGCCTTGCCCGAACCGGTCAAGCGCACGGGGCGCAAGCGTGAACGCGGCGTGTGGCAGTCAAGATATTGGGAACACCTGATCCGCGATGGAGGGGATCTCGACCGTCACATCGACTATATTCACTTCAACCCGATCAAACACGGTTATGTTGATGATCCTGATAGCTGGCCCTATTCGACCTATAAGAAATGGAAAACGGACACCGGCAGACCGATCACCACCCCACGGGGAGATTGGAAACCGCTTCACCTTGGTGAACGAGTTTGATTGGCGGGCAGATGCCCGCCCTACGAGGTGCGAAGCACCTCATGCTGTGACAAGCGGCGGGGCGGAAGCCGCCAAACAAGTCGAACCAATCGATCCAGACAAAGAGAGGCGGTGACCCAATGAGACACAGGGGACGAGTTCTGTTTGTAATGACAATAATTTTTTTCGCTCCGGTAGCCTTTGTGTGGTTGCGATATCCCGACAGCCCGCACACCACAGAGGCAACTATCGCCGCAGTTGTAGGGATCATTTTCCTTGCAGGGTGGCTCTTCCTATTGGGCGGAAAGAAATGACGCGGATTCTTTGTTGTCGAATAGCGATTGGTGGATCGCAAGATAAAGGGAACGGCGCATTTGGCGCCACGTTCCCGTTAAGGGATTGTCTGCACACGGGTTTTTATAGTGCAAATTGGCGCCATCGGTTCCCGTCGAGGCGCCGTTTTGGCGCCAATTGGCGCCTGGGATGCAGATGCCTGGGATTGCGGGGATTTGCGCTATACGGAAGATCGCCGATGTGCTGAGATCGGGGCATGTCGCGTAATGGTGGGAACGGTTTAACCGGAGCAAGTAGGGTGCATTAAGCGGTAGCGCAAGGCGCCATTCAAACCATCCCCTCGTAATGCGTTTGGTTATTCTGGCGCCATGCCCGATTAGCGGCGCATATTTGTTGCGGGCGGAGATTACTTCTTCACCGTAAATCTGCTTAATCGGCATCAATCCTTGTTGACCGATAACATCGGCAAGTTGCGCGCTGCGTATGGCGATGCGCGCGCCGGCCGCCGCAAAGGCGAACGTGGCGTGTGGCAAAGGCGGTTTTGGGAGCATCTCATTCGCGACGGAGACGATCTTGATCGCCATGTTGACTACACCCGCTGGAATCCCGTGAAGCACGGCCTTGTCGATAGTCCTGATGATTGGCCCTATTCGACCTATAAGGAATGGAAAAAGGACTGGCAGGCCGATCGATATTCCGCGTGAGGATTGGAAACCTCTTTATCTGGGCGAACATTGACGGCGCATTGCGCCTTCGGCTTGATGCACCCTACCTGCTCGCTTAGCTAAGATCGTGTTCGCCTCCCCAAAATCCGTGACGCCGCGAAGTAGCCGATGAGAACCCCCGGAACTGTCCAGGCGAGATCGTGCCAGTCGAAAGCCCCGTACGGCATGAAGAGTTGGAGCCCTTCCCAGGCCCAAAGCCCCAATAGGGCGAGCGCCGCCGCGCCCAGGTCGACTTTTCCTTGCGGTACGCCTTTGACCATTTCCCGGGCCACAATATTAATGCCGCCTGTAAGGGAGACAGCTCCGAGAAAATTGGGCGCCACGCCCGCAAGATAAGTTATGGTCGCTGTTTCCTGGCCGCCGCCAGCCAGACCCGGACGGAAGACGTCCTGCACATAGTGATAAAGCAGCCCCGGCAGCAGAGAGACCAAGACGAAGGCGATCGCCGCCCTCAGAGGTGTGGGTTTCGAAACCTTATCGTCCATCCGGGCGCTCTCCAATCTCACGGCGAAGATGTCGTCTTATTTTCTTTCCCGCCTCTGCGTAGCGGGCCCGAAATTCTCTCAGTAAGTCCAACTCAAAGACAGGTTCGCATAGTGAAGGCGGCCGTCTTGACTGGCGTCAAGGACGCTTCCCGCCGCACTGAAAACATAGGCCGACTCAACGCTCACCCCCTCGGCGAGTCGCCATACGGCCCGCACGAACGCAATATCCGCGACGCGGCTCCCCTCTCCCGCCCGCGGCGGAACCAGAATTTCATAAGGAACACGATAGACAGCATCGGTTTCTCGAAGCCGCCAGATTCGTCCCGCCGCGATTTCAAACGTCACATTTTCGCTTGGCTCGATCAGCCCGTAGGCCTGAAGGTCCAATGCATTGGCCGGCGCTATCGTTGCCGCATCCGAATAATAAGCAAAGCGCGGATAGATGGCGCTGAAGGTCTGAAGATCTCCATCGTCCGGATCGCGGTCCCCGGAGACAACGTTGCCCCGCAACCCCAGCCGATGATCGCGGCGTCCTGACGTCAGGGGCGTATTGGCGTCAAAAGCTGCGCCCCACGCATTAATCGCGTTATCAGCGAATTTCCCGAACTGATAGATTGTCTCAATGTTCACATCCGTTGCGCCGACGCGGCCGAAGAGCCTTGCCCCGACCGAATGGCGCGTTTCGGCCCCTTGCGCCCAGACGGTCCGCGCATCCCGCCGCCCAAAATAATATAGATCGAGATTGATCCGTTCCCGGATATCTTGCCGACCTAGATAGGCCCCCCAGAAAGCCTCGGCGAGATTCGTCTTATCATCGAACAGGCCAGGCGATAGCCGCACAGGACGCAGGGCGAACAGGCTAAGACGCGCGCCTCCGCTTTCGGCCACGACCGAAACGCCGTCGAAGGTTCTGACCGCATTGGGCGCTTCGCGGGCTGCGTTAAGACGAGACTCCCCTTGGGGATTGCGTTGTCGCCCAAGACGGCCGGAAACGGTCCATCCGGCCATCTCACGCCCGTAAGCCAAATATCCCTGCAAGAGATCGCCATCATTGCGGTCGAGACTACGATCCCTGGCGCCGCCGCCTTCTTCGCCATAAAACCCAAGCTCGCCGTATACGGACCAACCGGACTGACTTCGAATCGAGGCGGCGAGCGTCGATCGATATTGGAAAGAGGCAAAATCCTGGGTCTCGGCAAGACCGAAAAAAGGGTTGTCATAGGCATCGATCCGCAGGCGCGACGCCCCTTCAAAGTCGATGCTCCATCCATGGTTCTGCGCCATGGCGCCAGAAAAGGACGATGCGACCGCGCAGGCGATGGTTAAGCACGACGCCCACAAGAGGCCGGACGGCGTCTTTCGCCGGCGCCGGCTCATTGATCTGTTTGCGTCTTGCGAAAAAAGGCCTGCATCCGATCGGCGAGGAAGGCAGGCTTTTCTTCCGGCAGCAGATGCCCGGCGCCGGGAATAATCCCGCCGACAGCGCTTTGCGTGATATAGCTCATCTGTTCGTGGGTTACTGGCACGCCGAATTCGCCGCCCCAGGCCATAACCGGCGCATGCATCCCTGCCTCGCCGATCGCCCTGAGCTGCCGCGCCGTTTCGAAACTCGCGCGATACCAGCCGACACTGCCCCGGATCCCATTTTCAGCGCGCAGACTGTCGGCATAGATCCGCCGATCCTCGGCTGTCACGGCATCCGGATTTGGCGCATGCATCAGGGGCACGATCCAATCCACGAACGCCTGTTCCTTTAAGCAATAACTCGGGCAGGCCGGGCGCGGTGTTGAACCCGAAATGCCAATAGCCTCCGTAATTTTCTTCCCTATAGACCGTGAACTGATCGAGATTGTAGCCCACAAGCGGCTCATCCAGATAGGTGAGCGATATCGTCTCCTCGGGATAAGTTCCTGCGAAAGCCAGAGTGACGAGCGCGCCCATGTCATGTCCGACAATGTGGCTCCTCGATTTTCCCAAATGGCCAAGAATCCCCCGAATATCCGTAGCCAGATTAACTGCATCATAGCCGTCTTCGGGTTTGTCGGTGCCGCCATAGCCGCGCATATCGGGAACGATCACGAACCAGTCATCGGCCAAAAGGGGCGCAAGCTTTCTCCAGCTATGGGACGTTCCCATCCAGCCATGCATCAGGACCACCGCCTCCTTCTTGCGGCTGCCATAGATCGCGACATTGTAGACGACGCCATTGGTTTCGATCTTCATCTGTTGATCTCCCTGTGTCGTTTCGGCCGCGGCCATGCTTGCGATGAATACGATGGCGACGATTGCGGCCATGGCGGCTCGAGCGACAGTCATGAGGATCCTCCCGGAAGGTTCGCCATGATGTACTCGACAGCCCACTGAACTCCGCCGCCATGCGCCAGGGTGATCGGATAAAGATTTTGATATTCGGGGGCGGAATTGTCCGGGCACCATTCGGCCATCACCGCAAACCAGCTCATCGGCACAGCGCCGCGCTGAACCATCCGCTCACAGGCCCGCTGATGCGCTTCAGAACTGAGTCCGCCCGATGCATCGGCGACGAAGTAGACTTCATAGCCGTCAGCCAGCGCGGAAATGCTGGTCTGGGCTAGACAGACTTCCGTCCAAAGCCCCGCCATGACCAGCTTCTTTCGCCCTGTCGCCTCAACCGCACTGACGAAGGCCGGATCCGACCAGGCATTCGTGTTCGTTCGGTCGATGGGCTTCTGGTCCGGAAAAATGCCGCTCAGACCGGCGAGCAAAGGATCCCGCAAGGGCCCGCCCTCGCCATTAATGGTCGTCAGGATTGTCGGGACCGACAGGGTCTTCGCAGCTTTCGCCAGCGCAATCACATTGTTGGTCAGCAGCTCCGGCGCAATCGACGTCACCGGAAAGGCGACCCAAGGCTGATGGTCGATCAGGCAGAGGACGCTATTGTCCGTGGTCAGTTCATTAATCGTGTGCATTTTCGGACGATCTCCCGTCAGGTTTAAAGTTCCGCTGTTGAAGAAATGACCATCACCATCTCGAAAACTGACGCCTAGTCTTGCGCGGGCGCTGACATCATGGCCTGCATGGCCGCCTTTGTTGATGGATCGAGGACGGAATTGTGACGGATCAACGCCCATTCGCCGTCCCGCTTCTCGAAGGTGTCGGTGTTCAGTGCGGACCCCACATAGTCGACGGACGCTGTGCGCTCGAAGACGATCAGATAGGTCGTCACCTCGGCGCGGCTCTCATCTCCGCTGAAGAGGAAATTCGCCGCCACATGGCGCTTGCCGGTGATGAACGGCCTTGATTGCTCCAGCGCTGCCGCAATGGCGTCTCGTCCCCTCGCCGTACCGAAGTCGGAAATGAACTCCGCGTCTTCTCCGAAAAAGCTCGCATAAAGATCATAATCCGCCGCATCGAGCGCGTGGTTCAGACGCACGATGACCTGCCGAAGCGCGGCCTGATCTTTCACGGAAAGACCGTTTCTTTCAGTGATGTAGGCAGTGTCGGGCGAGGGCTGCGCGGCCGCCATGGCCGGCGCCATGAAAGCGAGGGCCGCCAGAACTGCTCTTTCAAAAGGCATACGGGTCTCCTATGGCTTCATCGGCTCAAACCAGCCGCAGGCAGTGCTTTTCCCGATGAGAAGCGAGGTCACACGTGACTCTTGCGACAATAAAGTACAGTTATGATCTGTACGGATTTTCACTGCCAATCTCCGCCCGCAAGCGCGGCGCCCATCCTAGGCGCGATCAGATGTTCGACGCGGGGCTCGCCGGGGCCGAGATGATATCGGCGAGCGGCCGCCTGCAGGTTCGTATCATAGTGAGTGACGCGTTCATGTTGGCGGAGATGCTCTGTCCAGCTCGAAACAAGAAACCATTCGAGATAGCGCTCGCGCCTCTCCGCATCCTGCTGAACGCCCCATTGATACGCCCCATCGCGGTACCGCTCGGCGGCCTGTGCGCGAATGGCGGCAAGAAACTGTTCTTCTTTCTTTGGATCGATGAGATATTCGACGGTGACCATGACCGGCCCCCGATCCTCCGGCCCGTCAATATCGAGCGCCGGAACTTCCCAGAGCCCGGCGGGCCGCAGATCCATCCCTTCGCCTTGCCCCAAAGAGACGCGGCGGACTGCAATAAACGCCAACAGAATGCCCGCCGCGGCGACGGCGAGCGCGATCGAGACGGAACTGCGCTCGGCAAGCTGACCCCAGAGGATCGACCCGCCGGCCATCCCCCCGGACATGACCATCAGGAACAGAGCGAGCCCACGCGCTCTCACCCAATCGGGAAGCGCCGTCTGGGCGGAGACATTGAGGCTGGTCAACATGGCGATCCAGGCGACGCCGCCGAGCAGCGACGCGCCTACCGCCATCGCCGGCGCGGGGGCGACCGCCAGGACGGTCATGGCCGCGGCCGTGCCGAAGGTCGCCCAAGCAGCGATCTGGTTCGAGGTGAAGCTTTCCTTGAAACGCGGCAGCAGCAGAGCCCCGGCGACGGCGCCGATCCCGATAGCGGTCAGCATGGCGCCGTAAAGCGCCGAGCCCCCCTCGGGGAAACGCCGCGCGATCAGCGGCAACATCGCCCAATAGGCGCTGGCGAAAGCAAAGAAGGCGATCGCCCTGAGGAGGGTCGCTTTCAGCGCCTTATTGTATGCGGCATGGCGAAGTCCTGTGGTGATCGACCCGAAGAACGGTTCTGGCGGCAAGGTTCGTTCCGCGCGCTGCGGCGGACGCCATAGCAGGACCGCGAAAACGATCACCGCGCAACTGGCGGCGTTCAGAAAAAATGGCGTTGCAATTCCTGCGGCGGCGATCAGAAATCCGCCGATGGCGGGGCCGATCGCCCGCGCAATGTTGATCCCCATGGAGTTGAGCGCGATCGCAGCCGACAAATCCTCACGCGGAACCAGTTGAGGCACGACGGATTGCCAGGCCGGGGCGATGAAGGCCGCGCCGGTTCCGATCAGAAAAGTGAAGGCGACAAGACCAAGAGGCGAGATCCGGCCTGCGGAAACGAAAAGCGCGAGCGCCGCGATCACGCCGACGAGCCCGGCATTGACGACGATCAGCAGGCGCTTCTTGTCGACCCGGTCCGCAAGCGCGCCGGCGAAAAGAACGAACAGGAATTGCGGCGCCATGGTCGCCGCCTGCACAAGCGCAACCACCGAAGGCGAGGGATCGAGGGTGGTCATCAACCACCCTGCCCCGACATCGTGCATCCAGGTTCCGATGTTGGAGATGAGCGTCGCGGTCCAGAGGAGCGCAAAGGCCGGGTGGCCGAACGGCGCCCACGGGCTTCGTTTTTGACCAGTGGCCGCACCAGCCTTCTGCGCAGGGGATGCGGCCGTCACGGCTCAGACCGCAAAGCAGGAGCAGCCAAGCGCGCCCCAGAAACTTTTCTTGTCGTCGACTGGCAGCGGCGTCGTCCAGGCGATGCCGTGGCCATGCCCGTGAAGCGAGCATTGATTGCCGCACCCTTCGTGACAAGCACGCTCCATCGGGGACGTGGATTGAAGATCGGTTGCGGCGCCGCCATAGGCCGCAATGGGAGACCAGTCCGGGCTTACGGGCGGCAAAGGCGGCGAGAGATCGGCGAAGTCTCCGGCGCCGTAGACGATCCGGCCGCCGGTCACCGTCAGGACGGCTTCGAGCGACTTTATTGCTTCGGTCGGAATGCTCATGAAATCATCGGACAGAACAGCGAGATCCGCGAACTCGCCGGGCTTGATCGCGCCCTTTTTATTCGCTTCGCCAGAAAACCACGCCGATCCCTTGGTCCAGAGGCGCAAGGCCGTCTCCCGGTCCAGGGTATTGGCCTCCGGATAGAGCTTCAAACCGCCAAGGGTTCGTCCGCTTACCAGCCAGTAGAGCGAGACCCAGGGGTTATAGGAAGCGACGCGCGTGGCGTCCGTGCCCGCCCCCACAGGCACATCCATCTCCAGCATCTTCGAGATTGGCGGCGTCGCCTCCGCCGCACGCTCCCCATATCGATCGACGAAATATTCGCCCTGGAAAGCCATGCGGTGCTGAACGGCAATGCCGCCCCCCAAAGCTTTTATTCTTTCGATATTACGCTCACTGACGGTTTCGGCGTGGTCGATGATGAAGCGTGTTTCGAAAGGCGTCTTGCCATTCACACGTTCAAAGACAGTAAGAAAGCGGTCGATCGTCTCGTCATAGGTTGCGTGAATCCGGAAAGGCCATTTCCGAGTCGCAAGAAGCTCAACGACCGCTTCGAGTTCCTTCTCCATGACCGGGGCGGGCTCGGGCCGCGGCTCCAGGAAATTCTCGAAATCCGCCGCCGACCAGACGAGATTCTCGCCGGCGCCGTTCATCATCAGCATATCCGACCCGGCGCCGGGCTCGGTCATCTCCACCCAGCGCTCGTAGTCGGACAGCTCCTGTCCCGCCTGCTGCGCGAAAAGGTTGTAAGCGACCCGCACAGTCAGCTCTCCATTATCGTGGAGCCGCTGGATAACGTCGTAATCTTCCGGGTAGTTCTGACCACCCCCGCCCGCATCGATCACCGAAGTGATGCCAAGGCGGTTCATCTCGCGCATATAATGGCGGGTTGAATTGATCTGATCCTCAAACGGCAGCTTGGGTCCTTTCGCCAGGGTCGAATAAAGGATGAGAGCCGAGGGCTTGGCGATCAGGAGTCCGGTCGGATGGCCTTTTTCGTCGCGCTCGATCACACCGCCCGGCGGGTTCGGCGTGTTCCTGCCAAAGCCCAGAACCTCGATGGCCGCCCGGTTCAGGAGCGCCCGGCCATACAGGTGCAGGATGAAGACTGGCGTGTCAGGCGCCGCCGCATTGATCTCATCGAGGGTCGGCATGCGTCGTTCGGCAAACTGGAATTCTGACCATCCGCCCACGACGCGAACCCATTGCGGCGGCGGCGTCCGGTCGGCCTGCTCCTTCAGGCGACGCATCGCCTCTGCGAGAGAAGGGATCCCTTCCCAGCGCAACTCCATATTGTAGTTGAGCCCGCCGCGAATGAGGTGGGTGTGACTGTCGTTCAATCCCGGGATAACGCGACGGCCGCCGAGGTCGACGATAAGGGTCCGATCATCGCTCAGCGTGCGAATATCCCGCTCCTCGCCGACGGCGACAATCAGACCGTCCTCGATCAGGACGGCCTCCGCTTCGGGCCGCGACCGGTCGAGCGTCGTGATCCGTCCATTGACCAACGCCAGCTTGCCCATCTGCTCTCCCTTTCGCGCCGCCTGCCCGGCGCGCCCGAGGATGGGGACCAGCCCCGAAGCCAACCCGGCAGCAAGGGCGGCGCGGCGGGTGGGGTGTAAAAACTTGATCATCTTCCGGTCAGGTTGCCGGCTGAGGATCGAGGCGCGGCCCATGCGCCGCACGCTCGGCGCCCTTGTGGACCATGGTGTAGGCGTAATCGATGCCCATGCCGTAAGCGCCGGAATGTTCCGTCACGATGGCCATGACGCCGTCATAGGTATCCTTGCGCGCCCAGTCCCGCTGCCATTCGAGGAGAACCTGCTGCCAGGTCATCGGAATCACGCCCGCCTGCACCATCCTGTCCATGGCGTAGTCATGGGCTTCCTTGCTGGTGCCGCCGGAGGCGTCGGCGACCATGTAGATTTCGTATCCGCCCTCCTGCATGGCGGAGAGCGCAAAACTACAATTGCAAACCTCCGTCCACAGACCGGAGACGATGACCTTCTTTTGTCCGTTCTTGGCGAGGGCGTCCCTGACCTTCTGATCGTCCCAGGAATTCATCGAGGTGCGTTCGAGCAGCGGAAGATCGGGAAAGACCGATAGAAGCTCCGGATAGGTGTGGCCCGAGAATCCCTCGGTCTCGACCGTGGTGATGGTGGTCGGGATCCCAAAAAGTCTGGCAGCTTTGGCCAGCGCCACGGTGTTGTTTTTCAAGGTCTGCCGATCCATCGACTGTACGCCGAAGGCCATTTGCGGCTGGTGGTCGATAAAGATCAGTTGGCAATTATCAGGGGTCAGCAGTTCAAGTTTGGTCGACATACGGGGGCAACGCTCCTCTCCTAGATTGCCGGACGTTGCTTCCGCCGGAGCAGGCCCGATCATGCCTTCGCGAGGCTTGATGAACTCTGTGCGCCTGCCGCCGATGGCGCCTTCGCCCTCTGCCAAGAACGGTATTTGCGTTGCATTGCCTGAACAAGCCCGCAATTATGGCACGGTCGTTCCATTTTTGAGACCTATATGTTGGATTTGAACCTGCTCCGCACCTTTGTCGCGGTCGCCGACCGGCGACGTATCTCACAAGCGGCCGAATTGCTTGGCTTGCCGAAATCAACGGTCAGCCGGCATATCGCAAAGCTGGAGGACGATTTTGGGTCCCGTCTGTTCAAACGGGACAGTGACGGGTTCGAACTGACCCCGACCGGACAACGTCTCTACAGCCGGACACGAAATGCCGTACACGAATTGTCTGAAGATGTTTTCGGCCTTGCCGTCGCTGAGCGCCGCGGCATAATCAAGATTCAGGCGCCCTCCGTATACGGACGCGGTATTCTGAAAGATCTCGTTCGCGACTATCTTCTCTCGCGTCCCCAATGCGCGGTGGATGTGACTCTCACAGATCGTTTCGCCGCACCCGACCTGACGCAAGTGGATCTCGGATTCTTTGTCGGGATGTCCCCCGGCCGCCAGGTCGATCTCTGGCCGCTCGGTTTTGTCGAGGCGAAGCTTTACGGCGCGCCGTCTCTCTTCACCGATTGCGATCCGCCGTCCAGCCCGGCAGACCTTAAAAACTGGCCCGCGGTCACAAATGAATGCGGACCTGGCGCGCAGGGGCGCATCACCCTGCAGAAAAATGGCGATACGAGCGTAGCCCTGGGGCCGATCCGTCTTTCCACTGGCGATCCGGAGCTCCTTCTTGAAGCGGCGATTGCCGGAATCGGCATAGCCCGGCTGCCGACTTTCTTCGCCTCAAGCGCCTTGGCGGAAGGCCGTCTTATTACTGTCCTGCCGGACTATAACGCCGACCGGCATGCTGTGAATATCGCTCGATGCCAGCGCAACATCAATCCGGCCGCGACCGATTTTGCGGAGTTCGTCACTGAAAAGGTGAAGAGGCTTTCAAACGATAATGGCTAAAGGGCGCTCTTACAGGGCGATACAATTATCACCATACATGGCGGTTTTCTGATTGAATGATCGACGCCGGACCGGCGGCGCACCTGACCCGGAAGCCCCGGCGCCGTAATGCTTTTTCAAGATCATCCGAGCTTAACGCAATATCAGTCAATCTCTCTGGACAATTGGCCCGTCAATCAATACCCGCTATCAGGGCGGGAAGAAGCGGCGGCAAGATAATGAAACCTTACAAACGCGGCGATCCACTGGCGGTGCTCGGGATGTCCGGCGTCGGAAAGACGCGGATCGCCTCCATGCTGCGCGCCGAGGAGCGCTGGTTCCACTATTCCGTCGATTACCGCATCGGCACCCGCTATATGGACGAGGCGATCGAGGATAATTTCAAGCGCGAGGCGATGAAGGCGCCGCTTCTGCGCGAGCTTCTCCTTTCCGATTCCATTTACATTTCCTCTAACATCACCTTCGACAATCTGGAGCCGCTTTCCACTTATCTCGGCAAGCCGGGCGATCCGGCGAAGGGCGGCATTCCCTTCGACGAATATGTGCGCCGCCAGCGCCAGCATCGCGAAGCGGAAATCCGCGCCATGCTGGACACGCCGCTCTTTATCGAAAAGGCGAAGGTGATTTACGGTTATGACAAATTCATCTGCGACACGTCGGGCTCGATCTGCGAAGTCGTAAACCCGGACGATGAAGAGGATCCGGTGCTGAAAGCGGTGAGCAATTCCTGCCTCATCATCTATATCGCCGGGGACGAGGCCCATAAGGAAGCGTTGAAAGCGCGCTTCGACCGCGCCCCGAAACCCATGTATTACAATGAGAGCTTCCTGCGTCAGGTCTGGGCTGATTACCTGAAAGAAACCGGCGTCGCGGAAAGCAAAGTCGATCCCGACGCCTTCATCCGCTGGGGCTTTGCGCGGCTCATCGACTGGCGCGCGCCGCGCTATGAAGCGATCGCGAAAAAATGGGGCGTCAAGATTTCCGCGCGCGACGTGGAAAAAGTAAAAACGCCGGAGAATTTCCTCGACCTCGTCGACAAGGCGCTTGCGAAAAAACCTGCAAAGCCGCAACCGCTGTTTTAAGCCGCTTTTCGATTTTTTCGGGAACAAATCCGCTCCGCTCCCATTGCCGTCATGAGGAGCAATGCCATGACCCAACACGACATCGCCGAAGCCCTCATCAGGGAACAGGGAACGCTCTACAGCGAAGCCATGGGGGCGCATATCGATCGCAACACGCCGCAGGAGCTGTTCCACTGGCTCATCGGCGCCATGCTGTTGAGCGCGCGCATTTCGGGCGATCTCGCTATTGAGGCGGGCGCCGCGCTTCGCGCCAAAGACCTTCACAAAATCGGCGTTATTCTCGACACGCCGCGCGCAAAGCGCATCGAGGTTCTGAACAAGAACGGCTATGCGCGTTACGATAACATCACCGCCGATTATCTTTACGACACGGCGACACTCGTCGATGAAAAATACAAGCGCGATCTGCGCCGCTTGCGCGCAGAGGCAGATGGCGACGAAAAGCGCGCCGTCTCTCTCCTCTCCGAGGCGAAAGGCATCGGCGAAACGGGCGCCCATATTTTTCTGCGCGAGATGCAGTTCGTCTGGGACGAATATTATCCGCGCATTGACGGGCCGGCGGTCAAGGCCGCGAAGTCGCTGCACCTGCCCGAAGACGCCGCGCGCCTTGCGAAACTGGCAAGCTCCAGGGAACGTTTCGCCCGTCTCGTCGCAGCGCTGACCCGCGCCGATCTTGAAGGACCGGCCGAAGCCGTCAAGAAAGCCGCCGCATAAACCGCCCTCAGCTAATGCGGCAATGTCAGGTTGGAGATCAGCGAGACCACTTCCGGCATGCGGCTGCAGCCTGTTTTCTCGATGATCTTGCGGACCTGCGTCCTCACTGTGTTGACGGAAACGCCGCCATTGTCCGCAATCTGTTCCACGGAAACGCCTGCGCCGAGTTCGCGCGCGACGCTCGCCTCCGCGGCGGTCAGGTCGAACAGGGACCGCAGGAGGTCGATTGACGGTTTCGATTTCCGGTCGATGGGATTGAACACGAGCAGCGCATAGCCCTTGGCGAAGATGTCATGGGCCGACCCGCTGACAGGAACCATATGGGCCACATAGGCGGGGCGGCCCTCGTCATTCCTGATGGCGAAGGACTGGACGGAAGAACGTTTATCGAGCGATGCAAGCGCTTTTTGGAACAGATCGTTTGCATCGCCGTCCTTCAGGACAAGGCGGTCATTCGCGCCCCATGCGATCGCATCGGAGAGCGTGTCCACTTCGCTGCTGCATTCGATGCCGGTTCCGTTGAGATCGAGCAGGATTACAGGCACGGACAGTTTCGAAAACGCATCCCGCGCGGTCGTCGCGGTCTGAAGCCCCATCCGCGCCGCAATCATCGCCGCACGCGCCAGATGGGGGCGCAGCTCGTTCAGTGTACTGATGAAAGACGCCTCGATGGGACCGCGCCCGCGGGCGCGCTCGACGCTGAGCACGATATGATCGCCCGTGGGCATGATAAGCCCTGTCCCCGCGGACCAGCCAAGATCGCGCGGATAAAAGAAGTCCTGATAGATATCGTTGTTCTGAAGCTCATCCTCGGTCCAGTAGTCTAGCTCCGTCAAAAAGGCCGAATGGGCCTTTTCAAGAATGCAGACGCGCCGGCCGCAGCGGCGGAACCAGCCGCCTTTCAGATAATCGTCAAAGGCGCCGTAGACGCTGTCGCTCGCAGTCCAGTTGAGCGACTTTTCCTTGGTGGAAAGGAGGAGCCCGCCTTTCGACTCCGTCATGCCCGCAAGCTCGCTCAAAATGTCCGGCCATAAGTCCGGTACGAACGACGCTTCGTAAATGCGGTCGATGAATGCTGAACTCACGCCACTGCCCGACATATGTAACTGCGCACTCATTCTGTGTGAATATAAAGACGCGATCAACGATGCCAGTTGTCGCGCCAGGCGTGAGAACGCATCGCAATGTCATCCGATGCGTTCCCGATTTCTTACTCCGCCGTTTCGGCTGTCTGGGTTGTTTCGGCTGCGGCGGCGGCCAGTTGCGCAGCGCAGGATTTGCCCTGATAGAGCCCGACCATATAGAGCCAGCGTTTCTCGGCGATGGCCCGCTGTTCGGCCTCGCGTTCTTTTTTCTTCTTGGAAGACCGGCCGAGAAGCCCGCCCACCTGGCCGATGGCGCCGACGGCGCGGCCCGCCCCGGCGGAAAGCGCCGCCTGTTGCGCGAGGCCCGTTCCCATATTCGCCAGATGCTCGCCATCCATCAGCGCTTCGGACGGGTTGCCGCCCAGCACAACTTCCATGGCGCCGACTTCCTCGACGATCTGCGTGCAGGCCATGGCGGCGTCGCCGAACTTCATGGGCTGGGTCAAGAGCGGCGCATCGTCATCCGCATGCGCCTCCCCGGCGGCGATGAATGCAAGGCCGAGCGCAATTGAAAATGAAATAATGAGTGCAAAGATCCTGTGCATGGCGGAATTCCCCTTCCTGAAGCATTGAGTCCGAAACAGCGTCTTCAGCGCACCGGCCGACGGGTCTCGCGTAACAGCCCTCCCCCCGAAGCGCCGAAGACGAGCCCAACATAGGAATCGCCCCGCCCCCGGCATCATCAAAATTGGTGATGGGGCGAAAGCGTTATTGCGCCGCCTTCCTCCTCCCCCGTTTACGGGGTCGAAGGGCCGGAGGGGGTTTTTTCCGCCTCACCCCCATCGCCTCGCGCCGCTCGGCACTTCCCCCCGCTCAAGCGGGGGAAGAGAAACTGCACTCATGCCCCACACCCGCCGCGGCTCCGGCGAGCCCGAACGCATGAGAGAGGTGCGCGGGACGTGAGACATCCTCGTCGCTTGGTAGTAGCACATGGACGCATCACGNCCCGCGCGCAGTTTTTACAGCGCCGCCAATTGATCGCATCCGGCGACGGAACTTTAACTCCAATGGGACTGAAGCGCCGCCTTTTCCCCGAAGGCTCGACTGCAACGGCCGGCCGGGTGCTAAACGCTCCGTCCGTCCGCGATCCGCGCGAAAACACGCGTTTGGGGTAATCGCGGCGGAGCGCCGCCCGCACACTGCGATCCGGACCAGTGGGAACGGCAGGCCACACCGCCTCTCAATGTCCGAACTGCGGAGCAGTATACGGCTGGAAAAAAGGTGGTGAAAAGTTATCCACCCCCTCCGGTTTGGCCTTATACTGTCGCGCGCCCCGTGCGCTCCCCTGATGTTATCGAACATCGGAGATGAGTGGAGAAAGCCATGTTTCCAAATCCCGGACCGCTCAATAAAGCCATGGGCAAACCGGAAAGCTTGCCCGGTTTTTTGTTTTCAAATCCGGTCGTTGCGGGTTTTTTTGCCATGATCATTTTGCCCGTGTTCGGTGTGGCCGCAGCCATTTTCTTTGCGCAGCTAAACACAGGAACCGGTAGTTTCGATGCGGCGCGCGCCGGCGCCATTGTGGCTGTCCTGTTAGGCGCCCTGATCTATGGCGCAATTGCAGTCAGTGCGGTTTTCCTTTCCGAAGAACGCGCCGCACGATTGCTATTCGTTCTCGGCGGGATGATCGGCATTGGCGTGCTTATCGCATTTGACGTGTATGTGGCGGATTACCTTCGTGACGTTTTTTTCGAAGGGCGATAATACCGCCGAGAAAGTGGTGAATAATATCACCCTCCTGTTTAGCCTTTTATGTGGCCCGCTGCCGTTTATGCGGGCAGGATAAACAAGCAGCAGTGCTGTTAGCAGACCTCATGTTTGGCTGCCAATTTTAATAAGTACAGGCTGAAATAATATCCAGTAAAATATTGTAATCAGATGATAGTGGCATATCTAAACTTGTGGGCGGGTTGGCAGAAGAGAAGGGCGCTTATGACTGACAGAAATTATGACCGGGCGGATCCGATGCTTAAGCGAGTAGGTGTTATGTTCGTAATAGTAGGATTGGCGCTAGGGATGGCTTGGGCCCAATATCCAGAAACTATTTCGTGGAAGGCTGGGCTGTTTTCCTTTGGTGGTGGTCTGACGATTTTGTTTATGGCAGGTATTAGTCGCAGTTTGGGAGACAACGGAAAATCCAACACGGGGTTCCGCATCAATATCGACGATTAAACCACGCCATGGCCACTAGAATGCGGCCATGGCCTCTATAATTGGCTAGACGGCTTGGCAACTCGTTATGCCGTGAAACGCCTAAAGTGCGTCCCGACCCGTCTCACCCGTCCTGATCCGCACTGCATCGTCGACCGTTGAGACGAAAATCTTGCCGTCGCCGATGCGGCCCGAATGGGCGGCGTTCTTGATCGCCTCGACGGCGCGGTCGGCCTGGCCGTCATCGACCACAAGCTCGATCTTCACCTTGGGCAGAAAGTCCACGACATATTCCGCGCCCCGGTAAAGCTCCGTATGCCCCTTTTGCCGGCCGAAGCCGCGCACATCGGTGACGGTCATCCCTTGCAGGCCCTGTTCCTGCAGCGCCTCTTTCACGTCGTCGAGTTTGAACGGCTTGATGATGGCTTCGATCTTTTTCATGGGGCGGCTCGCTGTCTGTCGGTTTGGGCATGATCCCGGAAATTTGCTAAGACCGTTTTACACCAGATCGTTGAATTCGAAAGGCGGCGACCCCTCGTGAACCCTTATCTTGTGCTCTCGGCCGATGAAATGCGCGCAGCCGAACGCGCGGCGATGGACGCCGGGACGGCGTCGGCGGCGCTGATGGAGACGGCGGGGGGCAAGGCGGCGGAGATTATCCAGCGCGCCTGGTCGGCCCGGCCGGTCACGGTGGTCTCTGGCCCCGGCAATAATGGCGGCGACGGCTTCGTCGTTGCGCGCGAGCTTGCAAACGCCGGCTGGCCCGTGCGGGTCGGTCTGGTGGGCGAGCGCGAGGCCCTGAAGGGCGACGCCAAACTCATGGCCGATCTCTTCGAGGGGGAGATCGCTGCGTTTTCGCCGGAGCTGTTGAGTGGCGCCGGGCTGATCGTCGATGCGATTTTCGGCAACGGCCTTGCGCGCGATGTGGAAGGCGCGGCGAAAGCGGCGATCGAGGCGATGAACGCCGCGCCCGCGCCGGTCTTCGCCATCGACCTGCCATCCGGCGTCAACGCTGATACCGGGGCGGTGATGGGAACGGCCGTTCAGGCGGCGCGCAGCGTCACCTTTCACGCGAGAAAGCCAGGGCATCTTCTGTTTCCGGGCCGAGCCTTGTCGGGCGCCGTCGACATCGCCGATATCGGCATCAGCGATGAGGCGTCTGCGAAAGCAGAACCGAAAACCTACGAAAACCATCCCGCGCTCTGGGGCGCGATGTTTCCGAGGCCGCGCTGGGGCGGGCACAAATATACGCGCGGGAGCGTGATGGCGGTCTCGGGCGGACCGCTCAACACCGGCGCCATCCGGCTCGCGGCGGAGGGCGCGCTCAGGATCGGGGCGGGACTCGTAACCGTATTGTCGCCGCAGGCGGCGGCCCCGGTTCATGCAGCGCATCTCACCGCCATCATGCTGCGCGTTTGCGACAACGAGGAACATCTCGCGGCACATCTTGAAGACGCGGACCGTATCTCAATGTGCGTTGTTGCAGGGCCAGCCATGAGTGTCGGCGCGAAGACCCAGAGAAATGTCCTCGCGATCCTGAACAGCAAGGCCGGCGCGGTGCTTGACGCCGATGCGATCACGAGTTTCGCGGATGAGCCGCAAGCCTTGTTTTCGGCCTTGCGCCCCGATGACGTGTTGACGCCGCATACGGGCGAGTTCGCGCGGCTGTTTCCCGATGAGGCGAAGTTGTTGCAGGAAGGCGGGGGCAAGCTCGCTGCAGCGCGCGCCGCGAGCGAGAAGGCCGGATGCGTCGTGGTGCTCAAGGGCGCCGACACGGTGATCGCGGCGCCTGATGGGCGCGTCCTCATCAACGCCAATGCGCCGCCCGATCTTGCGACCGCGGGCGCTGGCGACGTCCTCGCCGGGTTCATCGCGGGGCTGAAGGCGCAAGGCATGGACGGCTTCGCCGCTGCAGGCGCCGGTGTCTGGGTCCACGGCGCGACGGGGCAGGCGGCCGGGCCGGGGCTCATCGCCGAGGATCTTCCGCGCGCCGTCCCGACGGTCCTGCGCCAGCTTTTCGCCCCTCCCCAACAACAGCCTCAACAAGCGCCGCAGCAGCCCAATGCGCCTGACCAACAAGGCGCCGCGCAACAATGAGCGGCGTTTCCGTTCGCCCGGCGGAGCGCCGGGACCTTGAGGCGATCACGGCACTTTATAATCATTTTGTGGAAAACACGGCCGTCACTTTCGATGTGGGCGCCTTTACGGTGAAGGCGAGGGAGCCCTGGTTCGCCCAGTTCGCGAGCCAAGGTCCGCACCGGCTTTTCGTGGCGGAACGGGAAGGGGCCTTCGCAGGCTATGCGGGCTCCATGGCGTTCAAGGCCAAGAAAGCCTACGCGACGTCGGTCGAGACGACGATCTATGTCGCCCCCGATCTGGCTGGCTGCGGCGTCGGCGGGACCCTCTATAAGCACCTTTTCTCAGCCCTCGCCGATGAGGATCTCCACCGGGCCTATGCGGGGATTGCGCTCCCTAATGACGGCTCGATCCGCTTCCATCGGCGCTTCGGATTCCAGGAGATCGGCACCTATCACGAGGTCGGCCGCAAATTCGGCCGCTATCATGACGTGACGTGGTTCGAAAAACGGCTGTAATCGGAGGGCTGACGCCTCGACAGGCGGATTTTCTCTGTTATAGAAGCGCGCTCGCGAGGGGGCCGCCGCAGCCGCGCCGGCCCGTTTTGCTTTGCGCCCTTGGGTTGCGCCTTTCGGGGTTGCGCCTTTCGGCCGTTTCTGGGCCATGCGGATGTGGCGGAACTGGTAGACGCACCAGATTTAGGTTCTGGCGCCGCGAGGCGTGGAGGTTCGAGTCCTCTCATCCGCACCATTCGCAGCCGGCCGGAGGCCGCCGCGAGCATGACGAACGAGATTACCGGCCAGCCGGCCAAATGAAAGACGAGATAAAAATGGAAGTCATCGAGAAAAGCGCCGAAGGGCTCGACCGCAAATTCCAGGTGAAAGTCTCCGCCGAGGAGCTCGACAAGAAACTTGTCGCCAAGCTTGAGGAAGTCAAAGGCCGCGTTCATCTGAAAGGCTTCCGCAAGGGCAAGGCGCCCGTCGCGCATCTCAAAAAGCTCTACGGCAAGGGCATGATGGGCGAGATCATTCAGGACATCGTCACCGAGACATCGCAGAAAGCGTTCTCCGAGCGCGATCTTCAACCGGCGACGACGCCGCGCCCGGAGCTGATCTCCAAGATTGACGACGTCATCGAAGGCAAGGCCGATCTCGAATACGATCTTCAGGCGGAGATCCTGCCGACCTTCGAGCCTATGGACGTCTCCACGCTGAAGCTGACGCGCCCGGTCGCCGAAGTGCCGGAAAGCGATGTGGACGAGGCGCTCGCGAAAATCGCCGAACAGCAGGTGAGCTACAAGGAGCGCGGCAAGACCGCCAAAGCGAAAGAAAAGGATCAGGTTCTGATCGACTTTGTGGGCAAGGTCGACGGCGAAGAGTTCGAAGGCGGCAAAGGCGAGGGCTTTGAACTCGTGCTCGGTTCAGGCCAGTTCATCGCCGGGTTCGAGGACCAGCTTATCGGCGCCAAGACCGGCGACGACGTCGAAGTGAAAGTCACGTTCCCTGAAGAATATCACGCCAAGAATCTCGCGGGCAAAGATGCGGTCTTTGACGTGCATGTTCAGGAAGTGCGCGCGCCGGAAGAGCCCGCGATCGATGACGAACTCGCGAAGAAGGTCGGCCTCGAAAGCCTCGACGATCTGAAAAAGCGCATCAAGGAACGCATCGAGGGCGATTACAAAGATCTCTCCCGCAGCCATCTGAAGCGCTCGCTCCTCGACAAGCTCGATGAAGCCCATGACTTCGAACTGCCGCAGGGCATGGTCAACGCCGAATTCGAGCAGATTTGGCGTCAGGTCGAATCGACCGAGCGCGACGAGGAAGACAAGGACAAGTCCGACGAGGAGCTGAAAGAGGAATACCGCAAGATCGCCGAACGCCGCGTGCGTCTCGGTCTCGTTCTGGCGGAAATCGGCAAGCGCGCCGAGGTCAAGGTTCCCTCGCAGGAACTTCAGCAGGCGGTCCAGCGTCAGGCGATCCAGGAAGCCCAGTATATGCAGATGCAGGGGCAGAATATTTCGCCGCAGGAAGTCCTGCAGTTCTATCAGAAGAACCCGCAGGCCTTGGAGCAGGTCCGCGCGCCGCTCTTTGAGGAAAAAGTCGTCGACTACATCATCGAGCGCGCCGAGGTGAAGGACAAAACCGTCAGCAAGGACAAGCTGATGGAAGAGCCGGACGGCGTCGACCTTTAAGTCCGGGCCCGCCGCCCGCGGTGAATCGCGCTTCGGTCATGAAATTGTGAAAGGGGAAGGCGGCTTCCGCGCCGCCCTCGTCTTCGTCACGGTTAATGTTGAGTTTAGTCTGAAAGCGCCAAATTCGGACGGAAGCGCGCCGCCTTGCGGCAATCCGTTCCGGTTTCGGAACAGATGCAATCAATATCTTGCATTTTCAAAAGAATAACCCTCGCTTAAGCGGGACGCGTTAGGCTGCGCAAAATGAGGGCTGGCGCCCAGCGCCGGAGCCCCCATCTTAAGGAAGAATTTTAACCGGCCGGACCCGCCTCGACGCCGGCCGGACGCGATGAGAAACAGGCCGCAAGGCAAGAAAGACGCTTAAGGAAGGATGTCGATGAAAGACCCCCTGGATATTTACATGAACACGCTCGTCCCCATGGTCGTCGAGCAGTCGAGCCGGGGCGAACGCGCCTACGACATTTATTCGCGGCTCCTGAAAGAGCGGATCATTTTCCTCTCCGGCCCCGTGCATGACCAGGTTTCGACCCTGATCATCGCCCAGCTTCTGTTTCTGGAGGCGGAAAACCCCAAAAAGGAAATCGCCTTTTATATCAACAGCCCGGGCGGCTCGGTCTCGGCCGGCCTCGCGATGTACGACACCATGCGGTATATCCGCCCGGCGGTCTCCACCATGTGCGTCGGGATGGCGGCCTCCATGGGCTCGCTGCTCCTCACGGCTGGGGAGAAAGAGATGCGCTTTTCGCTCCCGAACTCCCGGATCATGGTCCACCAGCCCTCCGGCGGCTTCCAGGGCCAGGCCTCCGATATTGAGCGCCACGCTCAGGACATCATCAAGATCAAGCGCCGGCTGAACGAGATTTATGTCCACCACACTGGCCAATCCTATGAAACTATTGAGAAAACCCTAGACCGCGACCATTTCATGGACCCGGAAGAGGCGGTTTCCTTCGGATTGATCGACAAAGTATTGAGTGAGCGCACCGCGCCGTCGGAGTCGTAAGGAGGGGAAAATTCACCATATCCGTTAAGCTAGGGACGAAATGGTTCCTTGATTGGTTCGGTCGGAATATGGTCCTATGGCGAGTGGCCCGAAACGGCCTTGGCGCCAATCGTGCAGCTTGGCGGGACAGCGGCGGCCGAAAAGGCCGGGTTCCGGCGCAGGTTGCGCCAGTAAATCATGAATGGCGTTGGCCTTTTTCCGTTTTCGGGTGCGGCGCTGACGAAGGAGTGCAGGTATAGTGAGCAAGATCGGCGGCAAGAGCAGCGGCGGTGACGGGAAAAACACCCTTTACTGCTCATTCTGCGGCAAGAGCCAGCACGAGGTCAGAAAGCTGATCGCGGGTCCGACCGTATTCATCTGCGATGAATGCGTCGAACTGTGCATGGACATCATCCGCGAGGAATCGAAATCGTCGCTGGTCAAGGCCACCGACGGCGTTCCGAGCCCGCAGCAAATCCACAAGGTTCTCGATGACTATGTCATCGGCCAGTCGCAGGCCAAACGGGTTCTCTCGGTCGCGGTGCATAACCACTTCAAGCGGCTCAACCACGCGGCGAAGAACAACGATGTCGAACTCGCAAAATCGAACATCCTCCTGATCGGTCCCACGGGGTCGGGCAAGACGCTGCTGGCGCAGACGCTGGCGCGGATCCTCGACGTGCCGTTCACCATGGCCGACGCGACGACGCTGACCGAAGCCGGTTATGTAGGCGAGGATGTGGAAAACATCATTCTCAAGCTGCTTCAGGCTGCCGATTATAATGTGGAGCGCGCCCAGCGCGGCATCGTCTATATCGACGAGGTCGACAAGATTTCCCGCAAGTCGGACAATCCCTCCATCACCCGCGACGTGTCGGGCGAGGGCGTGCAGCAGGCGCTGTTGAAGATCATGGAAGGCACGGTCGCTTCCGTGCCGCCGCAGGGCGGGCGTAAGCATCCCCAGCAGGAATTCCTTCAGGTCGACACGACGAACATCCTGTTCATCGTCGGCGGCGCTTTTGCGGGGCTTGAAAAAGTCATCGCGGGGCGCGGCGAAGGCTCCTCCATCGGTTTCGGCGCTGAAGTGAAAAGCGAGGACGATCGCCGCATTGGCGCCATCCTTCAGGAAGTTGAGCCGGAAGATCTTTTGAAATTCGGTCTGATTCCTGAATTTGTCGGCCGTCTGCCGGTTATCGCCACCCTTGAAGATCTCGATGAAGATGCGCTGATCCAGATCCTCACCTCGCCGAAGAACGCGCTGATCAAGCAATATCAGCGTCTCTTCGAAATGGAGGATGTGAAGCTGACCTTCACCGATGACGCCAAGTCGGCGATCGCCCGTAAGGCGATTGCGCGCAAAACCGGCGCACGCGGCCTTCGCTCGATCATGGAGGGCATTCTCCTCGATTCCATGTTCGAACTGCCGACGCTCGAAGGCGTTGTGGAAGTGGTCGTCAATGGCGAGGTCGTCGAAGGCAACGCGACGCCGCTCTACATCTACGCCGATCGCGACAAGCAGGCGGTCGAGGCCGACGCCAGCGCGTAATCGCGCGACGCCGTTTGGTGAAAATTCAGGCGCCGCCCCTGTTAGAGGGGGCGGCGTTTTCTTATTATTTGAGGAAAATCAGCGCCTTCCCGCCGCCTTGAAATGGCGGGAAAGACCGCCACATTAACTGCGTATTCGCGGCCGTTGTCTAAAGTGACGGTCAGCCTTTTCATCTGCCTCTAGAGCCTTTCAAATAACAGGCGATTTCGGTGAGAGGCGCGGCGGCTTTCATGAAGCGTTGCGCAAAAAGGCGAACCGCCGCTCTATATGGAGACGGGCGCGAGAAAATCCGGCGCGTGCTGTGAAGACAGGCGCGACCTCAAGGAGTGATTGATGAGCGAGACCGTTACCTATCCTGTATTGCCGCTGCGCGACATTGTCGTGTTTCCTGGCATGATTGTTCCGTTGTTCGTGGGCCGCGAAAAATCCGTGACCGCCCTCGAGAACGTCATGCAAAACGACAAGAAGATTTTGCTCGTAGCGCAAAAGGATGCGAGCGACGACGATCCTGAAGTCGATGACATCTATGAAGTCGGCGTCATCGCGTCGGTCATGCAGCTTTTGAAGCTGCCCGACGGCACCGTAAAAGTGCTCGTCGAAGGGGAGTCGCGCGCCAAAATTCAAAACTATGTGCGCACCGAGGAATATTTCGAGGCGGAAGCCGCCTATGTGGAAGAGAGTGAAAGCGACGACGCTGAACTCGAAGCGCTGTCGCGCTCCGTCGTCGCCCAGTTCGAATCCTATGTGAAACTCAACAAGCGCGTGCCGCCCGAAGTGATCGTCTCGATCGGCCAGATCGACGATTATGCGAAACTTGCGGACACCGTCGCCTCGCATCTCAATATCAAGATCAATGAAAAGCAGGAGCTTCTCGAAATCGTCGGCGTCGCCGAGCGGCTTGAGCGTGTCTACGCCCTCATGGAAGGGGAGATGAGCGTCCTGCAGGTTGAGAAGAAAATCCGCAATCGCGTCAAACGCCAGATGGAGAAGACGCAGCGCGAATATTATCTCAACGAACAGATGAAAGCGATCCAGAAAGAACTCGGCGAGGGCGATGACGGCCGCGACGAGCTTTCCGAGATCGAGGACAAGATCAAGAAAACCAAACTGTCGAAAGAAGCCCGGACCAAGGCGGAAGCGGAGCTGAAAAAGCTGCGCCAGATGAGCCCTATGTCGGCGGAATCGACCGTTGTCCGCAATTATCTCGACTGGCTCACCTCGATCCCGTGGAACAACCGGTCGAAGGTCAAATCCGATCTGAAAAAGGCCGAGGAAGTGCTCGATCACGATCACTACGGCCTTGAGAAAGTGAAAGAGCGGATCGTCGAATATCTCGCCGTGCAAAAGCGGATGAACAAGCTCAAAGGCCCGATCCTGTGCCTCGTGGGCCCGCCGGGCGTCGGCAAGACCTCTCTCGGCAAGTCCATCGCCGAAGCGACCGGCCGCGAATTTGTGCGCGTGTCGCTTGGCGGCGTGCGTGACGAAGCGGAAATCCGCGGTCACCGCCGGACCTATATCGGCTCCATGCCGGGCAAGATCATTCAGTCCATGAAGAAGGCGAAGAAGTCGAACCCGCTCTTCCTGCTCGATGAGATCGACAAGATGGGCCAGGACTTCCGCGGCGATCCGGCCTCGGCGCTGCTCGAAGTGCTCGACCCCGAACAGAACGCGACCTTCGCCGACCATTATCTGGAAGTCGATTACGACCTTTCGGATGTGATGTTCATCACCACGGCGAACTCGCTCAACATGCCGCAGCCGCTGCTCGACCGGATGGAGATCATCCGCATTCCGGGCTACACGGAAGATGAGAAGCTGCAGATTGCGCGCCGTCACCTCATTCCGAAGCTGCTCGAAAATCACGGGCTGAAGGAAGAGGAGTGGTCCATCGACGATGACGGGCTGATGACGCTCATCCGCCGCTACACCCGTGAGGCCGGCGTCAGGAACCTTGAACGCGAGCTCTCGAAACTCGCGCGCAAGGCCGTGCGCGATCTCGAAACCGGCGCGGCGGAGAAAGTGGAAATCACGGCTGACAATCTCGGCGATTACGCCGGCGTGCCCAAGCACCGTTACGGCGAGATCGATCGGGAAGATCAGGTGGGCATTGTCACGGGCCTCGCCTGGACGTCGGTTGGCGGCGACATCCTCACCATTGAGGCGGTCAAAATGCCCGGCAAGGGCAAGATGACTCCGACGGGCAACCTGAAAGACGTGATGAAGGAGTCCGTTTCCGCGGCGTCGTCCTATGTGCGTAGCCGCGCCACAGCCTTCGGCATCGAGCCGCCGGTCTTCGACAAGACCGACATCCACATCCACGTGCCCGAAGGCGCCACGCCCAAAGACGGCCCTTCCGCAGGCGTCGCCATGGCGACCGCCATTGTCTCGGTGCTGACCGGCGTGCCGATCCACAAGGACATCGCCATGACCGGCGAGATTTCCCTGCGGGGCCGGGTGCTCGCCATTGGCGGCCTCAAGGAGAAGCTGCTCGCAGCGCTCCGCGCGGGCGTCAAAACCGTGCTCATTCCGGAAGAGAACGAGAAAGATCTCGCCGACATTCCGGACAATGTGAAAGAGGGCCTGAAGATCATTCCGGTCTCCACCGTGGACGAGGTTCTCGGTCATGCGCTGAGGAAGAAGCTGACGCCCATCGAATGGACCGAACCGGTGGAGCCCGCTCCGTCGCCGGACGAGGCCGGAGACGGGGCCTCGGTGGTCACCCACTAAGGCTTGATCAGCCTCTCAAACGAATCGGCCGCTCCCGAAAGGGGGCGGCTTTTTCGGGAAAAACCTTGAATTTCCGGGCTTTTTCGCATTTGCGAATGAAAATTCATGGAAAAAATTAGGTAGGAAAAGCATATACATAACCCGTATGGGGAAGGAAAACCCTTATTTTAAGCCATTTTTCCTTGGCTTTGGCCTCCGGCCCCCGCGTAAAATCGCGCCAGGTCGACAGTTTTCAATTCCCGAAACAACGGAAAGGCCGGAGGAATGAACAAAAACGAATTTATCGATCGTGTCGCTGACATGGCCGACATGAGCAAAGCAGAAGCAGGCAAGGCGGTGGACGCCGTGTTCGACGCGATCACCAACGCCCTCAAGGCTGGCGACGATGTGCGCCTCGTGGGCTTCGGCACCTTCTCAGCCGCCAAGCGCAAGGCCCGCGAAGGCCGCAATCCGCGCACGGGCGAGACCATCCAGATCCCCGCATCGGTGCAGCCGAAATTCTCGGCCGGCAAGGGCCTGAAAGACGCGCTCAACTAGGACGCGTCTTGCGACTGGCATTTGAAAAACCGGCGGGCGTTGTCCGCCGGTTTTTCTTTTGGGCGAAGATTGATCCGCGAGGCGTCGCAGGCTAGGAGAAGCGCCCCCAGGCGCGAAAATGAGCGCCTTCGGGCAAGGGCGGTTAGCTCAGCTGGAAGAGCGGCTGGTTTACACCCAGTAGGTCGGCGGTTCGAACCCGTCACCGCCCACCATTTCCCTTTTGTTTCCTTGGAAAATTTTATCAGTCTTCGGATTAATGTGGTGTTGCCCATGTCATGGCTCTTTGCCGTTGATGGGAGACAGATGGAGGAACTATCACTCAACCCCCCAGATAAAGCTTGAGAACGCAAGGGAAGGCCGCCTCGACCGGTTTAAAGCTGCAGTCAGAAAGGTTCCGCAAGCCCTGTCCTGTCATATGCTTCGGGAGGGTGCGATTATCTCTGGGAAAGGGCGGGCGAAAGATAAGGCGGCGTATCGGGCTTTGGGCCACGTCCTTGCGGCCTTGCCTGGCGTTGCGTAAAGCTCGACAATTCCGGTTATGAAGGAGGTCCAGGACACTTCGGCGCTGGCGATCACTGAGGCGCGGCGCTTTTTTCCTTGGGTTTATGGCTAGCGATGACGGTTGATCACAATATTCCGGACGTGCCCTGGCTGCTCGAATCCAAATTCGAGCCGAACAGGCCCAGGGTCGACCTTGTGCCCCGTAGCCGGCTTGTCACCCAGCTCAATGAAGCGGTCAACAAGCGCCTGGCGCTGATCGTGGCGCCCGCCGGATATGGAAAATCGTCCCTCTTGGGTCAGTGGGCCGCCGGCGTCGCCGAAAAGGGCATCCGTTACGGCTGGCTCACGCTTGAGCAGGGCGAGGCGGATGAAAAGCAATTCCTCGCCTATATCGTCCTCGTTCTTGCGCGCGCGGGTGTGAAGCTCGATGAGCTTGTAACAGGCGCGCGCGACGGGTTTGCCGACGCCGCCACAAATGCGGTGCTGGCAAAGCTGGTGCGCTCGCTGAATGATGAAGAAGGGCAGATTGTCCTCATTCTGGAGGATTATCACAGCGCCGAATGCGACGCCGTGAATGCGATCGTCAAACGCCTTATTCGTGACACGCTCTCACAATTTACGATCTTTATAGACAGCCGCCGCCAACCGAATATTGACGCCTTTTCCTTGATCGCTTCCGGGGATGCGATCGAAATCGACGCGCAACAATTGCGGCTTACTAAGGCCGAAACTCTTCTCGCTTTGCGCGATGTGACAGACGACAATAGCGGGCTTGAAATCTACGATCAGACCGAAGGCTGGCCCGTGGCCGTTCAGTTGGCGCGTGTTCAAAGACGCAATGCGCCTGACGAGCCTATTCTGGCGGGCGTCGATGGCGGGCTGATCGCCTCCTATCTGACGGAGCAGGTTCTCTCGACCCTCGATGACGATACGCAAGAGCTTCTGTTAACGCTTGCCTTTCTGGAGCGGTTCAATCCTGAGCTGGTAAACTTCGTGCTGGATTCGCCAAAGGCCTGGGGGCGTATCGATTCCCTGTCTTCTTTCGCCGCGCTCATTGTTCCCCTGGATGCAAAAGGCGGATGGTATCGATTGCACCATCTGTTTGCTGAATATCTCAGGGAGATGCTGACCCGGCAAAGTCACGAAAAGGCGAAGTCGATATTGTTGCGGGCAAGCCGCTGGCATGCGGAAAAAAAACAATTGGTGGAAGCCGTGCGTTATGCCGCCAATGCCGGAGACTTTGGGGAATGCGAGGCGCTGATTCTTGCGGCCGGGGGCTGGAAAATCATTCTTCACGACGGCATTGGCGTTTTGCGCAGCGCTCTGCGTCTGCTGCCGGACGATGTCATCGCGTCCAGCGCGCGGCTGATGATTGCCCGCGCCTATTTGCACTGTAAGTATGGAGAGATCCCCGAGGCGCGCGCGATGCTGGATGCGTCGGAGCTGATTGTCGATGAAAGGCGCCCGGAACTTTGCGACACGGACAAGCTGGTCGTTGAGTCGATGATTAATCTCTATGAGGATCGAACCTCTTGGACCGAAAGTCATTCGCGCATACGCAACCGGTACTCGGACCCCGACTGTCTTGATGCGCTGGGTTGGGGCACGATTCGATGCGAGGAAGTGCTGATCCACTTGTCCCGCGCGGAATTTGACCTGGCGAGCGCCCGTTTGCGCGAGGCGTTCTCCTTCATGCGGCAAAGCGCTTCCGTTCTGGGGTTGAATTATTGTTATATCCACGCCGCGCATACGGCTTTCTACAAGGGCGATTTGGCCACGGCCGCGGCGAATGTTGAGCGCGCCGGGAAAATGGCGGATGAAAATTTCGGCTCGGACAGTGGGTTGAAGGCGCTTGCATCGGTTTTGGGATACACGCTTCGCATCTGGAAAGGCGAATGCGACCGCAGCGAATGGCCGGCCTTCGAAGAAACCCTTTTCCATACGGTCGAGAATGATGGATGGGTTGATATCTATATGACAGGATTGCAAGCGGCGATCCTGTTCGCCCGTCAGTGCGGCGACGTGCAGGCGCCTTACCGTATTCTTTCAAAGATGCGCACATTCGCGCAACAGAGAAATCTCGACCGATTGTTGAAGTTTTGCGCCATGCATGAGCACGCCCTCACGGCGCATCATGGCGGCGGCTATATCGCCGCGGCCGTTGCGCCAGACGCCGCGGGGCGTTTCTTGCAAGACTATCGTTACGAGGAAAATAAAAGAGATTGGCAGTCCTATCTTTTGGGCGCGAGCGTGACCGCCGAGATGGGCAAGGAGGATAAACCGGACCGTTTTGGCCAGGCGTTGTCGCTGGCCGAAAATGTCGGCGCCGGCACGTGGACGCTCTACCTGCGATTGGCGCAATGTGTCGGTCATATCAGGCAAGGCGCCACGGATAAGGCGAAACAGGAACTCATTTCTTTGTTGAAAAGCGCGCTTCATGGCCGCGTGATGGGACCGTTTATCGGCAATGCAGAGATCTTGCGATTGTTGCCGGCGCTTCGTTCGGATCTCCATCAGCGGGAAGAAGAGCTGATCACCCTGCAATTTATCCATGAAATTCTTGATCGCGCGAAGATGCTTAATCCTGTGCGCGACACCGGTTTGTTAAGCGAGCGTGAATATGAAGTGCTTCAAAAACTGGCTATCGGCATGTCGAACAAGGAAATTGCGCGGGCGCTCGAACTCACCGAGAATACTGTAAAATTTCATTTGAAAAGCCTTTTTTCAAAGCTGTCCGTGAACAAGCGCACACAGGCGGTTGTTGAGGCACAACGTCTGGGGCTGGTTGACTAACGCAAACTTTCTCGCCAAGGCTTGCCCGCGAAAAGATTGGGGAAGCGTCGATGAAGGCCCGGTTTCAAACTGAATGCGGCGAATTCGAAATTCGCCTTTTCCTGAAAGAAGCGCCGAGAACGGCAGGCTATTTTCGCGATCTCATCTCAAAAGGCGCGCTTGACGGTTCGTTCTTTTTTCGGATTGTCGGCTCCGAAAACGCCTCCATGAGAAAAGAGAATCCGATTGAAGTCATCCAGGGAGGCTTGCGCGAAGAGGATGCGCAACCGGTTGCTCCCATCGCCCACGAGCCAACGTCGCAAACAGGTCTGAGCCATAAAAAATGGACATTGTCGACGGCGCGGCATGGCGCTGGCGAAACCTTTGGAAGTTTCTTCATTTGCATGCGCGATGAGCCGGAACTTGATTATGGCGGAAAGCGTCATCCCGATGGGTTGGGCTTTGCAGCCTTTGGCGAGGTGGTGAGCGGTTTCGAGACGGTAAACCGTATTTACGAGCGGCGAGAGGCTGAAGAATTCTTGAAAAACCAGATAGTTATCACTCGCTGCGCATTGGTCTGAGGATCGCCGCGGGGCGCGCGCCCGACTACCTGAACGGGTAGTGTGGCTTGTGCGGCTCACCCGATTTACCGAGCCTGGCAACTCTTTTTAACAATTGTGTGACCCCACAGAATGCTGACACTTTTCGATCAGTATTTCACCAACGGGAGGGGTTCCCAATGACCAGAGCCAATCGAATTTTTCTTGCCGCCTTATTGGGGGGCACATCCTTGTCGGCGGTGACGAGCGCGCCTGCGTTGGCCCAAAGTGAAACCAGCGCGACCGACGATGTGATCGTGGTGATTGGCCGTGGCCGGGAAGAAAACATCCAAGACGTTCCTATTTCGGAAACGGTCTTCACGGCGGAGCTTATTAAGGACGCGCGCATCGATCAGGTCGATGATTTCTTCGCGCTGACGCCTGGAGTGACCTTTGCGAATGCTCAGGACTCAGGAACCAGCTTCATTACAATCCGCGGTGTTTCACAGGTTCGCAATGGCGAAGCGCCGGTCGCCGTGGTCATTGACGATGTGCTGCAGGTCAATTCCAGGTCATTTGACCAGCCTCTCTTCGATATTGATAGCATCGAAGTCTTGCGCGGGCCGCAGGGCGCGCTTTATGGCCGGAATGCTACAGGCGGCGCCATCATCATCAATACCGCCATGCCAACCGACGAATTCGAAGGTTACGGTCAGGTGAGTTACGGGCGCGGCCAGGACATTCAGCTTGAAGGATCGGTTTCGGGCCCGATCGTGCCGGGGCGCATTCTCGGTCGCATTTCTGCGCGCTATTCAGATCGTGACGGAGTCCTTGAAAACGTTATCCTCGATGAAAAAGTCGATTATAGCGAAGATCTTTCCCTTCGCGGCCATTTGCGTTTTATCGTGAGCGACGCCGTCACGGCCGACTTGCGGGGGTCGTTGGTGAGAACAGAAGGCGGCGCGCTGAACTACACCTATCAGCCGGCGATCGTCGATAAAACGACCGGACTTCCCACCGCATTCGATTTCACGATTGCGGACGCCGATTTGGTCGAGCGCGAGTTTACGGCGAACAATCTCGGCGTTGACGAGCGCGATGCGGAACAGGTTTCGTTGCGCATCAACGCGGATTTAGGCTTTGCAACGCTGCGTTCAGTTACGGCCTATGATCATATCGAAGAAACGACATTCAGCGACCAGTTTCCCTATACGGCCGCGAGCACGGTGACGCCGGCGCCGCCATTTCCGCTTGGGGACGGCATTCAATCGCAGCATATTGAAGTCGAGGCGTTCAGTCAGGAATTGCGCCTGACCTCTCCGGACGACCAGGCGTTCCGCTGGATGGTGGGCGCATATTATGTGGCGACCGACCGTTTCATCAATTCGTCTATTTACAACGATCTTGAAAATGGTTTGCCAACCATATCCAAGCGGCTGCCGGTTTTTGATCCTTTGGCGCCTCAGACAAGTTTCATTGCAGACGATAATAACAACGAGGCATGGGCTTTGTTTTTCAACGCAGCTTATGATCTGACGGATCGTCTCGAACTCGCATTTGCCGGCCGTTACGACAAAGACAGCCGCGAACAGCAGGTTTCTCCTCTCCAGGGGAACTATGTTAATGGCGTTCTCGTCTCACCGACCGGCGTGCCGGGCTCGCTGAATACAGCCGAGTTCGATTTGTTCCAGCCGAAGATAACGGCGCGTTACGCTGCGCTGGATAATCTCAACCTTTACGCATCATGGGGCAAAGGCTTCCGCTCGGGCCAGTTTAACCAGAATGGCGTCGGCGCCGTCGCCGCCGGCGCTGGCGTTATGGGCGTTTCCGATCTTCTGCCCCAGGAAGAAACATCCACCTATGAACTCGGCTTTAAGTCCACGCTTATGGATGGCGTGACGCTTAATGCCTCCGGCTACCGGACAAAGGTCGACAACGCGCCTTATTTTGTGTTTATCGGCGCCGTCAGCGCGCAGGTTCTGGTTCCGGTCGATGAGATCGAGATCTGGGGCGGCGAGGTGGAGCTCACCGCCAATCTTTATGACGGCCTCGATTTCTACGCCGCCTTCGGCCTCGCCGACAGCGAGATTCAGGAGTATACGGTCAATCCTGCGGCCGTCGGTAATTATGCGCCGTATGTTGCGAAAACGACATTCAACACCGGTCTTCAGTATCGCACGCCGATTACGAGTTCGATCGGCATTTTCGGCCGCGTCGATTATGAGCGCCGGGGCGAGCAATTCTGGGACCCCGAAAACACGACGGCGCGCTCGGCGCTGAACCTCGTCAACGCGCGGGCCGGCTTTGAGGCGAATGACGGTTCGTGGGCGCTGACAGCGTCCGTCGATAACCTCACCGATGAAGTCTACAACTCTGAATGGGTCCTTGGCGGCTTCGCAAATGCCGGCGTGCCTCGCTTGTGGCGGGTCGATTTGCGCGTGAATTTCTAACGCTCCCTCAGGCGCGCCGCGCTCATCTTATGGAGCGCGGCGCGGCGCATATTCAGGGAGGAGACCAGACTTAACGAACAATAATCGAAAGGCCTTGATAACGATGCGTGTTGCAACGGATGTAGGAGGCACCTTTACCGATCTTGTGTGCATCGATGACGATGGAATCCGGATCACAAAATCGGATACGACGCCGCCGAATTTTGAAAAAGGCGTCATCAGAGTGCTGGAAAAAGCCGACATCGATCCGGCGCGGATAGATGACTTCGTTCACGGCACAACCGTCGTCATCAATGCGCTGTTGTCGCGGCGCGGCGCGAAAACCGGGCTTATCACGACGCGCGGATTTCGCGATGTTCTGGAAATCGCGCGCGGCAACCGTCCCGATCTTTTCAATTTCGCCTTCAAGAAACCGGCGCCTTTCGTGCCGCGCTATCTCCGCCATGAAATTACCGAACGGATGGATTATCTCGGCCGCGTGGTCGAACCGCTTGCGCTCGATGAAGTGGACTCCATTGTCGCCGCGCTGAAAGCCGAAGAGGTTGAGGCCGTCGCGATTTGCTGTCTCCATGCTTACGTCAATCCGGAGCATGAACTGGCGATTGAGGCGCGCGTCCGGGAGTTATGGCCGGATGTTTCAATAATCGCATCCCATAAGGTCTGCGGCGAGTGGCGTGAATATGAACGCACCAGCACGGCTGTCCTGTCGGCTTACGTTCACCCGATAGCAAAGGGATATCTTGCTTCGCTCGATGAAAAACTGACTGCGCGCGGGCTTTCCGGCAAGCCGCTGATCATGCGGTCGAATGGCGGCGTCGCGACGGTCGAGGGCGCGCGCAACGATCCCATTTCCATGGTCGAATCCGGTCCTGCGAGCGGGGTCCTCGGCGCCGCCGCCTTAGGCGTTCAGATCGGGGAGCCAAACCTGATCGCGCTCGATATCGGCGGCACGACCGCCAAGACCGCGCTCATTGAAAATGGCGCGGCCAAGATCACGACGTCTTATAAAATCGAGTGGGACAGGACCAATCCCGGTTATCCGATCCGCACGCCTGTGGTCGATCTGGTCGAGATCGGCAATGGCGGCGGCTCCATCGCCTGGGTCGACAAGGGCGGGCGGATGCATGTGGGGCCGCAAAGCGCGGGCTCTCAACCGGGTCCGGCCGCCTATGGCCGGGGCGGGGAGCACATAACCACGACGGACGCCAATCTTGTCCTGGGACGGATAAATCCGAAACTGTTTCTTGGCGGCGAGCAGGAGCCGGACTGGGACAGCATAGACCGCGCTTTCGAGCCGCTCATTGAAGCGCTCGGCGAAACCAAGGAAGACATCGCCCGCGGCGTTATCGGCATCGCCAATGCAAACATGGTCAATGCGCTGAAGCTCGTATCGCTCAATCGCGGCTATGACCCCCGGGAATTCGCGCTGATCGCATTTGGCGGCGGCGGCGCCATGCACGCCGTTGCGCTCGCCGAAGAGCTGATGACGCCGAAAGTCATCATCCCCGTGAATTCCTCGGTGTTTTCAGCCTGGGGAATGCTGATGTGCGATTTGCGCCGGGATTTCCTGAAGACAGAGGTGAAAACCCTGAATGCCGGCGCGGCCGATGATATTGAAGCCGCTTATGAGGCGATGGAGGCGCAGGCGCGTGAAACATGTCTGGCGGAGGGCATGCCCGCCGACGCCATGCGCATCGAGCGTTTCGCCGACATGCGATATGCCGGTCAGGAACACACCGTCAAAGTGCCGACGCCGCACAAGCGGCTCGACGATGCAGCGTTGCAAGAGCTCACCAAGGCGTTTCATGCGCTGCATATGCGCGAATATACGTTTCAGCTCGACAGCGATGTGGAGCTTGTCAATTTTCACATCGTTGTTTTTGCCGATATCGACAAGAAACAGCTTCCGCCGCTTCCCGTGACTGGGCGCGCTCTCTCGGAAGCCCAAAAGGGCGTCCGAAAAGTCGATTTTGGCGCCGACGGCGTTCATGACACGAATGAGTATGATTTGTCCCTGATCGAGCCGGGCATGAAGATCGCCGGGCCTGCCGTGCTGGAAGACCCCACCGCCACAATCGTCATTTCGCCCGGCAAACGCGCGCATATGGACGACTATGGCAATATCCACATCCAGATGAGGGCGTCATGATCGAGCACAAATCAGACAAGTTCAGCCAGGAGATCATTAAAAACGCGCTGGTGGCGATCGGCGACGAGATGTTCGAAGCCATGGCGCGCTCCAGCATGAGCCCGATCATCTATGAAGTGCTGGATTATTCGGTCGGACTGACCACGAAAGACGGCGATCTCATTGCACAAGGCAATGGCACGACGGTTTTTCTCGGCATGATCGACGCGCTGGTGAAAGAGATTATCGAGAAATTCGGCGCCAAGGGCGAGATCAAGCCGGGCGACGTTTTTATCAGCAACGACCCCTATTACGGCACGCATCTTTCCGATGTTGCCCTTGCCAAGCCCATATTCTTTGAAGGCGCGCTTGTCGGATTTGCCGTCAACAAGGCGCATTGGGTCGATGTCGGCGGCATGACGCCGGGCAGCTTCACGCCCGCTTCGACGGAAATCTATCAGGAAGGTTTGCAGATTCCGACCATGAAGGTCATGGAGGAGGGCAAAGTTCTCCAGCCCGTTCTCGATCTTATTGCTGCGAATATCAGGATGCCCAAGGAATCGCTGGGCGATTTCTGGGCTGGCGTCGCGGCCAACAATGTCGGCGCGGAACGTCTTGTCATGCTGTATGAAAAATACGGCGCCGACGCGATGGCGGCCGCGATGGAGGGGCTGCTCGATTATGGCGAGGCCATGATTGCAGAGGAGCTGAAGAAACTTCCGAAAGGGGTTTTCGAGGCTGAGGACTGGATCGACGATGACGGGCAGGGCGAAGACCCCTTAAGGGTTTGCGTGCGCATCGAGATCAGTGACGACAGTTTCAAAGTTGATTTCACCGGCTCTGCGCCGCAGGCGCTGGGCCCCATCAATCACGGCCGCACGGCGCTCGTTGCGGCGGTTCGCACGATTTTCAAGGCGCTGACCAATCCGCAGATACCTTCCAATGGAGGGTGTTTCCGCGCGCTTGAAATCGTCTGTCCGGACAGGACCGTTTTTACCGCTGAGCGGCCGGCCCCTGTCTCCACCTATTGGGAGACAATGCTTTATGCGGAGGATCTGATCTGGAAGGCGATGGCGGAGCATTTGCCCGACCGTTTGACCGCCGGGCATGTTCTGTCGGTCTGCGCTTTCATCTTGTCGGCCACGCATCCGGAAACGGGAGATGACGTTATTCTCGTGCAGCCTTTGGTGGGCGGCTGGGGCGCCATGAGCGACCGCGACGGGCTCAATGGCCAGTTTTCCGTCGCTGACGGGGAGACTTACAATATTCCCGTTGAAATTCAGGAAGCGCGTTACGGCGTTCGCGTCAAACAATATGCGCTTCATAATGAAGATGGCGGCGAAGGAAAATTCCGGGGCGGAAAGGGCGTCTATCTCGATTACGAAATCCTTTGCGATCAGGCGCATTTCAGCGGCAGTTTCGGCCGTTTCAAGTTTCCGCCCTGGGGCGCCGCCGGCGGCGCCAAAGGTTCGTCGAATTATGTCGAGCTTATTCGCCAGGACGGATCGGAAGACGCCAGAGAGATTTATGGCAAGCCTTCCCGCGTGCAAATGAAAAAGGGCGACATTGTGCGCTGCGTGACGGCGACCGGCGGCGGATGGGGCGACCCGTGCGAGCGTTCCGAGGAGGCGCTGGAAGACGATCTGAAGAACGGTTTCATTACGGAGGAGCAGGCCGCGCGGTTTTACCGGCGCCGTCCTGCCGCTGAATAACAAAGGTGTATAAGAGGGATGGTTAAGATTCGAGCGGCGTCCGATGTCGGCGGGACTTTTACCGATCTCGTATATTTCAACATTGACGAGCAGACCGGCGAAGTCCGGTCGGTGGAAGCGGAAAAGGCCCATACGACGCCGCCCAATTTTGAAAAAGGCGTTGCGGACGCGTTCAGCAAGGCCGGCGTGTCGCTTGCGGATGTCGAGTTTTTCGCTCATGGCACCACCGTCGTTATTAATGCGCTGACCGAGCGAAAGGGCGTGAAAACCGGCCTGATCACGACACAGGGGTTTCGCGATATTCTCGAAATCGCCCGCGGCAACAGGCCGGATTTCTTCAACCTGAAATATCAGAAGCCGGAGCCGTTCATTCCCCGCTATCTCCGCCGGGAGATCGCCGGGCGCATGAACTACAAGGGCGAAGTTGTAAAGCCGCTCGACCTTTCCGGGATCGACCCGATCCTTGAAGATTTCAGGAATGAAGGCGTTGAGACGATTGCTGTTTGCCTTTTGCATAGCTACGCCAACCCAATTCATGAAATCGAGATCGCCGAGCATATTCGCGAAATCTGGCCGGAAGTCTCCGTGGTCGCGTCGCATGAGATATCGCGGGAATGGCGTGAATATGAACGCACCAACACCGCGGCCGTCTGCGCCTATGTTCAGCCGACGACGGAGCAATATCTCGGCAAGCTCGAAACGCGTCTTGAAGAAAACGCGTTCAAAGGCGTTTTCTATGTGATGCAGTCCAATGGCGGCATCGATACGGTGACGGCGACAAAGAGAACGCCGATTTCCATTGTCGAATCGGGACCCGCCAGCGGCGTTCTGGGCGCAGCGGCGCTCGGGGAGGCGCTTGGCATGAAAAATCTCATCGCCTTCGATATTGGCGGCACGACAGCGAAATGCTCGCTTATCGATAATGGCGAGGTCGCGGTCACCAGCCAGTATATGATTGAACGCAGCGAGAAGTCGGCGGGCTATCCGATCATGACGCCGGTCGTGGACATCGTTGAAATCGGCAATGGCGGCGGTTCCATCGGCTGGGTCGACGAGCATGGGAAAATGCATGTGGGCCCGCAAAGCGCGGGCGCGGCGCCGGGCCCCGTCGCTTACGGCAAGGGCGGCGTTGAGCCCACGACGACCGACGCCAATCTCATGTTGCGGCGGATCAATCCGCATTATTTCATCGGCGGCGAAATCGAGGCGGACATGGCGGCGGTGGAAGCCGCCTTTGCGAAACTGGGCGCGAGGCTCGGCCTGTCCGCGCAGGAAGCGGCGCGCGGCGTCATCCGCATCGCCAATAACAATATGACCAACGCGCTGAAACTGGTTTCTATCAACCGGGGTTACGATCCGCGCGATTTCACCATGGTGGCGTTCGGCGGCGGCGGCGCCATGCATGCAACGGCCCTGGCGGCGGAACTCAATATTCCCAAAGTCATCATACCTGCCCATTCGGCCGTGTTTTCCGCCTGGGGCATGCTGATGTCCGACTTGCGGCGGGACTACATACGCACGCAACCATGCCTCTTTGTTCCGTCCACCGCACAGGCGGTCAGCGACACATTTAAGGAAATGGAGCGCGAAGCGATTGCGGCTTATGAGGCGGAAGGAATTGCGCGAGAACGGGTCCGTCTCGAACGGGCCTTGTCCATGCGCTATCAGGGCCAGGAACATTCGGTTCGCGTTCCGGTCGCAGAAGGCGGCCTCACGGAAGCCGGCGTCGCTGCCGTCATCGAAGACTTCAAGGCCGCCTATGAGCGGGAATACACCTACAGGCTCGACAACGCCATTGAAGTCGTCAACTTCTCAATTGTCGCCTATGCTGCGGTCGACCGGCCGGCGCTCGCCGTCATTGACGAGGGCCCCGATGCGGACGCCGCCTTGAAAGGCAGCCGCCGGGTCGACTTCGACAGGGATGGCGTTCTCGATGCGGCGATCTATGACCGCAGCCGGCTCGGCCGCGGCGCCGCCATTTCGGGACCGGCGATTATCGAGGAAGCCGGCTCCACGACCGTCGTCTTTCCGGGTCAGCGCGTCACCGTCGATGATTACGGCAATCTGCACGTAGAAATTTAAGGGGATCGCTTATGTCTTCCACCGCACAGGAATTGTCTCCTGACTTCGATCCCATCACCATCGAAATCATCCAAAGCTCACTGTCGGCAATCACCGATGAGATGTTCGCCACAATGCGGCGCACGGCGATGAGTTCGATTATCTATGAGGTGCTCGATTTCGGCGTCGCCCTCTTCAATGATCGCGGCGAACTGGCGAGTTCGGGCTCGGGCATTCCGGGATTTATCGGCATGCTGGAGCCCGGCGTCGCCGCGATTAAGAAAAAATTCAACGCCGCCGACATTCATGACGGCGACATTTTCATGCTGAACATTCCCCATCATGGCGGCGTCAGCCATATCAACGATGTGGTGATGATTCTGCCGGTGTTCGCCCACGGATCGCTGATCGGCTGGCTCGCCAACAAAGCGCACTGGGTCGATCTCGGCGGGGCGTTCCCCGGCGGAATCAGCCCGGACGCCACGGAGGTCTATCAGGAAGGGCTCCAGCTTCCCGGGATCAAGGTCATTGATCGCGGCGAGGTCAATCAGGCGGTGCTGGACATTATCCTGATGAACTCGCGCGTGCCGGAAACGACGAAAGGCGACTTCTGGGCGGGCGTTGCTTCCATGCGCGCCGGGCAGAAACGGTTCTTGAGCCTGGTGGAGAAATATGGCGAGGCCGCCGTCAGGCACGCGATGACGGACTACATAGCGCTTGGCGAAAAAATCGCCCGCGCCGCCATGACGGATCTGCCGAAAGGAACTTTCGAGGCGGAAGAAACCCTGGAGGACGGGCGGGTGATCAAGGCGGCGATCACCATTACGGACGATGCGTTCACCGTCGATCTTCGCGGCAATCCCGACCAGAGCAAGACATCGCTCAATTCCTCGCGCGATGCGACCTTTGTGGACTGCCAGATGATCTTCAAGGCGATCACAAGTCCGGAAACTTTTGGCAATGCCGGCTCCTTTCGCCCCATCGAACTCTTGACCGATGAAGGGTCGATCTTCGACGCCAAATATCCGGCGGCGATGAGCATCTATTACGAAACCAGCATGCTGCTTTTCGATCTTTTATGGAAAGCGCTCGCGCCGGCCATGCCGAACCGGTTGACGGCCGGGCATTACGCCTCGATCTGCGGCACCTTCATGGGCGGGCCGCATCCGGAAACGGGTCATGTTCACGGCATTGTGGAGCCCCAGCTCGGCGGATGGGGCGCCTCGCAGGAACATGACGGAATCAATGCGCTTTATACGGGCTATCACGGCGACACCTTCAACGTGCCGGTGGAGGTCACGGAGCAGCGCAATGGCCTGATGGTCGACCGTCTCGCCCTGAATGACGCGCCCGGGGGCGAAGGGGAGCGCATTGGCGGAAAAGGCATCCTGCTCGACTATCGCATTCTCGCCGAGGACTGGTGGCTGACCATGGCCTATACCCGCACCGAAACCGGGCCATGGGGGCTCGAAGGCGGCCTTGAAGGCTCGACCAATTTTGTGGAGGTGGTGAAGGCGAACGGCGAAACCACGCGCCACGCCGCATGCACGGCCATCCCTTTGGGCGTTAATGACGTGGTGAAAGTCTATACCGCGACGGGCGGCGGCTATGGCGATCCGAAAAAGCGGGCGCGGGAAAGGGTGCTGGAAGACATCAAAAACGGCTATGTTTCGAAAGAGCGAGCGAAAGAGATTTACGGCGTTGATGTTTGAGACGCTGTAAAAATGAAACAGGAACAATAGCTATGGCGACGGCGCTGATCAGGAATGCGCGCATCCTCGACACATCTCAGGAGGAGGCGAGCGATCCCTCGGATATCTACATTGAAGACGGAGAGATACGGGAGATCGCCCGTGAAGGCGGCATCGGCGTTTCCGGCGAGATGACTATCGATGCGGGTGGGCGCTTCGCTCTGCCCGGCCTGATCGATTGCCATGCGCATCCCTTTCTCGCCGACACCAACCTTGCTCGTCTGAACGAAGTGCCGTTAACGCTGATGACGGCCCGCGCCGGCAATATCCTGCGCAATATGCTGATGCGCGGCTTCACGACCATACGCGACGCCGCGGGCGGCGACTGGGGCATCAAGCAGGCAGTGGAGGAAGATGAAGTCATTGGCCCACGGATGTTCATCGCCGGGCGGGCGCTCTCTCAGACGGGCGGTCATGGCGACAGCCGGCGCAAGACCGAAACGTCGCATGCATGCCGCTGCGCCGATGCGCTCGCCATCACCGGGGTGATTGCCGACGGCCTCGACGAAGTCCGGAAAGCAGTGCGTGAGGAGCTGCGCCTGGGCGCCGATCAGATCAAGATTTTCGTGTCGGGCGGCGTGTCCTCGCCGCACGATCCGCTGGAATGCGATCAATATTCGCCGGAGGAAATTCGCGTCATTGTCGAAGAGGCGACGCGCCGAAACACCTATGTGATGGCGCACGCATATGGCGCCAGCGCGATCAAAATCGCACTGGAGCAGGGGGTGCGCACCATCGAGCACGGAAATCTTATCGATGAGGAGGCCGCCAGGCTCGCTGCAAAAAAGGGCGCCTATGTCGTGCCGACGCTGGTGACCTATACGGTGCTGGAAGAAGAAGGCCGCAAGCATGGCTGGAGCGCCGCCATGCTAGACAAACTCGCGGTCGTGAAAGAGGCGGGGCTCGCCAGCGTCAGCATCTGCAAGAAAGCCGGCGTGAAGCTGGGCCTTGGCACGGATCTTCTTGGCGATTCATTCGATCATCAGTCGCGGGAGTTCCTGATCCGCTCCGAAATCGAAACGCCGCGTGAGATTCTCCATTCGGCGACGCGGATCAATGCCGAAATCCTTAACCGGACCGGACGGCTTGGTGAAATCTCCGTCGGGGCGCTGGCGGACATTCTTCTCCTTGAGCGCAATCCTTTCGACGATCTTGGCGTGTTGCAGGATCAGGGCGCGCATATCCCGCTGATCATGAAGAACGGCCGGATTTACAAGAACACGCTTCTGTAACGGAAAGAGCATGTACGGCGCGGATGCGAAAGAAACAGTGACAGCGCGTCCGGTCGGCGACTGGTTCGAGGGCATGCCGGTAACGCGCGCCCACTGGGCCGCCGGGCTTGTCCTGTTCTTTGCTTTCGCCATTGAAGCCTGGGAGATGATGATCGTCATCCTCTCCGCCGGAGAGATCGGCGCCGAGTTTGGCGCCGACGCGAAAGCGGTCGGGAGTTTGATCAGCGCGATTTTCCTCGGCATGATTCCGGGCTCGCTGATCTGGGGCAAGCTGGCGAATACGCTTGGGCGCAAAAACAGCTTGCTGCTCAGCATCGGCGCCTATGGCGTGTTTCCCGTCCTGAGCGCGCTTGCGCCCTCGATGGAAATATTATGGTGGGTCAGGTTTTTCGCCGGCGTTGTTCTTTCAGGCGCGCTGGTCGTCACCTTTCCGTTGTTTACGGAGTTGCTTCCGGTCAAATCGCGCGGGCGCGGCACGGTCTTTCTGTCCGCCGGATGGCCGGTGGGGACGTTGCTGGCGGTTGCGGTGACGGCGTTCTTTGTAAGCGCCGGCTGGCGATGGACGCTGGGCTTTAGCGCAATCGTCTCGCTATGGGTGATCCCGATCTACTATTTCGTTCCTGAGTCCGCCTATTGGCTGGTCGAGCGTGGCCGCAAGGGCGATGCGGCCCGCACTATGGCGCGGCTTTCGGGCAAGCCGTTCGCCGCGCACGCTTTGGCGGATTCATCGTCAAGCGGCTTTCAAACGCCTTTTATCGGCATTTTCAACGGCGGCGCCCTGCGAATTACAGCTCTTAATACGCTGATTAATTTCTGTTTCTCCTGGGGCTATTGGGGCATGACCTCCTGGCTGCCCTCGCTGCTTGCGAGAAAAGGACTGAGCGCGCCGGAAGGGCTCGGCTTTATCGCTCTTTCGGCTCTTTTCATGTTCCCCGGTTATTTGTCGGCAAGCTATCTGACCGGCAGATATGGGCGTAAGAAAATCATGGTCGTCTATGTAGGGTTGGCGACGGTCGCAGGGTTCGGTTTCGCGAACGCCAATTCCCTGTTTCAGCTTTACGCCTGGAATTTCATGCTGTCCTTCTTCAGCCTTGGCGCCTGGGGGGTCTGGAACACATGGATGGGAGAAATCTACGACACTGCCCATCGCGGCGCAGGCGTTGCGTGGGGCGTGATGTTGCAGCGCGTGGCGAACACCATTGCGCCTGTCGCCATCGGCGCCCTTCTTGTCTCCGGCACGTTTACGGGCACAGTCGTATTCATATCCGCATTTCTTGCGGCTACTGCACTGGCGGCGCTGTTCTTGCCGGAGACCGAAGGCAAGAGCCTCACATAACGCCGAAGCGTTAAATCGCGCGTTGAAACAGCCGCCGCTCAATCACGGCCATCTTGCTGCGGCATGGAGCGGACCATCCATTCTTCAAACAGCCTGGCGCGCAAAGATTGTTCCTCCGGTTTGTCGGAAATTAGATAGTAGCGATGAGCCTCCGGCATGCCTTTCGAGGAGATCTGCGTCAGCGCGCCATCTCGGACATATTCCTCAATCTCCAGCATATTGCAAAGGACGGCGCCAAAGCCGAGGCGGGCGGCGTTCAGCGCGATGAGCGTGCTTTCAAAATGGATATGGCGCGCATCTTCCGGGTAGGGTTTTTTCGCCAGCTCAAACCATCTCCGCCAGCTATTCTGGCGGTCATGCAAAAGCGTCATCCCCTGGAAAGAACGGTTATGAATTGCCTGCTGATGCCGGTGGGCGTAGCTGGCGCTGCATAACGGATAAATTTGCGGCGTATAGAGTTCATGCAATGCGCGTCCTGTGGCCGCCGGTTTCCCATAACAAAGCGCGATTTCCAGATGATGCGGAATGCTGGTCTGGGCCGGTTCGATATTGCTGACGTGAATTTCAATCTGCGGATAGGTCTCGGCAAAGGTGCAAATGCGCCGCGCCGCCCATGTGCTGCCGATGGTTGGGGTGCATCCGATGGAGAGTTTTCCGGCGAGCTTTTCCGGGTTGAGGTGCTGCGCGCCGCGCTCAATGCAATCGAGTCCCTCGCGCACCGCCTCAAAGAGACGCGCCCCGGCCGCTGTCATTTGCAACTGGCCGTTTTCCCGAGTGAAGAGCTTGGCGTCAAAATGCGCTTCCAGATTGCGGATATGGCGGCCGACCGCCCCATAGGAAACGCCCAGTTCTTCACTGGCTTTGCCGATATGGCGGCGGCGGCAGACGGCCTCGAAATAGTGCAGGGCCTTGAGGGGGAGGCGGGATATGCGAGACATGGGTCCTGTCAGTTTTTTTGACATTTAATGATTAAAAATATGCCTTGTATATCACAAAATTTGCCATCTTATGGGGTTTTTTGACCAGGAACGATCAGAGGCGGCCAATATGACTTACGAGCATTTCTTAAGGGGCGGCGCGTTCATTGGCGGCCAGTGGGGCCAAGCCGACGACGGCGGCGAGTTTGCGGTTCAAAACCCGGCCACAGGGGAAGACGTCGCCAGCGTCGCCAATTGCGGCCGGGAAGAAACGGCGCGGGCGGTTGAGGCGGCGGTGTGCGCCCAGCGTGAATGGAGCGCATGGCCGGTGAAAAAGAGGGCGGCTGTCTTGCGCGCCTGGCATGATCTGATCATGGCCAACCAGGAGGCGCTCGCCGGGCTCCTGACGGCTGAACAGGGCAAGCCCCTGCCGGAAGCGCGCGGTGAGATCGCTTATGGCGCCAGCTATATCGAATGGTTCGCCGAGGAAGCAAAACGCATCAATGGCGATGTCATTCCCGCTCCCACCGGCGACAAGCGCGTGATTTGCCTGAAACAGCCCGTTGGCGTCGTTGCCTGCATCACGCCGTGGAACTTTCCAAACGCCATGTTGGCGCGCAAGATCGCACCGGCTTTGGCGGCCGGATGCGCCGTTGTCTGCAAGCCGGCGAACGAAACGCCGCTGTCTGCCCTTGCATTGGCTGCGCTTGCTGAGGATGCCGGCGTTCCGTCAGGCGTCATCAATGTTCTTTGCGGCAAAACGCAAGAGATCGGCCAGGAACTGACGTCGAGCAAATTGGTGCGCAAACTAACCTTTACCGGCTCGACCGCTGTGGGCAAAAAGCTGATGGCCGACTGCGCCGGCACCGTAAAGCGGATGTCCATGGAGCTTGGCGGCAATGCGCCCTTTATCGTTTTTGACGATGCGGACATCGATCAAGCGGTGAAAGGGTTGATCGCCAGCAAATTCCGCAATGCGGGACAGACTTGCGTTTGCGCCAACCGGATTCTTGTTCAGGAAGGCGTTTATGAAGCGTTTTCCGAGAAACTTGTCAGCGCTGTTAAAGCCTTAAAAGTCGGCGACGGAATGGCGGAAGGCGTCGAACTGGGCCCGCTGATCAGCGAGAAAGCGGTCCACAAAGTTTCAGGATTGATTGAGGACGCCTGTAAAAAAGGCGCCAATGTCTTGTATGAAGGCGCTGCGCCGGGCGAGTGTTTTGTCAGCCCGACGGTTCTGGGCGGCGTCACGGGAGATATGCGGGTTTTTACCGATGAAATTTTCGGCCCCGTCGCGCCCCTTTTTAAATTTACAAGCGACGAAGAAGCCATCCGGATCGCGAATGATACCGATTATGGACTCGCGAGTTATGTTTATACGCGAGACATGACGCGCATCTGGCGCATCAGTGAAAAATTGGAGTACGGAATGGTTGGCGTCAATGAGGGCATTATCTCCAATGAGGCGGCCCCTTTTGGCGGCGTGAAAGAATCCGGCTTCGGGCGTGAGGGGTCCAAATACGGACTCGATGATTACCTGGAGCTGAAATATATATGCATCGGAGGCATCGGCGAATGAACGCTATTGAATCGATGAACAAGCAGGCTGTGCTGACCAACACGGAGTTGCAGAAACGCAAGGACGCGGCCATTGCCCGCGGCGAAGCGAATTTGGCGCCAATCTATGTGGCGCGCGCCAAGAACGCAGAGTTATGGGATGTCGAGGGCAACCGGTATATCGATTTCGGTTCCGGTATCGCCGTATGCAATACCGGCCATGCGCATCCGAAAATTGTCGATGCGGTGAAACGCCAGGTTGAACTGTTCAGCCATACTTGCGTGATGGTGACGCCCTACGAGCCTGCGGTGGCGCTTGCCGAACGCCTCAACAAGCTGGCGCCAGGGGCGAGCGACAAAAAATCAATGTTCGTGACGACGGGCGCGGAAGCCGTTGAGAACGCCGTCAAGATTGCGCGCGCTCATACAGGTCGCAGAGCGGTAATCGCCTTTGACGGCGGGTATCACGGGCGTACGAATTTCACTCTCGGGCTGACGGGGAAGAACGCTCCCTACAAGACGCTGTTCGGCCCGTTCCCGGGAGACATTTATCGCGCGCCATTTCCGATCGACTATCATGGCGTCAGCGTTGAGCAGTCCCTCAAAGCGCTCCGCAATCTTTTTAATTTCGACGTGGCTGTGGACGACGTTGCGGCCATTATTTTCGAGCCGGTGCAAGGGGAGGGCGGATTTTATCCGGCTCCGGCCGCCTTTGTGCAGGAGCTCAGAAAAATTTGCGATGAGCACAATATCGTTCTGATTGCGGATGAAATTCAGACCGGTTTTGGCAGAACCGGAAAGATGTTCTGCATGGAGCATTTCGACGTGGAGCCGGATTTGATGACCGTCGCCAAGGGCCTGGCGGGCGGCTTTCCGCTGGCGGGCGTGGTCGGCAAGGCGGAGATCATGGATGCGCCGCTGCCGGGCGGGCTTGGCGGCACTTATGCGGGATCGCCTGTGGGATGCGCTGCAGCGCTCAGCGTCCTGGATGTCATCGAACAAGAAGGCCTTGTGGCGCGTGCGGCGGAGGTCGGCGGCGTCATCAAGAAGAAATTCCAGGCCCTCAAGAAACAGCATGAAACCCGTATCGGCGATATCCGCGCGGATCATGGCGCCATGGCGGCCATGGAATTCGTTGAAGACGGCGACGCCTCCAAACCCGATCCGGCGCTGCTCGCAAGCGTTGTCGCGCGCGCGCAAGAGAGCGGTCTTGTAGTCCTGAAATGCGGCGTTCGCGGCAATGTGTTGAGGCTTTTGCCGCCGCTCACGATCGAAGATTCTGTTTTGGAAGAGGGTTTGGGGATATTGGAACGCAGCATTGAGGCGTCTGTGTGAATCGACATCGCCTCCTTTCGGCCCTCGCCTGAGAGAGGCATGGGCGATTAAAAGTTGATGCGGGAACAGTCAGTGTCGCTACGGTGTCGGCTGGCCGGAAAATGACGATGAGGCGGAGCTGGCAATGAAGGAAAAGCTGCACAGGGTCCTTGGCGGCGCCGATATATTTTTCCTCGCCTTTGGGGCGATGGTCGGATGGAGCTGGGTTGTTCTGGCGGGGGAATGGCTGACGGGCGCAGGCTTTGTCGGCGCCGCTCTTGCCTTCGCGATCGGCGGCTCGGTCATCGCCCTTATCGGATTGACCTATGCGGAACTTGCCTCCGCAATGCCCTATGCGGGCGGAGAGCATGTTTATGTGGAGCGGGCTTTTGGCCCGACGGTTTCGTTTTTTGCAACATGGGCGATTGTTCTTGGATATGTTTCGGTTGTTTGCTTTGAAGCGATCGCGTTGCCGGTTGCGCTCGTCTATCTTTTTCCGGATTTGCGACAGATTCCGTTATGGAATGTTGCCGGTTACGACGTCTATCTGACCGAAATTCTTATAGGCTCTTTTGCGGCGGCGCTGATTTGCGGGCTGAACATAATCGGCGTGCAGGCCGCTTCTTTTGTGCAGAAAGTTGTCATTATTCTTGTCCTGGCTGCGGGAGTATTCCTGATCACGGGAGGTTTCGTTTCAGGCGAGCGGCCGGCCGGCACATGGGTGAGCGACGTGGGGGGCGTGGCTGGCGTGCTGGTCATGACGCCTTTTCTTTTCGTTGGTTTCGACGTCATTCCCCAATCGGCGGAAGAAATAAAGCTTCCGAAACGCAAGATCGGCACAATCCTGATCACTTCAATCGTTTTTGCAACGATCTTTTATATCGGCGTGATGATTGCGGTTGGTTTCGCGCCGATTAGTCCCGGCATGGATCACAAAGGGTTGGCCGCCGCCGACGCCGCAAACGCTTTATGGAAGTCTGAAAAAGCAGGCGCCTTTGTTATTCTTGCCGGGGTCGCCGGCATTCTGACGAGCTGGAATGCGTTTTTGATCGGAGGCAGCCGGGCGCTGTTCGCTATGGCGCGCGCAGGTCAGCTTCCGTCTTTTCTCGGGCGCGTCCATCCCAGATATTCAACGCCCTATGGCGCGATCTTGTTGATCGGTCTTTTGGCCTTGCTGGCGCCCTTGCTGGGCCGGAATGCCTTGATCTGGCTGGTGAATGCCGGCGGATTTGGCATTATCATCGCTTATTTCTGCGTGGCTGTCTCATTCCTTGCGCTGCGCATAAAAGAGCCTGAGATGGAACGTCCTTACAGAGCGCCAGCGGGCTTTCTTGTGGGAACGATCGCAGCCGTTTTATCCTTGGCGCTCGCCGCGTTATATATGCCCGGCTCGCCCGCAGCTCTTTTATGGCCTCACGAATGGGGCCTTGTTGCAGGCTGGGGTTTTCTGGGGCTGGCGGCGCATTATGCAGCAAGCCGGCGACATTAGCAGTCACCGCCGGGCTGCGCCTAGTCCGCAGCGCTCGTCGCTGACGGCTGTCTTTTTATAGGCGTTCTTGAAATGCTATTCAGCGAGCCAGTCAGTTTATCCAGCAGTTCGAGGAACTTCCGCGCTTCATCCTGATTGAATGGCGACAGGATCTTTTCGCTGGTGAGGGCGGTCAATTTGTCGGCCTTATTGAGAAGAGCATGGCCCTTTCTTGTGAGCTTAAGCTGTTTTCTCCGACGGTCTTTCGCCGAAACCTGGCGGGTAATATAGCCGTTGCTCTCAAGAAGCCGCGCCACGAGGGTTGTCGTCGAACGGTCAATGCCGAGCACATGCCCCAAGGTTATCTGGTCTATGCCCGGCTGGGTCGCCAGGATGTAAAGCATGGCGAACTGTGTGGGAGACAGTTTCAGGTCGGCCATGACCGATTCAAAAATAGACACGGCGATTTGGTGCGCCCGGCGCAACATGAATCCGGGTCGGGAATAGAGCTCGTCGAGCGATTTTTCGGTCACGTGTATTGTTTCTTCCTGCTCTGCCGTTTTGAACTCTTGAGAGCAGCAAGCATGTTCAACTTCGCTGGAGAAGTCCAGATTTGCGATTGATTTGGCGAATCTGGCGCCGGATGTCAGCGGTCGCAGATATGGCTGATTTTGTTATTCTTTATAGTATAGGCGACCGTGCCCTCAAGATTGAGGACGTCGCCGGCCATAAGAGGTCTTGAGGGGAAATCCGGATAGCTCTTGAAAACGTCGATGCGGTTTTGAAGGTCTACAAAGGCCTTGTCGCCCTCAGAGCGAACATTCAAGACTGTGATATGTTCCGAAAGATGTTCCCACGCTTTTCTGTAAAAGGTAAAAAATTCCTCCTTTGAGGAAAGCGTCCAGTGTTGCCCTTCATACCGTAGATCGTCGGCATATACTCTATCCAGACATGCGAAGTCCTGATTGTTGAAGCAGTCAATATAGGCGCGGATGAAGGCTTCATGATCTGATTCCTGGCGAGATTGAGATTCATAACCAGGACAGGAAACCGCCGCCGCCGCCGCGGGGGATGCGATCGCGGCGGCGCAAAGCGCAAGCGATGCGAAGGGCCGGCATAATTTCCTGAGGGAGGCGCTGCGCCTGCGGATAGATGTTGGCTGCTTTGTCATGACGTTCTTCATGTAAAATTTATATAAGACAATAGCTTGCTTCTAATTAATGAGTCAACTGACGAAAAATAATCAGTTGACTCATTAATTAGAACGGATAGGGTCCGCCTAAAATGCCAAGGTGAGGAGCGTGTCAGATGAGCAAGAGTGAACGGAGAACCGCCAGGCTGATGTCAGTTGTCGCGCTGTCAGTGGCGGCTTTGGCGCCTTCAATGGCGGCAGGGGAGCCCGCGGGGCCGTCGGAAGCCATTAAGGAATTGCGGCGCATCTTTTTCAGCGATCCGAAGATCAACGTCCTCACATTCCATAATATCGATGAAATATTCCACACAATCCCGGTGGAGGCTGCAAAGCGGCCCTGGCGTTTGACCTATGACGAGAAAAAGCCGGATTTCACCTATGCCTATGACGGAGAGGATTACGCCGCCGAAGATGTGCTGGAGCGGACATATACGAACGCTCTCCTGATCATCAAGGACGACAAGATCGTATACGAACGTTATCGCAATCTCACGGATGAAGACACGCATTTTCTCTCAATGTCGATGGCCAAATCCATCACCTCCGTTCTTGTCGGCATCGCCGTCGAACAAGGGTTAATTTCGTCCGTTGATGATCAGATCGTAAAATATGTCCCGGAACTGAAAGGCTCCGCTTACGATGGGGTAACGGTCAGACAGGCGCTTCTTATGAAGACCGGCGTCAACCGCGCCGACAATTACGACCCCAGTCCGGACAGCGCCATGTCGCGTCTTCGCGAGAAAACGATGGTGTTGAATGAGGCCCGCGCGACAGAGGAGGCGCTGCTGGTCGAAAGAATTCACGAACCTGGGACGCAGTTTTCCTACTCGACTTTGAATACAACCGTATTGGGCTGGGTTCTGGAAAAGGCGGCGGGAGAACCCCTGCCGACATATATGGAGCGCGTGCTCTGGAAGCCCATGGGGGCGGAGTCCTATGGGTTCTGGATGGCGGACGGTCCTGAGGGTGTCGGGCGCGCCACCAATGGAATGGGATATAACGCCGTTTTGCGCGACTATGCGCGTTTCGGCTTGATGATGCTTCATGAAGGAAAAGCGAACAAAAGGCAGATTGTCAGCCGCGATTGGGTCGAGGAATCGACAATACCCGAAGGTCCGGAACCGGCAAGCGAAGACAGCGACCAGGGTTATCAGTATCAGTGGTGGACGCTGACGGACTCAAATGCCTATATGGCTGTCGGCCTGCAGGGCCAGTTTATCTATATCGATCCGGATACGGATACTGTCGTCGTAAAGCTGAGCTATTTTCCCCTCGGCGCCCGGGAGCCTTATCGGGAGTCCGAAGCGTTCTTCCGCGCTGCCTCCGCCTGGCGGCCTTAAAAGACGCGCTATTCGCGCGAGCTTTCGCATTTAGTCTGAAAACCAGTTGAGATGGGAACGCCATGACCGGTATGAGTGAGATCGCCAAGAATTTTGAACCGCAATTTGAATATGCGTTCAGCATTGCATTGGAGTTGACGGGGCTGAGGTGGCTCAATACGTCCAGCACCGGAATGACGCGCGCGGCCATTTACGTTTCGGAAGGCGTGATCGAAGGGCCGGGGATTTCAGGCAAGGTGGTGCCCATGAGCGGCGGCGACTGGCCGCTGAAGCGCGCTGACGGCGTGCTTGATTTCGACGCCAGATATCTTCTCGAGATGGATGACGGCACGACCATTTATATGCAGAACAAGGGCTATCGCTGGGCCCATTCGGAAGAAATCGCGGAGAAAATGGCGAATGGTGAGGATGTGGATCCTTCCGATTATTATATGCGCGTAACGCCGAAGTTCGATGCGCCGGACGGCGAGTTCGATTGGATGAACCGGCATGTCTTTCTGGGGGTCGCAGAGAAGATCCCCGGTGCGAACCGGATTCACTATTTCAAGGTCTTATGATGGGGGCCTCTCTCCCGCGCAGACGTTCTCCGTACGCTGCGCCTGTGCGACTGGCGCTTGGGGCTGCGCTCATGATCGCCTCGATCTGCGCCGTTTTTTTCGCGCATGCCTGGGGCGGAGATCTGGAGGAGCCCGCTGACGGGATGACCGTTTCCAGATACATGGCTTATATCGACGCGTTTAACCGGCATGATTTGAGCTTCGTGAACTATTATGCGTCCGATATAGTCTTCAATAAGGAAGAAGATGGATTGCTCAGAGGCCGTGAGGATGTCGCCAAATGGTATTCGGACTACTGGAAAGATAATAACGAAACCGTCATTGTGAACGCCATCACAATAGACAACTCAAAAGAGATTGTGATTGCGGATATTACGATCCGGCTAAGTCCGAAGTCGGCGCCCGACAAGGAACGGATACTCGACGAAATTATTTTCTATGAGCTTTCCGGCGGGCTGATCCGCAGTGTGAAAGGCGTCTATCACAGGGAGCAAGCGCACTAGCAAGCCGGCGGACAATGCTTCCGACGGCGCTCAGAACGGCGCATTGCAAAGCGGAAGACGCGAAGGCTTTCGGCGACGCTCACGAATCGGACCAGCCGTCCGGCGAGTAGAAATCTATTTTCGCGCGCCAGCCATAATGTGTCTTCACCCAGCCGACAGCGAACCGTCCGGCGGCGTCAACGCCCTGGTTGTCGGTAAAGATCACGCGTCCGGTTTCAAAGGCAAGGCCTTCCGAGACGAGGAGGTCGTGTTGCAAAACGCGCACGGCGGTCTGTCTTTCGATAAGGGAGGCGAAAAGAGTTGTCAGTGGCTTCCGCCCGATGATCGGCGGCGCTCCCAGCGGATAAACCGCAGGTTGATCTTCGTCGCGAACGAAATAGGCGTCGACGGCGCCGGGCGCGTCTCCCGCGTTGAAGGCTTCTTCAAAGGAGGCCGTGCGCTTTGCGATTTCAACTGGGACGTCTTGCCCATCGGCGGGCGCCGCCGTCTTTGCGGGCGTAGCGATAGCAGCAGCGAAGACCGTCGCCATGGCGCGGCGCGGAATTTGAACTGTTTTGTCTGTCACCGGCGGCTCCGCTCGATTCTCACATAGATAAAACAGCTTTCGACGCGCCGGCCTATTCGCATTTAAAACTGTTCATTTTATTGGCGGGACCGCCCTGATAATGGGCGACTTTCGGCCAGGCGCAGACGGGACGTTTGGCGTTTGGCAAACTGTCGCCTTGTGCGGTGAGAAAATCGGGGGCCTTGTCCTCTTCGACCCAATTGACGATCGCTGTCAGGGGGTCGAATTTATCCGTCGCGAAGCCGCCGCCGCAATGGCCCATGCCCGGCACGAAAAACATTCGCGCCCATTCCCGTATATCGCCTGGCGTCGCCTCGTCGGCTTTCTCGTACCAATGCGCAAGTTCGAACACTGAAAGAGCAAAGTCGCTCACGCCGTTATAGATTATCAGCTTACTGTCTTTGGCGAAGGTGCTCATATTTACGGCTTCGGCGTCGTTCAGGGCTTGGGTTTCTCGGATGTCTTTTAGCGTTTCGCCGATCTCCATCGTCATGGGATCGAAGTCGGGGTCCGGCGGGGTCAAAGAATGATAACGAAGCGTGTGAAGGCCGGCGGTTTCGACAAAGCTGTTCCCTTCGCCGGTTTCCGACGAACCCAAAAAGGTAAAACGCCAGATGCCGTCAATTCCCGTGTCATAGGGAAGGGGGCTGTATAGCGGTTCGCCATCGGAATTGAGCGGCCCGATCATGATTTTTTTAAAGGCGTCCGCCTGGCCGGGGCTGATGCATCGATCGTTTTTCGCTCCCTTGCAAACAAGCGTCGCGGGATCGAATGCGCAACCGGCGATGTCATTGATCAGGCCGTCCTCAAGACCGTCTCTCGCGTCGCATTTGCTTTTGACGGCGCCGGCGATGGTTTTCAGGTCATTGTCGGAGAATGTTTTGGAGAGGATCGGTCGGCCGCTTGAGTCTTTAGGAGCGATATCGGCGAGAACCTGTATGTTCCACACAAGCCTCGGCGCAAGGCGCGAGATGTTGAAGGAGGGATCCCCCGAGACGACGCCGTCGAAATAGTCTGGATAGCGCTGACTGACCAGCATGGCTTGCCGCCCGCCATTCGAGCAACCTGCAAAGTACGAATAATCAGGTGATTGTCCGTAGTAAGAAGATACCATGCTTTTGGCGGATAGCGTCACCTTCTCCAGAGCATTGAAGCCATAGTCCAGCTTTGCTTGTTGATCGTATGAAAAAGATCCGTCCATGGCGTTTCCGTCAGGGCTGTCATGACCGGAATTGGTGCGCACCACAGCAAAGCCGCGATCCAGGGCGTTGGGGGACAGCATTCCAAAAAGCGAGCCATAAGCAGGCCAGTCGACACCATCCATATATCCGCCGCCTTCGAACAGGAATCGCCCGTTCCAGTCCGCAGGCATGCGCAGCTCAAAGCGGAGTTCGAACTTTCTGCCGTCATATCCGGTGCGGCTTCCGAAGCTCGCTTGTATAAGGCAGTGCTCCGGCAGTCGGGTTTCAGCTTCATAATCCTGGAAAGCTTCGGCTTTCGCGCCGTCAGCGATGAATTCTGCAGATAAGGCCGTCGCGCCTGCGAAGGTGGAGCCCTCAAGGTTTCGGCAGGATGTTTCGGTGCTGTTCGCGTCGAGTTCGGCTGCCGGGGCCTCGCCCAGAAGGAGGGGAACTGACAGACCGACCCCGGCTGCGGCGGCCATAAAGGTAGAGAGACGCATAGCTGAAAACCTTCGATCAGGGGCTGACGGGCAAGGGTCTTTTGCCCGATTGATAGGCAGCCGCTTCGAGTCAGGAGGCGAAGCGGAAGCCGTATATAAATGATCATACATATGACGAAAACTTGTTCAAGGGCTAGGCGCTGGCGCGGGAAAATATGAAAATAAACAAAGAATAACAGCAGCTTATGATGGCAAAGATTTCTTATTGACGAAACGGGGCGCGCCATGTTGTGATCACAAGTACGATCAGACATCTGAATGAATGGGGTCTCCCGGTTTATAATCATCAGACGTCTGAGAATAGAAGACGACAGCGGCCGCACCGGGAGGGCGGAGACGTGAAATCGGACAGGCGGACATTTTTGAACTCGTCTCTGGCGCTCGCCATGGGGCTCGCGGCTGGCTGCGGAAACGATGCCGCCGTCTCTTCTTCGCCAATTGCAAATACGCGCCATGGTCCGGTGGAGGGCCGTCTCGAGGAGGGCGTTTATGCGTTCAAGGGCGTGCGGTATGGCGCCGACACAGGAGGGCGGGGCCGTTTTATGCCGCCACGTCCGTCGCAACCATGGACCGACCCGGCGCCCGCGCTCGAATACGGTCCGGCCTGCCCTCAATCGCGTCCGGCGAGCGGGCGTGAAATGCCCGAAGGCGAAAGCGAAGACTGTCTGCATTTGAATGTGTGGACCCGCGGGCTGCGCGACGGGAAAAAACGCCCCGTTATGGTCTGGCTGCATGGCGGGGGCCTCTGGCGCCTTTCAGCCGCCGGCGCCTGGCAGGCAGGCCGCAATCTGAGCGCGCGCGGCGATGTGGTCATGGTCAGCCCGAACCACCGGATCAGCGTGCTCGGTTTTTCCCATTTCGGCGATATCAATCCGGATTATGAGGGATCGTCGCATGCCGGAATGCTCGACCTCATTCTCGCGCTTAAATGGGTTCAGGAGAATATCGAGGAGTTCGGCGGCGATCCGGACAATGTCACGATATTCGGCCAGTCCGGAGGCGGTCAAAAAGTCTCGCTGCTGATGGCGATGCCCGCTGCGAAAGGGCTTTTCCATAAGGCCGTCATTCAAAGCGGTCCGATGCCGCTCACCCTTGAGCGTGCTTACGCAAACGATCTTGCGTCGCGCTTCCTGGCGCGGCTGGACAATCCCGGCGCCGACGCGGATGCCTTGGCGCAGGCGCCGCTAAGCGACGTCATGAAGGCGTATTACGAAACTTTTGATGAGATCGGCGGATTTGGCGTCATGGGCATCGTGCAGGATGTCGCGCCAGTGGTCGATGGCGACATTCTTCCTCAACAGCCCTTTTGGAATAGCGCGCCGGATGTTTCCAAGGACATTCCGCTCATTATCGGCTCCACGCGCACGGAGATGACGGAATACAATCTCATGGAAGACCCCGACGCCGCAGGCATGGATTTCAGCGGGGCCGCCACGCGTCTGAGGTCTATCTTTGGAGATGACGCAGAGAAAATCCTGGCTCGCTACAGGGAAAACCATCCCGATGCGTCGGCCTGGGAAGTTTATGCATTGATCCGCTCGGATTGGCCGACGCGGCTTTTCTCCCTTCACATCGCCGACCGGAAACTGGAACAGGGCGGCGCGCCGGTATTTGTCTATCGCACCGACTGGGAAACACAGGACCGGGACGGGCTGCTGATGGCGCCGCACGCAATCGACATACAATTCGTTCTCGACACGGCTGATGCGACGGAGCCGCTAGGTCTGCAGGCCGCCGAACGCAAGATCATGACAGAATATATGAGCGGCGCGTGGCTTTCTTTTGCGCGCAACGGCGCGCCGAAAGCGCCGGGCGGACCGGATTGGCCGCAATACTCGCTTCCTTCGCGCCCGACATTCATTTTCGACCTTGAATGCAGGATCGAAAATGATCCGGATGGAGACGATATCGCAATCCTGCGGGAGAATGCGAGCAGGTATCGGCTGGTCGCCGGAGGGATAAACCAAGACTAGCAGCGGTCGCCAGGGATCTGACGTCGCTGAAGCAAGACCATAAAGTTGGAGGTGGAAACATGCGGTCTAAATACAAACTAAGCCTGATGTGCGCTGTGGCGGGGGCATCGTTTCATGGGGGCGCTATTGCGCAAGACGACGCTTTGGCCGGCGGTTATGACGATGAAATTGTCGTTACGGCGACCAAGCGCGCTGAAGGACTGAGTAAGGTTCCGCTCAGCATCGCCGCCTTTACGACAGAAATCATGGACCGCCGAGGCATCAGAGATGTCGAGGACATTGCGCTCATTACGCCGGGTCTCAGCTTCAGCCGGGACAGTTTCGGCAATGGCTCCGCAACGAATATCGCGATCCGGGGCATCTCTTCCACATCGGGCGCTGCGACCACCGGCGTCTATATCGACGACGTCCCCATTCAAATCCGCTCCAATATTCAGGAAACATTCGGCTCCGGCTTTCCGAAAGTTTTTGATCTTGAGCGCATCGAAGTCCTGCGCGGGCCGCAGGGCACGCTTTACGGCGCAGGATCGCAAGGCGGCACCGTAAGGTTCATTACGCCTGAGCCCAGCTCAACGGAATTTTCCACTTATGGACGCGGCGACGTCTCCCTGACGGCGCATGGCGATCCCAGCTATGAGGCGGGACTCGCCGTCAATTTCCCGCTCATCGAAGACAGGGTCGGTCTTCGGCTCAGCGGCTGGCGCCGGCATGAAGGCGGTTATGTGGATCGCGTGGTGACAAACACGGCGGTTCCCGACGGCGAAACTTTCGAGGACGCCAACAGCTCCAATACAACGACCTTTCGCGCCGCTCTCGGGATTCAGGCCGCCGATAATTTGAAGCTCACGCCATCGGTTTATTATCAGAAATTCAAATCGAACGACACGGGAAGCTTTTGGGGCCTCTTGTCCGATGCCGACAAGGGCGAGTTCATCAACGGATCGTCTGTCCGCCAGCCGGTGGAGGATAAATTCTTTCTGTACGGTCTGACGGGCGAGCTTGATCTCGGTCCGGCCACGGTCACGAGCGTTACATCCTATTTCGACCGCGAAGGTGAAGCGGTCCAGGACTATACGATGCTCAACATCGCATTCATCGCCGGCGCGCTTCCGCCTTATCCCTTTATTCCCGGCATGGAAGCGCCGGGCGATACCACGGTGAGTCAGGAGAATTTTACGCAAGAACTGAGGGTCAGCTCAAACGATCCTGGCGCGTTCATCGAGTGGACGCTTGGCGGCTTCTATTCGCATAACCGGCAAAAAAGCTCGGTTCAGGTCGAAGACCTTTTCGTTGAACAATACCTGCCGGTTCCGCTGGAGTTCATTTTCGGCATCGGGCTCACGGATGGGCGATACCTGTTTCTCTCCGGCAATAATTCGCTTGAAAAGCAGTGGGCGATTTTCGGCGAAGCCGATGTCAATTTCACAGAGCGTTTATCTCTGACCCTGGGATTGCGCTACAGCAAGGCAGATTTTGACTATACGCGCACTGTCGGCGGGCCGATCAACTATCCGGGCTTCGGTCCGGATATCCAGTCCACTTTCGGCGATCAGTCTTCGGACCCGTTGACGCCGAAGATCGGGCTGAATTTCCAGATCGACGACAATAATCTGGTTTACGCATCTGCATCGCAAGGCTTCCGAATCGGCGGTGTGAATCCGCCGCTGTTCAGGGACCCTCAGACTGGAGAGAGCTGCAGCAGCATCCCGGTGCCGGAATCTTACGGCCCGGACAGTCTCTGGAGTTATGAGCTCGGATCCAAGAACCGTTTTCTCGATGGCGCAGTGCGCACCGAAGCGAGCGTATACTATATCCAATGGGACGACATTCAGCAGTTCGTCAATCCGGGCGGATGCGCGGGGAATGGCTTCCGCGACAATCTCGGCAGCGCCACCAGCAAGGGATTTGAGTTTCTGACCAGCTTCGAGTTGACGGAAAACCTGCTCTTTACCGGGACCGTCGGTTATGTGAAGGCGACTTTCGATGATACGCTAACGTCTCCGGCGGGCATTATTACGACAGAAGGCGACAGTCTCCCCGTAACCCCGTGGCAGATGTCGGCCGTGCTGGACTATTTCCGGCCCATCGGCGGTGCGGAGGGGTACTTCCACGCTGAACATCAATATGGCAGTCAGAATAACGGACAAAATGGGAGCCTGAACCCGAACAATATCGGGTACGATCCGGGCGCGTTGTTCGATCCGGCGGTTAACCAGACCAATCTCCGCATCGGCTGGCGTAATGAGGCATTCGATATTTCCCTTTACGCCAACAACGTCTTTGACGAGGCTCCGTTGCTGTCGCGCTATCATGATGTGAACGCTTCACCGCTTTACTACTTCCGCACGCTTCGTCCGCGTACGGTCGGATTGACCGTCACCTATCGCCGCTGAAAGGCGAAGTAATGACGCGCTTTCCTCAAAAGCCGGCGTTCACGGGCTTCAATACGCCCTTGCGCGCCGAAATAGACATCGTCGATGTTGAAACGGAGGGGGAGATCCCCTCCGCCCTTTCCGGAGCGTATTACAGGGCGCAGCCTGACCCCCAGTTTCCGCCGCGTCTAGGCGACGACATCCTCTTTAATGGGGACGGGGCGATCTCGATGTTCCGTTTCGACGGTGGAAAGGTCGATTTCAAACACCGCTGGGCGCGCACGGACAAATTCCTTCTGGAACGGGAAGCTGGCGAAGCGCTCTTTGGCGCCTATCGCAACCCGTTAACGGACGACCCTTCCGTCAAGGGACGATATAGGGGAACGGCAAACACCAATGCGTTTCCGTTTGCCGGCAAATTATACGCGCTGAAAGAAGACAGCCCGCCTGTTCTGATGGATTTGGATACGCTCGAAACGCAAGGCTACACCACATTCGACGGCAAGATGACTGGCCAGACATTCACGGCGCACCCCAAAATCGATCCCGTGACCGGGAACATGGTTGCGTTTGGCTACGCTGCGCGTGGTCTCTGCACGCGCGACATGACCTATTATGAGGTGGATCCGCAGGGGAGGCTGGCGTGCGAATCCTGGTTCGAATTGCCTTACTATTGCATGATGCATGATTTCGGCGTCACGCGCGATTATGCAGTTTTTCATGTGGCGCCGATCGTCGGCAGCATTGAAAGGCTTGAGAAAGGCTTGCCGCATTTTGGTTTCGATAGGTCCAAAGACGTCTATCTGGGCGTGATCCGCAGGGACGATCCCGATGCGAAACCGCGATGGTTCAAGACGGAAAACTGCTTTGCCAGCCATGTCATGAACGCATTCAATGAGGGCTCGAAAATTTACTTCGACACGCCCGTTGCAAAGAATAACATGTTCCCGTTCTTTCCGGATGTGGACGGGCATCCGTTCAATCCGGTTGACGCCCAGGCTTATCTCACTCGCTGGTGCGTTGACCTGAATGGAAATTCGGATGCGTTTTTCTCGAAAGAAGTAATTGGCCGCACGCCAGGAGAGTTTCCGCGCATTGACGACCGCTATGCAATGGCGGCGTACAGGCATGGCTATATGCTGGTGCAGGACTCCACAAAACCCGTCGATCCTGCGTGCAAAAGCATAACGGGCTTTGCAATGAACACCCTGTGCCATGTCGATGTCGCCGCAGGCAAGGAGAGCACCTGGTTCGTAGGACCCTCAAGCGCATTGCAGGAACCCTGCTTTGTGCCGAGATCGGCCGATTCCGATGAGGGCGATGGCTGGGTTCTGACCTTGGCGCACCGCATCCTTGAAATGAGGACGGACCTCCTGGTGTTCGACGCCCAGCAGATCTCCGAAGGGCCGGTGGCGACTATCAAGCTTCCTGTGCGGTTAAAATTCGGGCTGCACGGCAATTGGCATGCACATTGAGATACGGGCGAGAACGAAAACGTGAGCAAAACTCAATATAATGACCTTTATCTTGCGATCGGGGGAGAGCGGCGAAGCGGCGGGGCGCGAAACTCGATAGAGATTGTCAATCCCGGCACAGAAGAAACGCTTGGCGCGGTCCCGGCCGCAACGAAGGACGATCTTGAGGACGCCCTTGGAATCGCGGCTGAAGCCTGGGCCGGATGGAAAAGCCTTCCTGCGGGCGAACGCGGCGCGATTCTGGTTCGCACGGCGGCCTTGATACGGGAGCGGGCGGAAGAGATCGCTTTGCTGGCCACGCTGGAGTCGGGAAAGACGCTTGCCGAATCGAAAATCGAAACGGCGATGGCTGCAAACACCTTTCAGTGGTTTGGCGAAGAGGCGCGGCGGATTTACGGACGAAGCATCCAGGCGCATGGGGCAGGGCATCGCATGTATGTGCGCAAGGAGCCCGTGGGGCCGGTGGCGGCTTTCAGCCCGTGGAATTTTCCGATTGCAAACCCGGCGAGAAAGCTGGCGCCGGCGCTGGTGGCCGGATGTACGATCATTCTGAAGCCGGCGGAGGAAACGCCGGCCAGCGCGCTCGCCGTATATCGATGTCTCGAAGACGCCGGGGCGCCCAAAGGCGTTGCGTCGATTGTATTCGGCGATCCGGAATTGATATCGAGCGTTCTCATCAACTCGGATGCGATCAGGAAGATTTCATTCACGGGGTCCATTCCTGTGGGCCGACGCCTTGGCGCGCTCGCGGCGCAGGGCGGCAAGCTCTCCACAATGGAACTGGGCGGACATGCGCCGGTCATCATCGCCGCGGATGCAGATATGGAGAAGGCTGTATCGCTGACGGCCGCGTCCAAATACAGGAATGCTGGCCAAGTTTGCGTGTCGCCGACACGCTTTTATGTTGAAAGGCCTGTTTACGAACGCTTTGTCGACGCTTTCTCGAACTACGCCAAGGGTCTTGAAGTGGGCGAGGGAGCTAACCCGGAAAGCCAGATGGGGCCTTTGATCGCCGAGCGCCGCCGGCGGGCGGTCAGCGAGATTGTCGCGGACGCCATCGAAAGCGGCGCGGAAGTGACGGCTGGCGGATCGGCGTTGGATCGGCCTGGTTATTTCTATCGGCCCACGGTCCTGGTCAATGCGCCGCATAAAGCCAGGGTCATGAGGGAAGAGCCGTTCGGTCCTGTGGCAGCAATCAATCCCGCAGACTCCCTTGAAGAAGCGGTGAGGGAGGCGAACGCCCTTCCTTATGGCCTTGCGGCTTATGGATTCACACAGTCCGCCCGAAACGCGCTATTCCTTGAGGAAAATCTCGAAGCGGGAATGGTCGGGGTAAACACAACACGGATATCCGTTCCGGAATCGCCTTTTGGGGGCGTTAAAGATAGCGGTCACGGCTCAGAAGAAGGTATAGAGGGACTTGAAGCCTACCTGACCACGAAATTTATCAGCAGTACAATTTAATATGACTGGGATTTAAACATGACCAATCCGGAATATCCGCTGCAGACTGGCGGAGGCAGAGGGTATCTGCGCATTGCGACGGAAGAAGCATTTTGTCCGCCGCCGCTGATGCGCCGTTTTCTTCAGGTTCTCGAAGACAAGTCGATAGACGATCCCGGCTTTTACAGCCTTTGGGGATTTTACGGCGGAGAGAGTGAGCGCGCCCGCCTGCTGAGGGAGCGGATTCAGGATCTCGATGAATTGCGCATTCGTGACATGGACGCCACGGGAATAGACAGGCAGATCATTTCCATCACCTGTCCGGGCGTGCAGATGTTTCCTGCCGAGGAGGCTGTCGGCATGGCGCAAGACGCCAATGACGCCTTGTCCGAGGCGGTGAAAAAACATCCCGACCGGTTCGCCGGTCTGAGACCATTGCACCGCAGGCGCCGGACAAGGCTGCTAAGGAAATTCAGCGCGGCGCGACGCAGCTTGGATTCAAGGGCGTCATCGTTAATTCGCACACGCAAAATCGTTATCTCGACGATCCGTATTTCTCGCCAATTCTGGAGGCGGCGGAAGCCTGCGGCGCGCCGCTCTATATCCATCCCAATACGCCATCGAAACAATTAATTCCGGCCTTTATAGATCGTGGTCTGGACGGCGCCATTTATGGCTTCGGCGTTGAGACAGGTTTGCATTTGCTGCGGATGATTGCGGCCGGCATCTTCGACAGATACCCCAACCTGAAAGTGGTTGTGGGGCATTTGGGCGAAGCGCTGCCATTCTGGATGAAACGCATTGATTTCATGCACGGCGCCTCGGTTGCGTCCGGAAGAACCGGCACGCGGCGTCTCGACCGTAAGCCAAGCGAATACTTCCAAAGCAACATATACATTACGACGAGCGGCATGCCCTGGGAGGACGCAATCATGTATTGTTTGAAAGTCCTAGGCGCAGAACGCGTAATGTATGCAATGGACTATCCGTATCAATATATGGCGGACGAAGTGCGCGAGCAGGACAATCTTCCCATTTCCTTGCATGACAAGAAGAAGTTTTTTCAAACCAACGCCGAAGAGGTTTTTAATCTCTGATCCCGGTTATCGGCGGCAGGGACGGCTGAAGATTTTCTGAAAACCGAATACGGTGTTTCATGACGGATAAACATGAGATCAGGCCCGTTGATGAACGGCGCACGGCGGGCGATTCTGATTCAGTGGTCGCTTCTGACGCCTCGCATGAAGATAAAACCGGGCGAAAACGTTTCGTTTTCATCATGTTTCTCGTCTGCCTGTTCGATTTTGCCGACCGTTCGGTCTTTGCCGTCCTTGCGCAGACCATAAAGGTCGAGCTTCGTCTGAGCGACTTGCAGATAGGTCTCCTTCAGGGACTTGCCTTCGCGCTTTTATATTCGGCTTTTGGCTTGCCGCTTGCGCGATTGGCCGAGCGTTATTCCAGACGCAAGATTATCGCCGCCTGCACCGCCTTCTGGTCGCTTTCTACGATTTGGTGCGGCGCCGCCCATAACTTCATTCATCTGGCCATTGGGCGCGCCGGGGTTGGGGTCGGGGAAGCGGGGTTTCTTCCCGCGGCCAATTCCATGGTTGGCGATATGTTTCCGCGCAACCGCCGCGCGTCGGTCATGTCTTTGATCATGCTTGGCACGCCGCTGGGAATCCTGAGCGGCGCGTTGATTGGCGGACATGTGGCGTCAATAGCAGGGTGGCGGGAAGCGTTTTTCGCTCTCGGCGTTCCCGGGATCATAACTGCCGGGCTGGTTTGGTTTTTCGTAAACGAGCCGCAACGGGGAAAGGCGGACGGCATAGCCAGTCAGTCGAAGCAGGCGGTTCCGGATTTCAAGGCTTTTCTGGGGGTGTTGCGGCGAAACAAGGCGTTGTTGTTTATTATTTTCGGCGGCGCCTGCGCCGGTTTCGGCATGACGTCGATCTCACAGTTTCTTGCGGTGTTTCTTGCGCGCGTGCATGAATTGGATGTGCGCGACGCCGCAAGATATTATGGCATGATATCCGCGACCTTCCTGGCGTTGGGATTGCTGATCGGCTCGCATGTCACCGACTGGCTAAGTAAATTCGATTTGCGATGGCCGGCCTGGGGCGCAAGCCTTGGCCTTGCGATTGCCCCATTCATATTCTGGGCCGCGCTGGAGACGACCGACCTGCGAGCCGCGACTGCGTTGCTGATTATCGGCGGCACATCCATGCTGCTCTTTTACGCGCCAACCTCGGGAATGATCCAGAACCTTCTTGAACCCCGCATGAGGGCTACGGGAATCGCCTGTTTCACATTGTGCTATACGCTGATCGGCTCCGGGTTGGGGCCGGCTTTTGTGGGCTTTGTGAGCGACCAGGCGGCGGCCCGGCATTTCTACGGCGATTTTTTCGGCATATGTCCCGGCGGCGTAGCGCCCACCGGCGCCGCAGCCGCTGTTATCTCGGCTTGTGCTGAGGCGTCTGCGCTTGGCGTCAAACGCGCATTGCAGACAGTTCTGTTAGCCTTTTTCGTGGCTTCGTTTTCCTACTTCATGGCGTCGCGGGAAATGCAGAGTCAGTTGCAGGCGGAACGCAACTAGGCGCAGGTTTCGCTTGGGGTGGGGGGCAATCGCTGAAGAAGCCTGGCGCGCTCCACTCGCCGGGATTGCCGTCTATATGTGAACAGACCGGCTTTTGCTGCGGTCGGGCATGTGGACCCGGTCATTTGCCCAAAAAAGTGATCACAAAGCTGGATATTCATTATTGATTGGGGCGTGCAAACTCAGCATGTTTTGGCCTTTGCCATGAGGGAACCGGAGGGGAGCAATGAAAAAAATCGGTCGGCGGGCGTTCCTGGGAGCTGCGGTTGCTTTATCGGGCGGCGGCGCTGTTGCGCAAAATACCGGTGCGAACGGTCTTGCGGAGGGCGGCCCCGCCGGTTCGGAGGGCGGGCGCTTTCTTCCTCCCGAGAACAGACCGGCGGCGCCGAAAGCCGTTTTAGCCTACGACGCTATCGCATTCCTTGAAAAAGAGATTCCGCATGGCAAGACGCCCTATGGTGAGCGGTATCGCGTGCCTATCGTTGGCGGTCGCGCAGAAGGTCCCGACATAAAGGCGCGTATTTTGCCGGGCGGCGTCGACTGGCAGTTGATGAGAGCGGATGGATATTTGGTTATCGAAGCCGATTACTTCATGGAAACCGACGATGGGGCGCCCATTCATGTGGTCAATCGCGGCTTATGGCATAGCGCGACTAACGATTGGCCGGCGGACTATGCGGTCACGACGCCTGTCTTTGAGGCGCCTGTCGGCAAATATGACTGGCTTAACAGATATATCTTCACGGGCACGGTCGCGCCCGGACCGGATCAGCCGCTGTCAGTGCGACTGGCCGTCTACAAACTGGTTTGATTTCTTTTTTCGCTTGCTCTTGCGCCCGTTATCCTGCGCATTGTTGCGAATAAACTGATTGCCTATATGGCTTATTCCGTCGCGGATATCGGCCTCGATGGCGATGCGCAAGCCGAGCCTGTGTCTTTCCTTCATGGCGCGCAGAGCTTCGGCGTGGCGGTCAACGGAATAGTGATCCTCGATGCTTTTCAGCGCCTGGCGCAGAAAAGGGCCGATCTGCAACCATATGGATCGAATGAGCGGGACGAGCGTTGAATCGGGGCGGGCCCCATATAGCGTTTCATGGAATTTGAAATTGGCTTTTATCCAGCGGTCATAGTCTCCGGTCTCGCTCCAGTGGGCGACGTCAGCGTCCAGAACTTCAAGTTCGGCGATCTTCGTTTCATCGAGATAGGGGAGCGAGCGTTCTGCGGCTTCGGTCTCAAGCAGGATTCGCGTTGAAAGCAGATCGTCGAACCGCTCTATGGTCATTTCGGGAATCCGCACCCTGCGATTGTCCATCATCTCCAGGGCCCTTTCCGCCACCAATCGGCGCAGGGCTTCGCGAACGGGCGTGGAGCTGACGCTCAGTTTCTCTGCGATGCCGCGGATTGTCAGGGACTGGCCCGGTTCGATGCGGCCTGCGAGGATGTCTTCGCTGAGTGAAAAATAGACGCGTTGTTGAACTGTTTCCGTTCCTGCCTGATTGATTTCTGACGGCATAAGAGAAGGGCTCGCAGCGTGCGCTAATATTTCAAGTCCATGTCATAGGAAGTTCGAAGATCGTTGACCAGCGCCCAACCATCGCATAATGTGATCACATTATGCGATGGTTGGGGCTGTTTCGTGAAATCCCGGATTGACGAGTTGGGCGTTTTTGAGCTGCTCGAAGCCTTCATTGTCGATTTGAACGGCGTGCCGCGCGGAAAATGGATTCCGGTCGGCAAGGCGGAGCGTCTTGCCCGCGACGGGCTTCCAATGCCGCGCTCGCTCTTTGCGCAGGACATATGGGGTTCGGACGTGGAGGCGGCCGGGCTGGCTTTCGGGACCGGCGATCCGGACGGAGCCTGTTTTCCGGTTCTCAGCACCGTCGCCCCGGCGCCCTGGGCGCAGGCGCCGACTGCGCAAGTGCTCCTGACAATGCGCGAAAGCGATGGGTCGGGTTACTTTATCGACCCGCGGGTAATCCTGCAAAAACAGATCGATCGCTTCTCGCAGCGCGGCCTCATTCCCGCCGCGGCCATCGAGCTGGAATTCTATCTGATCGCGGATCAAGAAGGCCCTCCGTCGCCGGTGCGCGCCGCCGCCCCGGGGGACGGCGCCAGCCCGAGACATGCGGGGAACGTGCTTTCCGTCGACGTCCTTGCCGATCATGAGCCGTTCATCAACGAGGTTCTTTCCTGTTGCCGCCGGCAATCGCTGGATGTTGAGTCCATATTGCATGAAAACAGCCCCGGTCAGTTCGAGATTACGCTCTCTTACGACACTGACGCTTGTATCGCGGCCGACAACGCCGTGATTTTCAAAAGACTCGTGAAAAAAATAGCGCGCCGTCACGGCCTGCGGGCCTGTTTCATGGCCAAGCCATTCGGCGATCTTGCCGGCAGCGGCATGCACGCGCATCTGAGCCTTTTCGACGAAAGGGGACGGCCCGTATTCGCGGATGATGACGGCGTCCCTACGGCGCTATTTCATCATGCGCTCGGCGGTCTTCTCAATCACATGCCTGAGGCAATGTTGTTGTTCGCGCCGAACGCCAACAGCTATCGGCGCTTTCGCCCGGACAGTCATGCGCCAATGCGGGCGGGCTGGGGTTGGGGAGACCGTAGCGCCGCCCTGCGCGCTATTGAAGGAACCCCAACTCAGGTCAGGATCGAACATCGGGTCGCAGGCGCTGATGCAAATCCTTATCTTGTTCTTGCAGCGGTGCTCGCCGCTGCATTCGAGGGAATAGAACGCCAGATCGATCCAGGCGAGCCGCAGGACACAGGCGCTTCTTTATCTCAGGGCTCGCCCCTGCCGCTGGACTGGCGCTCGGCGATAGAGCTTTTCGAGCGCTCGGAATTTGTTGAGCAAGCATTTGGCGCGGACGTGCGCGACGTGATCTCCGCCTGCAAATGGCAGGATTACCACGGAATGCTCGCGCTTGTTCCGAATACGGAATACGAAGCATATCTGGAGACTGCATGAATGCGCCCGTTAAATTGAGGCAGGCCTATGCGGACATGCCGACTTACTACGCTGCCACCGCAAATCCCGCGCGGGAGCGCCCGGTCTTGCGCGGTGATCATCGGTGCGACGTTTGTGTGATTGGAGCCGGTTTCTCCGGCATGTCGGCGGCGCTTGAGCTTGCTGAGCGCGGTTATGACGTCATCGTCGTTGAGGCGCGCCGCGTCGGCTGGGGGGCTTCGGGCCGGAATGGCGGGCAACTCGTCAATGGCTACAGCCGAAGTCTTTCTGAAGTCAGAAAGCATTATGGCGAACAAGCTGAACGCGACTTTGGCGCTATGGCGTTGGAGGGCGCCGGCATCATTCGCGAGCGCGTAAAAAAATACAATATTGAGTGCGATCTAAGAGACGGAAACGCGATTGTCGCCATGCACCAGGCGCATATGCGTTTTTTGCGGGAGAGGGTCGCCGAATGGCGGCGACACGGTCATGACAGCGTTCGACTTCTCGAAAAGGAAGAAGTCAAGTCTGCGGTCAACAGCGAGCGTTACGTCGGCGGCTATCTCGATCCGCTGGGCGGGCACATGCATTCGCTGAACTATGTGCTGGGCGAAGCGGCGGCGTTTGAAAATCTGGGCGGCAAAATTTTTGAAAATTCCCGCGTTGAGCATGTAGACCGGTCTGACAAACCATTCGTTCAATCGGATGGCGGCAGGGTGTTTGCTGAAAAACTGCTGATTTGCGGCAATGCTTATCTTGGCGACGAGGTCGGGGATCTTTCGTCTCGGGTCTTGTCGGTATCAAGCCAGATCATCGGCACTGAGGTTCTGGGCGAAGATGTGGTTAATGACCTTATTCCCGCCAACTGCGCCGTCGAGGATGCGCGCTACATACCGGATTATTACCGGCGGACCGCGGACCATCGCATCATTTATGGCGGCGGTTCGGTGTATGGCGGCGGTGATCCGGCAAGTATTGTGGACAAGATTCGCCCGCAGATGCTGCTGACTTTTCCGGAACTGAAAAACGCAAGGATAGATTTTGCCTGGAGCGGCAACTTTGCGCTGACTATGACGCGCTATCCGCAGATGGGGAGGCTGTCGCCAAGCGTTTATTATTCGCAGGGCGATAGCGGCCACGGCGTTACGACGACCCAAATGCTGGGAAAGCGATTGGTGGAAGCGATCGACGGTCAGTTAACGAAGTTCGACGTGTTCGCTTCGCTCAGGGATATTCCTTTCGTGGGCGGCAAGGTTTTTCGCGTGCCTTATTGTGTGCTCGGTTCCTGGTATTACGGTTTAAGAGACAGGCTGGGCCTTTAGGGATTGTTACCGAGTGGCGCATTCGGAGGTTGCGACTGGCTGCTTTGTATTGTCTGAACGGAGAAAATCATGCGCAATAGCTGCTCCATTCCACGCGAAATGCGGCAGGCGATCTGTCAGTCTGTCGAGCTGCAAGCGCTAATCACTGATGAAAGCTCTCTTGCAGGAGATGCGTTGGTCCCGGAGGCTCCGGTCGCCGGTCTGACTGCGTTATAGATATGGCAGGAGCACAGCCGCTAAAAGGTCTGAAAGTCGTCGAACTGGCGAGAATTCTGGCAGGGCCCTGGGCCGGACAGATATTCGCCGATCTCGGATGCGAGGTCATTAAAGTCGAAAGTCTGGCAGGGGATGACACGCGCCAGTGGGGGCCGCCTTTCATCGATAATCGCGACGGAACGAAAGACGCTGCTTACTTCCACGCTTGCAACCGGGGTAAAAGCAGCATTACGGCCGATTTCAGGAACGCGCAGGACCTCGCAAGCGTAAAGAAGCTGATCGCGGAAGCAGACATCGTTATTGAAAATTTCAAGGTCGGGGGGCTGGAACAGTTCGGGCTCGATTACGATACGCTGAGTAAAGATCACCCCAGATTGATTTACTGTTCGATCACCGGTTTCGGCCAGGATGGTCCGTATAAAGAGAGAGCTGGATACGATTTTATCATCCAAGGCATGAGCGGGATGATGGATCTCACCGGCGACCCTGAAGGGGAGCCGCAGAAAATCGGCGTTGCGCTTGCCGACATCATCGCCGGCCTTTACGCAACAATCGGCATTCAGTCAGCGATCATCGAGAGAGAGCGAACCGGGCTTGGCGTTTATATCGATGTCGCGCTTCTGGATTCCATGGTTGGCGTCCTTGCAAATCAGGCGATGAACTATCTTCTCACCGGTCATCCGCCGCAGCGCATGGGCAACGCACATCCGAATATTTGTCCTTATGAGGTTTTCCCTGCCGCAGACGGCCACTTTGTTCTTGCGGTAGGCAATGACAGGCAGTTCCGGCGGCTGTGCGAGATCATTGAGCAACCGCAATTGAGCGATGATCCCCGTTTTTCGACGAACGCCGCCCGGGTTGAGCACAGGGAAGCCTTGCGAGCCTTGCTGGAGGCGCGTTTCGTCCATCTTGGCTGCGCCGAAATACTTCGCCTTTGCGAAGAGCAAGGCGTGCCGGCCGGCCGCATCAACAATCTCGAAGAGGTTTTTGAAGATCCGCAAGTCAAGGCGCGCCAACTGATATTGGATTTGCCCGGCGGTGTCCGCGGCGTGCGCACGCCCATCAATTACAATGGAAAGCGGCTTTTCGCCGACGGGGCGTCCCCGAAACTGGGAAGCGCCAATGCGCCGCCTGGAAGATCGATCGACGAACCGGAGACTTAATAGGAAGGAAAGGGACTATCATGGCGAATGCGATCAGGCGGAGTTTGCTGACCCATATGGCGGGCGCAACCATTTTCGTCGCGGCGCTGACCGGGTGCGGCGGCGACAATAATGGCGCAGAACCGGCAAGCGACATGGAAACCGCTGCCGATACGGTGTTTACCAACGGCAAGATTTACACGGTCGATGGCGCCAATCGCGTTGTCGAAGCGATCGCCATCAAGGAAGGGAAGATTGCAGCGCTTGGCGGCGATGAAGAAATCGGCGATTTCGTAGCTGCTTCGACGCAGGTGATCGATCTTGATGGCCGGATGCTCATGCCGGGTCTTATCGACGCGCATATGCATCCGTTGGGCGCGGGAAATATGCTCACCACCTGTTCCCTTAGATATGAATCGCTCACCGTCGACGAGATCCTCTCAAGGATAACGAGCTGCCTTGAAGCCGAGCCCGATGCGGCGCCTGACAAATGGCTGCATGTGCAGGCCTGGTTCAGGCAGGCGACGAAACCCGAAGGCGCGGATCTTTCGGCCGAAATTCTCGACCGCTTGCTGACCGACCGGCCGGTGATTGTCATGGCCAATGATTATCACACGCTTGCCGCCAACAGCGCCGCAATGCGCGCGGCGGGCATCGACGAGGAAACCGCAGATCCCGCCGGCGGAAAAATCGTTCGGGATGAAGGCGGAGTGGCGACGGGAATATTCCTCGACGCCGCCATGGGCGTTGTGGCGCAGGCTGAACCCCCATTGCCTGAGAAAGAACAAGAAGCGAAAAACCTGAAAGACCTCAGCGCCGCGCTTGTGGCGCTCAACGAGCAAGGCGTGACCACCATGTTCGATGCGGCCGGGTCGGAAAGCAGCATGAAAGCCGCGGCGCGCCTGCGCGACGAAGGCGAACTCAGCGTTCGCTCCGTGATTTCCATCGTGGCTTCGCCTGACGCGGCGAAGGCGCCGAAGGAGGTCGTGGCGACACTTAAAGAGCTCAGCGGGCGCTATAATACTCCAGTCGAAGCGCAAGCGCCGGGCATTACAGTTGACCGTGCGAAAATGTTCGTAGACGGCGTCATTCAGGCGCCGGCGCAAACAGGCGCCTTGCATGAGCCTTATCTCCACAATACGGGAACCGCCGAAAATCCAGTTTGGGAGTCCGGCGACAATTCCGGATCGCTCTATTACGATGAGGCGTTGTTAACGGGCATGCTCGATGAATTGGTGTCGAACGGGCTTAGCGCGCATATGCATACGGATGGTGACAAGGCGGTCACCGTGGCGCTGGACGCTATCGAGACAGTGCGTGCGAAACATAATTCGCCTGCCTATTTTCGTCCGGGACTTGCCCATGATGAGCTGCTCATACCTGCCGACTATCCGCGATTTTCGGAGTTGAACGCCATTCCCGTATTATCTTTACAATGGGGCAAGCCGGCGCCGGATACGATCGACTCTGTGAAGAATCAGATTGGTCCTGAACGATTTCCCTATCTTGAGACGGCAGGCAAATTTCAGGAAGCCGGGGCCCGCGTCGCCTTCGGCAGCGATTGGCCGGTGGAGGCGCTCGACGAGTGGCGCGCTATGCAGATTGGCGTGACACGCAGCAACCCGGATGCCGTCGATCCGAAATATCAGGGCCGCCTCGGTGACGATCCGGGCCTCGATGTCGAAACCGCAATACGCGCTTTCACGATCAATGCAGCCTATTCGTTGAACATGGAAGACTATGTAGGCTCGTTGGAGGAGGGAAAATTTGCAGACCTCATAGTTATCGATCGGGACATCACGGCCGTTCCTGCGGAAACGATCGCTGAAACGAAAGTTCTCATGACCATGATCGGGGGCAAAGAAGTCTACCGCGCCGATTCGTTCTGATGCGGCTGGCCTTAAGCGTTCACGTGGAGAGCGCAACAAAATAACCCGGCGGCCAGAAGCCGCCGGGTTATTTTTACGATCATGAAAACGCCGATTTGCCGATTGCGACGCGCTTAATTGAAATCGTATTTAAGCGCTGCGCCGATGGTGCGCGGACGCAAGGTGCGGATAAGCAGGATCGGACTGCCGCCGAATACGCGCGTCTTGCCAAGCTCAGGCGTTTCGTTTGTCAGGTTTTCTGCAAAGAGCGAGAGGGAAACGGCGCCTAATCTCACGCCGAGCCGGCCGGAGAGCTGGGTGACGGCTTCCGCGTCCCGGATTTCCGCGTCAGCGCCGACAACGCCGTCCGGCCCGGTGCGTTCATACTTCCCGGCATGGCTTACGGAGATATTGCCGAATGTGTCGACGCCGGCAATCTGGCCGTCATAAAACAGGGTGGCGCTTCCGTTGAGCTTCGGAACGCCGAGCTCCTGATCTTTTTGGACCAGTGTTTGACCGTAATCGTCCATGACCGTTTCGCTGTAACGGCCGTCGGCATATCCTGCCGTAATCGATGCGGTGAAACTGTCCGTTAGTTGAACGCCGAGTTCGACATCGAAACCGTCGACTTTGGCGTCGCCAAGATTGTCTGTGTAAACATTCAGACAAGTCGGCAAGGTAATGGCGCCCTGTATGTCTTTCCAGTCGATATGAAACCCGCTCACATTCAGGTTGACGCGGCCCTCGGCAAGACGGTTTTTGCTGCCGACCTCGTAGCTCCAAAGCTGATCCGAATTGAATTCGGTCGGATTGGAGCCGCCGGGCAGATCCGGCGCGCAGGTCGTGCTGACGCTGTAATCCGGATTGGTGCCGCCGATTCTAAAGCCTTTGGCCGCGGACGCATAAAGCGTATGATTTTCGCTGGGCTCATAATTGATATTGAACTTCGGAGAGATGGGCGTCTCGCTTTGCGTGCCGATGGCTGACGTTTCGCCGCCAACCCAAAACCCGTTCTGCACCTGGCTTGCCTGGAATTTCGTGCGCGAAATGCGAACGCCCGCCGAAGCGCTGAGTTGCTCGGTGAAATTGTAGGTCAGGTTGGCGAAGCCTGCGACTTCGCTTTCGACGTTATCGACTGTGTCAAAATAAGAGACAGGCAAGCCGAGCTCATCGGACAGGGGCCCTTGAAAAACGATATCGTCAATCGGGAACCCTAGCGTATTTATCGATTCCGCGTTTATGTCCTGATACTCATGACGAATGCGTTCATACTCGCTGCGTTGGTAGTAGAAGCCCGCGATCCAGGAGAGTTTCGAATCGCCAGTGTCATTCGAGAAAAAGCGTATTTCCTGGGAATACGCTTTTTGATCGGTGGACCAATACATATGACCCACAAAATCGTCAGTAAGAACCGCGGGTTCAAAGGGGACCATGAAGACTTCTGAGCGAATTCCCCCAAGGATGAAGGGCAGGGATGCTCCATCGGAATCGGTCCAGTCATTGATCTGGGAAAAATCGCGATTGATAAAAGACGATACGCTCTTCACGGAGAAGGCGCCGAAATCATAATCTGCGGTCAGATTTGCAACCAGATACTCGTCATCTTCCGGTTGCGCACGGTCCGTGAAGGTGTTGTTGAGGCCGGCGTCGGCCCAGTAAAGGTCCATATCGTCTGCTTCGGTCTTCTGGTAGAAGACCGAAGGGCTAATGGAGAATTCGTCCGAGACCTGAAATAGGAGTGCAAGACGCGCAGCAATGGTTTGCGTGTCGTTGACATCGTCCTCAACGACTGCGCCGGTATCTCTGTCGTGCCTGTCAATCCAGCCGGCCTCGTCGCGGTAATAGAAGCCCGCACGAAACGCAACGCGGTCATTGACGAGCGGGGCCCCGCCATAAATTGAGAATTGCGGCGTGACGCCGCCATCATCGGTCTTGGCGACCTCGGCGTTCAAGGTTGCGGACGCTTCGGTCAGATCCGGTTGCGTTTGTATAAAGCGCACCGTGCCTCCCATGGAGCCGGCGCCATAGAGCGTTCCCTGCGGCCCGCGCAGAATTTCGACACGGTCGAGGTCGAAAACCACAGGCACAACCGCCGGGCTGAAGATTGTCGTGGGCTGTTGCAGCGGCGTTTCGTCCAGGTAAAAGCCGGTTGTCGCGGCGCCTGCCGTGGGGGCGATGCCGCGTATGGAAACAGTTTGCCCGCCGAACCCCCCGGACTGATCGAGCGTCAGGCCCGGCGTGACAAGGCTGATGTCCTCAAGGTTGCGGAGCGTTCGCTCTTCGAGCGTTTCGCCGCTGTAAGCCGCGATGCTGATGGGAACATCGAGGGCGCTTTCGGAGCGTTTCTGGGCGGTGACGACGATTTCGTCCAAGCCGCGCGTCGTGCGTCCGGCGGCTGTGTCTTGTTGTGCGTAAGCCGCCGTTATGGGCGCGCTCATGCAGCTTCCCATCAGAAGCGCCAAAGTTATGGTTTTGCGTTGAGAGATGACAGGCATACTTAAAATCCCCTTTTGAGTTCCGTCGCGCCGCAAATGCTTTGGGCGGCCTTGATTGACGCACAGTGATTTCCCGCCAGCCCGCAGGGCGAGGCATGGCTAAAAAGTCACCGATTGACGCTTTTTCGGCGGCAGGCCGACCCTCCGATTGCCTCCAAGACAATGGTATATTGTGATCACAAAATTGACAATGTTTTGGAATTGTGACGGGATGATGGTTCCGTTCTCCGTCCAAAAACGCGCTGTATGCAGAAAAAACAAAGTAAATCAATGCTTTATGAAATGATGGCGCGCCAGTCAAAGCTTGGCTGCGTCAAAAATGTGATCTCTCTATGCGTTGTTTTTGAGGCACACTATGGGGATCACTTGCGGCGACAGCCACGTCAATCAAACTGAAGTCGCCGACTGTGCTCATCTCATCCACATAAAGAGGAAAGCGAAGCCATCATGGATCGCGATTTGCCGAAAGTTTTAAATTTAACCGATCTGGTGCTGTTCACCGTATCGGCGATCGTGTTGCTGGATACGCTGGCGGCCTCGGCTTCGATCGGACCTTCGAGCTTATTCTGGTGGCTTTTTCTGGGGGGGATATTCCTGCTTCCCATGGGGCTGATGACGGCCGAACTCGGAACGATGTATCCGGCAGAAGGCGGCATCTATGTATGGATCCGCAAGGCTTTCGGAAAACGATGGGCCGCGCGGGCGGTCTGGGCTTACTGGGTGAATACGGCGATATGGCTGCCGGCGATTTACGTCTTGTTCGCTGGAATCCTGTCGCGCCTTTTTCTTTTGGAACTGACGCTGGCGCATCAAATCGGGATCGGCGTTGTTCTGGCGTGGTGTACCGTTTTGCTGGATGTTCTTGGTCTGCGCGTTGGAAAATGGATACCCAATATCGGCGCCACCTTTAAGCTGATCATTTTTTTCGCCTTGATCCTTGCGGGATATCGTTATGGCGCCATGCACGGTTTTGCCAACGAGATTTCATTCGATACTTTAGCCCCGCGTTGGGAAGAGGGACTGCGCTATCTGCCAGTAATCATTTACGGCATGCTCGGCCTTGAGCTCGTTTCTTCTGCGGGCGGCGAGATAAAGCATCCTGGCCGCGACGTGCCGATGGGCATTTTGATCTCGGGTCTGCTTGTTGTTGCCCTTTATTTCTTTGCCACAGCGGGGATTCTCGCCGCTCTGCCTGCGCAGGACATCGATATTGTCGACGGGCTTGTGGATACGCTGGCCCTGTTTTTTGCGGATGTTCCGGGCGGCGAACTGATTGTCACGATTCTGGGCGTCGGCGCGCTTTATACGATCTTTTCCAATGGCGCGACATGGTCGATGGGATGCAATCGCACGACCGCTGAGGCGGCGGTCGAAGGCCAGTTCCCGGGCATCTTCGCCATCCGTCATCCCCGCCATGGCGGGCCGGTCGGTGCGGCGCTGATGATGCTTCTGGTTTGTACGAGCGCGTTGCTGCTCTATGGGCGCATGTCTACAAGCAATGAAGATCTGTTCTGGTCTCTCTTTTCCTTTAGCGCCGTCATTTTTATGCTGCCATATATCGGTCTGGCGCTTTCTTTTGTGGCTCTGCGTCGGCAGGAGCCGGACACACCCCGGCCATTCCGCGCGCCCGGCGGTGTAAAAACGGCCATGATGCTTGCGGGGGCTTGTCTTGTCGTTCTTGCTGCGACGATTGTTCTGTTCTTCTATACGCCCGGCGAGGGCGTGCATTATCCGACTTTATGGGGCGTGATTGCCGTCTTGATGCTCGGAGAGGGCGTCATGTGGCTCGGTCAGTTGGAGCAGTGGATAAAAAAGCGCGTGCTTCGCAAACCCCAGATTGGGGAATAAGCCCGATACGTTAAAGCGGTGCGCCTCCCAACGGCGCCGGGGCATCGTTTTCTAACAAGAGGCGTGCGGACAGGGCTAGCGTTGCGACAGCGTTCTTGCATATTCCGTTGGCGTCACCCCGAATGTTCTTCGGAAGAGCCGGCAAAAATGCGCGGCGTCGTAAAAGCCAACATCCTGCGCCAGGCAGGTGACTGAGCCGTCAAATGCAGAAGAGCGCAGCAAAAACGCAGCCAGATTGATGCGCCGCTGGATGATGAACTGTGTCGGCGTCATGCCCAGTTTTGCGAATACGCGCTGAACTTGCTTCGGCGATACGCCAAGCCGCGCTGCGATTATATTCGTACGAAGCGTGTTGTCATGCAGCGAGCTGTCTATGAAATCGAAGATCCGGTGACAAACCAGCAAATCCTCTTCTTCTTCTTCGGGATGCGCCGCTTCATTACAGGTGCTCAGAAGCGTTAAAAAAACGTCCTCAATGCATTTTTCTGAGTCTGCATCATCGTGCAGTTTTTCACCGTCTTCATTCAGCAGCGAAAGCGCAAAATCGAGCAGCCGCGCCACGGATTTCGATTTCTTGATGAGCTTGCCCTCGGCGGGAAGCGAGTCGCCCAAAAACTCAGAAGGGAAATCAATAAGCACAGCCACATTACGGTCAGAGATGTTAACGGCATAAGGCCTGCCCGGCGGTCCGAGAACAAGGTCGCCAGCATTCAGAAGAGTAGACCGGTCGGTTTCGAATGTTACGGAGGCGCCCTGGTGCTGGATATGGGCTATGGTTCGGCCACAAACCGGGTCGGGCGGCGCTGAACGCCATCGATGAATATTCGCTCTATCCGAATGAAGGCGTGTGACGCGCACCTCGCCAACTTCCACGCTTTCCCGGCATGCATTTATTTCTTTCTCCGCATCAACGGACATGCCCGGGAATGTCTGGCCGAGAATTTCGTTCCAGTAATCGAGGCGACTTCCTTTATCGGTGTCGCGGGTTGAGGCGAAATGTTTCATAGCGGATCTTCTCGGGGACAGTAAAAGCCAAACTGAGCATGGATGAAAGTGCTTTTTGTGCAACATTTGAATTGGGTAACAAAGCGCCAATAACCTTCAGTCTACAAATTATTTATGATGCGGCGCACAATAGCTCCGCCCCTCATTCAAATGATTTGGGGCAATGTCCATTGTCGCGATTATACAATACCGGCCTCTCCCGGAATGGTAAATTCTACAAAAATAAAGAGCCCGCCTGTCGGCGATTGCTGTGGGCGAGCGGATGCTTTGCGAGTCAGGGAGGGCGACGTGAGGAATTTTCGATTAGTTTTATTGGGATCGGTGTTTGCCGGGTTAAGCACTGCGCATGCCGGGTCCGCTTATGCGCAAGAGGCGGCCGAAAACTCTCAAAGGTCCTCGGCGGGGCTGGACTCAATTGTCGTCACCGCACAGCGACGCGAAGAGAATCTTCAAGACGTGCCTATCGCAGCTACGGCCTATAGCGGAGACCAGCTAGATTCAAAGGCTGTAGATGCAATAGCAGACCTGGAGCTTGCAACGCCTTCTCTTTCCATAACGAATGCGGGCGAAACTCAGTCTGTAAACATTCGGGGGATTGGCATTGCGAGCAACTCGCCGAACATATCGAATGGCGTTGCAACCTATATCGACGGCATCTTTCAGCCGCCGATTGTTACAAGCATTCCGTTTTACGATATCGCTACGATTGAAGTCTTGCGGGGACCGCAGGGCACTCTGGTCGGCAACAATTCCACAGGCGGCGCCATTTTCGTTAATTCGAAAGACCCAACCGTGGAGGGTGTGGAAGGCTATGCCATCGCGGGATATGCGAACTACGATCAATATGAGGTAGAAGGCGCGCTTAATCTTCCGCTGAGCGATTCGCTCGCATTGCGGGTATCCGGTCTCTATCGTGACCGCGACAGTTTTTACACGGATGTAGGGCCGTTTCAGAACGATGCAGGCAAGCTCGTGGACGAAGGCGTGCGAATTGGCGGCCTTTGGCAGAGCGGCGCGTTTCAGGCTGTTCTGAAGGTGCAATGGCATGAGCAGGATACGGGCGGTTACGCCTACAGGCCTGTTCCCGGCACCGTCTTCGCTCCGTTTCGTGTCGGAGACATTCGCACGCTCAGCTATGACAACGACACTTCGAAAGTCGAAAGGCAATTTCTTTCAAGTCTTGAATTGCGCTATGAATTCGCCAATGGCGTGACGCTGCGCTCACTGAGCGGCTATCAGCATAAACGCAATAATTACCTGTCGGACACCGATGCGTCGACCGCGCCCCCGAGCGCTGGGGGAGGTCAGGCGACAGACTACTTCGCCGGGGAAAAGCAATACAGTCAGGAAATCAACCTGATTTCCCCCACAACGGGCGACTTTAACTGGATACTGGGCGGCTATTATCAGCACAATGACATTGTCGTCGATATCAACGACTTCTCGCCCCCGCCCGGGGTCATTATCGATCCGCGCAACAGCAAGGATGTTTTTGGCGTTTTCGGTCAGGGAAATTATAGATTTACGCCCGCATTGGAGTTCCAGCTAGGTCTTCGCTATTCGCATTTTGACGCCAGCGGCACAGGCGCTGTGACGCTCGGGCGGGATTTCCCGGGATTTCC
>PAIP01000085.1 GCA_002704915.1 Parvularcula sp.
CTTTCGGCGCAGGTGGTCTGTAGCCGAGCGATGAGTGCGGACGGAACGTGTTGAAGTGCTCGCGCCACCATTCGATCAGCGTTTTAGCCGTAAGCGTTCGGCGAAGAGCGCTGGTTGATCAGGCGGATTTCTTTTTTCGCGGTTTTCGGTTCCAGCGTTTTGCGAGGTAGGCGACGCATACTTTCAGGTCGTCGATTGGCGCCGACACGGGATCGAAGTTTTCCGGCCACCATTCGACGACCTCTTCATGGCGATCATGATCGGGATCGTCGAGCGCTTCGAGGCTTTCCATGTAACCCCAGGGGCCGCCGACATCTTCGGGCGGGCATCTGCCCTTCGCGCCGCGCAACACAGGGTAAGTTGTTTTGGGGGCTGCGTCGTCAAATTCGACACTGACCGTGTGCTCCCAACCGTCGCCGAAGTCATAAAGATATGAAAGCTGCAGGACGCCGGTATCCTCGACGAGTTCCCACAGCGTCGCCTTTTTTGCATCGAGCGGGCCGTCGGGCCAATCGGGATCGGGGATTCCCCACCCGGTTTCGCCGGCGCGCAGTTCCCACAAATGAGAGTTGGTCCAGCCGAGCGCCGCCTGCAGCGTTTCATGCAGCCGGTCGAGCCGGATGTCGGATGGAACCTCGATTGTCCGCACAACGGCAGGCTCAACGTCGTCGAGCGTTACGGTGAGGCGGGCGATACTTTGCGGGCTCATCCCGCGAGACTATCGCCGATCCCTTGATGGCGCCAGTTCCAGGGTAAGAGTTCGTCGATCTGTTTCATGGGATGATCGGCGATGTTCGCGATTACGTGGGTAAGCCAGGCGTGCGGGTCGACGCCGTTGAGCTTTGCGGTTTCGACAAGGCTGTAAATGACGGCTGCGCTCATCCCGCCGTTATCTGATCCGGCGAACAAGTAATTTTTCTTGCCGACGGCGACGCCGCGCACGGACCGCTCAGCGATATTGTTGTCGAGTTCCAGGCGGCCGTCTTTCAGATAAGCCTTCATCCGCTTCATGCGCGTGATCGCGTAGCGCATGGCTTTGGCGAGTTCGCCTCTGCCGGGCACGGACGGCAGCCTCGCCTGCAGCCAGTCATGCAGTGCTTCGAACTTTTCTTTTGCTTCATCTTGGCGAACACGGGCTCTTTCGCCAGGCGGCTTGCCGCGAATGCGTTTTTCGATCTCGTAAAGTGCGGCGATGCGTTTGAGCGCTTCCTCGGCGATCGGCGAGTTCGTGGCCTTATGAATGTCGAAAAACTTCCGCCGCACATGGGCCATGCAGGCGACTTCCCTGATTTTGTCGCCATAGAGTTTCTCGTAACCCGCATAGCCGTCGGCGTGCAAAAAGCCTTTATAGTTCTTGAGATATTCCCTTGGTCGCTCGCCCTTGCGGTCGCCGGAGTACTTATAAAAGGCTGCCGGCGGCGACGGTGATCCATGGGGCCTTTCATCTCTGACATGCGCCCATAATCTTCCGGTTTTGGTTTTACCGCGACCAGGATCGAGCACCGGGATCGGCGTGTCATCCGTGTGGATGGCCTCGCCTTCAAGCACATGAGCTTCAATCCGTTCGGCGATCGGCGCTAAAAGGTTCGACATCTTGCCGATCCAGCCCGCCATTGTGGAGCGCGGGATATCAACGCCCTCGCGGGCGTAAATCTCGGACTGCCGGTAAAGCGGCAGATGATCGCAATATTTGGAGATCAGGACGTTGGCCAACAAACCTGCGCCCGGCGCGCCTTTCTCAATGGGCATGGACGGCGCCGGCGCTTTTGCAATCGTCCCGCAGTCTCGGCAGGCGTACTTCTCGCAGACATGGCGCTTCACGACAAAGTTCCCCGGAACGTAATCGAGGATCTCGCGCACGTCTTCAGCCATTTTGCGCATGGGCTTCCCACAGCTCGCGCAATCAGTCTGATCGAGCCCATGGCGTTCTTCCTCGCGCGGCAGATGGCCGGGCAACGGCTTTCGCTTCGGCTGGTCTTTAGGGTCAGCCGTTTCCGGCAACGCATCAGGATCAATGATCGCCGCCTGGCGCGCTTCCATATCGTCGAGCAACATCTCCAATTGATCGAGCGCTTCGGATTTGACGCCAAACTGATGCCGCCGTAGTCCGGCAATTTGAGAACGCAGCTTCTCAAGTTCATAACTCTGATTGATGATCATGCCCTTGAGGGCCTCAACATCATCAGGGAGTTCAGCGCGCGACAACGATTGCATGAGACACAAGATAACCGTCGTCGCGGCCAATGTGAATCAACAAATTCAAAGAGCGATACGCGTTACAAAATTTTTGGCTAAACAGCTTGTACAGGTTGAGCCGGCGTCGGCGCCGCACGGGTCAATCGCCAATCGATCCCTTCGAGCAACATCGACAACTGCGCCGGTGTCACAAATACCTTTCCATCCTTCGCCGACGGCCAGACAAACGCCCCTTTCTCAAGCCGCTTGTAGAACAGACACATGCCCTGGCCGTCCCACCACAGAACTTTCACCCGGTCGCCAAGCCGGCCGCGGAACACGAAGACATGACCAGATACCGGGTTCTTGTGAAGAACCGTTTGCGCCACGGCGGACAGACCGTCGAAACCCTTTCGCATGTCCGTCTTACCCGCCGCCAGCCACACCTTCGTCCCAGGGGGTAGCCCGATCATGACGCGTTCGCTATTGCGCCGACCAAGTCATCGAGCAGACGCCGGTCAAGACCCGGCGCCACGCGCAGCCGGCGGCCATTCGGAAACAATATCTCGGCGTGCGCGCCCGCAGCGCACGGCGTTTCTGGTTCATCATCATCCGAGCCGGCCTGATCGGCTGTGAGCTCAACGGGCAGAAAATCTGCTGCCTTTGCCGACTCGTCACGAAACTGTTTACGCCAGTGAAAAAGCTGCGACGGTTCGATGTCGTAACGGCGCGCTACTTCACAGACGGTCACGTCCGGCGCATCGCTCTCAGCAACAATCTGGCGCTTCAAATCTTTCGGCCAACTCCGTTTGCGCTTTGAATCAATGATGATCTCGCCGCTCATACCGCGCTCCTATGATCCTCTATAGAACTTCTAATGAGTATTCACAGGTTCAAGCTGCAGCGTAAGGCGACGTTCACCGAACGCTTACTTTTAGCCTCCTTCATCGTGTAGAAGATTTCCCGCGCAAGCAGCTCGTCTCTGAGCTTGGAGTTGAAGCTCTCGCAATAGCCGTTCTCCCATGGAGAACCCGGTTCGATGTAAAGCGTCTTGACGCCGAGCCTCGTCAGCCAACCGCGCAACGCCTTCTCGATGAACTCGGGGCCGTTGTCCGAACGGATGTGATCCGGCGGCCCGTGCGAGAGGAAGAGGTCGGCGAGAACTTCGAGAACGATCCTCGCGTTTAGCCTTCGCTCGACACGGATCGCCAGGCATTCCCGCGTAAACTCATCGATGACGCACAGCATGCGGAACGGCTTGCCGTCATGGGTTCGGTCCATCACGAAGTCGTAACTCCATACATGGTTTGGATGTTGCGGCCTCAAGCGCACGCAAGAGCCGTCGTTCAGCCATAAACGCCCCCGTTTCGGCTGTTTCTGGGGAACTTTCAGCCCTTCGCGCCGCCAGATCCGATAGACCCGCTTCTCGTTCACATGCCAGCCGTCTCGGCGGAGCAAGGCGGTGATGCGACGATAGCCATAGCGGCCGAACTGTTCGGCGAGCGCGATGATCGCTTTGGTCAGCGCTTTCTCTCCCCGCCGGCCGCGCGGCTTTTTACGTTGGGTCGACCGGTGCTGACCGAGCGTCTCGCAGGCCCGGCGTTCCGATACGCCAAGCCCTTCAACGACCCGGTCAACACACGCCCGGCGGCGCGAAGGGCTCAGAAGTTTCCCTTGGCGGCCTCGGCGAGGATCAGCTTGTCGAGCGTCAGATCGGAGACCGCCTTGCGAAGGCGCATGTTCTCCTTCTCAAGCTCTTTCAGTCGTCGCGCCTGATCGACGCCCATGCCGCCATATTCGCGGCGCCAGCGGTAGTAGGTTTGCTCTGTAACGCCGATGGCGCGCACTGCCTGGCCTGTCGTCTCGCCCCGGCTCAAACGAACCTCAACCTCACGCAGCTTCGCAATAATCTCTTCCGGCTTGGCTCTTTTCGCCATGTCTCTGCTCCTGTTTCAAAGCCGAGACTAACAGATTCATCGGACCACTTTCCCGGCGGCAGACCAGGACTTTGCCGGTCACAGGCCCTAACTATGATTTGTACGGCGGCCACTGTCTTCGGGCTAGGTCGAATCCCAAAATCTAGCGACTGCCTCGCCCTCATTTTTAGTGGTGCTGATCTTCGACCCCGTGGGGGGTTATTCGCGGAAAAAGAGAGACAAGCAAAGTCTTATGTGCTCATCGAGCAGCTCGGGGTCTCGCGGTGATTTCCCTAAAATTTGACCGACTTCTGATTCCAACATGAAGAATCGTGTAACGGCCCCGATAAAGATATATTGCAGGTGATATGGATCGCCCTGAACGTATTTTTTTTGGCTCTGCGCCATGCGAACAAGTGCAGCACGGTCGTTAAATGTCTGCCGCAAATATTTCTCAACCAGCCAATCCAACTGTGGGCTCGATGAGCTGGCTACGTGCGACATGATTTTGTGAAAATTCAACTTTCTAGCAGAGAATCGGATGAAATCCTCATCAATAAGGCGAAGCGTTGTTGCGGCTTCTACGCCGCGCAGACCGTGAAGCCGGCTTTCCTGCTGCTTTGTATATTCGCTCAACATGCGTGATACGGTAGCTTGCCAGAGTCCTTCCTTGTTGCCGAAGTGGTAAGTGATCAACGTATGTTGTAAGTCGGCGCGTTTTGCAATGGTCCTTACGGATGCTCCGTTGAATCCCATTTGAGCAAATTCAGCCTCTGCCGCCGCGATAATTTTTCGCTTTGTCTCGATTGTACGGCTTTGGACGTTCCGTTTGCGCTTTTCTTTTTCATGATTGCCGCTCGGAAGTTGAGGTTTCACAGAACTATTTCCATTTTTAATTCGCAATTTCAGCCATTGGGTGAACCGCGGTTCTGACGCTGTAAAAAGTTAGGCCTGTCCGCAATTGATCGCCATCCGCTTTTTCATTCACTTCTAGCGAAGCGATATGGGATTTTTGAACCGACAGCGTACAGCCGTAGACTTTACATAGCGCATTTTTTTTGAAGGGAAAAAAGCCTTGACATAATACTCCAAGCGGACTATTTTTAAAAAAAAAATTGAACAAAACAAAACCTTAATACCGCTCTGGTGCCCGTTCGACGCTGGTTTCGCTCAATCTGGCGAAGCTGGTTTTTGGAAAAAAGCTCCGCTGCTGCGATCAAAATCCGAGGTGAAGGCCAATGTTGAGTGAGGCGCACAAAGAATTCCTGACACAGGTCAACCCCGACGCGCCGATAGGATCGTTAATGCGTCATCTTTGGCTGTCGGCTCTACTTGAGAAAGGATTGCCGGGAGCGGCGCTCTGGATTGCTCCGTGTTTAAGAGAGGCGGTCTGATTTGGACTTGCATGAAAACGGACGAACTGTCGCTGCTGCAGTTTGCAAACCTCAGTAGAGGCGCGGCCTGAAATGCGAAGCCTCTCGCCGAATGCGTGCTGCGCTCAGTTTGCGCAATTTTACCGTCAGAAAAAACAGTATACTGACTGTATTGTGAACACGTCAAGGTTTGGGGTGGTTTCGGTAATGAAGTGCTGTGATCTCCTAAGTTAAAAGCGAGAAAAATGTGAGCGGTTTGAAATGAGAAGTGGCCATTCTGGTTGATGACTGAATTGAGAGTTTCAATAAACATGGTTTGCCGCCGCCTCGTTGCGCGTGTGAGAATCGCGGCTGCGCATTGGCGCCACCGCGCTTTTTCACAACGTCACGGACGTGGCGTACGATATGGAAATTCCTATGCTCTCAGATAAAAATGGTGTTTCAGCGGCGTCGGTTATTGAATCGTGCAAGACTGCTTGGGCGTTGCCAGCATCGATTCGACCATTGTCGTTAGAAATGAAAGTGTGGGGCCCTGCTCTGCCGGTTAGATGTCCTGGTGGCGATAATCTATGGATTCATGTTGCGCTTCAGAAGGTCGCGCCGGGGGAGGTATTGGTTGTTGATGTTGGTGATGCGCCCGAGTTTGGGTATTGGGGAGAGATCTTGGCGACGTCTGCTCTTGCGAAAGGGGCTGGAGGAATAATTATCAACGGTGGCGTTCGTGATATTGCTCAATTGAAAAAGTTGAACCTGCCGACATTCTCAACCTGTATTTGCATTCGGGGCACAGCGAAGGATCCGTACGGCGATGGAGCTGTCGGCCAACCCACGCGAATTGGCAGTGGAATTGTGCGCCGTGGCGATCTCGTAGTCGGCGACGCTGATGGGGTAGTCGTTGTTCCGTCGGCGACGGCGAGTGAAGCCGTGGAAACGGCCAAGTGCCGAGAAAAGAATGAGGCGGTCATATTTGAGCGTGTGCGCGCCGGCGAAACGACGCTCGATATCTTCAACCTAAAATCGCCAGAGGAATGACCATGATTATAGATATTCACGCCCATTTGGTGGCCCCTTCATCGCTCTACGCTCACAAGGTGTATATGGTTGCTGCGGCTGGCCAATTTGGCGATCCGTACAGGGCAAAGTTGTCTGCGTCTGATCTGGAAAAAGCGGCGTTATCCAACGTACAAGTCATGGATGCTGTCGGGACGGACGTGCAATTTCTGTCGCCACGCCCGTTCTTGATGATGAATGGGTCCGCGCGCTGGGAAGATATCAAAAGCTGGACGTATGATCAGAACGACACAATCGCAAGCACAATCAAATTGTTTCCAGGTAGGTTTCGGGGTGTTGCGGCTCTTCCACAACAAGCTGGTCGAGGCGTTGAGTCGCTTTTTGATGAAATCAAAAGAGTGGTGGAAGAGCTAGGATTTATTGGTGTGTTGATTAATCCGGACCCATCAGAAGGTATGGGCACCTCGCCGCCTCTGGGAGATCCATATTGGTATCCCTTATACGAAAGGTTGTGCGAACTTGATCTTCCTGCGCATATTCATAGCGGTAATTGCTGCAATGGGCGCGAAACCTATGACGAACATTTTATCGCGGAAGAAAGCTTAGCAATTACCTCAATATATAAAGCGAACGTCTACGAACGGTTTCCGGAACTGAAGTTGATTATAAGCCACGGCGGCGGCGCTATTCCATATCAAGTGGGGCGTTGGCGATCTCATCGGGAAATGGCGAGGGCTGCGGGTCATGTGAAACGGGACGCTGCAACCTTTGATGAAATACTGAAGAAATTTTGGTTTGACACAGTGATCCACAATCCGAAGTCGCTAGAACTCCTTTTCGATGTGGTGGGTACTGATCGGTGTTGTTTTGGTACCGAGCGTCCCGGGAGCGGCGGTGGAGTCGATCCAACCACAGGACGCCCGTACGATGATCTTAAACCCGTCATAGAAAACCTTTCAAGCCTGAATGAGTCGGACCTCAATGCAATATTTGAAGTAAACGCAAGGCGGTTGTTTAGCCGTTTTGAGGGATAATCAAGCATGTCCAAGATTGTCTTTGGGGCAGGCGTGTCGCATTCGCCGCTCCTAACATTGAAGCCGGAGGACTGGCTGGAACGAAGTAGGGCGGACATTCACAATAGCGAGTTGAATTTGTCGGATGGCCGGCGGTTGAGCTACGAGCGGTTACGCGCAGAAATTGGAGACCGCTATGAAGAACACTGCACCGTTGAGAACTTTAGAAGGCAAGGAGCTAATTGCCAGAATGCTCTTGATCGGATTGCTAGGGATTTAGAGGCCGCCGCTCCAGATGTTGTTATCATTATCGGGGACGATCAAAGAGAACTATTTGGCGCTGATAATCAGCCAGCCGTAGCTATTTACTACGGGGAAGACATCGTGATGACCGACAAAATGACTCGGGGAAACACGTCTGAATGGATTCAGACTATGGCTCGGGGCTATCTTATGGACGAAATGCATGTCTGGCCCGGTGCGCCGAGCTTTGGCTTGGAGTTAGTGTCAAAATTAGTCGATCAAGGAGTTGACGCCACAGTAATGACCAACGTAGCGAATCCATCACAAGCTGGCTTCGGACACGCGTTCGGATTCGTAATTAAGCGTTTATTCAATCGCCATAGCTATCCGGTTTTACCCTTCTTGCTGAATACATACTACCCACCAAACATCCCGACTGCTGAACGGGCATATAATTTGGGAAGGGCGCTTCATAAGGCTGTTGATGAGTGTGTCGGAGACTATAGAGTCGCGGTGATCGCTTCGGGCGGGCTCAGCCATTTTGTTGTAGATGAGGAACTGGACCGCTCTTTTCTTCACTGGCTGAAGACCAAGAAAAGCGACGCTTTGCAGAGAATTCCTCGTTGTGCTCTCAATTCTGGATCGTCTGAAATATTAAATTGGATTCTTGCTGCAGGCGCATTGAAAGCACTTTCCATGTCCTGGTTCCAATATGAACCCATCTATCGAACCGCCGCCGGTACCGGGATCGGCGCTGCATTCGCTGTATGGGCGATGGAAACATGATAACACGTGAGGCGCATAGGCAAGGACGTTGCAGCGTTAATGTAGATGGATTTAGCCATGGAGATCAGCCAATTCCCGCGGCCTGTCGGGTTGGTCCGCTGATTGTCAGCGGAGGCATTTATGGTTTGGACCCGAAAACCGGAAAAATTCCAGAGGACTTACGCGAACAAGTTCGCCTTATGTTTGACAATCTCAGTCGTATCGTACGCGCGGCAGGGGGGGCATTGAATGATATCGCCAAGGTAACTGTTTATGTGCGCGATACGAGCGCCCGCAACATCATCAATCAAAAGTGGGTCGAGATATTTCCCGACGAAGCGTCGCGTCCGGCTAGGCATATGCAGGTTAACCTGAATCTCCCCCCGCAACTTTCCATACAGTGCGATTTCATTGCTTATACTCCGTAAGCGCAAAGTCTAGTGGAGTACAATATAAGTGGCCGATTTGAACATTATTGACGCGCAAGGCAGATGACATGTGCGAAGTGAATAATCTATTGAGAGCCCTGAAGAAATTCGACACCAGCATCGTATCTGACGCTCTGGACAAGTTGGGCATGAAAGGTGCCGTGGCGGGTTTGCTCCAGTTGACTGTGCGCCGCCGGATAGCAGGACGCGTCGTTACCGTTAAATTGCGGCCGCCGTTGGCGGACGAGGCGCCGACCCGTCATTTGGGTACAGGTGCGGTTGTCGCTGCGTCGGCCAACGACATTATAGTTGTCGAACACGGTGGACGAATGGATTGCGCAGGATGGGGTGGCTTGTTGGCGCGTGGGGCCGCGCGTAAAAACATGGGCGGCATTATCGTTGACGGTGCGGTTCGTGATGTTGATGAATGCGCGGCGTTAGGCATGCCGGTTTTTGCGCGTGGTGCAACTCCGATGACCGCTCGCGGACGCGCAATAGAGCACAGTTTCAATGAACCTATTTGTATCGCCGGATTGAGCGTTTTTCCGGGCGACTTGGTGTTGGCCGATGGAACCGGCGTCGTATTTTTGCCGGTAGTGGAGGCGGCGCGCATTCTTGAAGTCGCAAACCAACTTTTCAATCGTGAGGAGGCGCTTGGCCGGGAAATAGACAGTGGTCGTCCTCTCGATGCCGTTATGAACGCCAAGTACGAAGATATGCTGAAAAGAGAGGTGGACTCATGACGCAGGAAATAGCCGAACGGCTTCTGTCCTTTGGCGTATCGACAATTTCCGATGCGCTTGACAGTCTGGAGATCGAGGGGCAGGCGATCGGAATTCTACCATTTGCGCACAATGTATCGTTCGCCGGAACGGCGTTTACGGTCAGGATGGCGCCTGTTGGGCTAACTGGCGGATCTGTCGGAGATTACATAGATGACGTTCCACCAGGCCACGTGGTTGTTATCGACAATAATGGCCGCATGGATTCCACGGTGTGGGGCGATATTCTGACGCTCACGGCTCATCAAAATAAAATTTCGGCAACAGTCATCGATGGCGTTGCTCGCGACATATCTGAAAGCCTCATTTTGTCGTATCCAATTTTTGCACGTGGTCATACGATGCGGACAGGCAAGGATCGCGTCACGGCGCAAGCATACAACGAGCCGGTCCAGATCGCCGGTATTCGGGTTGAAGCAGGGGATTGGATTGTCGGAGACGCCGATGGCGTTGTCGTCCTTCCGAAGGAGAAGCTGATTGAAATATGCACTTCAGCGGCCGCAATAAAGAGGGCTGAGGACGAGATTCGAAACGCTGTACGCAATGGAGCCCGATTAGATGAGGCGCGAAAGCTTGGAAAATATCATTCGCTTCAATCCAAATCTGCCAAATGATCACGTTCCTGCAATTACGGCGTTTGTAGTGGGAAGTTGCTTTGGGTCCCAAGAAGATCTCGTTGCATGTTTTGTTAGGAGATTCTGTCGATTGGACGTTTTTTCCCACGCAAATGGCATCGTCTATGCATCACAGAGTCTCATCACTTAAGAGTCTGGTTCGGCTCTACTTTGGCCACCGCACGAAGCGTTTCGATAAATTTTTCTACAGAGGGCGATGGCTCGATATCGGCTCGTCTAGTGATGCCAATCGGCGTAAATGTTGATTTTAATGGTACCGGGAGAATTCTTATCCTATCATAAAGTATTTGCGCCCGCGTTGTCTGCCAAGGGACAATTCCAATATACTCCGCCGACAAAATCAATTCCAAATTGTTCAAAATCGACAACGATTCGACAAAATATCCAGGTGGTTCCAAACCCTCATTTCGAAAAGCATCATCAAGTTGCCGCCGCAATGTCGTATCCTTGTCCGGAAAAATCCACTTTTCCCGTACCAGATCCTTCAACGTGACAGCCTCTAATTTAGCTAGGGGATGATTGGGCGCACAAATGGCGCACGCGATTTCATCCATAAGCGGCTCTTGAATGATGTTATCTTGGCGACGTATCTGCGTAAGCCGACCGACAACAATGTCTAGCTCACCTTTTATTAGGAGCGGCAGCAAAATATCATGAGAATTCGCATATACTTTTACACGGATTCTCGGATGAGCGCTTTGAAGCTTCGAGATTGCGTGAGGCAACAAATTCGCGGACGCGGCGAACAGCGTTCCAACGCTGACCTGCCCGACCCATCCGTCCTTTAGGTTGCTGAGATCAATTAAGGCCTTATCGACCTGAGACAAAATAACCCGCGCATGAGCAAGCAAAATTGCTCCGTACTCTGTTGGCATCATGCCTCTGTTCGTACGCTCAAATAAGCTGGCCTCAAGCAACTTCTCCGCCTCCTGCAAAGATTTTGTTACTGCGGGCTGCGATAAATTTATCCTGTTGCCAGCGCGAACAGAATTACCCTCTTCAGCGATGGCGACGATAAGCCGAAGGTGCCGAAGCGAAAGTCTTCTCGACATAGCATCAATGGAAGGTTGATTGATTTTCGTCATCGAATAGAGCTGGCTGAAAATGCGCGAAAGGGTTTTCCTCGAAGAGAATGAAATATTGTAGCTTAATCGTCACGACGAAGGAAAGCAAGCCAGGCATAACGACCCGCTCCATTTGAACACTCCCACTCCACGGCCGTACAATGGTCGCAATGAAGCGCCCCCGACTGTCCGTCATCAAAAGACATGAGACCGTTTAGTGTTGAACTTGACCCGGTTTCTGGACCAGTTGGCGTGAGAAAATCCCGCCTGTGATCTCAGGGTGGGCTGCATTGCCGCGATTCCGACATCAACGCCGCCGGGACCTTGTAGCCGATTGAGCTGTGCGGCCGACAGTTGTTTGTCAATTGCGGCGTAAAAACGTACTAGTTTGGCGCCGCAAAGCTGTACCACTGAGACTGGCGTGATGCGCGCTGAACTGTGGAAAAGCGTGCTGACCGCTCCACGAGTCAAAGCGCGCCTTTTCAACAGTTCAGCCCATCGGCCAGGCGAAAGATTTTCAGTATTCTTATGACGCCGGTTTTTCGGCGCGGCGCTTTTTCGCTTCCGAGAGCCGGTAACTTTCGCCGTTCATTTTCAGGATATGAACGTGATGAGTGAGCCGGTCGAAGAGCGCGCCGGTGATGCGCCGCTCCACAAGCCGTTGCTCGCGGTCGATCAGCTCCAGCTCGGCGAGGCGCAGAAGGTAACGCACATGATCCTCGCCGCGTTTGGCGGCGAGTTCGGCCTGCTTTTCGAACTCGCGCTTGAAGCTCGGCAAGCGGAGGGTTTTGAGATAATGGCCGAGCAGCATCTCTGGCGGTTTCGGTTCCGCTGCCGAGGACGGCGCCATTGACGGCGTTTCCACGATCGAGGACGTCTCGCTCATGCCGCCCCCCGCTGATTGACCAGCGCCATGTAGGACCGCGCTTTCGTCGTCGCCACATTCGCCCTGGGCAGATAGGGGTAGACGTCGAGATTGAGCCGCGCCGGCCGCCGCTCGACCGCGCATAGCGTCAATTGCTTGACGGCGTCATAGGAGATCGCCATTAGCCGCAGGGCGTGCGTGTGCCCCGTTCCACCTGGTCAATGCGGAAGGTCTCCAGGAGCCGCAGCACCTGGATATATTCGCGCTTGCCGTTCCGGCCCATCCGCGCCTCGGCGAGCCGCCGGAACTCCGCGAACGCCTCCGGCAGATCCCAGCCCTTCAAAGGCGCCGCCTGATCGAGCGCATTCGGCTTCTTTTCTAGCAGCGCCAGGTAATGCAGCGGGTCAAACACGACGTCGTTTCGCTCATAGGGCCGCTCATGACAGGCGATCACATCGGTTCCGACCGAGATGACGACCTTGTCGACATAGCCTTTGATCAACACCTGGCGATGGGCGTATTCGCTGGGCACGGAGTAATCCGCCGTGCGGTAGCGAACAAGCGCCTGGCTCGTCGCCTGACCTGGCCGCTGATCGCAGGCTTCATAGGTTCCGCCCGGCAGGTCGCAGAAGGCGGCCTTGTCCTCATTGAGGCGCTCGCCGATCGTTCCCTCCTTGCCGCGCAGGCGATCGCCCTCCCGCTTGCGGCAGCGCTCCGCAAGCCTGGCGTTCAACTCATCGAATGACGACGCCCGCGGGATCGGCACAAGAAAATTCCGCCGCGCAAAACCAACGAGATTCTCGACCTTCCCCTTATCGTTGCCGCGGCCCGGACGCCCATAGCGGTCCTCAAAGAGATAATGGCTGACCAGCCCGGAGAACATCTGCGTCCGCTGGCGCGTCCCGTCGCCGTGAATGCGCGCGACGATGCGCTTGGAGTTGTCGTAAAGGATTGACAACGGCGTCGCCCCAAAATGCGCGAAGGCCGCCACATGCCCGTCGCACCACGCCTCCGCCGTCTCCTGCGGGTAGACCTTGACGAACGCCGCGTCGCTATAGGGCAGACTCATCGCGAACACCGCGACTTTACGCTGCTTGCCGGCGATGACGGCGAGCGCCTCGCCAAAGTCGACCTGCGCGTGGCCCGGCGGGTGCGCCAGCGGCACGAAGGCTTCTTTCATCTTGAGGCGCTTCAGGCGAACATAGTCCTTAACCGTCGTGTAGCCGCCGTTGAAACCGTGCTCATCGCGCAGCCGATCGAAGATCCGCTTTGCCGTGTGCCGCTGCTTCCTCGGCGCCTGGCGATCGGCCGCGAGGATCGCGTCGACCACCGGAAGGTACGGCCCCAATTTCGACCTCCGCGCCGGCTGCGCCCGCCGGTAGCCCGGCGGCGCAGAGTGAGAACAAATCTTGTCGACGGTCTTGCGGTCGATCCCGAACTGTTTCGCCGTGGCGCGTTTCGACATTCCTTCCGCCAGCACCGCCCGGCGGACCAAGGCATAAATTTCCATTCCGTACATTCCCCAGGGCCCACACTCACTTCCAAAAGCCCTAAGGCAGGAAGTGATTGGCCCTAATTTCCGCCGCCCCAAACGCCGGCGACGTGGGGGAATTTCTCACCGCCGCTTACACCTAGGTCCCTTCTTCAGCTTGTCGCAGTATGAAGGCGATCTGCGCCGCGGAAAAATTTGACTTCTTCATTATTCATCCCCGTTCTACAGCCCCTTCTAAACGAGAATTTTCTCACAATGAATGGTCCAGTTTTTCGGAAGCAGGTCAACCTCCTTAGGCAAAAACCCTCAAATCTCCCTCAGGCGCTGACGGGGAACAAGAGAGCTACATAAAAAGCTTTCCTGGGTTAAAAATACCGTGGGGATCAAGAGCGTCTTTGATTGTGCGCATCAACGAAACGGACTTGCCTAACTCTTTAATTAATAACTCCCGTTTTCCGATTCCAATCCCATGCTCGCCGGTGCAAGTTCCGTCCATTGCGATTGCGCGCTCGGCGATTTTCTTGTGTAACGCTTCAGCTTCGAGGATATCCTCGTTACTTTTAGGGTCGATCAAAATAAAAGTGTGAAAATTTCCATCGCCGACATGACCGACAATCATTGCCTCGAACCGAGAATTATCCAAATCCTTGCGCGTTTCAACTATGCAATCGGAAAGACTTGACAGAGGAATGCAAACGTCTGTGATGAGCGCCCGTTTTCCCGGCGCCAAGTTTATCGCAGCATACAATGCGTTATGGCGAATTTTCCATAATATCGATCGTTCTTCCTGTGTGTCGGCCGAACTTATGATTTCACCGCCCGCCGAGCAAAGTATTTCTGAAAACTGATCTCGCGCATGCTGGGTGGAGGCTTTGTGTCCGGCAAACTCCACCATCAGCGTTGGAAGCGCTGAGAATGCTTGTTTTTGAAACACGGCGATCGCCGCCATCATTGATCCATCGAGAAATTCGACGCGCGAGAAGCTAACGTCATAGTGCATTGCGGAGATGACAACTTCGATGGCCGATGGAATCGAATCGAAAGTGCATACTAATGTGATGATCGAATCGGGGATTGGATACAATTTCAAAGCAAGATCGGTGATTACGCCAAGCGTCCCCTCCGAACCGACCAACAGCCCGGTCAAATCGTATCCTGCCGATGATTTGGGCGCGCGCGAACGCGTCTTCATAATAGAACCGTCCGCACTAACGACAGTAGCATATAACACGTTCTCTCTCATCGTGCCGTATTTTACCGCATTTGTCCCGGAGGCGCGTGTTGCGGCCATACCGCCCAAGGTGGCGTCGGCCCCCGGATCAATAGGAAACTGAAGGCCGGTATGTCGAAGTTCATGATTTAGTTGCTTGCGTCGAACACCCGCCTCCACGGTGGCAGTGTGGTCATCTGCATCAATCCTCAGTATACGATTCATATTCGACATGTCGAGGCAGAGTCCGCCTTGAACCGGCACGGCGTTGCCTTCAAGCGAAGACCCGGCGCCCCAGGGAATCAGGGGGAAGCGGAATTCATTGCATAGGCTGACGATACTGGAAACTTCGCTCGCTGAATTCGGAAACGCCACCAAATGCGGCATTGCTGTGTGATAAGCCTCGTCCTTGCTGTGGTGTCGCCTGATCGCTTCTTCATCGCTGATGCGATCGCCGAGAATCGCGACTAACCCAGCCTTTATTTCGTCGATGAGATCGGGCGATTGCGCCTTACTTTTTTCGAACTCATTTGGTGATCTTGTAATCATATAAAGCGTATTGCCTTTTCTGCGAGATGGCGACTCATGCGATCTAGCCTCATTTTTGAAAACATTGCTAATAATATTTCTGGTGAGAAGCGAAAATATTCGACTGCTTTGGTGCGGCGCTGTAAAGGCAAGCCGTCGAGCCCGCGGGGCGGCAACTCACCAAGTCGAGAAACGCTCACAACTGCCGACGATTTCCTTAGAGGAATGGCATGTTATTTATGTTTGGCATACTGAAATTACCAAAATTCAATTGCCTGCAGCTTTTTTGCGAGCGACTATTCAGCGGGGATACTAGCAAGAGAGGGGCGAAATGAGAGCGCAACATAAACAACATAATAAGCGGAATATTCAGAATTTTGCTCTGCCGGCGGCTGGCTTCTTAGTCGTGTCTGGAGTGACGAGCGTTTGCGCGGCAGATGAGGCAGATGAGATTGTCGTCACGGCGCAAAAGCGTGAGCAGGCGCTTTCGGATGTGCCGATCGCAATCTCGGCGCTTTCCAGAGATGATTTGGAGAAACGAAATTACACAGGGTTAGAAGAGCTCACAGGGGCTGTCCCTAATCTTTCGATCAGCAATTATGGCGGTTCCTTGCGGGCCAATATACGTGGCGTCGGCCAGCCGTCGCTCAACCCGGGCGCAGAAGGCGCAACCGCAATGCACCTGAATGGCGTATTTTTATCGCGCACATATGAAGGGGGGCTCACCTTCGCCGATCTTGATCGCATCGAAATTCTTCGGGGACCACAAGGCACCTTGTATGGTCGCAACGCCACGGGAGGGTCGATCAACTTTATTTCGAAAAGACCAAGCGAAGAATTTGAGGCGTCGTTCAAAGCGACATATGGCAATTACGAACTGATCAGGACAGAGGGAATGGTCAGCGGAGCCTTAACCGATAGACTCCTCGGCAGGCTGGTGGTCGGTTCGGAAAATCGCAGAGGTTATTCCCTCAACCTGTTTGATGGCGAATATTACGACGATTCGAATAAGCGCTCTGCGCGTGGAACGCTTTTGTTTAACGCATCGGATAAAATGACATTTACGCTTGTTGCGGACTATCATTACGAGAATGACGGAAATTACGCCACGCACCTCATGGGGGAGGGGGTTGCGGGTCAAACCCTTGCCGGCGTGCTCGCCGGCGGAGAGACCACGCCGCTGGATGCGAATGGTTCTGCGATTGATGCGCGCGTTTTGAATATCGATTCCATTCCGGAGAACAAGCGCCATGTCGGGGGCGTGTCATTGAACGCGGAGTGGCAATTGAGCGATGCGCTCAAGCTGGTGTCTATCAGCGGATATCGCCGATCAAAGTATAGATTTACCGCCGACTTTGACGCGACGACGACGCCTTTTCCTTCGAACGAGCCCGACTACAACTATGTGCAAGGTGAGAGCGCGGAGCAGTATAGTGAAGAGTTGCAACTGATTGGAGAACATTCGCGGTTAAACTGGATATTGGGTGGATATTATTTCCACGAGGGGCTTTCCCCAGCATTCTATGATTTCGGCTTCTCTCCGCCTCCTTTTGTCTTCGGTTTGCGCGCTTCGGGGGATACGGAAACCAACGCCTATGCATTTTTCGGCCAGGCAACATATGCGGCGACGGATCGCCTCGATTTAACCGTCGGACTGCGGTACAGTAATGAAAAGCGTTCAATCAACGAGCAGTGGACATCGGGCGGGGCTGTGCTCGGGTTTTTCGGGCCATGTCTGGAGCAGCCCGACTTTCTCTGCATCAACGAAAATTCGGAAAGATTTGACTCGCTGACGCCGAAGTTTGTTGTCGACTACGATTTGACAGACGAATTGATGATTTACGCGTCGGCGGGCCGCGGTTTTAAGAGCGGCGGTTTCAGTGTTGGCGATTTGCAGCCTGCGTTTACGCCGGAGCTTATCTGGGCGTATGAGGGTGGCGTGAAGTTTAATGACGATAGCGGGCGATTGCTGGTGAACCTGTCCGGTTTCCATTATAAGTATACGGATCTGCAGATCGTTCAGGTGATCGACGGCTTTACAAGCACGAAAAACGCGGCAAGTTCAACGGTCAACGGGTTCGAAGCTGAAATTGTAGCGCAGCCGTTTGACGGTTTGTCGCTCACGAATGCCTTTGCTTTTCTTGATGCGCAGTTTGACGAATTCATGATTGCAGATCCGGCATTTCCGGCACTCGGAATTCAGGACTTGAGCGGAAATTATTTGCCGAACTCGCCGAAATTCACTAACAATATTTCAGTTAACTTTGAAACGCCGGTTTTTACAGACAAGCTGTTGCGTGCGACTTTTGAGTGGAGTTGGCGCGATACGACGTATTTCACCGAGTTCAATCTGCCGAATGCTTCGCAACCAAGCGTGTCAATGCTCAATTCGTCATTGGCGATATCCGGTGGCGAGGACGCCCGCTGGTTTCTGGAAGTCTGGGGCAAGAACCTTACCGATGAGTTGGTCATCAGTCAGAACTTTATCAGCTCCGATACTCTCGGACGGCCGCGTAATGGCAGCTTGTTGCCGCCAAGGACTTATGGTGTCACGTTGGGTGTGGAGTTCTGAGCCATTTCAAAAGGTCCTTCATGATGCTGCAAATTAAGGGAAGCAACGCGATAGTGAAGAGAATTGCTCACACCATGATCCGATGTGTTGATCGAGATGCGTCTATCGACTTTTACACCAAGGTGCTCGGGATGCGGCTTCATCGTGTGGTCGATTATGATGCCGGGCGTTTTTCCCTCATCTACCTTGGATATGAGCCTGAGGAAAACGGTCCCGCTGTAGAACTTACACACAACTGGGATCATAATAAGCGATATCAGCTGGGCGACGGCTACGGTCATATAGCCATTACGATGTCAGATGTGTACGCTGAAGCCGCCAGAATAGAATCTTGCGGGGGGAAAATAACACGACCGCCCGGTGAAATGATGGATAGTGGGATACATATAGCGTTTGTCGAGGATCCGGACGGATATCAGATAGAGCTGATTCAGACGCCGTTTCCTCCGGTTGATTGCGCTGCAAGAGACAATGGCGATGTCTGATCGCCGCCACCAAGTTGCGGTACGGACCTTACTTCTACTGACAGACTTAAATGTCGTGAAAACCCGCGAAAGATAAACAAGAGACCGAAAATTAGAATCCTGTGTTGGCTAGTGGAGATAACGAATGTCGAACGACGATGCCGAAACGAAATCAACCGCAGACTATCGCGAACCCAAGCGCTGGTTCCGTCAGCATCCCGAATTAGGAACGCCCGGTCGGTTGCCTGTTTCTCCGTATGAGTCTCAAGAACAACATGAGGTAGAGAAAAAATATCTTTGGCGGCGTGTCTGGTTGATGATGGGCCGCGTGGAGGAGGTGGAAAAGCCAGGGCAATTTTTTGTCACAAAGGTGCCCCCGTGCGACGCCGAAGTGCTTGTGGTGCGTGGGCGCGACGGGGAAATTCGGGCGTTTCATAATGTCTGCACCCATCGCGGTTGTCCAATCACCTGGGAGGAGAAGGGGAAAGTAGGTGCTTTCAAGTGCCCATTCCATGGTTTTGTGTTCGATCTTTCCGGCGGTCTTGCGGCCGTTCCCGACGAGGAAAATTTTTATGATCTCGATAAATCGAAATACAGCCTTTCGGAAATTAACATGGAAATTTGGAACGGATTTATTTTTGTTCATTTCGATCCCGAGCCACGCCAAGGCTTGCGCGAATTTCTAGCAGAAACGGCCGACCGGCTCGATACGTTTCCCTTCCAGGATGCTACTCACTATTACGAATATCAGGGCCAAATTGATTGCAATTGGAAACTCGTACTATACGGGTTTCTTGAAAACTATCATACGCAATCCTTACACAAGACATCGATTTCACCATTGGTAGTCAGCCATGACAATCCGTTTAGCCACAACCTGAAGATATCGCTCTCTGAAAAACACCGATTCATGTCGCTGTTTGGAAATCCGAATTACAAGCCGACTGATGTCGGCTCGATCGCCTCAAAATACGGCGTTTCGCTGATGCAAGTGGCGATCGATGCGGACGATCTTGAGGATTGCGTCAATCCGACAAAAAGTGATTGCTGGTCGTTCGATATCAATAACATATTCCCGAATTTCCAGCTGAATGTTGTGAACGGAACATGGTATTGTCACAGGTTTTGGCCGTTATCACCGGATAAAATGCAAATGGTGACGCGCGTCTATTTCCCGAAGCCGAAAAACGCCGGCGAGCGGTTTTTTCAAGAATACAGCAAAGTCACAACGCGCGACGTGCTATTGGAAGACGCTACGCTGGGTGAACGTTTGCAGTCCGTTCTTCGTTCCAAGGCTGTTGAGCACTGGCTTCTACAGGATGAAGAAATCGCGATACAGCATTTTCATCATACGCTAGATAAGTTCATCGAGCATGAAAGACGGGACAGGCCTTGATTGCCTTTTCGTTCGAACCCCAATCGTATCGCTTCGAAAAAATGTAAGAAGGTTAAGCTATGGTCAATGCAGATCAAACCCGTCTACCCAGTGAGTTCGATTCTCTTAGCCCATTTGCAGAGACGTGGGCGCTGGCAACGGAAATGAGTCGAGCAAATCAGCGCTGGAAGAGTGATTATTCAGACATCAAGGCGTTCTATGACGCAATGGTGCCGGAGTTGGGGCGCGTCCTTGACTATCTCAATCAGTTTGACCTTGAAGGTTTGACGCCGGAACAGAAAAACCTCTTTCATCTGTCGCTCTCTCTCGCGGAAATAGCGGATGCCGTTGAAGCGTTTCGGGAGTCGGCGGTTCCTTATGCGTTTTCTCCTGAGAAGTTCCGCCCTGTCGAGTGACGGGCGTTGTTCGATCTATTCTCAATAGGTTGAGAACCTGATCAACCGACTTCTCTATACCTCAGGATGCAGCAATGACATCAAACGACCCCAAAGAAGTTGTCTTGAAATTCTTTGAGACGATGAATAACGGCGAATTTGAGGAGGCGGCGGATTTTTTTTCACTTGACGCAGTATTTTGGGTTGTCGGATCGCTTCCGTTTTCGGGAACGCTAAGAGGGCGCGACGAAATACTGGAGAAAAATTTCCGGCCAAGCGCGGAATTCACCGAGCCGGGCTCGGCTAAGGTCATAATCGGAGACGTGATTGCGGAAGGTGACAAGGTCGCGGTCGAGTGGCGGTTTCAACGCAAGACCCTGGGCGGTGAGAGCTATGACAACTACTTTTTTGGGCTTTTTGAAGTGCGCGATGGCCTGATTCAATCATTTAGAGAATATCTTGATACAGAGTATGCAAGAAGAATGTTATGGAAAAATGAATGAGCTGGAGCCGCGACTAAATCGGAAGAGGTAAGGCGATAATTCCTGTCGTAAACGACGACGCGTTGCTTGCTCCTAGTGGAGGGGCGCCGGTCGGTGAAAAGCGCCAAAGAGGCGATGAAAGGAACGGTAAGATGGTAAAAAAGAACATTGCCGCAGTGACTGGGATCACTGTGTTTTTAATGGCTGCATCCACTACAGCGGAAGAGGGGCCATACGGGAAATGCATTCAATATACTGATGCTGTTGACATGGCGGATGGAAACGTCGCGTGCGAATGTTTTGTAAAAGAACTTGGAGAACAACCTGCGCTGGTTGATGAGTATCTGTCGATTGACTCCTCCGATTGGGAGGCTCTGGCTTCGAGCGAGCTAAAGGCTGCCGCTGCTGTCTGTTTTTCGCCGAGAGAAGCAAAGTAAGGTTTCAACTTCAGTTCCGTTTTCAAAGCATGGTCAGCGCCGGGAATTAAATGCGGCGGAAAACGGGCTATCGGGTCTCGCCCGATGCGGCGAACATCCATTCTGATTGTGGTCATTTTTATTATGATGGAGAAATTTGACACTGCGCCGTCGTTGGAGATTCTGGATCGTAACAGGTCATTGCTGTGAGCGGGCGCGCGCGCAATCTGTATTTCTGGCTAGCGACCTTAATATCTGAAATGGCTATTCTGGTCTGAATTAATTGCAATTGTTGGCAAGCTATCTGCGAGCTAGACTATTACTTATGCGTAGTCTTATTGAGTCGGGGCTTTTATGAGCCGTCCTGTATTAGCAGATCAATTGCCAGGGAAGATTCTTTCCAACTTTATCGATGGGAAGTTTAGTTCGGACGGCGAGCCTTTTGATAATATCAATCCAAAGACCGGTGCCCGGATTTCTCAGGCGGTGGAAGCTGATGCTGACGCCGTCGATCGCGCCGTCTCGGCGGCGACAGCGGCGCTCGATAGGGAATGGGGGGCAACGAGTCCAGTCCAGCGAGCGCGATACTTGAACCTGATTGCGGACGGCATAGAGCGCCGATTTGATGAATTCGTCGCCGCTGAAGTTGCCGATACCGGAAAGGATGAAAGTCACGCACGAACGATAGATATTCCGCGCAGCATTGCGAATTTTCGAACGTATGCTGAATTAATAGGGTCCTCAACGAATGACAGCATCCATGAAACAGCCGCGGACGGGTCGGTCACGCTGAATTATTCCATTCGGCGCCCTCAGGGCGTTGTGGCGGCGATCGCGCCCTGGAATCTCCCACTTCTCCTTCTCACGTGGAAAGTGGCGCCGGCGCTGGCGTGTGGCAATTCGGTGATTGCCAAACCTTCAGAGCTGACGCCCAGTACAGCGACATTACTGGCGGAGGTGATTCATAATATTGGGCTCCCCGCCGGCGCATTCAATCTGCTGCATGGGTTCGGCAGAGGCTCCGCCGGAGAGCTTCTCGCGGGACATCGCGGCGTTGACGCGATTTCTTTCACTGGAAGTAGCGCAACAGGGGCGGCCATCATGCGATTGGCCGCCGATACAGTCAAACCAATCTCATTTGAGCTTGGCGGAAAAAACGCAGCGATAATATTCGGCGACTGTGACTTTGATCAGGCCGTAAACGGTTCAGTGCGTTCGTCGTTTTCGAACTGTGGCCAGGTATGTCTGAGCACAGAGCGAATTTATGTGGAACGGCCAATTTACGAGAGGTTTGTTTCCGCATTGAAAGAGCGTGCGGAATCTATCGTGCTCGGAGGGGGCCAAACAGCCGTCGAAAACATGGGCCCCTTAATTTCGGAAGCCCATCGACGTAAAGTGTTGGGATATTTTGATCTTGCGGTGCAAGAAGGGGCGCGCGTCGTAACGGGAAATGAGATTCCTTGCTTTGGCGACGAACGTGACGAAGGTTTTTATGTGCGGCCAACGATATGGACCGGTCTTCAAGAAGACGCTCGTTGCTTGCATGAAGAAATATTCGGCCCGGTGTGTCATATCGCTCCGTTTGATGACGAGGCCGAGGCGGTTCGGCTCGCCAACAACACCCAATATGGACTGGCGGCCACAATATGGACGCAAAATCTTGCTCGGGCGCACCGCGTCGCTGCGAGGATGAATACCGGAATTGTGTGGGTGAACAGCTGGTTCCTCCGCCACCTACACACGCCATTTGGGGGAATGAAACTCTCCGGTATCGGGCGTGAGGGAGGATGGCATTCCATGGAGTTTTATTCGCAGCCGATAAACATCTGTATAAAGAGTTAGTGACGGAGATTGGCGCGTCGGTTTGATGTTTGATGGCGCGGCGACCGATGGGTAGGACCAGAGACAATGGCGGAAGCGCCTCGTAATAATGACAGGTCAATTGTGGTAACTGGACGCGCCGCGCCGCTCGGTCGGTTTCCACACGTAAGAATCGCCGGAGATTATCTATTCGTATCCGGAACGAGCGCAAGACGGCCGGACAATATGATTGACGGCGCGGAAGTTGGTAATTGCGGTCGCGTGGATCTCGATATTCGTCGACAGACCAGGGCAGTTCTCGAAAATATAAGGGCCATTCTGGAATCAGCGGGCGCCGGTCTTTCCGATGTCGTCGAAATAACAACGTTTCTCGTCTCAATGAGAGACTTCGAAATCTACAACTCAGTGTATGGCGAGTATTTTTCGGCGGAGGGGCCAACGCGTACGACGGTCGCCGTGTGCGAGCTTCCGCATCCGCATCTTCTTATTGAGATGAAGGCGATTGCGTATTGCCCGCAAGCGTCGCCCAGGTTGAATGGAGAAATTGAATGACGCGGCTAAGCGCTTTTAATTTTCAGAACTGGATCAAAGAGAACGAGCGTTTTCTGAAACCTCCCGTTGGCAACAAGATAGTTTGGGCGGATTCGGATTTGATGGTCACTATCGTTGGCGGTCCCAACGAACGGACGGATTATCACGACGATCCTGTCGAGGAATTTTTCTACCAGTTAAAAGGAAATATGATTTTGAAAGTTATTGACAATGGCGACCGCTATGACGTGCCGATAAGAGAGGGCGATATATTTTTGCTTCCGCCTCATGTCAGACACTCACCGCAACGGCCAGAGCATGACTCGATCGGCCTTGTCGTCGAACCGGCTCGTCCGGACGGGTGGCTTGATGCCTTTGAATGGTATTGTTTTGAATGTGATGCTTTGTTGCACCGTGTGGAGTTGGATCTCGAAAGTATTGTCGATGATTTGCCGCCTGCGTTCGCGAGTTTTATCGGTAATGAAGAAAAACGTCGTTGCAGAAAGTGTGGTGCGTTTCATCCCGGCACCAAACCGCCGAAAGACTGGGTTAAGCCGCTATGATCTTGGACGTACACAGCCATTACTTTCCTGAAAGCTGGCCTGACTTTGAAGAAAAGTTCGGAACGCCGTCTTGGCCGTGGATCCAGCATCGGGGCGACGGGGAAGCGATGATCATGGTTGGAAATCAGGAGTTTCGACGCATATATGCGCCATGCTGGGACGTCGACATTCGGCTGGAAGAAATGGACAGGCATGGCGTGCATTCGCAGGTTATCTCCGCCACACCAATTCTCTTCATGTATGACAAACCGCCAGATCAGGCGCTCGAGTGCGCACGAATTTTCAACGATGCTGCGCGTGAATTGTGTAGAAGATCGGGCGGCCGGCTTCACTCGCTCGCGCAGGTGCCGCTACAGGATCCAAACGTCTCCTGTGAAGAGGTGACCAGGATCATGAAGGACGGACACCTCGGCGTTCATATCGGCAATCATATCGGCGAAAAGGAACTGGCTGACGAGGGTCTTATCGAATTTCTCCAGCATTGCGCAAATGAAGGAGCGGCGGTTTTTGTTCACCCCTGGGACATGTTCGGGCGCGAGCGCATGTCGCAATACATGCTTCCCTGGCTGGTCGGCATGCCGGCCGAGACCCAGTTGTCGATATTATGGCTGATCCTATCCGGTGCGTTCGAAAAATTGCCCAAATCGCTGCGGATTGGCTTTGCACATGGCGGGGGCAGTTTTGCCTTTCTTGCGGGTCGCCTTGATAACGCATGGGAAAATCATCCTGTCGTAAGGGATCGGTGTCCCGAGCGGCCGTCAAGTTACGTGGACCGATTTTACGTGGATTCTGCGGTATTCTCGGAAAAATCTCTACATCTTCTTGTGGATGTGATGGGGCCTGACAGGGTATTTCTCGGTACGGATTATCCGTTTCCGCTTGGAGAACAGAAGTTGGGCGGGCTCGTACGTGATGCGACCGTATTGGATTCGTCCGTTAAGGAAAAGATCACGTACGACAACGCCGCGGCGTTTCTTGGCTGGCCGGTTCGCCGCGAGTGAATCAGGCCACGATGTAGACAAGCAAATAAACCAAGGAGGAAATCATGATTGAAGACAAAACGGTAGATGTTTTTGTGAAGGCGTCAGAAGAAAAATGGTTGCCGATGTTTGACGGCATTACCTTTAAACCTTTGCGTTTTAGTGATGAAACAGGCGCCTGGACCGTGATCTTTCGTTGTGAGAAAGAGGCTTTTTTCCCAGCTCACTATCATTTGGGTCCGGCGGAATATTATATGGTTTCAGGGCGTATGGTTTATCGCGCGGGTGAAGCGGTCACCGGAGATTACGGCTATGAGCCTGTCGGCGCCTTTCATGAGCGAACAAACTTTCCTGAACAGACAGACCTCTACTTCACCGCCTTCGGCCCCATCGGATTCTTGGGCGATGACGGGCGCATAGAAACTGTTATGGACCATAAGTATGTTCGCGACCTCGCCGAAAAGGCCGGAAAACTGAACTGATTCAAATTCACACTGAAAAGCGATTCATCTCAATCCTGGCGCGCGTGAAGTGCGTCGAGCTCAACTAGTGTGGTTTGATGGCGCCTCAATCGAACAATCCTCGGCTTTGGATCTACGAGACGATGGTCAAGAGTCGATATTTTGAAGAGTCAGTTAAACAAGCTTATCTTGAAGGAAAGCAACCGCTCTTCAATATGGCGAAAGGGCCAATTCCTGGCGAAATGCATTTGTCCAATGGACAGGAGCCTTGCGCCGCCGGCGTGTGCGCTCATCTGCGGCCGGGGGATTTTGTCACGGCGACCCATCGGCCTCATCATGTGGCGATTGCAAAGGGTGTAGATCTAAAGGCGATGGCGGCCGAAATCTTCGGCAAGATGCCGGGCCTATCGGGCGGTCGCGGCGGCCACATGCATCTTTTTGATCCTGACGTCAATTTTTCCTGTTCAGGCATTATCGGTCAGGGAATGGGACCGGCGCTCGGCGCCGCTGTCGCCCGGCAGATGAGGGGCGACGAGCATGTGGCGATTTCATTTATTGGAGAAGGTGCTGCAAACCAAGGCGCTTTTCATGAATCGCTCAATCTAGCCGCGATCTGGAACGCGCCGGTGGTCTTTGTCATTGAAGACAATTCTTACGGAATTTCCGTAGCGAAGAAGGATTGCACTGCTATCGAGAAAAATAGTGATCGGGCAAGCGCCTATGGAATTTCTGGCGTCTTCGTGCCGGGAAACGATCCGGATGCGGTTTATGATGCGGCGGGAGATGCAGTGTCGCGTGCGCGTCGGGGCGGCGGGCCAAGCCTCATTGAGGTTGAGACATATAGACTGGAAGGTCACTTTATGGGCGATGCGGAGCAATACCGTCCGAAAGGGGAAGTCGAGCGGTTGATGGGGATCGATCCAATCCCGATCTATCGCCGCCGGTTGGCGGATGCCGGTGTCGATTCGGCGCTTCTTGAGGCCGCCGATGCGCGCGCGAAAAAGAATGTCGATGAGGCAATTCAGTTTGCGCGAACCGCGCCGGCGCCGGAAGCGTCAGATGCATTTGAGAAAGTGTTTACTTAATAGAATAGTGGCAAAGGAAGACGAAAAGTTGAAAAACAAAGCAGAGCGTCGTTTGACAATTGCCAAGGCCATGAGCGAAGCGATCGCTCAGGCGATGGACGCGGATCAGCGTGTGCTGGTCATGGGCGAAGATATTGGCAAGCTTGGCGGTGTTTTCGGGACGACCCAAGGATTGCTGGAGAAATACGGGCCGGAACGGGTTCGCGATACGCCAATTTCGGAAACGGCCTTCATCGGAGCCGCGGTTGGAATGGCCGCGTCAGGAATGCGGCCTATTGTGGAATTGATGTTTGTCGATTTTTTCGGCGTCTGCATGGACGCGATATACAATCTGGCGGCAAAGCAAAGTTACTTTTCCGGTGGCCGCGTGAAATGTCCGCTTGTAATTATGACATCTGTCGGGGGCGGATACGGTGATGCAGGCCAACATTCGCAGTGCCTTTATGCGACATTTGCCCATTTGCCGGGAATGAAGGTTGTTATCCCGTCTAACGCTTATGATGCAAAGGGATTGATGACCGCCGCCATTCGTGACGAGAACCCGACTATATTCATGTTTCATAAAGCGCTGCAGGGGATGGGTTGGCTGGGAACCGAACCACGGGCAATTACATCGGTTCCACAGGAATTGTACGAAGTGCCCCTGAACAAAGCAGCTGTCGTTCGCACGGGGCGGGACATAACTCTCGTCGGCTTTGGCGTGACGCTGCATCATGCGCTTGATGCGGCTGAAGCGCTCGCGGTCGATGGAATTGAAGCGGAAGTGATCGATTTGCGGGCATTGGCGCCGATCGATCGGGAGACAGTAAGGCGCTCGGTAGCGAAAACGGGACGTCTCGTAGTTGTCGATGATGACTACAAGAGTTGTGGGATCTCTGCGGAAATTATTGCGATGGTTTGCGAGGATCCACAGGCGAAACTGAGGTCTGCGCCAACCCGGGTGACGCATCCTGATATTCCTGTTCCATTCTCTCCTGTGATGGAACGCGCCATCTTGCCGACCGCGTCAAAGGTCGAGGTCTCGGCGCGCAATGCCGTGAGGGGTTTCGAATGATTGATGTTTCGATCCCCCAAAGTTGGTGGGAAATTGAGGGCGACGGTGTTGTGGCGTCCTGGTTGTATGAAAGTGGTGACATCGTAAATGAAGGCGACGTGATCGCTGAAGTGATGATTGAGAAGTCGTCTTTTGACCTTCTGGCGCCGGCGTCCGGCGAATTGCAAATCGTGGCGCCCGTTGAAACGACAGTCAGCAAAGGCCAAATCGTGGCGCGCATTAAGTAATGGCATGTACCAGGCACGAAGATTGAGAAGTATTATGCCTGGAGAAAGAAATGAGATATTCTTCGTTGGATTGATCGGCCAAAATGTTTTCTGTTTGAGATGCATCATTTATGCTTAAAGCCAGTTCAAACGAATGTAGGCGAAACTTAAAGCCGTACTACATTCCCGGCGCTGCCGTTGAAGCACTTTCTAGATGACTGGACACAGAGAATTTCTGCGAAAATGTTAAGGAAGCATATTGCTAGATGGAAGGTCAGTGTGAAATCGAATGTGAACTCTTGGAGGCGTTGGCTTTGGTCCATCCGCGGTTTCATTTCGTTCATTTGAATTGCGCGCCGCAGCAAGCTGTCGACCAAGATAATAATTCGTTTGTCGAGTTTCTTGCTTCAGGACGGCAGCCGTCAATTTTGCGGGCCTGGCGAAATCGAAAGTGCATCGTTATAACCAGGTTGCAAGCGAGACATCCGAATTATGGACTTGCTGCAGACATGTCTCGGCGAAGCGGCTGGCCTGTCGTCGTGCGAGGGTCCGGAGGCGGTGCGGTGGTTCACCGGCCCGGCGTGCTGAATGTAAGTTTGCAAATCGGCTGGTCGGATTGCGCAAGTTGGAATGGGCCTGCCGCCAGTTACGAGGCCTTGTTGACTCTGTTGGAAAAGGCCTGCGGAAATATCGGCGTGGTGACGAGTGCGGGACGCGCGATTTCGGCCTATTGCGACGGTTCGTCGAATCTCTTGTTTGAAGGAAAAAAAGTCGCAGGCATATCAGCTGTAATACGCAGGGCAGAAAATAAGATTGGCCAACTGGTTCACGCGTCAATAACAGTGCAGGGCGACGTGGCTGCGGATATAGCAGCCGTCAGCGCTTTCGAACGAGTTCTTGGTATGGAAGTATGTTACAGTGCTGATGCGATGACAACGCTGGAGGCCGCATTCGCGGCGTGTAAGCGGAATTAGGGCGGCGTGCATTCGCTTGAATTCTACACTGAGCTTGAAAATATCTGCGTGAAATTGTGAACGGGCGGGTGGCATGACGGACAGCATA
>PAIP01000001.1 GCA_002704915.1 Parvularcula sp.
CCCGATTTCGATGAGCAGGTGGCGGCCGCGAAGCCGTTTCTTCCGGGCGGGGCGTTCGGCGACAAGAAGATCGTCACGCTCGGCGTCTCCTATGGCGGCGAACTGGCGCTGAAGACCGCCCTCGATTTTCCGGAGGCGGTGAAAGGCGTCGTCACCGTCGCGGCGCTCATCGATGAGCCTCATGACTACGCCCTCGAACTGGAAAAGCTCGGCGACGTGGAAGGCATCCAGCAATATGTGCCGAACCGCTGGCTGAAAGTGCGCAAGGAAATTGCCGGGCGGCGCGCGCAGATCGGCCCCTTGCTCGACCGGGCCGCGACAATCGAGGCGCCGGTGGAAGTCATCCATGGGGATTTCGACGCCATCGTGCCGAAGTCTAATGCGCAAAAGCTCATGCGTGTCCTGCCGAAGGAGCGCGCGGAGCTGGAGATTATTCCCGGCGGCACGCACTATCTTGAGCTGCAATATCCCCGGCGCCTGCATAAGGCGATTGGGCGGGTGATCGAGCGGGCGGAAGGCCGGTGAGCCGGATTATATGAAATATCTGTTTGTCCTGTTTGGCATTCTTTTTCTCGCGCTGTTTTTCTTGGCGCCGCAATGGAGTGCGAAAGATGCGCCAGTATGTGGCCGCGATATGGAATGCGCTTATGATGATGTAGAAGAACTTAATCGCATCATCAAAGAGAACTTTGATGAGACGCTTGCAGACGTCAGTCGCAAGCATGACGTTGGCGCCTCAGAAGGCGTTTCATCGGAAGATGTGACTGAACGAAAAAAAACCGCTTTAGATGTGCCGCCTCCGCCTGGCGTCGTAGTCCTTGCGGGTGGTGGAGCCATTACGCCTGAGGAAAAAGAAGAACTACAAGAGTCCGTAGACCTAGCCATCAATCCAGATGAGGGTGTTTTACTAGCCGTTGAGCAGCCGCCCCAACAGACGGTTAAATATGACGACGCCGAGTGGCATTATGATGGCGACTTCCCAGAAGACGTTCCTATCGACAATGCCTACTCCCATATCGGTTTTTATCTGACTTGGGCCGCCGAAAATGACTTGATCAGCGAACTTGTAAAAACCCAATCGCCTCCGCTTGTCCTAGCGACGCGTCTGCGACTCGTGTCGCCCATTGAGCTGCTGAAATTCTGGGATGACAAACTGATTTCCGACATGCTGACGGAGGAAGGGATCGCTTTCACCGATTTCTATTACGAGGATAGTGAAGACGGCTATCTGCCGGACTATATGGCTGAGTTTGCAGACTACAGAGCCTATGAGGTCAAACCCAATTGGAAGAACTACGACCGGATCAAGCCGGTCATCGACCGCCGCTATCAGGAATGGCTGGTCGCCAAGGAATAATCCTAAATTGAGGGCCGGGATCCTCTTCCCCCGCTTGCGGGGGAAGTATCCGCCCAGCCGCGAAGGCGGCTTATGATAATAAGCGCGCATTCGCGCGCGGGGGCGGTGGATGGGGGCGTTCTAGTTTAGCCCCCTCCGGCCCTTCGGGCCTCCTCCCCCGCACGCGGGGAGGAGAAAAAGTGCTGATTTCTAGCGGTTGCAAGACTAAGAAACTGCGGGCAAAACGGCCGGATCGAGTAGACATGAGGACGACAATGGGCGCGGAGCCGAGAAAATTGCTGCAAGGGTCAACCGGCGACTGGGAGGTCGTCATCGGGCTTGAGGTCCATGCGCAAGTCTCCTCGAAGTCGAAGCTCTTTTCCGGCTCCTCCGCCGAATATGGCGCGGGGCCCAACGAGAATGTCTCCCTGGTCGACGCCGCCATGCCGGGGATGCTGCCCGTCATCAACAAATATTGCGTGGAACAGGCGATCCGGACCGGGCTCGGCCTCAACGCGAAAATCAATACCTGGTCGCGTTTCGACCGGAAGAATTATTTCTATCCCGACCTGCCCCAAGGCTATCAGATATCCCAATACAAAGACCCCATCGTGGGCGAAGGCGAGATCGAGGTGGAGCTCGAAGGCGGCGAGACCATCATGGTCGGGATCGAACGCCTGCACCTCGAACAGGACGCCGGCAAGTCGATCCACGATCTCGCGCCGAAAGAGTCCTATGTGGATTTGAACCGCTCGGGCGTCGCGCTGATGGAGATCGTCTCGAAACCCGACATGCGCACGGCGGAAGAGGGCGCGGCCTATTTCACCAAGCTGCGCTCCATCGTGCGCTATCTCGGCACCTGCGACGGCAATATGGAGGAAGGCTCCATGCGTGCGGATGTGAACGTCTCCGTCTGCCGCGCGGGCAGTTATGAGAAGTTTAAAGAGACGGGCGATTTCAGCCATCTCGGCACGCGCACGGAGACCAAGAACGTCAACTCCATCCGCTATGTGCGTCAGGTCATCGACTATGAAGCGCGCCGCCAGATCGAGGTGCTCGAAGGTGGCGGCGTCATCGATCAGGAAACGCGTCTGTTCGATGTGAAGACGGGGACGACCCGCACCATGCGCTCCAAGGAAGACGCGCATGACTATCGCTATTTTCCGGACCCGGATCTGTTGCCGCTCGAGTTCGAGCAGGCCTGGGTGGATGAGATCAAGGCGAGCCTGCCCGAGCTTCCCGACGCCAAGAAGCACCGCTTCATGGATGAATACGGGCTATCTTCTTATGATGCGTCGGTCCTCGCCTCCGACAAGGCGAGCGCGGCTTATTTCGAGGAAGTGGCGAAATGCGGCGACGGCAAGCTGGCGGCCAACTGGGTGACGGGCGAACTCTTCGGCGCGCTCAACAAGGCTGACAAGGACATCGAGACGAGTCCGGTTTCTGCTGAGCAGCTCGGCGAACTCATCGGTCTCATCAAGGACAACACCATTTCGGGCAAGATCGCTAAGGACGTCTTTGCGCTGATGTTCGATGGCGAGGAAAGCGGATCGCCGAAAGAGATCGTCGAAAAGCGCGGCCTGAAACAGGTGACCGATACGGGCGCCATCGAGAAAATCGTCGACGACATCATGGCGGCCAATCCGAAACAGGTCGAGCAGGTGAAAGAAAAGCCCAAGACAATGGGCTGGTTCGTCGGTCAGGCGATGAAAGCCTCCGGCGGCAAGGCCAACCCGCAGGCGGTGAACGAGATCCTGAAAAAGAAACTCGGCGTCGAGTAAGCCTTCTTCTATCATCCGTAGAACGTTGGTTTCAGGCGGTTCTTTACAGAATCGCTTGAATCTCGTCTGATCCATGCTCAGAATATTGCGCAGGAGGGCGGGGGCGTGATCAATCTGACATTGCGGGCGGATCGCAAAGCAGGGCGCCGCCATATTCGGCGGGGCGTCGTTTGATGCTCCTGCGCCGCGTCATTGAGCATGTGAAAGCCCAGAACTGGACGGCGGTCGCGCTCGACTTCGTCATCGTCGTGGTCGGCGTGTTTATCGGTATTCAGGTCTCGAACTGGAACGCCGCGCGCGCCGACCGTGAAACGGAACGCGTAATCCTTGAACGTCTGAGGAGCGACTTCGTACAGATCGTCGAGACCGAAAGCCATTATCTTGAAACGGTTGAAGCGGCGGCTTCCGGCGCGGAAGCCCTTCTCGATGCTGCGGCGAATGACAGGCTGCCCGCTGAAACGGCGAGCTTGTGCAAGCTGATGGCGTCGCCGCGCGCCTTTCGCCCGCCGCCGCCGCCATCGGCGACATATGAACAACTCGTGGCGAATGGCGATATGCGGCTCATCACAGATGAAACCCTGCGCCTCGAGTTGGCGGAGTTCGAAAGCCAGCGCAGTCAGCATAGCGTCAGCTTTGGTACGGCGATGGCGACAGTTTTGGCGCTGTCTCGCACTTTCTGGACGGCCGTTGATATCTGCGATGCTTCCTTACGCGCGCCGGACAGTCGCTTCGGCATGCGGGTTTCGGAAATTGTCGCATCGCCGGAATTCGCAGGCGCCGTTAGCGGCATTCTCACGCAGCATGGCAACGCCGAGCGCGCCCACCGCGCGACCAAAGAACAAGCTGAGAGGGTTCTATCGTTTTTGGCGGAGGCTGAATAATGCTCCTCCGCCGCGTCATCGAGCATGTGAAGGCCCAGAACTGGACCGCGGTCGCGCTCGACTTCGTCATCGTCGTTCTTGGCGTCTTCATCGGCATCCAGGTCGCGAACTGGAACGATGCGCGCGCTGTTAAGCAAGACGAAGAAGCGATCCTGACGCGGTTTCATGATGAAACGGTCGCGGCGATCGAGGACCGTACGCTGCGGGAGGCGGCGACCGAGGCGCGGATGCATAGAATGTATGAAATGCGGAAGATGTTATTGGGCGTTTCCCCGCCGCGTGCAGTGACGCAAGCGGAATGCACCGCCCTCGCACAGTCGAATTACTTGCCGTTCGCCACGGGCGCCATTCCAGTGCTGGATGAACTGATCGCCACGGGCAGATTCGGACGGATCTCCGATCCCGATGTTCGCCGGGCGGCGGCAGAATTGATTCGTCTGCGTGACGAGATAAGAAGTGTCGTCGATGTCATTGCGAACAGCGCGCTCGATTTGCCGTTCGAATTTCCCGACCTCATGCGCGTCGGCATCGAACCGACCGACGCTCCCAACGACATTGACGGTTTTGTCCCCTTTGCGTCCTGTGACGCCGAGACGATGCGGGACAATCAAAAGTTTCTCAACGGTTTCAGCGCCAATGTCGACAATTACAATGTCTATTATCTCGCCAGTTTTATTGAGCTCTCTCCCACTTATGAAGAGCTTCACCATTCGCTCGATCATGCGCTCGGGCTGACGCATGGCGCCGTCAATGAGGGGCAAGATTGATGCTGCTCCGCCGCGTCATTGAACATGTGAAGGCCCAGAACTGGACGGCGGTCGCGCTCGACTTTGTCATCGTCGTGGTCGGCGTCTTTATTGGCATTCAGGTCTCGAACTGGAATGATGCGCGGGCGCTTCGCGAACGTGAAGAGGTCTATCTTGAACAGCTCCTGATCGATCTGGAAAGCGACCGCGTGACAGGAGAGCGTGGGGTCGCGGCAGCGACGTCCGTGGATGCGGCGGCCGATATTTTCCTGGCCGTGCTTGAAGACGACCCTGCGGCGGCGGCGATCAGCGACGCCGAGCTGATAAAAGCCGTTCCCTATGCAGGCTACGCTTACCTGCCGAATGGCAATCCGACGACTTATAACGAGATGATCAGCACCGGCGCCCTTGGTCTTATGGAAAGTGTCGAACTCAAGCGGTCTTTTGGCGAGTATTACGCCAGATTATCGGCGGGCCGCCAGTGGGACAGTTTGTTGCGCGAAGAGCAATTCGCCTATCGCGCGGCGATCCGAGGATTATTGACGCGGGAACAATTCGCCTGGGCGCGCGCGCATGCCGCGCTGACTCCCGAAGAAGTGCCGCCGCCCCCGGAATTTGACCGTAGGGAATTTCTGGAAAGAGCGCGCAGCCGACCCGAAATCGTCGATTCACTGCGGTCCATGGGCGCCGTGCAACAACGTCTTCGGGACGACTCGCGGGACATGGCGGCCCGCGCCGAAGTGCTCGCTGAGCGCGTGAAATCGGAGCTTGAAGACTGATGCTCCTCCGCCGCGTCATCGCCCATGTGAAGGCCCAGAACTGGACGGCGGTCGCGCTCGATTTCATAATTGTCGTCGTCGGCGTGTTTATCGGTATTCAGGTATCGAACTGGAACGCGGCGCGCGGCGAACGCTCTGCGGAGCGGCGGGCGCTCGAGTTGCTGCTGGCGGAAGCGGAGAACAATGTCGCCTATTCCGAGCTGACCATTTACCGCGCAGGTCTTCTCCAGACTGACCGCGAAGCCGCCATGGCCAGGCTTCAGGGCCGCGAGCCGGAAGCTGGCGACCCCATAAGCGGCATTGCCCATATGGACAGATATCGGGATATGACGCCTATCCACGCTGCCTATGATGAATTGTCGGCCTCGGGCGACCTGACGCTCATCCGGTCCGCCGACATTCGCGGCGCGCTGGCGCTTTATAATGGCGTGGTGATTTTCCATGACCGGCGACGCCGCGAATATATGGAGCGCACACCGGACATTTTCGATCTCGCATCACCCTATATGGAAGTTGAATATGATCCCGAGCTGAGGCTCGGGCATAATACGCAGATCGACTGGACCGCCGCCGGTGAAGATCGCAATCTGGTCAATGCTATCAATCGCGTTATGGGCGACCAGCTTGCATTTAATGAACGTCGGACGATTATTCTCGATCACGCACGGATTCTTTGCGACGCTCTCGCTGAAGAGTTGGGAAAATCCTGCGCGCCGCCGGATTGGGTAGGCGCTGAAATCAGGGGAGAGCCCATCCAGTGATCCTTCGCCTCGTCACGGATGTGAGAGGTCAACTGGACGGCCCCCCAGCGCGGCTCCTATAAGAAGCACGGGATGTGACAGGCGTCACTGCCTTCGTAGGGCGGTAGACTAATGACGCCGTTCGCAAAGGAGAAACCAATGAAATACGATAATATTCTAGGGACAGTGGGAAACACGCCCGTCATTCGCATCAATCGCCTCGCGCCGGAGGGGATCAACCTCTATGTCAAATGCGAATATTTCAATCCGTTAAGTTCGGTGAAAGACCGTCTCGCGCTCGGCGTGATCGAGGCGGCTGAAAAATCGGGCGATCTGAAACCCGGTCAGACGGTCGTCGAGGCGACAAGCGGCAACACCGGCATCGGCCTCGCCATGGTCTGCGCCGCAAAAGGCTATCCGCTGGTCGTCACCATGGCGGAAAGCTTTTCCGTGGAGCGCCGCAAGCTGATGCGCTTTCTTGGCGCCAGGGTGATCCTTACGCCGGCGGCGCAAAAGGGCACGGGCATGGTCGAAAAAGCCAAGGAGCTCGCGCAAAAAAACGGCTGGTTCCTGACCCGTCAGTTCGAAAACGAAGCAAACCCAGACATGCATGAGCGCACCACCGGCCGCGAAATCGTCGATGCGTTCAAGGACGACAAGCTTGACTATTGGGTGACGGGTTTCGGCACCGGCGGCACGCTGACCGGCGTGTCTCGCGTTCTGAAAAAAGAGAGCCCGGGCACGAAAATCATCGTGTGCGAGCCGCCCGATGCGGCGATGCTGTCGAGCGGCGCGCCGCAGGAGCGCAATCCCGACGGCAGCCCGAAATCGTCGCACCCCGCCTGGACGCCGCATCCCATCCAGGGCTGGTCGCCTGATTTTATCCCGAAAATCACCTCGGAGGCGGTCGAGTCCGATGTGATCAGCCAGATCGTCAAAACGCCCGCCGCCGAGGGCATGAAATGGTCCAAGGCGCTTGCTCAGCGCGAAGGCATTTTCACCGGCATTTCCGGCGGGTCGACATTCTGCGGCGCCATGGAAGTCGCCAAAAACGCGCCCAAGGGCTCGACGATCCTTTGTATGCTTCCGGACACAGGCGAGCGCTATCTCTCGACGCCGCTTTTCGCGGATGTCGAGGCCGAGATGAGCGCAGAAGAAGTGGAAATCTCGCAATCGACGCCGGGTTATCAATTGGCGGGCTGATCGGCCTCGCGCGAAATTGATGACTTCCCCCGTGCGTTCGGGCCCCCAAGTCTCCTATAAGTCTTTCGCTTATACAGGGAAGTTCCGGGCTGGGGCGCACGGGAGATATTACGATGATGAAGAAAACAGCAATTGCAGCAGCGCTTATCGCTATGTCTGGCGCTGCTTGTGCAACAACGGACGGAAATAGCGAAGCATCCGAGGAAGTGGCGGCGCGACTCGCCGAATTTGAACCGACAGGCGAGACGACCGCCTGTGTGAATCTCACTCGCATCCGGTCTATCGATCCGCTGGATGACTACCGGTTTCTCGTCCGCACCGGCGTCAACGATTATTATCTGAATGAAGTGTCGGGACGCTGCAACGGCGCCGCGCGCGCTGGCAACCGTCTCCAATATACAACGTCGACGGGCCAGCTTTGCCGCAACGAAATCATCGAAGTGGTGGACAACCTGGCGGGATTTACCGTCGGGTCATGCGGTCTTGGCACGTTTCAGGAACTCGCAAAGAAACCTGAAGAGGCCGAGTAAGCGGCGCGATCCGCAAGGAGGACTTTATGCGCAATTTTATGAAACCGGCTTTTGCCGGCGCCGTCTGCTCGCTTCTCGCGACGGGCGCTTTCGCCTTTTCATCCCCGGAAGAAAAGGCGCAAGAGCTCCTGTCCAGATATGAGAAGACGGGCGAAAATGTGAACTGCCTGAGATTGAATTCGATACGCGATACCGATGCTCTCGATGATTACACGCTTCTTGTGGAAGTTTCCGGCGGCGATATTTACATCAATGAGCTTAACGGGCGTTGTTCCGGCCTCGGCCGCGAACAGCGTTATGCGCGCAGCTCTACGGAAGCGCGCATGTGCAAGGGCGACATTATTCGCGTTCTCGACAGTTTCGGAAATATGAGAGGCTCTTGCAGCCTTGGCGCATTTGAAAAACTTTCAGAGTTGTCTGAACAAGAAACGCAAAGCGAATAAAGTATTTCTGGCAGAATATAACGCCCCGCGCGGTGACGTGCGGGGCGTTTTTGTTTGTATACGGAACGATTTGGCCGGTTAACAAAGCGTTTTCAAAGAGTAAAGAAACCCATAATTCGTCATTAACGGGATTTTAGGCTCACAGCCGTCAACCTTGCCATGGTTAATCCGTTCGCGGGGTGCGGGCGGGGGCAAATGCAAGGGGCCACAAAAATGACAATTGCAATGGGTTTGGAAGCGCTCGATGCGGCCGAGCCGGTATTGAGCGACACAGAGATGTACCGCTTGGGACTGGAAGCTTCGACAGGCGGAGAAGACGGGATCTTCGATCTCATCACGGCGCATAAATGGTTTAACCTTGCAGCGATGCAGGGCAATCTCGAAGCGCGCACCTATCGCGCCGAGTTGGCCAAGGAAATGACCGCGGAAGAGATTGCAGAGGCGCAGAGGCTCGCTCGCGAATATCTCGCCACGCGCCGCGCCAGAGCCAACTAGAAATAGACGGCGCCGGATTGCCGGGCGAGGGCGGCGTACCGGATTTCGGATGCCTAAATGTCGCCCGGATGAAATCCGCTGTTCGATCCTGCGCCGAGCTCTTGCGACGCGATCCTGCGGAAAGTCTGCTTTTGCGCTTCATCGAGATTGGCGAAACGCGGACGTTTGGCGCCGCGAAGCGCGGCCCTTTCCTGATCGCTCATGCGCCGCCAGGCCGCCCTGCGTTTCTCACGAAACTGCGCCCGGCCGGCCTCATCCAGCGAAAGATAGCGTTCGGCCGTTGCGGCCTCGATCTGGCGGGACTGGGCGAGGCGAAGGTCCGATTCAAAAAAATCCGCAGCGACAAGCTCCACGAACGCGTCTTTTTCGCCTGTGCTTGCGGTGAGAAGTTGCGGGCGAACCTCTGGCTCCATGGCGCGCGCGTCTTGCGCGGCTCCGCGGCCCCCGCCGCACAGCGTAAAGACAAGCATCGCTGAAAACAGAAACGTTCTGCGCAAAGGTCGATCCCCCACCGCTGACCAGAGTAGCATAAGCGCCTGACCTTGCCAGCCGCTGAAAGGGAAACGCGCAAATTGTCGGAATCGCCGAATTTGGGGAAAAAAACGGGCCAGACGGCTCGAACGGCCTTGCCAAGCGGCCGGTCCTGGCTTAGACGACCGGGCTTCCTATTCCAGCGCTGAACGCTTGTGGGGCCTGAGGCCCTCGGTTGTCCGGCGCGCCAGAAATACGCGATTTAGAGGTTTCCATGGCCGTCCCGAAGAGAAAAGTCACGCCCGCCAAACGGGGCATGCGCCGCAGCCACGACAAGCTCGGGCAGGCGAGCTATATCGAAGACAAGGATTCCGGCGAGTTGCGCCGTCCGCATCATATCGATCTGAAGACTGGCAAGTATCGCGGCCGTCAGGTTCTCGAGCCTCAAGAGGATTAATCGGGAACCCAAAAGGCATTCCGCAGCGCCGCCCCATGGGCGGCGTTTTGCATTTTCGGGCCGGGCCTTTATGGTTTCCGGCGGGTGTGGGGCCCAATCCAGATATTCTGGGAGGGACTTCAAGGAATGGATTTCATCAAGACGGCGCTGGCGGCGGCCGTGCTTTTTGCGCTCGCCGGCTGTGCGACTTATCCCTATCAGTCAGCCTTTGACGCCTGTGACGCCGAAGCCGGGGCCTGTTACCGCTATTGTGAGGAAGCGGGCCTTGGGGTCGGGGAATACGCGTCCTGTCACGCCGATTGCGAAACCGGCGCGAACCGCTGTTTCGCCAACGCCTATGACCGCTATTCCTATGGCGCCGCCAGCGGCGCCTATTATTCGCCGTCTTGGCCGTGGTACGGGCGCTACGGCGCCTGGGGGCCGTCGAGAGGCTATTATTTCGACTTTTCTTATTGGGGCGGCTCCGGCCGCTACTACGATCCTTATTACGATAACCGCCATCGTCATGGGCGCCGTCCGCGCCATGGCGACCGGAATCGGGACGGTTACAGGGATCGGGATCGCAATCGCGATCGTGACCGCGGCCGCCGCGACCGGCCGCGGGGCGGTGTTGTCGATCCGCCGCCAGGGTCGCCGGCCGCCGACAATCCGCGTCGCCCGCGCCCGGCGCCGGGCGGGCAGCCGCGCGGCCGGACCCCGACCACGCCGCCGCCTCAATCTTCGCCCCCATCCTCGTCGCCGCCAACGGCGGCGCCCCGGCAGCAACCACGGTCGACGCCGCGTAATCAGCGCCAGCAACGCAATGAACGCCGCCGGAAGCCTGAAGATTTTTGATCGCATTCGGCGGGGCCGTTGCGCTTGCGCCGTCACAAGCTATAGAGGCTCCGGAAGACAACCGGAGCCTTTTTCATGACCGCCATCGCCGACATTTTCGCCCGTGAAATCCTGGACAGCCGGGGCAACCCGACGGTTGAAGTCGATGTCACGCTCGAAGACGGCTCCATGGGCCGCGCCGCGGTTCCCTCAGGCGCCTCCACCGGCGCGCATGAAGCCCATGAACTTCGCGACGGCGGCCAGCGCTATGGCGGCAAGGGAGTCCTGAAAGCGGTCGAGGCGGTCAATGGCGAAATCTTCGATGCGCTGTCGGGCTTCGACGCTGAAGAGCAGACACTGATCGATGAAACCATGATCGCGCTGGACGGGATGGACAACAAATCGCGTCTCGGCGCTAACGCCATTCTCGGCGTGTCGCTTGCGGTCGCCAAAGCTGCAGCGGACGCGTCTGCGATGCCGCTTTACCGCTATGTGGGCGGCGTTTCGGCGCGCGTCCTGCCCGCGCCGATGATGAACATCATCAATGGCGGCGAGCACGCCGACAATCCCATCGATATTCAGGAATTCATGATCATGCCGCTTGGCGCCGACAGTTTCTCGGACGCGCTGCGCATGGGCGCAGAAGTCTTTCATGCGCTGAAAAAGGGCCTGAAGGACGCCGGGCATAACACCAATGTGGGCGATGAGGGCGGGTTCGCTCCGAACTTGAAATCCACCGATGATGCGCTCGGTTTCATCATGAAAGCGATCGAGAAAGCGGGCTACCGCCCGGCCGAAGATGTTTTCATCGCGCTCGATGCGGCGTCGACGGAATTTTACAAGAACGGAAAATATGAGCTAGCGGGCGAGGGCAAGTCGCTCGACGGCGAGGGGATGGCCGCCTATCTCGCCGATCTCGTTTCGCGCTATCCGATTGTCTCCATCGAGGACGGCATGGCGGAAGACGACTGGGCGGGCTGGAAGGCGCTCACCGACATGATCGGCGACAAGTGTCAGCTCGTTGGCGACGACCTCTTCGTCACAAATGAAAAGCGTCTTCGCCAGGGTATCGAACAAGGCTGCGCCAATTCGATTCTGGTCAAGGTCAATCAGATCGGCACGCTCACCGAAACACTCGCTGCGGTGGATACGGCGCATCGCGCACGCTACACCGCCGTGATGTCCCACCGCTCCGGTGAAACGGAGGACGCCACCATCGCCGATCTCGCCGTTGCGACCAATTGCGGTCAGATCAAAACCGGTTCGCTCGCGCGCTCGGACCGGCTTGCAAAATACAATCAGCTTTTGCGTATCGAACAGGAGCTTGACGATACGGCGCGCTATGCCGGCGCCGCCATGTTTGGGCGCTGAGCCTTGAGTGGGCCCATCATCCGCCCGGCGACGAATGCGGACAGAGAAAAGGTCCGGGCGCTCATCTTTGCGGTGCTCGACGAATACGGGCTCGATCCTGCGCCGAAAACCACGGACAAGGACCTCGACGATCTTGAGGGGTTTTACGCTGGCGGCGCCTTCGTTGTTCTGGAAACGAGCGAAGGCGACATCATCGGGACGGTTGGCCTGCTTCCATTAGGCGATGGCGTCGTCGAGCTGCGCAAGATGTATCTGAAACCGGCGGCGCGCGGGCGGGGGCACGGCAAGCGACTGCTCAATCATGCGATCAAGCGTGCGAAAGAACTCGGCTTTCGCCGCATAGAGCTGCAAACCGCGCGAGTGCTGGAAGAAGCGTTAGGCCTTTATGCAAAGTACGGTTTCGTACATTCGCCGGAAGCCGCGTTGGAGCGGCGGTGCGATCAGGCGCTGGCGCTGGATCTGTAGAGCGTCTTCGATTGACGGTCTGCGGTTCTAGGAACTTCGTATAGATTTCAGCCTTCGCGGCGTCAGCAAAAATTCAACTATGAAGTGTGCAGTGGGAAAACTTTTCAATCACTCGCTATCGAAGCAATACATTGCCAGCAATTCTTCGCGTGTCGCTGTTTTCGGAGTCGTCGCCTCCGGCATATGCACGACTTGTTCATAAACGCCGGGACGAACTTCGCGCCAGTATGGCAAATCGATCGCGCTAAGTTGTTGCAGATGCGCAAGATATTCATCCAGCGTCGCGAAGACCTTGCCATGTGCGTAAGGCAGGCCGGCAACGCCTTCCGGGGTTTTCGAACATTTCTTTTGTGACATAGTAACGGGATCTTTCGGCGGTTCAGCAATCTCGGATGCTGACTCTGAAACAGATGAATCAGAATCATGTTGAGCGCTGGCTTCGCTCTGCACAATTTGCTGTTGGCAAGATGTCGTAAAAATACTCATCAAAATAGATGAAACGAACAGAGACAGTACTTTTTTCATGAGAACATCCACTGTCTAGATTGCTTTATGAGTTCACGGAAATATGATCCTCTGTGAATATGACGCGAATCTGAACTTGTAAACCTCGACATTCTAACAACTACAAAGGGGACTGATATGGCTTACGATTTCTCGGACAGCTCGGGAGAGGCCGAAGACTCTGGTCGGCTATCGACCTTTGGCTCGAACAACATTTATTTAAGCGGCTACGGTTTAATGAGTTACACGAGGAGCAATTTTGCCGAATCTCTGGGCAAGCCGGATTTTGGTGGAATCCATGTACTCGGATGCGCCTGCGGCTCCTGCGCACTAAAGATTGACTCTGATATTGCATCACCTTCATCGTCAGGTGAGAATGTTATAACACCGGAAATCGCGGCGGCGATTCCGTCGGAAATAGCCCTTGACGGCTCGATTGATGCGCCGGGCGAGCTCGATATCTATCAAGTCGATCTCACCGCCGGCGAACTCTATATGTTCTCCGTCTATGGCTCCGGCGCGGACCCGCTTCAGGACACGTTCCTTTATCTTCTCGACAAAGATTTTAACGTCATCGATTTCGACGATGACGGCGGCGCCGGGACCATGTCTCTGCTGACATATGCGGCGACGACGACAGACACCTACTATGTCGCCATTGAAGGCTATCCAGGCGCGGGCCTGACGGGCGAGTACACTTTCGACGCCATCGTCAGCCCAGGTGTTGATGTGGTGCCCGATACGTTTGGCGGCGCCGCGCCGATAACGCTCGGCACAACCCAATACGGCTTTATCGAGGCGGGTCCCGGCGTTGTTTATGGCCCGGGTTTCACGGAAGTCGACACCTATTCCTTCACTGCGACGGCGGGCCAGGTTTATTCCTTCGAAGTTGCGGGCGGCGCAGATTATGCGTCCGACTATTTAAATCTTCCCGATGGCGAGCTCGATACGGTAGTCGTAATTTACAATTCCGACGGCGAGGTCGTGGCGTCAAGCGACGACATCAGCTTCCCCTCGGACATCAGCTCGCGAGTGGACTTCTTCGCGACGGAAGACGGCACATACTACATGGACGTCTTCTCTTACCAGCCATGGTCAGGCGGTTATTCCATCACATCGCAGGTTTTCAATCCTGACGATTTCGATCCGCTTGAGGCGCTGTACTGGGATAGCGCGGCGAATGTGCCGTTCGATGAAACCAACACCGCTTATGTATATTTTGGAGAGGCCGGCGACACCTTCGGCGAGCCGGGCGTGTCGCTTGGCTGGAACGAATATGAAAAAGAGCAGGTGATGCTCGCCCTTGAGGAATATGAGAAAATCCTCGGGGTCAATTACGAGATCACTGAAGACGTTAATGAGGCGACGTTCCGTCTGTTCACGACGGAATCCGATCAGTTCGGCGCCTATTTTTACCCGCAGGATCCGGCTTACGGCACCCAGCAAGGGATCGGCGCGTTTAACGTGTTGAGCGGCGCATGGACGTTTGACGAGCAGCAGAGCCTCGAGAAAGGCGGTTTTGCGTTCGCCGTGGTTCTCCATGAGTTCGGTCACGCGCATGGGCTTGCACACCCCCATGACACCGGCGGCGGCTCTGAGATCATGCTCGGGGTCAGTTCTTCGACCGGCTCCTTCGGCATCTATGACCTGAACCAGGGCGTTTACACGGTCATGTCCTACAATGATGCGTGGCAAACTCATCCGGACGGTGAAACGCCGTTTACCGCTGACAATATCGACAGCGGCTGGTCGGGAACCCTCGGCGCATTCGACATCGCAGCGCTGCAGGAGCGGTACGGTGTCATCAACGAATATGCGACCGGAAACGACGTCTATTTGCTGAAAGATGCAAATGATCCGGGCACCTATTACGAAACGATCTGGGACACGGGCGGGCGCGACGAAATCCGCTATGAAGGCGCCTCTGACGCCAGGATCGATCTTCAGGCGGCGACGCTTGACTATTCGCCGACCGGCGGCGGGGCCATTTCCTTCGTCAGCGGCATCTGGGGCGGCTACACCATCGCCAATGGCGTCGAAATCGAGAAGGCGACAGGCGGCTCAGGCAACGACGTCCTCCTGGGCAATGACGGCGTCAATTGGCTGCGCGGCAATGATGGCGACGACATCCTGATGGGGCGCGGCGGCGGCGACAAGCTGATCGGCGGCCTTGGTTTCGACACGGCTTCCTATATGGACTCCGAAGAGGGCGTTAAGATCCTTACGGGCATCTGGAATCCGTTTGGTTCAGGCGATGCCGACGGCGACGTCTTTGTCAGCATAGAAGCCATTCAGGGCAGCAATCACGACGATTTCTTGCGGGCCGGTTTCAAAATCGAGCAGGTCCATGGCATGGGCGGCGATGATACGCTGCGCGGCACCGGCGACGATGAAACGTTTTTTGGCGGCGACGACAATGACGATATCAGAGCCGGCTCTGGTGAAGATTATCTCGACGGCGAAGCCGGCGACGATACGCTGTTTGGCGGTAATAAAGACGACACCCTGCTCGGCGGCGAAGGCGATGATTATCTGAACGGCGGCGGCGCCAAGGACGTGATCAATGGCGGCGCCGGCAATGACAAGATGAGAGGCGGCTTTAGCAACGACACCTTTGTCTTTACTGAAACCGGCTATGTCGATGAAATTCTGGATTTCCAGAAATGGCGGGACAAGATCGATGTGAGCGGTCTGGATGCTGTCGATGGCGGAGATATGGACGCCTTTAACTGGATCGGCTCCGACGGCTTCAGCAACACGGCTGGCGAACTGCGCGCATTTACCGACGGTTTTGACAACTTCGTGCAGGGCGACACCGATGGCGACGGCGTCGCCGACTTCACCATCATGACCAATGTCCTTGTCAGCGAGCACGATTTTATCTTCGGATAAGCGCTGTCAACGACGTGGCGAACGAATAATCGGAAACGGGCCCCCAGGGGCCCGTTTTTGCGTGAAGCGGAAAAAACGAATCAGGTGATTCGGATTTTAACGAATCATTAACCAGAATTGATTCTTTTGAAACGCAACAAAAAAATAGAACTGGTCCCATGTTGCGTTTGCGCTTTCTTTTCGACGTCGCTTTCCCCGCTCTTGTGATGTGTCTGACCGGCATCCTGCTTTATAGCGCCGTCGTCAGCGACACCGGCTATCGCGCGCTCTCGTCCCTTCAAAAGGAGGCGGCCGAGAAGGAGGCTGAGCTGAATGAGCTCCATGCGCGGCGTCTGGAGCTGGAAAAACGGGCTGACCTCCTCAATTCCAGCTCCCTCGATCCCGACCTCCTCGATGAGCGAATTCGGGCCGTTCTCGGTTACTCCCGGGAGGGCGACGTGGTCATCTCGCGGCGCGAGCTGGACCGCTTGCTGGCGGAATAAGGGCCGTTTGAGCCCGCCATTTCCTTGATATTCGGGCCTTCTTTCGCGTCTTGCCTTGTCGCGTGCCGTGCCCCCGTTTAAGAGAGGGGCGATGTGATCCGGAGACCCCTTGATGGCTGCTGCTGACGCCAAATCGAACCTGACCGCCACTGACGAAGAACTCCTACAATATTACCGCGATATGCTGCTGATCCGCCGTTTTGAGGAGCGCGCCGGCCAGCTTTATGGCATGGGCCATATTGGCGGGTTCTGCCACCTCTATATCGGCCAGGAAGCCGTGGTGGTGGGCATGGAGGCCGTGAAGCAGGACGGCGACCAGACCATCACCGGCTATCGGGATCACGGGCATATGCTCGCCTGCGGCATGGACGCGAAAGGCGTCATGGCCGAACTCACCGGCCGCGAGGGCGGCTACTCCAAGGGCAAGGGCGGCTCCATGCACATGTTCTCCAAGGAAAAGGAGTTCTATGGCGGACACGGCATTGTCGGCGCCTCGGTGCCGCTCGGCGTCGGTCTTGGCTTCGCCAACCGTTATCGCGACGAGAACAAGGTGAGCCTGACCTATTTCGGCGACGGCGCCTCGAACCAGGGACAGGTTTTCGAAGCCATGAACATGGCGCAGCTCTGGAAGCTGCCGGTGATTTTCATCATCGAGAACAACCAATACGCCATGGGGACAAGCGTCAAACGCTCCCACTCCGATACGCATCTCTATCGCCGCGGCGCCGCCTTCGGCATTCCCGGCATGGAAGTGGACGGCATGGACGTGCTCGCCGTGCGCGAGGCGGGCCGCCAGGCGGTCGAACACGCCCGCAATGGCGAAGGTCCTTACGTCCTTGAGATGAAGACCTATCGCTATCGCGGCCATTCCATGTCCGACCCGGCGAAATACAGGACGCGCGAGGAAGTGGACGATGTGCGCGAGCACAACGATCCGATCAAACGCTGTGAAAAGCGACTTTCGGATAATGGTTTCAAGGACGAAGAAAAGCTCAAAGAGATCGACAAGGAGATCAAGGCGATCGTCAAGGAGGCAGCAGACTTCGCGCTGGAAAGCCCGGAGCCTGAGCCGAAAGAGCTTTACACGGACATTCTCGCCTCGGCGCAGTAAATTCCCTTGGCCGCGGAGGGGAGTGCAGGCGTCACTGGCTGGAAAAACGCGCAAGCTTAAGGAAATCGAACTTCGGCAAGGTCTCGCCGTTGAGCGCAAGATCGGCGAGCGCCTCGCCGATCACCGGCGCGAATTTAAAGCCATGTCCGGAAAAACCCATGGCGAGGGTGATGCGCGCATCGTCGGGGTGGACGTCGACAATGAAATGCCCGTCCGGCGACATGGCGTAAAGACAGCTTTGTTCTTTCGCAATGGCGGACGAAAGATCGGGAAGGCGGCGTTTCAGATACGCCTCCATGTCACGTCGCGCTTCTGCGGCGGCGTCGGGCGCATCGTCATGCGGGCTGGAAACTGGCGCGCCGCCCGTATGTTCCCCGACTTTCACGCCGTCGCCATCAATGGCCGGCAACCCGTAGCGAAAACGTCCGTCCGCCTCTTCAATGCCAAACGGCAGAAAGCCGCTGTGGAAGGTCAGTCTTTCGTCTCCCGGCGATGTCCAGAACAGCGTTTTGCGCAGCGGCCTGATATATCGGCGGCAGAGATCGTCCAGTTCGCCTGCGAAGGCGCCCGGCGTCGCCACCAATCTGTCGACTTTTTGTTTCTCGCCGGCGGCTGTAATTTCTATGTCTGCACCGCCCATGGTCCAGCCGGAGACCGAAGTGTTGCAAAGCAGCCTGGCGCCGTGGGCTTTTGCGCCGGAAAGAAAGGCGTCGCGGGCGCGGTCGGCATAGATGAAACCGGCGGCAGGTTCGATCAGGACGTCCATGTTCGCATCGAAGTTGAACCAGAAAAGTCTTTTTTCCGCCTCGCTGCGTGAAATATTGTGCAACGAAAGGCCATGTTCCTTCGCCGCGCGCCGGGTCCCTGCAATGACGCTTGCGTCGGGCGGTCCCGCCAGCAGGAGGCCGCACATCTCGAACAGTTTTTCTCCGGAAGCCTTTTCAAGATCCCGCCAGCCCATGGCGGCCCGTTTCAAGAGCGGGACGTAATCGGGATGTTCGAAATAGGCCTTTCGAAATAGGCGCGTCGCCCCGTGCGATGAGCCGCGCTCATGCGTCTTTGCATATTGCTCAAAGAGGGTGACGTCGGCGCCGCGTTTCGCCAGCGAGTAAGCAGCAGCCGCGCCCATGATCCCTGCGCCGATAATGGCGACCCTGACGCTCATGAAAGCGCTTTCACCATGGTGAGTTGCGTGTGGTCGCCTGCGTTCCAGTGCTCAAGCGGCGTTTCGCTGACGACCTTGAAGCCCAGCTTTTCATAAATCGCCATGGAGGCGGGCAGGCCGGTGGTCGTTTCCAGAAAGACCTGGCGCCAGCCTTGTTCATACGCATAGTCCATGGCGCGGCCCACAAGGTCGCGGCCGAGCCCTGTCCCGCGCGCTTGGGGCGCGACAAGCACCCAGCGCAATTGTCCGCGGCCCCCGCGGTCCACCATCGCCGTGCAGCCCACCAGTCTGCCGCCTTTTTCAGCGAGCCAGATGCGTCCGGCGCCGCGATTTTCCAGCATGAAGTCCGACAAGGTGCGGCATACATAAGCTTCGAAGGTGAGATCGCCGGGAAAGCCTGGTTCGGTGGCGTAAACTTCGCCATGCAAGGCTGCGATCCGGCCAAGATCGCCGGGGCGCAAGTCCCATCGTATATGTGTCGTGTCTGTCATGTTGCGGCATTGCAGCTTTGATCCGGGCGCAAATCCTGTCACATCTCGCCCATGCAGGATAGGCGCAGCGTGAACCAAAGCGAAAGAACAGGAAATCCGGAAAGATTGCTGCTGCATGTCTTTCCGAGTTTTTCCTATGGCGGGCAACAGTCGCGGCTCGCCATGCTCGTGCGTGCGCTTGGAAAGGAGTTTCGCCACCACATTGTTGCACTCGATGGCGATCTCACCGCACGCAGCCTCTTTGACAGCGTATCCAAGATCGATTTCACGCCATTCAAGATGAAGAAATCAAAGGGATTCAGCCTTTCCAATATCCGGTGCCTGCGAAAGCTCATGGCAGATACAAAGCCGGATCTTCTGTGTACCTATAATTGGGGAGCGATCGAGGCGGCGATTGCAAATCGCCTCGGCGGCAAGGTTCCGCATATTCATTTCGAGGACGGGTTCGGGCCTGATGAAAGCCTTGATCGACAGTCTTCGAGGCGCGTGCTGGCCAGACGCATCATTCTTGCGCGCAGCGAGGTGGTCGTGCCGTCGCACGGGCTTGAGCAACTGGCGCGTTCGCGCTGGAAGCTGAAGAAAGTGCAGCGCATCGAAAACGGCGTGGATGTGGAGCAGATGAAAAGCGGCCGGCGCCGCCACAATTCCGGGCTGGTGGTCGGCTCGCTCGGCGCCTTGCGGCCGGAAAAAAATTACGCCCGGTTGATCGCGGCTTTCAAAGCGGCGGACCGGGAGAAAAGGGCGCGGCTGGAAATCGTCGGCGGCGGGCCGGAGCGCGGCCGCCTGGTTGCGCTCGCAGCGGATGATGAGCGCATATGCTTGCCAGGGGCCACCGCTGCGCCGGCGGACGCTTATGCGCGGTTCGACATTTTCGCCCTGTCCTCCGATACGGAACAGGCGCCAATCAGTCTTATGGAGGCGATGGCGGCGGGTCTTCCGGTCATCGCCACGAATGTGGGCGACATCGAATCCATGGTCTCACCGGAAAACCGGGCCTATATTACGCCCCTTAAGAATGACGAAGCCTATGCCGATGCGCTCGTCCGACTTATGCAAAATCCCACGGCGCGGGCGGATATCGGCGCGGCAAACAAACGCAGGGCGAAATCGTTCTTTTCGCTGGCGCGTATGGCCGCAGCACACCGAACGCTGTATTTAGCAGTTATGGAGCGCCATGGCTGACATAAATATCGCCCCCCTCAATGATCGCGCCGCCTTTCTGGAAGAGTGGGAGGCTCTCTATGCATATGCCGCTGATCCCAGTTTTTTTCATACGCCGGCATGGATAAAGTCCTGGCTTGACGGCGCGCCTTATGGCGCGAAGCTCAAACGCATAAGCGTCCGAAAAGAAGGCGCCCCCATCTTGATGGGCGCCTTTTCTTCGGCGTCGCGCAAACCGCCCATGTTCGGATTGCAGGAACACTGGTTCCATGAATTCGGCGATGCAGAACGCGACGCCATTTATGCTGAGTATGTGGATTTCCTGGCCGCTCCTGAAGCCACACATGAAATCCGCAGAGACGCCGTTTGCGCCATGATCGAGGCGATGGGCGCCGCGGACGGTTTCGTTTTCCGTAACCTGACCGATGAAATGATGTCTGCAGTTTTTTCCGCCGCTGCGATCTGTGAGTTATCCGGGCGCGTTCTCAATGAGCAACCGGTTTACGGGTGTATGCTGTCCAGTGGAAATTTCATGGAAACGCTCAGCTCTTCCCTGAAATCGAAGATCACCCGTGCAATGCGCTTATATGAAGAGCGGGGAGAGCTGACAGCGCGGCTCGCGAAGACCGACGATGAAAAAGCCGCCGCCTGGGAGCGTTTAAAGACGCTGCACAAAGCGGGATGGGAGGCGCGCGGTCGCCCGAGCGTGTTTGACAATCCTCATCTCACCGCGTTTCACGAGCGGCTTCAAAAGACCGCTCCGGCCGCGTGCCATTTGTTCGAAGTGAAAGCGGGGGACGAGGTCATCGCCGTTCTCTATAATTTCGTTCATGGGACGCAGGTGATGAATTACCAGAGCGGGTTCAAGTTTGAAGACGACAACCGGCTAACGCCCGGCTTTGTCGCTCATGCCCTTGCAGCGCAGCATTACCAGGAGAGCGGCTTCGAGATTTACGATCTTCTGGCTGGTGAGGCGGAGTATAAATCGCGCCTCGGCGAGCCCCATGCGATTTTCACGTCGCTTGTGCTCGAGCGTCCGACCTGGCGTAATCGGCTGCGCGGACTGTTCAGGCGTTAGGGGCGCGAAAGGCGCAGGAAGGCGTCGAACATGACGACGCTCCATAATTCCTGTGCGCAGTCAACGCGGCCTGATTGATGATCGCTTATCATGGCGTCGACAGCCCGTTCTTTGAAAACGCCGCAGTCTCGCCAGTGTTGCGAGGCGTTAAGGCGGAGAGCCGGGTTATCCTTGTCCCGACGCATCCATTCGCGGATGGGCGGCGCAAAGCCCTGTTTCTTTCGCGCGACATAGTCTGCGCCGAGCCGTGAGACGAACGCATCTTTCAGAATGCGTTTTCCATGCCCGTGGCTTAACTTGTATTCCGACGGAAGGGCTCCGGCCCATTCGACGAGCTTGTGATCGATCAAAGGGGGACGGGCCTCCAGCCCATGCGCCATGGATGTGCGGTCGACTTTTGTCAGCATGCGCCCGGGCAGCCATGTCATAAGGTCTGCATATTGCGCCCGGGACAAGGGATCATCCGTGTCTGAGGCGTTCATGGCGTCATCGATCAGCGACGCGGAATTGTAACCGTTGAGCGCGCGCTTGAAGTCGGTGTCCATGATGGCGTCGATGCGCGACGGCAGGTTGATGGCGACGGCGGCGGCGTATCCTTGCGCCGATGACTGCGCCAGCGCCTGAAAAGTCGTCTTCGCACGCAAAGCCCGCGGCGCCCAGTCGAGTTTGGGATAGATCGCGCCGAGCGGGCTGAAGAGGGCCGCACGCAACGGCGCCGGCGCCAGCCTGCGGATTTTTTCCTCGCCCAGAAAAAACGGATAGCGGCGATAACCGGCGAACACTTCGTCGCCCCCGTCGCCGGTCAGCGCCACGGTGACATGACGGCGCGCGATTTGCGCGACCTGAAACGATGGAAGGGCGGAGGCGTCGGCGAAAGGCTCGCCCATGGCGCATGCGACGCGGTCGATCAGCGCCGTTGAGTCCGCCTTCGCGTCGTCTTCATAGTGAATTGCACTGAATTTTGCAGCGATCTCCCGCGCGGCGGCGCGCTCGTCATTCGCCGCGCCGTCAAATCCGATGGTGCAGGCGGAAACGGCGCCGCCGGCTTCCGTCATCGAGGAAACGATGCTGGCGGAATCGACGCCGCCCGACAGGAACGCGCCCAAGGGAACATCAGAAATCATCTGCGCCTTGACGGCGCCATCGACTTTCTCGCGAAGAATGTGGGCGGCCTCCTCATAGGGCAAGGCGCCGCCATTGGCGAAGACCGGCCGCCAGTAGCGTTCGATGCGAGGGCTTTTGCCGGGTTCAAACATCACCCAATGCGCCGGGGGCAATTTCGCGACGCCGCGATAGATCGCCTTCGGGTCGGGCACATAGCCGTAGTAAAAATAGTCGGCGACTGCGCGCGGATCGAGGCTGAGATCGATAAGGCCGGAAGCGGCGATGGCGCCGATTTCCGAGGCAAAGAGGAGGAAGCCGTCATTGGTTTCCGCGTAATAAAGCGGGCGCTCCCCGAGGCGGTCGCGGGCGAGGGTCAGGCGTCGGCGCGCAGGGTCATAGAAGCCGAATGCAAACATGCCGCGAAGATCTTGCAGGTACTCAACGCCCTTGAGTGAGAATCCTTCCGCCAGCACCTCCGTATCAGAGCGCGTTTTCAGTTGTAGCCTGTCATTCAAACTGGCGGCGAGCTTTTCGTAATTATAGATTTCGCCATTATAGGTGAGAACGCCGCCCCCTTGCGCATGAAAGGGCTGGGCGCCGCCCTGTCTGTCGATGATGGCGAGACGGCGGTGTCCGAAACCGATGCCCGGCGCGAAATAAAAACCTTCGCCATCGGGACCGCGATGGGCGAGGGCGTCGGTCATGCGCTGCAGCGCCGCACGGTCGACATCGCGGACGCCGTTCAGATCAAAAATGCCTGCAATGCCGCACATGGATCAGGAAACGCGCCTCATGCGGTTGCGCCACATATCGAAGCGCTCAATGTCGCTCGTAAAGGCGCGAATGCGCGCAAGGGCCTCGGCGGGATCGTCTGCATAGTCGGCGGCGATCATGACGATCCCCCCTGGCGGGTTCGAGCCGTTGAGTTTGTCTTTCATCTGCGCCCATTTGAAAGCGGTTTTATTCGTATAGATATCATCGCCGCGCCAATAGGCCGTGGCCACGAGAAGGCGCCGGCGGTCGGGCCCGGCTAGGATATCCAACGCAATCTCATTCGACTCGCCAAAGAGATATACCACATCCTTGCGTCCGGCGATCTTGCGCCAGGTCTCGCCATCGGCGGGGGCATTCAGCGCATTTACGATTTCTTTGTCGGGGCGGTCGTGGGAAAAGAAGCCCAGATAGAGATAGACGCGCTCGCCGGCCCTGTCATAAGTCGCCGCTTCGACATGGTCCGCATTTATCGACGGCGCCCAGTTTCGCGGCGGTTCCAGCAGGCGCCAGCCGGGCGCATTCAATAAAGCGGGTCTTTCCAAAGACGCTGTATTGGCGACGTCGATAACAAAAGTTGCGTAGGCGGACGCGGCCATAACGGGAAGGAAGGCCGCTGCGGCGACGGAGAATCGCCAGGCGCGACGCGCGCGCACCGGCGCATGTTCCGGGCCAACGCCGTTGGGCGCTTTCATCTTCGCGCCGATCCAGAACAGGACGAGGAAAACGAGCGCATAAAAAACAAATCCCAAAACCAGATGATCCGGTCCGACAGCGAAGCGCATGTCGCTCAGCGTCGCCGCCAGAATGAGCAAGAAGGCGCGCAGGAAATTGGCGACGAGCGCCACGGCGGCGGCGATGGCGATAAAGGAGATGCGGGTCTTGAAACCATGAAGGGTCTGACTGGCGTAGACCCAGGCGATCATCAGCGCGGCCAGAAGGAAGTTAAGCCCGGCGCAGGCCTCGGCGATTTCAAACAGGCCCGCTTGCGTGCGGATAAAGGTTCCGTCGATGGCGGCGTTTGTCCCGACGAGGGTCAGCATGGCGGCGACCGCTTTTGCCGTGAATGTCTGGAGCGCGGGGACCAAGACTTCGCCGAAAGGAACCATGAAGTAAAGAAAGAGCAGCGGCAGCGCCCAGAGTTTTGCGGCGCTGGCGCCGAACATCACCCATGCGCCGGCGATCAGCAGGGTGACGAAAGCGAATTGCTCAACAAGGGCCACGCCCGCCGCTGCGCCCGCAAGCCACAAAAAGGCGCCGGCGATGACCGCGACGAGCCCGAGAGGACCGGTCGCAGGATCGATGCGCGGGCGCGACAAAATCATGATGAAGGCGAGAGGCGCGACGGCGACGCCGTGATGATAGCTGGACGATGACAGCCAGGTTTGCGCCATGGCGAGCGCCGTCGAATGAAATGCGAACACGCAGACCGCCAGATACACGCCATACACCGCGACAGGAAGACTCCAGTCGCTGCGGCGTTCTGAGCTTAAATCGGCGGCGAGCATGGCCATGGGGACCCCCGCTTGCGAAGCTCGAAGGCTAGGCGGGCGGTGTTTCGGGTTTGTTAAGGCTACCCGAATTCCAGCCAATATTAACGATTTTTACGCCCCTCGATGAGCGCGTCCACCACCCCCGGGTCCGCTAAAGTCGAGGTGTCGCCGAGCGCGCCGAACTCGTTTTCCGCGATTTTCCTCAAGATCCGGCGCATGATCTTGCCCGACCGTGTCTTCGGCAGGGCCGGCGTGAAGTGGATATGGTCCGGCTTGGCGATGGGGCCGATTTCCTGTCTCACGGTTTCGATAATTTCCTTTTCGAGCGCTTCTGACGGCTCGTCGGTCGCATGAAGCGTTACATAGGCGTAAATACCCTGGCCTTTGACGTCATGGGGGAAGCCGACGACGGCGGACTCGCAGACTTGCGGATGCTCATCGATAGCTGCTTCTACTTCGGCTGTGCCGAGCCGGTGGCCGGAAACGTTAATGACGTCGTCGACCCGGCCCGTGATCCAGTAATAGCCGTCGGCATCTCGCTTTGCGCCGTCGCCGGTGAAATACGTACCGGGATAAGTCTTGAAATAGGTGTCGATGAAACGCTGGTGATCGCCATAGACCGTGCGCATCTGGCCCGGCCAGGAATCGGTGATGACAAGATTGCCCTCGCACGCGCCGTCGAGGACTTTCCCTTCCGCATCGACGATGGCGGGAACGACGCCGGGCAGGGGCTTCGTCGCCGAGCCGGGTTTTAAGTCCGTGGCGCCGGGCAGCGGCGAGATCAGTATGCCGCCCGTCTCCGTCTGCCACCAGGTGTCGACGATCGGATGTTTTCCGTCGCCCACTACATTGTAATACCAAAGCCATGCTTCTGGGTTGATCGGCTCGCCCACGGAGCCAAGCAGGCGCAGGGACGACCGGTCGGTCTTTTTGACCCAGTCATCGCCCTCGCGCATCAGCGCGCGGATCGCCGTCGGCGCCGTGTAGAAAATATTGACCTTGTGTTTTTCGATCACCTGCCAGAACCGCGAGGCGTCTGGATAGGTGGGCACGCCCTCGAAGATCAGAGTCGTTGCGCCATTGGCGAGCGGGCCATAGACGATATAGCTGTGACCCGTCACCCAGCCCACATCGGCCGTACACCAATAGATATCGCCCCGGCGGTAATCGAAGACCATCTCATGGGTATAAGACACATAGGTCATATACCCGCCGGTCGTGTGCAGGACGCCTTTCGGTTTTCCCGTGGAGCCCGACGTATACAGAATAAATAGCGTGTCCTCGGCGTTCATGGCTTCCGCCGGACAGTCCGGCGCCACGTCATTGCGGGCTTCGCTGTAGTAATAAAGGTCGCGGCCCGCTTTCATGGCGATGTCGCCGTTCGTGCGCTCCACCACGAGCACCAGCCTTACATCCGGCGTTTTTTCGAGCGCCTTGTCCACATTGGCTTTCAGAGGCACGGCCTTACCGCCCCGCAGGCCTTCATCGGCGGTGATGACGGCGGTTGCGCCGCAATCCTCGATGCGGCTCGCCAGCGCTTCGGGAGAAAAGCCGCCGAAGACGACGGAATGGGCCGCGCCGATGCGCGCGCAGGCGAGCATGGCGAAAGCGGCTTCGGGGATCATTGGCATGTAAATCACTACCCGGTCCCCGCGCTTCACGCCGCGCGCCTTCAGCACATTCGCCATGCGGCAAGTCTCTTCGAAGGCTTCCTTGTAGGTGATATTCTTCGATATTCCGGGGTCGTCGCTTTCCCAGATAATGGCGACGTCATCAGCGCGCTCGGGCAAATGCCGGTCGAGGCAATTGACGCAAGCGTTTAGCTCGCCGTCATAGAACCAGCGGATATGCAGATCATTCGCGTCATAGGAAACGTCTTTCACCTTGGTGAAAGATTTGGACCAGTCGAGGCGTTTTGCGACATCGGCCCAGAAGGCTTCGGGATCTTCCTTCGCCTGCGTGCGCATTGCGTTCGCCTTCTTGGCGTTCACCAGCGTGTCTTTTGCCGCTGCGTCGCTGACCCTGATGATCGTTTCCTCTGACATGAATTTCTCCTGAACTGGCAGTGCGGATGCTAGTTGATGAACACTGTTTGCGCAAACCGTGCGCTTTCCGAACACGGTTGGTCTGACATGTGTAAAACTGTCGCCGCTGACAGGGCGACTTTTATATTTCCGTCACCGCTTCGTCACGACTGCGTTACAAAAACCCGGCACTGCCCCGCCGGTCAGTTTTGGCGTTAATTTGGTGGGGCACATCATGAACCGTTCTCTCCTGTCCGCTTCGGCGGCTTCCGTAATCGCTGTGGCTATCGCGCCGCTTCCGGCCCTTGCCGGCGTCATCGAGGGGCGCGTCAGCGACCAGTCCGGCGCCGTCTCCCTTGAAGGCGCTGTGGTGCGCATCGAAGAAACCGGCGAGTCCTCGTCCACGAACCGGGCCGGCGAGTACCGCTTCGCCAATGTCCCGGCCGGCCGCTACACGCTTGTCGTCACCTATGTGGGCGCCGATGCGGAAAGCGTGAGCGTTTCCGTGCCGAGCCAGGACGCGGTGGTGCGCCAGAACATTACGCTTGGCGAAGATGTGGCTGTTGTCGACAACGTTCTCGTCGTGGGCCAGCGCGGCGCGTTGAACTCCGCGCTCAGCCAGCAAAAAGCGTCCGACAAGGTGATCACGGTTCTTTCCGCCGACGCGATCGGCCAGCTCCCGGATGAAAACGTCGCAGAGGCCGCCCGCCGCGCCGCTGGCGTCAACATCCAGAACGATCAGGGGGAGGGGCGTTACGTTTCGATCCGTGGCGCCAATCCGAATTTTGTGACGACCACGGTCAACGGCGTGCGCCTGCCGTCGCCGGACTCCGACCAGCGCCAGGTGCCGCTCGATGTGATCGACTCCGATATCCTTTCCAGCATCACCATCACCAAGTCGCTGACGCCGGATGTGGATGGCGACTCCATTGGCGGCAATGTCGAGATCACGACTCTATCGGGTCTCGACCAGCAAGACATCTTCTTCAAACTGAAGGCCGCCGGCATCTACACCAACCAGGTGGATGAGTTCGGCCAGCGTTATTCCGGCGCCTTCGCGAACAACTTCCTCGACGGCCGCCTTGGCGTCGCTGCGACCGCCGCCTGGCAGAAGCGGAAATTCGGTTCGGAAAACAAGGAAAATGACGGCGAATGGATCCTCGACGAAGCGGTCATCTATCCTGAAGAGCTGGAGCTGCGCGATTATCAAGTGACGCGCGAGCGTTTCTCCGCCGCGCTGAACCTCGATTTTCAGGCGACAGACAATCTTCTGCTCTACGCCCACGGACTTTATTCGGACTTTTCCGATCAGGAATATAGAAGCCGCGTTGAAAACAAGTTCGGCGATCCTGATTTCAGCGATACTAGCAATGGCTCCCTGGCGGTCATCGAAGCCGGGGACGGCGATGAAGACGCGGGCAATCCTGATCCCTACGAAGTCGATCGCGACATCAAGGATCGCTACGAAGATCAGTTGATCTATTCGATTGTCGGCGGCGCCGAGTTCGCAAAAGACGCTGTTACCTTCGATATCTCCGGGTCTTATTCCTATGCGGAAGAGAGCGAGCCCGAGCGCATCGACGCAGGGTTCCGCGCCGAATTCGAAGAGGGCCTTTTTGGCGTCGATGTGAGCGACACTCTTCTGCCGTCGCTCGCCTTCCCCGATGCGGATGCAGAGGCGGCCTATTTCGATCCGGGCAATTATGAATTCGATGAAGTCGAGCGCACCAACGGCATCGCCAAGGATGAAGAGCTTGCCTTCCAGGCGAACCTGCGCATCGACGCCGATTTGTTCGGCGCGCCCGGCTATGTGAAAACCGGCGGCAAAATTCGCCTTCGCGAAAAATCCTACGATCTCGATCTCGCGATCCTGGAATATGACGATCTCGTTCTTTCGGACTTCATGGGCGATGTCGATTACGAACTCGACCGGATTAACCCCGTCGTCAGCCCTGAGGTCTTCCGCGATTTCTTCTTCGCCAATCTTGACGACTTTGAGCTGAATGTCATCGACACCGCGCTTGAGTCCACCGGCGCCAATTACAGCGCCGATGAAAATGTCTATGCAGGCTATGTGATGGCGCAGCGCCAGTTCGGCGCCGCCAGCGTCGTCGCGGGCCTGCGCGTCGAACATACGGAATATGACGCCTCCGGTTTCACGGCCTTCGAGCCAGGCGCCGCCGATATTCCGGCTGACGCGGAACTGATCGCCGAAGACGATGGCGACGAAGTTTACGCCCGGGCGGTTGACGCAGAGCAGTCCTATACCGACTGGTTGCCGAGCGTGAATATCCGGTACGACGTCACCGATGAGGTTGTCTTCCGTCTCGGCTATTATAAGACAATCGTACGTCCGAATCTCGAAGCGGCGGCGCCGCGCATCCTTGTGGATGACGAAGCGGAGGGCGAAGCGGGCAATCCGCTCCTTGACCGCCAGAAGGCGCATAATTTCGACGTCTCGCTAGAATGGTATCCGGGCAACAAATCGGTCCTGTCGGCTGGCGTCTTTTATAAAGACATTTCCGACCTCATCACCTCGACGATCAGTGAAGACATCATTGTAAGCGGCGTTTTCTTTGAGGAGGTCGAAACCTTCATCAACGTGCCGGATGCGTCGCTGTTCGGCGTGGAGCTGAACTATCAGCAGCCGCTGGATTTCCTCCCCGGCCTGCTTGACGGCTTCATCGTCGGCGCCAACTACACCTTCGTGGATAGTGAGGCGACGCTTGTTGACGGCCGCGAGATCAGCATTCCCGGCCAATCGGATCATGTCGCCACCGGCATCATCGGTTATGAAAAAGGACCGATCAATCTCCGCTTCGCCGCGACCTATCGCGATCAGTATCTGGACGAACTGTCTTTGCAGGAAGATGAGAACGGGGTGGATATCGACCGGATCGTCGACGATCACCTGCAGATCGATATTTCGGCGAAATATCGCGTTACGGATCAGTTCCAGTTCTTTACGGAATTCAAGAACGTCAACAATGAACCCTTCGCCGCCTTCGTGCGCAGCCCTGCCTATGGCAAGCTGAACTCGCAATATGAAGAATATGACTGGTCGGCGAAATTCGGCGTTTCGTTTAACTACTAAAGAAATCCTCTGCGTTTCGCGTTTTGTCCCCTAGCGGAAGAGGATCAGTTGAGTAGCGGCGGCGGTCATGAGTAAGGTCCGCCGCCGTTTCAATGTTCAAGGATGACGAGAATGAGAATCGCCGCCTGCATTTCGATCGCCGCGCTTGCAGCCGCCTGCGCGTCCGATCCGCAAACGCCCGCTGTGTTTGCTTCGGCTGAAACCGAGCCGGTAAAGTCGTTAGACGATGCGGCGGACGATCCGGCGATCTGGGTCAATCCCGCTGATCCGTCTGCAAGCCGCATCTTCGGCACGGACAAACGGGCGGGGCTTTACGTCTACGATCTCTCCGGCGCCGTCCTTCAGTTTTTGCCTGTAGGAGAACTCAACAATGTGGATCTGCGCCAGAATGTGAAGATCGGCGGCTGGGCTGGCGATATCGCCGCCGCGTCCAATCGCACGGATAATTCGGTGACGCTTTTTGTCGTCGAGGACGGGGTTGTCGAGGAAACCGGCTCTTTTCCATCTATGATTGAAGAACCCTACGGGCTGTGCATGGGCGTCTGGGGCGGCGATGTTTTCGCTTTCGTCGCCCATAAGACCGGCGATCTCGTCGCATATCGCATTGCCGGTCCGGGCGGCGGCCGACAGGCGGCGCGGCTGAAACTTGAATCCCAGCTTGAAGGCTGTGTTTTCGATGATGAGACGGGCTTTCTTTATATTGGCGAGGAAATGCGCGGCATCTGGAAAACAGAGTTCGATGGCGCGTCTTTTGCGGCGCCGGCGCTGATCGACGAAGTTGCTGGCCCCAGCGGCGTCAAGGCGGATGTCGAAGGTCTCGCGCTCTACAAGACCGGCGAGGGCCGCGGTTACCTTTTGGCCTCATCGCAAGGCAATAACAGCTATGCCGTTTATCGGCGCGAGGGCGACAATGAGTTTGTTGCGCGCTTTTCGGTAACGGCGGGTGAGGCGATTGACGGCTCTGAGGAAACCGATGGCGTCGAGGCGACCTCGGCCTATCTGGGCGACGCGTTCCCCAATGGCGTTTTCATCGCCCAGGACGGCTATAATGCGCCGAAAGGCTCGGCGCAGAATTTCAAGATTGTCGACTGGCGTGAGATCGAAGCGCTGATCGAGGCGGAGGAAGACGCGGCCGCTCGTTCGGACTAATGGGAATTTGAAGAGACGACGGCCCCGCCATCTGAAACCACGAAACAGGTCAGTTTCTTGTCTTTCAGAGTCTCGCAAGTCGCGGCCGCCTCGATCTCGGTCAGCTTGACGATGCGCGCGCGATAGAGCGTCTTGCCCGTGTCCATGGGAGTCGGGAGGACGACGCGTTCCGGCGACTTGATGCCGGATTTGGCGACCGCCGCTTCAAGTTCTTTCTGCGCCATTTCCTTGGTGGAATAAGCGCCGATCTGAACGCCCCAGGACACGCCGGCGGGGTTCTCGTCGAAATCGCCCTGGCCAAGCATGCCGTCTTCTATAGACAGGGAGGCGAGGCGTGTGCGTTCGAATTCGTTGAAATCGTCGGGGTCGGCTTGCAGCGGGTTCGCCGCGATTAGCGCGCCAATGCCGTCGCCCGATTCGTTCCTGGAGCTATTGAGGCTAGCCGCTGCCGTGATGATTTCGGCGCGCATATCGTCATTGGCGGCGACGGTCGGCGCGGATTTCGCCTCGGCAAGCGCCGCGACCAGCGTTGGCTTGAGGCGCGGCGCTGGCGTTTCGCGATAAAGCGCGGAAAGAAGCATCGGTTTTTTGTCGATAGCGGCGAAAGCATTGTCGAGGATCTCGCGCATATGGGCGTCGCGAGTGCGCGAGGATCGCCCGCCCAGAACAACGCCGATCAAACGATTTCCGTCACGCGTCGCGGTGGTCGCGAGATTAAAGCCGGAGCGGCGCGTATAGCCGGTTTTGAGACCGTCAGCCCCGTCGAACGTTTTCACGAGAGCATTGTGCGTGCGATAGGTGCGGCCGTTCCAGTCGAAGCTCTGCACCGAGAAATAATGGAAATATTTCTCGTGATCCTGAATGAGGCGGCGGCTCAGGGCGGCCATATCGCGCGCCGTCGTCACCTGCTTGGAATTGGGCAGCCCCGACGCGTTGCGGAACGTCGTGCTGTACATGCCGAGTTCGCGCGCTTTGGCGGTCATCTTTTTGGCGAAGCGCCATTCGGAGCCGGAGATTTGTTCAGCGACGGCCGCCGCGACGTCATTTGCGGATTTTACAACCAGCGCCTCGATGGCGGTTTCGACGTCGATCGTGGAGCCGCTGGTTACGCCGAGCTTCGACGGCGGCTGACCGGCCGCGTGCGCGGAAATATTTATTTTGGAATCCAGGGTGAGCCGACCCGCCTCCAGTTCATCGAACAGGAGATAGAGGGTCATCATTTTGGTTAAGGAAGCAGGGTAGCGTGTTCCGGTGGAATAGCGGTCGAAAAGAATATCGCCCGAATCGGCATGAACCACAAAAGCAGCGTATTTAGAGTTGGCCGCCGCGGGCGTGAGTGTGCCAAACAGCGCCAAAAACAACGCCGCGCCCCAAATCGATACGCTACGCAACCCCATGAACATTTATTGAGCCTCGCCCATCTCAACACGCTTTTCAATATACGGAAGTCGCCGCCCCCGAAAATTCAGCGTTTTTTCGCCCAAAATTCTCCCCGGGACGGGAACTATCCTGCATATCGGCAGTCCTGTTCCGAGGAGCAAACGCCATGCCGCCTGTATCGCGACGGAACGATCATCGCCGAACGCGGTAAACGGAGCGTTAACGAAAGTTTAAAGATTGTCCGGCAAAAATTTGTGCGCTGCAACAAAGGCTCTTGACGGAAGCTGCGACCATCACTATGTTGCACTGCACAACGAGGCGATTCCCGCCTTTAATTTAACTGAATCAAGCATTTAGGGCTGATTCGCTAAGGAGACTAGTATGGCTGGCGCCACGAAAACCACTGCTGAGGCGTTCGACATGAAAGCCTTCAGCCCGGAGTCCTTCAAAGAAGGCTACGAAAAGTTCGCGGAAGGCATGTCGTCTTTCGCTGATTTCCACAAAGAGTCGCTGAATGCGCTGATGGCTTCGGCTGGCGCATTTGCAAAGGGCGTCGAAAAGCTGACGGCTGAGAACGCTTCGTTCTCCAAATCGGCTTTCGAAGAGACCGTTGCCACCGCCAAAGCGGCGTCTGCGGCGAAAACGCTGCAGGAAGCCATCGAACTCAACAGCGACTTCATGAAAACGTCCGTTGAGAAAAATCTCGGCCAAATCAATAAGGTGGCCGACATTTGGGCGTCAACGACCAAAGATGCGGTCGAGCCGTTGACCGAGCGCTATTCGGCGCTGGTTGAAAAAATTCAGGCCTACCGCCCGTAAGGATTTGAGTAGCAGTTCTGAGTATCACTGTTGCGTGAGAGAGCCCGGTGCGTATCGCCGGGCTCTTTTTTTGCGCGCTTCATGACCGTTAACTTTCCAGCGACGGGAAAAAATTTGCTTCTTTTCAACCGGGAGCGATTACTTATCTAATAGTGCAGCGCGGGGCGGCGGCTGTTGCCAAGCCCGGCGCACACGAGGAAACTAAGAGGATTATGGCTGACGACAACGACAACGATCAGGAGCAGGGAGACGGCGCCGGAGGCCCGGGACAGGGCGTGGGCGTTGTCGCGAAGACATCGCCCAAGACCAAACGTCCGTCTTTGTACAAGGTTCTCCTGCTGAATGACGACTACACGCCCCAGGAGTTTGTTGTTTGGCTGCTTCAGGCCGTCTTCAAAAAAGACGCGGAAGAGGCGGTGCGCATCATGCTGCATGTGCATCAGTCCGGGATCGGCGTCTGCGGCGTTTATACTTATGAAATTGCGGAGACCAAGGTTGCGCAAGTGATGGAGCTGTCGCGCCGCAACCAGCATCCGCTTCAATGCACGATGGAACGGGAGTAGTAGGGTATGGCGTCGTTCAGCAGAAGTCTCGACGAATGTCTGCACAGCGCGATTGCGCTTGCGACGGAGCGCGACCACGAGCTCGCTACGCTCGAACATCTCCTTCTGGCGTTGACCGATGATCGCGATGCGGCGGCGGTGATGCGCGCCTGCAATGTGGATGTCGATCTGCTGCGCCGCCAGCTTTATGAATTCATCGAAAACGAACTCGCCAATCTGAAGCTTGAAAATGGGGAGCAGGCGAAACCGACGGCGAGCTTTCAGCGCGTCATTCAGCGCGCTGTCATTCACGTTCAGTCCTCCGGCCGCGAGGAGGTGACCGGCGCCAATGTGCTGGTCGCGCTCTTCGCCGAACGCGAGTCTCATGCAGCGCATTTCCTCCAGGCGCAGGATATGAGCCGCTTCGATGCGGTGAATTATATTTCCCACGGCATCGCCAAGCGTCCCGGCGAAAGCCAGCCGAAAACGCCGCGCGGCGCCAGCGAAGAGGCTGAGGCCGGGCAGAACCAGAAAGAAAGCGCGCTGGAAGCGTATTGCGTCGATCTCAACGCCAAGGCGCGTTCGGGCAAGATCGATCCGCTGATCGGCCGCGACGCGGAAGTCGAACGGTCAATTCAGGTCCTGTGCCGCCGCCGCAAGAATAATCCGCTGCTTGTGGGCGATCCCGGCGTTGGGAAAACAGCCATTGCCGAAGGCCTCGCGCTGAAAATCGTGGACGAGGAAGTGCCGGAAGTTCTGGCGAACTCGACGATCTACGCGCTCGATATGGGCGCGCTGCTCGCCGGCACGCGCTATCGCGGCGATTTTGAAGAACGCATCAAAGCGGTCCTGAAGGAACTCGAAGAGCATGACGACGCCATTCTCTTCATTGACGAGATTCATACGGTGATCGGCGCCGGCGCCACGTCGGGCGGCGCCATGGACGCCTCGAACCTTTTGAAGCCGGCGCTGCAATCGGGCGCGCTGCGCTGCATGGGCTCGACGACCTATAAAGAATATCGCCAGCATTTTGAAAAGGACCGCGCGCTTGCACGCCGGTTCCAGAAGATCGATGTGGTCGAGCCGACGAAAGAAGACACGATCAAGATCCTCACGGGGCTGAAGCCCTATTTCGAAGAACATCACAAGATCAAATACACCGATGAGGCGATTGTCGCCGCGGCGGAGCTGTCATCGAAATATATGACGGACCGCAAGCTTCCCGACAAAGCCATCGACGTCATCGACGAGGCTGGCGCGCGGCAGATGCTGTTCCCGGCCGACAAACGCGTCGAAGTCATCGATGAGGAGCAGATCGAGGAAGTCGTCGCCAAGATGGCGCGCATTCCGCCGAAATCCGTGTCGAAGTCCGACACCGAGCGCTTGCAGAAACTCGGCGAGGATCTGCGCCGGGTTGTCTTTGGCCAGGATGAGGCGATCGAACAGCTTGCGGCGGCGATCAAGCTTTCGCGCGCCGGTTTGCGCGAACCCAACAAGCCCATCGGCTCCTATCTTTTTGCAGGACCGACTGGCGTAGGCAAAACCGAAGTGGCCAAGCAGCTCGGTTTTGTCATGGGCGTGGAACTCGTGCGTTTCGACATGTCGGAATATATGGAGCGTCACACGGTCTCGCGCCTTATTGGCGCGCCGCCGGGATATGTGGGCTTCGACCAGGGCGGACTTTTGACGGACGCGATCGATCAGCATCCGCACTGCGTGTTGTTGCTCGATGAAATCGAAAAGGCGCATCCGGAGATCTTCAATATTCTCCTGCAGGTCATGGACAATGGTCAGTTGACCGACGCCAATGGCCGCAAGGTCGACTTCCGCAATGTCATCATCATCATGACCACCAATGCGGGCGCGGCTGACGCTGCGAAATTCGCGATCGGCTTTGCAGGCGGTAAAAAGACCGACGAAACCGATGCGGCGATCAAGAAGATGTTCACGCCGGAATTCCGCAATCGTCTCGATGCGACGATCCAGTTCGCGGGTCTCTCGCCGGTCATCATCGACCGCATCGTCGAGAAATTCGTGCTTCAGCTCGAAGCTCAGCTTGCCGATCGCGGCGTGACATTCGAACTCACCGACGATGCGACGCGGTGGCTTGCGGAAAAAGGCTTCGACGATGAAATGGGCGCGCGGCCTCTTGCGCGGGTCATTCAGGAATATGTGAAGAAGCCGATTGCAGATGAAATTCTCTTCGGCAGCCTGAAAGAGGGCGGCATTGTTCGCGTCCTCGTGGATGAAGACGACGAAACGAAGCTCGCTTTCGAGTATCTTCCCGACCCGGACAAGGCGGACAAGCCCAAGGATGGCGGCGACGGCTCCAGCGTTCCGGCGCTGATGGAATAGCGCCCGAAAACACAATTAACGAAAACGCCGGGCCATGCGCCCGGCGTTTTGCTTTCAAGATGGGTTTTGTCAGCTGCCAGGCTCGATCTTCAGCTCCAGAAAAAGGTCCATGCTTTCGCCGGGGGCCAGAATGTCGTTGCCGAAATGGCCCGGCCAGTGGCTGACGGGTTCAAGGCAGTACCAGGGGGACTCCTCCGGCGCATAAAGATGCAGGATGCGGGCATTGCTGCGCATGTCGATAGTCATGCCTCCGCGGATGATTTCCGCTGCGCCGTTCCAGCGTTTGATGGTGTAGTCGACCGCATCCTCGGGGAAGGGGCCGCGATGTTCGATCTTGTCCGGCGGTTTTAACGCTGTGGGGAGTTTTGGCTCCCCGAGATATTCAGTGAAGTTGACGGAGCTCTTCTGTTTGTCGGGAAAAAACGGATGCAGGCCAAGTCCTGCGGGCATAGGGCTGTCGCCGCTATTCGTAACGCTCAGCACGATGCGGAATCCATCATTCGAAATGGAAAATTCCTGCGTTGTGAAAAAGGCAAAGGGAAACAGTCCCGGCGCGGGCGCATGATCGAAACGGCAGACAAGCCGGTCTTCAGCTTGATCCATAATCCGCCACGGATTGACCCATCCGTGACCGTGCAAGGCATGGTTGGGGTCGCAGGCGGGCAGGGTCGGCGCAAGATCGTAATGCTGGCCGCCAAAATCGAGGCCCCCATGCAGGCGGCTGAACCACGGAACGCAAGGATAGCAGGCCGCTTCCCGCGGATCGGCGGCGACGGCTTCCTCTGAAGCGGCGGAACGAAGAATGTTGTTCCCGCCCTGGCAAAGCGACAGGACGGCGCCGCCAAGCGCCGGCGCCAGAACGGCTTTCATGTCTCCTGCAGAGATCTCGAACACGGGGGCGCTTCCTTTTCGCGCCGCGATCCTACTTCGATTCAAAGGGGAGGGTCATGATTCGAAGGGGTTGGAGAGGCGGCGCCTCTTTCACCGTCCCGTCATCGCCATAGGACGGCCAGTTTGAAGCGGCGATATAGTGAAACTCATCGCCGACGACCGCGCCATGGGTTGGCTCGTTCCATCCTTCGAGATTGCGGTGCATGGTGATGAAACTGGTAATGGCGGTCTTGTCGTTATTAAGGCCTAAATAAACGATCCGCTGCGGCGTCGAGCCATTCTGGATGCCGATGAGCCCGTCCTCGTAGAGGTAGAGGCCGTCAATGCCGCCGAGCCAGGCCTTGGCGTCATTGGAAAGCTGCATCGCCTCGCCGGTTTGCGTATCGATTGCAAAAATCCCGGCAAGGTAGTCCGCCATGTAAAGCACGCCGCTTTTTTCATCGAGGGCGATGCCCTGCGGGTTTACGAAGGTTGGATCGGCGGAAAAGACCTCCATCGAATCGCCGTCCGGGGGCAGGCGGAAAATGCGCGGCGTTCCGGAGTCGCTGGCATAGGCCGTCCCGTCTTTGGCGACTTCGAGGTCGCCCAGAATTGCATCCGCTTCGTCGACCCTGATTTCCTTTTTCGGCGCGCCGGTTCTGGCGTCGAACACCATCACAGCCGCAAACGGGTCTTCCTCACCCGCCTGCTCATAGGCGAGCTGATTATTGACGGCGGCCCAAAGGGTTTTGTTGCGCAGCTCGATATCAAACACGCCGCCGGGGGCTTTCGCTACAAGCGTAAGCGCATCATCTTTCTTGCCGGCTTTCAGAATGGCGCCGCTTCGAACGGAACCAATATAAAGCGCCTTCTTGCGGTCAAAGGCGATGGCTTCCGGCAAAAGCTCTGCGTCGGGGAATTCGCGCACGCTTTCAGGGTCGCCAAGCGGCCCGGCGTTCGTTTCCATTTTTGCAGCGATGGCCTTGTAGCCGGGCAAGGCCGCCAGTTCTTCGAAGGCGGGGTGTCCGGCGAGCGTCAGCGTCAGTCCCTGGTCGGCGGCTTGCCCGACAAGAGCCAGCGCTTCATCAGGCTGGTCCAAGAGCATCTTGGCGAGAATGCGATTGCGGTACACATAAAGAGAGCCGGGCGCTGCGGTTTGGGCGTCGGTGAGCGCCGCATCGAGCGCCGCCCAGTCTTCGGCCTGAAAGGCTTCGCGCGCCCCCGCCAACCCTTGGCGATAGCCCGCAAGGCCTTTGGAAATGTCCTGGGAAAGATCCTGGGCCAGGGCAGGCCCGATCAGGCTGGCCGTCGCCGCCAGCATCATTGTCAGCTTGTTCATATGAGATCCCCTTCATGCGCCCCGATGTTGTGCGCGCCAGTCTCGCAGCCGCCGCCGTTCCGGCCCAGCTCGTTTCGTCCCGGATGAGAGGCGTTTCGTCGCGGGGCGACGCAAACCGTCCCTGGAGATCGCCGCTTGCAGGCGCTGTGTAAATTCGGAATGCTTTTCAGCAAATAAAAAAGACCGCCGCGAGGGAAGGGATCGCGACGGTCTTTAATTAGCGCGCCTGGCGGCAAGGGGGATCCGGCGCGCTTCTGCGGGTCCCATTTAATCAACGCACGAGAAAATACGAACGTTCGAGAAACAATTGAAGTTCCGCATTCAGTGTCGAAAAACAGAAGAATTCTTTTCGACAAAACGTCATCTTATTGAAAAGCTAAACTGCCGTTTCCAGCGCCGCAAAACACGTCTGCGCGAGCAGAACGTGACATGATAAAATCACATTTAACGCAGAGCTTAATTCGTCAGGCGAGCGCCGCGCGTATTTTTGCCGCGATGGGCTCAAGGCTTTCCGCGTCTGCGGGTTTGCCGCTTGCATGAGCTGCAACGACGACGCCTTCGTAAACCGGCAGCACATGAATATGCAGATGAAAAACGGTCTGCCCGGCGCGCGCGCCGCTGAACTGCATAATGCGGATGCCGTCCGGATTAAGGCCGTAATGAACGGCGCGGGCGACTTCCTGGGTTGCGGCGGTTAATTCACTCAGGGCTTCCGGCTCCACATCCAGAAAATTCACCGCCTGACTTTGCTTGTGAATGACAAGACAATGTCCCTCGCTTTGCGGAAAGACATCCATAAAGGCGAGGATTTTATCCGTCTCAAGAACCTTAACGCACGGCATATCGCCGCGAATAATCTTGGCGAAGATATTGTCAGGATCATATTCGGTTTCAAGCGACATGGGCCCGTCCTTTTCAATCACTGCTGCGTTTTGCGAAAAGGTGTATAGTCTTTCAGCGCTTCGATTTCCATGCCTGTCTGCTCTCTTTCGGCCGCCAGGTAGCGGGCGATGGCGTCGCGAAAGCTTTCATTCTCAATCCAGTGGGCGGACCATGTGGGCACGGGTTCGTAACCGCGGGCGATTTTGTGCTGGCCCTGCGCTCCTGCTTCCACGCGGGAAAGCTTGCGTTCTATGGCGAAATCGACCGCCTGGTGATAACATAACTCGAAATGGAGGAAGGGGATATCCTCCGTACACCCCCAATATCGCCCGTAGAGCGCGTCCCCGCCGATAAAGTTGAGAGCGCCGGCGACCGGTTCGCCATTATGTTCGGCGACGATGAACAGGATGCGCTCGCCCATGCTTTCCGCGACGCGGCGGAAGAATGTGCGGGTGAGGTAAGGGTGCCCCCATTTGCGCGCGCCCGTATCCTGATAAAAAAGCCAGAACGCGTCCCAATAGCGTTCTGTGATTTCGGGGCCTGTGAGCTGCTTGATGGTGAGATTTTCGCTTGCTTCGCGCCTTTCACGGCGCACCTGTTTGCGTTTGCGGGAGGCGAGTTCGCCGAGGAAATCCTCAAAACGTTCATAACCCCTGTTGAACCAGTGATACTGTTCGCCCATGCGCGTCAGAAAGCCGGCGGCGTCGAGGATCGCCTTGTCCTTTTCGGTGATGAAATTCGCGTGCGCCGAGGACATGCCGAGCTGCGCCGCAGCTTCGCGCAACAGCCCGGCGAGGGTGGCTTTGGTTTCCGCTGTCTTCGCCAGAAGACGCGGGCCCGGCACGGGGGTAAAGGGAGCCGCGCTCAAGAGTTTCGGATAATAGCGCCCGCCCGCCCGGTGAAGGGCGTCGGCCCAGTGATGATCAAAGACATATTCGCCCTGGCTGTGCCCCTTGGCGTAGAGCGGCGCGGCGCCGATCAGTTCGCCCGCATCTTCAACCACCAGATGCATCGGCGCCCAGCCGGTTTCCGCGGACACGGATTTGGAGGCTTCAAGGGCGCTCAGGAATTCATGGGAGACGAACGGGTTGTAGGTTTCGGGCGATGGATTGGCGAGGGCGTTCCATTGTACGGCGCCGATCTCGTCGATGGAGGAGAGCGTGCGGCCGACAATCTTGTCCGCGCCGTCGGCCATCAGGCGATCTCGAAAATGCCGTCGACTTCGACAGCCGCGCCGAGCGGCAGGGACGGGGCGCCGACGGCGGCGCGCGCATGACGGCCTGCATCGCCGAAGACGGCGACCATGAGGTCGGACGCGCCGTTCACGACTTTCGGCTGATCCACAAAATCTGGCGTGCAGTTGACGAAGCCGCCCAGCTTGACGACGCGTGTCACCTTGTCGAGATCGCCGCAGGCGGCTTTCAATTGCGCGATGAGATTGACGCCGCAGGCATGAGCGGCTTCGGCGCCTTGCTCCACGTTGAGGCCCGCGCCGAGCTTGCCGGTGATCAGCCCGTCGGGACCGATCGACACCTGACCGGATATGAAAACCTGATTGCCGGAAACCACAAAGGGCACATAGTTCGCCACTGGCGCCACAGGTTCGGGAAGAACGATGCCGAGTTCGGCGAGGCGCGCGTCGATGCGGGACATGAAAGGGCTCCTGTTTCTTTTAGTGTTTTAACTTTTCTGTCGGCGACAACAAGAGGCGCGCCATAAAGCCCCTCTCACGCCAGCGGGAGAGGGTGAACGCCCGCACTAATTTTCGCCAATAACTTCCATTTCAATCCGCCGGTTCTGTTCGCGGCCTGCGGGCGTTGCATTGCTGGCGATGGGCTCGGACGAGCCCACGCCGCGCGCGCTGATACGGTTGGCGGGGGCGCCGACGGAAATGAGAAACGCCCGCACGGCGTCGGCGCGGTAACCGGAAAGTTGGCGATTGCGCGACGCGTTGCCGCTGGAATCCGTATGCCCGGTGATGGCGAGCCGGACACCGGGACAGTCCGCAAGGAGAGCTGCAATCTCGCGCAACTGCTCGCGCGAGCGGTTGTCGATATCGGCCCGCGCGCTGTTGAAACCGATGCGCCGGGCGGAAAGGATGTCGCCGATGCGGTCTGCGCAATCGTCTTCCGCCGCTGTTGTCTGAGTTTCGTCGCCGGCCTCAGCCTCCTCGTCGGCAGCGGCTTCAGTTTGCTGTTCGACCGCTGGCGACGCGCTTTCTGTCGCGACGGCTTCTTCCTCCGCCTGACTGATGATGTCCTCAATGGTCGAAGGCGGTCTGCGGATGGTGATTTCAGCGTCGCCCTCAAGACCGGCCGGAAAGTCTTGCATGAGGGAGCGCGCCGCGGCGGCGAGGGCCTCGTCCTGGGCTTCCCCGGTGAGCGCGAAAACGCCGTCACTGGCTTCAGCGACCCCTTTGCGCAGATGCGACAGCGCGCGCAACGAGGCGGCGGCCGCCTCAAGCCAGCGTTCCGGCGACGCCGGCGCGCCGGCGGCAATTTCAAGGGCGCCGGAAATCTCCGCTTCCGGAAAAAGATCCGTTGCAAGGCGATAAATGGCGTCCCGGGTCGTCTGATCGGGAACGGCGCCCGAAAAGGACAGGACCCCGCCTTCACGCTCGGCGATGAAGATGAAGGGGTCGGCGTGCGGGAGTGGCGGCAAGACAATCAGGCCGCTTGCGTCCACGGCAGTGACGCCGCCTGACAACAACCCGCCGGGACCGCCGGCGTTTGCGACAGCGGCGATCAGGCTGGCGCGCGCTTCCTCACTGGGCGCTTCTCCCGTGAGCACGGCTTTCTGTCCGTCAAGCCGCACCGCGGCCCATCCCGCCTTCTCCGCATCAAGCGCCTCTTGGGCTTTTTCCAGCAGTTTTTCACGAGCCGCATCCGCCGAGCCCGGGGTCCCTTCCACGGTCATGGCGGCGACCCCGAGGAGGGCCACAGCAAGAAGGCCGAGGAAGAATTTCAAAACGGCGTTCATGCGAAGCTTTTGGGCTTATCCGGGGCTTATGTCACCACTCCAGAAGCACTTTGCCCGATTGACCCGAACGCATGATGTCGAAACCGGTCTGATAGTCTTCGATGGGGAAGCGGTGGGTGATAATGGGCGAGAGATCGAGCCCCGCCTGCAGCATGGCGCCCATCTTATACCAGGTCTCGAACATGCGGCGCCCGTAGATCCCCTTGAGGTCGAGGCCCTTGAAAATAACCTTGTCCCAGTCGATCCCCGCGCCATTGGGCATGATGCCGAGCATGGCGATCTTGCCCCCATGATTCATGGTTTCGATCATGGACTGAAAGGCCGACGGCGCGCCCGACATTTCGAGGCCGATGTCGAAGCCTTCTGTCATTTTCAGATCTTCCATGACGTCTTTCAGCGACTCCTTGCTCACATTCACGGCGCGGGTGGCGCCCATCTTTTTAGCAAGGTCGAGGCGATAGTCATTGATGTCGGTGATTACGACATGACGGGCGCCGACGAATTTGGCGATGGCGACAGCCATGACCCCGATCGGCCCGGCGCCGGTGATGAGAACGTCTTCTCCCACAAGGTCGAAGGCGAGGGCGGTATGCGTCGCATTGCCGTAAGGATCGAAAATCGCGCCCATCTCGTCGGAGACAGCCTCCGGCAATTTATAAACATTGAAAGCGGGCACGGCGACATATTCCGCGAAGGAGCCGGGACGGTTGACGCCGACGCCTAATGTATTGCGGCAGAGGTGACGTTTTCCCGCACGGCAATTGCGGCAATAGCCGCAGGTGATATGCCCTTCCGCGGAAACCCGGTCGCCGATCTTCATGTTGAAGTGTTCGGGATGCACTTCCGAGCCGATCTCGACGATCTCGCCTGAGAATTCATGACCGACGGTCATGGGCACGGGGATGGTTTTTTTCGCCCAGTCGTCCCAGTTGTAGATATGCACGTCAGTGCCGCAGATCGCCGAACGTTTGACCTTGATGAGCACGTCGTTGACCCCGACCTCGGGGCGTGACGCATCGACCATCCAGATGCCTTCTTCGGGCTTGGCTTTCATCAGGGCTTTCATGGGCGATCCTGTCTCTTCGATGGCGGTATTTTAGCAGGCTCCGGCCGGCCCGGTAACCGGGGCTGGCCAGCGGCCGGGAAATACCGCAAGCTGGGGCAAAAGCAAATTCGGGGACGCCTCATGAAATCACGTTTTTTCGCCGTAAGCGCGGCGGCTCTTGTCCTTTGCGCCTGTGCGCCGGAAACGACCGATCCCAAAACGGGAATGGCGGCTGCTGACATTGTCCGCCCGGACTATGCACTGCCCGAGGCCGAACCCTTCGATGCGGCGTCGGTTCCGGCCTATGCGGGCGATCACGCCGCCGTCTACGCCCATATCGACCAAAATCTCGACAGCCATATCGCCGAGATTCAGCGCTGGCTGCGCCAGCCCTCGGTGAGCGCGCAGAATATTGGCGTGCGCGACATGGCGGAGATGCTGCGCAGCGATCTCGAAGCCATCGGCTTTGCGGAAACCGCCATTGTCGAAACCGACGGCCATCCCGGCGTCTGGGGTTTTTACGACGCCGGCGCCGAGCGCACGCTGATGCTCTACATGATGTATGACGTGCAGCCGGTGAATGAGGAAGACTGGCAAAGCCCGCCATTCGAGGCGAACATCATCGACCATCCGCTGGGCAAGGCGATCATGGCGCGCGGCGCCACCAATCAGAAGGGTCCTCAGCGCGCGCTGTTGAACGCCATCGAGTCGATTATCGCAGTCGACGGAACCCTGCCGGTCAATCTGATGGTCGCCGCGGAGGGCGAGGAGGAGCTTGGGTCTCCTCATTATCCGCAGGTGATCGATCAGTATGAAGAGCGCCTCAAAACTGCGGACGGCGTTATTTTTCCATTCAACTCGCAAAACCCTGAAGGCGAAACCAGCCTCAATCTCGGTGTTAAGGGCATCGTCTATTTCGAAGCGGAAGCGACCGGCGGCAAGTGGGGCGGGCCGACCGCGGCGGAAATTCACGGCTCCTACAAGGCGATTGTGGACTCGCCGGTCTGGCGGCTGGTGAAGGCGCTGTCGACGCTGGTCTCGGAAGACGGCAACACCATTCTCGTACCCGGCTATTATGACGGCGTGCGCCCGCCCACCGAAGAGGAGGCGTCCTTGATCGCCGGGCTTCTGGAAGAACATGACGACGCCCGATTGCAGGAGATTTTCAAGGTCGAGAAATGGATTGACGGCATGACCGGCGAGGAGGTGCTGCGCAACCTGATTTACACGCCGACGCTCAATATCGACGGTATCTATGGCGGCTATACAGGCGAAGGGGTCAAAACCATTCTGCCGCACATGGCGACTGCGAAGATGGACTCGCGTTTGCCGTTGGGCCTCGATCCGGACGAAGCACTCGCAAAAATTCGCGCCCATCTCGACGCCAACGGATATGAAGATATCGTGTTGCGCAAGCTCTCGGGCTATCCGGGATCGCAAACGTCGGTCGAAACGCCTCTGGTGAAGTCAGTGATCGGCGTCTTCAACAAATATGGCTACACGCCGACGGTCAATCCGCGCCTCGCCGGGAGCGCCCCGTTCTATCAGTTTACGGACAGGCTTGGGCTTCCCATGATCCCAACCGGTCTCGGTTTCGGAACCGGCGCCCATGCGCCCAACGAAATCATGCTCATCGAACCGGCGGAGGGAACCGGCACCGCGGGACTGGCTGATATAGAGAAAGCCTATGCGGACATGCTCTATGCGCTGGCCGAGGCGCCGGAGTAAGAGGTTAGTCTTTTTTCTTCTTCAATTTCTCGTCCAGCTCTTCGCTTTTGGTGGGCGGGCTCGCGGGGGCGGGCGGATCGCTCGCCGGGAACGAGTCGTCCAGCGCCTCGTCGAGTTCCGACTGGTCTTCCTTGCTGGGTTTCTGGTTCTCGGTTTTCTGGGCGGCCATCAAGCGCTCCTTCTGTATTGCCTTGTCTTCCTAACGCCTGACCCTGTCTCTTTGTTCCGGCGGAGGGGAGTTGGCGCTCCAAAAGGCGCGGGCGCGCCAGTCACAAAAAATTTTTCCTTTCCCCTGCAGGCGAATGATCTTTTCAGCGTTTTTTGCTTTTGCTCAGAACGGTGAAATTTTTTGCCAAGAAATGATCTCACAAAAGCCAAAGCGTTCATATGACAAACGTTCTCGGGCGCAATTTCGGAAACAAATTTTTTGCGTCGCAATAAAGTTTTTTCAAAGCCCTGGTTTGCTTAGGCGTAACGATAACTTGATAAGAAAATATGGGTTGCAGTTTCGCGTATTCCGCGACATGGCAGGCGACAGGCGCACGAGAAAAGATGCGCCGACCAGGGTGGGCGTCCAGGAACAAGGAAGTCTGATTATGATCAAAAAACTGATTACAACTGTCGCCGGCGCTGCGGCGTTAAGCGTTGCTCTCGGCGCCACCGCACAGGCGGACATGGCTTATGCGCCTGAGGAACTCTCCACGGAGCAGGGCGCTGCCAATCTTTATCAGCGCATTCAAGCAACCGCCGAGACGCAATGCGACAGCCGGTTGAATCATGACAGCGTTATCAAATATCGCGCCGTGCGCGACCGTTGCGTGTCGGATGTGGTGGATGACCTCGTTCACAAAGTGAACGATCCGCGGCTGGAGAAAATTCACAACGAGCGCAAAAACAGCGTCTAACCGCTTTCATAACGTAAACCGACAACGCCCCCGCTCTAGGGGGCGTTTTTATATAGCGGCTTTTTATATCACGCCGATGGCTTTGCCGACTTTCACAAAGGCTGTGACGGCTTCATCCACCTGTTCGTCCGTGTGGGCGGCGCACATCTGCGTTCTGATGCGGGCTTTTTCTTTCGGCACGACGGGATAGGAGAAGGCGGTCACATAGACGCCTTCCTCCATCAGGGCTGCGGCCATTTCTCCGGCCTTGCGCGCATCGTAGATCATGATGGGTATGATCGGGTGTTCTCCGGGGAGAAGGTCGAAGCCGGCTTTCGTCATCTGTTCGCGGAAACGCCGGGCGTTGCGGAAAAGCTGTTCGCGCAAATGCGCGCCCTCGCGCACCAGTTCAAGCGTTTTCAGGGTGGCGCCGAGCAGCGCCGGCGTCAGCGCATTGGAGAAAAGATAGGGCCGGGCGCGATTGCGCAACAAATGCACTACATCTTTCGAGGCGCAGATATAGCCGCCCATGCCGCCGCCAAGCCCTTTGCCCAGCGTGCCGGTCAGGATGTCGATGCGCCTGGCGACGCCGCAATGGGCGGGCGAGCCTTCACCATGGGGGCCCATGAAGCCGGTGGCGTGACAGTCGTCGACCATGACGAGGGCGCCGAACTCATCGGCGAGCGCGCAGATTTCCTTCAGCCTGGCGATATAGCCGTCCATGGAAAAGACGCCGTCGGTGACGATCAGCTTGGTGCGCGCGCCTTCAAGGTCCGCCTTTTCGAGCTGGGCGCGAAGATCCTTCATGTCCGAATTGGCGAAGCGGTAGCGCTTCGCCTTGCACAGCCGCACGCCGTCAATGATCGAGGCGTGGTTCAGAGAGTCGGAAATGATGGCGTCTTCCGCCTCGAGCAGCGGCTCGAACACGCCGCCATTGGCGTCGAAACAGGCGGCGAAGAGGATCGAGTCTTCATAGCCGAGATAATCGGCGATTTCCTGCTCGACCTTGCGGTGGAGGTCGGTGGTGCCGCAGATGAAGCGCACCGACGCCATGCCGAAGCCGTAGTCGTTCATGGTGTCCTGCGCGGCCTTCACAATGTCCGGATGGTCGGCGAGGCCGAGATAGTTGTTGGCGCAGAAATTGAGGACTTTGCGTTTCTGGCCTTTGTGATCAACCTCGATCACCGGACCTTGCGGCGAGGTGATCTGGCGCTCGACTTTTTCCAGGCCCTGTTCGCGTATGTCAGCGATGGTGTTGGCGATGCGGTCGTAAAAATCCTGTCGCATGGGCGGTTCGCTCCGTTTTGGCCATGGTGTGGCGCCATCGCCGGTCAGGGTCAACGCCGCAGAGGCCCAATAGGTTCGGTTCTCCGGCTTGCCTCGCGCCTGCGAAGGCGGCAGGGTTTGCAGGACGATGGCGAGGGGCGGAGATGATGATTTCAAGCAGGCGGAAGCTGTTACGGCTGGCGGCGCTCACGGGTGCTGGCGCAATTGCGGGCTGCGCGCGTAATGAAGCGGCCGCGGCGGAGGAACCGCCCGCCAACGGTATCACGCCGCAGACGGTCGCCGAAGCGGAAAAGCTGCAAGGGATTAGTTTCACGCCAGCCGAACGGGCGTTGATGATCGAGGATGTTGAAGGCAGCCTTGAAACCCTGGCGGCGCTGCGTGCCATGGAGATGCCGAACGCTCTGGCGCCGGCGCTCACCTTCGATCCGAAGCTGCCGCGCAAGCGCATTCCGTCGCAGAAAAACACTCTGTCGCTTTCTCCCGTCTCGAGCGCGGCGCCGGAAAGTGAGGATGATCTTGCTTTCGCGAGCGTCGTCGAGCTTGGCGCATGGCTGCGCGCCGGCGCCGTCACCAGCGTTCAGCTTACGGAGCTTTATTTAAAGCGCATCGCCGCACATGATGGAAAGCTGAACGCCTTTATCACGGTGACGCCGGAACTCGCTCGCGAACAGGCGGCGAAGGCGGACGCCGATCTTCGCGAGGGACGGGATCGCGGGCCGCTCCACGGCATTCCCTATGCGATGAAGGATCTTGCGGACACCAAAGACGTCAGGACCACATGGGGCGCGGCGCCCTTCAGAGACCGCGTGCCCGATGATGACGCCGAAGCCGTGCGCAAGCTGCGGTTCGCCGGCGCTGTTCTGCTCGGGAAGACCTCCTGCGGGGCTATCGCCTGGGGCGATCAGTGGTTCGGCGCTAAGACTCGCAATCCCTGGAACCCGGAAGAAGGCTCATCCGGGTCGAGCGCCGGCTCGGCCTCGGCGGTCGCCGCCGGGCTCTGCGCCTTCGCAATCGGCACTGAAACTTATGGCTCCATCATATCCCCGTCGGAGCGTTGCGGGACCACAGGTCTGCGCCCCACTTTCGGCCGCGTTTCGCGCGCCGGTTTCATGGCGCTTTGCTGGTCGCTCGACAAGGTCGGGGCGATTTGCCGGTCGGTTGAGGATACGGCGGCTGTTCTGTCGCAAATCAACGGTTATGACGCGGATAACCCCGGCGCCGCCCGAATGGGGTTTGCTTATGAGGCCATGCCGGATGTTTCCAAGATGACGGTAGGCTATGTGCCGCAATGGTTCGATCAAGGAGATGAAACGGATCGCAAGGCGCTTCAGACGCTGCGCGATCTTGGCGTCACGCTGAAAGAATTTTCCTGGCCGCAAATCGATTACCGGACGCTTACCGCCATTGTCCTTGTTGAGTCTGCGGCGGCGTTTGCTGAGTTGACGCTGTCCAACCGGGACGAAGAACTTGTCTCGCAGGGGAAAAACGCCTGGCCCAACACCTGGCGCGGGGCGCGTTTTGTCTCCGCCGTCGATTATATCCAGATCGATCGTCTGCGCCGCCGCTGCATGGAGGAGATCGGCGCGGCCTTCGAAGGGTTCGACGCGCTGATCGGTCCAAACTTCGCCGGCGGGGCGTTGCTCGCCACCAATGCGACCGGGCATCCGCAACTCATCTTGCGTGCGGGCTATTCCCAACGGCCGGCGAAATTGGGCGAGGATGATAATGGCGAGGGGCATGCGACCTTCCGGGCGCCGCGCGGCGTCAGCCTCTGGGGCGATCTTTTCGGAGAGGGGAAAATCATCGCGCTCGGCGCCGCGATGGAGCGCGAGCTTGGCGTTGCGTCCGGCCGTCCGCCGGGATTTTCGACTTGATCCATGATGCTCGAGCATTGTCCTTCAGGCCTGAATTTAAAAGCCTTTTTATGCGTTCCTGCGAAAAGATCCGAACTTCGTTTGCTGAATGGCGGTCAGAGGCGTATTATTGACGATACTAGTTTCCACGGACCCCTTCGGGCCGGGGGAGAGAGGAAAGAGCCCGCCTTTCACGCGCGGGCTCTTTTCTGTTTCGGCGAATGCCCGTCAGCGCGCAAAAAAAGGCCGGCGCCAAGCGCCGGCCTTTTCCGTGGATATTCGAAAACGAGTTACGCTTTGCCGGTGCGCCAGCCGGAAGCGTATTCCTTCCGGGCGACTTCCGAATAGGGAACCGGGCTGACGATCGCGCGGACTTCCATCTGCTGGTGCTTTTCGACCGTCGTCTTTTTGGAACCGCCATCCGGCTCGCCCCAGACCACTTTGACTTCGTTGCCGATCTCGACGTCGTTGTCGACGGTCGCCAGCGAAAGCGCCTTGCGTTCATTATAGGAGATGCCGGTGAACATGGAGAAGCCGGCGTTTTTCCCGTTCGCCAGCACCGCGTCGTAGTTCGAGGAAGCGTAGTTCGCGAGCGGCTGTTCGAAATATTTATATGGCGTTTCCGAGCCAATGACGGAGCCAAGTATTTTCTGAACGTCTTCGTCGTTCCAGGCGAGCGTCACCTTGCGGCGGGTCTGTTCTTTCTCCATTTTCTCCAGCGCATCGCGGCCGATGAAGTCATGGTCGAATTTCACGAACGGACCATAGCCGATGTCGTAGGGCGACACGTAATAGTCTTCGATGTTTTTCGAAACATAGCTGCCGCCGATAGAGCCCATGGCCTCATAGGAGTTGGCCGGGAGCCATTCGCGATAGGCTTTCATCTTGTCGCCGGTATAGACGGCGGGAAGCGGCGAGGGAATCCAGCCGGATTCCAGCGTGTTCGTGGCGTAGGCGCGGCAGCCCACGGGCACGATGCCGAATTCGGCGCCTTCCTCGAGGATCTTCGCGCGAATGTCGAGATATTCTTCGTAGGGGCCCCAGATTTCGAGACCCGGCGCGCCGGCCATGCCGTGACGCAGGGCGCGGACTTTTTTCCTGCCGATATTGATATAGCCCATGTGGAAGAACTTGATGTCTTCAAACGGGCCGCCATTGAGTTTTTCAATGATCTTCTGGGCGTTGGGGCCCTGGATCTGGAAGCGATAGAATTTGCGGGTGACGGGCCGGCCCATGGGCATGGAGGGCGAGCGGTCGTCATAGGTGACTTCGACGTCGTAGCCGCCGGTTTCCGCGTGATATTGCAGCCAGTTGGCCGAGGGCGCGCGCCCCACGAAAACAACATGGTTTTCTTCAAGATTGAAGAGAATGCCGTCGCCGATGACATAGCCGTCATGAGAGACCGGCACATATTGTTTCGCGCGGTTGACGGGGAAATTCTTGAAGGTGTTGATCGCGGTGTCGGAGCAGACCTTGATCGCGTCCGGGCCCTTCAGAAAGAGATCCACCATGTGATGGGTCTGGTCAAAGAGGACGGCGGTTTCGCGCCAGGCGCGCTGTTCGTCACGCCAGTTGTGAAATTCGGTCGGCACAACCGGATAGACATAGGCGCCGATCTGCGAATTGCGGAGCATGTCCACCGTATTGCCGGCGGCTTTAAGCTTTTCTTCCAGGTTCTTGGCTGTCATTGCGGCGGAATCCTCCTCGATCTCGTGTTCTCAAGAATTAAAGGGACGTCCGCATTATGGGGGCGTCCAAGATTGTTTATGTTGCATACAATCTTTGAAAGCGGCGGTCTACTATCGATATTTGCAAACTATGGATGAAAATGTCGCGAAAACCCTGCCCCAGTGCAAAAAAGATGGCGGAAAAAGGAAGTTGCGGCGGAGCCGTTCTATAGAGCTTTGTTCCTCTCCCGGCGCTAAAAACTATGCTGCATCTGCGTAAAGTGCGGCCGGCCCTTGCCGTCCTGAAGCCAGGATGAAGGTCGATGAGGGGTGTTCCTGGGCGCCGCGCTGGAAAATTTGAGTTCGCTTTTAATGGCTTGCGGAAAATGAAACAGCGTCAAGATCGATTGCCGCTTCTTTGCGGCGCATTGTCATTAAGGCAGGCGTTCTGCTTTAAGCGATGATCAATGGGTAGCGCCTCAAAGGGCAAGTCAGGACGATCTCATGAGAACTATCGATTATTTCGACAAGATGGCGAAGACCTATCCGGACCGGGATGTCCTGATCGCGGGCGAGACGCGCTACACCTACAGCCAGATGGAGGCGATGACCCACAAGGTCGCCGGCGCCCTGCGCGAAGCGGGTATGGAGAACCAGGAGCCCATCGCCGTCATGTCGCCCAATGACGGGTCCGTGCTGACGGCGATGCTGGGGTGCTGGCGCGCCGGGGCGATCTGGATCCCGGTCAACACCCGCAACGCTCTCGACGCGAATATCGCCTATCTCAACTATGTGCGCGTCGCGATGATTTTTTATCATTCGAGCTACGCTAAGGAGGCCGCCGAGATCAAAAGCCAGGTCCCGACCGTGCGCCACATGGTCTGTCTCGACAAATCGGAAGGCGGCAACGCTTCGCTCGATGCGTTCATGGAGACAGCGCCGTCGGATCATTTCCCCGATATCGGCGATCCTATCGGCAATCCGGAAGAGCTGACGGCGCTGATCGCCACGGGCGGCACCACGGGACCCGCCAAGGGCGTGCGCGTCATGAACCGCTCATGGGGCGCCATGCTTGAGACCATCTGCAACATCATGCCGGTGGATAAGAATACAAAGCCCGTGTCGCTGGCGACGGCGCCGCTCACCCATGCGGCCGGCCCGGTGACCATGGCGGCGCTCGCCATGGGCGCGACGGTTGTCGTGCTGCCGGCGTTCGATGCGGACGCTGTGATGTCCGCCATCGAGGAGCACAAGGTCACGCATATGTTCCTGCCGCCGACCGCGCTCTATTCCCTTCTCGGCCACCCGAAAGTAAGGGATCACGATTATTCGAGCCTCAAATATTTCCTTCTCGCCGGCTCGCCGGTATCGGGCGAGAAACTGAAGCAGGCGGTGGATGTGTTCGGTCCCTGCATGTGCCAGAGCTACGGTCAGACCGAGTTTCACCTCGTCGCCACATGGCTGTCGCCGGAAGTTGTCGCCGCAGCGGCGAAGGGCGAGCATCCGGAACGCCTCACAAGCTGCGGGCAGGCGACCTATTCCGTGCGCGTTGAATTGATGGACGATGACGGCAATCTTCTGCCAGTGGGCGAAGTGGGCGAAATCGTCGGGCGCGGCGGCATTGTCGGGGGCGGTTATTTCGAATTGCCCGAAGCGAGCGCCGAAGCCGTGGCCCATGGCTGGCATCACACCGGCGATGTGGGCAAGCGCGACGAACACGGATTTTTCTATATCGTCGACCGCAAGAAAGACATGATCGTCTCCGGCGGTTTCAATGTGTTCTCAGCCGAAGTCGAGGATGCGGTGATGGAGCTCGCCGAGGTCGCCGAATGCGCGGTGATCGGCGTGCCCCACGACAAATGGGGCGAGCAGGTCACCGCCATGGTGGTGAAAGCCAAAGGCGCCGATGTGGACGCGGAGAAAATCATCGCCCATGCGAAAGCGCGCATCGGCTCCGTCAAGGCGCCCAAGGACGTGCATTTCATCGACGCCATTCCGCGCACGCCCGTTGGCAAGATGGACAAGAAGAAACTGCGCGAACCGTTCTGGGGCGGCTCCGGGCGGAGCGTGAATTAGCAAGACTCTCTTCCCCCATTCATGGGGGAAGTACCGGCGAAGCCGGGGATGGGGGCTA
>PAIP01000002.1 GCA_002704915.1 Parvularcula sp.
ATCTCATCGGCTCGGCGTTCGGCTCGGCGGGCGAACGCTGCATGGCGACGCCGGTGGCGGTGCCCGTGGGCGAGGGCACGGCGGACAAGCTCATCTCCATGCTGAAACCGAAGGTGGAGGGCCTTCGCATCGGCCCGTCCATGTCGGAGGATTCCGATCTCGGGCCGCTGGTCACCGCCGCCCATAAGGAGCGCGTGTCGAATTACATTCAAATGGCGATTGATGAAGGCCAGGAAGCGATCGTCGACGGGCGCGGCTTTGAACTGCAGGGCTATGAGAACGGCTTCTTTCTCGGCGGCACGCTGCTCGACCGCGCGAAGCCGAGCCACCAATCCTACAAGGAAGAGATCTTCGGGCCGGTGCTGCAGATCGCGCGCGCGGAGAATTTCGAGGAGGCGCTGGCGCTTCCCTCCCAGCATCAATATGGCAATGGCGTCGCCATCTTCACCCGCAACGGCGCGGCGGCGCGCGAATTCGTTCAGAAAGTCAATGTGGGCATGGTCGGCGTCAATGTGCCGATCCCGGTGCCCGTCGCCTATCATACGTTTGGCGGCTGGAAGCGCTCGGGCTTCGGCGACACCAACCAGCACGGGCCCGAAGGCGTGAAGTTCTGGACCAAGATCAAGACCGTCACCCAGCGCTGGCCGGAAGATGTGCAAGGCTCGGAATTTGTCATCCCGACGATGGAGTAATGAATGCAAACCGATAAAGGTCCGGCGACAAAGGCGACCGGCAAATGCATGTGCGGCGCCATCGCGTTCGAATTCATGGCCGACACGCATAACGTCACGGCCTGTCACTGCGGTCAGTGCCGCAACTGGAGCGGACATTTCTGGGCTTCGCTCAATGCGCCTTTTGACTCATTGAAGATTAAAAAGGGCGAAGACCAGCTCGGTTGGTTCAAATCGTCGGATTATGCGCGCCGCGGTTTCTGCAAGACTTGCGGCTCGGCGCTGTTCTGGCACGCCGAGAAGCTCGACGACTACAAACACCGGATCGGCGTCGCCGCGGGCGCGGTCGATCCCGACGCCGCTCTGAAGCTCGCCGAACATATCTTTGTCGCTGACAAGGGCGATTATTACGAGATCGCCGACGGCCTGCCGCAAAAGGACACCTATTAAAGCCGGCTCTTTTCCAAAGTTGCGTTTGTTGTCTGCATCGCCTTCCTGCGATGCGCCACGACCGAAGGGAGGAAACTATGCCCCAATGGCAATCGCCGAGACGCGCCACGGTCACGCCGGTGATCATGGTCAAGGACGTGATGAAGACGATCGAGTTTGCAAAAGACGTTTTCGACGGAGAGCTCGTTGATCCGCCGCTCATGCGGTCCAATGGCGAGCTCTGGAATGCGGAAATGCGCATCGGCGATTCCACCATCATGTTCAACGCGCCGCCGACGGGCCATGAAATTCGCGGCTTCATCTATGTGCATGTGCCCGACGCCGACGCGACCTCCAAAAAGGCGCTGGACGCCGGCGCCCAGCCGGTCATGGAGCCGTCGGAGCAGTTCTATGGCGAATATGACGGCGGGTTTCAGGACGGGCAGGGCAATATCTGGTGGGTCTCGACCCATCGCCAGGTGCTGTCGCCGGAGGAAATCGAGAAAGGGGCCCGCGCCTTTGAAGAGAAAATGGCCGATATGCAAAAGCAATCGGGCTGACGGCCATCGGCCCCTGCGCGCTCATGGCTTCTTGACGCGCTGCAACATGAGCGCTGACAATCCGCCCGATTGAAATGCGGGGAAGGGCGGGAGTATGTGGCGGTTCTGGCGGCGTGAGGGTAAAGGCGACGACGCCAAGGCGCGCGTCCCCGCCGCACAGTTGCAGAAAGAGTTTCCACGGCCCGGGGCGGCGAAGCCGGCCCCCCAACCAACAGGAGCATCTATGTCCAGCGAAGGCTTGCACGCGCCGCGGGAGCGGCTCAGCAAAAAGACGATCCACATGCATCAGGCGATTTCCTCGCTCATGGAGGAGCTTGAAGCGGTGGACTGGTATCAGCAGCGCGCTGATGACTGCGACGACGCCTCGCTGAAGGCGATCCTCATCCACAATATGAAAGAAGAGATTGAGCATGCCGCCATGGCGCTCGAATGGCTGCGGCGCAACTCGCCCGATTTCGATGAGGAGTTGAGGAACTATCTTTTCAAGGACGGGCCTATTACCAAGCTCGAAGCCGAGGTCATGGGCCGCGAGAAATAAGCAGCGCCGCCTCGGCCATGGCGGAAACGGGAGCGTGGCGTATTTTCGGGCTCGAAGCAGCGGACATGGCGATGCTGACGGGATGGGGGCTTTACGCCGCCATCTTCTTCACGCCGTTCATTCAGGAAGACGTGGCGGTGATCGGCGCCGCCACGGTTTCGCTGGCGGATGTTGTGCATACCGAGGCCGTCCTGCCGGTGATCCTCGCGGGGCTGGTCGCATCGGATGCGTGGAAATACTGGATGGGCCGTCTCGCACGGCGATACGAGTGGGCCCATAAGTTTGCGGAAAAGCCGGGCGTTTCTGTCGCCGGCGACCTTATTCGAAAAGAGTTTCTGGAAACCATGCTGACGGCGCGCTTCGTGCCGGGAACGCGCATCCCGACCTATATCGCCGCCGGGTTTTTCAAGGCGCATTATCCGCGCTATATTTTGACGCTGGCGCTGACCGCGTCGCTTTATGTGGGCATTGTCTTTGGCCTGTTTCACTCAGTCGGCGCCGTCGCGGGGGAAGAGGCGCTGATCTGGCTGCCCGTGGGCGCCGTCGTCCTGCTCGCGGCCTATATTCTCTTTCGCTGGCTCAATCACAGGCGCAAACATGAAGGCGTCATGACGCCCTTGTCGAAAGAACTCGATCATCCCATGCCGGGTATGCCCGGTTTCGAGGGCACGCCTCTCGAAAAACAAGATGAAAAAGAAGAGGAGTAACCTCCCATGGATTTCGCCCTTTCCGACGAACAGGAAGCCATTCAGGAAATGGCGCGCCGCTTCGCCGAGGATGAACTGGCGCCCAATGCCGCAAAATGGGACGAGGAAAAACATTTTCCGGTCGATGTCATCAAGAAATCGGCGGAGCTCGGCCTTGCCGGCATTTATACGCGCGAGGATGTGGGCGGCTCCGGCCTTGGCCGTCTCGATGCGGCGCTGATCTTCGAGGCGCTCTCGGCGGGCTGCACGGCGACGGCCGCCTATATCTCCATTCACAATATGTGTTCGTGGATGATCGACCGCTTCGCGTCCGAAGAGCTTCGCCAGAAATATTGCCCCAGGCTGACATCCATGGAGATGGTGGCGAGCTATTGCCTTACCGAACCGGGCTCCGGCTCCGACGCGGCGGCGCTCAAAACCAAGGCGCTGAAAGACGGCGACCATTATGTCTTGAACGGCTCCAAGGCGTTCATTTCCGGCGCCGGGGTCTCCGATCTTTATGTCGTCATGGTGCGCACCGGCGGCGACGGGCCGAAAGGCATCTCAACGGTGTTGGTCGAGAAAGACACGCCCGGCCTTTCCTTCGGCGCCAATGAAAAGAAGATGGGCTGGAACGCACAACCCACCGCAATCGTCACGTTCGAGGATTGCCGCGTGCCCGTTTCCAATCGCGTCGGCGATGAAGGCGAAGGCTTCAAATTCGCCATGATGGGCCTCGATGGCGGGCGCCTCAACATCGCCGCCTGTTCCCTCGGCACAGCCAATGCTGCGCTGAAAGCCGCGCTCGATTATTCGAACGAGCGCAAGGCTTTCGGCAAGCCGCTCAATCAACAACAGGCGCTGCAATTCAAACTCGCCGACATGGCGACGGAATTGGAAGCCGCGCGCGTGATGCTCTATCAGGCGGCGTGGAAGCTCGATCAGAAAACGCCGGACGCGACGCGCCATTGCGCCATGGCGAAACGCTTCGTCACCGATATCGGCTTCAATGTGATCAATGAAGCGCTGCAGATTCACGGCGGTTATGGCTATCTCAAGGATTATCCGCTGGAGCGCATGCTGCGCGATGTGCGCGTTCATCAGATTCTCGAAGGCGCGAACGAAATCATGCGTGTCATCGTCGCGCGGGACATGCTGAAAGAGTATCAGGCGTAAGGAACACGCGCCCCATGAAAGTCCTCATCGTCATTGCGTCCCTGCTGCTCGGCCTCGGCCTTGTCGCCTATTCCTATATCGGCGCCTTTATCCGTCTCGCTGAGCTGACGGGCGAGGATCTCGATGCGAACGATCCCTTCGGTGCCATCGACCGGGTCATGACATTCATCAATTCCGGCGAGGTTCCGCAGATGATGAACTTTCTCTATCTCGGCGCGTTCCTGATCGCAGTGGGGATCATTTACATGATTTTTGGAGGAAGCCGGAAAACCCATGACGAATGACATCCTCTTCGATGAGACCGGCGACTGGGGCGTCATCACGCTCAATCGCGAAAAGGCGCTGAACGCGCTCAATTGGGACATGGTGAAAGCCATGCGCACACAACTGACCCAATGGGCGGGGGCGCGCTCGCCAGTGAAGGCGGTGCTTGTGAAAGGGGAAGGCGAGAAAGCCTTCTGCGCCGGCGGCGACATTCGCTGGCTGCACGAGACGGCGAAAGAAGATCCGGCCTATGCGTCGGAGTTCTTCCGCGAGGAATATCGCAACAACTCGCTGATCTATCATTTCCCGAAACCCTATGTGGCGCTCATCGACGGGATCGTCATGGGCGGGGGCGTCGGTATCTCCGTACACGGCGATTTTCGCGTGGCGGGCGACGCGACGCTGTTCGCCATGCCGGAAACGGGCATCGGTTTGTTCCCGGATGTGGGCGGCGGCCATTTCATGCCGCGGCTTCATGACGGGCTCGGCCTTTATTACGCGCTCACGGGCGCACGGGCGAAAGCGGCGGACTGCATGGCGGCGGGCGTCGCCACCCATTACGCGCCCGGCGATAAATATGAAGAGCTGGAAAAGGCGCTGCTCGGAACGAAACTTGGCGGGCATGCCCATGCCGACATTGAAACCGTGCTCGACATCTATGCGGGCGATCCCGGTCATGCGCCGGTCAATGACATTCGCGAGCCGATCTCGCGGTTGTTTCAGGGGCATGAAACGCTGGATGCGCTGATGACAGCGCTCAGGAATGACGCCAGCGATTTTGCGAAAGAGACCTTGGCGACGCTCGACAAGATGTCGCCGACTTCCATGCGGCTTACCTTCGAACAGATGAAGCGCGGCCATGAGCTGGATTTCGATGACGTCATGAAGATGGAGTTCCGCATGGTGCGCCGGGTCATGGAGGGCCATGACTTTTTCGAGGGCGTGCGCGCGCAGGTGATCGACAAGGATCGCAACCCGAAATGGTCGCCGGCCTCGCTTGCCGAAGTGGGCGATGCCGATATCGCGCATTACTTCGAGCCGCTGGGCGATGAAGAACTGGTGCTGCCATGAGTGTTTGAGATCCCGGCTCTTCGCTTCGCTACGGCCGGGATGACACAAAGGAGAATTTAAGTTTGTCATCCCGGAATTTGCGAAGCAAATATCCGGGACCTTCTTCGGATGCAGAAAATGGATCGCTATTTTGTTTATATCATGACGAATAAACATAATACGGTGTTGTATATTGGCGTGACCGGCAATCTAGGTGAAAGAGTTTCAGCCCATATGTCAGGTGCAGGGGGACAATTCACGGCAAAATATAAAATCACCAAGCTTGTCTACTACGAGGCGTTTGAACGGATCGATGAGGCGATCGAAAGAGAGAAGAGGTTAAAGCGCTGGAAGCGAGTTTGGAAAAACGAACTCATTGAAAAGTTGAACCCAAGCTGGGAAGAAATAACGACATGGTAACATCATGAATTATTGGCTTTTGAAAACCGAACCGGACGACTGGAGCTGGGACGAACAGGTCGCCAAGGGCAAGAAGGGCGAGCCGTGGACCGGCGTTCGCAACGCCCAGGCGCGCAATTTCATACGGGAGATGAAAAAGGGCGATCTCGCCTTTTTCTATCATACAGGGGGTGAGAAAAAGGTCGTCGGAATCGTGAAGGTCACCAAGGAAGCCTATCAGGACCCGACCACCGATGACGACCGCTGGCTCGTTGTTGACGTTGTCGCTGTTGAACCGGTTCCCGAGCCCGTGCCCCTCGCTGACATCAAGGCCGAACCGAAGCTCGCCGAGATGAAGCTTGTCAAAAATGCGCGGCTCTCGGTTCAGCCGGTCACCGAAAAGGAATGGAAACTCGTTCGAAAGATGGGCGGCATGAAATGAGAAAGGACGCGATATGACCACTATTCTCATCACCGGCGCCAATCGCGGCATTGGCCCGTCAGACAATATGCGGATGAGGGCGCGAAAGTTCACGCCTGCTGCCGAAATCCGGACAAGTCGGACGATTTGAAGGCGCTCAAGGGCGACATCACGCTTCACGCGCTCGACGTTACCGACGTTGCGGCGATCAAGGCGCTCAGCAAAGACATAGATGAGCCGCTCGATATTCTCATCGTCAATGCGGGCCATGGCACGCGCGGGGAAGGCGATTTCGGCGATCTCGACTATGACGTCTGGAAGCAATTTCTCGACGTCAATCTCTACGGCGCTGTGGCGACGGCCGAAGCGTTCGCGCCGCAGGTCAAAAAAGCAAAAGGCAAGATCGCCTTCTTGTCTTCGAAAATGGGGTCGATCGAAGACGCGTCGGGCGGCGCCATGGCCTATCGGACGTCGAAAACGGCGCTTAATATGGCGAGCAAAGTTGTGGCCCATGCGCTCGCAGCGAGCGGCGTCGCCGTCGGCGTGTTTCACCCCGGCTGGGTAAAGACCGATATGGGCGGGCCCAGCGCGCTGATCGACACGCAGAAAAGCGTTTCGGGTCTGCGCGACCAGATTGCGAAATTGACGCCCGGGTCGGAGCTACATCTTGTCGCTTATGACGGCGACGTCATTCCTTGGTGAAATAACAAAAAGAGGAAACGCCATGACCAAAATCGGATTTATCGGGCTCGGCAATATGGGCGGGCCGATGGCGGCGAACCTTGCGAAGGCGGGCTTCGACGTGACGGCGACGGATTTGTCCATCGGCGCCGTCGATCGCGCGGTCGACGCGGGGTGCAAGCGCGGCGAGACGGTGGCGGCGACAGTGAAAGACGCGGATGTGGTGGTCTCCATGCTGCCCGCGGGGGCGCATGTGCGGTCGGTCTACACAGAAAGCTATGGCGTCATCGCCAATGCGAAACCCGGCGCCTTGTTCATCGATTCGTCGACCATTGATGTGGACTCCGCCCGCGCTGTGATCGCGGCGGCGACGGAAAAGGATTTCGCCATGGTTGACGCGCCGGTCTCCGGCGGCGTCGCGGCGGCGACCGGCGGAACGCTCACCTTCATGGTCGGCGGCGAAGCTGACGCGTTCGAACGTGCAAAGCCGATTCTGGAAAAAATGGGCAAAAAGATCTTTCATGCCGGTGACGCAGGCAACGGGCAGGTTGCTAAAATCTGCAACAACATGCTGCTCGGCATTTCCATGATCGGCGCCTGCGAGGCGTTCAACCTAGCTGAAAAGCTCGGCCTCGATGCGCAGACATTCTTCGACATTTCCTCGGCCGCGTCGGGCCAGTGCTGGTCCATGACGAGCTATTGTCCGGCGCCCGGACCTGTGGAAAGCGCGCCGTCGAACCGCGACTACAAGCCGGGCTTCGCCGCCGCCATGATGCTGAAAGACATGCGCCTCGCCAATGAAGCGGCCCACAAGGCGAAAGCCGCGACGCCGCTCGGCGCCCAGTCCGAGGCCATCTATGCGCTGATGGAGGCCGCCGGCAAGGACGGGCTCGATTTCTCCGGCGTCATGAAATTAATTCGGGGCGACCTTTAAACCCGGGGCGGCGGCCCGGGCGGTTTCTCGCCGGGCTCGGGCGCTGCGTCGCGGCCCGGCGTCATGTCCTTCATGAAGGCGAGGCCGGCCTCGATCTCGTTCTGCCAGGCAACGCGCGCTTTTTTGACGACGCCTGTCTGGTCGAAACGCAGCATGACAATCGGCGGCAATGGCTGCATGCCTTCAAGGTGAACATAAGCGCCGCCATCGCTGACATTGCGAATCACACAGCGCACCTGATCGCTTTTCGAGAGATAAATCTTGCCCGGCCGAAAGACGGCTTCGCGTTTTTCGCGCTCCGGAGGGCCCCGTTTCTTGGGCGGCGGAATGCGTCCGTCGGTTATGGTCGGCGCCGATCCTTTGATCGCCGCCAGCCTCTCCGCAAGCCGATCGTTCTTCTTCCGCATGTGCGCCCGCTCCGTCGGGTTCCTCTAATTATAGCCGCTTTGCCGGGAAGGAGGAGTTAACAGGGAATCGCCTGCGACCCTATAGGACGATGCGCCTCATGGATGTCTTTTTCCGTACATTGGGCTAGCAATTGCGCCTTTTCACGCCCATTTTGCGCCTCATGTCCGCCGATCATGACCAGGAATTCAACTCAGCGCCGGCCCCGTTTGCGAAATCCATCGGGCGTATGTTCAGGGTGTTGCTCCGGCCCGAACTCGCCAAATGGCGGTTCCGCATCGGGCTCGCCTTTGTTCTGACGGTGGCCTCCAAGGGGCTCGCCGTGATCGCGCCTGTCTTCATGGGCGAGGGCGTGAACCGGATCATCGATGGCGATGCGGCTAGCGCCGGGCTTTCCTTCGCCATGTTCTTCATTCTTTTCGCCGGCGCGCGTTTCGCCTCCAACGGCCTGCCCTATGTCAGAGACGGTTTCTTCTCGCCGGTGACGCAGGACGCCCAGCGGCTCCTCGCCGTCGACGCCTTCCGCCACGCCCAGCATCTCGATCTTCAGTTTCACCTGACGCGGCGCTCCGGCGCCCTCAATCGCATCATCGAGCGCGGCGCCGGCGCCATGGACTATCTGTTCCGCTTTCTCGCCTTCAATATAGCGCCGACGATTGTGGAGCTCTGCTTCGCCGCCGTCGTGCTGGCGACGCTTTACGGCGTTCAGTTTTCCTTGACGGCCGTCGTGGTCATCGCGCTCTATTCCGGGTTCACCATCATTGTCACTGAGTGGCGCAACAAACAGCGCCGGGCCATGAATGAGGCGGATACGAGACTGCGCGGCATCGCGCTCGACACGCTGGCGAATTTCGAAACTGTGAAAGCTTTCGCCGCAGAAGACCGGGAAGCGGGGCGCTATAACAGCGCAATGCAGGATTATAACGGTCACATGGTCAAGGTGCAGCAATCGCTCTCTGTGCTGAATGCAGGCCAGGAGCTCATTATGACGGGCGGCCTGCTCGCGGCGGCGCTGCTCGCCGGTTACGGCGCGTTGAACGGAAACATGAAAGCGGGCGATGTCACGGCGGTGATCCTGATGCTGCTGAACATCTACCGGCCGCTCAATATTCTGGGATTTGCCTGGCGCGAAATCAAACAGGGCTCGGTCGATATCGAAAAACTCTTCGCGCTCATGGACCGTAAGCCGGAAGTCGCCGATGCGTCCGATGCGCTCGCCTTTACGCCGAAAACCGGTGAAGTCGTCTTCGATCATGTCAGCTTCGCGCATGAAGGGCGCGCCAGCGGATTGAAAGACGTCTCGTTCAAGGTGTCAGGAGGGAACTTTGTGGGCGTTGTGGGCCCGTCGGGCGCCGGCAAGTCGACCGTGCTGAAACTTCTCTTCCGATTCTACGATCCTGCATCGGGGCGCATTCTTGTGGACGGCGAAGACATTCGCGAGGTTTCGCAGCAAAGTTTGCGCGCCGCGCTCGGCCTCGTGCCGCAGGAGGTCGTATTGTTCAACGACACCTTGAGGTTCAATCTTGCTTATGCGCGGCTCGGCACCAGCGATGAGGAGATCATGGCGGCCGCAGACCGGGCGCAGTTGCGCGGTTTCATTGAAAGCCTGCCGGCCGGTCTCGACACCAAGGTGGGCGAGCGCGGCCTGAAACTTTCCGGCGGCGAAAAGCAGCGCGTGGGCGTGGCGCGGGCGATCCTGCTTGATCCGTCAATCCTTATTCTGGATGAGGCGACATCGTCGCTCGATTCCACCACGGAACAGGAAGTGCAGGCGGCTCTGAAAGAAGCGGCGCGCGGGCGCACAACCATCGCCGTGGCGCACCGCCTGTCGACTATCGCCGGCGCCGATAAGATCCTCGTTTTCGACAATGGCGAGATCGTCGAGCAGGGCCGCCATCAGGAGCTGATCGCAAAGGACGGGCTCTATGCGGCGCTGTGGCGGCGCCAGAGTCAGACCGCCGGGGAAGCGCCTGCCGGCGCAACGCCCAAAATGGTCCGCGCCTGATCAGGCGCTGGCGCTTTTAGCGTCTTCTCCGCCGGTCCAGCGCCGCAGAACGGCTTCAAGAGCATCTTGTTTGACGGGCTTTGGCAGATAATCGTCCATGCCGGCGTCTATGCAGCGTTGACGGTCTTCCCGAAGCGCATGGGCGGTCACGCCGATGATCGGAATATGGACGCCGGTTTCTTCCTGAAGCTTGCGGATATGACCGGTCGCTTCCGAACCGTCCATTTCCGGCATGGACATGTCCATAAGCACGATGTCCGGCTGCTGTTCCCGGTATTTCTCAACTGCGAGTTTGCCGTTAGGCGCAATGGCGACATCGCAGGACAGTTTTTCCAGCATCGCCTTGATGACCATTTGATTGACGATATTGTCTTCCGCCACCAATACCTCCAGCAGAGAACCATCGGAGGTGAAGGGGCAGGCATTGGTCTTCGTCGACTTGGCGGGCGGTGCTGACGCGCCGCGCAACTGTGAGACCGAGCCGTCATTCAGCGCCGTCAGGATCGCGTCGAGCAGCATGGAGACACGGGCAGGTTTGACGAGATAGGCGGAGAAGAGGTCGCCTGCGAGACCCGAGGGATCGCCCTTGCGCCCTGCGGATGTGAGCAACACCAGGGGGGTCGGCGAAAGCGCGTCGTCGCCTTTGATGAGCCGCGCCAGTTCGACGCCATCGGCGCCAGGCATCTGATAGTCGAGAATGCCGATTGAATAAGGCGCATTCATCTTCGTCGCATCGCGCATCATGCGCAGCGCGTCCTCAGCGTTTTCGGCGACGTCGGCGGTCAGCCCCCAGGAGGCGAGCTGTTCTTTCAAAATTGTTCGGTTCACCGCGTTGTCATCGACGACAATCGCCCTTTTGTCTGTGAACGAGGCGTCAGGCGCAGCGATAGTCAAGGGCGCCGTATCATCGATGGCGAGCGGTACGCGAATGCGGAATGTGGAGCCTTTGCCGGTCTCGCTTTCTACAGAGATATGGCCGCCCATGGCTTCGATCATTTTCTTGCTGATGGCGAGGCCGAGGCCGGCGCCGTTATGTTTGCGCGCCGCCGACCCGTCAACCTGCTCGAACTCTTCGAAAATCGCCTTCAGTTTCTGATCGGGAATGCCGCACCCGGTATCGGTAACCGCGATATTGACTTCGGCGATTTCGCCGCGCCGCACGCCGCTGACTTCAACGAGGATATGGCCCTGATCGGTGAACTTCACAGCGTTGCCCACAAGATTGGTGATAACCTGCCGCAACCGTCCGGGATCGCCGATAAAACTGCAATCGACCTCCTGATCGTATCGCACCATCAGCTCCAGGTCCTTTTCTTCGACCGGAAGCGACAACAGGCTCGCTACGTCCTCCACGCATTCGCGAAGTCTGAACTCTTCCCTTGCGAGACGCAGTTTGCCGGCCTCCAGCCGGGAAAAGTCGAGAATGTCATTGATGATCTTCAACAACGCATCGCCGGAGCTGACGATGACGCGCGCCATATCAGCCTGATTTTCATCCAGCTTGGTGTCAAGCAACAGGGACGCCATGCCGATGACGCCGTTCATGGGCGTGCGGATTTCATGACTCATATTGGCGAGAAACTCAGACTTCGCCCGGTTGGCCGCCTCGGCTTCCTCTTTCGAGGCGCGCAATTGATCCGAAAGGGCGCGGAGTTCGTCCTCCCGGATTTGCTGCTCCGTAATATCGCGATAGGTGATGACGAGACCGCCATGGGGGCGGCGACGAACGCTTTCCTCAATAATCACGCCGTCTTTCTGGCGCCGGGTGGCGCGGAAATCTTCGCCGGCATCGAGGGCGAGCTCGCATTTTTCGAAATATTCCTCCACCGTCGCATATTCATACATGCCGTGTTTGATGCCGAGTTCCAAAAGTGAGCGGAGGTCTTCGCCGATCCTCCAGGCTTCTTTTGGCAAGCCGGAAATACGCCATGCGATCTCATTGAGCTCAAGAATGGTGTAATTGTCGTCGATGACGACGACGCCTTGGGCCATGGACTGCATAACTTCAGCCATGAGTTGCGACTTTTCGGCGATGTCTTCGGTGCGCTGGCGAACGAGCTGTTCAAGATTGGCGTTGGTTTCTTCGAGTTTTTTTCGCGCCTCTTCGGCTGCGGTCTCCGCCCTTATGCGTTCGGACACGTCATGCGCGACGCCGCGGTACCCTTTGAACTCGCCATCCTCGCCGAAGACCGGCTGGGCGCTGCGTTCGATCCAGATTGAGGGACCGTCATCGAAATCAACACAGGAGATAAAGTTGTTAATCGGCTCGCGATTCTGGATTTTCTCGCGAAGCGCCGCCCACTTTTCTTCGCTGACCCCATAGCCGGTCAAGGACATTTTCCTGCCGATGAACCGGGAGTGGTCGACGCCGGTGACTTCAGCAGCGCGATCTGAAAAGTGGGTATAGATCAAATTTGCGTCGGTTTCCCAAACCCAGTCTCCCGCGCTTTCTGCAAAGTCGCGATAACGCGCTTCGCTCTCGCGCAGTCGTTCTTCCGCCGCCGCCTGTTCGGTGATGTCTTTCGACCAGCCGATATAACCGGTGAAAACGCCCTCCGAATTGAATTGCGGCATCGCAAATTCAGCAACGCACATCACCTCGCCATTGGCTTTCACGACATTATGGCGCAGCCCCTCAATCGGAAAACGCTTGTTGAACAGGTCAATAAACTTTTCTTCCGCCTTTTTGGACCCGCCGTTATCGAGATTTGCGATTGAAAGCCCATATTGGCCTATTTTATGCGTCGCCGAGCGGCCCGTGATGCGTTCGAAATTGGGAGAGATATAGACAAGCTCGCCTTTTGCATTGAACTCCCAGGCCCAGTCCGAAGCGTTTTCTATAAAATTTCGGAAGCGTATGGCGGCGCGCTCTGCATGTTTCTCGACGGCTTGTTTGCTGATGGAGATTTCAGCGAGCAGACGGCCAAAATGATTATTGTGAAAATGCACGATAATAGAGCCGGTGATGATCACACAGCCGAGAATAAGCAGGTCCATGTCAGCCTTGGCGAAAAGCACTGGCGTAAAAGGGATGGTGCAGACAAATAGCGGCACGCTTGATGTGCGCGGCAGCGCTGTCAGCGCAAGAGAGCTGGCGACGCCGCAATAAAGCGCCCACAGACCCAGCAGGATAAGGCCCGTCTTATCTGCGAATTGAGACAGATAAATGGCCATGGACAGACTGGCCACAGCAAGCCCGGAAGAGACAAGGGGCGTCGCTTTTATGTATCGCCTTTTTGCTTTCGGCGTCATGGCGTTGATGTCGAGCCTGAGCCATGCGGGAACACGGAAGGCGACAAAAAGCACATAAAGACCGAATGCGACCAGAATGGTCATTTGCGCCTGATCGAGAAAACGAAAGCCGATCAAGCCGGAGGTTATCACGAGCCCGATCAGCGCGCGCGGCATCTGTTGTTTTAGTTCGCGCAATTGCCGGTCGATCACGACATCGGGCGTGTTCTCGCCCGGCGCGCCCAGGAAGACGGCGATTTTTCCCGGTATTCTGTGCATCGAATGGAGGCTCCGGCTGTGTCGCCGTGGAGTTTCTTGAAACTTGGTTAATTCGCCGTTTAATTGGCTCTAGCTGGATGACATTCTTTTCGGGCAATTCGGTTGACCTTTTGACGAAAAGAAGAGTTAACATTTTCCTATCATGATCAGCAGTCAGAAGAATTGGGACTTTAAAGGGCATGAGCGTAACGCTTCCGTCAGAGCGTGAAGAGTTTTCAGGCTTTGCTGAATTCTACGAAAGCGATATCGCGCCCTATCTGCGCGCCAAGGAAGACGCGCGCCAGACCGCGGTTATGCAGGCCGGGTTGATTGCGATCGCCACGGCGGTCGTCGCCTTTGCGTTTTTCCGCTATGCGCCCTTTGGCGACGGCAATATCCAACTCGGCGCAATTGTCGCCATGATGGGCCTCGGCGGCGCGATGTGGCGTATCAACAAGACACGCGGCGACATCACTGGCGGGCTTTTGCGCCGGGTTTGCGGCCAGCTCGGCTACGCTTACCGCCGGGATATCGGCCGGCCCGTCTATTTTGCCGATTTCGACAGGTTGAAACTGATGCCCAATTTCAACCGGGAGAGTTGGGAAGATGAGGTGCGGGGCGAGCGCCATGGCGCGGAATTCGTCTTCTGCGAGGCGCATCTAAAATACAAATCTAGCGGGAAGAATTCCTCGACGCGGACGGTCTTTCACGGCCAGCTTCTGGTTATCGACTATCACAAGAAATTTCTGGGCGAGACGGTGGTCCGCCGTGATGCAGGCCTGTTCAATCGCTTCGGCAAGCCCGGGCGCGACTTTCAGAATGTGGGCATTGTTTCGCCGGAATTCGAAAAAATCTTTGAAGCCTGGTCTACCGATCAGGTGGAGGCGCGCGAATTGCTGGACCCCCTCGTGCTGGAGCGTTTCGAGGAACTGGATCGTCTGTTCAATGGGGCGAAGCTGCGCGCCGCGTTTACCGGGGGAAAGCTTTGTCTTGCGCTGGAGACAGGGGATAAACTCAATATGGGATCGATGTTCGCGCCGCTCGAAGGACCGTCGCGTGTCGACCGCATCCTTCACGAGTTCGATCTCATTTTTGATCTTATCGATGTGCTTTTGAAGCGGGTGGAGGGCCGCCTCGAAGGCGCGTTTCGCGTGGACGCAATCCGGAGCGGATAGCCGGCACGCACGCCTAGCTTGCGGGTTTTAGCTTTTGTGTCCGGCGTGACCGGGTTCGTCCTTCTGGCCCTTGCTGTTGCGCCGGTTGCTCGACAACCAGTTTGCGGTCGCGGGCTCGCGCGTCGGTGACGAGACGGCGAAATTTGACCGGCGTCGCCATGGGGTGGCTGCGGATTTCGCTGTCGCCTGTGCCGGACACTTCAATCACGCCAAACCCGAAGATGCGGCCCCAAAAACCCTGATGCAGTTCAATCTGTTCGACAGTGGAGACGCCGAGCTCCATGGTCTCGCGGGTGAAGAGGCCTTTTTTATAGACAATCCGGCGCGTCGTCAGCGCTGTTTCCGTGGTGGCGAAGTGAACCATCATCAGCGCCCAGATCAAAATCCCGACGCCGAGAATGCCGAGCAGCAGCAATGCTCCCCAGGCCACCAGATGGTAAGGCCATGGAAAGCGCGCGATCATTAAGATCTCTTCATCGGCGCCCAGACTGGATTTTGCATAGGACATCGGTGTCGCCTGCCGCTGCTACATTCAGCGAACACTGCGACACCGCAAAAGTTGCCTTCAGGGCCTCAAACCACCGGCGGCTGGGGGTCCGGGCCATAGGCGTTCGGCCCGTCAGAAGGTTTGGTCAGGAAGATGAGGGCGATGATCAGATTCACAAGGGGGATGAAGAGCAGGATTACCCACAGCGCCGGCTTGCCGATATCGTGAAACCGGCGAATGCTGACGGCGACATTGGGTACGATCAGGGCCGCCCAGTAAACGAATTCCAGCAGGCCGCCCATGCCAAGGGTTCGGCTGACCGCACTCACGAGGATGTAACCGACGATATAGGCGAGGACCCACCACCAGAACTCGGCCCGGCCCGAGCGGCCGTCGAACTTGGCGTAATTGTTAAGAACCGTTTTGACCGCCTGCATGAAATCCATGGCGCCCTCCTTTGAGCTTGTGGACGGATGATTCTAAAGCGGTTCGCGCTCCGTGCAAGGAGCGCTCAGCGCACCAGGGTGAGGCGCTCTGCGGCTCTGGTGACGCCTGTATAGAGCCAGCGGGCGCCATGTTCGCGGAACATATAGCTTTCGTCGAACAGTACGACATTGTCCCATTGCGAGCCTTGCGCCTTGTGAACGGTGAGGGCGTAGCCATAGTCGAATTCGTCCGCACCCTTGCGCTGAAGCCAGGAGACGGTTTCCGGACCCTCGGTGAAAAAAGCGCGCGGGACGGAAACCGTGACCGCCTTGCCGCCTTCTTCGGGCCGCACGGAAAAGCGCACGCGGTTCCCTTTGGGCTTCATGGTGCGGTCCACGCTCCAGATGCCGCCATTCAGGAGGCCTTTCTTTTTATTGTTCCGCAGACAGACGAGTTTTTCGCCCGCTTCCGGGGAGGCGCCCGAAAATCCATGGAGTTCGCGCAGGCGGTCATTATAGCGCTTGCGGGTCTTGTTCGCGCCCACAAGGATCTGGTCGGCGTCCATGATCTCGTCTGTGTCGACCTCCCGCCGTGAGATGAGGCGGCATTCATCCGATTGCTCATCGAAGGGCTCGCCGGCGCGGATCGCCATGGAAAGGCGGATGATAGGATTGTCCGCCGCCTGGCGATGGATTTCCGTCAGCATGAAATCGGGCTCGCCTTCGGTGAAAAATCCGCCGCCCTTGACCGGGGGAAGCTGCGCCGGATCGCCGAGCACCAGCACCGGCTTGTTGAAGGAGAGGAGATCCCTGCCGAGGTCCTCATCCACCATGGAGCATTCGTCGATGATGATGAGGTCCGCATCGGCGGCCGGCGCATCGTACCGGATGGTGAAGGAGGGCTCGTCCGCCTCTTCGTCGCCGCCGGAGGGGCGATAGATGAGGGAGTGGATCGTCGTGGCGCCGGCGCAGCCTTTCTGGCGCATCACATGCGCCGCCTTGCCGGTGAAAGCCGCAAAGGCCACGTCGCCGCCGGCGTTCTCCGCGATATGGCGGGCGAGCGTCGTCTTCCCGGCGCCCGCATAGCCGAACAGGCGAAAGACCTGAGTGTCTTTCTTCTTCAGCCAGCGGTCGACGGCGAGGAGGGCGTCATCCTGTTCGGGAGACCAGTTCATTAATCCAGTTCTACCCACGCCGGCACATGGTCGGAGGGTTTTTCCTTGCCGCGTTCCTTGCGGTCGACGCCGGCTTCCTTGAAGCGGTCAGCCGCCTGCGGGCTCATGAGCAGATGATCGATGCGGATGCCGTTGTCCTTTTCCCAGGCGCCGCGCTGATAGTCCCAGAAAGTGTAGCACGGCGCGCGGGGGTGCGCCTGACGGATCGCGTCGGTCAGGCCGAGATTCAGGATTTCGCGGAACGCCGCCCGCGTTTCCGGGAGGAACAGCGCGTCCTTTTCCCACGCCTTTGGATTGTGGGCGTCTTCGGCTTGCGGGATGACGTTGTAATCGCCGGCGAGAATGAACGCCTCTTCGTTTTCGAGCAGCTTTTGCGCGTGTTGTTTCAGCCGCTTCATCCAGTCGAGCTTGTAATCGTATTTCGGGCCCGGCGCAGGATTGCCATTCGGCAGATAGAGCCCGCCCACGCGAACCGGTTCAGCTTCTTCCGGCATCACCAGTGCTTCGATGTAACGCGCCTGATCGTCATCCTTGCCGCCGGGCAAGCCCCGCAAGACATCGTCGACCGGATGCTTTGAGAGCAGTGCGACGCCGTTATAGGTCTTCTGTCCGTGAACTTCGACATTATAGCCAAGATCTTCGAATTCGAGCGCCGGGAATTTCTCATCGACGCATTTGATTTCCTGCAGCACCGCGACATCGGGTTTGGCGCTTTCGAACCATTCGAGAATGCGGGGCAGGCGGGCGTTGATGGAGTTGACGTTGAAGCTGGCGATTTTCATGTCTGGCTTTGTTCTTCGGCTTTTTCTTTGACGCGGGCGAGGGCCGCACTCAAATAGCCGGGCCAGAAGAGTTTTACAATGAACCAGAGAACCGGCTCCGCCGCCATGCTTTGCGGAGTAAACGAATAGGTCCAGTCGACTTTCGTGCTGCCGGCCGTGCGTTGCGTAAAATGCCAGTCGGCGCGGGCGGATTTGACGAGCGGCGAAAAGGCGCCGGTGAATTCCGTCAGGCGATAGCCGAATGTCTGATCCGGCGTGAAGGAGATCAACTCTTCCCTCACGGTCGACTTGTCGGAAAGTTGGTGACGGCGCACCTGGCCGATGGCGGACCAAGGCGCATCATGACCGTCGACATCGATGATGCCGGGCATCGGGCCATGGGGTTGAATCAGCTCACGCGCATCGATCTGTGTCGCCCTATCGAAGACTGTATGGAGCGGCGCGCTGACTGTCTTGGTGACCGATATCTGAACCGGCATGCGGGAATACGTCCATGTTTGCGCCGGCGCCTGCGGCCGACAGCTTGGACTTATCGCAATTTGCCTGTTCGAAAAAGCGTCAGGCGGCTAGATTCGATCTCTCAGGGCCTCGATGCCGGACGCTTCGGCGCAATGATCGCAGCAATAATAGGCGCCTTCCGCTTCAAGTCCGTGGCCGATAATCCGGCATTCACAATGACTGCATTTCGGAGCGAGTTTCTGGATCGCGCACTCGAAGCTGTCAAAGGTGAACGTCTCGCCGTTTTTCAGGATATCGAACGATTTGTCGTAATCGTTCCCGCATGTCACGCATTGTCCCATGTCATCTCTCCTTTCTGTTCGTAAACAGCAGTCGGAGAGTGGAGGTTCCTCAGGGTCAGCTTGTAACGAAGGTCGCGAAATCGCTCAGATTTGCGCGCTCGGAGCGCAACGTGTTCACGTTCGCGTCTGGGTCGGCATAGCCAAGCGCCATGCCGCAATAAAGTTGTTCGCTTTCTTCAAGGCCGAGAAAGGCCGAGACGGTTTTTGCGCGCGCCGCCCACGCTTCCTGCATGCAGGTGGCCAGTCCCATTTCCGCGGCGGCGAGGGCGATGGTCTGCATGAACATGCCGAGATGCGCCCACTGGCCCTTGTCGAACTGCCGGTCGAGCGAAAAGAAAAGGCCGGCCGGCGCCCCGAAAAATTCGTAATTGCGCATCAGTTGCTGAATGCGCGCCGCTTTGTCCTCACGCGGAATGCCGAGCAGCGCATACATGGCTTCGCCGATCTCGAAGCGTCGCGTGCGCCACGGCTCGCCCAGCTTGGGCGGGTAAATGGCGAGTTCGGATTCATCCGCGAGCGGGTTTTCGGCGATGGCTTTCTTGACAGTTGCGACGAGACGGTCGCGGCCGGCGCCCATGACCACATGCACCCGCCAGGGCTGAAGATTGCCGCCGGAGGGCGCCCAGCGCGCGATCTCCAGAAGCTCGCGAATCTGGTCCTCGTTCACCGGCCGGTCCAGAAAAGCGCGCGTCGAGATGCGAGATTTTACGGCGTCGATCACATTCATGTCATGAGTTCCCATACCGATGGCCTTGTCCCGGGCCGGTTCTATGCGCATCTTTCAACGTCAGGCTTCCAGATGAAAATGAAGACGCGTCCCGGCGCCGGCAAGAGAAGAGTGCAGTGAACCAGCGTTTAAAAAATCGGATGATGCTCGTCGCCACCGTTTTCATGCTGGCGGCGACGGCGTTTCTCATCGCTCGCAACGAAGAGCTGATCTTTCTAGGCCGCGGCGAGCTCAGCGTGGCCCGCGACCGCGCCGATCCTGACACCATCGTCTTTACCTGGCGCGATAAAGTGGAAGCGCCCATGGCCCGGCGTTTTGAAGAGGCGTGGCGGGAATGGAAAAATGAAGGCTCGCGCGTCGTCATCGATCTCCATTCGCCGGGCGGCGTCATCGGCGAGGGCGAGCGGGTGATCCGCGTCATTGATCGCATGAAGCGCACCCATGTGGTCGACACACGCGTGCGCGGCCGGCGCGCCTGTTATTCCATGTGCGTGCCGATCTATTTGCAGGGCGAGGAGCGCTATGCCGCGCCCAATGCGAGCTTCATGTTTCACGAGCCGACCGCCTATGACTTCTACACAGGCGAAAAAGTGGATCAGCCGCAATTCGAAAAAGACATGATGAGCCGCAAGTTTTTCGAGATGTATTTCGTGAACTCGCCCATGAATCCGTCATGGGGACAGCGGCTGGTTCAGGACTGGAAGGGCAAGGACTTGTTCTATTCCGGCCGCGAGCTCGTGGATCAGGACTCCAATATTGTGACGGTCTTGGAATAGGCGTTTTCCTCCAGCGTGGCAGGAATTGCGAATTTTGCCCGGAGGCTCTTTGATATTCACGACCGGTGCTAGGATAACCGACCGTCAAGTCAGGGAGCGTCTCATGAAGTCATTTTGCGCCGCAGCGATATTGGGTCTGGCTGTTTTCGCGAGCCCCGCCTTCGCGCAGACTGAGGAAGAAGCCTCGGCGAAATATGCTGAACAGGACTGGGAAGGCGCGGCAGAGGCCTATGGCGCGCTGATCGAAGGCGACAGCGACAACGCCGCTTACCTTTATTATCTGGCGCGCTCTCAGCATGAGCTTGGCCAATACGATGAAGCGGTGAGAAATTATGAAAAGGCGGTAGAGGAAGGCTTCGCCAATCCAGCCTTTGCCCAATATCATCTCGCGCGCCTTTACATGACGACCGGTAAAAAAAAGAAAGCGCTCGCCATGCTGGAGCAGTTGG
>PAIP01000003.1 GCA_002704915.1 Parvularcula sp.
CGGTGGCGCAGAGCTTGGCGCCGCCTGGCGTTCGAACAGCGCCGGCGAGGACAAGAAGTCGTTTCTCAGCGTTGAACTCGATGATCCGAGCTTTGCAGCTCCCGTCCGCGCGGCGTTTTTTGAGAATGCGAACGACGGGACCGGCGCTTTGGTTTGGAGTCGCAATCGATAAATTTTAAGTTGGTAAGGTGGCGTAGATCGATGAAGTCTCCAAGACGGCAGTTGCCTAATTCAGGTTTGGGAGACGCCAACCGCTCGCCCCTTCCTCGGACTCGTAAATTTCCTAAGCCGGAATTAATTCGTAGAACAATGGATGAATGGCAGCCGCATTACGCTCACAGGCTGACACAGGAAGACGCGCGGGAGATCGTCGATAACGCCGTTGGCTTTTTTCGGATTCTTCGAGAATGGAAAATTGCGGAACAGAAGGCGCAAGCAGGACATTCCAAGCACAATTAGAAAATGTGCAGTCCTTCAATGAAGCGCTTTCTGTTCTATTTCGACCAACCGATTGATTGGCCCGCAATTTTCCCAAATTTGATTCGTTGAACATTTTAGGAACAAGCCATTCGCACCGAGCCCGAATGATGCTAGAGAATCTATATTTCTCGTGAAGCTGAACGGACGGACCCATGGCCTCTCGAAACTGGGGAAAAACTCAATCAAAGCAGCAAACTGCGCCGCGCTCCGTAGTTTATGCGCGCGTTTCCTCTAAAGAGCAGGAAAAAGAAGGGTTTTCGATTCCCGCGCAGTTGAAGCTCTTAAGCGAATACGCGGCGATAAACGGCATCCGCGTGGCTGAAGAATTTGTCGATGTTGAAACGGCCAAGAAAAGCGGCCGCACGCATTTCGACAAAATGATGACTTATCTGCGTCGCCATCCGACCGTGCGCGTTTTGTTGGTCGAGAAAACGGACCGCCTTTATCGGAATCTAAAGGATTGGGTGACCGTCGACGATTTGGACGTCGAGATCCATTTCGTAAAAGAGGGAACGGTTCTTTCCTACGACTCGCGGTCGTCCGAAAAATTCATGCACGGCATCAAAGTTTTGATGGCCAAGAATTACATCGACAATCTTTCGGAGGAAACCCGGAAAGGAATGCTGGAAAAGGCGGAACAAGGGATTTGGCCGTCCTGCGCTCCGCTGGGCTATCACAATACCGACGGGCCGAACGGGAAGAAGATAATTGAAGTCGATCCTGTCGCTGGACCGCTCATTGCCAAAATGTTTAAATGGTATGCAACGGGCCGTTACTCACTTCGGCAGCTTGGCGTTAAAGCACGCTCTCACGGGTTGACGTTTCGGAAGAGCGGCCAACCTGTAACCAACAGCACCATTCATAAAATTCTCCGCAACCGAATTTATGCGGGCGAGTTCGATTGGAAAGGGAAGCGATATCAGGGCAGCCATGAGCCACTCGTAACGAATGAATTATGGTCGCGCGTCCAGGGCGTATTGGATGGAAGAAACACATCCAAGCTGCGGGGATCATCTGCGCATGACTTCGCTTTTACCGGGTTGATCACTTGCGGCCATTGCGGCTGCGCGATGGTCGGAGAGCTGAAAAAGAAAAAATACGTCTACTATCATTGCACTGGGTTTAAGGGAAAATGCGGCGAGCCCTATACGCGTGAAGAAGTGTTGGAAGAGAAATTCACTTCATTTTTGCGTAAGCTCCGATTCGATGATGACGTTTTTGAGTGGGTCAGCCGGGCGCTGAAAGACAGCTGCGCCGACGAGAAGCGCGAGCATGCCGAGGCCATCGCCAGGCTTGAGAAAGAGCGAAATCGGCTGCAGCAGCGAATTGACGCCATGTATATCGATAAGCTCGACGGGCGGGTGTCTGAGGACTTTTATGACCGAATGCGGACCCAGTGGCGTGACGAGCAGGCGCGTTGTGCAAGGGACATCGAGCGTCACGAGTTGGCCGACGATTCCTACATGGACGAGGGTGTCGAACTGTTGAAATTGGCGAAGGACGCCCATCGCCTGTTCGAAAAACAGTCGGCAAAAGAGAAGTCGAGGATGTTGAATTTCTTACTTTCGAACTGCACCTGGGCGCATGGAGAATTGAACGCAGAATTCAAGCAACCTTTTGATTCCCTTGCGGAAACGGCAATGATTGCCGCGCAAGCCTCGTCATCGAAAATGGGCGATTCGGCTCGTTTTGAGAAATGGCTCCCCGAACTGGACTCGAACCAGTGACCCGCTGATTAACAGTCAGCTGCTCTACCAACTGAGCTATCGGGGATCGCCCTTGGAACGCGGCCTATAGCAAAGGCGACGCCTTGAATCTACACCCATTTGCTTAACGGGGGCATTTTTTCTCAAGGGGCGTCCTAGTCTACTCTGGGGTCCGGCTTCCGCGGCGCCCGGTTGCGGGCCTGTTGGTTGCCAAGTCATGGGCTCGGGCCCCTCATTGCCGGCGTAGAAGCCGCAGAGCAGGCGCAAAAAAGTGTCATGGAATCGGATGATCAGAGGCGGCGATCCTGGGAGGAGCGCCATAAAAGCGAGACGGCCGCGTTTGGGGGAAACGCGGCCGGTACTCACTGTCGTGGGGTATGGTGGGGTATCTTCTCGGGAGAAGACACTATTAAGGTCTCATCAAGTTCTTAACATATGGTTAACAGAAAACGGGGCCCGAAGGCCCCGTTTTCCCGCGTTTGTCGAAGGAAAGTCGCCTCTATTCGGCCGGATCCCAGAGCGGGTTCCGGCGCCCGCTGAGGCCCGGCACATGACCTTCGTGCGATTCGCCGTAATCGGACTCCTCAGAGGCGCCATGACCCACCGGCGGCTGCTTCACGCCGGTCCAGGACCAGCGATAGAAGCGGGAGATATCCGCGCCGACCGCATACATGGCCGGCACGAAGAGAAGCGTCACGAAAGTCGCGAAGAAAACCCCGAAGGCGAGGGAGACGACCGTCGGCATCAGAAACTGCGCCGAGGTCGAGCGTTCGAACATGATGGGCAACAGACCCACAAAGGTGGTCAGCGAGGTCAAAAGGATCGGGCGGAAACGCCCGACGCCCGCTTTGACAAGGGCGGATATGGCGCCTTCGCCATCGGCGCGCAGGCGGTTCACATAGTCGATCAGAACGAGGTTGTCGTTGACCACGACGCCGGCCGCCGCCGCGATCCCGAAGAAAGAGAAAAGCGCGAAGTCGAGACCGAAGATGAAGTGGCCGAAGGCGGCGCCCATGAAGCCGAAAGGGATCGCCGACATGACGAGGAGCGGCTGGAAATAGGAGCCGAAGGCGATCGCCAGCAGCATATACATGGCGAAGAATGCAAAGCCCTGGAGACCCGCCCATTCAGTGATAAAATCCTGCTGGTCCTCGGCGTCGCCTCGCTGGGCGAGGGAGACGCCCGGATGGCGCCGTTTGAATTCCGGGACGAACTCCTCGCGATAGATCTTCATCACCGCTTCCCGGTCCGCGCCTTCCTGCAATTCCGCTGTAATGCGCGCCGAACGCTGGCGGTCGCGGCGGTCGATGCGTTTAAAGCTCGGCGCGAATTTGGCGTCAGCGACCACGGTCAACGGAACCTCCCGCCCGTCCGCGGTGCGGATGCGCATGGATTCAATCGTCGTGAGCGATTCCCGGTCGGACTTCGGATAACGCACCATGACGCGCACATCCTGGCCGCCGCGCGGCAGGCGCTGGACTTCTTCGCCATAGAAGGCCTGACGGATCTGGCGCGAGACTTCGGCCAGCGTCAGCCCGAACCGTTCCGCGCCGGGTTTTAACTCCACCTGCAATTCCGGCGTCGCGGATTGCAGATTGTTGCGCACGTCATAGGTTCCGGGCAGCGTGCGCAGGAAATTCTGAAGATCGAGAACGCCGAGACGCAGATCCTCAAGACTGTCGGATTCGATGCCGAAGGTGAGGTCGGGCCCACCGTCATTTAATGTGTAGCTGATGGTGATCTCTTCAGCGTCTGGAATGTCGCCCAGCTCCTGGCGGAAGAGTTCGGCGATCTCCTTGGTGGATTCTTTGCGCTCGTCCGCGGGCACGATAGTGACATAGGCGGAGATGTCTTCCTCATCGGCGCCGATATAGACCGATTGCACATATTTCCGATCCGGCGTGTTGAGATCGGCTTTCAGCCGGTCAGCGGCGCCTTCGATCTCCTCAAAAATCTGCTCCGACCGCGCCCAGGGGGAGCCTTCCGGCATGCGCACCGTGAGCGACAAAAACGTGCCTTGCACTTCCGGCTGGAATTTGAAGGCGACCCAGCCTTGCGCCAATAGCGCCGCCGAGATCATGAAGGCGCCGAGGAAGAACGCCACGGTGAAGTAGCGAAAGCGCAGGGCGGCCTTGATCACCGGACGGTACATGGTGTCGGCGACCGTCATCAGCCCCTCGGCGAACACCTTTTGCAGGCGATAATAGACGCCTTCCTTGTTCTGCTTTTTCATATGCGCAAGGTGCGCGGGCAGGATCAGGAAAGATTCAATCAGCGAGAACAACAGTGCGAAAATGATCGTGTAGCTGATGTGTTTCGTAAATTGGGCGGTGCCGCCGGACAGGAACAGCCATGGCAAAAAGGTGATCATGGTGGTGATGACGGCGAAGAGGACGGGCTTTGCGACAAGTTGCGTTGCTACCGTTGCAGCGTCGACGCCCTTGCCGCCGGCCTCCACCTCATTGTGAATCGCCTCGCCGACGATGATGGCGTCGTCGACAACGACGCCGATGACGAGAAGGAACGCGAATAGCGACAGCATGTTGAGGGAGACGCCGACCATGGGCAGGAAGATGAAGGCGCCGAAAAATGAAACGGCGATGCCCACCGTCACCCATAAAGCCACCGCCGGGCGCAGGAACAGAAGCAGCACGATGAGGACGAGCACCAGGCCGATGCCGGCATTCGACGCGATGAGATTAACTCGCTCGAAATAAAGGTCCGCGAAGTCGAACCAGATAGAGAGTTCGGCTTTTCCTTCGAGTTCCTTGTTCTTCTCTTCAAGCCATTTGTCGACCGCTTCGGAGAGCGTGACGATGTTGAGCGTGTCCGGCGCCTGCACGGCGAGGTTCACGGCCGGCTTGCCGTTCATCTCGCGAATGGATCTTGAATCCTCAAACCCGTCGACGACTGTGGCGACGTCGCGAATGCGGATTGTCGAGCCGTCGGGTGACTGGCGCACGATAATGCGCTCGAACTCTTCCTCGGTGTCGGCAAGGTTGCGCGTGGCGAGCTGGATGTTGCCTGTATCCGTGCGCACCTGTCCGCCCGAGAGATTGAGCGAGGAGCCGCGAATGGCGCGCGAGACGTCGTCGAAGGTCAGGCCGTAGCGGCGCAACGCCTCTTCGGAAACCTCGATGGAGACTTCCTCATTGCGAATGCCCCATGTGTCGACGAGCGGCGAGCCATTGGGTATTTGCGCGAGTTCATCGCGCAGTTCGCGCCCCAGGCGATAAAGCTCGCGGGGCTCCAGGTCTCCGTAAAGAGCAATGAATTGGGTTGGGTTCTGATTGCGCCATTGCCGCACGATCGGCGGAAACGCATCTTGCGGCAGAGTCGAGATGCCGTCGACGCGGTTCTTGATCTCATTCAGGAAAAACGTGGCGTCGACGGTGTCGGCGCCTTCCACATTCACGCTCGCCGCGCCTTCGCGCGCCGTTGAGCTGATATGCTCGATCCCGTCAATGTCGGAGACGGCTTCCTCAATACGCAGGATGATCTGTTCCTCTACCTCCTGCGGCGAGGCGCCCGGCCAGGCGACGGAAATTGTCGCGCCGTTGAAGGAAGCGGAAGGAAAAACTTCGCGCTCCATCCGGGTGAAGGCGATAATGCCGGCGATAATGCAGGCGACCATTAAAAGGTTCGCGGCGACCGAATTGCGGGCCCACCATGAGATCAGTCCATGCATGGGGTTATTCTCCGGATGTTATGTTGGAAGCGCTCGCGGTCGGCGAGGGCTCGTCCGATTTCTCGGAGCCGGGCAGGGCTTCCAGCGGGTCCGCGGGGTTCACCTTGTCACCTTCGGAGGCGCCGCGCAGCGGGGAGGTGACGACGCGGTCGCCATCCTGAAGGCCGCTGGCGACGGTAATGCTGTCGCGGTCGGTGGAAACAATTTCCACCTTGCGCTCCACCAGCGTGTCATCCTCGGCGATGGTGTAGACCGTGTCCCGGCCGTAAAGCGCGGCGCGGGGCAGGACGATCGCGTTCTCATAGGGCTTGCCGGTGATCGTCGCATCGACATAGAGCCCCATGGCGAGCGGCGTGTCCCCATCGGCGCCTTCGCCATAGGGATCGTCGACGACGGCGATTGCAACAACCTGGCGCGTTGCGGCGTCGATGGCGCCTTCGGTGCGGGCGATGCGACCGGTCCATTGATGCGCTTTGCCCGCCACCGAAGCGCTCATGACGACCGTCGGGCCGGGGTCGTCTTCAGTGGCTGTGAAGGCCAGCGGCAAGCCGAGTTTCGCCAGATCGTTATCCGTCAGCGGCAGTTTGATCTCCGCCACGTCGGTGGAAAAGATTCGGCCAAGCTGGGCGCCCGGCGAAACATATTGGCCGACGCCGACAATACGCTCGCGCACACGGCCCTTGAAAGGCGCGCGAATGGTGGTGCGATCGAGGTCGAGCTTCGCGGCGTTGTATTCGGCGCGCGCCTGTTCGAGCTGCGGAATGCGCAGGGCCAGAGCCGTGGGGTCTTCCTGCAGGCCAAGCTCTTCGTAATCCTTGCGGGCGAGCGCCGCTTCGGCTTCTTCCTGAGCGAGACGCGACCGCGCGGCTGCGGCGGCGGCGCGATAGGCGGCGTCCTCGATCTTGATCAGAACGTCGCCCTTTTCAAAGGCGCCGCCATTGACGAATTCATTCGAGGTCGAGACGACCTGGCCCGCCACCTGCGCCGTCAGGGAAATATCCGTACGCGGACGGACTTCACCCTGCGCGGAAACATCGAGCGTAACCGACTGCGACTCTGCGACTGTGTAAAAAACCGAGGGCGGCGCGATTTGCGGCTCCTGACGCTCGGGCTTAGGGCGCAGCATCGACATGCCGACGATCACGCCGATAAACAGGGCGATAATGCCGAGCGTGCCGAATATGGTGGCGAATTTCCGAAACATGACGGTTACTTACTCTCCGGTTTCAGCCTGCAGCGCAGCCAGTCTTTCCTCGGTGAGGAAGTCGCCCCCGATGGCGAGATAAAGCTGGACGCGGTTCGAGACGCGCTGCTGCTGGGCCTGGATATAGGCGCTCTCGGACGAAATTCTTCTCGTTTGCGCATCCAGAAGGTTGAAAATCGTGGCGGCGCCGCTGGAATAACGGCGTTCAGTCAATTCCTCCGCCGCGGCGGCTTCTTCATAGGCAAGGCGCAGGGCTTCCTCGCGCGCGGCGAGGAGGGTTTCAGCGGCGATGGCGTTCTCCGCCTCCTGATAGGCAGTCAGCACTGTCTGCACATAGCTGTAAAGCGAGGCCTCGGCCGCCGCGCGCGCGCGTTTGGAATTGGCGAGAATGCGGCCGCCCTGAAACAAGGGCTGGAACAGGCCCGCCGCAATGTTGCCGGCGAGACGTTCGGGATCGATGATATCCGCAAGATTCGGACCCGAGGTGGAAATCTGCGAGGTCAGGGTGAGCTGCGGCAGCAATTGCTTGCGCGCGGCGCGCGCCTGCAGACCGGCGGACTCCATGCGCGCTTCCGCGGCGATGAGATCGGGACGGCGGGTGAGGATTTCGCCCGGCGCGCCGGCCCCTTCAAGTTCGGGAAGGGAGGGGAGCGTCGCCGCCGCTTCAAGCTCGGCCGCGGGATAGCGCCCAAGCAGCACTTCAAGCGCACGGGAGGCTTCCAGCTCGAGGCGCTGGCGGAGGGCAAGGTTCGCCTGGCTCGATCCAAGCGCGGAGCGTGACAGGCGAACATCGAGACTTGATGAGACGCCGCGATCGTAACGCCGTTCGGTGACGCGAAGATTGCGTTCGCGCGCTTCCGTGTCGCGTTCGGCGAGTTCGCGTTGCTGGCGCGCTTCGATGAGCGCGAACCAGGCTTGCGCCACGCGGGCGGCGAGTGAAAGCCGCGCCGCTTCCAGGTCGGCATAGGCTGCGGCGGCGTCTTTATAGGCGGCGCGTGTTTGATCGGTCAGCCGGCCCCAGACATCGAGTTCCCACTGGATCTGCGCGCCGAGAGAGAAGTTGTTGATGTAAAGGCGCCGGTTCGGAAGATCTGCGTCGATCACGCCGTCATTGTCGGTGTCGAGACCGTCGAGCCGTCCATCGCCGTCTGTGTCGAGGCCGAAGCGGTCTTCGATCTCCTGCGCCCGCAAGCCGCTGAGTTCGTTTACACCGCCGCCGCCGACCTGCGCCGACAGGGTCGGATCGGTGACGATGGCGTTTCGGCTCGACCGCGCGGATGCGCCGAGCGTCGGCAGGAGATCGGCGCGGGCGATGCGCGCGCCGGCGCGCGCCTGATCGAGATTGGCGGCGGTGGCGAGATAATTATTGTTGTGTTCGAGCGCTTCATCGATGAGCCCGCGAAGAGCGCTGTCCTGAAACGCCGCGACCCAGTCGCCGGTCGGCGTGGCGGTGGCGGCTTGATCCGCCGTCCACGACGCAGGCGTGTCCGGAAGTTGCGCTTCAAGCAGCTCCTGATCCACGCTGGCGCAGGAAGCTGTCATCAAGGCTATAAGTGCTACGCCCCCGAATCGCATCAAATCCACTCCTCAAAATCTGGTTGCCGGGCTCTGCGGCTTCTTGAGTTCTACTTGTCTTCTGTTGACGGCGACCGCAACCGCGAAGCGGCGGGCGGTTATGTCGATGCGGCGAATAGCGGGCAGCCGGGGTTTTAGTAACCGATTGAAAACACAAGCCGTTAAAATTTTAATGAAGAGATAAGACGGAAGCTGGGCGAAAACAGACCAAATTCTCGGAAAAGAGAAATAGATTCAGAATGTTGTATGGAGGCCACGGCCGTAATCGAACCGCCCGCGCGCGATGGCGCGCGAATACTCAAAAACGCCGGTGAGACCAACCGCTATTTGGCAGGCTGACGTCTGATTATCCAGAGTTTTTGGAGGCCACGGCCGGAATCGAACCGGCGTACACGGCTTTGCAGGCCGCTGCGTCACCACTCCGCCACGTGGCCGGAAGGAAAGCAGCCCTCGTGGTGAGATGGGCGGCTCCGGGAAGGGCCGCCCTCATAGCGCGGGGCGCGGGCCCGGTCAAAGGTGAATTATCGGGCGCGGCAATCCCTATTTCGCCGCGTTGCAACTGGGCCCGGCCGGATGTATGCCCCCTTCGGAAATGAACCGGCGACAAGGGGCTTCATATGGATTTCAAGGCGGCGCGGCGGCGGATGGTGGAAAGCCAGGTGCGCACCAATGACGTCACCGACCTGCGGCTGCAGGCGGCGCTCGAAACCATTCCGCGGGAGGTGTTTTTGCCGGCGGGGCTGCGCGAGCAGGCCTATGTGGAGCGCGAGCTCCCCTATGCGCCGAACCGCGCGATGCTGACGGCCCGCGATTTCGCCAAGCTGGTGGACGCCGCCGATCCGCGCCCGGGCGATCTTTGCCTCGATGCGGTGGCCGGAACTGGTTACTCGACGGCCGTTCTTGCGCGCCTCGTTGACATGGTTGTCGCCGTCGAGAGCGACGAGGCCCTCGCCGCCGCGGCGCAGGAGAATCTGACCCAGCTCGATGTCGGCAATGCGGCGGTGATCACCGGCGACAGCGCCAAGGGCGCCCCGGATCAGGGGCCTTTCGACCTCATCTTGATCGATGGCGTGATTGAGGTCCGGCCGGACACGCTGCTGGCGCAGTTGAAAGACCATGGCCGTCTTGCGGCGATTCAGCGTCGCGGCGGAGTTTCACGCGGCGTCATCTACCGGCGCAGCGGCGACGCCTTTGCGGCGACGGAGAAATTCGACGCCACGGCGAAAACCGTCATTCCGGGCTTTGCTGCGGCGAAAACCTTCGTGTTTTAACGCGATATTCACAAGACAAGCTGCTGAATCAGCTTGAAGACGGGTGTTGAAGACGCAGATTTGGTCTACGCTGGGCGTGAGTTTTGGGCGGCCCGGCCGAGGAGCGTTCGATTGTGCGGGTAGTGTATTTCATTCTGGCGGCGGCGATGGCGGGGCTCAGCGCGCCGGCTCACGCAGAAACCCTCACGGACGCGCTGGCGCTTGCCTATCAGACCAATCCCACGATCCGCGCCGAGCGCGCGCGGTTAAGAGCGATCCGCGAATCGAAAGCGCAAGCCTGGGCGGGGGCGTTGCCGCAGGTGTCTGCGCAGGGCAGCTATCAGAAAGTGGACCAGACGGTCACATCGCTCTTCAATGTGGACCCGAACGATCCCAATCCGATGCCGCAATCGCAGGATACGAACTTCGAACCGCTTACCGGCGCGGTGAACGCCGAGCAGGCGATCTTCACCGGGTTCAGGAATTACAACGCCATCAAACAGGCGGGCGCGCGGGTGCGCGCCGGCGGGGCGCAGCTTGCCGGGGCGGAACAGCAGGTGTTGCTCGACGTTGCGAGCGCCTATTTCAACGTTCAGCGCAACATGGCGGTGTTCGAACTCAATAAGAATAATGTGACGGTGCTGGTGCGCCAGCAGGACATGGCGAAAGCACGTTTCGATGTGGGCGAAATTACCCGCACGGATGTCTCCCAGGCGGACGCCCGGCTTGCCGAAGCGCGCGCGCGGCTGTCGTCGGCGCAAGGCGAACTCGCCATTGCACGCGCTCAGTATGGGGAGCTTGTGGGCCAGGTCCCGGGCGACCTTGAACCCGTTGAGACCTTGCCGGAATTGCCGGATACGCTTGAAGGCGCGCTCGCCATTGCGGCCCAATATGCGCCGGCCAATATCGCTGCGCGCGAGCAGGCGGAAGTCTCGCGGCGCCAGGTCAATATCGCCCGCGGCGCCTTTTTGCCGTCGGTCTCTGTGACCGCGGGTTATCAGTATGCGGAGGAGCCGAGCTTCTTCGTCAATAATAGCGAAGAGTTCAGCTTTGGCGCGCGCGCGTCCATGCCGATCTTTCTCGGCGGCCTCAATTTCTCGCGCGTGCGCGAGGCCAAGGCGCTGCATGACAGCGATCGCTCGCAGGCGGTGGCTGCGGCGCGTCAGGTTGAGGCGCGCACGATCGCCGCCTGGGAGCGGCTGGTGGCGGCGCGGGCTGTTGCGCGTTCTGCAGCGGCGTCCGTTGAGGCGAACACGATGGCTCTTGAGGGCGTGCGCCAGGAAGCGCAGGTGGGCACGCGCACCACGCTCGACGTCTTGAATGCGGAACAGGAATATCTGAATGCGCAAGTGACGCTGGTCAGCGCCCAGCGCGACATGCAGACGGCCGCCTTCGGCCTCCTCGCGGCGATCGGCATGCTGACGCCGGAAGGGGCGGGGGTTTCCAATGAAGCGCTGGAAGCCGCCGCTGGCGAGTTCTACGAAGAGTAATCTTCCCGCGCGTCAGGCCTTGATCACTGGCGCGAAGCGGCTGAAAACCGTAAAACCCGGCGTGAACGCCGCCCGATTCCGACGAATTGACCCTTGAAAGGGCCTTGAGGTCACATGGAAAACGCCCAGCCTGAACCCAGCATGGAAGAGATTCTCGCCTCGATCCGCCGGATCATATCCGAGGACGAGGAGGATCAGGCTTCGGCGCCGGCCGCCAAAGCCGCGCCGGAACCGAGCCCCGAGCCGACCCCGCCGCCCGCCGCGAAAGCTGAGGCGCCGGAGGCTGAAAAGCCGGAGCTGACCCTCACCAAGAAAGAACAGGCGCCATCGCCGGCGCCTGCGCCGGACGAGGGCGACGAAGATGAAATTGAAATGGTCAAGCAACCGAAGGCGGCGGCGCCCATGCCACAAGAAGACACCGAAGAGGATATTCTGGACCGGAGCGCCGCAGCGGCGGCGTCTCAGGCCTTCCACAATCTTTCCCAGTCCATCCGCGTGTCGGAGGGGCCGGGCAAGACCCTGGAGGACATTGTCACCGAGATGTTGAAGCCCTTGATCAAGGACTGGCTCGACGACAATCTCCCGGCGATCGTCGAGGAAAAGGTCGAGGAAGAGGTTCAGCGCGTAGCGCGCCGCCGCCGCGGTTAAACCGGGCTGCGATGACCGGCGAATAAGACGCGCCATAGAATATCCCGAAAGCCGGCCCCAAAATGAAAAAATGGGCGCCGGCTTTTTCTTTTGCATGATCTGCGGCGATGCGCGAAACCGAGTCCCATGAAAAATCATGACACCAAACCGGCCTATCCGGTGACAAAGACCGTCGCAGAAGCTGATGACTTTTTCGGCGTGAGCGTCGCAGACCCTTATCGCTGGCTCGAAGCCGATGTGCGCGAGGATGACGAGGTCGCCGCATGGGTCAAGGCGCAGAACGACGTCACTTTCGCTTATCTCGAAAGCCTGCCGGGACGCGCTGAGATCAAGGCGCGGTTGAAAGCGCTCTGGGATTACGAGAAATTCCTCCTGCCCGTCAAAAAAGGCGAACGGATTTTCTATCGCCGCAATGACGGGCTCCAGAACCAATATGTGCTGTACGTTCAGGACGGCGGGGAAGGCGCGCCACGGGTGCTCCTCGATCCCAACACATGGTCCGAAGACGGCGCCACGGCGCTTTCGGCCTATTATCCGTCACCGGACGGATCGCTCGTCGCGTATCTGGTTCAGGATGGGGGCTCCGACTGGATGACGATCCGCGTCGTCGATGCGTCGACACGCGCAGTGCTTGAGGACAGGATCGACTGGGTGAAATTCTCCGGTGTAAGCTGGGCGAAGGACGGGTCGGGATTTTACTATTCGCGCTATCCCGAACCGGAAGCGGGCGGGGCGTTCGAGAGCCTCAATCTTTATCAGGCGGTCTATTTTCACAAAATCGGCGACGCTCAGGATAAAGACCGGCTGATCTACGACCGGCCCGAACGCCCGGAAGAAGGGTTCAGCGCCGCGGTTTCAAGCGACGGCAAGACTCTGGTGGTCACTGTCTGGAAGGGCACTGACAGCCGTTACGAAGTGGTGCTGATCGATCTAGCGCATTTTGCGGCGGAGCCGGAGGAAATCGTTTCCGGCTTCGAGCACGATTACAGCTATATCGCCACGGCGAGCGGACGGCATTTCTTCTTCACCGACAAGGACGCCCCGAAAGGAAGGCTCGTCTCTACCTCTGCGGATGAGCCGGGCGCATGGGAAGAAGTCATTCCCGAAAGCGAGCATGTCCTTTCCGGCGTCAACATCGTCGGCGGGAGGATTTTCGCGCATTACATGGAGGACGTGAAATCGGCGGTGCGTTTGTTCGCGCTCGACGGCGCGTCTCTTAGCGAGGTCGCGCTTCCCGGCGTTGGATCGGCTGGCGGCTTCGGCGGCGAACCAGACGATGAGGAAACGTTTTACAGCTTCGAAAGCTTCAACCGGCCGCCGACGATTTACCGCTACGACATCGCAAGCGGCGAACAATTTGTCTTCAGGGAACCGGAAACACCCTTCGATCCCAGCGAATACGAAGTGCGTCAGGTCTTTTATCCGTCAAAAGACGGAACCAAAATCCCGATGTTCATTGCGCATAAAAAGGGGCTCGATTTATCGGGCGGCGCGCCGACGCTGCTTTACGCCTATGGCGGCTTCAATGTATCGGTGACGCCGGCCTTTTCCGTAACGCGGCTTCAGTGGATGGAGATGGGCGGCGTCTTCGCGCTCGCGAACATTCGCGGCGGCGGCGAATATGGCAAAGCCTGGCACGACGCCGGGCGGCTGCTCAACAAACAGAATGTGTTCGACGATTTCATCGCGGCCGGCGAATATCTGTTCGCTGAAGGGATCACCGCGAAGGAAAAGCTCGCCATTCAGGGCGGGTCCAATGGCGGCTTGCTTGTGGGCGCGGTCATCAACCAGCGGCCGGACCTCTTCGCGGCGGGGCTGCCCGCGGTGGGTGTCATGGACATGCTGCGCTTCAACAAATTCACGGCGGGCCGGTTCTGGGTGGACGACTATGGCGATCCGGGGGAGGAGGCGCATTTCAAAAACCTCCATGCCTACTCGCCCTGTCACAATATAAGGGAGGGCGAGGACTATCCGGCGATCCTCATCACGACCGCCGACACCGACGATCGGGTCGTGCCGGGCCATTCCTTCAAATACGCCGCGGCGCTGCAGGCGGCCGATATCGGCAGTCGGCCCCATCTGATCCGGATCGAGACCCGCGCCGGCCACGGCTCCGGCAAGCCCACGGACAAGATCATCGAGGAATACGCCGATATGTGGGCCTTCATCGCCCGCTGGACGGGGCTGAAGGTGGAAAGAAATTAGCGAACTTCTCAGTCCGACTGCGTTACGAGTTTTTTGATTTTGCTGATGATGCGGTCGATAGAAATTCCCAAAAAGAGAAGGATTATCGCAAGCAAAGATAAATTATCGATAGTAGAAGAATCTGCCGTGATCGGATGCTTCATGCCTGCGACATAAGCTGAGAGCAAAATGGACACGGTGAAAATTAGCTTTGACAATGCGGATAGTTCTTGTGGTCTAGGACTTTCACTTAAGCCCAAATATTCTGCACGCATCTCATCAGACATAGTCGGTGCGTTTAAAACCGCGCCATTTACGCCAAATTCAGGCGATTGAGATTTGTCCGTATTTTCAACCATTGCCCAGTAAATTTATTACTGGATCGAGGTATTTGCAATAATCAATGAGTATTCGGCGGATTTCGCTGTGATGCTCAGTGCTTGCTAACGGGTCATTTGCGGGGAAAGCTTGAACAACCATGCCAGCGGGGCTAAACGCGGCGATAGTAGCCAAAAAACAAGATTTTACGCATGCTAGACAAGAATTTCGATTTCCAGTCCGCCGAGGCCCGCCTTTACGAGGCGTGGGAGCGGTCCGGCGCGTTCAAGCCGTCGGGCGAGGGCGAGCCCTTCACCATCGTCATTCCGCCGCCCAATGTCACCGGCTCCCTCCATATGGGCCACGCCCTCAACAACACGCTGCAGGATATTCTCTGCCGCTTTGAGCGCATGCGCGGAAAGTCAGTGCTGTGGCAGCCGGGAACCGACCATGCGGGCATCGCGACGCAGATGGTGGTCGAGCGCCAGATGATGGAGCGGCAGGAGCCGAAACGCACCGATATCGGCCGCGAGGCGTTTGTCGAGAAAGTCTGGAAATGGCGCCATGAGTCGGGCGGCGCGATCATCAACCAGTTGAAACGCCTCGGCGCCTCCTGCGACTGGTCGCGTGAGCGCTTCACCATGGGCGAGGACGGCTCTTCCGACGACCAGATGGTGAAGGCGGTGATGAAGGTCTTTGTGGACCTTTACAATGAAGGCCTCATCTATCGCGACAAGCGCCTCGTCAACTGGGACCCGAAATTCGAAACCGCGATTTCCGATCTCGAAGTGGAGAACCGGGAAGTCGACGGCCATATGTGGCATTTCAAATATCCGCTGGCCGGCGGCGAAACCTACGAATATGTCGAGAAGGATGAGGATGGGAATGTCGTGCTGCGCGAAACCCGCGATTACATTTCCATCGCGACGACGCGCCCCGAAACGATGCTTGGCGACGGCGCCGTGGCGGTGCATCCGTCGGACGAGCGTTACGCGCCTATCGTTGGCAAGCTCTGCGAAATTCCCGTGGGGCCGAAGGAACACCGGCGCCTCATCCCGATCATCACTGACGACTATCCGGACCCGGATTTCGGCTCCGGCGCGGTGAAGATCACCGGCGGTCATGACTTCAACGACTATCAGGTCGCCAAGCGCCACAACATTCCCATGTATCGGCTCATGGACATGAAAGGCGCCATGCGCGACGATGGCGCGCCCTACGCCGAGGAAGCGGCGAAAGCGCAAAAGCTGGTGAAGAAGGGCGGCGAGCCCGATGCGTCTTATGTGGACGGCATCAATCTCGTGCCGGACGAATATCGCGGGCTGGATCGCTTCGAGGCGAGGAAGCGCGTCATCGCCGATATCGACGCCGAAGGCCTGATGATTGAGGTCGAAGACAAGAAGATCATGCAGCCTTTCGGCGACCGCTCCGGCGTCGTCATCGAACCCATGCTCACCGACCAGTGGTATGTGGATGCGAAGACGCTCGCGAAACCGGCGATCGAGGCGGTGGAGACCGGCAAGACGAAATTCGTCCCCGAAAACTGGACCAAGACCTACTATCAGTGGATGAACAATATCGAGCCGTGGTGCGTCTCGCGCCAGCTCTGGTGGGGCCATCGCATTCCGGCGTGGTACGGGCCGGACGGCCATTGTTATGTGGCCGAAAGCGAAGAAGAGGCGACCAAGCTCGCCATCGCGAAATACACACAGGAAGGTTATTCGCTCGAAGAGATCAATGACATGCGCCGTCACGAGCATGACGCGGCGCCGCTGCTGGTGCAGGACGAGGATGTTCTCGACACATGGTTCTCTTCCGCGCTGTGGCCGTTTTCGACCTTGGGCTGGCCGGAAAAAACTGACGAGCTGAAAAAGCATTACCCGACTTCTGTACTCGTCACCGCCTTCGACATTATCTTCTTCTGGGTGGCGCGGATGATGATGCAGGGTGTCCACTTCATGAAGGATGTGCCGTTCCACACGGTCTATATCCATGCGCTGGTGCTCGACGAGCATGGGCAAAAGATGTCGAAGTCCAAGGGCAATGTCATCGACCCGCTCGTCCTCATCGACAAATACGGCGCCGATGCGCTGCGCTTTACGCTGGCCGCGCAAGCCGCGCAGGGCCGCAATGTCCGCCTCGCGGAATCCCGCGTCGAAGGTTACCGCAATTTCTCCACCAAGCTGTGGAATGCGGCGCGCTTCTGCGAGATGAACGAATGCAAGCCGGATGCGAATTTCGATCCGAAGAAGGCGACGCTGACCCTCAATCAGTGGATCGTCCACGAGGCGAACCAGTGTGCTGCGGATGTAACGCGTGAGATCGAGGCTTACCGTTTCAACGATGCGGCGGGCGCGATCTACAAATTCATCTGGAACGTCTTCTGCGACTGGCATCTGGAACTCGCGAAACCCATCCTCATGGGCGAGGATGAGGCGGCGAAAGCGGAAACGCGCGCGGCGACCGCGTGGGCGCTCGACCGCATCCTGCAATTGCTGCATCCCTTCATGCCGTTCGTGACGGAGGAGCTCTGGGGCGCGTTCGCCAAACGCGATGCGCTGATGACGAGCCGGTGGCCGTCCTTTGATGACGCGCTGAAAAACGGCGCTGCTGCGTCGGAGATGAATTGGGTGATCGGCCTTATTTCCGAGGTCCGCTCCGTGCGTCAGGAAATGAACGTCCCTGTCGCTGCGAAAATCCCGCTGATCTTTGTCGGCGGTTCGGTGGACGACGCGGCGAAGCTGAAACGCCATGACGACGTCCTGAAACGCCTTGCGCGCTTGTCGGAAATTTCAACCGCAGATGAGGCGCCCAAAGGCGCGGTGCAGGTGGTGCATGCGGGTGCTGTGGCGGCGCTGCCCGTCGCTGACTTCATCGACATTGCGGCGGAGAAGGCGCGCCTCGTTAAAGAAAAAGACAAGACCGAAAAGGAAGTCGCCGGAATCGACAAGAAGCTCGCCAACAAGAACTTCGTCGACAAGGCCCCGAAAGAGGTCGTCGAGGAACAGCATGTGCGCCGGGCGAACTATGTGGAGCAGCTTGAAAAGATCGACGCGGCGCTGGCGCGGCTGGCGGATTTGTAGTTTTCTCCCGATTTCCCCGGCGAAGGCCGCGGCCCAGCAAAGAAATATTGTCGGGCAAAGCCCGGCTTCTTGAGTGATCTGGATCCCGGCCTTCGCCGGGATGATCGGGGTGAGAGCATACTGCTCAATTCAGCTTGTCCAAAGCGACAGCCTGATCCGCCTGCGCTTCCTGCGTGAGCGCTTGCGGAAGTTCCGCTGGTTTCTTCGCCACGACGAGCAATCCTTCAACATCCGCGCCCCGATCCTTGCGCAGGATCGCCTCCTCCATGTTCGCCAGTTCGAGCCCCGCGGCGGAGAGCGCGGCGGCGACATAGTTTGCCGAATGGGCGAAGCGCAAAGAATCGCACAACATCACATCTGTTTCTTCGGACCGTTCAACGGAAAATGCGAAGAGCGCGCCGGGCGCCAGTTTCGCCGAGGCGGCGGCGAAGAGATGTTTCAGATCGCCGAAATAGATGAAGACGTCGGCGGCGACGATGAGATCGTATGTGTGTTCCGTCTCGCCCAGAAACGACATGATGTCGGAACAGGCGAGCGCGTCGTAAACGCCCTTGTTCCGCGCCTCCGCGACCATTGCGTCGGCGAGATCGACGCCTTCGAGCCAGCCGGCGCTCGCGACGAACGCCTCCCCGGAAAGGCCGGTGCCGCAGCCGAGATCGAGGACGCGCCGGAAATGTCTCGGCGTCACGCCACCCATATCGGCCACCATGGCGCTGAGCTTTTGCGGCGTCGCATAGGCGAGGCGCTCGACCAGCGCCTTGTCGAAATCCTCCGCATAGGAATTGAAGAGGCCCTTCACATAGGCGAGGGGGGCGGCGTCGATCTCTACGCTGGCGTCGAGCCGGGATAATTCAAGACTAGCCCCGAGAATGTCCGCAGGGTCGCAGCGTAGCGCCTCGCGGAAAGCCGTCGCCGCGCCGGCCGGGTCATGCGCTTCGCGTCGGGCGCGGCCAAGGGCGAACCACGCATCGGCCCATGCAGGCGCGCGCTCCAGCGCCTGTTCGAAAAGATCGGCTGCGGCGTTGAAATCGCCGTCTTCCGCCAACGCCAGCCCATACCGATACCGGCGGTCGGCGATCAGATCGCCCGACGACCGCATGACGCGACGCATAAAAACTCCGAGACGGAAAATCCGGCGCGGGATGTGCCTCCGCCCGTAAGGAAAATCAAGAGGGAAAGAGGGTCAGCTTGTCTCGGCGAGGAAGGAGAGCTGCGTCACCATGGCGTTGCGCGCCTCGGCGTCGCGATCCGTGAGCTTGGTCGGATAGTCGCCGGTGAAACAGTGATCGGTGAAGGCCGGCGAGCTGTCGTCGCGCTTGCCCTTGCGGAAGGCCTTGTAAAGCCCTTCGAGGGACAGGAAAGCGAGGCTGTCAACGCCGATGATCTGGCGCATTTCCTCGATCGTGCGGTCAACGGCGAGAAGCTCTTCATGGGACGGCGTGTTGATGCCGTAAAAATCCGGATGCAGGATCGGCGGACAGGCGATGCGCATATGCACTTCCTTGGCGCCGGCGTAACGCAGCATCTGCGCGATCTTGCGCGAGGTCGTGCCGCGCACGATGGAATCATCGATCAGGATAACGCGCTTGCCCTCGATCAGGCCGCGATTGGGCGAATGTTTGCGCGCGACGCCCGCCTCGCGGATTTTCTGTTCCGGCTCGATAAAGGTGCGGCCGATATGATGGCTGCGGATGAGGGCCATCTCATAGGGAAGGCCGGTTTTCTGCGCATAGCCGATGGCGGCGGGCACGCCCGAGTCGGGGATCGGCGAGACGAGATCCGCGTCGCACGGCGCTTCCTTGGCGAGTCGTTCGCCGAGACGTTTTCTAAGGCCGTAAACGCTCTGGCCGTCGACGATGGAATTAGGCTTGGCGAAATAAATCAGTTCGAAGATGCAGGGCCGCGCATGATCTTTTTTCGGAAAGATCTGACGGCTTTCGACCGATCCGTCCGCCTTGCAGATGACGACTTCGCCCGGGGCGATGTCGCGCACGAAGGTCGCGCCGATCATGTCGAGGGCGCATGTTTCCGACGCGAGAATGGGCGCGCCTTTCAGGTCGCCGAGAATGAGGGGGCGAATGCCCACGGGGTCGCGCGCGCCAATCAGGCCTTCCGGCGTCAGCACGGTCAGCGCATAGGCGCCTTCGACCTGTTTCAAGGACTCGATCAGCTTGTCGACGATCGAGAGATATTGCGAGCGCGCCGTGAGCTGCAGGAAGATTTCCGAGTCTGACGTGGACTGGAAAATGCAGCCGCGCCGGACAAGGTCTGCGCGCAGCGTTTTCGAATTGGTCAGATTGCCATTATGGGCGATGGCGATGCCGGTCTGGTCGAGATCGGCGTAAAGCGGCTGCACATTGCGCAAGACGGTCTCGCCTTGTGTGGAATAGCGCGTATGGCCGATGGCGGCGTCGCCGGCGAGGGAGTGGAGCGTTTGCGCGTCGGAGAAATTGTCCGAGACGAGGCCCATGAAGCGCTCATTGTGGAAATGCTTGCCGTCGAAGCTGGCGATGCCGGCCGCTTCCTGTCCGCGATGCTGGAGGGCGTGGAGGCCAAGGGCCGTCAGCGCCGCTGCATCGGAAGTGCCGATCACCCCGAACACGCCGCATTCCTCGATCAGCTTCGGCTTTCCGACCAGCGTTTCGAGTTCGGCGATATCCGCTTTCAGCGCCGCGCCGTCTTCTTTGAGGAAGCGGGCGGCGCGGTCGGTGAAAGTCATGGCAGCGTCGCCCTTTTCCTCAAATAGCGTGGTCATTCCGGCGTGTCCTCGTTCAGAATGTCTGCAATGGGGTCGTCTTCTTCGCCATCGGCCCCGTTTCGGGGCAAAGCGTCTGCATTATCGGCGCCGGGCGCCGTTTCTGCGATGGCCGGGTCTGTCGTCGTCACCGTGGTGACCATCTCGTTCAGACTGTTGCGGTCGCTTCGGTCATAGCCGGAGAGCGCCGCATCTTCGTCAGGGTCGATTTGGGAAGGCTTCACCGGCGCGTCAAGGTCAGCCGTTTCGGGGGTGAAGCTTTCGAACCAGTGGGCCATGCCGGCCGCGATCGGCTGGGTGATGGCGGATTTCACTTCGTCGGGCTGTTTCGCCTCATCGAGATAATAGGAATAGCCGAGATAGCCGAGGCCGATAAGGACAAGCCCGCGGAAAAATCCGAAGACGCCGCCGCCGATGCGGTCGATGGTTTTGGCGCGCCCTTCCAGGGGGAGGCGCTTCAGACCGATATGCAATCCGATATGCGCGGCCAGAAAAAAGACGGCGATAAGAATGGCGGCGATGATGGCGGTGCCGAAAAAGCTGCCCGCCTGTCCGGTGAGGGCGAGCATGGGCTCGATCAGGAGGAGGGTGACGCCGCCCGCCACGGCGAGCGCCAGAAGGGTCGATAATTCACGCAGGCCGCCGCGCAGGACGGCGAAAGCGGTTGATACGCCCACGACCGCTAAAACCAGGAGATCAAACATTACTGAACCCGCCTATCGCCGCCCCGAAACGAAAGATCGTTTTCATAGGGCGAGTCGCTTCCTGTCCCCGGCCAATTCCATAGCGGCGATGGGGATTTTTCTCAACCATTGACCGTCACGCATTGCGCGCCCAGCGCACTAAATCCGCAAGGGTTTCCGCCTCAACGACCCGAAGTGTCCCGCTTTGGGCCCCGGCCGGCGCGAGGGCCCCTGAAAAGCCCAGCTTTTTGGCTTCTTTAAGGCGGGCCTCGGTCTGGTTGACGGGCCGGACCGCGCCGGAAAGCGCCACCTCGCCGAAAACCACACGGTCCCTTGGAAGCGGCGAATCAAAGAGAGAGGAGCAGAGCGCCGCCGCGGCGGCGAGGTCGGCGGCGGGCTCGGCGATGCGCAGGCCCCCGGCGACATTCAGGAAGACGTCATGGCGGCCGAAATCGAGGCCCGCCCGCGCATCGAGCACGGCGAGAAGCATGGAAAGCCTTGCAGAATCCCAGCCCACTACGGCGCGGCGCGGCGCGGCGAGCGTCGAGGGAGAGACCAGCGCCTGGATTTCCACGAGCACGGGCCGCGTCCCCTCGATTCCGCCGAAGACGGCGGCGCCAGAGACCGCTGCATCGCCGCCGGTCAGGAACAGCTCCGACGGATTGGCGACTTCGCGCAATCCGTCGCCCGCCATTTCAAAGACGCCGATTTCATGGGCTGCGCCGAAACGGTTTTTGACGGCGCGCAGGATGCGGAAATCGCGGCCCTGTTCGCTTTCGAAATACATCACTGCATCGACCATGTGTTCGACAACGCGCGGTCCCGCGATCTGGCCGTCCTTGGTGACGTGGCCGACAAGGAGAAGGATCGCGCCCGAGGACTTCGCAAAGCGGACAAGCTCCTGCGCGCAGGCGCGCACCTGCGTCACCGTGCCGGGCGCGGCGGGCAGGGCGTCGGACCAGAGCGTCTGGATGGAATCGATGATGACGGCGTCGGGCTTTTCGGCTTTCAACGTCGCGAGGATATCGCGCAAGCTCGTCGCCGAGGCAAGATGCACCGGCGCTTTTTCAACGCCAAGGCGCTTTGCGCGCAGCCGGATCTGCGCCGTCGCTTCCTCGCCGGAGATATAGGCGACATTAGCGCCGCCCTTGGCGAGACCGGACGCGATCTGCAACAGCAATGTCGATTTGCCGACGCCGGGATCGCCGCCAATGAGGAGAGCCGACCCCGGAACGAGACCGCCGCCGCAGGCGCGGTCGAACTCCTGATTGCCAGTATTAAGGCGCGGGGCTTCTTCGGTGGAGCCGGTAAGCCCGGTGAATTCGATCTTCTTGCCCTTGGTTTTCGCGCTGCCGCCGGCGGCGCCAGCGAGCGAGCCGGGCGGTCCGGCCTCCGAGGTCTCCTGCTGGATCGTGTTCCACTCGCCGCAGGCTTCGCAGCGCCCGGCCCATTTTCCATAAACCGCGCCGCAGGACTGGCAGACATAGGTGTCGGTGTGTTTGGCCATTTATGGTTAATGGATCAGTCCTTTGAAGAAGACAATCAGCTCCGGCGATGGCTGGGAAAAAATGTTCCGATCGCCTGTTTGCGGGAATTTGAGGATAATTTTTCATTATTTGGGAGGAGTCTTCTTTTCAAATATTGCGGTCGCTGGCGGGGGAGAAGGACGCCGGAGGACTTTGTGACGATCTTCAGTCTTGTGTTGGCTTTATTGTCGTTTGCCGCAGGCGCCGCCTTTATGTGGGTGATCCGCCGCGGCGCGCACAAGAAACAGCTTGGCGCTGCGGCGGCGGCGAACGGCGCTTTTCTGTCGGCGTCGGCCCAGCAATTGCGGGCGCCGTTGAACCAAATTGTCGGCGCCCTCCAGGCCTTCGACTTCCAGACAGAAGGCCTGACGAAGAAGCAGGAACAATTGATCGGCATTTTGAACGAAGGATCGTATAATCTTCGCGGCGCCTTGATGGATATTCTAGATATCCTTGAATTGCATGCCGGCCGCCTCACCCTTGAAACCTCAAAGGTCAATTTTCAGCGGACTGTAAAAACGCTGGAGCGCCGGTTCGCCAAGCAGGCGTCGAAAAAAGGCCTGACGCTCCGCTTCGATTCCCGCAAACTGTCTCACTCGCATTTCGAGATGGATCAGACGCGTTGTATTCAATGCCTATCGACGATAATGGCCCAATGCATCAAACAAACAGAAACCGGCGGCGTCACGGTTTCCTTCGATCTGGATGCGGTGGGAACGCAAACGCATGGGACTCTCGTCGCTGTCATCAAGGACACGAGCGCCGGGATGGATCAATATATGACGGAAGCGTATTTCCGTCCGGACAAATTCGACGTCAATGCGGAAATGATGAACACGGACGGGCGCCGGCTTGCGCTCATGCTCGCGCGGATGCTGGTGCAGAAAATGGGCGGATCGCTGACCGTGAAAAGCGCCTTTGGCAGCGGCGTCGCGTTCAAACTGAGCGTGCCGGTGACGCTGACCGCGGCGCCGTCTGTGGAAGCGGAACAGATAGGGATGAAACCCGTAGACCGGATGAGGGGCCATCTTTCGGATAAAACGATCCTTGTCGCGGATGACGACAAGATCAATCTGGTGATCATGAAAGAACTGCTCGATCAGGGAGAAGTCGGCCAAGTGCTGACCGCCTCGAATGGACAGAAAGCATTAGACATCATCAAAACCAATCCATGCGATATTGTCTTCATGGACATTCAGATGCCGGTGCTCGACGGGATTGAGGCGACCCGTATAATCAGAGAAGGCGGCGAGGTCTGGTCACAGATTCCGGTTGTCGCCATGACCACCTCTGTCAGCCGGGACTATCTGGCGCGCTATAAAGAAGCCGGGATGAACGCCGTTCTGCCCAAGCCGGTCATTATCGATGCGCTTTACGAAACGCTTGAGTCTTATCTCCTCAAGAAACGGCGCAGCGATGCGGCGTGAGTGTTTCTAAATTGGGCGATCGCACATATATTGCCAGTTATAAATGACGCCGCGCCGAGGACCGGGTGGACTTATTCTGGCTGAAAGTCGTTCACACCCTGATTGCAGCGGTAAATGCGTCCGCCGTCTTTTATATTCTTTATTGCGGGTTTCGCGATCGTCATGGCCGCTGGCTTAATGTCTCCCTTGTTATTCTCGCGATTGAGCTTGTGTGTCTCATTATCTTTCGCGGCGACTGCCCGCTGCAGCTTTATGCCCGCCGGCATACGGGCAGTGACGCGCATGTAAGCGATCTGTTTTTGCCAGACTGGATGGCGCTGAAGATGATCCCGTTCTTCACGCCCATCACCCTCGTCGGTCTGGGGCTTGTGGCGCGAAACGAATGGCGAAGGCGCAAGCGCCGGACAAGCTCTCGGTAATCGGGCTGCAAAAGCCGGTTTGCTTGCTGTCGAGATGCGTTAAACTGACGGCAATCATGGAGAACAAAATGGGCGGAAATGCGCTGAACGACCTTAACCCTTATCTCCACGGCCTCTATGCGCCGGTGAAGGAGGAGGCGAGCGCCGACAATCTACCGGTTATCGGCGAAATCCCGCGCGAGCTCCATGGCGCCTGTTTCCGCAATGGACCCAATCCCGCCGCGGCGCCTAAGGGCATGCATCACTGGTTCGACGGCGACGGCATGATCCATGGGCTATGGTTCGAAAACGGCAAGGCGCGATACCGCAACCGCTATGTCCGCACGCAAGATTTCGAACTCAACGGAGGCTCGCCGCTTGCAGGGATTTTTGAGCCCGCGCGCGAGGCGGCGGGGCGAAAGGTCAATTACCGCGACACGGCGAACACCGATGTCATCGTTCATAACGGAAAGCTGCTGGCGCTCTGGTACATCTCGGGACAGCCTGTGGCCGTCGATATTGGAACGCTGGAAACGATCGGCGTCGAAAATTTCGGCGGCAAGCTTCCGCGCAATATCTCCGCCCATTCAAAGACCGATCCTGAAACCGGGGAGCTCGTTTTTTTCGATTACGCGCTTTACGAGCCGAAAATGTGGACGGGAACGGTGTCGCGCGACGGCGCGCTGACGCAGTTTCAGGAAATCGATCTGCCGGGCCCGCGTCTGCCGCATGATATGGGAATGACCGAGAACTACGTCATTCTTCACGACCTGCCGGTGATCTTTTCCGAACAGGCGATCCGCAATCGCATGTGGCATATCCATGTTGCCGACCAACCGACGCGATTCGGCGTTGTGCCGCGCAAAGGCGGGGATGTGAAATGGTTCGAGTTTCCGACTTCCTACATCTATCACGTCATCAACGCTTGGGAGGAAGGCGACGATGTCGTCATGGCCGCCTGCAAGATGGTTCCGAACGGTTTCAAGCCTGATCCGAAGTACGGGCCTTACGCCGCGATGGCCGATGTGCTCGCGCTTCGCGCGCAGCCTTTCCTGTGGCGCATGAATATGAAAACAGGCGAGGGGCGCGAAGAGCAGATCGACGATGCGTTGTCGGAGTTTCCGGTGGTCAACAATGACTATGCAGGCAGGAAGACGCGTTACTCCTATCATGTGGTTTTCGACAACTGCATCGAGCAGCGCTTTTCCGGACTTCTGAAATACGATCTCGTGACGGGAAAAAGCGAGCGCCATGATTTTCCGTCGGGCGTTTACGGCTCGGAGCCGGCCTTCGCCGCTCGCCCTGGCGCCAGCGAGGAAGATGATGGTTGGCTGGTGACCTTCACCGCCGATATGGACGGCAATTCAGAAGCGCATGTCATCGACGCGCGCAATTTTTCCGCGCCGCCTGTCGCCAAAGTGAAACTGCCGCAACGGGTCCCGGCTGGATTTCACGGGATCTGGGCGAAAGGCGCCTAGACTTTATTCGGCGGCCTGATGTTGCGCTTCACGTGCAGCGGCGCGTCGTTTCCAGGCCCGTCGCCAGCTTTTCGGCCAGAAATGTCTGGAAATCGGCACCACCGTCCGTTTGAGAAACGGCTTGCGGCGACGTGGTTGTTGCGGTTGCGCGGGTGCTTCCGCGTGAAGATCGCCGAGGTCTTCTTTTGCCTGCGTCGGTTGCGGGAAAAGCGGCGATGAAACGCCAGGGGAAGCCTCAGGCGCCGCTTTGGCCTTTGTCGGCTCGGGCGAAGGCGCCTGATTCGGTTCAGGTTGCGGCGGCGCGGATGGGCGCGCGCGCGACCTTTGCTGCGGCAGATTGAGATCGCTCGGTTTGACCGGCGTGTCAGGCGTTCCAGGCAAGGCGGGCGCGCCAATGCGAATGCCCGGCTGGAAATAGGCGCCCGAGGCCCCGACCGCCATTTTTACAGGTGCGGCCGCGCCTGAGGCTCGGGCTGTTGCATGCTGCGCGCCTGCATTCTGCATCATGGCGCGCTCGATGGTGGAAGGCTTTTTCACGTCTTCGGCTCTGGCCTGGGGAATGGCCCGTTGCGCCTGCTCTTTATTTGCCTGCGGCGCAAGATCATCCTGCGAAAACATCACCGGCGTGCCGATCTCGTCCGCAGGCGCGGTTTGCTGGGGCGCGGCGGGTTGTTCCGGCGTCTTGGCTTCGGGGGCCGGCATATCTTCGGCGACAGGCGCTGATTTTTCTTCGGCGCTCGCTGACGGCTGCGCGGCAGGCGTTTCGGTCGGTTGGGGTTGTTTGCGGGCCGGGGCGTCTTCGGCCGTAAAGGCGCGGCTCAGCCGTTCCTGCATGTCGCGCGGCGCAGGGCTTGCAGCCTCGGCGGGCGCCTCTGTGATTTCGTCGGCAGGCCGCGCCGCCGCTTTGGCTTTCGCGCGTTCAATGGCGGCGGTCTTGCGCGCAGCGCGCGCCTTGGCGCGTTTCGCCATGGCGAGGGCTTTTGCCTTTTCGCGCGCTTTGGCTTTCTTGGCGTCTTCCGCTGTCTGCGCGGTTTCCGGTTGCGCCGCAGGCGCTTCTTTAGCGGCAGGCGCCTCCGCCGGCGTTTCGTCATATTGCGCGACGCGTTCGTTGAGCCGGTTGATCAACGCATCTTCCGTGGCGCCTTTGTCGTCTCCATCTGCTGGAACCGGTTCTGCAGAGGCTTGCGCCGCCGGCGCCTCGGTGCGGAAGAGCGCCGTGAGGCTTTCCTGGCTCAAGGGTTCGAGATCAAGGAGCGCGCGCACTTCATTGATGCGGTGCGGGCGGAAGTCTTTCAACGCGCCGACCTTGCCGAGATGATTGCCTTGCGCTGCTGTAAAGCCGAGGCCGCGCAGGGCGGCGAGCGACGCCTGATCTTCGACGCCCACGGCGGTGATCGCCGCATTGGCGTTATTGGCGACATCGAGGAGATCGGCGATAGCCGACAGGCCCGGGCCGCGCACGGTGCGCGCGAAACGCAAAATCGCAGAGCCGCCGGTCTTGATCTCGTCGAAGGGAAACGGATCGAGCGAGCGCAAAAGATCGTTCGCCCGGCCTCTGACTTCGATGGCGAGACGCGCGCCGGTTTCGGCGAGCCGCTGGAAATGCCCTTGAGCGACGTCGTCGGTCATGTCCACCGGCGGCATCGGGCATTCAAGCGTCACCAGATCCGGCGGGAAGTCGTGATCGCGCAGAAGCTTGGTGAAGTGCGAGGTGAATGCATCGTCGCTGAGATCGGAGAGGGCGAGATTAACGGATAGTCCCGGCGGCCAGGGGCCGCGCCAGTCCATATAGGATTTCAGCGAATTGGCGAGCACATAGCGGGTGAGCTCGCTCATCCGGCCCTGGCTTTCGAAGAACGAAATAAATGCGCCCGGCGGCAACAGGCCGAGCTTCGGGTGCCGCCAGCGCACAAAGCTTTCCACCCGGGCGAGGGCGCCGTTGCCGAGATCGAACACCGGTTGAAAAAGGACTTCGAAGTCCTTGTTCTTTAAGGCGTTGTCGATGTCGACATTGGAAAGCCGAACTGCCTGAGCGCCCATCCCTTAGCCCTTCCGTCGGCCAAATGGCCGCCACCCCCGGTTAACAATCCGTCCATATTCCGTGGCGCGGGTTAATTCTCGCTGAACAGCAGGAAACCGGAAGCATTCCCACGCACCCTGCGGCGATTCAGGGGATAAGGTAAACTGCTGTTAACGGTTCTGGTGAAACCTTAATAATCGAACTGTTCGCGCAGAATGCGCTCTTCAAGCGACTGGCCGCGATCGAACAGCAAGGTCATGGAAATATCGCGATTCTCGCGGGCCTCCACTTTGACCACGTCCCGCACTTCCTGATTGTCGGCGACCGCCGAAACGGGGCGTTTGTCGCTCTCCAGCGTCTCGAACATGACCACGGCGTCCCGGGGCAGGAGCGCGCCGCGCCAGCGCCGGGGCCGGAACGCGCTGATCGGCGTCAGCGCCAGCATTTGCGCCGAAATCGGCAGGATCGGCCCATGTGCAGAGAGATTGTAGGCGGTGGAGCCCGCCGGCGTCGCCAGAAGGACGCCGTCGCAGGTGAGGCTCTCCATTCTGACCTTGCCGTTTACCGAAATGCGGATACGCGCGGACTGGCGCGTTTCGCGGAAGAGAGAGATTTCGTTGATCGCCGTCGCTCTGGCCGTGTTTCCTTCCATGGTCGTTGCGGTCATGAGAAGCGGATAAATCTCCGCCGCCTCGGCGTCCTCAATGCGCTCCGGCAATTCTTCAAGGCGCGCATCGTTCATCATGAACCCGACCGTGCCGCGATTGACGCCGTAAAAGGGCTTTCCAAGATCGCCATGGGCGCGAAGCACATCGAGCATGTAGCCGTCGCCGCCCACGGGCACGATCACGTCGCATTCCTCGATGGAATAATTCCCGTAGCGATCTTTCAGCTCGGCGAGTGTTTCCTGCGCGGCGGGACGATCGTGACCCAGAAAACCCATTTTCAGGGTTTTGGCGGAAAGCGTTTCGCCGGACGCATTTGCATTCCCCCCGGGCTTTCGGGTTATGGTGGGCTCCGCCGCCTGATCCTTGTCCAACGCCATGGATGACTTATGCCTTTAGATTTTCCAGCCGGTATCGACCGCGCCACTATAGTCGAAAGATTCCGTCGCGTCAGGACAGACAGCGAAGCCTTGTCCGCGCCTTTGTCGCCCGAGGATTGCCTTTTGCAGTCCATGGAGGCGGCGAGCCCGGTGAAATGGAACCTCGCTCATACGAGCTGGTTTTTCGAAACCTTCATCCTGACGTCTCATGCGCCGGATTATGAGCCGTTTCATCCGGATTTCTGCTATCTCTTCAACTCCTATTACAATGGCGTGGGCGACCGCCATCCGCGCGATATTCGCGGGCTCGTCTCGCGTCCCTCGCTGGAACGGGTCTACGCCTATCGCAAACATGTAAACGAGGCGATGACCGCGTTCATCGAAAAGGCGGACGAAAAAACGCTGGCGGCGATCCTGCCCTTGCTGAATCTCGGTTTCGCCCATGAAGAACAGCATCAGGAATTGCTGGTCACCGATCTGCAGCACGCCATGTCCTTCAATCCGACGAAGCCTGTCGTCTACGAGGATGCGGGCGCGGGCGAACGCAATGCGGCGCCGGAAATGCGCTGGCGGCGGATGGAAGGCGGCCTTTGCGACATCGGCTGGGACGGCGACGGATTCGCCTTCGACAATGAGGGCCCCCGTCACAAGATTTACCTTCATCCGTTCGAACTCGCGAACCGGCCGGTGACCAATGCGGAGTTCATCGCCTTCATCGAGGACGGCGGATATGAAACGCCGGATCACTGGCTGTCCGATGGCTGGGATGCGGTGCAAGCCGAAGGCTGGAAGGCGCCGCTTTACTGGCGAAAGGACAGTGACCGCTGGCTGCAATATTCACTGTTTGGCGAGCGCGAAATCGATCCGCATGCGCCGGTTTGTCATGTGAGCCATTTCGAGGCGGCGGCCTATGCGAGCTGGGCCGGCGCGCGTCTGCCGACGGAAGTCGAATGGGAGGCGGCGGCGTCGCTGTTCCCCACAGAAGGCCGCTTCATGAAAGAGGGCGCGCCGCGGGCCCCGGCGCCTGCGCCCGAGCCCAAAGGCGACGAACTCCTGCAGCTTTTCGGCGATGTCTGGGAATGGACGGCGAGCGCCTATCTTCCCTATCCGGGCTTTGCTGTCGCAGACGGCGCGGTGGGCGAATATAACGGCAAGTTCATGTCGGGGCAGATGGTGCTGCGGGGCGGTTCCTGCGCCAGCCCGGAAGGGCATTTGCGCGTATCCTACCGCAATTTCTTCCCGCCGGATTCGCGGTGGCAGTTTTCCGGCTTCCGGCTCGCCCGGGACATCAACTGATCTCTGTCATGGCGTTTGCCGGCTCCATCTTCTAGGATTGAAGAAACGACAGAGCCGAGGAGGAACGGTCATGACGGCGCAGATGAAAGTCAATCAGGGCATCGATAAAGAGCCGGGTTTCGACATCCCCGATCCCTTAAGCCTGCCGTCGCTCAAGGGAAAAGTGAGCGACGAGGAATGGAAGCTGCGCTGCGATCTGGCGGCGACTTACCGGCTCGCCTCGATCTACGGCATGACCGACATGATCTTCACGCATTTTTCCGTGCGCTGCCCCGATGAAGGCGGCAAGGCGCGATTCCTCATCAACCCCTACGGCGTTTTCTTCGACGAGATGACGGCATCGGCCCTGATCAAGGTCGATGTAGACGGGCAGGTCGTCGAGGAAACGCCCTATTTCTCCAACCCGGCAGGCTTCACCATTCACTCCGCTGTGCATATGGCGCGCGACGACGCCCATGCGGTGTTGCACGTCCACAGTCCCTATGGCGTCGCGGTTTCGGCGCAGCAGGACGGTCTCAAGCGCTACACGCAGTTCTCCATGGTGGTGCATGACGATCTCGCCTATCACGACTATGAGGGCATCGCGACGGATCTCGACGAACGCGAACGCCTTGTCGCCGATATGGGCGCCCATCATTTCATGATCCTGCGCAATCACGGCACGCTGACCGTGGGCGCCAATTGCGCGACGGCGTTCCTGCGCCTCTATTTTCTCGAACAGGCCTGCAAGGCGCAGATCCTCGCGCAGTCGGACACGAAACCGCCGCGCGAAGAAAGCGAGGCAATGAGCGCCAAGGTGATGCAGCAGGGATCGCCCGCCTTCATCCCCGGCCTCGGCGACAATCTCGCATGGCCCGGTTTGCTCCGCAGATTGAACAGAATGAATCCGGGGTATGACGTTTAGAGAAGTTTTCCTCCCCCGCTTGCGGGGGAGGTGTCAGCGAAGCTGACGGAGGGGGTGGACATGTTGCATAGAGCCCCCTCCGACCCGCGCTAAAGCGCGGCCCACCTCCCCCATAAATGGGGGAGGAGAAACAATGCAATAATACCTTTTCAGGCTACTTCAGCGTTTTCAGATAAGCGATGAGGTCGGCGCGCCTTTCCGCGTCGCGCTGGCCGGCATAGGCCATGCGGTTTCCTCTGATGAAGCCTTGCGGGTTCTCGATATAGGCGTCGAGATTTTCTTCCGTCCAGACGAGCCCGGAATCTGCGAGCGCCTGGGAATAGGCGAAGCCGTCCTGCTTGCCCGCTTCCTGTCCGACAATGCCGAAGAGATTGGGGCCGACGCGGTGCGGGTCGCCCTGTTTCGCCGTGTGGCAGATGGCGCATTCATTGAAAAGCCGCCGGCCGCGGTCTTCCGGAGAGGCCGGGGGCGCTTCGGCGGTCTGGATCGCTGCGCCCGCCGGTGCAGTTCCTCCCGATGGGGCGTCATCGCTTTGTCCGCCGCAGGCGGCGAGGGCGACAGCGGCGGCGGCGGCCAAGGCGTATTTCATGAAAGCTCCCAGACTTGAACCGGACCTCTATACCCCCTAGTCAGACCGCGTCCAATCCGTTATCGGTGCGGCCAATGCCCCTATAGCTCAGCTGGTAGAGCAAGTGATTTGTAATCACTAGGTCGTTCGTTCGAGTCGGACTGGGGGCACCATTTCAAGAATGTAAGGTCTGAAAACTGCGGCGCCTAAGCGGCGCGGCTGTGTTCTTCATCGGCGCCGACAGGCGCGGGGGCGAGGGGTTGCGGTTCGCTTTTTTCCTGCCGGCATTTGCAGGCGTAGCACCAGCGCATGCCGTCATGCCACTCGCTCCATGCGTGAAGCCCGAAGCGGCAGATATGCGGCCGCGCGAGCCAGCCAAAGAATGTTTCCAAGTCTATGCCGATCACAATAAACGCTCATGAATGAGGTTGTTCGCCGTGCCAAATCGCTGCGCTCTAAATGCAAACACGCTGGCGGGCAATTGGTGACCTTATGCGCCTGCGCCGGTTAAAAAAAGCTTTCCTGCCTGAAGGCCGCGCAACCGTCACAGCAAAAAGCCGGCCCACAATGGGCCGGCTCCTCAACTATATCCTCGAAATGTTACTGCGTCAGAGAGCGCAGCATCCAGGCGGTTTTTTCATGGGTCTGGATGCGCACGGTGAGGAGGTCTTCACTGGCCGCGTCGCCGGCTTTTTCCGCCGTTTCCAACCCTTCGCGGGCGCGCTTGATCAGCGTTTCATGGTCGGCAAGCAGGCGTTTGACCATTTCTTCCGCTTTCGGCGGCGTCGTGTCGGCATTGTCGATCGCCGAAAGCTCGGCGAATTGCTTGCCGCTGGTCGGGGCGAACACGCCCAGGGCGCGCACGCGCTCTGCGATTTCGTCGAGCGCTTCCCACATTTCGCGATACTGCTCTTCAAACATCACGTGGAGCGTTTGGAATTGCGGACCCGTCACGTTCCAGTGATAGGCGTGGGTTTTCATGTAAAGCGAATAAGTATCGGCGAGTGTCGCATTCAGCGCGTCGGCGACGGAATTGCGGGCTTTTTCTTCGATGCCAATATCGACATTCATGATTGATCCTCTCTTTTAAATTCCTGTTACGACGGAGATATAGGGACGCCTTTCGGAACAATCAAATTGATAATTCCAAAGTAATTATTCGGTTTAATCGATGGAACTTTCGCCTCTGCGGGCGTCCGTGGACGCGCAAAAGTTCCGCGTTTACTTAAGCGATGCGCAAAAACGCTGAATGCGTGTACAGGCCTCGCGCATATCCTCGATCGAGGCGGCGTAAGAGACCCGGAAGAAGGGGGCGAGGCCGAAAGCCGTTCCGAACACAGCCGAGACGCCTTCGGCTTGCAACAGCTCCGTCGTGAAGTCCTGATCCGTCTCGATCTTGGCCCCGCCGGGCGTCGTCTTGCCGATGGTTCCGGCGCAGGAGGGATAGACGTAAAATGCGCCTTCCGGTTTGGCGCAGGAAAGCCCCTCTGCCTCATTCAGCATGTCGACCACAAGGTCGCGGCGCTCCTTGAAAGCGTTGTTGCGTTCGATGAGGAAAGACTGGTCGCCATTCAGTGCGGCGACGCTGGCATATTGCGTGATGGAGCAGGGGTTCGACGTCGATTGCGACATCACTTTCGCCATGGCCTTGATCAAGGGCTGCGGCCCGCCCGCATAACCAAGGCGCCAGCCGGTCATGGCGTAGGATTTGGAAACGCCGTTGATTGTCAGTGTCCGCTCATAAAGGCCGGGCTCCACTTGCGCCGGCGTGAAAAATTCGAAGCCGTCATAGACGATGTGTTCATACATGTCGTCGGACATGATCCACACATGAGGGTGACGCATGAGCACATCCGTCAGCGCCTTCACTTCATCGCGCGTATAGGCCGCGCCCGTGGGGTTCGACGGCGAGTTGAAAATGAACCATTTGGTTTTCGGCGTGATCGCGCGTTCGAGATCTTCCGGTTTAAGTTTGAAATTGTTTTCCTGCGTCGTCGGAACGGTCACCGGTTCGCCGCCGGCGAGCAGCGTCATGTCCGGATAGGAGACCCAGTAAGGCGCCGGAATGATCACTTCGTCGCCGGGGTTCAGCGTCGCGACGAGCGCGTTGTAAAGGACCGCCTTGCCGCCGGGCGCCACATTGATCTGACCGGTCTCGTAATCGAGTTCATTGTCGCGTTTGAACTTTGCGACGATGGCTTCCTTCAGCTCCGGAATGCCGTCCACATTGGTGTATTTCGTCTTGCCGTCGCGGATCGCCTTGATCGCTGCTTCCTTGACGAAGTCCGGCGTGTCGAAATCAGGCTCCCCTGCGCCGAGGGAAATGATGTCGCGGCCCTGCGCCTTGAGGTCGCGGGCCATCTGGGTGGCCGCAAGGGTCGGGGACGGATTGATTCGCTTTAGCGCGGCGGAGGATTGGAAACTGGTCATTCTTATCATTCCAAGGCTGATGCGGGAGCTGTTTACCCCCTTGTTGCGGCGCAACCAATGCTTTTCGTGAGATGAAAAGAGACGGCCGCCGCCGCCAATTGCCGCGCCCGCAGCAAGGCTCATCTATGGGTTAGTTTCCTTGGGTTTCCAGTTTTTTACGAAGAATCCGGCGTTAACGTCTTCCGACGCCCCGTTTTTTCACCGACCTGGGGAAAATCCGGGCGAACCGCCAACCGCAAGTTTTGTTTTGAGCCGGACGCCGTTTGTGATTTCATGACGCCCAAGCGGGGAACAAGGGAGAGGCGTATGATTGCGGAGCTCCAGACCGCCATATCGAAAGTTCCCAGCCGCAAGGCCCGCATGAAGGGGCTGACGCAGGTTGAGGCGGTCAAAATCAAGGTCGAGCGGGCGGCGCTTTTGTTCCGCGGCGCGCTGACCGCCGTTATCGCCAGTTCTTTAAATGCGCTCATCACCGTCGCCGTAGCGTGGAACGCGGTGGAGCATGCGATCCTGTTTTCCTGGGCGGGCGTCATCCTCGCCATAGCGCTTTTGCGCGCCGCGCTTTGGCTGCGTTACCGGACGGGAGGGGTCGGCGCGCGCCATCTTTCGAATTTTGCGCGGCTGCATATTTCTTTCATGGCGCTGAACGGCATGGCTTGGGGCGCGCTCGCGCCGATCTTCGCCGCGCACGGCGCCATCGACCACGCCTTTCTTCCATTCGTCATCGCCGGCATGACGGCGGCGGCGATTGTCTCCGCCGGCGCCTCCTGGCGCGCTGTTCTCGCCTTTAACATTCCCGCGCTGGCGCCGCTGGCGGCGACCTATGCCTACACGTCGAGCGCAAACGGATGGGCGATCGCGGCGGTGGTCGTTCTCTACGGCGTCGCCACCGGCTATCTCGCCTTTGTCACGCAGCGGATGATCGACCGCTCCATCCTCTTGCACACCAAAAACGAAAAGCTGCTCACGGCGTTGAGACGCAAGGTCGATACCGCGCATACGGCGGAACAGCGTTTCCGCGCGCTTGTGGAATCCTCCCTCGACGTGACGCTGATTTTTTCGCCTGAAGGCCGCGTCGTCTACGCCAGCCCTTCTGCGGAGAAGGCCTTCGGCATTCCCGCCTATATGCTGCGTGGACGGCGCACCAAGGAGATGGTGCATCCCGACGACATGCCCATGTTCCGTTCGGTGGGCGAGAAGTCGCTGTCGCAACTGGGCGAGGGCATGGCGCTGCCTCATGTCTGCATGCGCTCGGGCGAGGGCGGCGAATATGTGGCCTTCTCCGGGCGCCTCACCAATATGCTCTATGTGCCGGGCGTTGAGGGGTTCGTCTTTTGCGGCGGGCGTCTCGATGAAGCCGCCGTCCGCCGTCATCACATTCACGCTGCGGAATAACGGCCTCCCCGCTTGCCTCATCTGACGATCTTGCTCATTAACATGGCCAAGCGCGCGGGGAGCTGCGCCCAAGAACAGGAATGAGGGTCGGCGTGCTGCAGGGCGTCAGAATTGTCGAATTCGAAGGGCTGGGGCCCGGGCCGTTTTGCGGCATGCTGCTCGCCGATCTCGGCGCCGATGTCATTCTGATTGAGCGCAAGGGCGGCGCCCCCGGGCAAAATAATGGGGCGGGCTCGGCGGCGATCTTCAAGCGCGGCAAGCGATCCATCGCGCTCGATCTTAAAAACGATGAAGCGAAAAAGATCGCCCTCGACATCATTGCGCATTCCGATGCGCTGATCGAGGGGCTGCGCCCTGGCGTGATGGAGCGTCTCACTCTCGGGCCGGATGATGTCCGCGCGCGCAACAAAAAATTAGTCTACGGACGATTGACCGGTTGGGGCCAGACCGGACCGCTTTCTCATACGGCGGGGCACGATATCAATTACGCGGCTTTGTCGGGCGCGGCGTGGTATGCGGGCGCCGACGGCGATGCGCCGGTTCCGCCGCCGACGCTTGTGGGCGATGTGGGCGGCGGCGCGCTCTATCTGGCCATCGGCATTCTCGCCGGGATCATGCGTGCAAGAGAAACGGGCGAGGGGACGGTGGTCGACGCGGCCATTGTCGACGGTTCGGCGCATATGATGAATCTTCTCTATTCCGTGCGGGCGGCCGGCGCCATGCCGGACGAGCGTGGGCAAAGCATGCTCGACGGGGCGCATTTTTACAGCGCCTATGAATGCGCCTGCGGCGGCTGGGTTTCCATCGGTCCGCTGGAGCCGAAATTCTACATGGAGCTTCTGGAAAAGCTCGGTTTGTCTGGCGATGCGGACTTCGCGGCGCAATATGACAAGTCGAAATGGCCGGCGCTGAAAGGGCGTTTTGTGGAGATATTCAAAAGCAAAACCCGCGACGCGTGGACGGCGGTCTTTGAAGGAACCGATGTCTGCTATGCGCCGGTGCTCAGCCCGTCGGAGGCGGCGGCGCATCCGCATATGAAAGCGCGCAAAACACTTCGTGAGATCGGCGGCGTTTTGCAGGCGGCCGCCGCGCCGCGTTTTGACGGCGCCGTCCCGGCCGATCCCGGCGCAATCCCGGCGCCGGGCGAGCATGCGGATCAAATCCTCAGTGAGATCGGCGCTGATGAGCGTACGATCAAGGCGTTGCGCGCGGCGGGGATTTTATAGCGTGACCGAGACCGCCAAGACAAAAAACCTCAAAAAGAAAAAGAACCGACCGCTGATCGGCTGGCGAGAATGGGCGGACCTGCCGGACTTCGAGGTCGAAGGGATTAACGCCAAGATCGATACGGGGGCGAAATCCTCCGCGATTCACGCATTTCGCATTCAGGAAACGATGATCGACGGAGTGGAGCATGTTGAGTTTTATCTTCATCCCGTGCAACGCCGCAAAAAACCCGAAGTTTTTTGCAGCGCGCCCATCGCCGACCGCCGCATTATCCGGTCCTCGAACGGTCAGGAAGAGGAACGATATGTGATCCAAACCCGTTTGCGTCTCGGGGCGAAAGTTTGGACTATTGACTTGACGCTGACCAACCGCGACGCCATGGGGTTCCGCCTGTTGATCGGGCGCGACGCCTTGCGCCGGAAATTTCTGATCGATCCGGGCGGTTCCTACCTTTTAGGCCCTAAAGATAAAGAATAGGGGACGACTTCCATGAAACTGGCTCTGATGTGCCGCAACGCGGATCTCTATTCTCACAAGCGCATTGTCGAGGCCGCCGAAGCGCGCGGCCATGAAATCGATGTGGTCGATCATCTTCGCTGTTACATCAACATCACTTCGCTCAAACCGACGGTGCGCTATCGCGGCGAGGACTTGCCGCATTTTGATGCAGTGATCCCGCGCATCGGGGCGTCGGTGACGTTTTACGGAACTGCGGTTTTGCGCCAGCTTGAGATGATGGGCGTTTACCCGGTCAATGAATCCGTCGCGATCTCACGCTCGCGCGACAAGCTGCGCTCCTTGCAACTTCTGGCGCGCCGAGGCATCGGCCTGCCGGTGACGGTCTTCGCCCATCGCACGAGCCGGGCCGACGAAATCCTCGAGATGATCGGCGGCGCGCCCGTGATCATCAAGCTGCTCGAAGGCACGCAAGGCATCGGCGTTGTGCTCGGGGAAACCCAGAAAGGCGCCGAGTCGATCATCCAGGCCTTTGGCGGCGTCAACACCAACATCCTCGTGCAGGAATTCATCAAGGAAGCGGGCGGAGAGGATATTCGGTGCATCGTTCTCGGCGACAAGGTGGTCGCCACCATGAAGCGCAAAGGCAAGGAAGGCGATTTCCGCTCCAATATTCACCGCGGCGGGACGGCGACGAAAGTTAAGATCACGCCTCAGGAGCGCACGACGGCGGTGGGCGCCGCGAAAGCCATGGGACTTAATTTCTGCGGCGTCGACATGCTCCGCTCCAATCACGGGCCGGTGGTGATGGAAGTGAATTCCTCGCCGGGCCTTGAGGGCATGGAAAATGCCACCGGCATCGACGTCGCCGACCAGCTCATCGACTGGATTGAAAAGAACGCAAAGCCCGGCAAAACCAAAACCCGCGGCAAGGGGTGAGTGAAATTCTCTTCCCCCGCAAGCGGTGGGAGGAGGTCTCAACTGATCACCCTTATGGGTGAAACCGGGCTTTTTCAAAGACTTCGATCTTGCCGCCCGCCTCGGCCCGTGATGTCATTTCCTGCAGACAGGGAGGCGATCCATGGAAAAGGTCGACGGCGTTGGCGGGTTCTTTTTCCGCGCAAAGGATACGGCGAAACTCGCGAAATGGTATGAAGACAATCTCGGCGTGAAGGGCGTGCCGTCGGATTACGACACGCCGCCCTGGCGCACGAATGCGGGGACGACCGTTTTTGCGCCGTTCAAGGAAGACACTGACTATTTCGGCGACATGAAGAACCAGTGGATGATCAATTTCCGCGTCAAGGACATGGACGCCATGGTGGAGCAGCTTCGTGCAAACGGGGTCGAGGTGAAGCCTTATCCGGAAGAAACGCCAAATGGCCGTTTCGCCCATCTCAACGATCCTGAAGGCAACCCCATCGAGCTCTGGGAGCCGGGCGGAAAAGATCCGGGCTAGGGCCCGTTCTGACCTCTCCCGCCATGAAGGGCGTTCAGCCTCAGGCTGCGGCTTCCTTGTCCCGTTTCCGGTCCAGATAGGACGACACGATGGTGCATAGCTCATCGATGTGCAGCGGCTTGGCGAGATAGCCTGTCGCGCCAAGATCCAGATATTCCTGTCTCTGTGAATTCAACGCATTCGCTGTCAGCACGATAATGGGAATGTCAGCATAAGGCTTGGTCGAGTTCCGGATTTCCCGAAGCGCGTCATCGCCCGTCATGACCGGCATGTTGATGTCCAGCAACACCAGATCAAAGGGCTCTCTCTCCAGCGCATCCAGAACCTCCGCGCCGTTTTCAACGATCAACGTCTCCACATTATCCAGCAGTGAAAGCGTTTCGAACAACATCTCTTGATTGACGGCGTTATCTTCGCCCACCAGGACCTTTAAAGAAACGGGCATGGCTTCTTCCTCTACGTTTAGCTGAATTATTTCAGCTTGCTGCTTCATGGTTTCAATGTTTTCATTCAGCGTCTCTCTCGCGCGCGGCAAGGGAACAGAGAACCAGAAACATGTGCCTTTGCCGACTTCGCTTTCCACGCCCACCTCGCCTTGCATGAGCTTGACGAGGTCTTTCACGATGCATAGGCCCAGCCCGGCCCCGCCGGTTTTTCTTGTCATTGATGCGTCGGCTTGCGTGAAACGATCGAAAATAACTTCCTGCTGATCATGTGGAATGCCGGGGCCGGTATCGCTGACCGAAAAAACTACACGTCCGTCTTTTGTCTCCTGGATGGCAATCGCAACGCCGCCTTCTTCGGTAAATTTCACAGCGTTGCCCACGAGGTTGATCAACACCTGGCGTATACGCTTGCAATCGCCGTAAAACAGCGGATTGTGCGGCAAGTCATTTTCAATAATGAGGTCCAGGCGCTTTTGTGCTGCAATGCCTGCTACGGAGTCTTTCGCCTGCTGGACCATATCATTGAGGTCGAATACTTCCGGCTCCAGGTTCATCAATCCGGCTTCGACCTTTGAAATGTCGAGAATATCGTTGATCAGGGATAAAAGCGCGTTTCCCGACGAGCGGATGGTGGAGACGAAACGCTGCTGCTTTTCGTCCAAAGATGTTTTCTCCAGCAACTGCGCCATGCCAAGAACGCCATTCAATGGCGTTCTGATTTCATGGCTCATATTCGCAAGAAATTCAGATTTCAGTTTGTTGGCCTGCTCGGCTTGGCGCCATGCGAGTTGCGCCCGTAATCTGGCGGTGACAAGCTCGTCTATATCGGCGATGCCGCCGGCCATTCTAACGGGGTTTCCGTTTTTATCCCTAATCGCCCGGCCGCGAATCCGGAACCATCGGTAGCCTCCGCCGGCGCATTTCGCCTGTAACTCCACATCGTATGGCGTGCCGTTTTTCAGGTGAGCCCGCAATGCATTGTCTACGCGTTCGCGATGGTCAGGATGAATCGCATCCTTGAAGGAATCTCCACCGTTATTGAATTCGTTTACATTATAACCGAGCATTTCCTTGAAGCGTGGAGAGTAATATCCGCTTCCATCGACGATATTCCAATCCCAAATGCCGTCAGACGAGCCTTGTATGGCGAGCGCAAAGCGTTCTTCGCTCGCGCGCAGGTTCTCCGCTGCACGTTTGCGAAAATGGCTGAGGCGATCGTCAAGGATGGCGACCGTCACCCCGCCTTGGATCACGATAACGGCGAGGGCCGCCACCAACAGCCCCAGAAAGCCTTCCGAAACGCCTGCCAAAGGTTCTGCGCCAGGCGCGCTGAGAGATCCCAGGGTAAGACCGCTCATCCCGAAAAAATGCACAGAGCAGATCGCCATGACGAGCGCAAAGCCGGTTACGGCCCGTCCGATATACTGTTTCGTATTTTTGTGACCGTACACGAAAAGCGCCGCGAACTGGATGCAAATTACAATGGAAGCGGCGACATATGTAAAATCCCAGCCTTTCTGGGCGTGAGGAAGAAAGCCATAAACGCCGCTGTAATGCATCGCCGCGATGCCCGCCGCCAAAGTGAGCGCGCCGATCGCTGAGACGCTGGAGCTGCGGCTGAGAATGAGAAAAAAGGTAAGGCTGTTAAAAACGAACGAGACCGCCAGAGAAAATGCTGTCCAGGGCAGGTCAAGACGGAATTCAAAGCCCGGATCGAATGCCAGCATTGCAATGAAATGTGTCGTCCAGACGCCGCAAGTGGCAACCAAAGCAAGCGCGCCAACCCACAAAAGCTTGACTATTGACGTTCGGTTCCGGGCCCGCCCCAGCATGAAGCTGCATGCAATCGACGTTAAAAACGCGATAAGAACGGCGAGGCTGACAAGCGTCAGACTATGGTCCACGGTCAAACTCTGAAATACGCGATGCAAATCCATTTGCGTGCTATGGCGTTAAAGCGATTACGATCTCGGCGCTAGGCTTTTGAAACGTGTAAAGACGGCCTTGAAAGTTATTAGAAAAAAAGCCGTCCTGCGTGCAGGGCACGATCCTCATGTTTGATGTATATTTCTTTAAAGGTTTAATGACGCGCGCCCTGTCGGCTTAATTTTGTAATGAAGAATTAATATAAAAGCCATCCAGAGCGTATGGTTTATTATTGATTAAGATTTTATCCCATAGAATTTGTAAAAATAAATTTCAGCGGCGACATGACTGAGATATTTATTGCAATTGGACTGTCCTTTTTGATCGGCGCAGCCCTCAGCGCGCTGTATTTTCATCTGCGCGCCAGTAAGGTGGAGAGAAAACACGCCCGCGAACTTTTGCTGAGGCGGAATTTGCTCAACGCCATGTCGCATCAAATGCGGGAACCGTTGAACGAATTGTTTCCGCAGGTGCAATTGCTCTCACAGCTTGGTGTGGAACACGAGGAGAAAAGGCGAAAACTTTCCTCGGGCGCATCCAAATCCGTCGAGGCTGTCTCATCCGTGCTGGAAAGGCTGGCGGACATTATTGAAGCTCTGGACGGAAAAAGATCGAAAGAGACCACGGTGTTCGATGTCGATGCGCTTCTTGGCGCGGCGATCGAAGATTGCGCCGTGGAGGGCTTTGATGTCGAGCTTGACCGCGCCGGGGGGGCGCCCTTCTGATCGGCGACGCAAATGAGATTGAAAAATCCATTGAAGCGATTGTGCGGCACTGTATCGGCGTCAGCGCCGACAACAAACTGAAAATCAGCCGCGAACTTGGCAGACGCGGAAAACAGGACTTTTTGACTGTCGTATTCGAACTTAACAATCTGGTTTTCAGCAATGAACTCCAGAAGTGTTATTTCGACTTCAGCTATTCGGAAGTGAACCCGCATCTGAAGGGCCGTCCCAATTCTCTTATCGGCCTGTTTCTGGCGTTTGAAACCGCCCGTCGCGGCGGCGGAGAATTGACGGTCGCTCAAGTTGATAAAGCCAGGGTGCAATTCAGGTACACCCTTTCGGTCGGCGTTAAAAAGCTGCTGGAAGAGGTCAAGACCGCTAGTGCGAAACAGTCTGCGCAAGAGCAGTCGTCTTCCAAAATCGTTTTAGGCGACATCAAACATGTGCCGGACGTCCGCAAGCTGGCGAATTCCACAAAGGGTCTGTTGACAGACCGGCTTGTTCTTATCGTTGACGATGTTGAAACAAACCATCTCGTTCTTGAAGAGATGTTGCGGATGGTGGGGCTGACCAATGTCGTTCACGCCGAGCGGGGCATGGAAGCGATCGATTATTGCCGGCAGATGAATTTCGACATTGTGTTCATGGATATTCAAATGCCGGATATGGACGGCCTGAAAGCCACGGAGCATATACGTTCTCTCGGCGGTGCAAACAAAACGGTGCCGATTATTGCCGTTACGGCGGCGTCGCGGATCGTCACGGAAGAGCTTTGCCTGAAATCCGGCATGAGCGGATATCTTGAAAAGCCGCTTGAGCTGGACGATATACGCGCCTTGCTGAGACGCGTCTGCAAGTCCGCCGCCGCCTAGCAAGAAGAGGCGCGCGTGGCGCCGCAAAGGCTGCGTTTCTAAACCCTGTGCGCATTAAATCCCACCGGCCGTCGAACCGGCAGCTCTCGCCCTTCAGGGAAGTCGCCAGAGACCTCAGTCGAAAAGGCTCGAGACCGACTCTTCATTGGCGATGCGGCGGATGGCCTCCGCAAGCAATGTCGCGATGGAGATCTGTTCGATCTTCGGACATTCCGCCACCTCCTTCGACGCCTCAATGGAGTCGGTGATGATCAGCCGGGTCAGCGCGTCGGCTTTCATCACCCGCTCCTCGGCGTGATCGGAAAGAACGCCGTGCGTGACGCAGGCCGTCACCGCCGTTGCGCCCTTGTCCATCAGCGCCTGCGCCGCATTGCAGAGCGTCCCGCCGCTATCGACGATATCGTCGAAGATAATGCAGTGGCGCCCTTTGACCTCGCCGATAATGTTCATGACTTCGGACTGACCCGGACCCTCGCGCCGCTTGTCGACAATGGCGAGGGGGCGGTCCTTGAGGCGCTTGGCCAGCGCCCGGGCGCGCACCACGCCGCCCACATCGGGCGAGACCACGGTCACGTCCTCAAGATCGCCATTCTGGATGTCGCGAATGCGCCGCTCGAATTCTTTGACGGCGTAAAGGTTATCCGTGGGGATGTCGAAAAAACCCTGGATCTGCCCGGCGTGAAGATCGACGGTGAGAACCCGGTCGGCGCCGGCGGTGGTGATGAGATTGGCGACGAGCTTCGCGGAGATCGGCGTTCGGGGGCCGGCTTTGCGGTCCTGCCTGGCATAGCCGAAATAGGGAATGACGGCGGTGATGCGGCTGGCCGAAGCGCGGCTCAGCGCATCCGTGGTGATCAGGAGTTCCATCAGATTATCATTCGCCGGATAGGAGGTCGACTGGATGAGAAACACATCCTCGCCGCGGACATTCTCCTGGATTTCGACGAAAACCTCGCCGTCCTTGAAGGTCTTGATTTCCGCCTCGGCGAGGGAGCTGGAGAGCTTGCGGCCGATGGCTTCGCTTAACCGGCGGTTGGAGTTCCCGGCGATCAGTTTCATGCAGCGACCCCTCGCAATTCCCGTGACAGCGCGGGCTTCATGACGGTTTCTTGACGGATGCGCAACCCGTTCAGGACGCGAAGCCTAAATCCCATTTATTTTAACGCGATAGCGGAAAGGTTACGGCCATAATCGGCCTCGCCGCGGCGTCGCATGGCCCGATAGCTGAAGAATCGGTCGGGCTCGGCGAGGGTGCAAAGACCGATATCGTCGAGCTGCGTCACGCCAGCGGCTTCAAGGCGCCAGCGGCCGAACCCGGCAAGGTTAAGCTGGCGTTTGTCGGGGCTGAGGCCGGGGGCGAAAAAGCGTTCTGCTTCAGCATATTTGGCGGTGAAAGTTTCGAGAAGGTCGAGGCCGACTTCGAAGTTCGGCTGGCGCAGGCAGGGGCCGAGCGCCGCGACGATATTTTCCGGCTTTCCGCCGAGTTTCACGATCGTCGCAACCGTGTTTTCAAGAACGCCGGCCAGCGCGCCGCGCCAGCCCGCATGGGCGGCGGCGACAATCCCGGCTTTGGGTTCGGCGAAGAGAAACGGCATGCAGTCGGCGGCGAGCGCGCCGAGCGCAAGGCCCGGGGTTTTCGTCACCATGGCGTCGACCTTTTCCGGGCCGTTCGCCCAGGGGCCGTCGACCACGCGAACATCCGGCGAATGCACCTGATAGGCGGTCATTAGCCGTTCCGGCGCGACGCCCAGCGCGACGGCGCAGCGGCGCCGGTTCTCGGCGATATGTTCCGGCCGGTCGTCGGAGCCGGGCCCGGTGTTGAGCGTCGCATAGGGCGGTTCCGAGACGCCGCCGGCGCGGGAGAAAAAGCCATGGGCGACGCCCGCGGCGTCGAGCAGCGGTGAGACGAGATAAGGCGGAGGAGAAGACATTACGTTTCGAACCCCGCCGGAACGGGCAGGTTCGGCGACGAAAGGCACATCACCTTGAAAATCTCGCCCATGGCGCCGGGCGAGGCGATGCGCGCCGCGCCGGCGCGAATGGCGTCGGCTTTTTCCGGCGGCTGGTTCTTGCACAGGGCTTCCACCCGCAAGGCGAGGCCGAGGCGGTCGAGAAAGCGTCCTTGCGTCACGGGGCCATGCACCGCGGCGCCGGCTTCGATGGCGGCGTCGGCGAGGCTTTCGAAATCTACATGAGCAGTGAGGTCGGCGCGGCCGGGCGAGGCGAGCGGCGGCCAGTATTTGTGGTCCTTCACGGCCTGTAGCGTATCGCCAAGGCCGCGCTCCATATGACCGTAGTCGATAATCAGCGCATGGCCGCCCTGATCGATCAGCGTCATGCAGATGTCCCCCGCAAATTTGCGCGTCTCGAAGGAGATCTCGAAAATGTCGCCTTCCTCGCTCTCGTCGAGCGAGGGAATGTCATAATTCGGCGGCGGCGGGGTTTTGCCTAACGTAAAGCCGAGGCGCCCGGTTTTTTCGTCAAGCCCTACAAGCCGTTCGCGCCAGCCGCTTTTGATGCGCTCGAACTGGCGCACGGGCAGGCAGTCGAAAAACTCATTGGCGACGATCAGCGACGGCGCCGGCGGGATGTCGGCGAAATCGTCCGCCCAGAGCGGTTTCACTTCGGTCGGTTTGAGGCGCTTTTGCTGTTCGAGGCGCAGGCGGCCGGAGGTTTCGAGGAGCCAGACCTGCGCCGCCTTGGCGAAACCGGGGCGCAGGCGCGCGGCGCGCAGGATATCCTCCATCAGGACGCCGCGGCCGGGACCGAGTTCGATGAGATTGAAGGCGGCGGGCGACCCCATGGCCTGCCACGCTTCGACGAGCCACAGGCCGATCAGTTCTCCGAAGACCTGGCTGATCTCCGGCGCGGTGGTGAAATCGCCCTCCGCGCCGATAGGCGAGGCTTGCATGTAATAGCCTTCATGAGGATGCGTCAGCGCATCGGTCATGTAATCGGCGATGGTGATCGGCCCTTTCAGTTTGATGAGGTCGATCAGGCGTTCTTCCAGCGGCGTTATTTCCGGAATGTCGCCGGTCATGCGGCCGCCTTTTTGCTTGCGCCAAAGGTGCGCCAGATCAGCCAGGCGCCGAGCGCCAGCATGGGAACCGACAGCATCATCCCCATGGTGAGGCCCAGCGGGAAGTCGGGCATGTGCGCGTCAGGCTCGCGGAAATTTTCCACGATGATGCGCGAAATCCCGTAACCGAACAGGAACAGTCCCATGGTTGCGCCCGGACGTTTCAGCAGTCCGAATTTGCGCGTGGCGAAGAACAGGATGGTGAAGAGCGCGACGCCTTCAAGCGCGGCTTCGTAAAGCTGGCTCGGGTGACGGGGAACGCCCAGAGGGTCAGATGGAAACACCATAGACCAGGGCCCGTCCCATGGGCGGCCGTATAGCTCGCCATTGATGAAATTGGCGAGCCTGCCGAAGAACAAGCCGATGGGCGTGGCGCAGGCAAACATGTCGCCTAGCGAGAGCATGTCGATCTTGTGCTTTCTCGCAAACCACACGCCCACCAGCGCGACGCCGATAAGCCCGCCGTGAAACGACATGCCGCCGTTCCACGTCATCAGCGCCGGCGGAAACGGAACGACGCCGAAGAGTTTCTCCCACGGCGCGATGATCAGGTTCGGTTCGTAAAAGAAAAGATAGCCGAGCCGCCCGCCGGCCATGACGCCGATGGCGACCCAGAAGATGACATCGTCGAGCTGCGGGCGCGTCACCGGCGGTCCGGATTTCGGCCACAGGTCCGGCTTCTTGATGAGGCGCGTCAGATACCACCAGCCGACCGCAAGCCCGCCAATATAGGCGAGGGAATACCAGCGCAGGGCGAACGGGCCGATCTGGACGAGAACGGGATCGATATTGGGATAGGGAACGCTCATAACCGGCCTGAAACGTGTCGCGCGAGATTTCGCGCGCCTCAATAGCGCGCTTTGCCGTCTGTGTCGCCCCGCGCCCCTTGGCTGTCATCCCGGAAAAAGCTGTCCTTCGAGACGCCGAACCAGGTCTTCATCCTGAGGGCGCGCATGAAATGCGCGCGGACTCGAAGGACGAAGATCTGGTTCGGCTCCTCAGGATGAAGGGTTTTTATTCGGGATCTCCTTCAATCCGGCCGGAGATCCCGGCTCGCAGCTGCGCAGCGGCCGGGATGACATTGGATATGTGCGGCAAGATTGAAGCTGAAAAGCCGGAACCGAGCCCCTATATTCTTGCTCAAAAGGAGATCGCCATGCAGACCCAGAGCGCCATTTTCGACGAAATCGCCAAGCTGATGACCGAGGCGGCGGGGGCCGCAGACGGCGTCCGGCGCGAGGCGGAGACCGTGATGCGCAGCCGCCTGCAAAGCCTCATCGCCGATATGGATCTCGTGACCCGCGACGAGTTCGAGGCGGTGAAGGAAATGGCGCGGCTGGCGCGCGAGGAAAACGAATCGCTGAAAGCGCGGCTCGACGCGCTGGAAAACAAGTAACCTCGATACCGTCATGGCGGCACGCCTCTCGCCAATCGTTTGGCGCTACTGACCTTTTCCCGAGGCGTTGAGGAAAACCAGAATAATCGAATCATTTGTGCGCGCCCCGAATCGAAGCGACATGCGGTTGCAGGCGACAGCGACAAGTCGCCCAATTCGAGAAATTGACCGGGAAAAGGGGCGCCATGTCCATCGAACTCATCCGCAAACCGAAACAGGCAGCAAATCCCTTAAAGGCGCTTGAAGCTGCGGCGGCGGGGCTTGAGTTTGAGATGGAGCGCGCCGGCGAGCATGAACTTCATGTGATGCTGCCCGGCGTGTGGCGCGATATCGGCCTTTGGTTCACCTGGCGCCCGGAGCTTGCAACGCTGCAGATGGGCGCGCCGCTGGATTTGAAAGCGCCGGTTGGCCGTCTCCATGAGGCGAGCCGTCTTGTGGTCATGGTCAATGAGCGCCTGTGGATCGGTCATTTCGATCTGTGGGCGGAGGATCATTCCATCGTCTATCGCAACGCCGCGCTTCTTACTGAAGAGGGCGGACTCGACAGCGTGCAGGGTGAAGCCCTGATCCGCGCGGCGAGCGAGGCGGTGGACCGGTTCTATCCGGCGTTCAACTTCCTCATCTGGGGCGGCAAGAAACCGGACGATGCGCTGAAGGCGTCGCTGTTCGAAACGCAAGGGAATGCGTAAGCTTCTTTAAGGGATTTGGCAGGCGAAGACTTGCCTTCCCAAAGCTGATCCAAAAAAGATAATTTCTTTCCTCCCTCTCCCCCCTTGGGGGAGAGGGCTGGGGTGAGGGGGTAATCCCTCTTGGTTCGCATATTTTTTCTTGTTTCGTTTGCGTAAGCTGTACGGCCAGACAATCTAAATTGCGCAGGTTCTCTGACCCTCACCCTAAACCCCTCTCCCGCAAGCGGGAGAGGGGGTTTATCGCGCCTCAAACTCCCTATCCCTACCCAATAACGCGAAAAACACAACGCAAACGCGAATTCTTCAAGAATTCCCAGTGTTGGTGCAAAGTTATCCACCATCTTCAGGGCTGCGTTATGATCCTTCGTCGCCCGCTTTCTTGCTTCGAGCATGAGGCTGGCCATGCGGTTCATTAAACGCCCATGAAAGGATCTGAAGATGCGGAGCAGAAAATGTTAAATGGCGCCACATCACGCTGCAAGCCAATGAACGCGCGGCTTCAAAATGCGCAGCGCGAACCGCGAGGCGCTTTGACTCCCGCGGGACGGCGCCTATGGTCGCGGCCATGACAGACAAACCTTCCGTAGCGCTGATCGGCGCCGGCGCCATGGGCGGCGCGCTTCTGAAAGGCTGGCTTGCAGCCGGCTCCATCGACGCTGCACGCTCAGCAGTCTTCGATCCGAACATCAAAGACGAGATGGCGGGGTTGTGCGCGGAGAACGGCGTCGCCGTGAACGAAGGCGAGGGGCCGTTCGACGCGATGGTGCTTGCGGTGAAGCCGCAGGCCGCCGCCGACGTGCTGCCGCACTATGCGAAGCTCGCCAGGGACGCCATCGCCATCTCCGTCATGGCCGGGAAAAGCATCGCCCGCATACAGGACTTGCTGGAGGGCGCGCCGCGCGTCGCCCGCGTCATGCCGAACCTGCCGGCGGCCATCGGACGCGGCGCATCCGGGCTTTATGCGCCGGAGGCTATCGATGCCAAAGGACGCGCGATCATCGAGACATTGATGCAGGCGGCGGGTGAAACCGTCTGGGTGCGGAGCGAACAGGAAATCGATTACGTCACGGCGGTTTCAGGCTCCGGTCCCGCCTATTATTTCCTCCTGACCGAAGCGCTCGCAGAAGCGGGCGCATCGCTTGGCCTCGACAGGCAAGCGGCGGCGGCGCTGGCCCGCGCCACGCTCGCCGGCGCCGGGGCCATGATGGACGCCGATGCGCGCGCGCCCGCCGAGATGCGAAAAGCGGTGACCTCGCCCGGCGGCACCACCGAAGCGGCGCTCAAAATTTTCGACGGCGATGACGCCGCCATGCGCAAGCTGGTTGAAAAAGCCGTCCAGGCGGCGGCGAAACGCGCCGGCGAACTGACGGATTAAGTTCTGTTTTAGACTGGAATGTTTGCCAATTCCTCTGTCATCCCGGAAAACGCCAGCGGCGTTTATCCGGGATCTCTTATACTCAGCATGGGAGATCCCGGCTCTCCCCCGGATCAAGTTCGGGGTCCGGCCGGGATGACAAGATGGAAACATCCCGGAATCTTGTCAGGCGCTCAAACCGGCAATCTCATCGTCGCCCTGAGGCCGCCTTTGTCGGATTTTTCGAGCGTCACGTCGCCCCCATGGCCGCGCGCAATGTCGCGCACGATGGTCAGCCCCATGCCGACGCCGCTCTCATTGAGGTTGCGGGCATCGTCAAGCCGCGTGAAAGGCTTGAAGACGTCTTCATAATGGGCCGGATCGATGCCCGGCCCGTCATCGTCGACAGTGATTTCGATATAGCGGTCGGAACGGCGCGCGCTGAGCCACACATGATCCGCATAACGCAGGCCGTTGTTGACGAGATTGCCGACGGCGCGCTTCAGAGCGCTGTAACGCGCCTCGATGGAAATGCCGGCGGGCGCGTCGACCTCAATGTCGCGCCCGGCGCGTTTGGCGTCGCCAGCAATTTCTTTCAGAAGTTCGGCGAGGCGAAAGCTTTCCGGCTCTTCATCCGCGGCTTCATTGCGCGCGAAATCGAGATAGGCGCCGATCATGCGCTCCATCTCGGCCACATCCTTGCGAATGTCGTCGATCTCCTCATTGTCGGGCTGCATGGCAAGCGCCAGCTTGATGCGCGTCAGCGGCGTTCTGAGATCGTGACTGATCCCGGCGAGCATGGCCGTGCGCTGTTCCAGGTGCCGCTTGATGCGCTCGCGCATCGCGATGAAAGCGTAGCCTGCCTTGCGCACCTCCGTCGCGCCGGACGGCCGGTAGCCGGGCGCATCGCGGCCCCGCCCGAAGGCCGCCGCCGCTTCGGCGAGGCGCAAGATCGAGCGCACCTGGTTGCGCATGAAAATGATCGCAACAACGCCGAGCAGGATCGACGTGCCGATCAGCCAGAAAAGGAAGATCCGTCCCGTGGTCGCGAAAACACGCTCTCGCTTGACGAAATAGACCAGCGCGCCGTCGCCATGGGCGACGCGGATCTCCACATCGTCGGGCCAGCTTTGCGTGTTGAGCCAATAGGGTTGCTTCAGCGTATAGCGCAGGCGCCGTTTCAGCGTGGCGTTGTAGACATTGAAAGGATCGAGAAGGTTGTTGTCGGGGAAAGGCGACTCTGGCTCATAGTGAACCCGCAGATGGAGATCGTCGAGCGCCATCTCGATCAGTTTTTCTCTCGCAGCGTCATTATCGGCTTCGCCATAGAGCCGCGTCACCATGGCGATCTGGCCCGCCACGTTTTCCGACATATTCGCCGTGACAAGGTCCCAGTGGCGCGCGAAAAAGATATAGGTGACGAGCGCCTGGGTCAGGAAGATCGGCAGCACGACGATCAGCGTGACGCGTGCATAAAGACTTTTGGGAAGATAGCGGCGCAACATCGCGGTCAGTCCGTCATCAATACATAACCGACGCCGCGCACCGTCTGTAGGTAGATAGGCGCGCGCGGGTCTTCCTCGATCTTCTTGCGCAGGCGCGTCACCTGCACATCAACGGAGCGCTCCATGCCCTGCGCTGTCTGTTCGGCCAGGGCTTCGCGGCTGATCGGCTCGCGCGGGTTTTGCGCCAGGATTTTCAGAAGCGCCGCCTCGCCCGAGGTCAGGCGGATCAGCTCCCCGGCCTTGCGCAATTCGCCGCGGCCCAAAGAAAACGTGCAGCCGCCGAATTTCACTTCGCGCTTCTCTATGGATTTCGGCGCCGCCCGGCGCAGCAGCGCATTGACGCGCAACAGCAGCTCCCTCGGTTCGAACGGTTTCGAAAGGTAATCATCGGCGCCCATTTCAAGGCCTTCGATGCGGTCCTCGGGCAGGCCGCGGGCGGTCAATAACAGGATCGGCACATTCGACGCCGCGCGCACGGATTTCGTCAGGTCGAAACCGGTCTCGCCCGGCATCATGACGTCGAGAATGAGAATATCGAAATCGACGGAAGCCATGAGCGCCCGCGCTTCCTTCGCGTTCTTGGCGACGGAAGTTCTGAAACCGTTTTCGGTCAGATAGCGTTTCAGCAAATTGCGGATGCGGTCGTCATCATCGACGATAAGCACATGCGCCGCATCTTCCGGCAGGGTTTGCTTCGCCGCGTTCATGCGCGCTTATCCTTAAGAAGCGCGGCGGCACGCACGGAATAATCGCCGCCAGTCCATAAAGTCAGGATAGCGGCGAGCCAGAGAGCTGCGCTGGCCGCCGGGCGCAAGGCCTCGCCTGCAATGCCGGTGGGCGCAGCGGCCAGCATCAGTCCGGCGGCGACGAGCTGCGCCGTCGTCTTCCATTTCGCGAGCGGCGTGACAGCGAGCGTCTGTCCCGCCGCAGCAAGCGCTTCGCGCAGACCGCTGACCAGAATTTCACGCAGGATAATGATGATGACGGCGACGACGCCATACCCTGCAATCACCCCGTTGCGCGCAAGCAGGATCAGCGCCGCGGCGACAATCAGCTTGTCCGCAATCGGGTCAAGCGCCGCGCCCAGCGCCGAGCATTCGCCGCGCGCGCGGGCGACGCGCCCGTCCACAAAGTCGGTGAGCGCCGCAATGACGAAAATGATCAGCGCGGCGGTCATGTTCCACGGCGCATTCGCCAGAAAGACGAAAACAAAGGGAACGACAAGCGCCATGCGGGCGAGGGTGATGAGATTGGCCATGCGGCGGCAAGATAGACCGCGCCGCCTTCAATCGCCAGTGCAGGGCGCCAGTGCGGGAGAGGCTACTTCAGCCCTCTTTATTGTCCTCGCCGCCCCAGAGTTTCTTCCACCAGGGCGTGGGCTTAGGCGGTTCAAAACTCTGACCGCCGTCATTCATTTTGTCGCGGATATCGTCGATATCCCAGCCGGTCAGCGACGCCAGCATCTGCGCTTCCTTTTCGAAGCGCTCCGGCAGTTCCGCGCGATAGGCCTTCGCCGCCTCGCAGGTCGCGTCGCCCTTGTAAGGATGGCGCAGCACATAGCGGCCCTGATAGTTCGAACGGTCGCCGGTTTCCTTGAACATCAGGTCTTCTGGGAAATGCTCCGCGTCATAGGAAACATGAAGGCGCGTGACGAAGACATCCTGCGCCCCGCCGGGCGAAGGCCGACGCGGCATGATGCTCCGGTCGCCGCCTTCAAGCCAGTAAACGCCAAGCTCGCGCAATTCGGTCTGCGACAAGGGATCGGCGGCGCAGGGGTCGCACCAGTTCATGTCCCAGGCATACTCAAGGAATACGGCGCGGCCATTTTCCTTTTCCACCTGTTCGTGGAACATGGATTTATAAAACTCGCCGAACTCGCCTTTGACGAAGAGCGGAATGTTCTGACCGGTTGGCAGTTTTACTGTGCGATAGTTTGTGGTTTCGACACGGCCCGTGCGGGTGAGGGCGAAAACGAAAAGCTCCTGCTTGCCGTCCATTCCATCCGGCGCGTTCACCGTGCCGAGCCGGATCGGCAGGCTGAAGCGTGGGTGCTCGAAAGCGAGCTGCAAGGGTCGCAGATACTTAAGGCCTGTTTGCGCCTGTTCTTCGAGATTGACCTTGGCGACAAAGAATTTTGTGTTCTGTTTGATATAGCTGCCGAGTGTCGCCTCCGCGCCCTCGGGCAGCATGTAGCCATTATCCTTCAGCCACGCGGCGAGGCCGTCCGACTGTTCGGCGGAAAGAATCTGGATATCATATTCGCCGACCGTGTATTCGGCTTCGATGGTGACGCCGTATCCATTCTGCCTCTTCGCCGCCGTAACGGTTACGGCGTCCGTCGGCGCCGCCATGGCCATTTCTTCGCGCTCATAGACCCGGCACGGATCTTCGTCGAAATATTCAACAAGCCGCGGCGCGGTGTAAGCATCGAGATGGTCGATGATCGCATTGTCGGTTACATGGATCTGGCCTTCCTCCAGCACCACCGGCACCGGCACAACCATGGCGAATTCCTTCAAGTCGCCTTGGTAATCGTTGGCCATTGTGATGACCGTGCGGTCGCCGTCGCGCATGATCGCGACTTTCGACGCCTGGTTGAAAAGCTTGGTGTCGGCCTTGGCGACGTAAAACCCACAAAAGGCGACCGCCCCGCCCGTCAGCGCCAGCGCGGCAGTTGCGGACGCAGCGGCGAACAGGGCTTTCTTCCATGATCGGTTCATCGGGTCTCTCCCTTATTTATTTATTCGGCAGGCAATGGGTCTGGTCTGCGGCGCCAAAAACGCGGCATGAAGTGAGGCGCTGAGACAGGATCGCCCCAGCGGTAGTGGGGCGCCGGATCGAACGCCTCGATTGTGGGCCGCATGAGGCACATGGCGGCGAGGGCGTAAAAGATTCCGTCGGAAATGAAGAAGTGATAGGAAAGAACATAGGCGATCAGCGCGGCGCCGACGGCGAAGACTGCGCGCGCCAAGGCGCCGTCCGGCGTCGTCTTCGGATCGGAAATCATGAAGAAGGCGAACAGGACCAGCGCGCCGTTCTGAAGCCGCAAAAACGGAATCGCCAGCGGATCTCCCAGCCACAAAGCGCGCGCGACAATCAGCGTGGCGAAAGCGCTGAGAAAGATCAGGGGAACGTCGAAGCGCGCCGAGCGATAGGTGACGAACATCCCGGCGCCGGCCAGCGCCGCGGCGAGCCACAGCGCCGTTCCCCATTGGCCGGGCGTGGTCCAGGCGGCGCCGGAGATGACGGTTTGAGACATGAGAAGAAGCGCGACAATGCCCGCATTGGCGGGGTTGAAAACATGTTTGCCATAGAGCCGGAACATGAATTTCGATCCGACGGCGATGGCGGCCGCGATCATCAAAGGCGGGACCGAATCGGCGCGCAACAATAGAGACAGGGATAGAGAAGTGATCAGCGCGCTGCGTGGATCGAACCGCACGGCGGTCATGAACGATCCGAGAAACTGGACGGCAAGCGCGGCGGCGAAAATGGAGGCGATCTGGAGCGGTGAAATCTCGAAGGCGCGGGTTGTGACGCCAAAAGCGAGCAAGACGGAAAGAACGCCAAGCTGGTAATATCTTGGGTCCTTGAATAGGGCGGCTTTGAAAACGGTGTTCACCATGAGCCTTGAAGATAATGATCCGGCTTGTCGTCTGCGGAATAAAGCCAAGGAACAAGGCGGAAAGGGGGCGATGGCGGGATGGTTTGGAGGCGTCGGCGAAGGATGGCGGCGCGCCTGTTCTCCGCCATGCGCCCGCACCCCCATGTAATTTTGCGGGTTTGACTGCGACGACAAGGACTTAACAGGCATCGCCGAATAGTTCATGAAATCTAAAGATGGCGAGTGGAAAAGGCTGTCGGATGATCAGCCGGAGGCATTATGGCGGCGGGTAAGCAACGAATTTTCTACGTCCTTATCGAATTTCCTCAGCTCTCGCAGACCTATGTGGCGAATGAGATCGCGACCCTGCGCGCCGACGGGCATGAGGTGTTCGTTGCGGCTCTCAATACGCCGGACACCCATGTGGACACGGATGTGCCTTTTGAGGTGACCAAGGATTTCGATCGTACGGTTGCGCTGATCCGCGAGTTCAAGCCCAATGTGCTTCACGGGCACTGGCTATACACGGTCCCGCTATTGGAAAAACTCTCGCGCAAGACCGGCTTTCCTTACACGGTGCGCGCCCATTCCTTCGATATCACCCAGACGGGGCCGAAAGCGCCGGCCTGGAAGACTTTCCTGCGCCGCGCGCGGATGCTCGTCCAATATCGCGATACAAGGCCCCCGGACATGGCTTTCGTGGTCTCGCCTTTCCTGAAACAGGATCATTGCCTCGGCGTGCTTACCTTTCCCTATGGCCGCCACAAATTTCTTGAAGCCGGCGTGCCTGAGGACAAGGTTCATGACTGTTTTCCGGTTGTGAATATCGAGCGGTTTTACGACGAAAGCCCTAATGGCGAGGATGTGATGAATGTCGGCGCCTGCACGCCGAAGAAGAAGATGGAAGATTTCATCGATCTTGCGGTCATGGTGCCGGAGCGTCATTTCCGGCTTTATCCGGTCGGGTTTCAGGCGCCGCGCATTCTCCAATATAACAAGGAGCATGGCGAGCTCGTCGAATTCGCGCCGCTCTATAAGCCGGCGGAGATGGCGAACGAATATAAGCGCCATCAATGGCTGGTTTACACAGCCGAACACAACACGCACGGCGATCATGTGGGCTGGTCCATGGCCGTCGCCGAAGCCCAGGCCGCGGGCGTCGGCGTGTGTTTCCCGAATATGCGCGAAGACCTTAAAGCCTATATCGGCGAGGGCGCTGGGTATCTTTACGACAAGGTCGAGGATATTGCCGACATCGTCCGCGCCCCGGTGCCTGAGGACGTCCGCCGCAAGGGCTTCGAACAGGCGAAAAAGTCCGACATCCGCGTTCACAAAAAGATTCTGACGGATATCTGGGACAAAGCGGCGTAGGGCGGTTTCTCGATGCTGGAGCCGGGAATGGCGCATTGTCAAAAATGAACCGCTTATGGTTCAACAGACATTGACTGAACTGAAAATGGTTATGTTATTGACCTGATGACGGCGCCCAAGTCGCGCAGCCGTAATCCTTACCGGCTCTCGCCAGCATTTTCGGCGCCTTGGCGACGGCCGCAAGGGGCGATATGCCCGCTATTCGGGCTTTACTCCGCCGCCGGCGATTCCACCAGTCTTCTTGATTTCAATTCGGCGCGAAATAACGGCGCCAGGCGCATGGCGCGGCTGCGCTGTTTCTTCTGTTTGCTGCGCGCCGCGCGCCAGACCCGAAAGGCCAGCGCCTGCAGGCGCAGGTCTGAAAGTTCTGCAATTTTCTCGCGCACTGTTTCAGCATTTGCTCTGTCCGTCATCTTCGTCCTCGCGACCTGAAAGTGCTTTGGCGTCTGCCTGTCCCCGGCGCGGCGCCTTCCGTCTTGTGACGGAAGGTGATGCGTCCTTTGGAAAGGTCGTAGCCGGACATTTCAACAGTGACACGGTCGCCGGTCAGCGTCTTGATGCGCCGCTTGCGCATCTTGCCGCCGATATAGGCGAGCACTTCATGCTCATTATCCAGCGTGACTCGAAAATTGCCGTCCGGCAGCGCCTCGGTGACGACGCCGTCGAACTCGATCAGGTCTTCCTTCGCCATGTTGTTGGCCTTTCTCGCCGGCGCGATCAGCGCCGATCGTTTCATTTGAAAGGAAGGTCGGCGCTTTTGACGGATGCGCCTTCTTGCGCCGTTTCCGATTGGCGCCTGCGGGGGCGTCTACGTTTGCGCCGGCGAGCGCGCCGTTGGCTTTCGGCTTGCCGCCAGCTTTTCTGCGCGGTCTTTGACGGTCTTTATCGCTCCGGTTTTCGCTCTTGCCGGGGCGCGGGTGATGCGCTTTATCCGCGTCGCCCTGTTCGTCATTGGCGCCGGTCAGTCTTTGACCTTTGAGTTTTTCAATGGAGCGCAGGAACGGGCGCTCCTCGCCTGAGCAGAAGGAGATCGCGACGCCGGCGGCGCCGGCGCGGCCGGTGCGGCCGATGCGGTGCGTATAGGTTTCCGGCACGTTGGGCAGGTCGTAATTCACCACATGGGTGACTTCCGGCACGTCGATGCCGCGCGCTGCGATATCGGTAGCGACGAGGATGTTCGCCTTTCCGCTGCGGAAGGCGTTGAACGCTTTTTCACGCTGCGCCTGCGAGCGATTGCCGTGAATGGCGTGCGCTGAAACGCCGGCGGCGCTCAACATGCGCACGATCTTGTCAGCGCCGTGCTTGGTGCGCGAAAAAACGAGGCCGCGTTTGAACGCATCCTGTTTCACAACGGAGACGAGCGCAGCGGCCTTGTTCGGCTTCTCCACAAAGATGACGCTTTCGTCAATCTTCAGCGGTTTTGCTGCTGCAACCTCGACGCGCGCCGGATCGGTGAGGAGGGCCGATGCAAGCTTGGCGATGGCCGGCGGCATGGTCGCCGAGAAGAAAATATTCTGCCGCTCCTGAGGCAGCATCGACGCGATCTTGCGGATCGAGTGGATGAAACCGAGATCGAGCATCTGATCGACTTCATCGAGAACGAAAACCTCGACGCTGTCGAGTTTAAGGGCGCCCTTGTCGATCACGTCGATCAGGCGGCCGGGCGTCGCGACCAGAATGTCGAGCCCGCGATGCAGCATCGCGCGCTGCTTGCCGAAGGCGACGCCGCCCATGACGAGGCCGGTGGAAAGGCCCTGCGCCGCGCCATAGGCGTCGAATCGTTCCTTCACCTGAAGGGCGAGTTCGCGGGTCGGCGCCAGCACCAGCACGCGGCAATGGCGGGGGCTAAGGCGGCGGCGGTCTTTCGCCAAATGATTGAGGATCGGCAGCGCAAAGGCGGCGGTCTTGCCGGTGCCGGTCTGGGCGAGGCCCAAGAGGTCCCGGCCCTTCAGGAGCACCGGGATCGCGGCTTTCTGAATTGGGGTTGGGGTCGTATGGCCTTCGCGCGCAAGGGCGTTGAGGATCGGCTTTGAAAGGCCGAATTCAGCAAAAGAAGTCACAAATATCTTTCCGCGCTCGGGGGCGAAAATCGCCGCGCGAACGCTATCGGGTTCAGGAGAACCCGCGTGTCAGGACCTCTTTTTCATGAAAGCAGCCTTCCGGAAGATGCCCGGCTACACGCGCTGCTGGCAGCTTATATGGGCGGCGCTTGGAGAAAAGCAAGGGAAATCGTGTTGCGGCGCCGAATTAGTCCGTAGACGAAAAATCTTAACCTTTAAAAAAAGGTCTCAGCGCTCGCGTTCAAAAGCAGGCAAACCGCGCTTTTTGGGCTTTTTCGCAGGCTTTTTCTCGCGAAGCGCTTCGGCCTCGCGCTCTTCAGCTTCCTTGGCGAGACGGAGCTCCCTCAGGCGCGCCGTCTTTTTCAGCGCGTCGCGCTTTTCCTTTTCGTGTTCGGCCATGGCGGCTTTCGCGTCGACCTGACGATAGGCTTTGCTTGCGGTTTTTGAGGACATTTTGCACGTTCCTTTCGAGGGCTAACCCCTGGAACTGCACCATGCGGCCGAGGCGCGTTTATATATAGGCGGTCATGGGGCCGATTGCATCAGTTCCCATGGAAATAGTCGTAAATCTTCTGCGCCAGTGCGGCGGAGACGCCTTCGACAGCCTCCAGGTCGGCGGGTTTCGCGCGGGCGATTTCTTTCGCCGAGCCGAAATGATTGAGGAGCGCACGCTTTCGTTTCGCGCCGATGCCGGGAACGCCGTCGAGCGGATTGGCGGCGAGGGCTTTCTTGCGTTTGGCGCGATGGGCGCCGATGGCGAAGCGGTGCGCTTCGTCGCGCAGGCGCTGTAACACGAAGAGGCCCGGATCGCGCGGGGGCAGGGTGAAGGGTTCCTTGCCCGGCATCACCACCTGTTCGCCCGTAGCGCCCATTGTGCGGTCGATGCGTTTTGCACCCTCTTCATTTTCGCGCCGGCCCTTGGCGACGCCGATGATCGTGATGCCTTCCGCCTCCGGGTCGACGCCGATTTCTTTGAGCGCATCAAGCACCACGGAAAGCTGGCCCTTGCCGCCGTCGATGATGACGAGGTCGGGGCGTTCGGCGTTTTCTTCTTTCATGAGCCGCGCGAAGCGGCGGGTGATGACTTCGCGCATCATGCCGAAATCGTCGCCGGGCGTCAGGCTCGATGTCTTGATGTTGAATTTGCGATACTGGTTTTTGACGAAGCCGTCGGGCCCGGCAACGATCATGGCGCCGACCGCATTCGATCCTTGAATATGCGAGTTGTCGTAAACTTCGATGCGCTCCGGCGACGCCTCGAGACCCAAAACCTCGCCAAGCTGGCGCAGGGATTTTTGCTGGCTGGCGCTCTCCGCCATGCGCCGGGACAGGGCCTCGCGGGCGTTCATCTCCGCGGCCTTGACGAGATCGCGCTTTTCGCCGCGCTGCGGCGCGTGGATCGCGACCTTGCGATTCGCCTTGATGGAGAGCGCCTCGGCGAGAAGATCCGCCTGCGTCGGCATGACGGACACATAGATTTCTCGCGGCGGTTCGCGCGAGTCGTAAAACTGCGCAATGAAGGCGTCGAGCACCGCCGCCGGTTCGTCTTCCTTGTCGTGTTTCGGGAAATAGGCGTGATTGCCCCAGTTCTGGCCCGCGCGGAAGAAAAATACCTGGACGCAAGATTGTCCGCCCTCGGAATGAAGGGCGAAAACATCCGCCTCGGAAACGCCGCCGGGATTGATGTCCTGCGCGCCCTGAATATAGGAGAGCGCCTTGATGCGGTCGCGCAGCGCCGCCGCGGTTTCAAAATCGAGATCAGCGGAGGCCTGCTCCATCTGCTCCGACAGCGTTCGTTGCACGGCCGCGCTTTCTCCGGAAAGAAACGCCTTCGCCTCAGCGACCAGCTCCTTGTATTCCTCGTTGCTGACAAGACCGACGCAGGGGGCCGAACACCGCTTGATCTGATGCAGCAGGCAGGGCCGCGTGCGGCCTTCATAAACGCTGTCCGTGCAGGAGCGTAAGAGAAACGCCTTTTGCAGCGTGTTGAGCGTGCGGTTGACCGCGCCGGCGGAGGCGAAGGGCCCGTAATATTGACCGGGACGTTTCTGCGCGCCGCGATGTTTCAGGATCTGCGGCGCCTCGTGATCTTCGGCAACGAGGATAAAGGGAAACGACTTGTCGTCGCGCAGGATGACATTGTAGCGCGGCTTTAATTGCTTGATGAGGTTCGCTTCGAGAAGCAGCGCCTCCGTCTCCGTCGCCGTGACGACGAACTCCATGGCGCGCGTTTCGGAGATCATGCGCAAGATGCGGTTCGAATGGCCGCGGCCTTGCGCATAGGACGAGACCCGGTTTTTCAGGTTCTTCGCCTTGCCCACATAAAGAACCTCGCCCTTCGCGCCATACATGCGATAGACGCCGGGCTTTGCGGGCAGACGCTTCACCTGATCGGCGATCAGGTCGGGCCCGGAAAGGGTCTCTTTCTCAATTGTTTCTGGCGCGTCAGGGCTCATGAAAATGGTTAACCGGGCGTTCACAAAGGGGCGGTAATTCTAGTATCGGACTCAGCGCCGCTTGAGTTTTCGTTGGCAACGGGCGGGCGGCGCTGGATTCTGATTTTAACGCATTTTCTTCACGCGAACCGGATGCCACTTCGCTTGAAAATGCTCTAGTTGCGCACGGGCGAAAGGTCAAATGGCGCCGGAACTGAAAAAGAAATCGGACATCTCGATCGTTCTGATCGTCTTTACGGCGCTGGCGGTGATTGGCGTCGCCTGCGGCGGTTTCGTGGTGCGCGATTATGCAAGGGCGCGAGCGAGCCTCGCCTGGCCGGCGGTCGACGGCATCGTTCTCAGCCATCTTGACGGCGACGCGGGACAATTGCGCTATGTCTATTCTTTCGACGGGCGCAGCTATGAGGCGACGCGCACGCGCAATTTCATGGGCTGGTTCCTGAGCGCCGAAACGGGCGATTACCGGCCCGGCGAATCGGTCATCGTCTATGTTGACCCGCAAGACCACGCCTATTCCGTCCTATATCCGGGCGGGTCGGGCGTTGCTTTCGTGATCCTGTCGCTCTTGTCAGGCGCGGCGGTTTTCTTCGGCGTCGGCGGCGTTGTCTGGGCGCTTTCGCGTACGCGCGAGGAAGTCATGGGCCAGACCAGCCACGCTTTTTAGTTTAGAACTCCGAACAGCTAATCTGCATCATCTCTTCATCCTGAGGAGCAAAAATCCTTCGTCCTTCGAGACACGAGCTAAAGCTCGTCCTCAGGATGAAGGATTTTTGCGTCTCGAAGGACGATGATGCAGATTAGCTGTTCGGCGCTCTCTACCGTTTGGTGCGGATAATCTCGACGCCGGCGGCGTCGGCTTCCGCGATGGCGTGCGGCTTGACGATGCGCACCATCACGGAAATCACCATAGAGTTCGACAAAACGAGATCGGCGATGCGTTCGGCGAGGGTTTCAACGAGCTTGATGTGCCCCTCCGCAATGATCGCCTTGATGCCGCGAGTCATCTCGTCATAGCAGACGATGTCTTCGAGTTCGTCGCTCACCGGATTGGCCGGTTCGATAACGTCGGCTTCAAAGTCGATGCGGATCGGCTGGGTGACGCCCTGTTCGCTTTCATAGGCGCCGATATAGGCGTCGAGCGTCAGCCCCCGTACAAAGACGCGCCGTCGCGGCGCCGTGGCGCTGCGGGGCAGGGGCGTGATCTCCGGCGTGGTCGAGGGCGGTGTCTTCGGTTCCGTCATAAGTCTATTCCTGCACCAGCACGTCCGCGGTGCGCCAGGTCAGATGTTGCCCCCCATCGACGGCGATCATCTGTCCCGTGACCGAACGCGCTGACAACAGATAAAGAAGCGCCCCGCAAATATCGTCAGGCTCGGCCCCATGGCCGAGCACTGTCGCCTCATTCTGGCGCGCCCAGTCCTCATCGGACTGACGCGGGTTTTTCAGCGTCGGACCGGGCCCGATGGCGTTGACGCGCACGCCTTTGGGGCCGAGCGCCTGGGCCATGGTCTTGGTCAGCGTGAAGAGGGCGGCTTTGGAGGCGGTGTAGGACAGGAATTGCGGCGTCAGCTTCAGAACCCGCTGGTCGATGATGTTGACGATGAGCGCGCCTTGCGGCGCCTGTCCGGCGAAATCCTGGGCGAGCTTGGCGGGCGCGCGCAGATTCACCTCCATATGCAGGTCCCAGCTTTCGCGGGTCATCGTGTCGACATCGTCATGCTCGAAGGTCGACGCGGAATTGACGAGGACGGCGAGGGGGCCGAGCGCAGCTTTCGCCTGGCCGATCAGCGCCGCCGTTTCGCTTTCTTTTCCAAGGTCCGCTTTGACGACGGCCGCGCGCCGGCCTTTCGCTTCGATCAGGGACGCGACGGCTTCGGCTTCGGCGGCGGAGGCGTTGTAATGAACGGCGACATCATAGCCTGCCCCGGCGAGGGCGAGCGCCATCGCTCGGCCGAGACGCTTGCCGGCGCCCGTAACGAGCGCCGCGCCGCTTTCAGAAGCGGTCATGACTAAAATGCTCCCGCGTTTTCGGCGAGCATCAAGATGAAACCGATATAGGCGCCGGTGAAGATGAGACCCGGCACGCGGCCGATATTTTTGCGCGTCAGCACGAAAGCCGCGAGCGCAATGGCGGCGATCATCATGACGGGCAGATCGAGCGTCAGCGACTCCGGGTCGAACATCGCGGTGCCGGAAAGGCCCGCTGCGCCGCCCACGGCGAAAATATTGAAGATGTTCGAGCCCACGACCCCGCCGATGGCGACGTCGGATTTCTTGTGCAGCGCTGCGGCGAACACAGTCGCCAGCTCCGGCAGGGATGTGCCGAAGGCGATGATGGTAAGGCCAATCAGTTCCTCGCGCACGCCGAGCCCCATAGCGAGAATGGCTCCGTTGGAGACGAGAAGATGCGCGCCGAGCGGCAGGCCGATGAGCCCCGCCGCAATGTAACCCATGGTCTTCAGACTGACGCCGGTCGCGTCCTGATATTCTTCGACTTCATCGAGGATCGGTTCGCCGCCGCCGCGGCTCGCGCGCACCCACATATAGCCTACATAAAGAAGAATGCCGGTGAAAAGCGCAGCGCCGATGCGCGTGCCGATTTCGCCGGGCCCATAAGCGGCGGCGAGAAAGCCGGCGGTGCCAATGAGCATCACGACTGCGTGCCGCCTGAGGCCCGGCACGTGGGTCGTCACCGGATAGATGATCGCTGGCAGGCCCAGCACCAGAAAAACATTGGCGATATTCGAGCCGATGATATTGCCGAGGGCGATGCCGTCATTCCCGGACAGAACCGCCTGAACGGTCACCACAAGCTCCGGCGCCGAGGTGCCGAAGGCGACGATGGTGAGGCTGATGAGGAGCGCAGGAATTTTCAAAGCCGCCGCAAGGCCCACCGCGCCGCGGACAAGAAGGTCGCCCGCGATGAGAAGGATGGCGAGGCCGAGAATGACGAAAGCGATCTGGGGTGCGATCTCGGAGATCATGAAACGCCTTTGTTGCGCTGCCGCGAAGCCATGGCGCCGCGAACCCTTAACGGGGCGGCCGCGCCCGGCGAGCCGGGGCCGCAAAAGCCCAATATGGGGACCCGGCGCCGGCTTCCTAGGGGCGGGGCTTAATCGACGCTGCCTTTCTCCAGTAGGTTAAGAAGCGCGAAAACCACTACAAACACGACAATCAGGGCGACAGCCGTCCAGCCTGGATTCATGAGGATACCCCTTCAAAAGCGTTGCCTGCGGGCTCTTATAGGGCCGCCCGTAATGACCGTCACCCCCGAAAACCCGGAATTCGGCCGGTAATGACGGCGCGCAGTCCGGGCAAATTTTAACTAAAACCCTCAGGGTTCCGTTAGCCCTTTCTCACCCCTTCCGGCCTATCTTCTCGTAAAAGTTGCATGAGGGCGGTCTCACATGAAGACGGACTTACTCGACGCGCGGGGGAGAAAGCCGTCAGCGAGAATTACGGAACGCCGGGTGACCGAGCGGGTCCGCAATAAATGGGCGCGAATCGCCAAGGGGCGTCTGCCTTCCCTGAAAGAGATCGAGGCGATCAATTTCGGACCGGATCATCCCTATTGCTTCGCGGTCGATTTAAGGCTGTCGGACATCTTTCCTTATTTCCTGTTTATGGGTGAGGCGGTGTTGCGCTATTCGACCGCCTATCCCATGGGCGATCCGCGGCGGGAAAAGACACTGCTCGACACCGCCATGGCGAAAATGGACGAGGCTGCCTTGTCGCGCGCGCCTGTCGATTTCTGCGATATCAAAGAGCTTGGCGACGGCCGGCGCGTTGCGTTCCGGGTCGTGTTGCTGCCCGCATCTGAAAACGGGACCGACGTCACGCATATCTTCGGCGCCGCGAGAGGCCGGAATGTCTGATCGCCTTATATGGTTATCTGTTGCATTGCATTTGATCTAAATCTGCGGCTTTGTGAAAATCGTCAGCTTACGAACCTGTTCTAACCTTCATCTGACAATGGTTCTTGAGGGCGGGACGCGGGGCTGGCGATGCTAAGCGATGTAGCGGATCTTTTCGGCGAAATGGCTGTGGCGCCGTCAGCAGACAGGCGGCTGACACGGCGTCTCGTGGACGCATGGGCGCGGGCGGCGCGCGGCCAGTTTCCGAGCTGGGAGGCGATGCAGGGCGCCGATCTCGGCGATGACTGGGACTGGGTCTTTGCAGTCGACCTCGAAAAAAGCGTCGGCTTCCCGTTTTTCATCTTTCTGGGCGATTGCCTCGCGAAACTTTCAGACGTGCATTTGAGCGGCGAGGACGACTGGACCATCACGCTTCTGGACAAGGCGACGGCTGACATTTACGCTGCCGTTGCATCCGAGGCGCCCCATTACCGCGACGATGCGGTGACCTTGTGCGACGGGCGCCAGCTTCTGTTCCGCTCCGTGACCGCGCCGCTTGCCGAAGACGGAACCGTCATCAGCCATATCATTGGCGCGGTCAGCGGCCGCCTTGCCATCGACGCGCCGCCGGGCCTCAGGCTTGTGGAATAGCCTGCCGCAGTTTTCTCTTTTCTTTCTGCTTTTTCAAAGCGTTTTCCGCCATGAACGGTGGGCGGGTGCGGCCGTTTTCGCCCCGCTTGCTCACCGCCGCGCGCGCGACTAGGGTCCCGCGCGAATTCACAAAAGTCTTGCGGCGCATGGAATACCGGGCGCGAGACCAGCGGACGAGGAAAACTCATGAAAACCCACGGGCATTTTATCAACGGCAAGGCGGTCGAGGGCGGTTCGGGCCGGTCGAGCGATGTCTTCAATCCGACGACGGGCGAGGTTCAGGCGGAAGTCGCGCTCGCCAATGGCGCGGAAGTGACGAAGGCGATCGACGCGGCGGAAAAAGCGTTCCCCGCCTGGGCCGCCACCAACCCCCAGCGCCGCGCCCGGGTGATGTTCAAGTTCAAGGAACTCGTCGAAAAGGATATGGACAATCTGGCGAAGATGCTGTCCGCCGAACACGGCAAGATCCTGCCCGATGCGCGCGGCGACGTGCAGCGCGGGTTGGAAGTCGTCGAATTCGCCTGCGGCATTCCGCATCTCCAGAAAGGCGAATATACCGAAGGCGCCGGGCCCGGCATCGATGTTTATTCCCTGCGCCAGCCCTTGGGCGTGGTGGCGGGCATTACCCCGTTCAACTTTCCGGCGATGATCCCCATGTGGATGTTCGGCGTCGCCATCGCCTGCGGCAACACCTTCATCAACAAGCCGTCCGAGCGCGACCCGTCCGTGCCCTTGCGTCTTGCGGAGCTGATGATGGAGGCCGGCGCGCCGGAAGGCGTCCTTAATGTCGTTAATGGCGACAAGGAAGCGGTCGACGCGCTGCTTTCGGAGCCCCGGGTCAAGGCGATCTCTTTCGTGGGCTCGTCGGACATCGCCAATTACATCTATGCGGAAGGCGCCAAATACGGAAAGCGCGTGCAGGCTTTCGGCGGCGCCAAGAACCACATGATCATCCTGCCTGACGCCGACATGGAAAACGCCGTCAACAATCTCATCGGC
>PAIP01000004.1 GCA_002704915.1 Parvularcula sp.
GCCGGCCAGGCGGCGATGTCCGCCTGCGCGGAGGCGAGCGCGCTGGGCATCCAGCGGGCGTTGAATGTCGCGGTCTGCATCTTTTTCGTTGCGGCGCTTTTGTACTTTCTGGCGTCCAGAAAGCTCCGCGACGATTTTTACGAAGAGGCGGAAGCCAAAACCGAATCCGGCGCGGCCTAAGCCCTGCCGGTTTTCCCTTCACCTGCCATTGCTTCAGCCATGAGATCGGAAAAACGCGATGACTAAAGCAGAAATAGGATCGAGAGAGTGGTTCGAAGTTTATCTCGATGCTTTCAACAACAACGATTTTGACGGCTTCAGCGCCTTTTATGCGCCGGATGTGGAGTTTTACGTCCAGGCGGCGAACCTCAAAGGGCCGGCGCAGGTCATCGAATTCTACACCATGGTGATGGACCGGATAGACGAGCATGTGGCCTTGAAGACTTTTGTCGGATCGAAAACCAACATCGCCATCGAGCTGGTCACGACTTTGAAGTTCAAAAAGGACTGGCCCGACTTTGCGCCGGGCCCCATGAAAGCGGGCGATCACCGGGAAGCTGTCAATTTCGTATTCTACGACTTGAATGAGAAGGGCCTCTTTACCCGCATTCGTTCCGCCCGCTACGCCGTCATCCGGGAACGCTGAGATGAGCGAGGAAGCGCGTTTCGCGGAATACATAGACACTTTCAACAACAGGAATTACGAAAAACTCGTCACCTACTATTCGCCCGAAATAAGGCTGGTGAACGGAACCGGCCGCGAACTCGCCGGCCGCGACGCGATTGTCGATTTCTATAAAAAAGTGAACGCCTTCGCCTCGCGAAAGATCGCAATCTGTTCAAGCATGAGCGATGGCGAAACCCTGGCGGCGGAGTTGAAGTCGACATTTACGGCGATGGCGAATGCGCCCGATTTTCCCTCCGGACCGATGGCGAAGGGCGACCGTCTCTACATCAATTCATTCGTGTTCTACGAGATAGCCGGCGGGGTTTACGTCAAAATCCGTGCGGCGATTTTCGAGCGGCGATGGATGCGCGCCGCCGATGAGGAACAATAGCGCTGCGCCTTTTCAGCGTCCGATGAAATCGAGAAGTTGTGGTCCGAGCGCGTCATCAGGACCGCCGATCTGCAAGACGGGGGTGATGTGATTGTGTCCCTTGCAGATCATGAAATCGCAATTGCCACCATGGCTTGCCGCCCATGTCTCTCGCACCCACCCGGCCTGGCGTTGAAAATCCGCCGGGTCGTGCTCGGCCGTGGTGAAGAGGCAGGGGATCGAAACCTGGGCGAACCCTTCGAGCGATGAGCGGGAAGCGTAAGTCGTTTCATCTTCGCCGTAATAGGCCGCCTGAAACGGATTGCGGTCGGCGCGCGCCACGTCATAGAGCCCGGAAAGCAGGATTGCGCCGGCAAGCCGGTCTTCCGCCCGGGCGCGCCAATCGTCATGGGCGACATAGGCGGCGGCGTGTGCTGCGCCCGCTGATTGTCCCATGAGATAAATGCGATCCGGGTCACCGCCATATTCCGCGACATGCCCGTGCAACCAGTCGATCGCCGCGGCGACATCTTCCGCGCCGGCGGGCCAGGGATGATCCGGCGCAAGCCGGTATGTCATGGTGACCCCGATCATGCCGTTCGCCGCCGCCCATGCGCCGATATTGTTGTAGAACGGCGCGCCGGGCGCGCCTTTGTCGCCGCCGATAAAACCGCCGCCGTGAACGAAAACGACAACCGGGCGTTTTTCGCCGCCGCTTTCTGGCAGGAAGATATCGAGACGCTGACGCGCATGCGGGCCGTAAGCGCAGTCGCGAATCACACGCTCTTCGTCGGGGGAGGGCGCCGTGGGCGCAAAGAGCGCGATGGATTTCTGCACAAGCGCCGGCGAGAATTCAAACCCGATCTCTGCAATTCTGTCGATGATCGTCGTCATATCCGATCCACACGCCGTCGGCCGCAGCCGGCGGGCCTTTATGAGTTTGAGGCGGGCTTTGTCTTGTTCGGTCCCTTGGCGGGCGGGCGCGCGCCTTTCCAGGGGATTTCATCGGCGCTTGTCCAGGCGTTGACATAGAGGCTGTAAAACAGCCAGCGCCCGTCGCGTTTCACCAGCTTGTCTTCTCTCGTGCCGACGCCGAACACAAAATTATTCTTGTATTCGGGGTTGTACTGAAGAATCTGGAAGAAACAGCGCACATCGGCGCCGTCTTCTGTCGGGGTCATGATGTGATGATTGAAAATATGCTGACGCCCGAACCACCAGTGAAAGCGTTCGCCCCAGAGCTCATGCATGTTTTTGAGGATCGCTTCATGGCCCTGGACGCGCCCCTGCCACAAATGGTCGAACCAGGCGTCTTCGGCGAAAGCGGACAACAACATTTCTTCGTCGGCGAGATCGAGTCCCCAGGCGTAACGCGCATAAAGCTCCATGATATCCCCGCGATCCTGCGCGGGCATTGTTGTTGGAACGCCGTCTGGCCAGCAGGTTGAGCTCATGCCGTCCTCTTCATCGCGTGATGGCCGCTTTCAAGAGTTTCGGCCGGAACCCATATGCCGTGAAAGGTGGATCGCACGCGCACCGGCAGCCGCAGCAGCGCGACCGGGCCGGCCTCGATGTCCGTTGCGTCGACAATCGCAAGGTCGCTGTGATTGTCGTCGAGCCGGTTGACGATGACCAGCAGCCACCCATCTCCCTCCGGCGCGTCGGGCGTGCGGGGAACGAATTGAGGTTCATGGATAGACGAGCGCGGGCCGGGCGACCATGTCTTCATCTCGCCCGTGGCCATGTCGACTTTGCCGAGCGCGCTTGTGCCGTCCTGGCCGCGGTAAACGATAACGAATCCATGCGTTACGGGATAGCCCTGATAACGGTCGTCCGTACGGGGCATTTCACAGGGAACCGGCATGATGCGCTTGCTAGTGAACTCCTCGTTGCCTTCTGTTAGGTCGAAGGCAAGGCGCGTGAGGATAGGCGGACAGAATTCTGTAGGCTCGCCATTATCGGTTTTGAGGAAGGTGAAACAACTGCCGTCATAAAGGCAAAGGTCGAGGCAGATGCGCCCATCTTCCTCGAACGCATTCAACATATGCCCCGCAGTCCAGGCGGGACCTTTAAACCACTTCACGTCTTTGGCGGCGCCATTGCGCGGGACAATCGCCACATGCATCTGTTCGCCGGGATAATAAGCGTAATAGTCGCCGCCCTGTTTGATTCGCTCAAGATCGGCGATCAGCGGGAAAATCGGAAATATTGCGTAATGCGGCGTAATCGCGAAATCATGGACCATGCCGGGGAAGGGCATCTCGAACCAGATCTCGCTGGCGAGCGCGCCGTCGCTGTCGAACTCATAATAGACAATGTCTTTCGTCGCATCGCCTTTCGCCTGATAGGCGTAGGTCAGCAGCTTGTCTTCGACGGTATCGACTTTCGGATGGGCGCTCATGCACACAGACTTTACGGCGCCGCGATGGTCGTATTTTCCAATCGTCTCCAGCGTTTCGGGATCGATTTCGTAGGGAAGGTCGTCCTCTTTCAGGACAAGAAGCTTTCCGGCGTGGAAGATCGCGTTGGTATTGCCGGTACCCATGCTGACATCGGCGACCGAAGCATCGTTCGTGTAACGATTTCTGTAGCGTCCAAAAAGCGCTTTTCCCGCCTTTTCCTGGGCTTCGAAACGCGCCGTGCGCACCCAGCGGCTGCGGTAGGAAACGGCGCCGTTCTCGAACTTGAAACGGTGGATCATGCCTTCGCCGTCGATGAAAATGTCATCGTCACGGCCGCTCGGATACTGCCAGTCCGGGCCGGCGCGGAACCAGCATCCGTTTAGGCCGTCCGGAACCTCGCCCGACACGAGCTCGAGCCCGGCGATATTGCTTTCGAGGCGCAGCGGGCGGCCCCAGCCCTGAAACAGAGGATTTTCTTTGGCGAAGACGATGCTCATGGCGATGCTTTTGCGTGGAAGAATTAAGGCCGCCTCGATGCAGCCGCGCGGCGCAAGGGAAGAGCCCCAAACGCCATTGTGTTGATAATTCAACACAATGATAGCGCTGTCAACGCGCGCTCATAACCGAGAAATCTTTTGCGGCGGTGCAATATGAAGCGCCGCTGCGATTGTGCGACGCAGCTTCCCGCAGCGGAGCAGCATCAGGATTTGTTGATGAGTTTTGTCAGGCTCTCGGGCGTATCGTCGATACGCATGGCGCGCTTTGCAATGCGCAAGAGAAAATCATCCAGCAGCGCCAGTTCCTTCTTGTTAAGGTCTTCGGTCAGGTACCCGAAAAAGCCAAGGCGGTGTTTTTGCACCGCGAGATAGGTCTTCGTTCCTTTTGCGGTCAACGACAGCAATTGGCTTTTCTTGTTCCGCGGATTCGGGGAGCGCTTCAGCAAGCCGCGGTCTACCAGGCGCGTTACGGACCGGCTTACCTCAGCGCGGTCCAGCATGGCTGCAGAGCAGATTTCGCTGGCGCTCTTTTTTCCCATAACGCCCAGATGCGCAATCACGCGCCATTCGGCCAGCGTCAGGTCGGCAAGCGTTTTCACCTGCGTTGTGGTCAGGCGGTCCAGCATCTTGCCGAGAAAGAGTATTCTGTAGGGGATGTGGGTCTGGCCAAACAAAGTCCAAACAGCAAGGTCGTCGTTTTGATCGTTGTTGCGTGACATGGTCGTTAAGTTTTCATCTTTTGGATGCTTCTGTGTGGCGCCAAGGGCTCAATCAACATCGGTTTCCGGCAAAAAACCATAGAAAAGAGCCGCATCCTCTTGTCAGTTTAAAGTTGTTGATATATCAACACCAAAAAAACTAAACGCCAAAACAACAGTTTGCGTCCAGGGAGGAACTTGTGAAAACTAGAAAATATAGCTGCGCCAATGTCTTGGCCATGACGGCAAGCCCGGCGGTAGTCGCGGCGTCTTTGTTTTTTTCCGCCGCTTATGCGCAAAGCGATGAGGCGCTGACGGCAGGCGACGATACGATCGTCGTCACTGGCACGCGACTTTCGCGCAGCGGTTTTTCCGCGCCAACGCCGACAACGGTGATCGACGGCGATTCGATTCAAAAAGCGGCTGAGACCAACGTTGCGGATGTGTTGAACGATCTGCCTGCTTTCCGGGCGCAGGGAACCCCCGCGGCGACTGGCGTCTTCCTTGGCGAAGTCGGCGCGCAAACTCTTGATCTTCGCGGCCTCGGCGGTTCGCGCACGCTGGTCCTGATCGACGGGCGGCGCGTGGTGGCGAGCACGGCGCGCGGCAGTCTCGGCAAAACGGCCGGCGGCGTCGATTTCAACACCATTCCGTCTTCGCTTGTGAGCCGGGTCGAAGTTGTGACTGGCGGCGCTTCGGCCGCTTACGGCTCCGATGCGGTCGCGGGTGTGGTGAACGTCATCTTGCGCAGCGACCTCAACGGTTTCGACGGCAAAGTCCAATACGGGATGAGCGATAACAACGACGCGGAGGAACTTCTCCTTTCGGCGGCGTATGGCGCTGAGTTCGCGGATGGCAAGGGGCATATTCTGATTGGCGGCGAATATGTCGACAATAAAGGCGTCGGCGATTGCTATGAGCGCGACTGGTGCCGCGAAGAATACGGGCCGGTCTCTAACCCGGTGCCGCAGCTTAACGGTCTCGCCCGGCAATTGATTCTGCCTGATGTGCGCCCCTCGGTTGCGAGCTGGGGCGGCCTCATCGCTTCCGGTCCGCTGGCCGGAACCGAGATTGCGTCGGACGGCTCCATCTTCCAGCACGATTATGGCGAGTATTACGGCGCGCCGATCTTCCAGTCTGGCGGAAGCGCCGATCCGGAGCACGCTTTCTATCAGTTTTTCCCGCTCTATGCGCCGGTCGAGCGGTATTCGCTCATGGGGCGCGCTGAGTATCAGGCGACGGAAGCGATCAAGGTCTTTGCGGAAGGGTCCTACGCGGATGTCAGCGCGTCTTCGACCTCTGCGCAGGGGCGTCTGTTCTTCGGAACGGCGCCGACGATTTATCGCGACAACCCTTATCTTTCAGCCGAACTCGCTGACGCCATGGACGACGCCGGCGTGACGTCCTTTAGTCTGGGACGCATCACCAATGATTTCGGCCCTTCTTTCGGAACGGTGGACAGGAATACCTTCAGGACGACGACCGGCTTCGAGGCCGCGCTCGGCGGGAGCTGGACGCTGGACGGCTACTATCAGTTCGGCAGAACGAAATACCGTCAGATCGGCTATAATACGCTGATCACGTCCAACTTCGCGCGCGCCGTCGATGCGGTGGACGAGGGCGAGTTCCTGGGCGGGCCGGCTAATGGCAATATCGTCTGCAGGTCCACGCTGACCGATCCGACAAATCCGCTTGTCGAAGGCTGTTTGCCGCTGAACATTCTCGGCGAGAACAACTTCGATCCGGCCAATACAGGCTATTCTTTCGGCACCGCCGATCAGCGCAACAAGCTGTCGCAACATGTCGCCGCGCTGACAGTCAGCGGCGACTTGTTCGACCTGTGGGCCGGGCCCGTCTCGGTCGCGTCCGGTGTCGAATATCGCGTCGAGGACGTCACCGGCGAGGCCGATCCGATTTCCACGGATCTGCGTTTTTACACCAACAACGCCGGTCCGATTTCCGGCCCTGCCGTCAAGGTCAAGGAAGGCTTTTTCGAAGCCGGCGTTCCGCTTGCGGCGTCCGACAGCCCGATCGGCCAGCTTGATCTCAATGGCGCCGTGCGTCTGACCGATTATTCCACAAGCGGGACGGTGACGAGCTGGAAAGTCGGCGGCGTATGGGAGCCCCTCGATTTCCTGACCCTTCGCGTCACGCGGTCTAAAGACATTCGGGCGCCGAATTTCTTTGAACTCTATAATCCGACGGGGGCCAGCTTTAACTTCCTGACCGATCCGCAGAATGGCGGCGTTTCTTCGCTGACCCAGATCTTTAGCGGCGGCAACGCCGACCTCGATCCGGAGACTGCTAAAACCTTTACGGCGGGCGCGGTGCTCGATTTCGGCGCCGTGCGCTTCTCGGCCGATTACTTCGATATCGACATCGACGGCGCTATCGCCAGTGTGGGAGCGCAGGTGATCGTCGACCGCTGTTTCGGCGGCGCGGCGGATTTCTGCGACCTGATCACGCGCACGCCCGGCGGCGCGCTCGAATCGGTGCGCTCGGTGGGGCTCAACCTCAACAGCATCAAAACGCGCGGCGTCGATTTCGAGCTCGGCTATTCGGCGCCGGTGTTCAACGGCGAAGTCTCGCTTAATGCCTATGGCACCTATCTGATCGATCTCATCACCGTGGATTCAAACGGCGCGGTCGATTACGCCGGCCAGGTCGGCTATCCGGTTTCGCAGCAATCGGGCCTGCCGGAATTCCAGGCGAGCACAAATCTGCGCTGGTCGAATGACGTTTTCGGCGCGGGCGCCAGAGTGCGCTTCGTCTCCTCCGGCCTCTACGATGTGACGAAGATCGGACCGAGCCAGACAGGCTACGATCCCACTCTGCCCAACAGCATCAATGACAACTCGGTGCCGGCCTATGCTTATCTCGATTTGAACGCCTACTATGATTTATCGGTCGGCGGCGACTCGACGATCAGGCTATACGGGGCGATCGACAACGTGCTGGACAAGGATCCGCCGAACAAGCTTCCGTCCAGCTTCGGCGTAACGAACCCCGCCCTTTACGACGTTCTCGGGCGTGTGTTTAAAGTCGGCGCCAGGGTTACCTTTTAACCTCGCTTGAAAATCTTGAGGCCAGCCCAAGACGAAAAGAAAAGGAAGTCATGAGCGATCTCAACGTCCCGTCAGATCAATTCTTTCCCAAGTTCGAGTACGCCTTTACGATCTCGATCGATCTTACGGGACTGCAATGGGTGACGCCGACATCAATGGGCGCCACAAGGGCGGCGATCTATGCGGCCCGCGGCGAGATCAGCGGGCCGAAACTCAACGGGAAAGTGATACCGATGTCGGGTGGCGATTTCCCGTTGCAGCGTCCCAACGGCGTCATCGACTTCGATGCGCGTTACATGCTCGAAGCCGATGACGGCGCCGTCATCTACATGCAAAATCGCGGCTATCGCTGGGCGCTTTCCGATGAGATTGCGGAGCGCATGTCTCGCAATGAGGATGTCGACCCTTCCGACTATTATATGCGCGTCACGCCGCGTTTCGAAGCGCCGGAAGGACCGCATGAATGGCTCGGGAAACATGTCTTTGTGGGCGTTGCGGAGAAGATTCCGAACGCCAACCGCATCCATTACTATGTGATGCTTTAGATGACGAAGGAAGCCTCTCCGAAATGGGTGACGCGGCCGGGCGTCGACCCGTCGACGGCGCCGAACAAACCGCCGCTGCCGCCCGCCGACTATCGCTGCTTTGAAGAGCACGGGCTTCTGACCGAGCGTAACGCGGTCATCCGGCTGAGCGATGGCGTTCATATCTATGCGGATATTCACCGGCCAAGCCGCGTTGCAACGGATCTGCCGGTTCTGCTCGCTTGGGGGCCTTACGGCAAGCACGGGCGTTCCAATCAGGTTTTCTGGCCCGCATCGGGCGTCGTTCCGGAATGGCTGTCGCCGCTGACGCCGTTCGAGGCGCCGGACCCCGTCTTCTGGTGTTCGCGCGGTTACGCGGTCGCTTCCGTCGATCCGCGCGGGGCCTGGTTGAGCGAAGGCGTATTTCATCACAATGGCGATCAGGAAAGCCGGGACTGCGCCGAAACCGTCGAGTGGCTGGCGAGCCAGCCATGGTCGAACGGAAAAGTCGGCATGACGGGCGTCTCCTATCTCGCCGCCATTCAATATTACGTCGCGGCGCTGCGGCCGGAGGCGCTCGCCGCCATCAATCCGTGGGAGGCGTTCTCGGACTGGTATCGCGAGTTCGCTTATCATGGCGGCATACCGGAAACCGGGTTTCTACCGCGTGCGTCCGACAATATCCGTTTTTCGACCGGACGCACGGAGGACACCTGGGCGAACGCTCAGGCGCATCCGCTGATCGATGAATTCTGGCGATCAAAAGACATAGAGCTTGAAAATATCGTCGCGCCTGCCTTTGTGGTGGCGAGCTGGTCCGACCACGGGCTTCATTCGCGCGGAACGCTTGAGGCGTACAAACGTATCGGCTCTTCCGAAAAATGGCTCGAGGTGCATGGCCGCAAGAAATGGGCCCATTATTACGCGCCGGAAAACCGGCAGAGGCGTCAGGCTTTCTTCGATCATTTCCTGAAAGAGAAAAGCACGCTGGTTCCCGCCTGGCCCAAGGTGCGCCTTGAAATCCGCAACAGCGCCCATGAGTTCGAAGAGCGCGTGGAAAACGAATGGCCGCTTGCCCGCGCATCCTACCGCAAGCTTTGGGTGGATGCCGCAGCGCATAGCTTGCAGACGGAACGACCCGGCGGTGCGTCTTCGACATCCTATGACGCCACTGAAGGCCGCGCCGTGTTCGACATGGCTTTCGAGGAAAAGACCGAGATCACCGGCCATGTGAAGCTTAAATTATGGGTTGAAGCCGAGGGCGCCGACGATATGGATATTTTCGTCGCCCTGCAAAAGCTCGACGCCGACAAGAACCATGTAGGCTTCATGTTCTACGCTTTTTATGACACGGGACCTGCAGCGCTCGGCTGGCTGCGGGCGAGCCACAGAGCGCTCGATGAAGAGCGTTCCAGCCCCGAGCAACCTGTACACAGGCATGATCGCGAAGAGCCTCTTGTTGCCGGCGAGCCAACGCCGGTCGAAATCGAGCTCTGGCCGTCTTCAACCGTGTTCATGCCGGGCGAGACCTTGCGTGTCGTTGTTCAAGGCAGCGACATCTACAAGGACAGCCTGCCGAACCTCCCATTTGCGCGGCACGAGAATCTGAGGAACAAAGGCAAGCACCTGATCCATGCGGGCGGCGATTACGACTCCCATCTTCTCGTCCCCGTCATTCCGGAAGGGTCTGATCAATGAGCGCCGGTCCCGCTGACGTCACGCTTGAGCATGCTTTCGACATCACTGTTTATTTTGGCGCGGACCGGATGATCTTTCCGCCGTCCCCGGACGGCGCCGCCCAAGGGTATACGCCGCCGATCGGCGGCACGATTACCGGCCCGCTCCTTACTGGCTCTGTCGTGCCGAATTCCGGCGCCGACTATGCCACGGTGAGGCCCGACGGCGTCATCGAACTCAATGCGCATTATCTGTTGAAGGCGGATGACGGCGCGCCGATTTACATCATGAACAAGGGATATCTCGTTCCGGCCAAGCGGCCGGAGGCGGGTATGGGCCCTCAGGAACAGCCTCAGCCTTCTTATTTCCGCATCACGCCGTATTTCCGCACCCCGGAAGGGCCTCATGACTGGCTCATGAGAACCTGCATCGTTGGCGGCGGCGAGCGGTTGTCCGAACCCGACCGGACTCACTTTCGGTATTATAAGGTGGTTTGATCCGGCTTCGCTTTTAGAGAGGTGGAAGCGGCAGCCCAGCCCATATGTGCGCGGGCCTCGCCGGGCGGTGTCATCTTCATGTGAGGAGTCTTGGAAATCATGACGACGGTAAGGGAATGCGTTCACGCCTTCATGCGCGATAAGGGGCTCACCACGGTCTTCGGCAATCCCGGATCGACGGAGCTTCCGTATTTCAAGAACTGGCCGGACGATTTCGACTATGTCCTCGGGCTTCAGGAATCCGCAGCCCTTTCCATGGCGGATGGCTATGCCCAGGTGGCGAACAAGCCGGCTATCGTGAACCTGCATTCGGCGGCGGGGCTCGGTCACGCCATGGGATCGCTGGTGACCGCGTACAAGAACAACACGCCGCTGATTGTCGTGGCAGGGCAGCAGGCGCGCCCGATTCTGCCATATGAGCCGTTTCTGGGCGCCGTCGACCCGACCCTGCATGTTCAGCCTTATGTAAAGTGGGCGTGCGAGCCCGCCCGCGCGGCTGACGTTCCGTCAGCCTTCGCCCGTGTTTTCGCCATCGCAACGTCAGCGCCATGCGGCCCTGTTTTTCTGTCCGTGCCGGTGGATGATTGGGACGAGCGCGCAGAGCCTGTGGAGTCGCTTTCCACCTCCGGCGCGCCTGCGCCGGCGGCGGAAGCCATGGCGCGTGCGGCGGCGGCGGTCGCGAAGGCGCGAAATCCTGTCATCGTCGCCGGGCCGGAGGTGGATCGCGCGGGCGGGTTTGAATCGCTTGTCGCGCTGGCGGAAAAGCTTGCTTGTCCGGTGTGGGCCAGCCCGATGGCGAGCCGCATTTGCTTTCCCGAAACGCACAACCAGTTTGCGGGTTTCCTTCCCGCCCGCGAGGACGAGATCGTCACCCGTCTGTCGGAGCACGATCTCGTCCTGATTTTCGGCGCCCCGGCCTTTCAATATCATTTTCATGCGCCCGCGCCTGGCCCCGCGCTCCGGAATATCGTTCAGTTTACGGAAGATGCGAATACGGCCTCCTACACGCCCGGCGGCGAAGCCATCCTTGGCAATGTTCGAGAGGCCTTGCTGGCGCTTGGCGAAATGACGCAGGCGCGTCCGTTTGCTTCAAGCGCTATGCGGGAAGATCCGCCGTTGAACATGGAAAACGATGCGGCGCTGACAGTCGCCTCTGCGATCGACCTGATAGAAGAGCTTCGTCCCCGAAATGCGAGAATTTTTGAAGAGGCGCCAAGCGCCCGTCCGGTCATCCAGCAACGCCTGCGGATGGATCAACCGTCGTCATTCTTTGCAACGGCGTCAGGCGGTCTGGGATTTGCGCTTTCGGCGGCTGTCGGCGGCGCGCTTGCGGACCCCTCCCGA
>PAIP01000005.1 GCA_002704915.1 Parvularcula sp.
AAGAACTCAAATCTCAGATGACTGCTTGAGACCGACAACGGAGAACGCCAGCAAAATTATTTGCGAAAGATTCTGGACACTACCCACCGTTGCGCGGTTAAATCCGCGCCGCTCTCGAAGCTGGTTGACCCATTGATTATTGGGGTTTGTCTTGTTTGGCGCCGTCCTGACGACGGCGCGGGTGCCTTGAACCAGAAGACTTCGCAAATGTTGATTGCCGCGCTTTGATATGCCCATCAGTGTTGTTCGGTCACTGCTGGAAAACTGTCTGGGAACAAGCCCAACCCAGGCGGCCAGATGACGCCCGTTCTTAAACTCTGAACCATCGCCAATGGCGGCGATCATTGCTGTAATATCCGCGCGCCCAAAATCCGGTCGTGCGCATGCATCCGGAAATGAAGCGAAAATGCCTTTATGTGAACGCCGGCTTCACGACTGCGATCGACGGTGTGACTCCTGACGAAAGCGATGCGATCTTGCGTTACCTGATCCGGCATGCGGCGCATCCGGCGTTTCAGTGCCGCTTTCGCTGGGCGCCGCGCTCCCTTGCTTATTAGGACAAACGTTAGGCGCAACAACATGCGGTGTGGGACTACTGGCCCCATCGCCGTTACGGAAACAGGGTCACAATCAAGGGCGACCGTCCGTATTAGGTGTGGTGCGCTTTCCATGTCAGATGACAATGTGGGGACCGACGAATCTTAAAGAAATTCACCGGTTGCATTGCCGTTAAGCCCGGCGCTTCGTCAGTGTTTATCGCGATTTCCGAGTGTGCTTTAGTCTTTACTCCTTCATTCGTTGATCAACGAAGTCGGCGACATTCATATTCAACGCGACCGCGCAAAACTGATCTGAAGCCTTTTCTAAGTGTTGTTTTGAAGTTTGTTTATGCCAGACGGGCGACCAGTTGAGGGCGGCGATCAGGGCGCGCCTACAAAATTCTGGATCGCTTTTGAGGCGCTGGTGTTTTTTCAGATTTGTCAATTCGCCTATCCATACATTTCGATATTGCTCATTGACTGCGCGCAAACGGTTTCGCGCTTTTTGAGACAAGGAACCCCATTCACTAAAAGAAACGTTATGCGCGTTTCCCGGAGGTCCGTTAAGCGCAAGTAAATGTGACAGGACTAAACCATGGAAACGCGAGAGCGGCCCAGTCAATTCCAACAGTTGCTTTTCAACGATGGATAGACCGCTGGTCATTCCGTGTTCGATTACCGCCTCAAGGAGCTGTTCCTTGTTATCAAAATGATAGAAAATGCTGCCCGATGTTATCCCGATTTCCTCGGCGATATTTCGGACGGTTGTACGCTGAAAGCCCAGCTTGTTGAACAATTTTGCCGACGCGTTGATCAGCTCGTCTCGGCGCGCTACGGCGTTTTCCGTTTTTTTGGGCCGGGCCATCTCGTTATCCTTTAAAGTTCAAAGACTTATCTTAAGAACTAAGTGGTTTATACTGATTTTTTCCCCGCGCCGAATTTTTTGACGAATTCGAAGGCGTCCATTTGCCTTTGCTTCTCGGCCCTATGCGCTTTCATTCGGTGGCCCTCAATTCGGTAGGCGCTGCGTGCTTTGCGACCGAATTTCAGGCCATTTCAGCGCCGTTTGTCGACGAGTGATGCGCTATTTACGACAATTTTTCCTGTTTGCGCAGAACAGTGAGTGAGCCTTCACGCTGTAAACCACGCGAATCGTTGTTGACAAAACGTCGCAATTCAATTAAGCAAGCGCTTGATAAAAATCAATCAAGCGCTTGCTTAATTGCGCGAACAACTTGTGATGTACACAAACGCGAGCCGGGAGGGTAAAATGAATTCTGAAAATCCTAAATCTTTCAAAGTGTTGCGTGGTCTGCTGCTTGCGGCAGGGTCGCAGGCGATTCTCGCTCCTATGGGCGCGTTCGCGCAAGATACAGAGGCTGCGGCGCCTGAGGTGGCGGGCGAACGCCGGTCTCTCGACACCATCGTCGTCACCGCGCAAAAGCGGGAAGAAACGGCCCAGTCCGTTCCGATCTCCATTTCCGCATTTTCTGGCGAATCACTGGAGCAGGGGCAGCTGACCACGCTGACAGACCTTGCCCAAGTGACGCCCGGTCTTGCTTTCAATACTTTCCAGCCAGGTCAGCCGGAAATCTCCATTCGTGGTGTTGGAACAAAAGAGGACGGCGCCGGGGCGTCCGATTCAACGTTGGTTATGGTTGACGGCGTCTATGTTGCCGCTCGGTCGGCCTCAAACGTCGATATATTTGATCTTGAGCGCGTTGAGGTATTGCGCGGGCCTCAAGGCACGCTGTTCGGCAAGAACTCGATCGGGGGCGTCATCAACTATATTACCCGCAAACCCGACGATGAATTCCGCGTGCGCGTACGTCAAACAGTCGGAAAATATGACCAGTTCGATACTGCGGCCATGGTTAATGTGCCGTTGACCGACAATTTGTTTACAAAGCTTTCGTTCAGCCGCCGAGCATTCGAAGGTTATGACCGCTGGATCGGCCCGGGCCAGGGCGATGAAATTGGCGGTAACAACCTTTTTGCCTGGCGTGCACAGGCGCTATGGGAAGCCGCCGATGATTTGAGTGTTCTCGTGTCCCTTGACGGCGCCGACGAAGAGCTTGGCAATATTAATCGCCAACCGGTCGGCTCAGCTGGCCCGCTTCATGATTGCGGATGCGCGTCGGACCCCATTGCCGTTGATATTGCGCTTGGTGGTGCAGACTCGGTGCGCACCTATCTCGGCGAAGAGGATAATGGCGGCGAACGCAATGTTTTCGGCGCTATGGTTGAAATCAATAAGGATTTCACATTTGCGACGCTGACCGCAATGGGTGCGTATCGGGAGTCCGAATATTATTTCTCCCACGACGACACGGGGTTGCCGCCGTCGCCGGTGGTAGATTTGACTGGATCCAATGGCAATCCGAACGATCTGCTGTTGGGGGATCCGAGCATCGGATTCACGTTCGACAACAGCGATATTGTCTGGGAGGATTCACAACAATTCACAGGAGAGATTCGTCTATCTTCTAACTCGAGCGGCCCGCTAAAATGGGTTGTCGGCGCGTTCGGAAGCATAGAAGAAATCGACAGAACAGAAGGAATTTTGTTTACGGCGATTTCGGATGCATCGCTTGATCCGAACTATGCGGCGGCGACGATGCTGTTCGAAGGGAGCGCGGTCGCCGCGTTCGCCCAGGCGACCTATGACCTGACGGACCGTCTGAGCCTGACAGCGGGCGGGCGTTTTTCCTATGAAGAAAAAGAGATTGTCGCTTTTAATGAAATGCCTGCCTCGCCCAGCCTGCAGCTTGTGCTGTCCGCATTCCCGCCGGCAATGGGGGAGGACGACTGGGATAATTTCTCCTGGAAGGCCGCGATCGATTACGAAGTCTTTGATGATGTGCTAATCTACGGCACGGTCGCCACTGGCTTCAAAAGCGGCGGCTTCACCGGAACAGCAACAACGGCTGCTGGCGCGACAACACCGTTTATGCCGGAGGAGGCGACGAACTACGAAATCGGGATGAAGGGAGACTTCCTTGACAGCCGGCTTCGCGTCAACCTTTCCGGCTTTTACGTTGATTACAAGGACCTTCAGGTTACACGCTTCTTCCAGCCGCCGACATCCGGTGCGGGCGAGTTTATCACCGAGAACGCCGCCGACGCCGAAATTATGGGTTTCGAAGGCGAATTCACAGCGTTGTTAACCGATAATATTGAGGTCGGAGGTTTCTACTCCTATCTTGACGCCACGTTTGAGAACTTTTTCGGCACGCCCGATATTTCGGGAAGCGGCGACTTTACGGGCAACACGCTGCGTCAGGCGCCAAAACATTCCGGCGGTGGTCATGTTCAATATATTCATGAATTTGCAGACGGCCACGGCAGCCTGACAGCGAATGTCAACGTCAAATATCAGAGCGTGTCGTTCACGAATGTGGACAATAATCCGCTTGACGTCATTCCCGAGCACACGGTTGGCGATGCGTGGCTCGCTTGGAATTCGGACAATGACAAGTGGATGGTTCAGGCCTGGGTCAGGAACTTCACCGATGAGGTCTACCGCACTCACGTCTTCACGCAGCGAGGCAACCGGATTGCATTTGGCACCTTTGCACCGCCGCGCACCTACGGATTGACGTTGCAGTTCAGCTACTAGGCCAAGGCCCAGTTGTACAGGCGGCGCACATTCAGATGCGCCGCCTCATCATGGCGCAGGAGTTCGTCGAGTGAGTGAGCCGACGTTGGAGAGCGCGTGTCGAACAATGGAGGGTACGAAATGCTTTCACCAGTCTTAAGGCCCGGCTTTATACAGCTTCGCGTGCTCGATATTGACGAAGCGATTGTTCACTACCGTGACCACATGGGCCTCGATTTCGTTTCCCGGGATGACGGGCGGGTTTATTTCAAGGCTTATGATGAATTCGATCGTCACAGCGTTGTGCTTCGTGAGGCGGACAATGTCGGGGTTGACGTGATGGGTTTTAAGATGGCGTCACAGGAAGCCGTAGAGGAGCTCAGACGAAACCTCGATGAGCGAGGCGTCGCGCATGAGACGGTCGAGCCTGAAGAGCAGCCGGGCGTTGGCGAACGGCTGCGTGTGCATATGCCGACAGGTCATCTGTTTGATTTTTACGCCACCATGGCGCTCTCCGACAATGGGCCTATGACAGACAATCCGGAACTATGGCGCGACGAGCCCAAAGGCATGCGTATTATCAGGTTTGATCATTGCGCTCTGCTTGGTGACGAAATCGAGGCCGCCGCAGAAATTCTGATCGAATGTCTCGGCTTTAGCGTTACTGAACGCGTTGTTGATCCGGCCGGCGAGAATATCGCTATATTTCTATCATGCTCAAACAAGGCCCATGACGTTGCATTCCTCAAAGCGCCGGTTAAGGGAAAGCTCCATCATGCGTCATTCCTGTTGGAGTCCTGGGCCGACATCGGCCACGCGGCCGACTTGATGGCGCGGCGCAATATCAAGATAGATATCGGGCCGACCCGGCACGGTATTACGCGGGGGCAAACTATCTACTTCTTTGATCCTTCCGGCAATCGGAATGAAACATTTTCGGGCGGCTATCATTTCTATCCCGACAATCCAACGCGTGTTTGGACGACGGATAAATTTGGCAAGGGTCTTTTTTACTATGAACAGGAAGTCGTCGAGAGTTTTGTCGGCGTTTACACGTAGAGCAGAATTATCCGTTATGTGGCGGCCGTCCGCTGTGGCCGCATTATGGCTCCGAACCTGAACTCAGGATGAAGTAGGCATTTCTATGTATGTGAGAGTTTGCAATAGCACTGAGCTTTCCGAAGGTGAAGTCATCCGTTTCGTGCCCGACGGTGAGGAGGAGGGGATCGCAGTCTGTCACTCTGACGGAGAATTTTTTGCGATCGGAGACAAGTGTTCGCACGGCAATTGGAGTTTGTCGGAGGGGTTTCTGGAAAACTGCCATCTCGAATGCGTCTTGCACGGATCGGCGTTCGACTTGCGGACCGGTTGGCCGGACAAGCTACCCGCGACAAAACCGGTCAAAATTTATGATGTTAAAATTGAAGATGGAGATGTGCTCGTCGACGTGTCTTCAGGCCGAATAACGCAACCGGACGATGAAAACTTTGCCGCCCAACGTTAGTATATATTCAGAATGTTGCTTTGATGCGAGGCAACGAAGTCCGGAGCTGCTGGCCTGTGGGTTCGGGCGCAAGCTCGTGACCTGACGTGGGCGCCTTTCGAATATCTATTCCGGAAGCGGGATGTATTTCGACTTGCGAACCGGATGAGACCGTTCTCGCGGCGATGGGGCGACATGGGTTGAAGAAAATCCCGTCGGGGTGTCATGGCGGCGGCTGCGGTGTATGCAAGATAAGAATTTTATCTGGCTGCTATCGTGTTGGAAAGATGAATCGCGACGTGATCTCGCCCAAAGAAATAGAGGACGGTTTTGCCTTGGCGTGCAAGACTATTGCCGAAGGGGATCTGGAGATTGCGGTTGTCGGGCGCATGCGAAAATTCTATCGCGAGCGACTTTAGATATTTTCGCGCTCAGACCGCGTCGCTTTGGGCGAGGGCGCGCAACTCAAACTTTTGAATTTTGCCCGTCGATGTTTTTGGCAACTCCTGAAAACTCACGCGGGTGGGGCATTTGAAATGGGCGAGCCGTTCCCGGCAGAAGGCAATGATTTCCTCTTCAGTCGCCTCTTTACCCGGCCCGGTTTCGATAAATGCGTATGGGGTTTCGCCCCATTTTTCATGGGGCGCAGCGACGACAGCGGCGGCAGAAACAGCGGGATGTTTGTACAGTACGCCTTCTACTTCGATGCTTGAAATATTCTCCCCGCCGGAAATGATAATATCTTTGGACCGGTCCCGAATTTCGAGATAGCCGTCGGGATGGCAGACCGCCAGATCGCCGCTGTGAAAATACCCGCCTGCCAGCGCCTTGTTGGTGGCTTCAGGATTTTTGAAGTACTCCGACATGACCAGGTTTCCGCGGAACATCACTTCGCCGAGCGTTTCTCCGTCCCGCGGCGCCGGCTGCATGGTTTCCGGATTCATCACAACCATTTCTTCGACCACCGGATAGCCGACTCCTTGACGGGCCTTCATTTCCGCTTGCTGGTCAATCGGCAGATTATTCCATTCCGGTCGCCAGGCGCTAACGGCGCAGGGGCCATAAACCTCCGTAAGGCCATAGGTGTGGGTGATGTCGAATCCGATTTCCTGCGCCTTTTTAAGTAAAGCTGCAGGCGGCGCCGCGCCCGCGGTCATCACGGCGACGCTGAGCTTCTCGCTCGATTCCTCAGTCGCAGCTGCTGCATCGACAAGCATTCGGACAACGATAGGGGCGCCGCACAAATGCGTAACCTGATGCTCCTTGACCAAGCGAAGAAGCATCTCCGCTTCCACGCCGCGCACGCACACATTGACGCCGCCCTGCAGCGCGATTGTCCAAGGGAAACACCAGCCATTGCAGTGAAAAAGGGGCAAGGACCACAAGTAAACCGGAAAATGCGGCATCTGCCATGACAGGGCGTTGCCGATCGAATTCAAATATGCGCCGCGATGATGCAACACCACACCCTTTGGATCGCCGGTCGTGCCCGAAGTGTAGTTGAGCGCAATCGGATCGCGTTCATCCAGTTCAAACGGTGTAAGCGTTTCATCGGAGCCTGATTTCAGAAAGTCCTCATAGGTCTGACTGGCGTAGGACGGCGGCTCGCCAAATGTTGGATCATCAATGTCAATGACGAGCATTTCACGCCCGGCCCGGTCTATCGCTTCAGCGGCAAGAGTGCGGTAGCGTCTGTCGACAAGGAATATTTTTGTTTCGGCGTGATTGAGAATGAATGCTATGGCTTCGGCGTCGAGGCGGGGGTTAATAGCGTTAATGACTCCGCCCGCCATTGGAATGCCGAAACATGCTTCAATTGACGCGGGGATATTGTCGGCGATGATTGAGACTGTTTCCTTACGGTTCAATCCGGCGCCGCGCAACGCGCTCGCCAGTTGCAAGCACCGGGCGGAGGTCTCGGCCCATGTGCGCCGTTGGGCGCCGTAAACTACGGCCGGCAGGTCGGCGTAGACTGCCGCCGTTCGGGTCAGAAAGCTGATCGGGGTTAGGGCGGCGAAATTGGCGGCGGCCGGAAATTTGGCCGCTTTGTCTCGATCGATCATTTTCCGGATTTCCTGCGTTAAGTTTCTCAAGCGTCCTGTTGAAAGATGGTTCAACCAACAAAAACTTATTGACAATAGTCTGTCATCTATTTTAAACTAATCAAGCGCTCAGTTAAAAATTTAACACCCTCGGATCGAACCAACCAGTTTTCCGACCCTGAATCAGGAAGCGAAAAGCATGATGAATCAAACAGATACTTCAAAATTCCCGCGGTATGACAAATTGATAACCGACGCACGGGTTCACTCATCGCTCTATACGGATGAGAAAGTCTTTGAAGACGAATTGAACAAGATTTTTCGGATGGGTTGGGTATTTATCTGTCACGATTCTGAAATTCCGAACGCCGGGGATTTTGTCAGACGTAATGTCGGCCGGGAGCCGGTGTTCGCCATCCGGTCGCGTGATGGCGAAATTTCCGTCATCGTGAATCGTTGCGCGCATCGCGGCAACATTATCTGCCAGGAAGACAAAGGTAACACGAAAGCGCTCGTATGCCAGTATCACGGCTGGGCGTATGACACCAAAGGCGCTCTTGTCGATGTCCCGTATCCTGGAGGATTCAAAGGGGATTTCTCCTGTCATGGGCTGGAGCGGCTTCCGCTTGTTGATAGTTACCAAGGCTTTGTTTTCGCGTCATTCAATGAGAATGCGCCGCCCCTCCTCAATCATCTGGGGCGCGCAACGGAACTTATTGACCGGGCCGTTGAAATGTCGCCTGTTGGACGAATTCGACTCTCAGGAGGGTGGGTCCGACACCAGTTGAACTGCAACTGGAAAATGCTGCCCGAGAACGACACTGATGGTTATCATGTAAACTTTGTCCACCCCTCATTTGCGCAGGCGATTCGTTCCAATTATGACGAAGCGGTGCTTGACGACGAGGAGGGCCTGAAGTCGCTGGCGAAAGACTGGGGCAACGGTCACACGGAGTTGTTTTTCTCGCCGTCCTATACGAGACCGTTGGAATGGTTCGGTTGCGCGGAAGATCGCCACCCGGCTTACACAAAGGCGTTGCTGGCCGCGTATGGCGAAGAAAAAGGCGGCCGCATTTTGAGGGATGGGCCGCCTCATGCGGTCATTTTTCCAAATCTGTTTCTTGGCGAAATGAACATCGTACGTTTCGAGCCGGTTGCGCCGGGGGTTTGTCTTCATGTTCATACTCCGATGTATCTCGAAGGAGTTGAAGATGACGTCAACAAACGAATTTTGCGCCAATCCGAAGGCGCTCTCGGGCCGACCGCATTTCTGCTCGCCGATGACTGCGTTATTGCCGAGCGCGCTCAAAACGCTCTTCAAGGCAAGGGGCGCTGGCTTGACCTCAGTCGCGGCGCTGAGCGGGAAGTTGTGGCTGATGACGGCGTGATTTCCAGCCATCTTACCGACGAGACTCCAAACCGAGGTTTCTGGCGTCACTATCGAAGCGTTATGCATCCGGGCGCGCCGACATCCGGCGTAAGCGCTGTCGCATAGCTAAAAAATACTCAGAAATCGGATTTGAAATTGCAAGAAACGTGGCGTGGATATGATTTCCGTTGAAGATCGACTTGAAGTTGAAGCATTTCTATTCAAGGAGGCGCGGCTGGCCGATGAGTCGCGCTATTCGGAATGGGAGGCGCTTGTCGATGACGATATGCACTATTGGGTTCCCCTGCAGGAGTCTCAGGAGCCGGATTCTGATCAGGTTTCTATATTAAACGACAATCGCACGCGCCTGGCTACGCGCATCCGTCAATTGAACACTGGCGTGCGTCATGCGCAATTGCCCCCGTCGCGCATGCGTCGCTCGATTTCAAATATCGAGATAGAAAAAACGGGAGCTGACGAGTATGTCGTCAGGTCAAATGTCGTTCTCTATGAGTTCCGTCGGCAGGCGACAAAAGAACTCGAAGTCTGGCCTGCGCGCGTGGAGCACAAGCTCAGACGGAAAGATGGCGAACTGAAGATGTTCAGCAAGCATATCTTTTTACTGAATTCAGAAGGTTCCATCCGCGGATTGTCTTTTATAATATGAGCGTCCGAAAGGTTCAATGATTAGGCATGAATGTGGCCAGGAAACGTTCTGCGGCTGCGGCCGTCATTGGGCTTGGTGAAAGTACGTTTTCGCGGAAGTCCGACAAGACGGCGCGCGCGCATGCGGTTGACGCTTGTCTCGGTGCAGTCTCGGATGCTGGTCTCAAAGTCGCTGAGATTGACGGCTTGTTGCTGAACAGGAGCCCGATCGAACCCAGTAGTGTGCTGCCGCTGCACCTTAAACGGGATATCGGTCTTGGCGACCTTTCGCTGTTGGCGTCCATTGAGGCCGAAGGCAGTTCCGCCATACAGATGATCCAGTATGCCGCGCTGGCGATTGGCGCTGGAATGGTAGAAAAAGTTCTCTGCGTCTTCGCTGATGCTCCAGTAGGAGCGACCGGAGCGGGGGACGCCTATTCGATCTCCATGAATTTGATTGGGCTTGACGGCTGGGACGAGCGCCATGGGTTGATCGGCGCCACAGGGGGCTTTGCGCTGTCAGTGCAGCGTTACTTTCATCTGTATGGAGCCGACAGCAACGCGCTTTTCGAGGCGGCGGCGGCGGATCGGGAATGGGCGGCGCTCAATCCCAAGGCGTTTCTACGCAAGCCGCTCGATAAGGATGAATACTTCGCCTCGCGCTGGATAGTGGAGCCCTTACGTTTGTTCGATTGCGCATATCCGGTAAATGGCGCTGTCGCTGTAATTGTTTCAAGCGCAGACAGGGCTACAGACGGGCTAAATCCGCCTGTTTACCTGCATGGCTTTGGGCAGGGGCATTCCGGCGCACGAAATTTTGCCGGCGACGAGCCGGAAATTCAGACTGGAGCCGAGATTGCCGGTCGCAATCTGTTCGATGGGCTTGGAACCACCCCAGGGGCTTTCGACTTTTGCGAATTATATAATCCTTTCAGCATCACGACGATTCTGGCGCTTGAAGGATATGGCTTCTGCAAACCTGGCGAGGGCGCGGACTTCATTGCAGACGGCGCAACACGGCCGGGAGGCAAATTGCCGGCTAACACAGGCGGCGGCCATCTGTCATCCTATTACCTTCAGGGCATGACGCCGGTCCATGAGGCGATTGTGCAGATCCGCGGGCAGGGCGGCGAGCGCCAAGCGCCCTCAACAAATCTTGGTCTCGTGACGGGATTCGGCGGGCGAATGGAGTATCATTCCGCCATGGCTGTCAGTCCGCATAGGGATATTTAATCAATGGGAAGCCGACTTGACGATGAACCAACCAAAGACGTCAACCCTGTCGTAAGCGAAATTCTGCGGCGGGCGAAAACCGGCGAATTGTGCTGTTTGTCCTGCGCTGCTGGATGCGGCGCGACAGATTACGCCGCGCGCATTTGTCCAGTATGCGGCAAGTCGGTTGAATTGCGTCCGGTATCCGGGCATGGGCGAATCCATTCCTATTCGGTTTTCCACACGCAGTACAATTCGAAATTGCCGGCTCCCTACACGGTGCTTCTTGTGGAGCTTGAAGAAGGTCCCCGGTTGGCGGTGGTTTTCGATAGGGGGGGCGAGTCGCCGCCAAAAGTCGGCGATGCGGTCGTGTTCTCCGGGGCGGACGATGGCATCGTTCGGTTCTCGATGGCATGAAAATAAAAAGGGTCGCAATAGACTCGGGAGGAACTAGTGAAACAACATGTGGTAAGCAATCCACCAGACGGTAGCCGATTGACGGAGAGTACGCGTACGTATCGTAGCGATCTGGAAATTCTGCCGCGCGATCTCGTGAGGCGCACTGGGTTAAACAATCCGAATAAAGTCGCTTATGTCTGTGGCCATCGGTCTGCGAGCTGGGGTGAAATGCATGCGAACTCCGATCAGCTCGGCGCGGCTCTCCTGGCGAAGGGGATTTCGGTCGGCGACGCCGTCGGGATCGTGGCGCCGGAATGTATTGAAGTGTACGTGCATTTCTTTGCCTGTATGAAGGTCGGCGCTATACGTGTTGGCGTAAATCGGCGATTTGCTGACGCGGAACTGCGGCATGTCTTTGTCGATTCCGGGATGAAATGTCTCTTCGTGCATGCGTCATGCGGCGAAATTTTGAAAAATGTTCGGGATGACTTGAAATCTCTGAATATCCTGACTGTCGGGTTCGGCGGCGAACACGATTTCGATGTAGATCTTGAAACTATTCTCGGTGAAGTCGACGTCGCTCCGGAGTTGCCATCTCTTTCGGGCCATGACCCGCTAATGTACAGTTATACGTCGGGTACGACGGGTTCGCCGAAAGGGGCTGTCTTAACGCACGGGGCGGTTACATCGACAATTCTTCATGCGTTGGCGGAGTTCGGTTTCGTGCGCGACGACCGGTTTTTCCTACCGACTGGAAACGCCTGGGTCGCTGTCGTTCTCGCGTTTCTTGGTCTCGGCAACGGCATGACTCACATCATTGCAGATGGCGATTACGATCGTTCGACTTTCTTCGATATCGTCAAAGACCAGAACGTGACAGCGTTTCTGCTCGCGCCCACGATGTTGAACTGGGCGCTTGAGGACAACCGGAAAACGCCATTTGATCTCTCTTCGGTGCGCCTCATCATTTACGGGTCTTCGCCAGCGACGCCCACGCTAATCAAAAGGGTGCACGAAACATTCGCCAAAGATATGATCAATGTTTATGCGCTAACAGAGACAACATGGGGCGGCGTGACGTTTTTATCGCCGGAGGATCACCGCCGCGCATTGACCGATAAACCCGAACTATTGACATCAGTCGGCCGGGTCGCTTCGCATTTTGAGATTTCAATCCGTGCCGAAGACGGCGAGCCCGTCGAGACTGGCGAGCCCGGCGAAATCTGGCTGCGCGGACCGACGATTATGGCGCATTATTTGAACCTTCCGGAACAGACCGAAGAGGTCCTGCGCGACGGATGGTTGCGCACTAATGATGTCGGCTGTCTCGATGAGGATGGATATGTTTACCTCCTTGACCGCCAAAAATTCATGATTGTTTCAGGCGGGGTCAATATCTATCCCGCCGCCGTTGAGGCTATCCTTGTCAAGCATCCGGGCCTCGCAGACATCTGTGTGGTCGGCGTTCCTCATCCAGAATGGGGAGAAGCGGTGGTCGCTGTCGTCCGCAAAAATGAGGGTCATGAAAATCTTACTGGCGGCGACTTGATCGAATTTTGTCGCGACAAGCTCAACCGTCCGTCAACTCCGAAGCATTTTGTCTTTGTGGAAGATGATTTTCCCCGGACTACGAACTTCAAGGTGCGCAAAAAAGAAGTCCAGGCTTTTGTCATGAGCGATCAGGGCGGTCTGCCTTGGGACTGCAGTGAAGGCGCCGGGTGATCGAACGAATGTTATTCAGCATGGAATCTCTGGTTGGTTGTTATGACAGCGCGTAACGGGATCATGAAAATGCGCCGCGATATTGATTTTCGCGCTGCGCATATCTGCGTTGAGGCGGCTGTGTCACATGGGTTGCGGATTGGCGCGCCGCTTGCGGCGGCGGTGGTTGACGGATCGGCGCGGCTGACGGCGTTTCTTCGTTCCGGGGGCGCGTTCGTCCGGTCGACGGAAATAGCGGTGAACAAAGCGGAGACGGCGGCGGGATTCCGGATGGAAACGGGCGCGCTCTATGGGATGGTAAAGGACAATGCGGCCGTTCTTGAGGGCTTGCGGTCGCTGCCGGGCGCGGCGCTTTTCGGGGGCGGCGTTCCGATCATGTTTGCGGATGAAGTGATCGGCGCGATCGGGGTTTCGGGCGGTTCTGAAGATCAGGATATTGAATGCGCAAGAGCCGGCATTGCGGCGATCGAAGCGCTTCTGGCCGGCGAATCGCAGGCATTCGGAAATGAACGAGGCCTGGCTGATGACTGAGCGTCAGGAATTTTTGCATTTTATAGACGGGGCCTATCGGCCAAGCGCGTCCGGGAAGACGTTTCCGGTTGTGGCTCCGGCGACCGGCGAAATTTACGCCGCGGCGCATGAGGGCGGCGAAGCGGAAGTGAACGCCGCGGTGTCGGCGGCGCGGTCTGCGTTAAACGGCGCATGGGGCGCGTTGAGCATTGCGGACCGTACGGATCTGGTCATTTCGGTTGCGGATGAAATTAACGCGCGGTTTGACGACTTTCTGGAAGCGGAAATCATCGACACCGGCAAGCCGAAGTCACTTGCTTCGCATATCGATATTCCGCGCGGCGCGGCGAATTTCAAAATGTTCGCTGACACGATCCGAACGATTTCGGGGGAAGCGTTTGAGACAGCGACGCCAGACGGCGCGGGTGCGATCAATTATTCCGTACGCAAGCCGCGTGGCGTGATTGCAGTCATTTGTCCGTGGAATTTTCCGCTTTTGCTGATGACGTGGAAGGTCGGGCCGGCGCTGGCTTGCGGCAATACGGTTGTTGTCAAACCGTCGGAGGAAACGCCCGCGACGGCGACGCTGCTCGGCGAGGTGATGAACAAGGTGGGCGTGCCAAAGGGCGTCTATAATGTCGTTCACGGCTACGGACCGGGATCGGCGGGCGAATTCCTGACGTCTCATCCCGGCGTCGACGGCATTACCTTCACCGGAGAGACGCGCACCGGCGAGGCGATTATGAAAGCTGCGGGAACAGGCGTGCGTCCGGTATCGCTGGAGCTTGGCGGCAAGAACTCGGCGATTGTGTTTGCGGATGCTAATCTCGACAAGGCGATCGAAGGGACCATGCGCTCGGTCTTCGCCAATTGCGGTCAGGTTTGTCTTGGTACGGAGCGTGTTTATGTCGAACGACCTGTTTTCGACGAGTTCGCTGCGCGCCTTAAGACGGGCGCGGAAGCTCTCAAAGTCGGCGGCCCTATTGAAGAGGGGGTGAGCCTCGGACCGCTGATCAGCGCCGAGCATCTGGACAAAGTGTTATCTTACTACGAATTGGCGGAACAGGAAGGGGCGCAAGTGCTGACCGGCGGCGGTCGCCTTGCGCTCGGCTGTGCGACGAAAAACGGTTTTTTTGTCGAGCCGACGATCTGGACGGGCCTGACTGACGAGTCTCGTGTGATGCGAGAGGAAATATTCGGACCGTGTTGTGTGTTGACGCCATTCGATGATGAAGAGGAAGTCATCGCGCGGGCGAATAACACATATTATGGTCTTGCAGCGTCGGTCTGGACCGATAGTCTTTCGAGAGCGCATCGCGTTGCGCGCCAGCTCGATGTGGGCGTTTGCTGGGTGAACAGCTGGTTCCTGCGGGATTTGCGGACAGCATTCGGCGGCGCCAAGGCCTCCGGGGTTGGTCGCGAGGGCGGCGTTCATTCGCTTGAATTCTACACTGAGCTTGAAAATATCTGCGTGAAATTGTGAACGGGCGGGTGGCATGACGGACAGCATACGGACTGCGGCGGATCGGCTTTGGCGCGCAGCTGAGTCCAAGGAGCCATGCGCGCCGGTGCGCGATTTGATCGGCGAGCTTGAGATCGGCGAGGCCTACCAGGTTCAGGAGATCAACACGGCGCGTCGCCTTGAGGCGGGGCGCCGGCTTGTCGGGCGTAAGACAGGACTGACGGCGAAGGCGGTGCAGGCCCAGCTTGGCGTTGATCAGCCCGATTACGGGATGCTGTTTGACGACATGGACATGCCGCTTGGGTCGGAAATTTCCGTGGCTGCGGTGATGCAGCCGAAGGTCGAGGCCGAAATTGCCTTCATCATGGGCGATGATCTGAATGCCGATACGCTGACATCGGCGGATATTTTGGCGTCGGT
>PAIP01000006.1 GCA_002704915.1 Parvularcula sp.
CCGCCTTCCCGTTCATCAGGTAGGTATAGGTCGCGCCGGTGATGTCGGCGATGTCGGTCGGGTCCATCCGCATCCGATCCCAGGCGTAATCGAATGGTTTGTCGAGGGGCAGCGGAAAGAGCACGCTCACCCGGCCCGCGCCGGAGGCCTCCGCATCCTCGGATTTGCGGGGTTCTTGTGTGAGTGTCCCTTGATTCATTCTTGCGCGCTTGATCCTGCGGTCAGTTTCGGCTGAATTACGCGCCATTCCAAGCGTTACTTTGGCCGCGCGCCAAATGTGGCGCGTTCGTCATGTTTGGACCCCGTGCAATGCGTCTTATCCTCTTGTCGATCCTGTTATTCGCTCTCAGCGCCGGCGGCGCATCCGCCAAATACAGCTTCTGCAACAAATCGAGCTACGCGCTGTCCGCGGCGATCGGCTATGTGGACGGCGACCGCCTCGCAACAAGAGGCTGGTGGCGATTAAGGCCCGGCCAGTGCAAGGTCGTTCTGACAGAACAGGCGAAACCCGGCCGCTATTTCGTCTATGCGGAAGCCATTCCCGGACACAAAGGGCCCTTGCGCACCTGGTCGGGCGATACGGCGCTGTGCGTGGAAAACAATGGCTTCTTCAATCTGCGCAATCAGGATGTGTGCCGCGACGATCCCATGCGCCAGCGCAAATTTTTCAATGTGGAAGTCACTGAAGAAGCAAACGGCAACTGGCAGACCGATTTCACCGAAGCCTCAACCTACACGGTTTATTCCGCTGAGGTCGCGGGCGTGCAGCGGCTATTGTCCGATGTGGGCAAGAACACCGGCGAAGTGGACGGCGCCATGGGCCGCGAAACCCAGCGCGCGCTCGCCAATTACCGCCGCGAAAAAGGCCTCGCTGAAGGCTACAACATCGATGATGAACTCATCGACGCCCTGATCGAGGAAGCCAATGCGCTCGAGGCCAAGCTCGGTCTTTTTTATTGCAACAAGACGAACAACGCCGTCTGGTCCGCCGTCGCCGAACCGCAGGATCAGGAACGGTATCGCTCAAAAGGCTGGTGGAAAATCGAGCCCGGCGACTGCGCCAAGATCATCAAGGGCGCGCTCGAAAAAGATCACTATTATGTTTACGGCCTCATTGAGGACCCGGCTGGCGACCGGCCCATCGCAGGCGGCGACAAAGCGTTCTGCACCAATCTCGTGATGTTCAACAGCGCGAACGACCTCTCCTGCGAAGACCAGGATCTTGATGAAGCGAGCTTCCGGCGCGTTGAGATTGGCGGCGCAGACTCGGCGACTTTCGATTTCACGCCGGACATGTTCGCCGCGCCCTCCGGGTCCGGCATGGAATGACGACACGCCGCATGACGCGGCAATACGCCGGAAAACAAGGCCAAAAAACAAAGGCGCCCATGAGCCCCGATCTCACACATGTGGAAAGCTGGGTCTTCGACCTCGACAACACGCTTTATTCGGCTGAATGCAAGCTGTTCGCGCAAATCGACGCGCGCATGACCGCGTTTATTCGCGACCGCCTGGCCATGGGTCATTGGGAGGCGCGGCGCCTGCAAAAAGCCTATTACGTGGAATACGGCACAACCATGAGCGGGCTCATGGAAAAACACGATGTCTGTCCGGACGAGTTTCTGGAATATGTGCATGACATCGATGTGAGCGCGATCAAGGAAAACCATTCACTCAGCGGCGCGCTCGCCGCGCTTCCCGGACGGAAATTCATTTTCACCAATGGTTCGGTTCGCCACGCGGAAAATGTCGCCGGCGCGCTCGGCATCGTTCATCACTTCGACGAAATTTTCGACATCAAGGCGGCGGGTTACGCACCCAAGCCGAAGCGCGAGCCCTATGAGAAGTTCCTTTCCTCGCATGGCATTGACCCTTCCGGCGCGGTGATGTTCGAGGATATCGTCCAGAATCTCGAAGCGCCCCACGCGCTCGGCATGACCACTGTGCTGGTTCATTCCGACGCCGCCTGGCTCGAGGACGAGCCTCATGAAAAAAGGCCGGCGCGAAAAGGAGACATCGCGCCCCATGTCCATTATGTGACCGATGACATCGCCGCTTTTTTAAAAACCGCCACCATCACGACCGAAAACGCCGGATAAAACACCATGACCGATCTCGCCTCGCTTCAAACCGTTATCGACGCCGCCTGGGACGACCGCGCATCCGTGTCGCCGAAAACCAAAGGCAATGTGCGCGACGCCGTGAATGAAGCGCTCGCCCTCCTCGACAGCGGCGCAGCGCGCGTCGCCGAGCCCCATTCAGGCGGCAACGCGATCGACTGGCGGGTCAATCAATGGCTGAAAAAAGCGGTGCTTTTATCGTTCCGCCTCAATGACAACGACCTCATCCATGGGGCCAACGGACCGTGGTGGGACAAGGTCGCAACGAAATTCGAAGGCTGGAGCGAAGAGGATTTCAGGAAGGGCGGCTTTCGCGTGGTGCCGCCCGCGACTGTGCGGCGCGGATCGTTCATTGCAAAGAATGCCGTGCTGATGCCCTCTTATGTCAACATCGGCGCCTATGTCGATGAAGGCGCGATGATCGACACCTGGGCGACGGTGGGCTCCTGCGCTCAGATCGGCAAGAACTGCCACATTTCCGGCGGGGCTGGCATTGGCGGCGTTCTGGAGCCCTTGCAGGCGAACCCGGTCATCATCGAAGACAATTGCTTCATCGGCGCGCGTTCGGAAGTCGCCGAAGGCGTCATCGTGCGCGAAGGTTCGGTTCTGTCCATGGGCGTTTATCTCGGCGCCTCGACGAAGATCTTCAATCGCGAAACCGGCGCCGTCACCTATGGCGAAGTGCCGCCCTATTCCGTCGTGGTCGCCGGCTCCATGCCGTCGGACAAGGGCGGGCCCAATCTTTATTGCGCGGTCATCGTCAAGCAGGTGGATGAAAAGACCCGTTCGAAAACATCCGTAAACGAACTCTTGCGGGACTAGGCCGTCGCGAGGCTGATATAGTCGGCAGGCGCGCAGAATTTGAGCGGCCGCTCTTTTGCGATTTCCATGAGCACGTCAAGAAACTGCTCTATCTGTGCGGCGTCGCCGAAATTGCGAATTGCGAAACAAAAGCCCGGCTGTTCGCCCTCCGCGAGCGCCGCCTCGATCCACGCCTTGCGCGTTTCGCGCGGATAATAATCCTGCGGCCGCAACATCTGCCGCGCCCGCCGGCGGCGAAATCCCGTTGCGACGCCCGAATAAGCCGAAAGCAGCAACATGCGCGGATTATGAAAATCGCTGCGTGGATAGGAGGCGAGCGGCGCAACCCAGAAGCCGGGCATGTCTTTGCGATCCGGCTGATATGGCGCCAGCGGCGCGCCAACCATGGAAGGCCGCCATCCCTTCGAGCCGGTGCCGGGATAGACGGAGGCGAAGCTCCGGGGCCGGCGACCGCTTTCCAGTGTCAGGTCGTATAACGCGCCGCATTCATAGAGCCGGCGCAGGCAGGCCTTGCTCGTCCACATATCGCCCATGCGCACCGAACGGCATGTTCGGCCGAAAACCTCCTGGAAACTGGCGAAGGCGTCATCCACATTGCGCAAAACGGCCTCTTCGTCAGCGTAATTCGCGCGCCAGCGCCCGTCCGGGCCGCGTTCATTGGCGTGGATATGCAACCCGATCTCATCGCCAGCCTGCGCCGCCTCATCCAGCAAAGACTTGTATCTGACGGCGATGACGCCAGCGTCTCCGTAAAGGCCGGTCACATGCCGGTCCATGCGGATATACCAGCCAAAGGCCGCGGGAAAACCGGTCGCCGCCTCGATCTCGCTGCGCAGTGAAAGCATTCTTTCAAGCGCAACGCCGGCGCTATCGAACGACTTGTTCGCCTCATCGGGAAGGCGTTCGTCCGGCTCCAGATCAATGGCGAAATGTATCGGAAAGGGCTTCATGGGAGGCGGCGCTGCAAAAACTTAACCAAAAGACCCAATCTCGCTGCAAAGCATGAACTTTCTCAATATTTTTCGCCGTTCTTGCGCAGAACAGTCCAGGCGCCGCCTTGCTTAACCACTTTCACGTCGACAGCGGGATCGGTGTAGCTTGCCACTTCGTCCTGCGACCGGGTTCCGATTTCGAGAAAAACGGCGTCCGCCTCGGAGCGATTGACCAGCATGTGGCCGTTTTCCACCCCCGCCTTAAAGGCCGCAACATCGCCCGCCCGGAGCACCGTTTCGCCGTCATCCTCAACCAGCACCGCCTCGCCCTCGATCATATAGACAAGCTCGTCTTCTTTGAGATGCCAGTGCTGATGCGCGGACGCCGCGCCCGGCGCGAGGCTGGTAAGATTGACCCCGAACTGGTCGAGCCCGCCGAGGTCGCCCAGCGCGATTTTCGACCGGCCCCTGCAGTGGTCGGCGAGCTTGCCGGGATAAAGACAGCTAGTCCGGACTGTTGCTTTGGAAAGATCGAGTTTCGGCATCAACGGCTCCCGGCGGTTGGCGGCGACGCCGCTTGTTTCAACTTCGCGCCTAGTCTACCTCAGCGCCATGAGTGAAATCGAGACGCCCCTGCACGATCCGGTGGAGATCGCCCGCGCGCTGATCCGGCGCCCTTCCGTCACGCCCGCCGATGAAGGCGCGCTCGATATATTGCAAGAAGCGTTGAGCGCGCTCGGCTTTCGGGCAACACGCCTGCCCTTTGAAGATGTCGACAATCTTTATGCGGAGATTGGCGCGGGTGCGCCGCATTTCTGTTTCGCCGGTCACACGGATGTGGTTCCGCCGGGCGAGGCCGATGAGTGGACGTCCCCCCCCTTCGACGCCGCGGTGAAAGACGGCAAGCTATGGGGCCGCGGCGCCTCGGACATGAAAGGCGCCATCGCCGCCTTCGCCGCCGCCGCCTCGCGCGCCGTCAGAAATGGCAAGGTGAAAGGCACGCTCTCCTTTCTCATCACCGGCGACGAGGAAGGAAAGGCCGTCAACGGCACGGTGAAAATGCTGCAATGGCTGCGCGAACAGGAAATCAAGATCGATCATTGCCTGGTCGGCGAGCCGTCCAATCCCGACGCCATGGGCGACATGATCAAGGTGGGCCGCAGAGGCTCGATCAATTGCTGGCTCACCGTGAGGGGAAAACAGGGCCATGTCGCCTATCCCCATCGCGCGCAAAACCCGATCCCTTCCCTCATGCGCAAGCTGTTGCATCTTAGCGAAACGCCGCTCGATGAAGGCTATGAACGCTTTCAGCCTTCAAGTCTTCAGGTCACGGACATTCACATCGGCAATCCCGCGCACAACGTCATTCCCGGAAAGGCGACAGCGCGCTTCAACATCCGCTTCAATCCCAACTGGACGGGCGCCAGCATTCAGGACTGGCTGAAAGATCAGCTCGATCCCATCGCGAAGGAAATCAACGCAACCTATACGCTGGACTGCGTCGTTTCCGGCGAGGCGTTTCTGACGACGGACATGGCCTTTCTCGGCCTCCTGTCGGAATGCGTTGAAGAAAAGACCGGGCGCAAACCGGAATATTCAACTTCAGGCGGCACCTCCGACGCACGCTTCATCAAGGACCATGCGCCGGTGGCGGAGTTCGGTCTTGTGGGCGCGACCATGCATCAGGTGGACGAGCATGTGGATGTGGGAGACGTGGCGCTCCTCGCCGATATCTACGAGGCGGTCATTGAGCGTTATTTTGAGACCTTCGCAAAGTAGCGCTCAGTAGTCCGCCCTTACGAAATAAAGCCCTTCGGCGGGCGCAACCTGCCCGCAGCGGGTGCGGTCGGCGGCTTTAAGCGCCTCATTCAAATCCCTTGCGCGCCATTTTCCCCTTCCGACTTCGACGAGCGAGCCCGTCATGGACCGCACCTGATGGTGAAGGAAGGACCGCGCAGCGCAGCGGATGAAAATGTCTTCACCAACACGCGACACCGAGATTTCATCGAGCGTTTTTACAGGACTGTCCGACTGGCAGGCGCTCGCGCGGAATGTCGTGAAATCGTGCTTGCCCACAAGACATTGCGCCGCCTCATGCATCGCGTCGGCGTCTAGTGTCTGCGGCACGCGCCAGGCGCGGCCCGCGTCCAGCGCCAGGGGCGCGCGGCGATTGACGATGCGGTATTCATAAGCTCGACGCACGCAGGAAAAGCGCGCATGAAAATCCTCACTCACTTCCTCTGCGGACAAGATCGCAACCGGATGCGGCCGCATATGCTGGTTGATCGCGTCCTTGACCTTGTCGGCGCTGACATCCTTTTCAATGTCCATATGTACGGCCATGGCGAGGGCGTGGACACCGGCGTCAGTGCGGCCCGCCGCGAAAGCCGTCACCGTTTCGCCGCAGAAGGCCTTCGCTGCATCCTCCAGCACCACCTGTACCGACAAGCCGTTCTCCTGACGCTGCCAGCCGACGAAATCCGTCCCGTCATATTCGAGGATAAGCTTATAGCGCGCCATCAGGACACATGCGCGCCTTTCTCAAGAGGAAACCCGCGCAAAAAGTCCTCGGCGCCCTGCGCTTTCTTTCCGGCGCGTTGCAGCGTCACAAGCTCGATTGCGCCATCGCCACAAGCGACGACCAGCTTTCCGTCCGTATCGAGAATTTTTCCAACCACGCCCTCTCCCTGCGCCGGTTTCGACATCAGCGCCTTAACCCGTTCACCCTCAACCTCGAACCATGCCCCCGGGAAGGGCGAGAGGCCGCGAATATGGCAATCGACTTCGCTTGCGGGCCGCGCCCAATCGATGCGCGCTTCGGCGGAGCTGATCTTGTTGGCGTAAGTGACGCCGTTTTCCGATTGCGGGGTCGCAATCAGGCCGCCGCGCTCCAGCGCCGCGAGCGCGCGGGGACCAAGCTGCGCCGCCACCGCCGACAGTTTGTCGTGAAGGCTTCCCGCCGTATCGTCTCCCGCTATGGGCACGGTCTCGGAGAGGAGGATCGGCCCGGTATCGAGCCCGGCCTCCATCTGCATCACCTGAACGCCCGTGACCTTGTCGCCCGCCATGATCGCGCGCTGGATTGGCGCGGCCCCGCGCCAGCGCGGCAGCAGCGAGGCGTGCAGGTTGAGGCACCCATGGCGCGGCGCGTCGAGCACGGCCTCAGGCAGGATCATCCCGTACGCAACGACGATCGCCGCATCGAGATCGAGCGCGGCGAAGGCGTCAATCTCCTCCTGTGATTTGAAATTCGCAGGCGTGCGCGCCTCTATCCCGCTCGCCTCCGCGAAGGCATGCACGGGCGAGGGTTTGAGCTTGTGCCCGCGGCCCGACGGCGCCGGCGCACGGGCATAGACCGCCGCAATATCGTGACCCGCCGCGATCAGTTCGGCGAGCACCGGCACGGAAAAATCGGGCGTTCCCATGAAGGCGAGACGCATGGGGGTCGGCTCCTTCGCGCAATAGGATTATCCGGGCGCGCCGCCGTTACAGCGCGGCGGCGAGACGCTGTTCTTTCTTGAGCTTTTTCAACACCCTGTCTCGCTTCAGCCGAGAGAGATGATCGATAAACAGCACCCCTTCGAGGTGATCCATCTCATGCTGGATGCAAGTGGCGAGAAGCCCTTCCGCCTCAAGGATCTGTTCTTTCCCGTCATAGTCGAGATATTTCACCCGGCATTTGGCGGGACGCTCCACCTCGTCGAAAAATTCGGGAACGGACAGACAGCCTTCCTCATAGACGCTCATCTCTTCAGAGGGATCGAGAATTTCCGGATTGACGAAATAGCGCGGCTCGGGCTCCTCGTCCTTGCCGGCGAGGTCCATCACGATGACCCGCTTCGGGACGCCGATCTGGATCGCGGCAAGCCCGATGCCGGGCGCGTCATACATCGTCTCCAGCATGTCATCCATCAGCGCGCGCAACGCATCATCCACCTCGGCGACGGGTTTCGAGACCTCTCGCAGGCGCGGATCCGGCGCGGTCAGGATTTCTTTAATAGCCATGCGCATCAGTTATGGCCGGCGCCTTTCTCCGTCAAGGCGCCCGCTGAAAGGCCCAGGGGCGAGCCCACGCAACTGTCGGGCGAAACTTGCCCACGCCTAAACCCTCGCTTTTGATGGGATTTTCCCATAAGCTCGGATCGGTTGTGTTCCTTGTTGGGGGTTCGACGATGCAGACGCTCTCGCCATCGGTCCAGACGGAGGCCGGCGGCGCCGACAGCGTGGGAGAAACTGCGCAGCTGGAAACCCAGAGCCCCGAGCCGCTCATCAGCGGCCCGGCCCCTGCCCTTTGGGCCGGCGTAGGCGCCTTTTTGCTGATCTTTCTTCTCGGCATGATGCTGATCATTCGGGGCCGTGTCACAAAGCCCGCCAAACGCCGCGCAGAGGCCGCGGGCAAAACCTATTTCGAACCGGCCGGCGAAGACGCCGACATCACCTTCGATGAAGATCAGCAGCGCGAACAGGAAACCGGCAGCCAACCGCGGCGCGACGAGGAAGCCGGCGAAGCGGAAGTGGTCATCGACCGTGGCGGCGAAGAGGACAACGAGGAACCGGAACCCATGTTCGACGAGCCGCTTTCAACGCCTGAAAAAAAGAAATCCGCCTTCGCCGGGCTGTTCTCCAAAAAACCAAAAGCGGAAAAGCCGGAACCCGCGCCTTTCGATAACAACGCGCTCGAAAGCGACGACGGCTTTTTTGCGGTTGAGCCGCAAGGCGAGGACGACCGCCTGGAGACCCAAACCCATTGGCGCGAAGACCCTGTATCGCCGGCGCCGCGTCAGGACCCCTCTCCATCTTCAGAGGCGTATGCGGAACAAGAGCGCCGCCTTGAAGAAGCGGAAGAGGCCGCGCGCGCCGCGATGAAGCGCGCCGAAGAGGCCGAAGCGCTTGCGCGCGATTTAAAGCGCGCCAATGAAGACGCGAAAAACGTCATGGATGTGGGGCTGCGCAAGCGGGAAGCCGCCCTCGACGAGCGCGCTAACGAACTGCTCGCCATGGAAAAGCGCCTCGCCGATCTCTCGCACGAATTTCAGGAGCGCGCCGAAGCGCTTCAGGCTGCAACGCCTGCGCCCCACGCGGCGAGTTCAAGCGACATCGGTCATGGCGTTTCCGAAGCCCATTTTGAAGAATTCGCAGATTTGATGGGCGAGCGTTTCGACGCCCTGCGCGGCGCCGTGAACGGCGCCATCGAAAAGCTGTCGCGCCGGGTCGACGCCATGCCGTCGGCGCAATCGGGCGCCGCGACCGCGACGGCGGCGCGCGTCCAGCTTTCCGATCTCCTGGGAGACGCGCTCGCCCCCGGACGGTTCAAGCTCGCGCAAAAACTCTCAACAGGCCGCACGGTCGACGCCCTGATCATCATGCCCGGCCCTATGGCGCCCATCGCTATCGATGCACGGTTTCCGGTCGAAGCCTTCGACGCATGGCAATTGTCGCGCAACGCCGGCACGGAAACGGAATTGCGGCGCGCCATTCTTCGGCACATCGCGGACGGCGCCGAGAAGCTGATCTCGCCGGAGGAAACCGCTGATTGCGCCATGATGTTCGTCCCGTCGGAAAACATTCTCTCCGAGCTGCATGCGCATTTTTCCGATCTTGTGCAGGAAAGCTATCGCGCACGGGTCTGGATGGTTTCGCCCACATCCCTCATGGCGACGCTTCACACCATCAGCGCCGTCATGGCCGGCGCCGGCATCAAGGAAATGAGCGCCGTTAATGTGATCGACGAGCTTCACGCCCTGCGCGGACGCGTAGCGGCGCTGGAAGGCGGCCGCAAAAATAATAACGGCGCCGATCATACGCCGAGCAAGAGAGCCGCCCCTGAAGACGCGCAGGAGCGGTCATACGAGCCGGCTCAATATACCGATGTGTTTGAGAGCATCTCACCAGCCTCAGAGCGCTCCTCCAGCGAAGACAAGCCGCCCTTCCCCTTGCGCTAGGCCGCGTCCTGGGAATCGTCATCATCCGGAAAAAGGTCGCCGCTCGCGTCCCGCAACAGGCGCGGCGTTTCCTCGACTTGCCCCATCTCCTGAATGCCGGACTCGACGCCCGGAATTTCATAGTCGGCGAACTTGCGCGCACGGGACAGCACGCGGGATTCATAGCCGCCCACTGTGGCGTTGTATTTCTTCACCGCCGAGGCCAGCGCCTTGCCAACGCCGCCGAGATTATCGCCCATGACGCGCAGACTGTCGTAAAGATCCTTCGCCATGCCCGCGACGGCCTGCGCATGTTCTGTCATCTTTTCCTGACGCCAGTTGAGCGCGGCCGATTTCAGCATGGCGATCAGGATCGTCGGCGACGCAATGAGAATTTTCCGGTCGAAGGCGTCCTGATAAAGTTGCGGCCGCGCCTCCAGCGCCGCTGAGAAATAGTTTTCTCCGGGCACGAACATGACAACGTAATCGAGCGAGTCGCGCAAAGACGCTGCGTATTCTTTCTTGGACAAACTCTGCACATGTTTCCAGAGATCGTCCGCATGGCGCGCCAGATGCGCCATGCGCTGATCTTCGGTTTCGGCTTCAATGGCGTCGAGATAGGCGCCGAGAGAAACCTTGGAATCGACGGCCACGACGCGGGCGCCGGGCAGGCGCACCACCATGTCCGGCTGCTTGCGTCGCTCGCCATCGTCATGGCTCGCCTGCTCGACGAAATCCACATAAGCGCTCATGCCTGCGATCTCGACCACATTGCGGAGCTGTTCCTCGCCCCAGCGCCCGCGTGTTTTCGGCCCGGCGCGCAAGGCGGTCGCGAGCTTCTGCGCTTCGGAACGCACATCATGGGTCTGCTTCGCCAACTCGCCGATCTGGCTCGCCAGCGCGCCGCGGGATTCCGTCTGTTCCTTGCGAAGTTCGTCGAGACCTTTCTGGTAACGCGCCAGGGTTTCGCTGACAGGCTTTAGAAGATCGTCGAGCGCTTTCTGGCGCTTTTCGCCGTCGCTTCGGGCATTCTCGCTGTAACGCTGAAAAGTTTCCGCCGCGCGTTTCAGAAAGGCCTCATTGGCGCCTTCGAGCAATTGCGCCGTCGTCGCCTTGAACTCCGTCTCCATGCGCGTTTTGAGTTCAGCGAGAGCGCGTTCGCGCTCCGCAATGGTTGCGCGGCTTACCGCGAGATCGCTGTGCAATTGTTCTCGCTGGCGCTTTTCATGCGCAAGCTCATCGCGCACACTGTCAAAGGCGGCGAGTTGTTCTTGGGCCTTGGCGAGGGAAAGCCGCATTTCTTCAAGCTCGCTGCGATGGGCGTTCGCCCGCCTCGCTGCACGGCGCGCCTGCAAAATGAAAAAAACGGCGGCGATAAACAGAAAGACGATAAGCCAGAAGGCGAGACCGTCCGGCGGCAATCCTGCATCATTGAGAAGATCGTAGATCATCGCGCACAAGTAAGGCGATTCGGCAGGTTTTACCGCAGCGGGGGTGGGAAAAGACCGGTAATGTCTGCACAGATTCGGGTCCGTTACGACCCCGCCTCAGTCTTTTCCCCAGCCTTGAAGACTAGAAGGGCGCTTGCAAAATAATTGATGAACACCGTCACCGCGATGGCGAGCGCCTTGGCGAGAAACGGGCCGATCACAGGCGCGAGCCAGAACACCAGCCCTGTGGAAATCGCCAGCGACAAAAGATGCGCGGCCAGAAACTTGCCATAGCCGCGAAAGGACAGCGCCGCCGGGCCCGCCTCACTGCGGAAGGTGACGCGGGAATTCGCTACATAGCTGAACGGATTGGTGGCGGCGAAGGCGATAATATTGGCGAGCGCCGGGGCGACGCCCAGCAACACGCCCACACTGTAAACGCCGAAATCGAAAGTCGTGTTGGCGACGCCAACAAGCCCAAAGAGAAAGAGGCCGCGACCATGTTTATGCAAATGGTCCCGCACGGGGTTACGCCACGCTTCGTGAGGCAAGCGCGGCCCTTTGCGCCTCCTCGCCCGTCCTTAACGGCGCCTCGACATCGGACGCCTCAATCGCGTTGGTGAAATACAAGGGGCGCTGCTTGGTTTCGTTGAAAATCCGTCCGAGATATTCGCCGATCACGCCCAGCACCATCAATTGCACGCCGCCGAGGAACAGGATCAGCGCCGCAAGCGTTGGAAACCCCTGCACAGGGTCGCCGTAAACGAGTTTTTTCATAATGAAAAAAGCGCCGAGAAGAAAGGCGAAGCCGGCGACGGCGAAACCGAAATAGGTCGACAGTTTCAACGGCGCGAGCGTCGAGGAGGTCAGCCCTTCAAGCGACAGGTTCCACAACTTCCAGTAGTTCCACTTGGTCGCGCCCGCCGCGCGCGGCGCCCGGTCATATTGAATGACCTTCGCCGGAAAGCCGACCCAGGCGAAAACGCCCTTCATGAAGCGGTGCCGTTCGCGCAGGGCGCAGACCGCATCCACGGTCTTGCGGCTCATCAGCCGAAAATCGCCGACATTTTCCGGCAGGGGCGCCGGCCCGACGCTGCGCATCATCTTGTAAAAGGCGGCGGCCGTCGCTTTTTTGAGCCAGCTTTCGCCATGACGCGCGCGGCGCTGCGCATAAACGACATCGTAGCCCTCACGCCATCCGGCGATGAAATCTCCGATCACCTCCGGCGGGTCCTGAAGATCCGCATCGATCACGACGACGGCGTCGCCCCGCGCCTGATCGAGCCCGGCGGTGAGCGCGATTTCCTTTCCGAAATTGCGGCTCAGATCGACAATCGCCGTGTTCGGATGAACGCTGCGCAACTCGCGCATTTTCAGCAACGTTTCATCGCGGCTCCCGTCATTAACGAAGACAATTTCAAAAGGCTGCGCAAGACGGCGCATCGCCTTCGAGACCGCCTTGTGAAACGGGATGATGTTGTCGGCCTCATTATAGGCCGGACACACGATCGACAGGAGCGCCGGCGCCGTTTCGGGGCGGGGCGTAAGACCCGGCGGGGATGCGTTTTCTGAAGGCGGTGAGGCCATGCGGACGGGCGTTCTTCAATCCAGGGATTAACCACTTTCAAACTAAACCGGTCTTTATTTCCCATAGGTAAACAGGACCCGTCATGACCGCCGAGGCCGCCAGCACCGCCGCGCCAAATGCAGGCTTCGCCGACCGCTATCCCCTGCTCCACGCCGTTTTCATCGACCCGTCGCGGCGCACCATGGCGACGGCGTCGTTCACGGCGCTGGGACTTTATGCGTTGATCCTCATTCACTCGGTGCTGACATCGGAAGGCTATGTGCGGCCCGACGGCTCCATGATCGGCGGCGATTTCACGGTGTTCTGGACCGCCGCAAAAACGCTCTTCGCCGAGGGCGCGGGCGCGCTATACCAGCCGGGCGTGTTGAATGAACGCCTCAACGCCGCCTTTCCCGCGCGCGGCGAATTCTTTCTCTACTGGCAATATCCGCCCACATATTATTTTGTCGTCGCGCCGCTGGCCGCGCTTTCCTATCCCACTGCTTTCTGGAGCTGGGCCGTGGTGACGACCGGCGCCGCACTCGCCGCCTTGCGCAGCCTCTGGAATGCATGGCTGCCCCTGCTGGTTGTCTTCGCGTCTGGCGCCGCATGGCAGGGATTGATCACGGGACAGACCGGGTTTTTGACGGCGGCGCTGATCGCCGTCGCAGGCGGCTGGGCGGACCGGCGCCCGCTGGTCGCCGGCATCGCGGCGGGGCTTTTGACCGTAAAACCGCAGCTTGGACTGTTGATCCCTATCGCCTATGCGGCGGCGGGTTGCTGGCGCGCCTTTGGCGCGGCCGCCGTAACGGGTGTCGCCCTTGCGGGCTTAAGCGCCGGTGTGTTCGGCGCCGAGACATGGATCGGCTTTTTCGACGCCATGAGCGCCCAGGGCGCAAGGATGGGCGCCGATATCTTTCCCTATCACAAGCTCATCTCGCCTTACGGTTTCGCGATGACCCTCGGCGCGCCAGCCTCACTCGCGCTGGCGATGCAGATCATGGCGAGCCTTTCGCTCGCGGCGTTCGTTTTCATGGTCTGGCGAAAGAGTGCCTCATGGGAGGCGCGTTTGATAGCGCTTGCAGCCGCGGCGCCCCTCGCCTCGCCTTATGCGTTTTACTACGAGGCGCCGATTTTCTTCGCGGCGCTGTTACTGCTGGCGCAACGCGGAACGGAGCGCGGCTGGCTCGCCTATGAAAAGCACGCGCTGATGGGATTGTGGTTCCTGCCGGTCTTTGCGCCCGGCCCGGAGAATTTTCCGGTTCCGGCTTTGCTCGCCTTTGCAGCCTTCGCCTTGTGCGCGCGGCGCGTTGTGCATGAGTGCGGGTGGCGAATGCCGAAACTGAAAACGGCTTAGGCTTACCGAAAATCAAAATTGTTTTTGTGTCATCCCGGAAAACGCTGAAGGCGTTTATCCGGGATCTCTTCAGTTACTAAAAACGGGGTCCCGGCTCTTCGCCCGGATCAAATCCGGGCTACGGCCGGGATGACAGAGATAGAGTTCTAAAACGCTCTTCGCGACTTCATCGCGGCGGCGAGCGTTCCCTCATCCAGATAGTCAAGCTCGCCACCGACCGGCACGCCTTGACTGAGCCGGGTGATGCTGACGCCGGAACTTTCGAGATGTTCGGTGAGGTAATGCGCCGTGGTCTGACCGTCGACCGTGGCGGGGAGCGCCAGAATGATCTCGCTGATGAGCCCGTCCTTCGCCCGGGCGATGAGCGCGCCGAGATTGAGATCGTCAGGACCGATGCCGTCCAGCGGCGAAAGCAAGCCGCCGAGGACGTGATAGCGGCCTTTATGCGCTCCGGCGCGTTCCAGCGCCCAGAGATCACCCACATCCTGAACGACGCAGAGAACCGATGAATCGCGGTCAGTGTCGGCGCAGACGGCGCAGGGATCGATCGAATCCCAGTTGCCGCAGACCGAACACGCTTTCACCTTGTTCGCCGCATCATCGAGGGCGAAGGCGAGCGGGCGCATCACCGGATCGCGTTTTTTCAGAAGATAAAGCGCCGCGCGCTTGGCCGAGCGCGGCCCCAACCCCGGCATCTTGGCGAGGAGGTCAATCAAGCGCTGTAACTCGGGACCGATGGTTGCGGCGGGCATAAGCTAAAGTTCTCTAGTACATAAGCGGTTGCTGGAAATATATCGGCTTCCCATATGAGCGGAAATTTTTAGAAACTCAATTCAGGACGCTACGATGGGAGAAAAAAAACGCCGACTGACGCTCTCGAAGCAATTTATACGTGACAACCCGATCTGCTGTTACTGTGGGGCACCCTCAGAAACGGTCGACGAGATGCCGCCAAGAGCCATGTTCTTAGGTCGACAATGGCCAGAAGGGATGCAGTTTCCAGCATGCATCAAATGTAACAAAGGTCGGGGCGCAATCGACGCAATTGTGTCTCTGCATGTAAAGGGAGGTGAAGTGCGAGACGAATATCTCGACACTGAAGGTTTCAAGAAATTATGGCGCGACATCCATAAACGGTACCCCGACGCAACCCCAAAGCTGGCCGAATCCCGTGAGGAACAACAAAAAGTTTGGGAGTCCGCAGGATTTCCTGCGGCGAGCAGATTGGTGTTGCCGAACTTAGCTTCAATGATTTCATCCAAAAAAACTGTCGATCTTTTGCAGGTATTCCTGCTCCGTTTGCTACAGGCCATATATTATCGCGAACAAAGTGCCATCTTACCCTTAAACCATCTTGCCTGCGTTTCATTTAGAACTAACGCAACCTTCATGAAAGCGGGCTCGTTCGACGATCTCGCAAGCACAATGGTGCAAGGCCTGCCTATGTCCCGCCCAACTAAGCGAGGCAATACCGACCTAACCGAGCAATTCCACTACCGGTGGGGCCGAATGCCGGACGAATCCGTATTTTGCTACTGCGCAAAATTCGGAACTGCATTTGTTGCATTTGCATTTAGCGCGCCCGAAGAGTTTTTTTATCGTCACAGTTTAAAGCCGACGATAAAGATGGATGGTACCTTCATCCAAGCCTAAAACGGCAGCTTCATGCCCGGCGGCAGGGGCAGGCCCGCCGTCATTTTTTTCATCTGCTCTTCGGTTTCTTTTTCGAGCTTTGATTTCGCGTCGTTGATCGCCGCGGCGATGAGGTCTTCGAGGATTTCGGCCTCGTCTTCCTTCATCAGCGAACGCTCGATGGCGACGGCCTTGGCGTAGCCCTTGCCGTTCAGCACCACTTTCACCATGCCGGCGCCGGCCTCGCCCGTCGCCTCGATATCGGCGAGCTTTTCCTGCATCTCTTTCATCTTGGCCTGCATTTCGCCAGCCTGTTTCATGATCTCGTTCAAATCCATTATGCTTTTCCTGTCTCTTTCCGCGCCGCAACTGTCTCCGCGACAGCGTCGTCATCGGGGTCGATGGGCGCGTCTTCTTCCAATTCGTCCGGCGCGGGGGCGATCTCGTCCTGGGTGTCGCGGATTGCGGTGACCTTCGCATCCGGGAACAACTCCAGCGCTTTTTGCACCATGGGGTGCTCCATCACCTCGCGCGTCCTGACATCGCGCAGGGTGTCCTCCCCCTCATGCTCCGACGTCACCAACACGAGCCAGGCTTTTCCGGTCCACTCTTTCAGGCGTTGCGTCAGGCGGTTCGCAAGATCGCCGGGCGCATCGTCATGGAGCCGGAGTTCGATCCTGCCTTCGCGGAAGGACACCACATGAACGTAAGACTCGAGTTCGGTGCGCAGTTTCGCATCGCGCTTTTCGCCGGCGAGCCGCGCCACGTCGTTGAAGGAGCGCAGCCACACCTTCGCATCCGCCGGCCGCTGAGACATGGGCGGATGAATATCGATCACTTGCGCGGAAGGACGCTCCGACGCTGAGGCGTGAACAGGCGCGCGCTCGGATTGAGCCGCTGACGGCGATCCTACTCCGTCGCTACTACTCTTTTTTTTTAAGGCTTTGAGAGCTTCGTCGGGCGTCGGCAGGTCCGCCGCGAAGCAAAGGCGGATCAGCGCCATTTCGCCCGCCGCCGCCGCGTCCGGCGCCATTTGCGTTTCCGTGAGGCCCTTCATCAACAACGACCAGAGGCGGGTCAGCGCGTTCATTTCAAGCCCGTCGGCCATGGCCTTCGCCCGCTCCGCATCGGCCTCGCCCGCGGGACCGTGAGAGGCCGCTTCGGCGCCCGCCGCCTTGATCCGGGTCAGAAGATGGGTGAGGTCGAGAAGATCGCGCAAAATCTGCGCGGGCTCGGCGCCGGCATCATATTGCGAGCGGAAATTTTCGAGCGCCGTCTTCGCGTCGCCCTTCATCGCAGCTTCGAGCAGCGCCCAGACGGACGACCGGTCGGCGAGACCTAGCATGTCGCGGATCATCTCTGCACTGACGATATCGTCGCCCTGCGCCGCGTGCTGCACCATCGCCTGATCCAGGATCGACAGCGCATCCCTGACGGAGCCCTCCGCCGCGCGCGCGATCATCCACAACCCGTCGCGGTCGACCTTGACGTTTTCTTTTTCAGCGATGGCGGCGAGGTGATCGGTCAGCACTTCCGGATCGATGCGGCGCAAATCGAAACGCTGACAGCGAGACAGCACCGTCACCGGCAGTTTGCGGATCTCCGTCGTCGCAAAGATGAATTTCACATGGGGCGGCGGTTCTTCGAGCGTTTTGAGCAGCGCGTTGAACGCCGCCGTCGAGAGCATGTGGACTTCGTCGATGATGTAGACTTTGTAGCGCGCCTCGACCGGCGCATAGCGCACGCCCTCGATCAGTTCGCGAATGTCGCCGACCCCGGTGCGCGAGGCGGCGTCCATCTCCATCACATCCGGATGGCGGCTTTCGGCGATGGCGCGGCAGTGAAGCCCCTCCTCCGCCATATCGATCTGGGGACCGTTATCCTCGCCATTGGGGCCCACATAATTGAGGGCGCGGGCGAGAATGCGCGCTGTAGTGGTTTTCCCCACCCCGCGCACGCCGGTCAGGATATAGGCATGGGCGATGCGGTTCGCGGCGAAGGCGTTTTTCAGCGTCTTCACCATGGGCCCGTGGCCGATCAGATCGTCGAAATTCTGCGGACGGTATTTGCGCGCGAGCACCTGATAGGCGCCGCCGCTCTTGCCCTGTTCCTTGTCCTGATCCGCCATCACATTCCACCAGCCCCCGCGCCGAATATGGCGGGGCGGGCCGCGCTTCTCAACCGTCCTTTTTCAACGGTTGGGCGATCGGTCCAGTCTCAGGAGATTGGCTGCCCAACAGCACCGAAATAGCAGGAAATAAAGGGTGGAAGGCTGAAACGACCCGCGACGGAAACTCGTTGTGGCTGCTTCCTTCCGGACCTGACCAGGTTGGCGAGAGCCGCGTCCGCCAGCCTTCCGGGGGGTTATATCGACGCTCGGCTTCGTGAATGCAAGGGGGCGCTTCGTGATGCCCCGTGACCGTTCGCCCGTGCTATTTCCCACAACGGGTAAATAAAGGGCGATCCCATGAAAAAGCTTATCTCCTTATTCCCCAATTTACTTACTTGGGCGGGGGGAGTGTTCATCTCGGCGATTTTCCTCGACTCCCTGCGCTTCAAATTCACCGGCCATCCAACGCCGCAGCATATTTTTTCGACCCTCAAAGACTGGTCCGGCATTGGTCTTTTCTATCCGGCGGGACCGTGGATCATCGGGCTCGGAGAATTGCTGGCGTCGCTGTTGCTGGTCGGTTTGCCCGCCCTGTTCCTCCTCATGAACCGCAAGACGCTCATTCCCCCGTCGCAGTTCCTCGGCGCGCTTGTCGCGCTCGGGATCATGAGCGGCGCCATTTTCTTTCACCTGTTCACGCCGCTGGGGATCGAAACACCGACGGAATGGGCCAATGGCGAGCCGGTGACCTTTTCCCCGGCGCTGTTCTACGCCGCCTGCGCAAGCTGGCTTTTTGCGCTGATCATTTTATTCATACACCGCAAGGCCCTGGGCTTTTTCACAGGCGCGGCCCTGACGACCAGCAGCGCGTGACGCTTGCACAAGGCGCTCGCGCTTGCGACAAAGCTGTCATGCTCCACGGGACGAATCCGAACTGGTTTGCGAACAGCCCCCTGTCGCGCGTCAATATCGAAAAGGATCAGGAGGCGTTTTTCAAAGCGCGCCTCGCCGAGCCCAAAAGCCTTCTCATTCCGCTCTGGCGCGGCGACCCGCTGATAGCGGATGGCAAGCCCGCCTTTCTCTCGATTGAGGCGCTGTCCCAGTTTCCAAAAAACGCCGACGTCATATTGCTCGGTCTTAAAGAAGGCCGCGCCTATTTCGCTGTCGACGTCTCCGCAGCGGCAAGCGCGGAAACGGCGCCCTTCGCAGAGATCGGCGAGTATCTGCAACTGCGCATGGCCGCCGGCGTTCTGTCGCCTGACGATCTCGCCATCATCGGTCAGGCGCGGTGGTTTTTCGAATGGCGCCGGAAACACCGTTTTTGCGCGGCCTGCGGCGGGGAAACCCGGCTCGAAGCCGGCGGCGCCAAAAGCCGCTGCCTTGCTTGCGAAGAAGAACATTTCCCGCGCATCAACCCGGTCGCCATCGTCCTCGCCATTCATGACGGCGCCTGTCTTTTAGGCCGCGGACATCAATTTCCGCCGGGCTTTGTGTCGGCGCTCGCCGGTTTCGTCGAGGCGGGCGAGACGCCGGAAGAGTGCGCGCGCCGGGAACTGTTCGAGGAGGCCGGCGTCGTTATCGACGATGTCCGTTATCAGTTTTCGCAGCCCTGGCCTTTCACCTGCTCCCTGATGATGGGCTTTCTCGCCGAGGCAGAAGGGCGCGACCTTACGGTGGATACGGAGGAACTCGCCGAGGCGCGATGGTTCGACAAGACGGATGTTCAGGCGGTGCTCAATGGCGAAACGCGCGACTTCAATGTGCCGCCGAAATTCACCATCGCCCGGCAATTGCTGGAAAGATGGGCAAGGCCATAATACCTCTACATATTGAGAGAATTTTATGATTTTGCAATGAAACAACTAAATATAGGGGCGTTGCAGAATGTCACAAAACGCCACATTCTGAGGCATTTTATTATCAGATTGCCACATTATACTTTAGGGCTTATTCTTCCCCAGGGTCTTGGGTTTTGGTGGGTTGAATGCCTGCAAAGAAAGCAAATCAAAACGAACCGCCTAGGGTGCAAATCACATTGGATCCATGGGTGGCAATGATGCTTTCAGGTATAGAAAACCGAAAACTATACGGCGAAACAAAAAAAGAAGTTGCGAATGACATTTTACGCGAGTGGCTGCGGAATTTCATGAAGCAAGAGAACATCAAGCCCGAAGACGCCAGACGATGGAGTGAAGAGTTCATCAGCTGACGGAGGGCTTCCATGGATGGGAAACACAGCGTTCTTCATTACGCTCTTTTTGCCGTAGCCCTAGTTTTCTTTTTTGCGTTTCCGGCATCAATTTTAGCAACTGCTTTTGGATATAAAGCAACCACAATAGATAACCCCTACCCAATATTTTTTGCCGGATGGGCCATTTCAACGACTACTGTTTGTGCAATTGCCAAACCTGAAGGCGGCATAATTACTACTTTAGTCGAGTTTCTAAAATTTGTTATCGGGAATGGCTCCGATAACCAAGGGTGACTTTACTCACCCCGCTCGCGGCCCTTTTTGTAGACGCCGAGAATCTTCAGCGACGAAGAAAAGAAGCTGAGTTCTTCCAGCGCAAGCCGCATAGGCTCTTCGGCGGGATGACCTTCCGCATCGGCGTAAAACATGGTCGCGGAGAACGATCCGCCGAGCTGATAGCTTTCAAGCTTCGTCATGTTGACGCCATTCGTGGCGAAGCCTCCCAGCGCTTTGTAGAGCGCGGCGGGAATGTTGCGCACCTGAAAGATAAAGCTCGTCACCACCGGGCCGTCGTCGGGCGAGGCGTCCATGGGCTCATGAGCCATCTCGAGAAAACGGGTGGTGTTGTGAGGCGCATCCTCGATATTGTTTTTCAGGATATTCAGGCCATAGAGCTCCGCCGCAAGCACCGAGGCGACCACCGCTTCGTTCATGTTGCTCGACTCGGAGAGCCGCCGCGCCGCGCCCGCCGTGTCGCCCGCCGTTTCGGGACGGATGTTGTGGGCGTGAAGAAAATCGCGCACCTGGGCGAGCGCCACCGGATGCGACCGTGCGACCTTGATGTCCTCGAACTTGGCCCCCGGTTTCGCCATCAGATGGTGCTCAACGGGCAGGAAGTGCTCGGCGATGATGTGGAGACCGGCCTTGGGCAACAGGTGATGGATATCGCCGACCCGGCCGGCAAGGGAATTCTCCACGGGGAGCATGGCGCGTTCCGCCCGGCCCTCGGTCACAGCCTCCACCGCCTCATCGAAGGCGCCGCAGGGCAAGGGCTCGAAATCCGGCGCATAGCGGCGGCAGGCAAGCTCCGAAAACGCACCCGGCTCGCCCTGATAGGCAATGCGCTTTTTCTTGTCCGCTGTAGCGTCGGTCATGACGAAGGTCCTGTTTTCCCTAAAAATCAGGGCCCGGATCGGGCCGACCGCGCTTATGCACAACTGAGACGACAAGGGCAATTCGCAGAGCCCGCCCCCGCGCGAAAAAGCCGCGCGGCAGGCGCGCCAAGCCGCATTGCGCCCCCCGCAGAAGACCGTTAGAACCCGCCCGGCTTTATTCAGGCTTTCCCGCCCGCTTTGCGCCGGGCCAACCTACCGGAACGACACGATGCAAGATCCGCTTTTTGGAAACAAAGTCGCAGCCGCGATTTTGACCGCGCTTTTGTTGATCTTCGGCCTTCCCCAGCTCACCAAGGCGCTGATGGGCGGCGGACATCATAGCGACGGCGAGTTGCATCTCGCATATGGCGGCGATCTGGAGCTTGATACCGGCGGCGCCGCGGCGGAGCCGGAGCCGGAGGTCGATCTCGGCACGCTGCTCGCCAATGCGAGCGCGGCGTCGGGCGAGCGCCGGGCGGCCCTGTGCAAGTCCTGCCACACTTTCGAAGAAGGCGGCGCCAACGGCACCGGCCCCAATTTGTGGAATATTGTCGGCCGCCAGGTCGCGGGCCATGCGGGTTTCAATTATACAAGCGCGCTGAAAGACGCCGGCGGCGCGTGGACCTATGAGCGTCTCGACCATTATCTCGAGAACTCCCAGGAATATATCCCCGGCACCGCCATGGTGCAGCGCTTCCCGAGAGACGAACAGCGCGCGGACCTTCTCGCCTTCCTTCAGACGCTGTCAAACGATCCAGTTCCCTTCCCCGCGCCGACGCCAGCCGCCGCCGAGGAAGACGCTGAACTCGACACTGCCGAAGAGGCCCTTGAAAACGAGCCCGTTGAAGAGGCCGGCGACGCCGATCCTGAAGTTGAAGAATAAGCTTTTCAAAGCCGTTTAGCGAAGCTTGACCGCCGTGCCGTTGCACGAAACGAGCAGCATGGCGCCCTTCTGCGTGTCCACCGCTTCATAATCGATATCGACGCCAATCACGGCGTCGGCGCCGAGACGCATGGCCTCTTCCTCCATGTCGTGCATGGCGTGATCGCGCGCTTCGCGCAGGGCTTTTTGATAACCGCCCGACCGGCCGCCGATGATGTCGCGAATGCCGGCGAACAGATCCCGGAAAATATTGACGCCCAATATCGCCTCGCCCGCGACGACCCCAAGGCTTTCATAGACCTCGCGGCCTGGCGCGGAATCGGTGGTGGTTACGATCATCTGTGGTCTCCCTGCTTGCTTGGGAGACATGGGGGAATGCGCGCTGGTCTTCAACTGAGGGCGGGATAAGCCGCCGGGAACGCGCGACTAAAAGATGCCGAGAAACTTCTTGCGCTTGTGCTTTTTAAAATGCGCCTTGCCTTCTTTGGAAGAAAGAAAAACGTTGTAATCAAGCTCCGGGCGTTCGGTCCTTAGCGCCGTGGCGCGCAAGCCCCGAATGAGATCGTCTCCCGCCGCGGAGAAGGCGGTGGCGGCGACGAAATCCTCCGCCTCGTTGGGGAGCGCTGCGTCGGCCTTGACGTTCTTCTTCTTGCCGGAAAACAGCCTTTCCTTTTTGGCGAGATTATCGCGCAGGGACGAAAAGGCCGCCTGAGCCGGCGTCGAAAACCCCTCGGGCAGGGACGCCTCATCCACCGGGGAGTAATCCGTCCGGTGTGGCACAGGGACGTTTTCAACGCCCTTGCCGGTGAGGTGGCGCTCGGTCGTTTCGGAAAATCCCGACCAGATCTGTTTCAAACGATCGCTCATGGATCTTCTTCTCCTAAAGCTCTGGCTTCTCGCGCTTCCACTCAAGCCCGCCATTGCGCGTGATCACGGCGACATCGATGGGCCCGCCCACCGTCTCAACCGAATGCATGACCTTTTGCTGGAAGGAGTTGAGCTTGATGAGCGAGGCAGCCGTCTCCCCAAGCTCTTTCTTGGGCAGCGTATTGATGGCGCGCAGGATCGGCCGCGTGTGAACCGCATACTGATAATTGTCCACGGACCGGAAAAATTCGTTTATGGCGGCGGCGAGATTATTGTTCGAATAATCTCGGAAGATCGCATTCTTCTGCGCGTCATTGAGATTGGGCGTGCGTCCGACAATATCGGCGACAAGCCCGCGAGACAGTTTCAACGTTTCGGAATAGACGAACATTCGCAAATGCTGGTCCATCCCCGTCAGAAACGTGCGGATCATGCGGTCCTGGGCGAAGGGCTGGAAGACGGGGCCTGAATCCGCGCCGATATCGGCCTTGCGGTCCTGCTTGCGCTTCAGGATGCCGAGCACCACCGAGGAAGCGAGATAGGAGCGCATGGACGGAAACTTTTCCTTCGCGCCGAAACCGGCGAACACCACGCCCGTATAATGCTCGAAAAAAGCGTCCTTGGTGACGGCGAAAACAGCGATCTCGCGCAGGCGGTCGCGGGTTTCATCCGTCACGGAAAGGCCGGGATACTCGTTTTTCAATGAGCCCAGAAGACTCATGATGAGCTGATCGATCTCGCCGCCATAGCGCCGGCGCACCTGCTCGCCCATCCCCTTGGGAAAACAGGGAAGATCGCCGCGCGGTGAGTCATCGGGGCAGCGCTGGTAGTCGGCGTGCATCTCTCCGACCACGAATTCGAAAATCGACGAGATATGATCGCGCACGCCCGCCGCATGGGACTGCTGGAACTTCTGGACCTGGTAATCGAATTCCTCGGCGAGCACGGTGTAAACGACCGCCACTACCTTGAAGAATTCTGTATCCTGATGGTCGGCGGGGAACAGGTCGGGGTTGCCCGACAAAAACTCCATGAAATCTTCTGCGTAAGCCGCAATGGTGTCGAGCGTGCGTCCGCGCGCTTGTTCGCGATAGAGGGAAATCACCGTCTCCCATGGCGTCGACATGATTTCGGCGTTGTTATAGATCATCACCGCAACCGGCTGGTTCTCCACCAGCGGGAACAGCTTGTCCGCAGAATTGTAGGTTTTGAGATACCGGTCGCCGGAGATGGTCACGGCGCTGTCCGCCGCCATCGCCACCGCCTGGCGGTTCATCAACACGACTTCGGACGTCATCGACCCCTCACGTTCCCCAACGGGCCCCTGAAGCAGACCCCAAACCGGACATTCTCATCCGAAATAGCCCGGGCGAGCCCCTCCCGGCCCGGCAATAAAGGGGATGTTAACTGGAAAATTAGGGTTTGGGAACAAGCGAGAGACGCCTCAAACCACCAAAGGAACGCGAAATCAGGCTCTTGAGCGGTTACCGCGCATTAGCCAAGAGCCCTGAAAAACTAGGGAAAATTTTCATTTCTTTTGATGAAACTTTGTCCATGTCAGGGAAGGGAGAGCCCCCATGGACCTCAACATTGTGACCGACTATCTCGCCGGCCTCAGCCTCGTTGAATGGATGATCTTCGGCTTTATCGGCGCCAACGCCCTGATCACGGGCGTTTGCATCGTCGAGCGCAGCCTCCTTCGCACTGAGGAAGCCCGTTTCAAGGACTGAACCGGCTCGCAGCAAAATCATGCGCCTCGCGCATGGCGGCGATAGCCTCCAATTTCTTTTCAAAAATCGACCAGTCGTCTTTTTCGGCGATCGGCGCCCAGATCGCCTCCACCTCATCGATCAGCATTGTGCAGGGTTTTGGGGCGTTAAAATACTCGTGAGCGAGCCGCTCCGGCTTTTCCGGAGTTGCGGCGGTCAACGCGCTGCGGATTTCTGAAAACTTGTCCTGCCCGTAAAGCTCTGCGACCGGGCTTTTGGCGGCGCGCTCTTCCGAGGCCGAACCGCAGAACCAGTCGAAAAACACCTGTTCGTAAGGCGCGCCGGTTTCGGTCATCCATTTGAGGAAATTGGCGACGAAGGCGAAGTCGCCTTCGCCTTTTCTCTCTATGCCGAGACGGCGGAGGAACGCCTCCGCCATCGCCTCTTCATAGGCGCCGGAAAAGCTTTGCAGCGCCTCGTTCAAGGCGTCGGCCGAGGCCAGCAGCGATAAAGCGCCGCCGAGCTGGGCTAGATTCCATGCCCCCGCCTCCGCCTGCCGACCAAAGGCGTAAAGCCCCGTCTGGTCGAAATAAGCGGCGGTGAAAGAGGGGTCCGCCACCGGCGCAAAACGCCACGGGCCATAGTCGAAACTCTCCCCCGTCACATTCATATTGTCGGTATTGAGGACGCCATGGACGAACCCGGCCGCCATCCACTGCGCCACCAGTTGCGCCGTATGCTGAACGACTTTTCCAAAGAAAGCGGCGACGCGCGCTTCACCCGATTTGCTGTTTAGCGCCGGGTAAAACTGCGCGATGCAATAATCGACCAGCGCGGCGATCGCCTCATCGTTCTTTTCATAGGCGAGCCGCTGAAAGGCGCCGAACCGCACATGGGAATGCGACAGCCGCACCATCACTGCGGACCGTGTCGGCGAGGGTTCGTCCTCGCGGTAAAGCTGTTCGCCGGTCTCGATGAGGCTGAAGGTTTTCGAGGTATAGACGCCAAGGGCTTCTAGCATTTCCGTCGCCAGGACTTCGCGCACGCCGCCCTTAAGGGTCAGCCGCCCGTCGCCGAAACGCGAATAAGGCGTCTTGCCGGAGCCCTTGGTGCCGAGATCCAGGAGCCGGTTCCGGTCGTCGCGCAATTGGGCGAACAAAAACCCGCGTCCGTCGCCGATATCGGGATTATAAGTGCGGAACTGATGGCCGTGATAGCGGATGGCGACCGGCGCGGAGAGATTGTCCGGCAAGGGCTCGAACCGCCCGAAATGCGCAATCCATTCCGCCTCCGTGAGCCCGCCGAGGCCCACCTTCTCCGCCCAACGCTGGTTCCGGTACCGGACATGATGTTCCGGGAAGGCCGCCGCCGTCACCGGATCGTAGAAGGGCGCGCCCTTTTCGCGCCCTAAGCTCTCAAAAACGGGGTCTGGCTTATAATTTTCCACTGCAAATATGGACCTTCTTGACCTTTTGCGCCAAAAGTCGGCGCTTGCTGCGGTCGCGAAATATCGCGCCCGCCCCACCTCTAACACGTAGACACAGAGAATCGACCATGGACCCCGCACGCCTGCCCGCCGCTGAAGATGTTCGCGCCGCCGCCGAACGGATCGCAGGCCGGATTAAGCGCACGCCGCTGGTCCATGCGCGCAAACTCTCGGCGATCACTGGCGCCGACATCTATTTGAAGCTTGAGAATCTTCAATATACCGGCGCCTTTAAGGAGCGCGGCGCGCTGAACAAGCTGATGTTGCTTTCGGACGCCGACAAGAAACGCGGCGTCATTGCGGCCTCCGCCGGCAATCACGCCCAGGGGCTCGCCCGCAACGCGTCGGCGCTCGGCATCCCCGCCGTCATTGTCATGCCGGTGACGACCCCCGATGTGAAAGTCCGCCAGACCCGCGAACTCGGCGCCGAAGTCGTTCTGACCGGACATGATTTTGACGAGGCGAAAGCCGCCGCCGCAAAGATCCAACAGGAGCGGGATCTCGTTTTCGTTCACCCCTTCGACGACGCCGACGTCATCGCCGGGCAAGGAACGGTGGCGCTGGAAATGATCGAGGACGGGCCGAAATTCGACGCCATGATCGTGCCCATCGGCGGGGGCGGGCTGATCGCCGGCATGGCGCTCGCCATCAGGGATCTGTCGCCGAAAACCGAGATTATCGGCGTGCAGGCGGGACTTTTTCCCTCCATGGCCAACGCCATTGACGGCGGCAAGCGCGAGACCGGCGGCAACACCCTCGCCGAAGGCATCGCGGTGAAGGAAGCCGGCGCCCTGACGCGGCAAATCGTGCGCGACAAAGTCGACGATATCGTGCTTGTCGACGAACGCATTCTGGAGCGCGCTCTTTCCATGCTGATGATGGAACAGAAACTTCTCGTCGAGGGCGCCGGCGCAGCCGGCCTCGCCGCCATCCTCGCCGATCCTGAACGGTTCCGCGGCAAGACGGTTGGCCTCGTTCTGTGCGGCGGCAATATCGATGCGCGGCTTTTGTCCATGATCATCATGCGCGATCTCGCCCGCTCGGGCCGGCTTGCCCGCCTCAGGGTGCAGCTTCTCGACATGCCAGGCCAACTCGTCCGTGTAGCAACGATCATCGCCAGCCAGGACGGCAATGTCATCGATGTGGGCCACCACCGCACCTATTCGGACCTGCCCGCCAAGATGACCTGCATGGACGTCACTATCGACACGCAAGGCCAGGATCACCTCAACCGCATCATCGAAAATCTCCGCAAGGAAGGCTACGAGGTGGAAATCGCGGCGTACTAGGCGCGCCCCTTCCATTTTGGCGTATCGTTCTGAAACAGCGAGAAAAGTTCTTTTCCGTTGAATCTCTCCCGCGCGAGCTTACATTTATGTCTGCACGTCAGGGGCGAGGGCGAGATGACGCGACAAATGAGACTTTGGGGGTTTTCCGGACTTTTCCTTCTTGCAGCGGCGATGCTTGGCCTCAGCGCCCTCGCCCAGCCGGCGGAAACATCGGGGCGCAGCGGCGTCATCCTCACGCTTAATGGGGCGGTAACCCCGCCCGCCGCGCAATATCTCGAACGCGAGATCATGGCCGCCTCCAATGCGGGCCGCGAAATCGTCATCATCGAAATCGACACGCCCGGCGGCCTGATGGATTCCATGAAGACCATCATCAAGGCGATCCTCGCTTCCGACACGCCGGTGGCGACTTACGTCTCGCCGCAGGGCGCGCGCTCGGCAAGCGCCGGGCTCTACATCATGTATTCGGCTCATGTCTCCGCCATGGCGCCCGCCACGAATACGGGCGCGGCGACCCCGGTGGAGCTTGGCGGCGCGCCGTCGAGGGACGATCCGCTGGAAGAAAACCCGCTGGACAACACCGACGAAACCACCAGCCCCGATGAAAGCGAAGGCGGCGCCGACGCCGAAGAACCGGAAGAAACCAGCGAAGCCGCGCCCGAGCCCGCAAGCGAAAATCCGCGCACCCTTTCCAATGACGATGCGCTGCGCTCGAAAGCCATCAATGACGCCGTCGCCTATATCCGCGCCCTTGCGGAGGAACGCGGGCGCAACGCCGACTGGGCGGAAAGCGCTGTGCGCGACGCCGCCTCCGTCACGGCCAACCGGGCGCTGGAACTCGGCGTCGTCGACATCATCGCCACGGATATCGACGATCTCCTGACCCAGATGAACGGCCGCACGGTTCAGGTCGCCTCTGGCGAGAAAACACTGAACACCGAAGATGTGCGGCTCGAACGCATCGAGCCGAGCCTCATTGAACGCATTCTCAATTTCGTCGCCGACCCCAATGTGGCGGTGATCCTGATGTCGCTGGCGACCACCGGCATCATCATAGAAATGTGGAATCCGGGCTCTATCTTTCCGGGCGTCGTTGGCGTTCTCTGCCTCATTCTCGGCTTCTACGCCTTTCAGGTCCTGCCCTTTAACTGGCTCGGCCTGGCGCTGATGGGGGTCGGCGCCGTCATGATCATCATCGAAGCCTACACCCCGACGCTTGGGCTTGTGGGGCTTGCAGGGCTCGCCGTCTTCGGCTTCGGTCTGTTTGTCGTTTTCCCCGAAGGCTTCCGGGTCTCGGGAAGCGTCATCGGGACGATCCTCGCCATCGCCGGGGCGTTTCTCGGCCTCATTCTTTTCGCCATTGTCGGCTCGCGCAGCCACGGCCCCCTGATCGGCTCTGAAGCCATTCGCAAGCGCGAAGGCGTCGTCGACGAGTGGGACGGCAAGGACGGCTGGGTCATTGTCGAAGGCGAGCGTTGGCGGGCGCGCGCGGACAAACCCCTCGCCCCCGGCGACAAAGTGCGCGTAATCGAAGTGGACGGCCTTGTCCTCGTCGTCAAACAGGCCAAGGCTGCCGGCCTGTTAGGGGCGATACAGCCGAAAGAGGCGTAAGCGGATGATCGAGGTCACGGGGCTTCCCGACGATCCGGTGACATTCTTCATCATCATGTTCGTCGCCGGCCTCGCCGCCGTCGCCGCCGCGAAACTTTACGGGCTTTTCTTCATGCGCTGGAAAACGCCCTTCCGGGTTGGCGACGCCATGAATGTTCAGCACGCAAAGGTGGTGGAATGGGCTGACGGACAGGGATATGTGTCCGCCGGCGGGGAGCTGTGGCGCGCAACATCGAAAGACGCTCTCACACCCGGCGATCCGGTCGCCATTCTTTCCGTCGACGGATTGTTGCTGAAAGTCAAAAAAGATGCGCGCTAGCGCAACAAGAGGCGCAAGATGCGCCGGAAATAGATAGCAGATACAAGGAGAGGCCCCATGGGCGGAATAGGCTTGCTGATCCCGTTGCTGGCGTTTGCATTCGTCATCATCACCAGCATCATCAAAATCCTGAAGGAGTATGAGCGCGGCGTGATCTTCACCCTTGGCCGCGTCGGCCGCAAAGCCGCCGGGCCCGGCCTCATCCTCCTCGTTCCGGTCATCCAGACCATCCGCAAGGTGGATATGCGCACGCTCGTCCACGACGTGCCGACCCAGGACGTTATCTCCCGTGATAACGTTTCGGTGAAGGTGAACGCCGTCATCTACTATCGCGTTGTCGACGCCGTGCGCGCCGTGGTTCAGGTGGAAAACTATATGGCCGCGACGAGCCAGCTCGCCCAGACGACCCTTCGTTCGGTCCTCGGCAAGCACGATCTCGACGAGATGCTGCAGGAACGCGACAAGCTCAACAAGGATATTCAGGAGATCCTCGACACCCAGACAGAAGCCTGGGGCATCAAGGTTTCCAATGTGGAGATCAAGCATGTGGACGTCGATCAGTCGATGATCCGGGCGATTGCGCGCCAGGCCGAGGCCGAGCGGGAACGGCGCTCCAAGGTCATTCTCGCCGAAGGCGAATATCAAGCCGCCGCCAAGCTCACCGAAGCCGCACAGGTGCTCGCCGAATCTCCGGGGGCGATGCAGTTACGTTATCTCAACTCCCTGCAGGACATCGCCGGCGACCGCACCAACACGATCGTCTTTCCCTTCTCCATCAACGAGGTGCTTGATCGCTTCCGCTCCTAGGAGAACATAACCATCCGCCAAAAGGGATGCGTTTCACGGCGCATCCCTTTTGCATGTGCGAGCGTTGTGTTGAATTATAGCAACAGCCGCGCCGATCCTCACATCCACTGCATGAACTCCTGTTTCCGGGGCCCCTTCCGCGTTAGGGTGGCGCCGGGAGCAACAGGATCAGGGCCCGTTCTCCCGCTTTAAGCATGACGCCGGAAAACCGGCGCAACGCTATCAGGGAGGAAACCATGAAACTTGGCCTAGCCGCCAGAACGTCAGCACTTGCGCTCGCCGCCAGCATGGCCGCAGCGTCCGCCGCATCCGCTCAAACATCCGTCGAAACATTACGCGACACGATCCTCGTGACCGGCACCAAAAAGGCCAACGCCGAAGATGTGCAGGATGTGCCGCTCGCCATTACGGCCTATGGCGAAGACCAGATCGACGCGCTGAAGGTCCGCGATCTGCAAAGCCTTTCCTATTCCATTCCGAACGTGTCTTTCGACGATGTGGGAACGACGCGCGGCGTTGCGAACTTCTCCATCCGAGGACTTGGAATCAACTCATCCATCCCGTCCATCGATCCGACCGTGGGCGTTTTCGTCGACGGCGTTTACCTCGGCATCAATGGCGGCGTCGTGCTGGACATCTTCGATCTTGAATCGATCGAAGTGCTGCGCGGACCGCAGGGCATTCTCTTCGGCCGCAACGTCACCGGCGGCGCCGTGCTGCTCAATTCCAAAAAGCCAAGTGACGAATTCGAAGCCTCGTTCAAAGGCGCCGCAGAAAGCGGCCTCAACAGCGGCGGCCCGAACTTTTACGCCATGGCCGGCGTTGGCGGCCCGATTATCGAGGATGTGCTAAAGGCCCGCGTCTCCGTCTATTACAACAAGGACGAGGGGTATTTCCGCCGCTATCTCGGCGGCCCGGTTCCCAATCTCATTGCCGCCGGCGCTTTCGGCGCGGCGGCGCCGTTGGTCGCGACGTCCGGTCCCAATGAATTCGAGGATTTCGGCGCGGCCGAGACCTGGATGGTGCGCCCGTCCATCTCCTTCACGCCGACCGACGATTTCGAGTTGCTGCTTCGCTACGAGCATTTCGACAGCAATGGCGACGGGCCGGCCGGGCAGAACCACACCAACGGCGCCGGCGTGACAAACCCGTTTTTCAGCGCCTCCCGCGACAGCTTCGATTTCTCCATCGACGAGCCGGGATTTTACGACACCAAGCGTGACGCCGTGACGGCAGAGGTCAATTGGAACGTGCCTTTCGGGGACGGCGTCATCACCAACATTTTCGGCTGGCGTCAGGGCGAAAGCGAAACGCGCAGCGATATCGACGCAACGCCTTTGTTCCTGTTCCACGCCAATTCAACCACCGACCAGGACCAGCTTTCGAACGAGTTGCGCTATGCGGGCCGGTTTTTTGACCGGATCGACCTGACGGTCGGCGGCTACTGGTTCACGCAGGACCTTCTGTACAATGAACAACGGGAAATCCCGCTTGCGGTCATCAGTTCAGGCTCACCCTATTTCAGCGGCGGCGGCGTGCAGGATCAGGTCACCTATGCTGCTTTCGGGCAGGCGGATATCGACCTGAATGAACAATTCACGCTGATCCTTGGCGGTCGCTGGACCTATGAGAAAAAGGAAGTGGTGGTTTCCAACCTTCTCGCCAACAGGGCCTTCCCGTTCTGCGACGTGCGCATTCCGGGCGACTGTTCTGAAGATTTCGTCGACGAAGATAGCTGGAAAAACTTTACGGCCAAAGTCGGCTTTGAATGGCGCCCTCGCGAAGACCTGAACGTCTATGGGCATTTCACCCAGGGCGTGCGCTCCGGCGGTTATAACTTCCGGAACACATCGGCGGCGTCCCTGCCCTTCGTGGCCAATCCCGCGCCGCCGCCGGCGGTCGTTCCGAACCCGGCTTTCGATCCCATGTTCCTGCCGGGCCCGTTCGATGAAGAAACGGTCGACGCTTATGAGATCGGCTTCAAGGCTCAGCCCGCCGATGGAAAAGCGGTCGTAAACGCCTCTTTCTTCTATAACGACATCTCGGACATGCAGCGCGAGCTCAACCTCTCTGACCCGCTCGCCGGCGTCGTTCAGGTCATCACCAACACCGCCGATGCGACGATCTGGGGTTTTGAAATCGAGACACAGATCGCCTTCACGGACAACTTCCTCTTCCAGGGATCGCTCGGACGCACCCAAGGCAGTTATGACGAGCTTCTGTTCGACATCGGCGCGCCGGCGGTGAGCCCGGGGGTGGTCGATGACGCCGATCTCAATCTGGAGATCCCGCGCCTTGCCCCATGGACCTATGGCGCAGGCTTTATCTACTCTTGGGATCTTGGCGAGATGGGCTCTCTGGACGCTAGGGCGCGCTATTTCCACCGGGATGCGTCTTTCTATACGGACAACAATCTCGGCACGCTCAACGAGTATGACGCCATCGATGCGAGCATCAGCCTCACCACATTCGACAACCGGGCGACCATCTCGCTTTACGGCAAAAACCTCTTGAACGAGGTCCAGTTTGGCGGCGACACTCAGCTTCCAGGCTCTCTTGGCGGCGGCAGCTTCGCGCCGCTTCAAAAAGGCCGGATCGTGGGCATAGAGCTGCAGCTCGCCACAAACTGATCGCGGCTGGACGATTTGAAGAGGGCTCCGCGCCGGGAAGCGCGGGGCCCTTTTCTTTTGCATCTTCGCGCCTTGCTGAAGCGCTCCGGCTGAGCCATTCTAGGCTTCTGTTTTTTCTGGTCTTTTCAGGAGTTTCCGCTTTGAGCGACGGGATGTGTCTTGACGTTACCGGCTATCGATGCCCCCTGCCGGTGATCCGCATGGAGGCCGCGCTTCGGAAAATGACGCCGGGCCAGAGCCTGACCGTCCGGGCCGACGATCCGGTGGCGGCCGTCGATATTCCCCATTTCTGCCGCGAAGCGGGCCATGAGGCCCGCCGCCAGCCTGATGAGGAAGAGGCCGGACGGCCGGTTTGCGTCTTTCTGGTCACGCGCGGGCCAAATCAGGCCTGAATCCGGCCCCTGCCCGCCACCCTGACGGGTCCGGGGGCGCCCTTTTGCTTTCATGAATGGTAAAGGTTAATGTGGAGAGACGCGCCGGGCCGTGCTTTAATGCGGGTCTTGGCGGCGGTCGTGTGAAGCGCCGGCCGGTTGGGCCAGGGGTCTGTGAGGGGAAGCGGGGATATGAAGAGAGATCCAAAAATGCTGTTTGGAAAAGCGCGCCGTTTGATCGGCGGGATGGCGGCGGCGTCCATGCTGGCGCTGGCTGCGGTCAGTCCGGCTCACGCCACTTATGAGGCGGGCCTTGAGGCATACAAGAACGGCCAGTATTCGCAGGCGCTGGACATTTGGCGGCGCTTTGCTTTCGCCGGCGATATTCGGTCCAAGAAAATTCTTGGCGATGTTTATTCCGGCAAGCCCCTGGAGGCCGCGCGCAGCGCCGCGGCGCCGCTTGAAGAGATCCCCGTGGACAATGTCCAGGCTCTGCTCTGGTACACGCTTGCCGCCTATCACGACTTCTCCGCATACCAACTTCCCACTGCCGACGAAGTAAACGCACAGATCCTCGCTGAATCGCGCCTCACCGACATTCGCTTCCGCATGAGCTCTTCGGACGTGAGCAAAGCGGAAAAACTCGTTGCGCAGACATTCGAAGCCGGCAGCGCCTATGACATTTACCGCCTCGGCGAGATGTATCAGAAAGGCGCCGGCGTCGAAAAAAGCAACACCAAAGCCCTGCAGATGTACGCGCTGGCGAAAGAGCGCGGCGTCGGCGAGGCGAGCGCGGCTTATGAATTCCTTGAGCCCTTGATGACCTCCAAGGAAGTTAAAACCGCCAAGGAAGCCGTGGTCGACTGGCAGCCGCCGCTGCCGCCGGAACACACGGGCAAGACCCGCCAGCAGGAAGAGCTCGAGCGCCTCAAGAAAGAGCTCGAAGAAATCCGCATGGCCGACGCGCTTGAAGCGGTTTCAGATATCGACGTGGAACTTGTGCAACGCGCGCTCAACGCTCTCGGCTTCCGCGCCGGTGTCGTTGACAACAAGCTCGGGCCGTCGACCCGCGACGCCATTCGCCGCTTTCAATATTCACAGGTCGCCCGCGACTACGACATGACCGAGGATGAAAAGCAGTCGGTCGTGACCGGCGTTCTGACGCCGCGCCAGACGGTCGACCTCTTCGCCGACGCGGCGAAGGCGAAACATCCGATGTCTCAATATGTCTATGGCATCATGCATGTGCGCGGGATCGGCGTTGAGCAGGATGGTCAGCAGGCTGTGAAGTGGCTTGCCGACGCCGCGGAGCAGAATCTCGCCATTGCCCATTTCGCCCTCGGCGTCGTTTATCGCGACGGCACCACAGGCCTTAACGAGGTTTCGCCGGATGAGCGTAAATCCGCTTTCCACTTTGCGCGCGCCTCGGCGCTCGGCTACCGGCCGGCCAATGACGCATTGCGCCGCCTAAGCTTCGAATCAACACGTGACGTTCAGTAAGGGGGTTTTGAGATGAAACACGTGACACTGTCCCAATTCGCCCCGGTCCTCGGAAAAACCCTGGCCGCCGGCCTCATCGCGGGAAGCCTGATCGCGACGAGCGCGCATGCGCAGTCGCTGGGCGGTTTTCCCATCCGCGAGCCCGGCGCCGGATCGCAAGGCTCGAGCGGCTCCACCGGCAAAGGCGGCAAAAAAGGCCCGATGCAGATTATCGTCGACGCCAACGGACCGGGTCCCTACAAGACGATCTCCTCGGCGATTGACGATGTCGCCGAAGGCGGCGTCGTTTACGTCATGCACGGCGTCTATAACGAATCCATTTCACTCGATAAATCGGTGTTCATCCAGGGCGATCGCGGCCCAGGCTCCGGCGTTGAAATTTCGGCGCCGATGAATGCGCCATGCCTGAAATTTACGCCGAAAGAGGGCACCGCCCATGCGGTGGTCGCCAATGTGCATTTTGCGGCGAAAATCAATTCCGGCGCCGACGCCTGCATCGACGTGCAGCAGGGCGTTTTCACCCTGAAGGAAAGCGACGTTCTGGGCTCTGGCGTGCGTCCCGCCGTGCGCATCAATGGCGGCACGGTGATGCTGGAGAAAAACCGCATCTCCGCCGGCTCCGAGGGCGTTTACGTCGCACAGCAGCACTCCCTGTCGCAAAGCTTCATCATCGACAACAAGATCCTGCAGAACAAGGTCGGCGTCGACATCGCCAACGGCGCCCGCGCCGATGTTGTGATCGCGGGCAATGAGATTTTCGACAATCTCGAATCCGGCGTCAAATCCTCCGGCTACGGATCGACGAGCCTGATCGGCAACAAGATCCGCAACAACAAGGGCTCCGGCGTTATTCTCGACAAATACGCCAAACTCTCTTTGGTGCGCTATAACGAGATCGCCAAGAACAGCCGCGACGGCGTCGCCATTCCATTCGGCGTCAACGGCGTGATTGAAGACAATGAAATCATCGGCAATGGCGGTCTCTCCATCTTTCTGCGCGAAGGACTTGAGCCGAAGATCACCAACAACACGATCGACAACAATGCGGGCGACCGCTGCTCGAAAAAGGATCGTCGCAAAGGCCGCTGTTAACGGCCCCGCTTCATAAAGAACACGGAATGGCCCCGCTTCGGCGGGGCTTTTCATTTCCCACCGTCTCCGGCAAGGATAAAACATGAGCGATCTTCCACCCTGCCCGCAATGCGGCTCGACCCTGACCTATGAAGACGCAAGCATGCTGGTCTGTCCCGAATGCGCCCATGAGTGGGCTCCCGGCGCGGCCGCGGAAGAGAACGAAGCAGAAGCAGCCAGGATCGTCGACGCCAATGGCGCCCCGCTGGTTGACGGCGACACCGTCACCGTCATCAAGGACCTGAAGATCAAAGGCGCTTCGAAGGTCGTGAAAGTCGGCACGAAAGTGAAGAACATTCGTCTGGTCGGCGGCGATCACGATATCGACTGCCGGATTGAGGGCATTGGCGCCATGAAGCTGAAATCGCTATTCGTGAAAAAGAGTTAGACAGACAAGATCGCTGGTTCCGGCAAGGCAGAAACCCTGATGATCTCGCCGGACTGCGTTTGCCTCGCGAACGGTTCCACGCCCCTGCCGGGGCATTCTCCGTCTAATTTTGATTCACTGGATCAAAATTTTCGCCTTCGGCGAACCGCCTGCGAATGGTGCCCCCCGCCGGAATCGAACCGGCACTCCCGAAGGAACTGGATTTTGAATCCAGCGCGTCTACCAGTTCCGCCAGAGGGGCATCGATCATGGGCGACGTGAGGGCGGCATATTAGGCGGCGAACTATGCCGGTCAAGCAGGGCGGAAAGATTTGTTAAACAGGGCTATGTAGCCTCATGCAAATCGCCTACATGACGGCGCAAGCTTGAGCCCGGCCCTCCATGACCGCAAACGCTGAAACGACAAAACCAATGCGCGGCGCGACCCGCGTGCTTCACGATATTCTCGACGATCTGAAACGCGCGGCGCCGGAAAATTCGGGCGGGAACGAAGCGGCCGCAGCCGCCCCTACGGCGGCGTTGGGCGATGTGGTCGACCGGCTCGATGAGCGCGCCTTCGGATTTCTTCTGCTTCTCCTCGCCTTGCCATGCTGCCTGCCTTTTATCTATGTGCTGCCCCAGATCGTCGCCCTGCCCATGCTGTTTTTGGCCGGGCAGATGGCGATCGGCGGGCGCCATCCGTGGCTGCCCAAAAAACTTCACGACCGTCGCTTCGCCATACCGGCTTTTTCAAATGTGCTTGCGCGCGCGGAAAAATATGTCGGCTGGATCGAACGCATCGCCTCACCCCGCTTGCCGCCGGTCACCAGCCATCTCGCTTTGCGCATTATTGGCGGGCTGATGCTGATCCCCATCGCTTCGATTCTGACGCCCTTCCCTCTCACCAACACCATTCCGGGCATCGGCGTCGCCATCATCGCGCTAGGCCTCATTGAGCGCGACGGCCTGCTGGTGATCGGCGGCTTGCTGATCGGTTTTATCTGGGTGTTTCTCCTGATCTTCGTCGGCGCTGAAACCTTGAGCCTTGTTAAAGCGTGGCTTTTGTCGCGCGGCTAAGATCCGCTCCGCAACATGTGACGATCCGCCAGAGGCGTCGGGGGCGCATAAACGCTATATGTCTGGCATGACCGGTTTTGTGCAAAGCCTCTCTTTGACAGAGCGCGCGCTCGGCCTCTCACTGGCCGCGAGCGGCGCCATGCTGGCGGGCGCCCATCTATTCGAAAAGGTCGGCGGTCTGGTCCCCTGCGTTCTGTGTCTTGATCAGCGGGAGGCGCATTGGACGGCGCTCGGCCTTTCTATAGCCGGGCTTGCAGCCTTGCGTCTTTTCAAATCGAAGCTTGCAGCGACGGCTGCGGTCGGCGCCGTCGCGCTTGTTTACGCCGTCAGCGCCGGTCTCGCTTTTTATCATACGGGCGTTGAATATGGGTATTGGCCGGGGCCGGCGATCTGTTCCGGCGGCGGCGGACTTGGGGACATCGACATCAACAATCTGGGACAATCCCTGACGGAAAAGACCGACGCCCCCTCCTGTGAAGATGTGCAGTGGCGTTTTCTCGGCGTTTCCATGGCGGGCTACAATCTGCTCGCCTCGGCCGGGCTGTTCGCCCTCACGCTCTTCGCTGCGCTGTCGGAAACACGAAACACGCGCCATGGGCGCAGGACGGCCTCCGCATGAGCACGCATTCGAAAACCGCTCTCAAAAAACCCCTGCCCCAAAAACCAGGACCAAGAGCGGCGCGCATTGGCGACATGCTGCGCGTCGATCATGCGGGCGAATATGGCGCCGTCGCCATCTATCGCGGCCAGCGGGCCGTCTTTGACCGCCTGCCCCACAAAGCCCGCATAGCGGGCTTGCTGAAAGAGATGGAAGCGGGCGAAGCCCATCACCTTGAGACATTCGACCGGCTGCTCGCCGAGCGCAAAGTGCGCCCCACCTTGCTCTCGCCTTTCTGGAACGCCGCCGGGTTCGGGCTCGGCGCGGCGACGGCGTTGATGGGCGAGAAAGCCGCCATGGCTTGCACCGAGGCGGTCGAGGACGTGATCGAGAAACATTACGCCGAACAGATCGAGGAGCTTGGCGAGACGGAGCCGGAATTGAAGAAAACCGTGCGCCAGTTCCGCGAAGACGAGCTTGAACACAAAAACACGGCCGAAGACGAGGGCGCGCGCGAGGCGCCCGGCTATCGGCTCTTGTCCGCCGCAATCCGCCTGGGGTGCCGCGCCGCCATCCGGGTCGCCGAAAAGGTCTGATGCCGATTTTGCGACAGGGCGTTTTGCTTCCCTCAGGCCGCCCCGCTATGATGACGGCAACCAAAATGTCCTGAGGGAGTTTTCATGAAATACAGACATATCGCGCGCCCTTTCGGCGCGCTCGCCGCCGTTTCCGTTCTGGCGCTTAGCGCCGCCTGCGACCGGGATGCTGCGGACACGGAGACGCCCACATCGGCGCCCGCCAGCGAGATGCAAGAAGCGGAGGCGGAAGATGCGGCGCCGACGCAAGCGGACACCGCCGACTTCATCAAAGAGGTGGAGCAATGGACCCGCGACTTCGGCGAATATTACAGCCGCATCGCTTGGGTTCAGGCGACCTATATCAATTACGACACCAACTGGCTCATCACCAAGGTCGACACGGAATTCACCGAAAAAGGCGTCGAATTCGCCAATGAAGCCAAGCGCTTCAACGATCTTGAGCTCCCCGAAGAGATGCGCCGCAAACTTGAGGCGATCAAGCTGGGCGTCAACCTGCCGGCGCCGGCGCGGCCGGGCGCGGCCGCCGAGCTCGCCGAAATCAACACCCGCATGGGCGCGGCCTACGAGACCGGCAAGATCGAACTCGACGGCAAACAGGTCCCGCGCTCAGAGCTAGAAGTGATGATGGGCGAGATCCGCGACCCGGCGAAGCTTCAGGAAATCTGGACGAAATGGCGAGAAGTGCCGGTCGCCGGCGACGATGACGGCAACACCATTAAATCCGACTACGCCAAGATGGTGACGCTCGCCAATGATGGCGCGCGCGAGCTCGGTTACGCCGACGCCGGCGCCATGTGGCGCTCGCGCTATGACATGGACCCGGACGAATTCGCCGCGGAAATGGACCGCCTCTGGGGCCAGGTGAAGCCGCTTTATGACGAGCTTCACTGCTATGTGCGCGCCGAATTGAACGAAGAGTATGGCGATGATGTCGTGCCGCTGGATCAACCGATCCGCGCCGACCTTCTCGGCAATATGTGGGCGCAGACCTGGGGCAATCTGAACGATCTCGCCGCGCCCGAAGGCGCCTCGCCGTCCTACGACCTCACCGAACAGCTTGTCTCCAAGGGCTATGACGCCAAAAAGATCGTCGAAACCGGCGAGGGCTTCTTCTCCTCGCTCGGGTTCGAGCCGCTCCCCGAAACCTTCTGGGAGCGCTCCATGATCACCAAGCCCGAGGACCGCGAAGTCGCGTGTCACGCTTCCGCCTGGAATCTCGACTGGCATGACGACATCCGCATCAAGATGTGTACCCAGGTGAACGCCGACGATTTCCGCACGGTTCATCACGAGCTTGGGCACAATTATTATCAGCGCGCCTATCAGGACAAATCGGTCCTGTTCCAGACCGGCGCCAATGGCGGCTTTCACGAAGCCATCGGCGACATGATTTCGCTCTCCATCACGCCGGAGTACCTCAAGGAAATCGATCTGATCGACGAGGTTCCGGACGCCTCGAAAGATCTCGGCCTGCTCATGAACGAGGCGCTCGAGGGCGTGGCGTTTCTGCCCTTCGGCCTCCTCATGGATAAATGGCGTTGGCAGGTGTTCTCCGGCGAGCTGACGCCGGAAACCTACAATGAAGGCTGGTGGAAACTGCGCGAGGAATATCAGGGCATCCGCCCGCCCGTGGAGCGCGGCAGCCAGTATTTCGATCCGGGTGGAAAATATCACATCCCGGGCAATGTTTCTTACGAGCGTTACTTTCTCGCCCGCATCCTGCAGTTCCAGTTCCATCAGGCGGCTTGCGAAATCGCCGGCTGGGAGGGGCCCCTCCACCGCTGCTCCGTCTACGGATCGAAAGCCGTTGGCGCACGCTTTAACGCCATGCTCGAAATGGGCGCCTCCGAACCTTGGCCTGAAGCTTTGGCCGCCTTCACGGGCAGCCGAGAAATGGACGGCTCGGCCATGGTCGCCTATTTCCAGCCGCTTCTCGACTGGCTTCAGGAACAAAATGAAGGCCGCTCCTGCGGCTGGTGATCCGCTCAGCAAAACAGCAAAAAGCCCCGGTTTTCCGGGGCTTTTTTTTGAAGCCGCCACACAACTCAGAGCTGCGACGGCGCCGCAACATTCTGCTTGCAGAATGTTTTTGTCGTGTCATACGTATTTAGAGAATTAGCAAGGGGGCATCCAAAATGCGTATAGGCATCTCAATCATCAGTCTTGCACTGACTTTCGTCGCGACCACTGCTTCAGCCGGCGTTATTACTTCGGGCACGGTCTATAACAATACGGGCGGCGTTTATGGCGCCGGTTACGAAGTCGAAAACATCTCAAATCAATCCGGCTTGTCAGCCGGCTATACCGACGGCGTTACAGACTTCGACGCTTATATTGCGGTCACTCCTACTCACGCTACGGAGGAGAGCGATGGCGGTTCCTGGCTAAGCGCAGGCGTTCAGGGCCTTCCTTACATTTTGGACTTTGATTTGGGCTCGTCCCAGCTCGTATCGACGCTCGCTTTGTGGAACGGCGCCGCCGGCAACAACGCATCCATTCAGAGTTTTTCAGTTTTTGGCTCCGATGTGTCGGATTTTTCCGTGTCCAGCCTGATGGGCGACTTTGTCAACCCTATTGGCGTCAGCGGCTTGGAGCCTGTGAATGTTTTCGATCTTACCGATCTGACCGCGCGCTATTTGCGCATCGTTATTAACAGCAATTACGGCAACGGTTGCTGCGTCGTCATTGGCGAGGTTGCGTGGAATGTTGGCGGCGCCGCTTCCGAAGTGCCGCTGCCTGCCGCGCTGCCGCTCTTCCTTGGCGGCTTGGCGAGCATGAGTTTATTCAACCGCAAGCGCAAACGCGCCTGACGGCGGGTTGGAGATCAACTTTGAAAAAGCCCCGGTTTTCCGGGGCTTTTTTTATCTCGCGCAAGGTGACCGCGTCATATCGCCAACCGCGACGAACAAGGGGCGCATCATGTGTGTTCTGGAATGTATCACGCGAAGATTCATAGGAGCAACATGCATAGCGACTTATATAAAACAGTATTGATGTCTGGCGCGGCTCTCTGTCTTGCTCTGTCGGCCTCTTGCGCCAGCAATGGCGAAAGCAGTTTTGCGGAAACCGTCGGTGATGAAGGCGCCGAGGAAAGCGTTCTCGCCGAGCGCTGGTCCGACGGCAAGGAATTGCAGGAAGACGGTTCCGAGCTCGCCAAGGAAGCGGATAAGCTTCAGCGCGAAGGCAGAAAAGACATTCGCAAAGGCGAGAATCTGATCGCCAGCGGCGAGGCCGCGGTGGCGACTCAAAAGGAACGCTATCGGGAAACGGTCAGAGGGTTCGGACTGGCCATCACGCCGGCGCAACTCAAGTCGGAGATCGACACGCTTCAATCCATTCAGGAGAAATGGAAAAAGGGGCGCGAGCAGATCGCAAACGGTGAAGAGCTTATCCAGGAAGGCGAAGACCAACTGGCGGAAGGCCGTGATAAATCACAGCGCGCCGAAACCCTGATCGACCGCGGCACACAGCAGATGCGCGCCGCCGAAGCCCGCTATAATCCGGGTTCAAGCGTCGACACGGGCGAATAGGCAGCGACGATCATGCCTTGGGGCGCGCGGCTTTTTCCTCGTGCCCTGACGTTCCTTCTCGCGCGGTGAGCGCTGCGGCGACTTCGTCGAGCGAGACGCCCTGATCGGCCAGCATGACAAGCAAGTGATAGAGAACATCCGCGGCCTCGGCCGTCAGGTGTTTTTTATCACCCGAGACCGCCGCGAGCGCGGCTTCCACCGCTTCCTCGCCGAATTTTTTGGCGCATTTTAGCGCCCCGCCGGAAAGAAGGGAGGCAGTGTAAGAGGTATTTGCATCGGCGCCCTTGCGCGCGGCAATGGTCGCCTCAAGCCGCTGCAAAACCGAGCCGATATTGTTTTCGCCGGACATGGGTCTCTCCTTACGCCGCCTTAGCCGCTCGCACGGGCAGACCGGCCGCCGCCATAGCCGCTTTCGCCTCGGTAATGGAAATCTCGCCGAAGTGAAAAATGGAAGCGGCGAGCACCGCCGACGCTTTTCCTTCAGTCGCCGCTTCAACGAGATGGGCAACGGCCCCGGCGCCGCCCGATGCGATCACGGGAACGTCCACCGCCTCAGCGACCGCGCGCGTCAAGGCAATGTCATAACCGTTTTTGACGCCGTCCCGATCCATGGAGGTCAAGAGAATTTCTCCCGCGCCACGTTTGACGACGTCTTTGGCAAACTCCACGGCATCAATCCCGGTTGCGTTTCGGCCGCCATGGGTGAAAATCTCCCAGTGATCATCGACGCGCTTTGCATCAATGGCGACGACGACGCATTGGGCGCCAAAGCGGTGCGCCGCTTCGCCGATAAGAGCTGGATCTTTCACCGCCGCCGTATTGATCGCCACCTTGTCGGCGCCGGCGAGCAAAAGCCGGCGGAAATCATCGACAGAGGCGACCCCGCCTCCCACGGTGAGCGGCATGAAACAACGCTCCGCCACGGTGGAGACTTTGTCGAGCAAGATCCCCCTGCCCTCATGGCTCGCGGAAATATCGAGGAAACAAAGCTCATCGGCGCCAGCCGCATCATAAGCTTGCGCCGCCGCGGCCGGGTCGCCGGCGTCGCGCAGATTGACGAAATTGACGCCTTTGACGACGCGGCCGTCTTTTACGTCGAGACAGGGAATGATCCGTATCTTGAGCATTGCTTATCTTTTTCACGCGCTTTCCGTTGAAAACGCTAATCGTCCCGCCAGAAGGGCGTCATCTTTTCAAACGCAGCAAAGGCTGCGTCAATCTTTTTGGCCGCTTCGCGCGCCTCGGCCGCCTTATAACCGGCGATGAACCCTGCGGCGCGCATGGCGCCTTCGCCGTCGCCTTTCCCGGCCTCGTCAGCGAGATGTTGCGCCACCACCGCGTCATTAACGGCGCCGAAGGCGTCCTGAAGCTCCGACAAGGCTGACATATAGGGCTTGCGGCGGTCCTTCGGATACAAATCCCGGAAAAGCTGCACCGGATAGCGCAGTTTTTTAAGCGCGATGCGCAGAGGGTGGCGAGCGGCGAGATCGGCGGAGCCTTTCACCTCGTCGCCCACACGGAACGCCTTCTTCAACAACCGGTCGAGCACCACAGGCGCAAATGCGCGAACCGGCATCTCAAGCTTTGCCTTGGCCCCCCCGCGCCAGCGCTGAAGCGAACCGGCTGCCAGAAGGTCGATGAGAAACCGCGTGAAATCCGGTGAAGAGATGACTTTCACAGCCTGCGCCCAGCCTTCGGCCCGCAGTCGTTCCGCCTGCGCCTTCAACGCGCGCAACGACTGCGGGGCGTAATCGGCCTCCAGCGCAGCCGGCACGGTTTCTTCAAGAAAGACATCCCAGTCCCGTGCTGGACCAAGCGCGCTGGCGATGGCCTTGGCCCGTCCGGCGAGCTCGGCGATTTCACCCGACTGGAGATAGCGCCTGTAGATCCGCTCGATTGCGCGCAGGCGGCGCAGCGCCACCCGCATCTGATGCACGCCTTCCGGTTTTCTCAGCTCGATCACCGCCCGCTGCAAACCTGCGATGCGGTCGGCGATGCCCGATAGCTGCCTCGCCAACACCTCGCCAGCAGTCATTTCGGGATCGAGATCAAGGCGCGCCGCTTTCCCCACGGGGTCGGCGCCGGGAAGCTGAGCCAGCGCCTCGTCAAGCTTCGTCCCGGTCGAAAGACGAAGCGGCGCATTCGCGGTAAGAAGCCGGGCGAAGTCGAACACAGCGGCGGGTTCGCCGGAAAGAAGCTCCAGCTCCACTTCCGCGAGCGGCCCGGCAAAGCTGCGCCCCTCCCCGTCCAGCGCTTCCGCCGATCCGAGATCGACGGCGAGCTCGATTTCGGCGCCTTTGAACCGGATGATCGCCGCCCAACGGTCCACGGTCGTCTTCGCCAACGGCAGAAGGCGGTCTCCATAATCGGAGATCAGACGGTCGATCTCCTCATCTCCGGTGGTCTTCGGAAACTCTGAATGACGGTTAAGAGGCGTTTCTAGTTCGATCCGGCTCGCGGCATTATCGCCTTTTGTCTTCACAGCCTGAACGAAGTCGGCGCCCTCCTCCCGAAGGCGCAAGCTGAAACCCCTCGCCGCCAGCGCGCCGTCATTCGTGTCGTAATAGCTGGAGGAAAGACGCTCCCATGCGCCGCCCCCACCGTCACCGGCAGAGGGCGCCACCGCCGCAAAGAAGTCGCTGGCGGGCAGCGCCGCTACATCGGCGGGCGCCCCGGTGAATTTCAGCTCAAATTCGATGCGGCTCTCAGTCATGACCCGCGCTCGCCCCCACTATACGCAACAAAGGTCAACTTAGCGGACCCAGCGGCGCTTGACCAATGACGGCCCTACCCGGCCGCCGCAAGCGCCGCCGCCGGATCAATACGCCCGTCATAAAGGGCGCGGCCGATAATGACGCCCTCAATATTCGCGTGAGCCGCTTTCAAAGACTTTATGTCCTCCAGGGACGCAACGCCGCCGGATGCAATCACCGGTATGGCCGCCACATCGGCCAAGGCCGCCGTCGCCTCTACATTGACGCCGGCAAGCGCGCCATCGCGGCTGATATCGGTATAGACGACCGCCGCAACGCCCTGATCTGCATAGCGTCTCACGAGATCCGCCGGGCTGGTTTCGGTATCGCCATCCCAACCGTCGGTCTTCACCCGACCGTCGCGCGCGTCGACGCCAAGGACGATCCGGCCCGGATAGCGCTTACAGGCCTGCGAAACGAAATCCGGGTCGTTGACCGCGGCCGTACCGAGGATCACGCGGGTCATACCAGCCTCGAGCCAGCGTTCCACCGCCGCCATATTGCGGACGCCGCCGCCGAGCTGGGCCTTCAGAGAGATGCGGTTGAGAATCCCGTCCACCGCGTCGCCATTTACCGCCTCGCCAGCGAACGCTCCGTCCAGGTCCACAATATGGACCCAATCGAAACCTGCTGACTCGAAGGCGGCGGCCTGCGAGGCTGGGTCTGAATTATAGACGGTGGAATCCTCCATTCGGCCGTGAAGGAGGCGCACGCACTCGCCGCCTTTGAGATCGATGGCGGGGTACAGGGTCAGCTTCCGCGTCATGACGGCGACCATGAAAGGAAGCGGCCGAGGAAGGCCAATCCCGCGGCTTGAGACTTCTCCGGGTGGAATTGCGCGCCCAAGAGATTGTCCCGCCCGATCAGCGCCGCGACATCTTCAGCGTGGCGGGTAACGCCATAAAGATGGGCGTCATTTTCTGGGGCGAAATGAAAGGAATGGGCGAAGTAGAAGGCCTCGCCATCAAGCTCTTCGAACACCGGATGGGGCGCCGTCAATCGCACCTCGTTCCAGCCCATATGGGGCGAGCGGTATTCCTCGGAATGTGGCAGAGGGACGACTTCCCCGGGAATCCAGCCGAGCCCGTCGGAACCCTCGAACTCTAGCCCCCGCGACGCGAGAAGCTGCATACCGACGCATATGCCAAGAAACGGCCGGGCTTCCACAAGAGCCACATGCTCGATCGCCTCAAGGACGCCGTCCCGGGCGGCGAGACCGCTCATGCAGGCGGCGAAGGCGCCGACGCCGGGCAGGATGATGCGGTCCGCCTTACAGATGATGTCCGGCTCATCGGTGACGCTGACATGGCGGGCGAGGCCCGCCTCACGCGCAGCCCGCTCCACCGCTTTTTCGACGGAGCGCAGATTGCCGGAGCCGTAATCGATGATCGCCAGCGTTTCAGCCATGGCCGAGGCTTGTACTCACGCGGCGCGCTGGAGCAAGGGGAGGGCGCAAAAGAAAACCGCGCCCCGAAAGGCGCGGTTGTGATATTGGCGGCCGGCCGGCGCTTTAAGCGTCCGGGAAACAGGCCTCGATAGCGCCCCTCGCATTGTCGCTCAGGGATTCAATATCTTCCGGGCCTTCGACGGACATCAGCTCCGCCGTTGCGTCGGCGTCTGCTGTTTCGGCAAGGCACGCGCACCCGGAGGCGTCGCTGCCATTCTCAGCCGCATAGGCTTCGCAATGACCTTCAAGTTCACTGGCCATGGCTGGCGCGAAAGCGAGCGCGAGCCCGGAGGCGGCGGCAGCGATAATCAGTTTTTTCATAAGACGTTTCCTTTCATGTCTTTTTCAGAGCTTTTAGCGGGTGCATTTATCCATCGCGGCCTGCGCTTCAGCCGATGCTGAATCGTACCGCTCCGCCGGATCTTCGATCTCGGCGAGCGCCAGGAATTCATCCGCAAGATCATTCGCCTCGATTTCAGCCTCGAGACAGGCGCAGCCCGACGAATCGCGCCCGTCCGCCTCAAGCGTCGCCACACACGCGTCTGCCCATTCGCCGGCCAGGGCGACAGACAGCATCGCGCCCGCCATTGCGGCGGCGGGCAAGCCCAATTTTACAAGCATTTTCAGCTCCTTCGTTGCATCGCGCTCTGGGACCCTTTTCAGGTTTTACGCAACGAGAGCGCCTGATTTCCTCCCAGTCCGCGGCGGATGTCACCCGAAAGCGGCCAAAGCGTCAACGGATTTGAGCTGCACCGAGGCGCGGAGGGGAGGGAACAATTCGGAGAAGCGACTGTTTTTACAGTATGATGTCACAAAATACTGGATATAAACCCGAGCCGACACCCGCGGAAAAGACGGCGTCTACACCCGAAGAAGCCGAAAATACAGACGACACATTACGCGTTTCTGAAGAAGAAACGGCTGCGCCCGTTCCAGAAAAGAAGACGACGGAAGAGGTCCGTCAGGGCCACACAGGCGACCATGTCCGCTATATTCTGATGTTTTCCACCGTGGGCATCCTGGCGGTTTTTGCGGTCCTGCTGGCGCTTTATCTCTTCTAGGCCAGATCTCTTCTAGGCTTGGGCCCTTAAAGCGACCCTTTCGTTGAAGGCGCGCCGCCATCGCTGCGCGGATCTATTTCCAGCGCCTGACGGAACGCGCGCGCCGTAGCCTTGAAACAGCTTTCAATGATGTGGTGAGTGTTCTCGCCATACAGGTTTTCCACATGCAGGGTGAGGCCCGCATTCATCGCGAAAGCGTGAAACCATTCTTTGAAAAGCTCTGTGTCCATGTCGCCGACCTTGGGGCGCGCAAAGTTCACCCGCCACACAAGATAAGGCCGCTTCGATATGTCGATCGCCGCGCGGGATAGCGTTTCATCCATGGGAATATATGAAGCCCCGAAGCGGCGGATGCCGGCGCAGTCGTCCAGCGCTTTCGCAGCCGCCTGGCCCATGACAATGCCTACATCTTCGACGGTGTGATGCATGTCGATATGGAGATCGCCTTCAGCGCGCACTTTGAGATCGATCATGGAGTGCTTGGCGAAGGCCTCGAGCATATGGTCGAAAAAGCCGATGCCGGTTTCAATGTCGTAGTCGCCCGAACCATCCAGTTCGAGCGCAACGAAAATCTCGGTCTCCCGTGTTTTCCGTTCAACTGTCGCCGCGCGCATGAGTCCGCCTCCTTTGACGCCGTCTTGCGAGGGTGGCATTGAACCCCTCAATATCGGCGTCGATCTCCAGTCATTAGGAAAAAAACCCGCCGCCGTCCATGAAAAGCCAGTCCGCTTAAGAGTTTAAGGGCAAAGTGATGAGCAAGACGTCAATGCACGCAACAACCATTCTGGCGGTCCGCAAGGGCGGAACCGTCGCCGTGGGCGGGGACGGTCAGGTCAGCCTCGGCCAGACAGTCGTTAAAGGCGACGCCCGAAAGGTGCGACGGCTCTCGGGCGGCAAGGTGATTGCCGGATTTGCCGGCGCGACCGCCGACGCGTTCACGCTCTTGGAGCGCCTTGAAGGCAAACTTGAACAATATCCCGACCAGCTCATGAGGGCCTGCGTGGAACTTGCCAAGGACTGGCGAACGGACCGTTATTTAAGACGGCTTGAGGCGATGATGATCGTTGCGGACAAGTCTGTGACGCTGACGCTGTCCGGCGCCGGAGATGTTCTCGAACCGCAATTCGGCGTGACCGGCATCGGCTCTGGCGGGGATTACGCGCGCTCTGCGGCGCGGGCGCTGATCGAGGAAACGGATCTTCCCGCGGATGAAATCGTGAAAAAAGCAATGGCGATCGCGGCCTCGATTTGCGTTTACACGAACGACTCTTTGACGCTTGAAACCATATCCGACTAGCGCCTCCGCAGCCCTATTTCGTTAAGTATCTTTTTCACAACACCGGCCCCAAATAATACAGCAAAGCCTCTGCGCCGCGAATAACGTTAACTGTAAGGCTGCGGCTTTGGCGTCCGCCGTTTACCGACAAAATGCTTGTTTTCATTCGCGCTGGACACACGCGCCGGGGGCGCTCATTAATCCGTGTGGAAATTAACCATAGATTTCGCACCCGCCGGTTGCGTTGGCCCGCAACGATACATGATTGACGGCTGGGTAAATAAGGCGTTGGGAATAATCCCGAATTCCACTGTTGCGTATAGGGGTCTCCCATGAAGTCTATTATCGGCATTTCTGCCGCGGCGGCGCTTAGCTTTTCTGCTGCGCACGCCACGTCGATCTACACCACGTCCGGCAGCAGCGACCTGGTGACGAATACCGGCAGCTCCCAGATCTACGAAGATGACGGCGTCACGATGACGCTCAGCGCAGGCCTTTTCACCGACACGCCCGTGACCGGCGACGCGGTGGTCACGCCCGGCCAGTATGGCGCGCGTCCCATCGCCTACAGCTATGGCACGGGCATCCGTCACAATGACAATGACGGCCAGCACACAATCGACGGTTATTATCCGGAAGTGGCGATCCTCAGCTTCGATACGAATGTGCAGCTCACGGGCGCGCTGTTTTCTTACGTGGACACCTACGACACGTTCGATCTTTTCGTAGACACCAATAATGACGGCATTCTTGAGCGCATTTACGAAAATCTCGGCATGCCGAACAGCTCCATCGCCTTTGTCGACCTTCTGTCCCTCAATCTCGTCGGCAAGCTTTTTGGCATTGGCGCCAGCGAATACGCCTATAACTGCCGCCAAACGATGTGGGGCCAGAAATGCGACAAGTACTCGCCATCCTGGAAACTGAAAGCGATCAAGTTCGAAGAAGTTCCGGACGTGCCGCTGCCGGCTGCGCTGCCGCTCTTTATGGCGGGCCTTGCCGGCTTCTGCTTTGCGAGCCGCAAGAAAAAAGTCTGATCGCTCTTCGCCGGGGTTTCGCGAAGAGGGGATAATGGCGCGCCGTGAAGGCGCGCCTTTTTTCTGTGGAAAACTCGCGCCGCCATTGCGATTTGCGGCGAGGGGCCTATGTCAGGGCGATGTTCTTTAAGGCCCCCGTAACGCATGACTGATTATTCCCCCCGCGAGATCGTATCCGAACTGGACCGCTTCATTGTCGGCCAGAAAGCCGCCAAACGCGCTGTCGCCATTGCCCTGCGCAATCGCTGGCGCCGCCGCCGCGTCGACGGCGCGTTGCAGGACGAAATCACGCCGAAGAACATTTTGATGATCGGGCCCACCGGCGTCGGCAAGACCGAGATATCCCGGCGCCTCGCCAAGCTGGCCGGCGCGCCGTTCCTCAAGGTCGAGGCGACGAAATTCACTGAAGTCGGTTATGTGGGCCGCGACGTCGATTCCATCATTCGCGACCTGGTGGAAATCGCCATTGGCATGGTGCGCGACAAGAAGCGGGAAGACGTCAAGGCCGCCGCGCAGGAAGCCGCCGAAGAGCGGGTGCTCGATGCCCTGGTGGGCCAGCATGGCGGAGAGGCGACCCGCGAGGCGTTCCGAAAAAAGCTCCGCGCTGGCGAGCTCGATGATCGCGAAGTGGACCTTGAACTGCGCGAAAATCAGAGCGGTGCGCCGATGTTCGAGGTCCCGGGCATGCCCGGCGCGCAGATGGGCATGATCAATCTGTCCGACATGCTCGGCAAAGCGTTTCAGGGCCCGAAGACCACGAAACGCATCAAGATTCGCGACGCTTATGAACCCCTATTATCGGAGGAAGCCGACCAGCTCATGGATGAGGACGCCATTGGCCGCGAGGCGGTGGATCTCGTCCAGAATGACGGGATTGTCTTTCTCGATGAGATTGACAAGATCGCCCGGTCCTCGGATCGCGCCTCCGCCGACATATCGCGGGAAGGCGTGCAGCGCGATCTCCTGCCGCTTATCGAAGGGGCGACCGTCGCCACCAAGCACGGGCCGGTTAAGACCGACCATATTCTCTTCGTCGCCTCCGGCGCCTTTCATTTGTCGAAACCCTCGGACCTGTTGCCCGAGCTTCAGGGCCGCCTGCCGATCCGTGTGGAGCTCGACGCCCTGTCCCGCGACGACCTGCGGCGCATCCTCACGGAGCCCGAGGCGAGCCTCATCAAGCAATATTCGGCGCTGCTCTCGACGGAGGGGGTGACGCTGGACTTCACCGAGGAGGCGATCGACGCGCTCGCCGACGCCGCGGCGGAAGTAAACTCCGGCGTCGAGAATATCGGCGCCCGCCGCCTCGCCACCATCATGGAGACGGTGCTGGACGACATCTCGTTCACGGCCCCGGACAAAACCGGCGAGACCATCTCCATCGACAGAGATTATGTCACCGAACGCCTCGGCGAAATCACCAAAAACGCCGATTTGTCCAAATATATCCTATAATTAGAAAGCTTACTTTCGGAGCCGCAACAACCCGGTCGTGAGGCGTTTCGGCGTCACCTGCCGAAAATCCGGGCCAAAAAGCCCCGATCCCGGCGCTCAGAGGCTCATATCCGCTGTTTCCCGCCATTTGCGGGCTTTCACGATCCTTAATGACAGGTTAATCTATCAAGTCTTGAGGGAGTAGGAGCGGGGATTGGTCATGGCTGACGGCGCATCGCGGCCTTGGAAGCGGCGAACCATGATGGCCTTTGCCGAGGATGCAGATCCCCGGTTTTCGGAAAAACGCCAGGACGCGGATGAGAAGCCGGCGAAATTCGCCGACAAGGAGAAGAAGCGCGCGCGCATCGCCTTCACCGGCGAGGAGTGGGGCTTCGGCTATCAGGCAACCAAGAAATTCCTCGAACTCGCGCGCGAGCGGCGCACTGTGCCCGACGCCGGCTTTGGCGCCATGGAGCTCAAGGTCGAGCGCGAATTCGACGAGGCGAGCAAGAACAACCGCTTCGACTATCAAAACCCCGACACACAGCCTTTGCGCACCAAAGAACAGGCGCTCATGGCGGTGCAGCAGAACATCGCCGACTTCGCCATCGTGCCGTTCTACAATCCTTATTCGGGTTACGATTATGAATCGCTGCGCGCGGTGGCGAGCCTGTCGCGCCTGCGCGGCGTGCAGCAGATAGAGGCCAGCGATCACTACTGTCTCGCTGTGCATGAGTCGCAGCTTTACGACATCGTGCAGTCATCGCACCCCGGCACCGGTTTCTCCGCGCTGCAACGGCGGATGAGAAAATCTTGGGGACTCGTCGACACGGGCAGCGGCAACACGCCCTCAGGCGAAGCGGGCTATGACGGGGAGATGCCCCGCGCAGGCCTGCCCATCGACATGGCGGACCAGAAATTGATCCGTGACCGGATCGATGTGGTGTTCGCCGGCCCGGACGCATCGCGCCGCTGCAAGGCCAAACTTGACGGCATGCGCGCGATCGGCGTCGATGTGCAGGAAACCGCACAGATGGTCGAACCCCATCGCGAGCTTGCGCGCATGGCCCGGTCGGCGGTTTCAAACACGCGTCAGACAAACACCTTTTTCGATCCGATTTCCGGCGAAACCCGGCACTTCTCCACACTGGGCGCGGAAGCCCAGAACGGCAGGCTGTTCGCCATGGTGCTGCCTTACGAAGTCGCCATGCGTTCCTCGGACTACATGATCATCGATCACAATTTCGAGCAGGGCGACCCAATGAAGACCCGCTTCATGGTGGTGGAAAACAATCCCGACCACACGCTCTATGAGGACCGCTACCGCACCACCGACGCCAAGACCGGCTACTGGACGCGCCGCCTCGCCACCATCGCCAATCCGCATCTCGGCGATGCGGTGCCCGCCGGCCTTATGCGCATGTTAGGGATGGGCGTCGGCGCGCTGGCGATCCTGCTGCTGGTTCTTGGCGCCTATGGCATGAGCGCCTCTATGACCGCGCTCAGCCTGCCCCAGGGGCTTGAATGGATTTCATCGCTGACGGCGACCGGCGCGCTCGGCCTCGGGCTCGCAGCCGCCGCAGCGTCCTTCGTCATGCTGTCGTCGCAGGCGACCGGGTCTCGCGGCGTGCGCGCCATGTTCCTGTTCCGGCGCGACAAGACGGCGGCCTCTATCGGCGATATCGAAAACTATCTGCGCAATTACGGCGTGCGCCACACCGTTGTGCGCATCGATGAAGACAGCAACCGCGACGCGCCCGCCTCAATGGTGCTCGATGTGGAATTCGATCCGGAAGATTTCAAATACGGTCCTTTCGCCATGCTGTTCCGGCGCGCGCGCGGATCGGTCGTCAATGGCGCGGTCAAGAAAGCCTTCGCACGGTGGAAGAACCGCGGCGTCACCCTTCTGGCCGCGATGCCTATTGAAGCCGGTCAGGCGCAACTGCCGAAACATACGCCCCGCCGCTGGTGGAGCGAGGCGGTCAGCGACTGGCTTGCCGACGCCACGGAAACCTGGTTCATCCGCCTGTCGCGCATTCTGTTCTTCTATGTGCTGCCGGCGGCGCTGGTGCTCGCCATCGTTCTTAAATTTCTCAACGCCTGGTAAGGGACGCACTGACACCGGCTTCTTTGGTCCGGCAAGGGGCGCCTCGCTGGAAGACAGAGATCCCTCCGCGCTCAGCGCTTCAGGAAAAGATAGAACGCCCCGCCGCCGCCATGGCGCGGATGGGCGGGGGCCGCCCGGGAAACGAGCCCGCGCA
>PAIP01000007.1 GCA_002704915.1 Parvularcula sp.
GTGGAGGTATCTTTCCTACAATGTGGAACTCTTCCAATCCTCCACCGGAGGTGGAGGTTTTTGATCCAATAAGAAACCGGCGCCGGAAGGCGCCGGCTTGATAAGAATAAGGAAGCGAAGCCGTTACTGCTGCGGCTCGTCTTCCATTTCTTCTTCCATGTCTTCCGCGGCTTCATCCATGGCGTCATCGACATCGTCGGCCATATCTTCAGCGCCTTCTTCCATGTCTTCGGCCGCGCCTTCCATGGCGTCGCCCGTATCGTCGGCGGCGTCTTCGATATCGTCGCCAATGTCTTCGGCAGCGTCTTCCATATCGTCCGCGGCGTCTTCCATATTGTCTTCCGCACTGTCATCGCCGCAGGCCGCAAGGCCCGTTGCAGCGATGGCGAATACGGCGCCGGACAAAATCGTTCTCAGTTTCATAAAGTTCCCCTTCTGTCTGAACTTGCCTGACCATAACAATTTTTATGCTGATCAGTTCGTGCAAAAAGAAATCTATAGGAAATTTAATGGTTTAGCAAACGGGAAGAGCTGGCGGGCGCTTAAGGACGCCAGAAGACCGGGGTGGGGACGGGTTCGTCGACAAGCGACGTCAGGTGGAGATAAAGCGCGTCTATTTCCTCGTCCGTCAGCTCCGGGAACCGGTCCGGGGCCACCAGCCGCATAAGGCCGAGTTCACGCCCGTTCATGGCGACGCCGGTGGTGATCAGCTTTTCGAACTCTTCGCGCGAATAGGCCGAAACCACGATAAGGTCTGGCGTCACTGCATCCCACAAGGTCGCGCCGCGCAGATCGAGACCGTGGCACTCATTGCACATGGTCATGGCGAGATATTCGCCGTGGGCGCGCTGCGGCTCTTCTTCCCCGTCAAAGCGCAAAGGCGGCACGGCGTCGGCCCATTCGGCCATATGTTTTTCCTCGCCAGTGAAAAAGGTCCAGCGCACGCCCCAGCCGAGTTTCGGTTTGGGCAGATCGATCTCCACCACCGGCGCGGACCGTAAAAACGCAATCAGCGCCGCGAGATCGTCATCGCTCATCCGTGCAAAATTATAGGACGGCATGGAAATGAGCGCCTTGCCATTGGCGCCGACGCCCTGACGGATCGCCGCTTCCAAAGTCGCGTCGTCGTGCTCGCGCGCATAGAGCGCAAGATTGGGCGCAACGGCGCGTTCGGGCCAGTCCCATTGCTCATCGAAGTCCTTGCCCTGAAGCTGTTGCCCGTGACAACCGAAACAACCGCGCGTGCGCGCCACATGACGGCCATGCTCTATAGAGGTCGCATCCGTAGGAATCGCCGCCTCGAAAGGTGAATCGCGCGTCACCTCACGGAACTTCGCTTCGCTCAAAAGGTAAAAGCCGCCAAGGCCCAAAAGCGGCGCCGCAACGATCGCCGCCGCAATCAAAATGAATATGCGCAAAGCCGGCTCTCCCCCGATTGCAGATGTAAGGTTAGCAGGCAAATCATGACCGCGGAACCGGATTGTTGCGCATCGCGGGTGTTTCCTTCCGGGCGGAACCGGTTACACCGCCCTCATGGCATGGGTTCTCCTCATTCTCTTTGTCGCCGCCATCCTCCAGGGCGCGGTCGGTTTCGGCTTCGCGCTCGTGGCCATGCCGGCGCTGGCGCTCGTCATGGATGCGCAGTCGGCCGCGGCGCTGGTGGCGCTCACCGGCATTTCCTTGAGCACGGTAATGCTCTTCCAGAACCGCAAGGGTCTGCATCTCGGCGAAGCGGCCGGCCTTATTGCTGCGGCCGCCGCCGGCGTGCCCATCGGCGTCTATCTCCTCGCCAACGCGCCGAAAGAACCGCTCCTCATCGCGCTTGGAATCATCATCATCGCCTTCAGCCTCTTTTCGCTGGCGCGCCCGGCAGCCGTCGAGATCAAGGACCGGCGCTGGCGCTTCGCGGCCGGTTTCGCAGGCGGCGTTCTCGGCGGCGCCTATAACATTCCCGGCCCGCCGATTATTTTCTACGGCGCCATGCGCCGCTGGCCGCCCGAGCGTTTCCTCGCAGTGACGCAGGCTTTCTTTCTGCCCGTGGCGGTGATGGTCGCGGCGGGCCACGCCGTCGCCGGCTTCTGGAGCCGGGAGGTCCTGATCGCGTGCGCCGCGAGCATTCCCGGCGTCGTCATTGCGAGCTTCATCGGCCGGCGCCTCACCGCCGGGATTTCGGCCGCAGCGCTGTCAAAGGCCGTCTACGGATTATGCCTCGTCCTTGGCGTCGTCATCCTGGCGATGAATATCGGCTGACGGGCCGGCCATCCCCGAACACTAAAAAACCGCCGGGTGCTTGGGGGAAAGCCCGGCGGTTTCACAGTCTATAAAAAAGCAGTCCTTGTTAGGCCGCTTTTTTCAGCGCTTTTTTCGCTTTTTTCAGCTTTGTTTCCTGACGCGCAATCCGCTTCTTGCGCGACTTGATTTCTTTTTTCAGCGCTTTGACTTTTTTCTTGTTCGCCATCTTACAAATCTCCTTACTTTTGCTTTTCATCGTGCTTGCGCACAAATTCCTTCATGAACCCGCGCAGCTCTCTCGCCGCGCTGGTGTCGAGCTCTTCGCAAAGATCGACGAAACGATCGCGCAGCTCCCGGTTCAGCCGGATCACAAGCTGGCTGTCTTTCTTGTTTTTCTTCTCGCGCTTTTCGTCGGCCGGTTTTTCCTTGGCCATCGGGGCTGCTATCTCGCTATCTTTACGATAGCCAATGTATATACAATTGCGTTGCGCGGCGCAAGGGGCGCGTCTGAATTTTTCACCGGCGCCACAGGCGCCTCTCGCCGCGGTTCCGCTGAACCCGAACGCATAAGGTGAGAGGTGCGCGGGACGTGAAACATCCTCGTCGCTTGGTAGTAGCACATGGACGCATCACGTCCCCCTGCGCGCGAACGCGCGCAAATCAAATTTGACCGCCTTCGCGGTCGGGCGAGTTTTTACAGCGCCGCCCATTGATCGCATCCGGCGACGGAGCTTCAACTCCAACGGGATAGAAGCCCCGCCTTTTCCCCGAAGGCTCGGTTGGTTGATTGGGGTTGGGGCCCCAATCAACGCAGGCCGGAACTGCAATCGCACTCATTCGTTCGACCCGCTGCGTTTGCTTCGCAAACGGTCGGGCCTCACCCGCCCGCGCGCCGCGATCCGGACCGATGGGAACGGCAGGCCTCACCGCCTCTCAAATGTCCGGACTGCCGCGCAGTATACGGCAGAAAAAAAGGTGGTGGAAAATTATCCGTCAAATCGGGCGCGGAACCCGATTTGACGGGAATTTGCGCGCTGAGTCCCAGCAAACGCGCACGCTTGCGTTGAAGGACTTTTGTCTCGGCACTCTAGAAAGATGAAAGTTGTCACGCGCAGCGTGACAATCGCAAATTCCCGAGGTCCGGAATGGCCTTATACTTGCCGCTGCCCCCTGCGTGCCCGATGTTTCCGAACACCCCCATCCCCCGCTTCGCGGGTACTTCCCCCGTAAACGGGGGAAGAGAAAGCTTGCCGCTAAGCACGAGCTTCTCCTCCCCCGCTTGCGGGGGAGGTGTCGACCCCGGATTAAATCCGGGGGAGACGGAGGGGGTCAACTTCCAATCATGCAGATCCGCCAAAAACTCACAAAAGGGGTCTACCCATTATACTTAGTGCTAGGCGTGGTGATCCTGGCGACAACTTTGGGCGCATGAGCGGAGAAGAACTTTTTCATCCACACCTTCAGCGTAATAACGATGTGTGCGACTTGATTTAAACAAAACAAGTTCGTCACCAACGCGAAGATCAAAGCGACACCATTTCCAACCTTCCCATTCTTTGTGAAAGTCAAAATACAGCCTATTTACTTTCTTAGGAGCAGCTGAATTTTTTGCTCTGATGTATTCGGTAACCGAAGTCATCTTCCTATAGCCAATCGTCATATTTCGACGACCTTTTGTATTAAAGTCAATTCTACGTGGTAATAAGGTTCCCAGATATTGGTATGGTTCACCAAACCCAATATTTGGTAACATCGCAAAGCTGGATAGTAACTCACTGTCAGAAATCTCAAAAAATTCACCGTAAACGCATTTGCTTGCATGAAGCGAATGAAGGATAGACTCAATTGCCAATGCTTGGCGTCTCTCCAACGGAACTGACGACCCCACATGCTCTAACCGAAAACCAGTTTGAGATTCTATCGTACGCTTTCGTATTGGAACGTCATTTGATATCCCAATTTTAAAGACACCGGTTGTAAAAACCTTGAAAATATAGACGTATGTATCCTTTACTATCGGCGATCGGTTGTCATCTAGGAACTCTGGCATGGTTATCTCCAGAAAAACACCGACGCTAAGGGTTCAGCACGTCCGTTTCTTCTAGGCGCAGTTCTAAATATACTCTTCTAAATACAAGCAAAGCTCTGTGCGAAAACTCGGAAATTGATTCGCGCAGATATTTAAATTTAGCAGGCGTGTAATGTCGGTAGCTAATATGCCATTGATTATCCTTACTTGGAGCAAATTTTCTGAATTCCAGAATAATATTTGATTCCGGCGAAACAGACGCGCTTGCGAAACCATGAGTAAGAAAATGTCGATCATCTTCAAATTGCTTGAAGTCTTCAATCAACGGTGCCAAATCATCGTGATAGCGCTTCAAAGGACCATCCATAGATAGCAACCTTGTTAATACGCTTATCCGAGATTCAGGCCTAAATGGCATTCCTGTTATTGTACCTTCGTAGGCGTGGTGATTTCTCATTTTTGCAATTAAATCGGCAAAAAGAAATTCAATCTGCGAATATGAATTGACGATCTCTCCTCGTTGCTGCATTGCCGCGTCAACGACTTCCATAATTCTATATTTTTGCGTCTCGGTCAGCATTTGCGCTGCGAATCACAACCCCTCATTCGCCTTCTTCACCGCTTGTTCCTCGAGATAAAGCTCGGAGCCCATTTCGCGGTATTTCTCCGACATTTCCTTCATGCCTTCCTGGCTGAGCTTTTCGAGGTCTTTTTTCTCATTGTCGCTCATGCCGGCGGCGTAGTCGCGGACCTCGGCCGTGATCTTCATGGAGCAGAATTTCGGCCCGCACATGGAGCAGAAATGGGCGACCTTGTGCGCCTCTTTCGGCAGGGTCTGGTCGTGGAAGTCGCGCGCGGTTTCAGGGTCGAGCGAGAGATTGAACTGATCCTCCCAGCGGAATTCGAAACGCGCGCGCGACAGCGCGTCGTCCCTCACCTGCGCCGCCGGGTGGCCCTTCGCCAAATCCGCCGCGTGGGCCGCAAGCTTGTAGGTCACGACGCCGACCTTGACGTCGTCGCGGTCGGGAAGGCCCAGATGCTCCTTCGGCGTGACATAGCAAAGCATCGCCGTGCCGAACCAGCCGATCATCGCCGCGCCAATGCCGCTCGTGATGTGGTCATAGCCCGGCGCGATGTCGGTCGTGAGCGGCCCGAGCGTATAGAACGGCGCCTCGCCGCAGGCTTTGAGCTGTTTGTCCATGTTCACTTTGATCTTGTGCATGGGCACATGACCCGGCCCCTCGATCATCACCTGACAGCCATGGTCCCAGGCGATTTTGGTGAGCTCTCCCAGTGTTTCGAGCTCTGCGAACTGCGCGCGGTCATTGGCGTCTGCAATCGAACCGGGGCGCAGCCCGTCGCCCAGCGAGAACGACACGTCATACTTACGCATGATCTCGCAGATTTCCTCGAAATTCGTATAGAGGAACGACTCGCGGTGATGGGCGAGGCACCATTTCGCCATGATCGACCCGCCGCGCGAGACAATCCCCGTCACGCGGTCGGCGGTGAGGTGAATGAAGGGCAGACGCACGCCGGCGTGGATCGTGAAATAGTCGACGCCCTGTTCGCATTGTTCGATCAGCGTGTCGCGATAGACCTCCCACGTTAAATCCTCCGCGACGCCGTTCACCTTTTCCAGCGCCTGATAGATCGGCACCGTGCCGATGGGGACCGGCGAATTGCGGATGATCCATTCGCGGGTGTTGTGAATGTTGCGGCCCGTGGAGAGGTCCATGACATTGTCCGCGCCCCAGCGCGTCGCCCAAACCATTTTGTCGACTTCTTCTTCCACAGAAGACGCCACGGCGGAGTTACCGATATTGGCGTTGATCTTCACGAGGAAATTGCGGCCGATGATCTGCGGCTCCAGCTCCGGGTGGTTGATGTTGGAGGGGATGATGGCGCGCCCGCGCGCGATTTCGGAGCGCACGAATTCCGGCGTGATGAAAGCGGGGATCTCCGCGCCGAAGCTCTCACCCTGTTCAACGCGCGCCTCCGCGCCTTCCAGCATTTTTTTGCGGCCAAGATTTTCGCGGATGGCGACGAACTCCATCTCCTTCGTGATGATCCCGGCTTTCGCATATTCATATTGCGTGAGGGGGCCGGTTCCGGTTCCGCGCAAGGGACGGTTTTTCACCGGAAACTCGCGGGCGAGATGTTTGCCCCTGGCGCCGCCATTATCCTCCGGCTTCACCTCGCGGCCGTCATATTCCTCAACGTGACCGCGCTCCTTGATCCACGCCGTGCGCGTACGCGCGAGGCCCTTCTCCACATCGATCATCACCGCCGGATCGGTGTAGGGGCCCGACGTGTCATAGACCGGCACGGGCGGCTCGTTCGCCGTGGGGTGAAGATCGATCTCGCGTATGGGCACGCGCAGATCCGGATAGAGATCGCCATTGACATAGGTCTTGCGCGATGAGGGCAGCGGCCCGGTGGTGACTTCCGGCGTTTTGAATTCGGATTGATCTATGTGCTTGTTCATGATCCTGTCTTTCCGGTCATCAGCGCGGGGTCAGCCCGCCATCAGCCCTAACTCTTTTTGCAATTTCTTGGTGAGGTTTGCTGCGGCGAGGCTGTAGGACTCGCGCAGATAGTCTTTGAGATCTTTATCGGAAATCGCGGCTTCCCGCGTGCGCTGCAGCCATTTCATGCCGCGCGAGGCGAGATAAGGCGCGGGGCGCACACCCTCGGCATCCTGCATGACTTCAAACGCCGTATCCGAACATTTGAATGTGACGGCAAGCTCTTCTCCGTCGCTCCAGCCGGCGATGGCGTAAACTTTGCCGCCAATCTTCCAGACATGCGCATCGCCCCACTGCACCACATGGGTGCTGTGTTTCAGGGATTTGCAGAAGCGATTATATTCGTTGAGCGTCATGTCTCCGTCCCTACGCCGGTGTTAACCGATCAGGTTCAAAGGGTGCCCGCGTGAAGCTCTCCTGACAGGAAAATAACGCGGTCTCAGCCGGTGACGCCGGCGCCCCTCGGAAGGTCGCGCGAGATGTAGCAAATCGTGAGGGCCGCATCAAGGAAAGCCGGAACCGGAAACCGGACGGTTTTACGCGTTTTCCCGGCGAAGCTTTTCGATCAGCGCCGTGTCCTTGAGCTCGATCCACAGCGTGTTCGCCGCCGCAATGATCTCGCGATTTTCGTCAAGGAGAACGGAGTCCGAGAAATATTTGCGGCCGTCCTGCTTCACCTGCCACGCGGCGGCGATGAGGCGCTCGCCGGGTTTCGGGCGCCGGATAATCTCCGCCGCCATACGGCCAAGCAGCGTGAACGTATCACCCACGCGCAGGGCGTAGGCCGTGGGGCAGTCGAGCGCCGCCCATAAAAACTCCGCCCGCACAAGACCGTCTTCGCCCGCGAGGTCTTCACGCGGCGTCCAGAAATCGGCGTTGACGGGGCTGTCGGGACAGGGACCGGAAAAAATCCGCAAGCCATCGCCCGGCGCGCGTTCTTTTCCGCATACAAAGCAATAGGGAATGATCTGGTGACCACCCTCGGCTTTCAGGAAATTGTCATGGCCCTGCGCGACGCCAGCATCGTCTGGTATTAACGGTGGAGAAACTTTCACTTCCGCCGGTTCGACTTTCGCAATCAGGGTGTTACCGGCGACAGCTTCATAGCCGCCCTCAGCTTGGCGCAGCTCAATCGGCGTATCGAGGGGCGGCGGCGCCTTCAGCATCACCGCAGCCGGGCCGCCGATCTCTTGCGCGAAGAGCCCCGCGCAATAGCCGCCATTGCCGGAGCTTTTCGGCCCGCAAAAGCGTTTGTCGATGATGACTGTTCTCATTGATCCTCAGCGTCAAACTTCGGCGCGTCTTCGCGCGTCAGGCGATAGATGAGGAGCGCCGCGCGCGCCGTTGCGTCTTTCACAGACGGAATGTCGAGCCATTCCTCCGGCGTGTGGCCGCGCCCGCCCTCGGGCCCGAGCCCATCCATGGAGGCGGGCACATGAGGCGCAGCGAAAGAAATATCCGCGGCGCCGCGCTTAGACGGGTCATTGCCCGTGAGCGGCCCCTGCCCCAGCGCCTCGCTGACATCTGAGACAACAGCGAGCAGCGCTTCGTTGCCGGCCGTCGGCGTCATGGCCGGATAGCTGTCCTCAAACTCAATCTCGGCGCCGGTCTGCGGCCGGTGCTTGGCGACGATTTCGCGCATGGTCTCGCGCGCCGCTTCCTTCTGCTCTTCGGAAATGAACCGCAAGCCGCCATCGACCACGGCCTTTTGCGCGACCACATTGGTCTTGCCGAAGGCGGCGCCGCGCGTTGCGTCCTTGTCATATTGAACATCCGTGCCGCCGACGATGACGCCGGGATTAAAGGTCAGATAGTCCTCCGCGGCGAGAGTTTCATACATTTCATCGAGAATGCGCGCCATTTCGAAAATCGCGCCGGCGCCCACATCGTCGGAAAAGACGCCGCTCGAATGGGCGCGCACGCCCGTCGTCGTCACTGTCCAGCCAGACGAACCGCGCCGCGACGTCACCACTTCGCCGTCGCCCCCGCCCTCGAAATTGAGCGCCACATCGGCGCGCTTTGCGGCGGCGATCAGCGCCTTGCGGGAGACATCGATAGGTTTGCCGGTCATTTCTTCATCTCCCGTCATGATGACGGTGACCGCCGCATCGTCGATGATATCCAGATCGTCGAGCGCCTTCAGCGCATAAAGAAGAACGACATTGCCGCCTTTCATGTCGACAACGCCGGGACCGGTGGCCCTGTCGCCATCGCGGCGCCATTCGAGGAAATCCCCGTCTTTTTCGAACACGGTGTCGAGATGGCCGATCAGCAGGAGGCGGTTTCCGGTCTTACCCTTATGCGTGGCGCGAAAATGACCGCCACGATTGACCTTGTCCTGGTCTATCCAGTCGACTGTGAAGCCGAGCGCTTCAAACGGCTCCGCAAAGGCGTGACCGACTTCGCGAACGCCTTCGTGATTCATGGTGCCGGAATTGATGTTGACCACCTCTTCGAGAAACGAAATCGAGTCATCGAAATTCGCCTCAACGCGGGCGACGATGGCCGCCTCTTCCTCGCTCAGTGCGGGCGCATCCTGCGCGACCGCAAAGACGGGGGAAAGAGCAAAGCAAAGGACGGCACAGGCGATTGCTTTCACAGGATTGACAGCTCCTCATGGTTTTGACGCCGCCAACATGCCGGTTTCGGCGCCGAATGCAAAGATCGATTTCTAGTCCACCCAGAGCCCGCGCGATTTGTGCCAGTCCTCAATGCTTTCATCCGGATAATGATCGAAAGTCTGATCGTCCGGGCCCACATTCGGCGTCACCCAGCTCGCCTTGTCTTTCAAGAGACAATGCACAAGCGATGGCGGGATCGGCAGATCCGTATCAATGGCGGAGGCATGCGGATGCACAAGCTCGGGCCAGTTCGGGTCGTAGAGCCACAGCGCGGTTCCGCATGACTTGCAGAAATTGCGCTCGCCGGAGCTGGTTTCGCAGGTTCCGCCGCGATCGATCACCGCATGATAAACGCCGATGTGCTTTTTCCCTTTGACCTTCAGCGTGTCATTCAGCGCGCCGAGATTGATGGCGTAGCCGCCCCCGCCCGCGGTCTTGCGGCAGATCGAGCAGTAACAGCGCTGATAGGGAACGGGCGTGTGGCTGTCGACGGTGAAGCTGACGGCGCCGCAGCGGCAACCGCCTTCAAGAGTCATGGGCATTGGAATGCTCCTTCGCAGTCTGCGGTGTAGGAAATGACAGAGAGAACGCGAGAGTTCCGTGTGCGCTCATTCGGCGCTGACGACCCCGACAATCGGCCCCATGGCGACGCCGGGATCATTTCGGTCAAGCTCCGGCGCATAAAGCCGCGAGATGGTTCCGTCGAGATACAGCGCATTGGGCGTATTCAGTTCCTCCCGAAAATAAGAAGCGAAATCGTAAAACCGCACGGGACTGTCTGCGAGAACGAAAATCACGTCGCCGTCTTCAGTAACGCCAACGCCGTTGCGTCGTTTCAGGGAGTCCGAATCGGGAAGGAAACGCGGATGAATCTCGCCATCGATGACAAGCATGGGCCCCGACTGGGTGGCGAATGCGATAATCTGCTCCATCGCTTGCCGGGGAGCTGTCCGCGAAGCGGACTGAGTGGGTTTTAAAATTGAGTCCGTTTGCTCGCTCACCCCCTCCGGCTCGCGTTTCTCAACGCTCGCCACCTCCCCCGTGAACGGGGGAAGAAAACGCTCTACGAAGGCCTCAGTCTCCAAGACGCCCGGCGCGCCGTCGCGCGTCACATAGAAGACGCCGTTTGGCTTCAGATGAAAATTGCCGGGGCCGTCATTGTCATTGAGCGGCGCCAGCTCTTCTCCCGCCTCGACATAAAGCCCAACAGGCGCCCGGTCTTCATGATACATGCCCGCATTCATGGCGAAGACCAGAGTCTCTCCTTTTTTCTCCAGCGCTTCGTTCACCCAGTTGAAATGACCGAAAGGCGCGCCATCGGCCTTGTTCAGAAAAAGACGAATGTCATGCGCTTGCGGCTCGACCCGGCAGACCACATAGTCCGTATTGCGATAACTTGTCTTAACGCAAGGCGGCGCAGCCATTGCAGGCCCGGCCGCCAGGACCAGAAACGCCGCAGTCGCAGCCGCCTTTACACGCATCGGCATTGGCTTTGTGATTTTTGGCATCCTTGATCCTGCATTCATCACTGTTTTCCTTATAACAGACGTCACGGCCCCGCGCGAGAAAGCGTTCGCGCGCGGCGCAACACGCCGGAGGAACCGCGCCGATGAACGCCCAGCTCGCCGCGATCGATATCGTCATAATTTTTGTCTATTTCACGGCCGTCATGGCGCATGGCTTCTGGTCGGGCCGGCGCGAGCGCAATGCGGGCGATTATTTCCTCGCGGGAAGGTCGCTGCCATGGGCGCTGATCGGCGCCTCTTTATATGCCTCGAATATGTCGGGCGCGAGTTTCGTCGGCCTTATTGGCGCCTCTTATGAATACGGTCTTGTTGTTTTCAATTACGAATGGACCGCCGCAGCCGTGCTGATCTTCTTCGCGCTGTTCATGGCGCCCGTATTCTTGCGGGCGAAGCTCTTCACCGTGCCGGAATATCTCGAAACCCGCTTCGATGCGCGCACGCGGCGGTTCTATGCAGGCTTCACCCTTTTCACGCTGATGTTCATCGACATCGCCGGCGCGCTCTTTGCCGGCGGTCTTGTCATCTCCATGATGATCCCCGCTTTGAGCCTGTGGGGCGCCGCGGCGGCGATCGCGCTCCTCGCCGGGGTCTACACCATCGCCGGGGGCTTGCGCGCGGTTGTCGTCACAGACACGGTGCAGGCGGCGCTGATGATCATCGGCGCGTCGGTCATTCTCTGGGCGGGGCTCGACGCGGCCGGCGGTTGGGATGCGCTCTTCGCAAAGCTCGAACCCTCCCGCACGGAGATGATCAAACCCGCAGCCGATCCTTTCCTACCATGGACCGGTCTTTTCGGCGTTCTCTTGCTCGGCTTTTATTACTGGACCCTGAATCAGTATTTCGTGCAGCGCGTTCTCGCCGCGCGCAACGTCACCGAGGCGCGGCGCGGGGCCCTCTTTGGCGGGCTTTTGAAACTGCCGAACCTCTTTTTCATGATGCTGCCGGGTCTCATCGCATTTGTGCTCTACCCTGCCCTGGAACGCCCCGACCTCGCCTTTCCCACATTGATCGTCGAGCTTTTGCCGGCGGGGCTCAAAGGCCTCATCGTCACGGCGCTCATCGCCGCCATCATGTCGAGCCTCGACAGCGCGTTCAACGCCGGCGCCTCTATCGCGGTCATGGATTTCCTGAAACCGAAACGCCCGCAGATGAGCGAGGGCGCGCTGTTATGGGCGGGACGCGGCGTCACCGGCATGATGATGGTGTTCGGCATGTGCATCGTGCCGCTGGTGGAGCGGTTCGGCTCGCTCTTTTCCTACTTCCAGTCGACCCTTGCGTATATCACGCCGCCGGTCGTCGCCGTTTTCATGGCGGGGCTTTTTGTGCGGCGGGTGAAAGCGGGCGCGGCGTTCTGGACCTTGTCCATCATGATCCCCACAGGGATGGCGCTTTTCATCGCCAAGGAGGCGACGGGCCTGTGGGCGCGCGCCGGCGGGCCAGACATTCATTTCACGATCATGGCGAGCCTGTCTTTCGCCCTTTCGGTCTGTCTCCTCGCCGCCTTCAGCGCCGCGGGGACGGCGGCGTCGCACGAACACGCCACTTTCAAAATCGCCGATCTCGCTCACGGCCCGCGCGGCGGCTGGCATTTCGACTATCGCTGGCAGGCTTTGGGGCTGGCCCTGGTGACGGGCCTTCTGATCCTCGCCTTCGCATGAGGGCGACCTGAAACGTCTATATCGAAAACGCTTCAGTGCGCGGCGGCTTCATCCTGCGCCCCGTCGAGAGACGCATCGGCGCCCCAATAGTCGGTCAGCAAAACCGTGAGCGCGCGCGCCGTCTCCGCCACGGACCGGTCATCAAGCTCCGCCTCTGCAAAGCCGCTCCATAAACGCGTGTTGTCACCCAGCACATAGACCGTGACGCGCACCGAGGTCTGTTTGTCTTTACGTTCAAGGCGCGGCCCGATGGCGATCGCCGGTCTGAAACCGCTCTCCGTCGGGTCGACATCCACCCTGGCCGGGTCGCGATTGGGCGCGCGTTCGGGCTCGAGCCGCACCGGCGATTGCGGCAAGCCATCCGCAGACGGCCGGTTCACTTTCACCGAATAGCTGATGCGCAGGCGCGTTTCATCCGTCGACGACACATCTGCGTTTTGCGCCGCCAGAAAAGACGCCAGCGTCTCGCGCGTGACGGTTTCGGCTTCAGTTTCTAATAGTCGGGAAGGAAAAACCGCGCCTCGCCGCCGATGTCGCCGGTCGCATAAGCGCGCAGCCAGGAGTTCCCGGCCAGGGCCGGTTTCGCTTTTTCAGCACCGCCGAATTCGGCATCAGTTGACGCTTCCGCGCCGACTGACGCAGGCGCTTCCTCAGCCGAGGTTGACTGGTTCTCATCCGGCGCCGCCGCAGCAACATGAGATAAGGCCATGAAGACAGCGCAAGCAGCGCCACACCTCACGCGCGAGACATGGCCCGGCGCTGCGGCAGAACTGTTCAGATACTTTCGAATGCGCACGCTAATAATTTACTGTCGATCTCCTCATCGCCGCTATAGCTTTCGGATCCAGCGATGAGGAAATCGGCTTAAAACCTTGCTCTTATCAAGCAAAGGCCTTTTGCGGCTCCGTTCCTGCGCCGGCATGACCCGGTTCAGGTTCAAAGGGTTCTTCTCAGTCCCATTGCCCGAGCTAACCTGACGCACATTGCTCCTGATCCCGGAGGGATCAATGAGTTACGCGTCGCAAAAGCCGTCGTCCATTGGCGACAGGCGGGACGCCCCTCGGAACGAAATAATCGTGACTCAAAAGCGCAGGAAACGCAAGCGAAATCGGCGAAAGTTACAAACTTACAATTGCTGTTTTGCATCTGTTTTCGCATCGCAAAACCGGATGGAAAGTTAATATTCTTTATAGAGATTAATCCGCCGTTCCGCTGCGCGCGGCGATGGCGAGCGCCTGCGCGATGGCGGCGCGCATGGCGCTCTTGTCGTAATCGACCGTGAGACTGTCGATGATCTCACCTGTGTCGCGATCGACGAGCAGCGTGAAACCGGTCGCGCCCTTAAAGCGCGGATAGATATCGGCGAGGCCTTCGGCGCGCGCTTTTTCCTCAACGCCGCCGCCCTGGCCGAAGGTGAAGTCAAGCTCCACAAATTTGACCGGCTGATCCGCGAAATCGGGCATCACCTCCGCAAGGCGCGGCTGCAGGATCTTGCAGGACGCACACCAGGCCGAGGCGAAGGTTGCAGCGATCACTTCCGGTTCGCGGTCCAGCGCATAGTCAGCGCCGGTGGCGCTGTTGCGGCCCGTCAGCGCGAAAACGGCGAGGCCTAAAACCAAAACGGCCGGAAAGATAAAATTTTTGACCCGCGTCATGGACGATCCTTTCTCAGCCATTCTAGTCAGCGCTTCTTTGTCGCGCCAGACCGGGCGCTCTCACGAGCGCGGGAGCTTGCCTCGCCGCGCCGCTGGCGGAATGATGATCGGGCGACAGAGGGGATCGATCCATGCTTCACAGGCGACAGCTCTTGCGCGCCGCCGCGCTTTCGCCAGCCTTGGCGCCGGCCATGACCACTTTGCCGGCGCAGGCCGCAGACAATCATGCAAGGCCGTTCGACGCGCCTTACGCGCCGGTCCTGTCTCAGCCCTCGCGGGAGATCCGCACGGTCGTGGGCCTCAGGCCCTATCGCGGCAGCGGCTTCCGTCTGGAGCATGAGAAATTCGGCCGCCGCGACGTCATCCATAATTACGGTCATGGCGGCTGCGGCGTCACGCTGTCCTGGGGCTGCGCGCAGCTTTCCGTAGAACTGGCCGAGCCGATCGACGAGCGCCGCGCCGCGGTGATCGGCGCCGGGGTCAACGGCCTGACGACAGCGCTGATGCTGTTGCGCCGCGGCTATGAGGTCAGCGTTTACGGCGCCGCGCTGCCGCCCCACACCACCTCCAACATCGCCGGCGCCTATTGGCACCCGACGACGCTCTATGACGGCCGGGACGCCATCAGTGATGCATTCGCGCGGCAATTCGTGCGCGCGGCGCGGATCGCCCAACGCCGGTTCCAGCATCTCGCCAACGATCCGCGATATGGCGTTTATTACATGCGTTATCTGGGCCTGCGAGAGGAGCCGCCGCTGAAAGAACGCACGCCCTATTTCGAAGGCGACGATCTCTATGCGGGGCTCGCCGTCGAAACCGATCCCGAGCGTTACTTTGGCTACGGCTATGTAGAGCGCCATCACGCGCTGATGATTGATCCGGATATTTATCTGCGCGCCTTGATGCACGACGTCGAAAATGCGGGCGGGCGCATTGTCCAGAAAAGCTTCGAGACCGCTGACGATGTTTTCGACCTGAAAGAAAAACTGATTTTCAACTGCACCGGCCTCGGCGCGCGCGACCTTTTTGGCGATGAAACGCTGGAGCCGGCGCGCGGGCAACTCACCATGCTGTTGCCGCAACCGGAAGTCGATTACGGCTATGTGACGTCATCGCCGGAAACGGGACTGCTTTACATGTTCCCGCGCAAAAGCTCGATCCTCCTTGGCGGGTCGGTGGACCATGGCGACTGGTCACTTGAACCCGATGAAACGGAGCGCCTGCGCATGCTTTCCGGCCACGCCATGATGGCGCAAAGGATTGCGGACAGTCAAAAGGCTTAGACGTTATTGCGCTTGTGCTTTAGGATGGCCGAAAACGGGGGTCAAATGCTCATTCGCATCTTCGTATTCTCAACCATCGTTTTATTGTGCGGCCCAGGTGCTTCTGCATGTTCGCTCATACCCGGTGCATTTCTTCAATCGAACTTTGAACTGATTGATGCGTCAGACGCCATTGTAGTCGCCACTGCCGTTCGAAGCAAAAAGGGAGAAGACTCCTTTTCAAAGTCAGTGGTCTTCAAAGTCAACGAGGTTCTAAAAGGCTCTCCGTCCAAACAAGTAAACGACCTTCGGGCCCGCTTCGGAAAACCGACACCTAGCAATCCTCATGACTTTTTGTCGGCAAATCCTGAAGCATACATGGGGCCATGCGTGCGGATGACATACCGCAAAGGGGATCGCTATGTCCTTATGCTTCGCAACGATCCCGAGAACGGGTTTATTGTTTGGGGCGATGCTTTTTCGCGCATAAACGAAGATGACTTTGGCCCAAATTCTATGTGGCGCCGTGCAATAGGCATATACATAAATATACAGCAAAATCCGGACCGCATGGAGCAGATAGGCGAGCTAGAAAAGCTTGTCGATAGAGGGTTAAGAGAAGGCGCGACAGAATTCGAGCAACAACTGGGATTAGACGCGCTCAATCATCTTCTGAATATACACCCAGACAAACCGACCGAATGGCTGCTCGATCGCTATGACGACCCCGATTACATCATGCGCCGATTCAAAGACAGAATCGCAGGAACGCCAGAAGAAGCGGCCGATAACCTTGTGTCGCTAGTCTTTGGCGAAGGCCCGCCGCCCGAGGACGAACGCACTGCCATTCTGCGCGCGCTTGCGGAGGGAGACCACCCACAAGCAGAACCTTTGTTTTATGAGATCATTTCTGAAACAGCACCCGAACCCACCCGCCTCGGCGCCGCGCTCGCCTATTTCATAAAAAAAGGAGAATATGATTTCGTCAAAGCGGCGTTTGGCGAGCATATTCTCTGGGTGACGGGCGTCACCGGTCCAGGTTCGGGCCCCGGCTTTTGGGGAGTTATGTGGCAGGCCATTCGATATGGCGAAAACAAACAGGTTACGCCTGAGTTCGCTTCGTGGTGGGAGCGCCAAACCACATCGAATTGCCTCATATTAAACGGTCCGTTCGATTGTTCCTTTGACAGGGATAAGGCGACCGCTTTGCTCGACGCTCCCCGCAAGAATCAAACCCTTTTGCTTGCGGCCGCTTCAAGTCCACAAGTCATTGCCTGGGCCGAGGCGGAATTGGATAGATTGCACACCCAGGGCGTAAAAACATTCGAGGAGGCTTGGGATTTTCCGATGAAGCTTCTTCTGGCTGCATATCGCGGCGACAAACCTTCGCGCGTACATGAGTTAGCTTGCGGATCCAAAGAAATGCGTGAGGGCTTGGCCGATCTCATCGGCGAAGTCCCGACGCTCTACACAGAAGAACTTCTGCGCGAAATGATGGCAATTGATCAGCACGAACATGTGCGAGAGCAACTCTTCGAAAGCGCCGTACTTATTGCTGCAGCGGATATGAAGGAGTCGTGGTTAGGCGACGCTGAGCTAGTCTATGCATATGCGCGTACAGACGGCACGATTCCGCTTCGCAAACGCGATAGGCGGCATTTGCCTTGCCTCAAATGACCCGACTGCGAAACACTTAATCCTGAAACGGATCTTTCATCAGGATGACGTCGTCGCGTTCGGGGCTGGTTGAAACGAGCGCCACGGGCGTTTCGATGAGCTCCTCGATGCGGCGGACATATTTCACCGCTTCCGCCGGAAGATCGGCCCAGCTTCGCGCCTTTTCGGTCGAGCCCGACCAGCCTTCCATCACCTCATAGACCGGCTCGGCGCCCGCCTGCGAATCCATGCCTGCGGGCAGATAATCGAATTCCTTGCCGCCGATCTTGTAGCCGACGCAAACCTTGATCTCCTTGAACCCGTCGAGGACGTCGAGTTTCGTCAGCGCGATGCCGTCGACGCCGGCGATCTTCAGGGACTGGCGCACGAGACAGGCGTCGAACCAGCCGCAGCGCCGTTGCCGTCCCGTCACGGTGCCGAATTCATGGCCGCGCTCGCCAAGGCGCTTGCCGACAGCGTCGTGAAGTTCTGTCGGGAACGGTCCTTCGCCGACGCGCGTCGTATAGGCTTTGACGATGCCAAGGACATAATGAACGGAGCGCGGTCCCATGCCCGACCCCGTCGCCGCCTGGCCCGCCACCGTGTTCGATGAGGTCACATAAGGATAGGTGCCGTGATCGACATCGAGCAACATGCCCTGCGCGCCTTCGAAGAGGATGCGCTTGCCCTCCTTATGCGCGATGTCGAGTTCGCGCCAGACCGGCTTGATGAAGGGCGTCACTTTCGGCGCGATCTCCTTCAACTGCGCCACAAGCGCATCCGCATCGATTTCCGCCTCGCCGAAACCGCGGCGCAGCGCATTGTGATGCACGAGCAGGTTTTCGACTTTGGCTTTCAGCGATTCCGTATGCGCAAGATCGATGACGCGCAGACCGCGGCGCCCGGCCTTGTCTTCATAGGCAGGGCCGATGCCGCGTTTCGTCGTGCCGATCTTGACGCCAGCCGCCGAAGTCTCGCGCAGGGCGTCGAGCTCCTGATGCACGGGGAGAATGAGCGTTGCATTCTCCGCAATCATCAGATTGTCCGGCGTCACCTCGACGCCCTGTTCCTTGATGCGGCCGATCTCTGCGAGAAGCGCGAAGGGATCGACCACGACCCCGGCGCCGATCACGCCGACGCAGCCCTTGCGAACGACGCCCGACGGAAGCAGCGACAATTTGTAAACGGCGCCGTCAATGACAAGCGTATGCCCGGCGTTGTGGCCGCCCTGGAAACGAACCACCACATCGGCCCGCGCCGACAGCCAGTCCACAATCTTGCCCTTGCCCTCGTCGCCCCATTGCGCGCCGACGACCGCAACATCCGCCATAAAGGCCTCCGGAATTCATGATGACGCGGCGCACCATAGGGCTTTCCGCCCGCCCGTCAACGCGGGCGAACGGCCTCGGGAAAAGCAGCGCGAAGGCCGGCGTCAGTTGACGCGCCGGCCATTCTGAAGGGCCGTGTAAAGGGCGTAATCGGCCGCCGGCGCCTGAACGTTGAGGACCTCGTCGAGGGTCGATTCGATGGGCTCGACCTTGCCTTGCGCGGACCGCTCCAGAGCGAAGAGACCGTCGAAATCCTCCGCCGCCTGGAGCGGCTTTGCTTTCGCTTGGAACGCCGCCGCTTCTTTCGACCATTCGGCGCAAGCCTTCGCCACCGCCGCGGAAACGGCTTGCTTGTCGTAGCTCGTTCTGACTTTCGAGAAGTCGAATTGATAGCGCCCGTCCTGCGGCGCATAGGAGCCGCTGAGAATAGCGACGTCCGCGTCCACATTATTCGAAGCGCGCGGCCAGTTCGGGGCCAATTGGCGCAACTCGTAGCGGTAGCCCGAGCCGTAAACGGCGTATCGATCCCGGGACGGACATTTCGCCGCCAGCTCTGCATCAACAAAATTATCGAAGGATTTCTGCGCCTGCCAGTTGGCGCGGATCACCGGCTCATATTGCTGCCTGTTATAGGCGAGGTCTTCTGGCGATGCCACGGGCTCTTCTTCGATGATCTCATCAGTCATTTCCTGCGCGCCGCTGTCGGATTCCTCCATGCTGGCGACAAGCATCGCGACTTGCTCCTTGTTTAACAAGGCGACGGACCGTTCGATCTGCGCGCGCATGGGCTCGCGCATGGACGGCTCCAGTTGCGCAAGCATTTTTTCGACCGCCTGTTTCTGGTCCGGCCGCAAGTCGGCGGCGGCGGAAGGATAGGCGATCGACAGCGCGGCCGCTGCGACGGCCGTCATTATTATTGTGGTTTTCATGGGTTACTCTCTCCGTTTCGGAAACGGGGAGATACGCCCGGGCGGGGCGGCCGGCAAGCTCCGTCCGGCGCGCAGCGATCACATTTCAGCGCACGCCTGGCGCCGTCACAGGAGAAGCGCTGTCAGAATGACAGCGCCGTCGCCTGAATCACATGGGGCAGGGCGCGCACCTTTTCCAGGACGTCATCCTTCAGAGGATCATCGATGGCGACGAGCGCAATAGCCCCTTCGCCCGGTCCGGCGCGGCCGAGATTGAAGGTCGCGATATTGACGCCAGCCTCGCCCAGGGTGCGTCCAAGCGCGCCGATAAAGCCCGGCTTGTCCTCATTGGTCGTGTAGAGCATATGCGGATAGAACCCCGCTTCCATGTCGACGCCCTTGATTTCGACAATCCGCGGCGCGCCGCCAAAGGTCGTGCCCGACACCGTGCGGGTCTGGGTTTCTGAAGTGATCTTGAGACGGATGATGCTGTCATAGGCGTCGGCGTCATCGCGCGTCGTCTCGGCGATGGAGATGCCGCGTTCGCGCGCGAGCACCGGCGCATTAACGATGTTCACATCCTGAAGCATGGGCTTCAGAACGCCGGCGACGGCGGAGGCCGTCAGAGGTTTCAGATTGAGCTGGGAAACGTCGCCTTCGTAAATGACTTCGATTTTTTTCAGGCCCGTTTGCGTCAACTGGCCGGCGAAGGCGCCGAGCTTTTCCGCAAGCGCGATGAATTTTTTCAGGCGCGGCGCCTCTTCGGCGGTCACAGAAGGCGAGTTCAATGAATTCGAGACTGCGCCGCGCACCAGATAATCCGCCATCTGTTCCGCGATCTGGATCGCGACATTTTCCTGCGCCTCGGTCGTTGAGGCGCCCAAATGGGGCGTCGCCACCACTTTCGGATTGCCGAAAAGCGGATGTTCGGTCGCAGGCTCTTTCACAAAAACATCAAGCGCCGCGCCGGCGAGATGCCCGGAATCAAGGAGCTCCTTCAGCCCCTCTTCATCCACCAGGCCGCCGCGGGCGCAGTTCACCACAAAAGCGCCCTTTTTGAGTTTCGAAAGGTTTTCGCGGCTTAAAATATTGCGCGTCTGATCGGTCAGCGGCGTATGCAAGGTCACGATATCCGCGCGGGCGAGCAGCGTTTCGAGATCGACCTTTTCGACGCCGAGTTCGATGGCGCGCTCTTCGGTCAGGAAAGGATCGAAGGCGGCGACGCGCATTCTCAATCCCACGGCGCGGTCGGCGACAATGGAGCCGATATTGCCGCAGCCGATAACGCCGAGGGTTTTGCCGAACACTTCCGTGCCCATGAAGGCCGACTTTTCCCACTTGCCCTGATGGGTCGACGCGCTCGCTTGCGGGATCGAGCGCACCAGCGAGAACATCATGGCGATGGCATGCTCCGCCGTCGTAATGGCGTTGCCGTAAGGCGTGTTCATGACGACGACGCCCGCCGCGGTCGCCGCCGGAATGTCGATATTGTCAACGCCAATGCCGGCGCGGCCGATGACTTTCAGGTTTTTGCCGGCTTCGATCACCGCCTTGGTCGCTTTTGTGGCGGAGCGAACGGCAAGACCGTCATACTGGCCGATCACGGACAGGAGCTTGTCCTTATCCTTGCCGAGCGTCGGCTCGTAATCGACGTCGACGCCGCGCTCTTTAAAAATGCGCACAGCGGTTTCACTGAGCTTGTCGGATACAAGAACTTTAGGCATGGGGATTCCCCGATCTGAATTTGAAAGAAAGTTAAAGGTGTGACTTCGCTTCAGCGAAGGCCCAGTCGAGCCAGGGCCCGAGCGCTTCGATATCCGCGCTTTCCACGGTGGCGCCGCACCAGATGCGAAGCCCCGGAGGCGCATCGCGATAGCCGCCAATGTCGAAGGCCGCGCCCTTTTCCTCAAGCAGCTTTTCCATGGACTTCACGAAAGCGCGTTGATCGGCGTCATCGAGCGCCGCCACATCCGGATCGACGATTTTGAGGCATACGGACGTGTTGGAGCGGATGCCGGGATTGGCGCAGAGAAAATCGATCCAGTCCGCGCCTTCAACCCAATCGTGCAGCGCCTTTGCATTGGCGTCGGCGCGCCCGTGAAGCGCCTCCAGCCCGCCCAGGCTTTCGGCCCATTTCAGCGCGTCGAGATAATCCTCAACGCAGAGCATGGAGGGCGTATTGATGGTGGCGCCTTCGAAAATCGCCTCATTGAGCTTGCCGCCTTTCGTAAGACGGAAGATCTTCGGCAGCGGCCATTCCGGCGTGTAGCTCTCAAGCCTTTCGACGGCGCGCGGGGAAAGAATAAGCACGCCATGAGCGCCCTCGCCGCCCAGCACCTTCTGCCAGGAATAGGTGACCGCATCGAGCTTCGCCCAGTCGAGGGCTTGCGCGAAAATCGCCGAGGTGGCGTCGCAGATCACAACCCCCTCGCGATCATCGCTGATCCAGTCCGCATTCGGCGCGCGCACGCCTGACGTCGTGCCGTTCCAGGTGAAGACCACGTCGTGCGAAGGATCGACTGCGGCGAGATCGGCGATTTCGCCGTAAGGCGCTTTCAAAATCCGCGCATCGAGCTTCAACTGCTTCACCGCATCGGTGACCCAGCCTTCGCCGAAGCTTTCCCAGGCGAGCATGTCCACGGGGCGGGGGCCCAGCATGGACCACATGGCCATTTCCACGGCGCCTGTGTCCGACGCCGGCACGATGCCGATGCGGTAATCGTCAGGCACGCCCAAAAGCGCGCGGGTGCGGTCAATCGCCTCTTTGAGGCGCGATTTGCCGAGTTTCGACCGGTGCGACCGGCCGAGCGCGTCGGTGGGAAGATTGTCAGGGGACCATCCGGGGCGCTTGGCGCAGGGGCCGGACGAAAAATGCGGTCGCGCAGGGCGCACCGCGGGTGCTGGATCTGTCATGTTTTACTCCATCCTTCCAGATGGCTCGCGCCTCGTTGGGGAGGCGTGGCCCACGCCCGCCATCGCACAGAAGGCGCCTGCGCGTCAAATCATAAAAATTTGCGGGCCGAAGAGATTTTCTCCCTTGCAGGAGCATCCCTTCGCCGATAGCGCGGAGATTAATGGCTCGTAAACATGTCACCCCGGCGGAAGCGACCCTGTTCGACTGGGCGCTCCTCGCGCTTATCGTCGCCTTTGGCGGCTCGTCGTTTGCATTCATTCGCAAGGCGGTCGAGACCGCGCCGCCTTCCGTGGTCGCCGCCGGGCGGCTCTGGGTGGCGGCAATCCTCGTTTACATTCTGATGCGCGCCGCCGGACGGCGTCTGCCGCCGTTTTTCATCCGTACGGAGAATAACTGGCGCGTGCGCCGCTCATGGTGGTGGATGATCGCCGTCGGCGCGAGCGGCAATGTCCTGCCCTTCTATCTCTTCCCCTGGGCGCAGCAGCATGTGGAGAGCGGGCTCGCCGGCGTTTACATGGCGTTCATGCCGATCTGGACTTTGGCACTCGCCTATTTTTTCGCGGGCGAAAATCTGACGGCCCGAAAACTCGGCGGCTTTGCGCTTGGCTTTGCGGGGGTCATCCTGCTCATGGGGCCCGATGCGGTGAAAGGCGTTCTGACCTCGAGTTTCCTGGCGCAGGCCGGATTGTTGCTCGCAACCCTGCTCTACGCCGTCTCCGCCGTCCTGTCGCGCCGGGCGCCGCCGATCCGTCCGCGGGTGTTTGCTTCGGGCATGCTGATTGTCGCCGCCTTCATGGCGATCCCCGCCCTGTTTTTCACCGATCTCCACCGCGCGGAATGGAGCGCCGCGAGCCTCTGGAGCATCGTATTCCTTGGCGTCTTCCCGACCGGGCTCAATGGCGTTCTCATCATCATGCTGATCCGCCGGGCCGGCGCCGGGTTCATGGCGCTCTCCAATTACATCACGCCGCTCTGGGCCGTAGGGCTCGGCGCGGTCATGTATCACGAGCGGCTCGACTGGAACGTGCTCGCCGCGCTTTCGATCATTCTTGCAGGCGTGGCGGTCAGCCAGCGTTCGCCTTTCAGCAAAAGGCAAAAAGGCGTCAGCGCCGCCGGCGACGGCCTCGCCGGCGAGCTTGAACCTATGGTTGAACGGAGGGAAGAAAGCCGCTGAATAACAGTGGTTGTAAATCCGTCCGCCTTCGATCCTTCGAGACACAAAAATTTCTTCATCCTGAGGAGACCGTCTCGAAGGGCGAAGACATTTTTGCTCCTCAGGATGAAGGCTCAGCTTTACGCCCCAAACTCTCAGATAAAAATCCGGCCTTCCTGCACGAAGACCGCATCGCCGCCGATGCGCACCGACTGAACGGCGCCGCCTTCAACTGAAACAGTCGCCCGGATGCGGCTCGGCCGGCCCATTTCGACGCCCTGTTCGATCACCCAGCGATGAACGCCGTCTGGAATATTCTCGCTACGGACGATCTGCGCCGGAATGCCCGCCGCCGCACTTCCAGTCGCCGCATCTTCGACCACGCCCGCGCCGGGGGCGAACATGCGCGCGTGATAATCCGCATCCGGCCCTTCGCCGCCTTGCGCATAGAGGTAAACGCCGACGATCTCTTCGAGCGCAAGATCGTCCCAGACCGCGCTGTTCACCTGGGCCGCCTTAACCGCATCCATCGGCGCTTTGACATAGATGTAATCGACCCCGGCGCCGCAGCGGCGCGGCTTGTGTGATCCGACATCGATAGCGCTAGCAGGCAGCGACAGCGCAGCGGCGATCTGTTCAACGGACGGCGCAGGGCCGGTCTCGTCCGGCAGGTTCGGATTTTGAAACTCCGCAAAGCCACCCGTTTCTTTCACGTCGACATCGACCGGAAACACACCCGTATTCAGCTCAAGTTTCACTTGTCCTTTCAATCCCTTCGCGCGGGCGACAGCGATGGCCGTGCCCACAGTCGGATGGCCCGCGAAAGGCATTTCATAGCCGGGCGTGAAGATCCTGACGCGCGCTGTGTTGTCTGGGTTTTCCGGCGGCAGAACAAAGGTCGATTCCGCGTAATTGAACTCGCGCGTAATCGTCTGCATTTGCTCGAGGCTTAAACCTTGCGCATCGAGCAAGACGGCAAGCTGGTTGCCGGTGAATTTCCGGTCGGTGAAAACATCGAGCGTCACGAAATCGTAAGCGGCCATGGGTTTCTCCTTTTCCTCCGCCCCTATCGAACGAAGACGCATAAACCTCAATCGAAAAAATGTGTCGCCATTGATAGCTGCTCTTTCAAAAGAGGTGAGAAAGCTTCCACCCTCTCCCCCTTGGGGGAGAGGGCTGGGGTGAGGGGGTAAAGCGAAAGAACGAGATCTAAATGATCCATTTCCCGGCCAATACAGCCGACAAACGCACCATCGCGCCGCATGGACAGCTCGCACCCTCACCCCAACCCCTCTCCCGCGAGCGGGAGAGGGGCTTTACTTCTCACATGGATGTGAATGATTTAGCGGCCCATGTCCGCCGCCATATCCCGGCGCCGTGGCAATCGCCTTATGCACATAGTCGACGGCGCGCTTCACAGCCGTTTGCAGCGCGAGCCCCTGCGCAAGACCCGTCGCAATCGCCGACGCCAGCGTGCAGCCGGTGCCATGGGTCGACGTCGTGTCGATGCGCGGATTGGAAAAAATGCGCGCGCCTTCTGCGGAAACAAGCGCGTCTTCGACCGTGTCGCCGCTCAGATGCCCGCCTTTCACAAGCGCCGCCTTTGTCCCGAGCCCGACCAGCGCCTCGCCCGCCGCGATCATGGCGTCACGGGTGTTGACCGCCATCCCCGTCAGCGCCGCAGCTTCATCCGTGTTCGGCGTGAGGACTACGGTAAGAGGCGCGAGCCTTTCCGTAATAAACGCGGCGACGCCGTCTTTCGACAGCGCGTCGCCGCTGGTGGCGATTAGCACGGGATCAAGAACGACGGGAATGCGCGGATGTTTCCGAAGCGCGGCTTCGATGACGGCCGCTGTCTCCACATCGCCGATCATCCCGATCTTGATAGCGTCGGCGCCGATGTCCGACATCACTGCTTCGATCTGCGCGGCGATGACATCCGGCGCGACCGGATGCACGGCCGTCACGCCCTTCGTGTTCTGCACGGTGAGCGCGGTGATCGCCGTCGCCGCATAGCCGCCAAGCGCCGTCACCGTCTTGATGTCGGCCTGGATGCCGGCCCCGCCTGACGGATCGGACCCGGCGATGATCAAGACACGTCCTTTCAACTCATTCCTCGCTTTCGCCTTAACTTTTTCTGACCTGCATAAGGCTTCGCCCATGCAGGTCAAATATCCTCGCTTCGCTGCGGACGGGCGGTCGCCCTTGCCGGTCGTCAATGAGATGAACTCATTGCCGCCCGGTTTGTCACGCGAACGCCCCATGCTTTTCAAACATGCGCCGGAATTGCGCAATATCGCCCGCTTCCGGGATGGGCGCATTTTCGGAGAGAGATGAATTTCATGACCAACAGCCTACTCTGGACGGGGCTTTTATGCTGCCTCGGGGCCCTTTTGCTGCAACTCTTTCCGGGCCTCGCCTTCCGTATCGGCGCGGAGCCCGCGGCCGCGTGGCTGGTCTTCGGCTTCGGGGTCTTTTTGATGATCCTCGCGGCCATGCTCGCTTCTGGCGGACGCCCGAGTCCCCGTAAAACCGATTGACAGACGCCGCATCGCAGGCGTATGGCGGCGTCCGGGTGAAGGCCCCCGCCGCTCGCAAGCGATATGCTTTGGTGAAGTCCTTCGATAAACGCTCTGGTCAGCCCTGTTTTCAGCATGCGGACCGATGGCAATGCGAGCCCCATCAGATGAACCCGCATGGCGAAAGACGAGGTCTGCCATGACTACCCCTCCCTTGCCGTCGCTTGACGGATTAAAGCAACAGGCCAAGCGCCTGCGCGCCGGTCTCGATGAAGACGGCGATTTCCTCACCCACAGCGAAAGCCTGGAGCTCATCGCGAAACAATACGGGTTTCGAGACTGGAACACGTTGCATGCAGCGGTCGGCAACCGGCCGCCAGTCAAACGTTTTCAACTGGGCTCCCGCGTCAAAGGCCGTTATCTCGGTCAGGCGTTCACCGGAGAAATCATTGCGATCCGGTCAATGCCGCCGGATCATTTGCGCATTGTCCTGCAATTCGACGAACCGGTGGATGTCGTCACGTTCGAGAGCTTTTCCGCTTATCGCAGCCGCATATCGGCGGTGATTAACCCGGAAGGCGTGACGGTCGAAAAAACGTCTGACGGCCAGCCGCAGCTTGTGATGGAGACGTTGTGATGCGGTTTCGTTTCAGGACGCTTTTCTGAATTGCGCTTCGGCAAGCGAGGTCGTCGAGCCCGTATTGTCCACAAGACCGAGCTGCAAGGGCTGGCCCGTGCGGCGGCTGACAATCGCCGCCGCCTGCGCCTCCGCCAGGATGTGCTTTTGCCCCCATTGCATCAGTGCCATCAGCGGCAAAGCGAGATCGACGCCTTTCGAGGTGAGCACATATTGGTGCCGCGTGCGCTGGCCCGCCTGCTTGTAGGCGCGCCGGCGCAACACGCCGCCTTCGACGAGCTTTTTCAGCCGGTTCGACAGCACCGTGCGCGGCATGCCGAGCGTCGTCTGCAACTCGTCAAAGCGCGTGACGCCGTAAAGCGCCGAGCGGACGATCAGCAAGGTCCAGCGGTCGCCGACAAGCTCGATCGCCGCGGCCAGGCCGCACGCTTCGAGCGGCGGCGCGCCGTCCTTGGCCTCGGGTTTGTCATGGGTGAACGCCATGGGGCGAATCGTTAAAACGATTTGCGGGATGAGCGCAATCGCGCCCGCAAGACGAAACGCCGTCCGGATCGCCCGGCCTCTCACAGGGATGTGTCCCGTTTGGGCGCTTTGGGGAGAATGTGGCGCGTTTTCGGCGGAAAATCGCGCCATTCTCGCCCCATTCCGCCGTCATTTTGAACGCCATCGACATCCGGCTGGGGCAAGCACGGAGAGCGACGATGAAACGACTTATGAAACCCGTGATCGCAGGCGCGCTCGCCCTGGCGGCGCTCGGCGCGGGCGCGGCATTCGCGAAGCCCGCCTACTGCAGTCACGACCACGACCACCGCAGCCACGCCGCGGACTATTACGATTATTATGCCCCGGACAGATATTACCGGGCAGGCGCCTATCGCGGGTCGGCGCGTGACTCAGGTCTAAGCATTTCTGTCCGACTCGGCGATCATGACCGCTATGACCGTTATGATCAGCGGGACCGCTATCGCAGCCGTCATGATTATGGCCGGCGCAATGGCTATCGCGGCCGCGAGGGACGCATTGTCAATCGCGAGGTCTATGACACGCGCTATCGCGCGCGCATCGTTTTGACCGAAGAAATCGTGCGCACGCGCCACGGTCCGCGTCTTGTCTGCACTGTCGACGCCCGCGGCCCCGATGCGCGTTACGTACCGAACAAGCGACTGCGCAGAATTGCGCGCCGCGAATGTTCGCGCCGGGCGAAGGTGCGTATCATCACCTGACCTGTTGCGATTATTCAGTCCATCGCGTTTTCATAAACGCGAACCGGAAGCTGCTTCGCATTGAAAATGCTTAGGTAGCGTAAACGGAACCCGCCGGCATGCGTATCTTGCCGGCGGGTTTTATATTGCCTTGATCGCAGCAGACGCCGCCGATTTAATGACGCGCAAAGGCGCATCCGCCTTGGTCAGAATCCTGAGGCCCAGATAAGAGGCGAGCAACGCGGCGGCACGATCTTCGCGAGCCTTTCGATCCCGGTCATAGGGCGGTGACGCGGCAAGCGCCTTGCGGAAGATTTTCTCCAGCCGCTGCATGGCCGCGCTCACCGCAGCCGTCGCTTCATCGTCCTCCTGTCCCTGATCCGCAGCAGCGTTGCAGAGAAAACAGCCGCGCCGGTCCCCTTGCGCGGCAAGCGCGATGACGCCGCCAAAGAGCGTTTCGAACCGCGACCGCGCCGTCCCCGCCCCCGCGAGGACCTCCTCCGCCTTGGCGAATTCATTCGCCTCGTAGCGCTCAAGCGCGGCGAGATACATCGCCCGTTTGTCGGGGAAGATGCGGTAAAGGCTTTGTTTATTGAGCCCGGTCGCCGCCTCGATGTCCTGCATCGAAGCGCCCTCATAGCCCTGCCGCCAGAAGACGCTCATCACGCCGTCAAGCGCATCGCCGATTTCAAATTCCCGCAATCGCGCCATAAAAGCCTCTCACGCTATCGTTACCGATCGATCCGAAATGAATAGTTGACCATTCGGTCCGCAATTACATATGAAGCATCGCAGCAGGGCGCAAGAGACCCCGCCGCCAACCAAACACTCGATCAAAACACCCTACGGGAAAAGGAGAACTACCATGAGCCGTCTTACGCAACTTTCCGACAATGAAGCCTCCGCAGAAGCCGCGGCCCTTTTCGGCGCGATCAAATCGAAACTGGGCGTGGTGCCCAATCTTTACCGTGTCATCGGCAACGCTCCGGCTGTGCTTTCCGCCGCGCTCGGCTTTAACGAGGCCCTCGGCAAAGGCTCCTTCGACCAGAAAACACGGGAAGCAATCGCGCTGACCGTCGCCGGCGAAAACGCCTGTGATTATTGCGCCTCGGCGCACTCGGCGATTTCACGCAATCTCAAAGTCGACGAGGCCGAAATCACCGCGCGGCTTCACGGCAAATCCGCCGATCCGAAGCTGAACGCCATTCTGGGTTTCGCGTCGGCCGTCGTTGAAAAGCGCGGGAAGGTTTCGGACGACGATCTCAAAACCGCGAAGAACGCCGGCCTTTCCGAAGGCGAGATCGTCGAAACTGTCGGCGTTGTCGTTGCGAATATCCTGACCAATTACATCAATCATGTCGCCGACACCGACATTGATTTTCCTGTGGTGCGCACCCAAGCCGCCTAGCGGTTCTCCCGGCGCAACACAGAAACGGCCGGACGCCGCCCCCGCGCCCGGCCGTTTTTCTTTTTTGAAACCGGATCAGGCCGCCGCTTCGACCGCCGCGCAGATATCGTCGACGACAGTTTTGACGAGCGTGGCGTTCTCGCCCTCGCCCATGACGCGGATCAACGGTTCGGTGCCGGATTTGCGGATGACCAGGCGGCCGGATTTGCCGAGTTTGTCCTCGCCAGCCTTGATGGCCTTTTTGACCGCGTCGGCGTCCAGCGGATCGCCGCCAGTATAGCGGACATTCTTCAAAAGCTGCGGGAACGGCGTGAAACAGCGGCAGATATCGCTGACCTTGCGACCTTCTGCGGCGACCACCGCAAGCACCTGAAGGGCTGTCACAAGGCCGTCGCCCGTGGTGCCGTAATCGGACAGCACAACATGGCCCGACGGCTCGCCGCCCACATTGATGCCTTTGGCGCGCATTTCCTCAACCACGTAACGGTCGCCAACCTTGGTGCGCTGAAGCGCCAGGCCCTCGCCGCTCAAAAATTTTTCAAGACCCAGATTCGACATCACCGTGGAGACGACGCCGCCGCCTTTCAAGGCGCCGGTCTTTTTCCAGGCGCGGGCGATGAGCGCGAGTATCTGGTCGCCATCGATGATCTCGCCCTTTTCATCGCAGATGATGACGCGGTCCGCATCGCCGTCTAGGGCGATGCCGATATCGGCGCGATATTCAAGCACCGCTTTTTGCATCTTTTCCGGCGCCGTCGAGCCGACTTCGTTATTGATATTGAAACCGTTGGGCTCAACCCCAATAGGTTTCACTTCCGCGCCCAGCTCCCACAAGACAGTGGGCGCGACCTTGTAACCGGCGCCATTGGCGCAATCGATCACGACGCGCACGCCATCCAATGACTGACGGCGCGGGAACGCGGCCTTGGCGAATTCGATGTAACGCGCGCCGGCGTCGTCAATGCGTTTCACGCGGCCAAGATCGGCGGGGGCGGCGCGTCCCGCCTCCGGGCCCTCGCGCATCAGCCGTTCGATCTCGATTTCCGTTTCATCGGAGAGCTTGAACCCGTCCGGACCGAAAAACTTCACGCCATTGTCGTGATAAGGATTATGCGACGCTGAAATCATCACGCCGAGATCGGCGCGCAAGCTTCGCGTCAGCATCGCCATGGCCGGCGTCGGCAGCGGTCCCAAGAGAAACACATCCATGCCCGAGGCCGCGAAACCCGCCGTCAGCGCCGGCTCAATCATATAGCCCGACAGGCGCGTATCCTTGCCGATCACCACACGGTGGCGATGCGCGCCGTTCTTGAAGACGCGGCCTACGGCCATGCCCAGCGCCAGCATGCTTTCCGGCGTCATCGCGCCTGCATTGGCGAGGCCGCGCACGCCGTCCGTTCCAAAAATTTCCCGCTTGCCCGTCATCTGGTCATCGCCCCCGCATGGGCCGCCGCTCCTTTACGCTTGCTTAAACCTTAACACATCGCGCCTTCCAAGCTCTTAATATATTGGCATGATTTCACCGGCTAGGCTGCGCCGGGTCCATAAGGCTAGAGAATCCGGACGAAATCATGACCATTTCCGCCCAGACGCCGACGCCCAGCGCGCCCGCAATCGCGGTTAGTCTTAACGGCGCCGCTTTCTGGGGCGTCATCGCGGGTTTGGCGGCCCTTTCGCTTTCCCTGCGCCAGAGCGGCCTGACCCCCGATGTGAGCTGGCTTCTCGACATGTGCCAGCGCATGCTGAACGGCGAAAAGGCCTATGTGGACATTGTGGACACAGCCCCGCCCGTGGCCGTTTTCTTATACATGCCGGGTGCGGTCATTACGCAGGCGACAGGCCTCGGCGGCGGCTTCGCCGTTTACGCCACCGCCTATGCGGCCATTCTCATGGCGCTTTATGTCAGCGACCGGATCTTGCCGGATGCAATTGCTGACGCCGGTCCGAGCCGCCTTCTCGTTATTACGCCCGCGGCTTTCATTCTTTTTTTCCTGTGCAATGACGCCTTCGCCCAGCGCGAACATCTCGCGGCCGCCTTCGCCTTGCCGGCGGCTTGCGTTTTTATCCGTCATGCCGAAAGCGGAAGCTGGCCGCCGCTCAGCCAGCGCATGATCGCCGCCATCCTTGCCGGGCTCGCCGCCGCGATCAAACCGCCCTTGTTCATGGCGCCGGGCGTTGCGCTCGCGCTTTACTATCTGTGGCGAGAGCGCAATGTTGTCTTTCTGTGGCGCAGCGGCCTTATCATTGCGGGCGCCGTCTTCGTTACGCTGACAGCGTGCTCGCTCATGGCCTATCCGGCCTATCTCGAAAGCATGGGCAAGGTCATGCGCGATATTTACGTACCCACCCGCAGCATCGTCTTGATCGGACTCACATCCAAAGAATTCATCGCCGTTGCAGCGTCGTTTTTTATCGCGCTGGCTGCAGGCGGCAGGCAACGCCCGACGCCTGCAACGAGCATCTTTTGCGTCATGAGCGCCGCGTATGTGAGCGTATATTTTCTTCAGGGAAAATTTTTTCCATACCAGCTTTATCCGGCATCCCTGTTCAGCGGGCTTGCTCTGGTGACCGCAGCGGCTCGCCTTTTGCGCGAAGACTCTGGCGCGGCGGGCGCACTCCGCAAACCCCTATCTATCGCTTTCGCGCTCATGATCCTTGCCCTGGCATGGCTGACTTACGCCGCCTATGACGACCGCCGCCCGCGCATGACCGATCTCGGCTGGGCTGAAGCGCTGGACCGTCCGACCGCGCTCGCCATTTCCAATTATATTTCAGTGCCGTTCCCTCTCGCGCAGGAAATCGGCGCTGTCTGGAAGGACCGCAGCCACAGCCAGTGGATCGTGCTCTATGCCGGCGCCGGGCTGGAGAAAGAAGGGCTCTCCGCCGAACAAAAAGCATTGTTTCAATCCTATTATGACGGTGAGATCGATCGCCTCGCGGCGCGCATTGGCGAGCGACAGCCTGACATCATCATTCGCAGCCTTGTCGATAAAAACTTATACGCTGAACTGTTGAACAGGAATCCGCATCTGCTCGACGCCTATGAGCCCATTGCAGAAGAAGGCGTGATCCAGATTCTCAAACGCCGGTAACGCCGCAAAGGCGCATCGGCGCCGCTAGAGGCAAAATTACTGCCGGCCCTCTATGGCCGAAAAAACGCCAAGCGCCTGCCGCGTCTCGGCGACGTCATGAACGCGGAAAATCGAGGCGCCGCGCACATATCCCGCCAGCACCGCCGCGATGGAGCCGCCGAGCCGGTCTGACGCCGGTCCGTCGCGGTCGAGGGCCGCGATAAAGCGTTTGCGCGAGGCGCCGAGCAGCACAGGCCGTCCGAATTCCCCAAAGCGATCGAGATGGGCGAGCAAGTCGAGATTGTGTTCGAGCGTCTTGCCGAAGCCGATGCCGGGATCGAGGATCAACCGCTCCTCGCCGACGCCCGCCTTCACGCAGGCCTCTATGCGTGTCGCGAGATAGGCATAGACGTCCTCTACCACATCGTCATAGCACGGATCTTTCTGCATGGTCTTCGGGTCGCCTTGCGCATGCATCAGGACGATGTCGCATTTGAGCGACGCCGCGGCGTCAAGGCTCTCCGGCGAGAAGGTAAGCGCGGTGACATCGTTCCAGATGGCGGCGCCCGCGGCGACCGCCGCCCGCGCCACGTCGGGCTTTCGCGTGTCGATTGAAATCGCGGCCTTGCAGCCCTTTTGCCGGATGCCTTCTATGACGGGCAGCGTGCGCGCCAGCTCCATTTCAAGGGGAACATCCTCGGCGCCGGGCCGTGTGGATTCGCCCCCGATATCGAGAATAGCCGCGCCGTCCTCGGCGAGTTTCAGCCCGTGGGCAACGGCCGTCGCTGGGTCGAGATATCGCCCGCCGTCGGAAAAGGAATCAGGCGTTGTATTGACGACGCCCATGATGCGCCATTCCGCTTTAGCCTTCATGAATCCTTCCATCTGTCGCGCCGCGCCCTCACTTCGGCGCGAGACGCCTGCCGTTTTATGGGCTTTCGTCTAAACTTGCGCAATGGCGGGTCATGCAACCACCTTTGTCGCTGAAGCGCCGGATCACGCTCTGGGACAATATCAGGCCTGGCGCGCGATGAACGGCGCGCAGACCGCGCTGGATCTCGCCTGGATCAGCATCGCCCATAGCGAAACGCCCGCCGCCCATCGGCTCCTGCCTCATGGCGAGCCCAGCATCGCGGTTTTGCGCCGGCGCGATAAGGCCGGCGATGTGGCGGCGCTCGATCTTGTAGTCTGCGGCCCCTACTATCAAGGAAAGCACTACAGGCCATCGCCCAACGAGGAGTTGATCGCATGGCGCGTCAAGCCGGAGCATGCGGCCATCCTCTTTGGCGTCGCGCCACGCGATTATGGCGCTCACCCGCATGTGGCGGCGCCGGAGCGCTTAAAAGCAGCGTGTCAAAAAACGCTCGTCCTCAGCGAGCACGGATCCGGCGCCGATATTCTCGCATCGCTTCACGATGATCTGATGTGTTTTGCGCAAAGTGCAAAAACCAAAGCGGGACCGGAGATGATTGCGGCGCAGTGGCTGCGCGACAGCGAAGGGCGATTGCGCTTGCGCGACATCGCCGCCCGGCTAGAAGTGAGCGAACGCAATCTACGCCGCCGCTTCGCCGATCATGTGGGCTGTTCCCCGAAAACCTATGCGCGGCATCTGCAGATTACGGCGGCGGCGCTGGCGGCGGAAAAAACCGCCGCCCCCGACTGGGCGGAAGTCGCCGCGGGCGCGGGGTTCCACGATCAGGCGCATATGATCAACGCTTTCCAGTCCGCCATCAGCTTGACGCCGAAGGCGTTTCACGCAGAACGCCGCGGGCTTTTGTAAACCGCCCGTTCTGTCCGCTTTTTGCAATACATCCGGCCCTGCTGCGCCCCATGCTCCGTTTCATTTCAAGATCGGAGCTTTCCATGCGTCATGCTTTGCCCACCCTTTTGATATCTCTTTTCCCTTCACTCGCGTTCGCGCAAGACGAGGGCGCGCCTGAAACGCTCGCCTTTGGCGGCGAAACCTGGCGCATAGAGGCGCAGGAGGCGCGCGCGGAAACCCATAAGGGCCGCGAGGCGCTGATGATGAAAGGCGGGCGCCTCTGGCTTGATGATGTAATCTTCACCGACGGGGTCATCGAATTCGACGCAGCCTATGACGAGGTGCAGGGTTTTATCGGCCCCATGTGGAGGGCCGAGAGCGACAGCCGTTTTGAAGAAATTTACGTCCGCTCCCACCTCAATGAAAAACCGGACGCCGTTCAATATACGCCCGTGGAGAACGGAAATTCCGCCTGGCAGATTTTTTCCGACAAGAACGCCATCGCGGCCGTCAGCCAGACTTATGACGGGTGGAACCATGTGAAAGTCGTTGTGAAAGGCGACAGGGCCGATTTCTATTTCAACAGCGATGCGCCGGTCCTGCATGTGCCGGACCTCAAGACCGATTTGAAATCGGGCTATGCCGGCTTGCGGGTTTCCGGCGCTGTGGCCGTGCATTTTTCCAATATCGTCTTCCGGCCTTTGAAAGAGGGCGAGAAGATTGTCGGCGAAGCGAAGGAAACTCCTGCGCTTCCTGGCGGACTGATTGAAGAATGGACTGTCTCGTCCGTTTTCCCGGAAGCTGAAGTCAGCAACGCGCTGACCTTGTCCCCGACCACAGGCGACGATCTCGACTGGGACAGGCTCGCCGTTGAAACCAATGGCGTCGCCAATATTTCGAAAATTCGCGAACGCCTATCCGGAAACGATTCGACCGTCTTCATCCGCCTGTCGATCGCATCCGATCGCGACCAGATGAAAAAACTTCGTTTCGGCTATTCCGACCGCGTGCGCGTCTATCTCAATGGCAAGCGCATCTATGAAGGCGACGCCGGATGGTCCGTGCGCGATTACCGTTTTCTCGGCACGGTCGGGTTCTTCGACAGCGTCGGGCTCGATCTTAAAAAAGGCGAGAACGAACTCATGGTCGCAGTGTCGGAGACTTTCGGCGGCTGGGCCTTCGCCGGCGCCATGGAAAATCAGCGCGGCGTGACGCTGACGGAATAGCCGTGAGCGACTACGCGCTGCCGGCTTAAAAAGACGGCGTCCGCACCCCCAAGCGCGGACGCCGTTTTCGTAAATGTGATGACGCGCCCTGCAGGACTATTCCATTGCAAAAACGCTATCGAAATGGGATTCTATTTGCGCCGCGGCATCCTCATGGATCGCAACCCGATCAACGCTGCTTGCATCCTTGCAGACGGGAACATACCGTTTTCCGCGTGACGTGCAGGCATTGAGAAATACGTAGTGACCGGCGTCAGAATAGATGTTCATTTCCGCGTTGGACACGGCGTCGGCGAGCCGCTGAGCATTCGTCGCCACCGGCGCAACCTCGTCGGCCTGCCCCGCCAGGATCAAAAGCGGCGCATCGATTTCCGACAGGCTCTCATCGGAAAACATTTGAACAATTGCCGGCGCCATAACGGCGGCGGCCTTAATCCGATCATCGCGATAGGAAGCGGCGGATGCTTCCTTCTCCGGGGCGGCGGACGGATCTGATTGAAGCAAGGCCTCAAGGTCTTCCTCGACGTCAGGATATTCCGTCTGCGGCAGACAGGTGTTGTCCGCTTCGCTGGAGGCGCAAAAAGCCGCAAAGCGCTCAAGGTCAATCCGGCCGCCCAGAGTCGCCGTCACCGAATAGCCTCCCAGCGAAAATCCGGCCGCACCGATGCGCTGAGAATCCAGAGATTCGCTGAATTGTGGATCCGCCAGAATTTCCGAAATCAGGAACGATATGTCGCGCGGCCGTTCCCACACATATAAAAATCCTCTCGGATCAAACTCGTCTTCCGCTGCGGTATTGCCATGATGATCAATGGCAGCAGCGACATATCCGGCTTCGGCAAGCCGGCGCCCGAGCCACATCATCTGAAAGGCCGAACCGCCCGTGCCATGGGAAAGAACAATCAAAGGATGACGCCCCGGCGCGATTTGCGCATCCCGAATCGCGCGCCCGCCAATAAAAACCGGCTTGTCCGATGGGATGTCGAATGACTCTGCAACGGCTGCGTCAGCGGCAGGATACCAAATCCAGGCGTTTACGGGGCGGGCCTCGTCCCTGCTCGCCCATGACGGGCGGGCCGGATCGGAATAGTCCAGCCGCATCATGCCGATGCTGACAGGGGATTGAGCCGCCTCTGGCCCGGCCACCCTGCTGTCATCGCATGCTGACAGCAGGAAGAGCCCGGCAAGAAGGAAGAGCGCGCCAGACCATGGTGCATTGATACGGACCATCATCATTCCGCCCCCGCTTTAGACAGCGTCTGTCAGGCGCCTTGCGGGCTCGGCTCCATGCCGCCAGTTCCGTCGTCGCGCTTCTTGCCGCCGGAAGGCGCGCCGGAGCTCGGCACGGAAGACGGCGGGGTATGATCCTTGGGATCCAGCGGGTCCTCGCGAACGATGGTTTCGCCATTGAGGATCTTCTGGATTTCCTCGCCGGTGAGCGTCTCGAATTCGAGCAGCGCCTGGGCGAGTTTTTCCCAGTCGTCGCGGCGTTCGGTGAGGATCTTTTTCGCAAGGTCATGACCCTCGGTGACGAAACGCTTGATCTCGTCTTCAATCAGCTTCGCCGTATCCGTCGAGATGGTTTTGGTGCGCGCAATCGACTGCCCAAGGAACACTTCGCCTTCGTCCTCGGCATAGGCGATGGGCCCGAGCTTTTCGGAAAGTCCGTATTGCGTGACCATGGCGCGCGCGATCTTGGTCGCCATATCGATGTCGGAAGAGGCGCCCGAAGTGACTTTCTCCCGGCCGAATTTCAACTCTTCCGCGACGCGCCCGCCCATGGCCATGGCGATGCGCGCGGTCATCTGTTGCAGCGTCATGGAGTAACGGTCGCGTTCGGGCAGAGACTGAACCATGCCGAGCGCGCGGCCGCGAGGGATGATCGTCGCCTTATGCACGGGGTCGTTGCCCGGCACGCAGATCGACACCATGGCGTGGCCCGCCTCGTGATAGGCGGTGAGGGTTTTCTCCTCATCGGTCATCACCATGGAGCGGCGTTCCGCGCCCATCATCACCTTGTCTTTGGAATCGTCGAATTCGCGCGCCGTCACGAACCGCTTGCCGCGCCGTGCGGCGAGAAGCGCCGCCTCATTGACGAGATTGGCGAGATCGGCGCCGGAAAAGCCCGGCGTGCCGCGCGCGATGGTGCGGATGTTCACATCGGGCGCCAGCGGCACTTTCTTGGCGTGGACGTTCAAAATCTTTTCGCGGCCGGCCACATCCGGGTTCGGCACGACGACCTGACGGTCGAAACGGCCGGGACGCAAGAGCGCCGGGTCAAGGACGTCGGGGCGGTTGGTCGCGGCGATGAGGATGATGCCTTCATTCGCCTCGAAACCGTCCATTTCGACGAGAAGCTGGTTCAGGGTCTGCTCGCGCTCGTCATTGCCGCCGCCTAACCCTGCGCCGCGGTGACGGCCCACCGCATCGATCTCGTCGATGAAGATGATGCAGGGCGCGTTCTTTTTGGCCTGATCGAACATGTCGCGCACGCGGCTGGCGCCGACGCCCACGAACATCTCGACGAAGTCGGAACCGGAGATTGTAAAGAACGGCACATTGGCTTCGCCGGCGATGGCGCGCGCAAGCAGCGTTTTACCCGTACCCGGCGGACCGACGAGCAGCGCGCCTTTCGGGATCTTGCCGCCGAGGCGCTGAAACTTCATCGGGTCTTTCAGATATTCGACGATTTCCTCGAGCTCTTCTTTCGCCTCGTCGATGCCGGCGACATCATCGAAGGTGACGCGCCCCTGACGCTCGGTGAGAAGCTTCGCCTTCGACTTTCCGAAGCCCATGGCCTTGCCGCCGGCGCCCTGCATCTGGCGCATGATGAACAGGAAGAAAGCGAGGAAGATCAGAAGAGGCAGAATATTGATCAAAAGCGAAAGGAGAAGCGGCAGCTCTTCTTCCTTCTCGATTTCCGTCGAGACGCCCGCGTCGTTCAAACGCTCGGCGGCGGCGGTCTGACCGTCTTCGGGAATGGTGGTGACGAATTCCGACCCGTCGGAAAGCGTGCCTGTGACCTGACCCTTGGCGACTTTCGCCTCGTTGATGCCGCCATTGTCGATGCGGCTCACAAATTCGGAATAGCTGAGCTGGGTCGGCTGCGGGCCTGGCGTTGAAAATTCGAAAAGCTGAAGCGCCACGACGAAGAAGACGATGACGAGGCCCCAGATGAGAATGTTGCGTCCGTTCATTCCGTGTCTTCTTTCCTCTCAAATCTTGCCGCGCCGCTTAGGACCGGGACGCGCTTATATCGGGCGTATCGGGAAATTCCCTGAACCCTAGTAGATAGGCGTTAAGAAATGCCAGCGCCATGACCTTCAGCGCAATTTGCGGCAAATCTACGAAAATCTAACAATCCGGCCGTCAAAACGCTCCTGAAGCAAGGACCGGCATGTCACATTTCTTGTGTCCATAAATGGGAGCGCCGGCGCGCCAATCAATACGCCTTGGCGCCAGAGCCCCGGCTGGGCGGCGAGCCCTTCCGCCGGCCCCCGGAAAAGGCAGGCCCGGGGACCCAGAAGACCCGCCCCTTGCGCGCCCAGCGGCGCGATTTCGAGGTTTCCGGACGGGTCATTCGGCGCGATCACGAAACGGCGATCCCAGAGGACAGGCCCGGTCAGGGGTTGGGCGGTCATCGGCGCAACCCCGGCCCGGCCCGTCAGCGCCGCCGGCTCGCGCAGGAACCACAGACGGGTTTTCCAGCCCCGGATCAGCGCGCCGCCCAAGGTGGCGGCCCGTTCTGACGACGCCTTTTTGATGGCCTCGAGGGCGGCGCTCTCTTCCGCCGGATACTCCCCGCCGCCAGCCGCGTGGATAAGCCGGCGGGCGAGACCGGCCGCGCCCGGGACTTTTCCGTCCCAGCGGTCGAGGGAGACGCCGCCCCAAGGGTAAAAGCATCCGCCGAGATGGCCCAACAGCGCCTCTTCCTGGGCCCGGGCCGCGTCTTCCGCGAGGGCAAGCTTTTCCGCCGACGCCGCCAGCGACGCCCCGGCAAGAAGCCCTTGCTCGGCAAGCGCCGCCAGAAGCGCGCGCACCCGCACGCGCTCAAAGCGTTCATCGAGATTAGACGGGTCGTCGAGATAGTCCTGACCGATTTCATGAAGCCAGGCCGTGACGCTTTCACGGCTGAATGAAAGCAGGGGCCGCAACAAGCGCATGGGCGCGTCGGCGCCCGCGGCGACGAGGCTTTCGGCCCGCATGGCCGCGAGACCTTTGAGTCCCGCGCCGCGGGAGAGCCGCATGAACAGCGTTTCCGCCTGATCGTCTTCACTATGCGCAGTGAGGAGCGCTTCGCAGCCATTTTCCTGCGCAGCCTCGATCAAGAGCCTGTAACGCGCAAACCGCGCCGCCGCCTGAACGCCCGATCTGGGTTTGTCCCCTTCCCAGCGCAGGGTGCGATGATCGAGGCCCGCTGCTTCGCACCAAGTCTTGACTTTCGCCGCTTCTTCACCCGCCTCTGCGCGCAGGCCGTGATCGACGGTCAGCGCCAGGCACTTTGCGCCGGTTTTCTCAGCATAGGCGGCGCACATCCGCGCCAGCGCCATGGAATCGCGGCCGCCGGAAACGGCGGCCGCAAATCTCTTCGGCATGTTCAGGGATTGTAGGCGCTCGAAAAACGCCGTTTCCGTCAGCGACGTCGACGGGCCGGTCACTGCCTATTTGCAGTCGATGCGCGACATCTCAAGATCGGCGCGCTGCATGACGGGCGTCGGCGCATTCGGGTGTTTCGACTTCATAGTCTTGAAGACCGTGCAGGCTTCACTCGCCTTGTCGAGCCGCGCGAAAGCGGTGCCCAGTTTCAGATAGGCTTCAGCGGCGCGCTGATCGTTCGGATAGTTGCGAATATGCGCGATAAAGGCGTCCGCCGCCGCGGCGTTCTCGCCAAGCGCCAGATGAATCTCGCCGAGGCGGAATTGCGCATCCGCCGTACGCGGATGATTTGGGAAGGCGTCCACATAAAGCTGGAACGCCGCCTTGGCGCGCTGATAGTCGCCAGCGAGCAGAAAGCCGGAGGCGTAATCGAACGCCGCATTGGGATCGAGGGGCAGCGCCACATCGCTTGCCTCGCCCTGCTGGCCGGCGCCGGAAGATTGCTGAATCTGATCGCCGATCGGATCGCCGGCCCCGCCCTCATCGCCCGCGCCCGGCATGAGCGACATCGGCCCGTCGCCGGAAACGCCGCCGGAGAAATCGCCCGGCGTTTCATAATTGGAATCGCCCGCAAGGACTGCGCTCACTGCGTCGAGGCGCGTATTCGCCTGATCGAGTTCATATTGCAGCCGCTCGATTTCGCCGGTGAGCTCCTGAATCTGACGCTCCATTTGCGAGACTTTCAGGATCGCCTGGCTCTGCCCCGCAAGCGCCTGCTCCGCTGCGTCGAGCCGCGCCTGCAGGTCGCGAATGTCGTCCTTGGTGCCAGCGGCAGCCGGTCCTGCGATCAGGCAGGCGGCGGCGAAGGTGATGGCGGCGGTTCTAATAAGCGTCATGATCTAACCCTCGGGAATACAAGCGATGGGAGTGTCGCCGATTTTCTCTTATGGCGCAAAATGCGGCGAAAACACGAAGTTTTCCAGCGCCCGGGGACAATTGGCAACAAAAAGGCGCGCCAGTCACGAATGACGGCGCGCCCCTTGTTCACAAAGCCGAGCAGCGCCGGTTAGGCGCCTGCGCCCGTGATCGTCGTCGTGGCGTTGCGGTTGACCGACCAGGCGGCTTCCGTCGAACGCGGATCGATCGGACGTTCCTTGCCATAAGAAACGGTGGTGATGCGCGAAGCGTCAACGCCGAGGCTTACGAGATAGGATTTCGCGGCTTCAGCGCGGCGGGCGCCGAGCGCGAGGTTGTATTCGCGGGTGCCGCGCTCATCGCAGTTGCCGGCGACGAGAATGCGGGTTTCCGGATATTCTTTCAGCCACGCAGCCTGACGCGCGAGCGTCGCCTGGGCTTCGCCCGTAAGCGTGTACTCGTCATAACCGAAGAAAACGCGGTGGCCCGCAGAATTCTCAAGGTCAGCCTGGCTGCCCGGAACGGGGCCCGTCGGCGCAGCGCTGGTGGTCGTGTCGGCGCCCGCAGACGCATCGAGATCAGGTCCCGTGCTTGCACAAGCCGCAACCAACGCGAGCGACGCGAAGATCCCGGCGATTTTGAAAAACTTCATCATTTTATTTGCTCCACTTCCCCAGTCACCGGTCTTGAAACCGCTGGGCTCATTTCAATCCGGCCCGGCGAGCGCGCCCCCGCCCCAAAGCCTTTTTACTTACACTCCGCCGGCGTTTGCGGCGCACAATCGCAGCGGAAGCTTATTTCCCCCTTATTACAATTCAGTGTCGACCAATTCATAAAATTTAGCCAACTTCTGAATCGTAGCGATACACGCGCCAGCAATCAAGAACGGCTGTTCCGGCGCGAAAATGAATTTTCGGTTACGATCGCCCGAAAAAACCTCCCTATTCTAGGCTGTTAGGGCAAAAGCGGCGACCAGGCGGGGTCCGACGCATCGCCGGGAGTCCGCACACGGCGTAAATTCCGGCCCGTCAGATCCACCGACCAGAGCTGTGAGGAGCCGCCGGTTCCGTCGCGCCGCGTGGGCGTCTGGCGATAGAACATGATGACGCGGCCATTGGGCGACCAGGTCGGCCCTTCCTCAAGATAGCTTTCCGTCAGCAGCCTTTCGCCGGTGCCGTCCGGGCGGATCACGCCGATATAAAAGCGGCCATTATACTGGCGGGTGAAGGCGATGAGGTCGCCGCGCGGGCTCCAGACCGGGGTCTGATAACGTCCCTGCCCGAAAGTGATGCGCTTCTGGTTCGAGCCGTCGGCGTTCATCGTATAGATCTGCGGCGTGCCGCCCCGATCCGACGTAAAGGCGATGCGCCGTCCATCCGGCGACATGGTAGGCGAGACATCGACAGACGGATTATCGGTGAGGCGCGTCAGGCGCCGCGTCGACAGATCCATGTTGAAGATGTCGGAATTGCCGTTGCGCTCCATGGACATCATGACCTCGCGGCCATCGGGCGAAAAGCGCGGGGCGAAAGTCATGCCCCGGAACGTGCCGAGCTGTTCCTGTTCGCCGGTTTCGATGTTGAAGAGATAAACTTGGCCCGGGCGGTTATCGAACAGCGCCATGTAAGTGATCTGCTGCTGCGTCGGCGAAAAGCGCGGCGTCAGCACCTGATAGTTGAGGCCGTCGGTGAGCGGGATCGGGTTGGCGCCGTCCTGATCCATAATCATCAGGCGTTTGACGCGCTTTTCCTTCGGCCCGGTCTCGTGAACGAAAACAATGCGCGTATCGAAATAACCGTCCTCGCCCGTGAGCGTCTTGTAGACGAAATCCGCAACCTTGTGCGCGGCGCGCCGCCAGTTGTCAGCCGGCGTCTTGAACGCCACGGCCCCGAGCTGCTCGTCGGAGTAAACGTCCCAGACGCGCGTCGCGACTTGAATTCGGCCGTCGGAAAGCTCCTCCACCTCACCGACGATCAAGACCTGCGCATTGATGATGCGCCAGTCGGCGAAACGCGGACGCTGGTTCACGCTTTCCGGTTTTTCGATATAGGCGCGCTGATCGATCACCTGGAAAAGGCCCGAGCGGTCGAGATCGTTCATGATGACGCCGGTGATGTCGCGGCCGAGCCCTTGCGTCGCCTCATCAGCGCCGAGGAAATTCGGCGCGGCGACCGGCATTGGATCCACATTGCCTTGCGTGATGTCGATGGTGACGCGCGCGGCGGCGGGCGTCGCCGCTACTGCAATCGCGGTCAGGAGGATGATCAATAATCTCTTCATGTCGTTACTCTCTTTCAGGCCCCCTGAAATGTGTTCGTTTTGCAGGACACGGGCTTTTGGATATTACAGCTCACCTTGTCCATATTTTGTCGGGCGCGCATTTTAAATAACGGAAATTCGCGCCGGATTTTCCGTTCTCAGCCTAGCGCCCCACCATCTCCGCCGGATTGAAGTTCAGGCGGAATTCTTTCCAGCTTTCATAGCGCTCGACAGGCAGGAAATCATAAGGCGCGCATTTGGAGACTGCGCTCAGGGCTTCGCGCTGCGCCACGCGCCAGAACTGATTTCCTGATAGATTGATTTGCAGCTCATTCACCACCCGCGGCGACGAGGCGAGCGTGCCGTCACGATTAAGTTCGAAATCGATAACAACGATGAGCTTTTCCGGTTCCGGCGCGCCGATGATCGTGCCTGCGTTCCAGCAGCGCTGGATCGCCGCGCGCATTTTCGCCTCATCGCTCGCCGTCAGGCGGTCGCCGGCGCCGATGGCGGGGCGCTCGCGGTCAGCGGTTTCCGTGGTCTGGGAAGGCGTATCGCGGGGCGTTTCACGGCGCTCATCCTCCCGCTCCTTGTCGATCAGTTGCGATAGCGCGTCGAGATCGAGATCGTCGTTTTTCGGTTCCGGCTTTTTCACCGGCGGTTTCGGCGTTTCCTTCGGCGGCTCGGGCTTGGGTTCCGGTTTCGGCTCGGGCTTCACCGGCTCGGGCTCCGGCTCCTCCACCACAGGCTCGGGCTCCGGTTCCGGCAGGTTTTCCGGCTCCGCCGCTTCTTCCGCTGGCGCGGGCTCCGGCTCCTCGACCTGCGGTTCCGGCAGGTCCGGATCCGGTTCTTCTTCCTCTACGGGTTCAGGCGCGGCAGCCGGCACGCTGGTCGTGAGGTCAAGTTCGGCTTCGGCGATGAGATCGAGCGGAATGTAAGGCTCCGACGTCACATCCGGCAGCGTGATGAATTGCGGCAAAATAAACCCGGCCCCGACAATGGCGAGGTGCAGCACAACCGATGCGAAGAGGCCAAAACGCATGGAACCTGAGGGCCTTTGCTACAAAACGTCCGTACGCGCCGTTATTGTTCCTGATCGGTCACGAGACCGATCCGGCGGAAACCGGCGGCGTTGATCCGGCCCATGACGCGCACGACGTCGCCATAGGCGCGGTTTTCGTCGCCGCGAATGAAAATGCGCTGATCATAGCCGGCCGTCGCCACGGCCTCGAGATGCGCTACGAGATTTTCATATTGCACCGGCGTTTCCTGCACATAGATCGTGCCGTCAGCGGACACCGTCACGGTCAGCGGCTCGCCCTGCTCCTGGATCGGATCGGCCGCCGTTTCCGGCAGATCAACGGCGACGCCCACGGTCAGAAGCGGCGCGGCGACCATGAACACGATCAGGAGGACGAGCATCACGTCGACGAGCGGCGTCACGTTGATTTCGGCCATGGGGCGCGTTCGCCCAGGCCGGTGGCGCCCGCCGCCGCTGTTGAGATTGACCGCCATCAGCGCGCCCTTTCGTCAAGCTGACTGGAAAGGATCGCCGAGAACTCGTCCGCAAAGCCCTGAAGCCGCACGGCGAAGGAATTCAGCGCGGCTGAATAACGGTTGTACCCGATCACCGCCGGGATCGCGGCGAGAAGACCCAGCGCCGTTGCAAAAAGCGCTTCGGCGATGCCGGGCGCGACGACGGCGAGGTTCGTGTCCTTGGTGAGCGCAATCGCCTGGAACGCGTTCATGATGCCCCAGACTGTGCCGAGAAGACCGATAAAGGGCGCGGCAGAGCCGACCGTCGCGAGAACGCCGAGACTGCTTTCGGCTTTCTCCAGCTCCCGCGAGACGGAAACGTTCAGCATCTTGTCGATGCGCTCGCGCGCGCCGACGACCAGCGCATCGGTGCGCCCGCCCGAGCCTTTGACCCGGCTCCATTCCTCCATGCCGACGCCGAAGACGCGGGCCATGGGATGATCGTCGCGGTCGCGCATTTTCCGGTAAAGCTCGTCCAGCGGCTTGCCGGACCAGAACTGGTCCTCGAATTTTTTCGATTTCGACTTGATGCGCCCGAAGGTGAGCGACTTGTCGATGATCACCGCCCAGGACCACACGGAGGCGATGACAAGGATGCCCATCACCGACTTCACAATCGGATCGGCGCGCAGGAACAAACTCCAGAGGCTGAAATCGCCCCCCATTCCGGCTGCTGCGGCGCCCGCGACTTCTGTTTCCATTGTTCTGACTATCCCTCATGCGCCCCGCCTTTAAGGGGGCCGATACCGAAACTGTTTTTACCCCGCGCCCGACCATCCCATCGGCTGACGGGAAAAATAGGCGCAAGCCTTCCTGTCGCGCGTTTCACCCCGCGCGGGGCCCAACCATGGTTAACACCGAACGGCTTCCCGTTTAATCCCCTTATCACTGGAATTTGGGCGAATAGGAGGCCTCCGCGCGGTTCAAAGCGGCGATTTCCAAAGTTTAATGACGGTTAATGAAAGGTTTACGACTTTTTTTCAGCGGCGCCTGAGCCGCATGGGGTTTTAGCCGGCTGACGTCTGACCAGGCCTGTCAGCAGTCCGAAGCCGCCCTGTTCGCCATGGCGCCGGGGAGTCCGGCAAGGCCTCAAAATTTGGCGAGAATGTCCGCTGGAAGGCGGCGCGGGCGGCCCGAAAGCGACATGGACGCGGCTTCGACCTCGGCCCGGGCGAGGAGGACGTCATCGCGCCATATCTCCTGGGACAGCATCATCCGGGCGCCCTTGGCGGAAACGAAACGGGTCCGCACCTCCAGCATGTCGTCGATTTTGGCGGGGATCAGCCATTCCGTGGTCATCTTTCGGACGGCGAAGGCGAGGGGCTCCTCGCGCGCCAGCAGCTCGGAATGGTGAACCCCGCAGGCGCGGAGCGCCTCGGTCCGGCCGCGCTCGAAGAATTTCAGATAGGCGGCGTGATAAACCACGCCGGAAAAATCCGTATCCTCGTAATAAATACGGATCGGCAACCTATAGACGTTATCGCTGTTCATAACGGGCCTGTTCTGGGGGCGGTCGTCTTGCCTCGCAAGAAAGACACACAGTAGGCAAAAAGTTAATGAGAGTTCTTTTCCGATGAAAGTGATGGGCAATCTCGACTGGCGTCATCCGCTTGTGCGCGCCCGGGTGGCGGTCGCCGCGCCCCTGCAAAAGGCGCTGGCGGGCGCCGGCGCCTGGCGAGCGCTAACGCCGGAAGAACTTGAGACCGTGCAGGCCGACGAAATTCCCGTCGCCGGCGATCGCGAGGCGCAGCGCCGCCTCGTCTACAAAACGCCGCGCCCGGAATATCTCGACGTGGAAAATCTCGTCTACACACCCAAGGGGCTCGCGCTTCATGACGGCAAATATACGGCGCGGTTTTCGATCCGCCCGCCTTCGACCGCTGAAATCATCAAGACGCCCAAACACGCGCCCTCGAAAACATTGCCGCGCGGCACGGTGGTCGAATGCGAAACACCCTACACCTATGGCGACTGGGTCGGCGATTATGTGTTGTCGCTGGTGACACAGGACAATCTGATCGAGCCGTTGCTCTTGCCGGAATTCCTTGCGCAGAAATCCTACGCCATTCGCGACGTCGAGGCGCTCGGCATCGACTATGTCATCGTCAAGGAGCCCGTGCTCATTGAAAATGCGCGCGTCTTGCGCAAGCGCATTCCGAGTTATTACTGGGGCCCTGAAGAAGTCGGCGCCTATCGCAAGCGCTTTCACGTCACGCCGCCGCCGGCGAAACCGGGGTCCATCATCTATCTCGGGCGTTTCGATACGGTGAGCGAGGCGGCGCAGCGGGTTTACCCGTCAGCCGAAATCGCGCGCATCGTGGAATCCCTCGGCGGCAAGGTTTTCGACGCGCGCAACGCATCGCCATCCGCCTTCAATGAGATCGCGCCGCAGATGGAGACCGTCATCGCCGATCAGGGCTCGGCGGTCTTCGGCGTCATGCACGCGCAGACGAAGAATTTGATCGAGCTTGCGGAAGACGACTGGTGGCACAACGCCAATCTTTTCATCGCCAACGGCGCAGGCGTGAAAAACTACGCCGTCATCCACATCTATAACAAGACGGAAGCCGATCTGCACGGCCGCATTGAAGGGCATTTGCGGGACTTTGGCGTTGTTTAGTTAGGCTAGCGCCTCTGCACATAAGGCATATTTTAGCGGCCACTGCTTTGCGTACGCGATCTGGCAGAGCTCTTCAAAATAGAGTTCATCAACATACAAAACCGCCGATTCTTGAGTTCGGCGGAATGAGCATGCCCCGCCAAAAAATTTCGACTTTTTCAGCGCCAGATAATACTTTCCTGGGTTTTTAGCTTGCGGAACCGATATCTTAAACTTGCGTGAGAAATCCTCCAAGAACTCTGTAAAGGCATCCGGATCTTGCTCATTAAAGCGCTCAACCAAACATGCGCCTGAGAGCGGCTCGGCATTTGGGCGCTCGAAATAATTCAGAATGTAATTCTCAATTGCCGCCGTTAAGCCGGCGCGACCATCACCATCCTTCATATGATCTATATTCCAAAACTATTTTCAGTTTCGGGAATATATAACCATATTGTCAAGCAGCCCGCCGGCCCCCTGTTCGCTCAACAGGAAGATCGACAGGATGCCGACCGTGAACACCGTCCAGATCAAGCCGAAAATCAGGATGAAGAGGATCGAGCGGTTGACGCCATGGGTGAGGACCGCGCGGTCCGGTTTCGACGGGTCGTAGCGCACGGCGACCTGCGCGCCCACGGGCAGCGCCTCGTAAATCTCGTGATGGAACTGGCGGCCCGAACTCGCGGTGTAACCGAACGCAATGGTCTTCCCGATGCGCTCATAGCCGTCGGGCGCGTATTTGTATTCGACCTTGGCTTCGTAGGTGTCGCCGTCGCTATCGGAGTTCACCCTGAAATCCGACGCGATGATGTCGCCCGGCGTTGTCGGCCAATGCGCCGCCTCAAGCGAATAATAATAAGACCGCCCGCCCCAGAACAGCATCGCCGCCCCGACCGCGAGGAACAGCCCGAAAAACAGCGTCAGCCCGATCGATCCGCCCATGACGCGCCCTCCCCGAAATTGCGGAAATGATCCTAGTGCGGAATGGTCACTATTCGATGACTAAATTGAATAAATCAGGCGACGAAGCCTCTAACTGTTTCATTACGTTTAGATACTTGCTCACATAGTCTCGCAGCGGCGTTGGAAGACTGCTCAATCCCGAGACGAATACCGTGTCGCCGCTGCAAAACTCTTCAAAGCACTCTTCGAAAGCATCGAGGTTACGGCCATAATAATCAGAGAAAGCAAACTCTCTCGCCACTAGATCGTGGAAATCACTTTCCGATCTGACGGCTTCAAGATTGAGGCGCTTGGCAGCCACGCTAGTTTTCGCCAAACAAATCCGACGCCGCGCCCTTCGGCGCGGGCAATCCGAGATGCGCCCAGGCGCTGACGGAAAGAACGCGGCCGCGGGGCGTGCGCTGGATGAGGCCCTGCTGCAACAGGAAGGGTTCGATCACATCCTCGACAGCGTCGCGCGCTTCGGCGAGGGCCGCGGCGATGGTTTCAACGCCCACGGGACCGCCGCCGAAATGCTCCGCAATCAGACGAAGATAACGCCGGTCGAGCGGATCAAGACCTAGGACGTCGATTTCGAGACGCTTCAGCGCCTTGTCGGCGACCGCCGCGTCAATGACGCCGGCTCCTTCCACCGTCGCCACATCGCGCACGCGGCGCAGCAGCCGCCCCGCGACGCGGGGCGTCCCGCGCGCCCGGCGCGCGATTTCTCCGGCGCCGTCGGCGGACATCTCGGCTTTCAACAAAGCTGCGCCGCGCGAGACGATGCGCGCGAGATCTTTTTCAGAATAGAAATCGAGACGCACGGGGATGCCGAACCGGTCGAGCAGCGGTTTGGCGAGCAGCCCCGAGCGCGTTGTCGCTCCGATCAGCGTGAAGCGCGGCAGATCGATCCTGACCGAGCGCGCCGCCGGACCTTCGCCGATGATGAGATCGAGGGCGAAATCCTCCATCGCGGGATAGAGCACTTCCTCGACATGGGGCGACAGGCGGTGAATCTCGTCGATGAACAAGACGTCGCCGGCTTCGAGATTGGTGAGCAGCGCCGCAAGATCGCCGGGCTTGGTGATCGCGGGGCCCGAGGTCGCGCGGAAGCTGACTTCCAGTTCATTGGCGACGATCTGCGCCAGAGTCGTCTTGCCGAGGCCCGGGGGCCCGTGAAACAGCACGTGGTCGAGCGCCTCGCCGCGCGCCTTCGCGGCTTGCACGAAAACCCGGAGATTGTCCTTGGCGCTCGGCTGACCGACGAAATCGTCGAGCTTTTTCGGGCGCAGCGCCGCATCGGCGTCTTCTCCCTTGCGCTCGCCGTCAATTAAACGGTCATCTTTGTAAGCAGGTTCAGCCATGGGAAAAGGTCCTTCTCCCCTCTCCCGCTTTGCGGGAGAGGGGCCGGGGGTGAGGGTGCTCTTTAAGCTTCATAACCCAAGTTCTTTTTGCATCAGCGCGCATAACTGATCTTCATTCATCGCGACCTCCGCAGATATGCGCAACATGCGCCACCCGCTTTCGACAATTTCTTTTTCTCGCACGGCATCGCGTTCAGCAACTGCCGGCAATTTGTGGATGCCGCCATCGATCTCAATAGCAAGCTTCGCTTTCACGACAGCGAAGTCTACAACAAAGCGGCCTACTCCGTGTTGACGGCGCACCGGAAATCCATGCTTGCGAAACTCGCGCAAAACTTCCCACGCCATTTGCTCCGGCTTATTTGCAAATTGCCTTAGTTTTCTCGCTCGCTTTATATTTCGGCGTGGTTCCATATGGGAAAACTTCCACCCTCACCCCCGGCCCCTCTCCCGCCAGCGGGAGAGGGGGGGGAGTTGCGTCCCTGTTCCCTTACGCCGCCGCCAGTTCTTTGAGCGCCGCTTTAATAAGCGCTTCAACGCCGGGAGAGTCCATGCCTTCCGCGGCGCGGGCGACGGCGCGGCGCGCCTCAACGCCGTCATAGCCGAGATTGGCGAGGGCCGAGACGGCGTCCGCCTTCGCCGCCAAAGCGGGATCGGACGGCGCCGCGGCGGCGACCTTTTTACGCGCGGCCATGGCGATCACTTCGCCTCCGGCGCCGGCGAGCGCGCCGGCCTTTGACTGCAATTCGGTGACGATGCGCTGGGCGAGTTTCTTGCCCACCCCATGGGCGCGGGAAACCGCAGTGACGTCTTCCGCCGTCACCGCGTCGTAAAGTTCGGACGGCGTCAGCACCTGTAAAATCCCGAGCGCATGTTTCGCGCCGACCCCTTGCACGCTTTGCAAAAGACGAAACGCCTGACGCTCATTCTCGGACGGAAAGCCGTAAAGCCGGATCAGGTCTTCGCGCACCAATGTCTCAATAGACAGCGTCGTCTCGTCACCCGGCGTCAAACCTTGCAGCACGCGCGGCGCGGCGTGAATTTCATAGCCGACGCCATTCACATCGATGATGGCCGTATCTTCCGCCAGCGAGATGACAACGCCTTTCAACCTGCCGATCATTTACGACGCCTCCAATTTGCGAAAACTACTGTGATGAGCGTGACAGACAGCGACGGCGAGCGCATCCGCCTCGTCGCTCGCCAGCGCGCCGCATTTCGGGAGCAGCACTTTCACCATGGCGGCGACCTGAGTTTTGTCCGCATGGCCCTTGCCCACCACGGACTTCTTCACCGAATTCGCCGCATATTCGGCGACAGCCAGCCCGGCGAGCCCCGGCGCCAACAAGGCGACGCCGCGCGCCTGTCCCAAGACCAGCGCGTCGCGGGGATTGGCGTTGACGAATGTCTCCTCCACCGCCGCCTCGTCGGGTCCGAACTCGGAAATCAGCGCTTGCAGCCCTTCGAAAATCTCGGCGAGTTTCGCGGCATGGGCCGCGCCCCGCTTCGGCCGGATGACGCCGGAGGCGACATAGGAAAGCCGCGCGCCCGCGCGCTCGACCACGCCCCAGCCGGTGGCCGCGGAGCCCGGATCGACGCCCAAAATGCGAATCACTGCGCTCATGGCGCGACCATAGGGCGGTTCCGCGTGGAAGGAAACAAAACGTGAATAGAGGTTTTATCGCAAGCGGCGACGCAGCTTCTTCGCCTGGTCCTTGAGAGCCGGATCAACCTCGGGGTCGGCGATCAGGCCGTCGACCAGCAGCAGGGCGGCTTCCGCGTCCCTCTCGCGTCCGTCGCCTTCGGACAGGGCGACCGCATAAAGAAACCGCCCCTGCGGGTCGCCGGCCTCGGCCGCGCGCTCGAACCAGTCGGCGGGGCTTTCCTCCGCGTCGACGCCGCTATGGACCAGCAAGCCAAGCCCGGTCATGGCGGGCGCGAAGCCCGCCTCCGCCGCTTTGCGCATATACGTCGCCGACGCCTCAAGATCAGGAACGCCGAGATCGCCGGACTGCAACAACAGCCCCAGATTATAGGCGGCAAGCATATCGCCGCCCTCGGCGGCCTTGGCGAACCAGTCGGCGGCGGTCGGGTGATGCCGCGACACGCCGTCGCCGGAGAGATAAGCAATGGCGAGATTGCGCTGGGCTTCCGGCTCGCCCGCCTCCGCCGCCTCCATCAGGAATTTGACGCCGCGCGCCTTGTCCTGATCGACGCCGACGCCTTCCAGATGCATGACGCCGAGACGCAGATTTGCCCGTGCGTGCCCCTGCTCGGCCGCCAGCTTGTACCAGCCGATGGCGATGTCCGGCGCCTCCCGGACGCCGTCGCCCGTGCGCGCAAGCTCGCCAAGCGCAAATTGCGCATCCGCCTGCCCGGCCCGCGCCGCCTTGTCGTAAAGATCCACCGCACGCTGAAGATCGGTCTCAACGCCGAGACCGTTTTCATAAAGATAGCCGATGAGATGCTGCGCATCGGCGTCGCCTTTTTCCGCCAGCGGTTCGGCAAGCGCCCGCGCCGTTTCATAATCGCCCGCAAGCAGCGCCTCGAGCGCGGCCCCGGCGCCCTGTTCCTGTGAGAAAGCAGGCGTCAGAAAAAGACAAGAGAACAGAATGAAAATAGCTCGCCGCATGGCCCGGCTTTTACGCCGGTTCGGCGCGCGAAACTAGCTCGCCGCCGCCATGGCCTGGTTAAACCCTTCCACAAAGGCGGCGGTGAAACAGATGGCGACCATGGCCACCATGGCGGTCAGCAACACCCAGCGAAGGCTCATGACAGTGCTCCCCACGACATATGGGGGCTTCAACGCAAGATCCGTTCCGGCACCTCACCCCTCGGCGATCGCCTTGTTGAAGGCTTTGACCGCTGCGGCGGGACCGTCTTCGTGCAACCAGACCGCCCCGGCGGCGGCGATGAAATCTGCGCCCGCGCGCACTAGGGGGCCGCAATTTTCCGGGGTGATGCCGCCTATCGCGACGCAAGGCAGCGTCGTTGCGTAAGACCACCATTCAAGCAGTTGAGGCTCCGCCTTTGTCGGCGCTTCTTTCGTCTGTGTGGGGAAAAAGGCGCCAAAGGCCACATAATCGGCGCCCGCCTCCCCGGCCTCAAGCGCCAGGTGTTTCGAATTGTGACAGGTGACGCCCACGGTGGCGTCTTCGCCGAGGGCGGCCCGCGCCTTTTTGCAGCTCGCATCGGACTGGCCCACATGGACGCCGTCGGCGCCCGATTTCAGCGCCAGATCCGGCCGGTCATTGATCAGAAAAGCGACATCGTGTTCGCGCGCGATGGGCAGGAGCGTTTCGGCGGCGCGCAGAGTTTCGTCGTCGCCCGCAGACACGCCCTCAGGCGATTTCAGACGCAACTGCACGCAGGCGACATCGCCGGCGCCGAGCGCGCGGGCGAAATCATCGCGAAAACGTTGAAGATCGCCGATCGCCGGCGGCGTAATCAGATAGAGTCTGCAATCATGCGTCATGGGCGGCTATATAAAAACGCCCGGCCCTGATGGAAAGCATCAGCTTGCCTGCAAGGCCGCCCGTTCCCGCGCCGCGCGCTCCCGCTCGGCCTGAGTTTCGGCGACCTTCGGCTTCAAAAGCGTGCGTTTGATCTCGTCAGGAACCGCTTTGTAGATTTTCGGCTCGCCGATCTTGAGGCGCGCCCGCGCTTCGGAAAGCGGCAGCGGCAGTAATTCCTCCACGTCATATTCCAGCACCCACTCGGCGGCGAGCGCATTGCGTTTTGCTTCGGCGAGGGCTTTTTGTATGGGCTGGAAAGGCTGCTCGAGCTTTTGCGCAAGGAAGCCGATGGCGACGATCAATTTGAAACCGGGATTGTGTGTCTGCTGGCGCGTGTAAACGAGATTGCAGAGCTCTCCCAGCGCGTCGCGACCATAGCCGGTCAGCACATGCCAGAGATCGTGACTGACCTGAAGGTGCATGAAGAGACGCATGTATTCGGCGAATTCCGGATAGGCGTCATAATCGATCTGCGCTTCCTCCGCCGCGGCGCGCAAACCTTCAGGCGTCAGGTTCTCGCCTTCCATGAACGCAAGATAGGCCCGCGCCAGCGAACCTTCCGGGTAGGTGCGCAAGGCCTCGCGATCGCCGAGGATTTCTTCGAGCTTCACCGGCTCGGTCACAACGCGGCGCCCGTAAGGGGTCGACGTAAAACGGCGGAACAGTTTTTTCGGACTGTCCCCGGCGAGCGCCTGTACGGTTTCAAAAACCTGGCGCGTGTCTTCCTTGTTGGTGACCAGTCTGAAGACAGAGGCGACGGCGTGCAGCGGACGGCGCGACATGACCGGCGGCGTCGGAAAGCCGTTGATCCAGACATAGTCTTCCGGGTCGATTTCAATGCGGTTCGGATGAGCTTCAGCGGTCGCGGTCATGGGATGCCTGTTATGGGATAGCGTTACACTGACCAGTTTACTTAGCCTCATTTTGCGCGGCCGCCGCCCTATTTCAAGGGGGAGGGGGTAAATTTTGATGACTACCTCCGCTCTCCCGGTGGCGGGAGAGGGTTTCGCACGCTGCGAGAAGGTAGCCTTTGGCGGAATCCGGAGAAGCCGTTACGTGGCGAGCTTCAGCTTCTGGCGGTCGAAGACCTTGAGGACCTGCGCCAGCTCATGGCCGCGCCTTAAAACCGCCCCGCTCATGGAGACGACCACCCAGGCGCCCTGTTTCTTCGCCAGCGCCGGGCGCTTTTCTATCCGGTAGAGGGGCAGCTCCGAGGCGCGCCGGAAGATCGAAAACACCGCCGCATCGTTGAGCGAATCGATAGCGTAGTCGCGCCATTCCCCGGCGGCGACGAAGTAGCCATAGACGGACAAAATCCGCGTCAGCTCGCTGCGCGTGAAGGCGACGGTTTCGGGCTGGCGCCTGGCGGGCTGGGAAGCGGGACTGGTTCGCATCACGACAACCATCGCGCCGATGGCCCCCTCCCGCAAGCCTTTATTCCCTTCGCAGCCGCAAAGAAACCGGGGAAAATCATCCTTAAAATCGCCTTAATTGGTCCCTCAACGCGCCCCATTCCCCCATCATTCTCGGTCGGCCGGGCGGATGGTCCGGGCCGGAGTTTCCGGTTTTAACCATCGCCCCCAGCCCCCGGGAGATTTGGCCCTCTCTCCGCCCGGCAATTCCGATTTCCCTCCCTCAGCTTGACCCTTGATGCGAGCCTTGTGAAAGGCTCGGGCCCATGAGCCCAGCCATCACCATCGCCCTTCCCGTCTTCGCCGTCATCGCCGCGGGGTTCGCCGCCGGCCGGACGAACATGTTGAACGCCGCCGAATCGGAGGTGCTGAACAAATTCGTATTCAAAATCGCCATGCCGGCGGCGCTGTTCGGCCTCACCGCCGGCGCGACGCCGCCCGGGGAAAAGGAACTCGCTGTCGCGCTTTCCTATCTGGCGGGGGCGAGCATCGCGCTTCTCACCGGCTATTTCCTGTCGCAGCGGTTTTTCAATCTGTCGAAACAGGAGGCCGGCGCCCATGCGCTCACCTCGACGCTCGGCAATGCGGTATTTCTCGGCCTGCCCATTGCGCTCAACATCGAAGGCTGGGCGAAGCCTTTCGTTTCCTCCATGCTGCTTGAAGGCACGATCATTATCGGCATCGCCACCGCGCTGATCTCGCCGCGCAAGGAGGACGGCCATGCGCTGGCGCGCGCGGCGGCGTTCGTCACGGGCCCCTTAAAAAACCCGCTGATCCTCGGCCTTATTCTCGGCTTTCTCTATTCGGCGTTCGGTCTTCCCTTCGAGCCGCCGGTTAAAACCTTTTTCGACATTCTCGGGCGCGCCGCGGGACCGACGGCGCTGTTCTCCCTTGGCGTCTTTCTCGCGACGCATCGGTTTCCGGCGTTCAAGGACGTGGCCGGCCGGGTGAGCCTCATCACCGCGACAAAAATGGTGCTGCTGCCCGCCGTGGCGCTTGGGACCGCCGTCCTGCTGGGCGTTCAGAATCCGGATTACTGGGGCGCGCTGGCGCTGTTCGTGCTGGTGCCGTCAGGCGTCGGCTGCTTTGTTATTGTCAGCCAGTATGGCGTCTATAAAAGCGAAACCGCCGCGGCGATCGCCTTTACGATGATGCTTTCGGTGCTGACGGTGTCGGGCGTTCTGGTGGTGTTTGGGTGAGTCAGAAAATTTCGGCTTTCAGCAATTTATAAGATGCCCTAGTCTTGGCGCATGGGGAACCTGGTCGAAATTGCGCGCTTCTATGATCCTGAAGAAGCCTATTGCGCAAGAAGCTTTCTCCTATCCAATGGGATCGACTCTTTTGTTCAGAATGATCACTATTTGACAGCAGCGCCATGGATGCGCATCGCGTTGCAGGGGTATGGTTTGCAGGTGATGGCGTCTGCAGAAAACGACGCGCGAATGCTTCTGGACACTATCGGCGCCGCAGAGTTAGAGACCGCCGAAGACAGTCCATCCGATGCAACGCCGCTAATTCGAAAACCAAACTGGCTTTGGCTGCCTGTCGCATTCTCGACCAGCATCCCTTTTCTTCCAAAGCCAAAACCGGGATGGTTTGGCCTGCTTCAGAGCACAATTTTGCTCACACTCTACATAGCCGTCCTATACCTAGCATATTCCTGGTTAGCTTGGATTTCGTTTTGGCTATAACGCCTAACGCCGCGCCAGCACCTTCTTCACCGCTTCCACGAGCTCACTGCGCTTGACCGAAAACTGCGCGGGCTGGGCCTCACGCCATTCGGCGTTGTCCTCGATCTCTTTTGAAAGCTCGGCGCCAAGGACAAGATCCTTGATCTGAAGCTCGCCCTTTTCGCGTTCGTCCGATCCCTGAATGATCGCGACGGGCGCGGAACGCTTGTCGGCGTATTTCAACTGCTTGCCGAAATTCGACCCGCCGAGATAGACCTCCGCGCGCACGCCCGCGGCGCGCAGCTCGGCCGCCATCGCCTGATACTCCGCCATCTGATCTTTTTCGAGGGCGAGGACGACGACGGGGCCCCGCGCAATCTCTTCGGCATCGCGCTTCAATTCAAGCGCCGCCAGCAGGCGCGACACGCCGACGGAAACGCCGACAGCCGGAACCTCGACGCCCTTGAAGCGTTTCACGAGTCCGTCATAGCGCCCGCCGCCGCCGATGGAGCCCATCTGCACCGGGCGGCCTTTGGCGTCCGTCAGTCCGCTGGAAAACTCCGCCTCGAAAACGGGACCGGTGTAATAATCGAGCCCGCGAATGACCGAGCAGTCGAAGATGATCGGGCGCGAGGCGAAATCCGGAATCGACGCCTTGATGCCCTGCAACTCCGCTACGCCTTCGGCGCCGCTTTTGGTTTCGCCAAGCAGTTTTTCGATCACCGCCAAAGGGTCCGCTTTGGAATTTTCCGGGCCCGAGGTCAGAAACGCGAGCACAGTTTCGATCTTGGCGTCATCGAGTTTTGCGCCTTCAGTGAAATCGCCGCTCTCGTCCTTGCGGCCCGGCCCGAGGAGCAGCGCCACGCCCTCCGCACCGAACTTGTCGAACTTGTCCATGCTCCGCATGACCGTGAGACGCGTTTCCACATCCGCCTCTTCCGCGAGACCGATCTTTTCAAAGAGCCCATCAACAATCTTGCGGTTGGAGACGCGAATGAAAAAATCGCCGGGCGCGATCCCCGCCGCCTCGATCACCTCAGCAAAGAGCGCGCAGATTTCCGCATCCGCATAAGGCGCCGGCGCACCCACCGTGTCGACGTCGCATTGGGTGAACTGGCGGAAACGGCCCGGCCCCGGCTTTTCGTTGCGCCAGACGGGCCCCATCTGATAGCGGCGGAAGGGTTTGGGGAGCGCATCGTAATTTTCCGCCACATAACGCGCGAGCGGCGCCGTCAAATCATATCTGAGGCTCATCCACTGTTCGTCGTCGTCCTGAAGCGAAAAGACGCCCTGACCCGGCCGGTCCACATCGGGCAGAAACTTGCCGAGCGCATCGGTATATTCAAAGGCCGGGGTTTCCAGCGCATCGAAGCCCCAGCGCTCATAGACGGCGCCGATCCGCGCCAGCATCTCGCGCTCGGCGGCGATCTCGCCGCCGAGACGGTCGCGGAAGCCGCGCGGAATGCGCGCCTTGGGGCGGAAGGTTTTCTGTTTTTTCTTTTGCTTGTCGGCCATAGCCCGCGCGGGATAGCCGATCCCGCGAGGGGGGGCAATGCGAGGCCACCGACCATTGATGGCGCCGAAGGCTAACTTCCGTCAGGTTGTTGCGGCGGCCGCAGAGACTACCTGTGCCACCCCTTGCCGCCACCTGCGGTCCCCGCGCGCAGCGAAAGACGAGACATATGACCTCTTCCGACCCTTTCCCCTCCAGCCGCCATCTGATGCAGCTCGGCGCCGCTCTATTGCTGCTCGGCCTTGTGACAGGGCTCGTTGTGCCGCTCGCCATGCTGCCGCGCATGGCGCTGGCGAGTCATCTCGAAGGCGTCTTCAACGGCATGTTGCTGATTGTCTTCGGGCTGATCTGGGAACGTCTCGCGCTCGGCCCCCGTCAGCGCCTAGCGACGTTTTGGCTGGTGGTGTACGCCGCGTTCGCCAACTGGCTGGCGACGCTGGTCTCGGCTTTCACCGGCGCGGCGGCGATGATGCCGCTCGCCGGCGGCGGCTCAGCCGGCGCAGCGCCCGTTGAGCTTTTCGTGACAGCTCTGTTGCTCAGTCTTTCGCTCGCCATCATCGTCGGCGTCGGTTTCGTGATTTACGGTCTGCGAGCAACGCGCGCCGTGTAAATCATTCAGCTTCGGGCCACTCGATCGGGTCGACCCGCTCGATGATGACCGGCTCCACCGGAACTTCCGACTCGAACTGGCCGCCGGGGCCGGTCTCCACCGCGCCGATGGCGTCGGCGACATCCATGCCGTCCACGACGCGGCCGAAGACGGTGTAGCCATAGACCGGCAGTCCCTCGAACATCTTGTGGTCGAGGTCAGTATTATCCTTCAGATTGATGAACCATTGCGCCGCGGCGCTGTCGGGATGGTCGCTGCGCGCCATGGCGAGCGTACCGCGTTCGTTTTTGAGGCCATTGTCGGCCTCGTAAGGAATCGGATCGCGGGTCGGACGCTCTACAAAGAAACGCGAATAGCCGCCGCCCTGAATCACAAAACCGCGCACCACGCGATGGATGAGCGTGCGGTCGTAATGACCGTCCGTTGCATATTGCAAAAAATTCTCGACCGTCTTCGGCGCCTTGTCCGGATAAAGCTCCACGACAATGTCGCCCATGGAGGTTTGAATTTTCGCATGGGTTTCGCCTTCGGCGCGCGCAGCGTTTGCAACCAAGCATGCAAACATAAAGACGATAAACATCATGGAAAATTTTTTGATTGTCATCATGCCTATCCCAATCTCCGATCATCCCCACGCCCGCGCGCGAATGCGCGCTAATCATAACCTGACCGCTTCGCGGTCGGCGGGGATCCATTTCAAGCCTCACCATTTCTGGATTCCCGCTTCCGCGGGAATGATCGGACTCCTATTTTTATTTCATCTCAGATCGCGCGGCGTTTATCCGGTCAATGAGACCGTTTGTCGACGCGTCGTGACTTTCCGCTTTCGGTTTTTCCTCTCCGGCTTTCGCGAGCTCCGGCAGGATGGTTTTGGCCAGCGCCTTTCCAAGCTCGACGCCCCACTGGTCGAAGGAATTGACGCCCCAGATGACGCCCTGACAGAAGATCTTGTGTTCATAAAGGGCGATCAGCGCGCCGAGATGTTCCGGCGTCAGCTTTTCCATGAGGATCGAATTGGTCGGCCGGCCGCCGGGAAAAACTTTATGCGGCGCAAGCTTGTCCACTTCCGGCGGCGGGCAGCCGTCTGCTTTCAATTCTTGGCGCGCTTCCTTTTCGGTCTTGCCGCGCATCAGGGCTTCGGTCTGGGCGAGGAAATTCGATAACAGTTTCTCATGATGGTCGCCGGTTTCCTCCTGACTGACGGCAGGCGCAATGAAGTCGGCGGAGATAAGGTCCGTCCCCTGATGCAGAAGCTGATAGAAGGCGTGCTGGCCGTTGGTGCCGGGCTCGCCGAAGATCACCGGGCCGGTCGCGTAACTGACCGGCGTACCGTCCGCCTCGACGCGCTTGCCGTTCGATTCCATGTCCGCCTGTTGCAGATAGGCCGGCAGACGATGGAGATGCTGGTCATAGGGAAGCACCGCGTGCGACGCCGCGCCCTGGAAATTGCGGTTCCATATCCCTATAAGCGCCAGCATGACCGGCATGTTCTCACGCAGCTCCGCCGTGCGAAAATGTTCGTCCATGACGTGGGCGCCGCGCAACAGCTTTTCGAACACATCGAAGCCCACCTGCAACGCGATAGACATGCCGATCGCGGACCACAGGGAATAGCGCCCCCCGACCCAGTCCCAGAATTCGAACATGTTCTCCTCGGCGATGCCGAAGGCCTTCACCGCATAGGCGTTGGTGGAGAGCGCGATGAAATGTTTCGCGATGTCGTCTTCGCCGCCGCCGTTTTTCAAAAACCATTCCTTCGCCGTTTCGGCGTTGGTCATGGTCTCCTGCGTCGTAAAGGTTTTCGAGGCGACGATGAAGAGAGTCGTTTCCGGATCCACTTCAGCCAGCGTGTCGGCGATATGCTGGCCGTCCACATTGGAAACGAAAAAGGCGCGCCGGCCTTCGATCCAGTAAGGCTGCAAGGCCTCCGTCGCCATCAGGGGGCCAAGGTCGGAGCCGCCGATGCCGATATTGACGACCGTCGTCAGCGGCTTGCCGGTATAGCCTTTGCGCTCGCCGCGATGCACGGCGTCGGCGAAAGCTTTCATCTTGTCGCGTTCGGCGCGTACGGCCCGGGAGACATTCTCGCCGCCGACAAAATAATCGCGCATGGAAAAGTCGCGCAGCGCCGGGTGCAGCACCGCGCGGCCTTCGGTGACGTTGATTTCTTCTCCGGCGAACATCGCCTCGCGCGCGGGCTCGAGCTCCGCCGCCATGGCGAGCGCGATCAGATGATCGACAACGTCTTCGGTGATCCTGTTTTTGGAATAGTCGAGGAACAGCCCCGCCGCCTCGAGCGAATAGCGCTGGAACCGGTCCTGGTCCTTTTCGAAAAGCGAGCGCAGCGAAACATCCTTGAGGTCGTCCGCATCCTTCCGGAGGGCTTCCCATTCAGGCTTGTCAGCAATAGCAGTCATCTTGATTTCCAACGTCTCGGCCACTCCTGAAAACTGATACGGATTTTAAGCGTCTTCCTCAACGCGTTTTAAGGAAAAGCCGGTAAACGAAACTCATGCAAATCACCGCTTCTTCCCGCAACGCCTTTCTCAACCGTCTTCTGACCAGTCTCGCGGCCATTCTCGCCGTGTCGGCTATTTTCGGGCTGAAGGCGCATGAATTCGAACAGCATGCAGCCGCGGAACAGTTGAAAGCGGAGAAGGTTGCCGCGGCAGGCTTAAAGGCCGGCTCCTGAGACAGCTCTTAGAACCGACTTTTTCGTTAAAGGCAGCGGCAGGACGGACGCCTCGCCCGAGGGCCCATAGTAAACATAAAGCGGCACGCCGCTGGCGCCGAAACCGGCCAGCGCCTCGGTGATTTCCGGATCGCGCACAGTCCAGTCCGCCACCATGAAAACCGTCCCGCTCTCGTCGAAGGCGCGCGCCACGGCCCTGTCGGAAAACACCGTCATCTTGTTGAACTGGCAGGTGACGCACCAGGCGGCGGTGAAATCGATGAAGACCGGCGTTCCCTGATTGCGATAGGCCTGAAGGGCGTCCGCATCATAGGTCTCGGCGCGCAGGGCCCCATATGACCCGAGATCGGCTTGTCCCGCCGTTGCTTGGACCGCCGGTTCGAGCCGCAGGAGCGGCGCCAGCGCCATGACCGCCGCCAGCGCCGAGAGGACCCGCAAAATCAAGGCGCGCAGATTGGCGCCCCGGCTGTGATCGAACACCCATGCCGAAAACGCCAGCAACACGCCCCCGGCGAGCACGGCGGCGAGCCCGGCGCCCGTGGCCTGCTGCGCCAGCACCCAGAGAAAATAGGCGGCGGCGGCGAAGACCGGAAAGGAGAGCGCCTGTTTGAAGATGATCATCCACGGGCCGGGCCTGGGCAGACGCGCGCCGAGCCCCGGAACGAAAGACAGAATAACATAAGGCGCGGCGAGGCCGAGGCCGAGAAGCGCGAAAATCAAGAGCCCAGCAACCGGCGGCAGTAAGAGCGCCGCCCCCATGGGCGCGCTCAATAAAGGCCCGATGCAGGGGGCGGCGACGAGGACCGCCAGCGCGCCGGTGAAAAAAGCCCCGAGGCCGCCCGGCTTGGCTGCGAGTTTCTGGCCGGCGCCGGCGATCCCCCCGCCTACGGAATAGAGCCCGGCGAGATTGAGCCCAACCAGAAGCAGGACATAAGCCGACAAGGCGACGACCCAGGGCGATTGCAGGTGAAAGCCCCAGCCGAATTCAGCGCCGCCCGCCCGCAAAGCGAGCAACGCGCCGCCCATCAGCAAAAATGTCGAGAGAACGCCCGCCATGTAGAGAAGTCCATGGAGGCGAACGGCGCCCGGATGTTCGCGCGCGCTTTGCATGAAAGACGCCGCCTTGATGAACACCACCGGAAAGACGCAAGGCATCACGTTTAAAATCACGCCGCCGAGGAAGGCGAATAAAAAGAGAAGCGGAAGGCTGGGCTCCTTTTGCGGCGGCGCCTCCGGCGGGGCGCCCGGCTTGATCAGGGGTTCGGCGACATCGGCCGTCACCGCCAGCGCGCGCCGCCCCGCGTCTTCGCTGAAGGTCAGAACGCCGGAAAAGGTCTCTTCATCATATCTCTCAACCCAGCCCGGCTGCATCGCAATGCGCAAGACGCCGTCTTCGACCTCCATCTCCTGCGGCGCCGGCGGCGACACCACGCCTTCGGGCCGGGCGAAGAAAAACGCATTCTTTTCGGTGAAACCCTGCGGCGCTGCGACCGTCAGCACATAGGCGCCGTCTTCCACCGCGATGCGCCCGCGCTCTTCATAGGCTTTCGGCAGCTTGGCGCGGGCAAGAGAGAATAGCACCCGGCGAGCCGGCTCCATAGCGCCTGTTTCAAGCACGGGCACAGAAAAGGAAAAGCGCCCTTTCTCGGGAACGCAGATTTCTTCGCAAGCCTGCCACGACGCATGAATATCAATGTCGACTGTCTCGCCGGGATTTGCATCCTCCGGCACGGTGACCGGAACAAGAAACACCGGCGCGCCTTCATGGGCGTAACTCGCCAGTGGCCCCACAGGAATGAACTCCGGCGCGGGATGAAGAATCTCGCCGGCCTCAAACCCTTGCGGCAGCGACCAGTCGAGCCTCAGGGGCAGACCGGCGTCGCCGGGATTGGTCCAGAAGACATGCCAGCCGGGTCTTATCTCCTGACGGATCGCAAACCATAATGTCCCGCCGGGCACAAAGCCCGCCGCTTCAGGCGCAATCTCCGTCGCCGTATAATCGTTTTCGACGCGAGTTTGCGCCGACGCCGCTGAAAGCATCGCCAGAAAGGCGGTCGATAGCGCAACGATAAGGCGGCGGAATATCATAACGTCTTGGTAACGGGGGCCGGGGGCGAGGCCAATCCTATTTCTCACGGCGCATCGCAACATCGCTGAAACTTGAACGAGAAAAGGCCGGGCGGCGCATTTCATGCGGCCCGGCCTTCTAATCTTCGTCTCAATCGCGGCTAGTTTGTCGCAATCGGCTTGAACACATCCTGCTCATTGAGGCCAAAGCGCTTCGCCCGGCGCTGCAGGATTAACCGCCAGTTCCCCATGGACATCAGAAGGGCGTAAGCGAGCGCCATGGCCCCCTGCCGCTCAAGCTCGAGCTTGGTCTCATCTGAAAGACCTTTCAGGCGGTCTTCATCGACGCCGAAATATTGCGCGAAGGCAATCGGCTCGCTGGCGCCAGCAGGCGTGTAATGAGCGGACTGCTGCTGGATCAACTCATGCTGCATGAGCAATTTCGCAAATTGATCCGTCACCTGACGATCGCGCTCATAGTTTTTCACAAAATCCACAGCGGCCTGCGTCTGCGCCGTCATCTGGTCGTTTTCGAAAAGCGGCGTCTGGCCGCCCTGCGTCAGCCCTTCGTAACCGCGGTCGATCACCACCGCCATGCGCTCGCCATTTTCCTCGGCGGCGACGCCGAACGGATAGCGGCGGACGTAAGCCGGAATATAGGCAAAATCTTCCCAGTTTCCGTTGTCGTCCACGAACAGATTGATGTCGTCATAGACGCCGGTGACGGCAAGAAGCGACGGACGTTCCTGCGACATGAAAATCAGCGGGTAGTTCTTCATGGCCGACGGAATTTCACCGAGCGTGACCGGCACGGCCCGAGCCTTGGCGGCGAAACCGAATGGCTTTTGCGTCGGCGTCAGGCCAAGATCGCCGTGCTTTTCCTTCATCAGGAGTTCCGGCTGCTCATAAAGATACATTTTGCCGGTCACTTCGGGGAGAGCTTGCGCCTCGCTCATTCTCAATACCTTCCTTGATAAAAAGCCGCCCGGTCCGGCCCCTGTTGACGACCCTTGGGCGTTTCGGAGGGGACGCTTAGCAAAAAGGCCCCGAAGCGCCAACCTCTAGGGGCGGCGATGAGAGTTTTTTCTGGGCGGCGGGGTTAGGAGGCGAGAAAAGCCGCCAGTTCCCGCGGTTTTTGCATGGGAGCAAAATGCCCTGCCTCATCATCAACTATGATGCGCGCGCCAAGTTTGCGAAAGCGGGCTCGGGCGAAGGTGCGAACCGTGGACCCCGGCTCTTTTGCGGCGAAGATACTGAGCGGCGCGGGCGCATTCGCCGCCGCTTGCCAGAAATCATTGGCCTGCGCCGCAAAAGTCGCGGCCTCCCATTCCGGCGCGCAGGCAAGACGCACGCCCCCGGCGACGTCGATGAGACCGTCTTTCAGATAATCCTCCAAAACGCCCGGCGCCCAGCTTTTGAACAGGACCTTGCGGCTATAGGAAAAGATGACGCTGTCCCGGTCGCTCCAAGCGCTGCGCCGCCGCGCCGCCTGGCGCACCAAATTCATCCGCCCTGCAAAAACCGGCCAGACCGGGGTTTTGGCGAGCGCCGACAGCCATGCCGGCATGGCCACCGGCTCGACAAGCTTTAAGGCAGCGATATCGCTGCGCCCTTCGGCGGCGAGCAGCGCCGTCGCAGCGCCCAGGGAATGACCGGCCAGCGCCCACCCGTCACGCCGTTCCCGGTCGAGGAAAGCGCGCACATCGTCGCGATAGGGTTTCCATGACCTCAGGGCCGCCGGTTCGGCCGGCAGGCCGGTCCGGCCATGGCCGCGCAGATCCAGCGCATAGACATCATAGGCGCCGCCAAGCGCCGACAACATCTGGGCATAAGCAGAGGCGCAAAAGCCGGTGGCGTGCAGAAACAGGAGCGGCGGCGCGCCGTCATTATTCCAGCGCCAGCCCGCAAGCTCGCCGGTTTCGAGACCCATGGCAAACCGGCGCGGTTCAGCAATGAGAGTTTCAGCATTCATGAACAGGACATCGCCTTTTGCGCGTCAACGATCAACGCCCGCTTATAGCCCTGGCGAAGCCAGTTCATACAGCGCGCGCATGTGGAGCACATCAGGGATCGCCCGATGGGTGCGCGGCGCCACGCGTTCAGCTTCGGCGATATAACGATCCACGTCTTCGGGCGGCGCCGACCGAAAGATCGAAGAAAAGTCGCTGACAATGAAACGCTGGCGCTTTTTCGCCGCCTGGAACAGGCGGTAGAGCCAGAAGCCGTCCCAATCGGGCGCGTCTGAAAATACGAGCTTGCCGGCGAGCGCGTTGTTCAGCCTTTCGCAAACTTTGTCGGCGGCAACGCCTTCCTTCATGAGATCATCATAAGCAATCCCATGCAGCGCCTCCGCCGCTGGATTCCAATCATCAAGCGACCAGGCCTCGTCGGGATGGATCAACATAGCTTTCGGGGAGCCGCCGGCGAAGCACCAGCCGACTTCAATCGGCCAGGACCGCGCAGACAGCCCGGAGGCTTCAAGGTCGATGAAGGCAACGTCTTTCAATTGGCGAACAGACACATCAAATTAGACAAAACGGACGAACCCCGCGAACGGGAACATGACCTGTTGCACGGCCCGCAGCAAACGACAATCGCCTTGATTTTTTATTATATAACAAGAGGTTATTGATGCCGACGATCCTCACCGTGGAAACTCCGGGGCGCAAGGCCGTCGATGTCACGGAAGACGTGAAGGCTGTGATCGCCGCGCGGCCAGCCGCGAGCGGGATCGTCCATCTGTTCATTCAGCATACGTCTGCATCGCTCACCGTTCAGGAAAATGCAGACCCTGATGTGATGCGCGATCTCGTCGACTGGCTGGACCGCACGGCGCCCGAAGACGGCCCCTACCGCCACGAAGCCGAAGGGCCGGATGACATGCCGGCGCATCTCAAAGCCGCCATGACCGCGACGTCTTTGTCGATACCGTTCGCAGACGGACGATTGCTTCTGGGAACCTGGCAGGGAATTTACTTGCTTGAACACCGGCGGGCGCCCCACAGGCGGCGCATCGTCGTTACGCTGACAGAAGAACTTTAACGGCGGACAGGCCGGAAGACGCCGCTTTCGGGGTCCTGTTCATACTCGATGACGGCCCCATTCGATTTCGCCGCCGATTTTTTTACTTCATTGATTGCCTGCCTTAACGGCCGGGTGCGCCGCTCGGCGAAACGCACAAGAGCGACGGCCCCAGCCGCCGCGGCGACAGTTGCAACAATGGTGGTGACAGCGCTCATCGCCTTGTCTCCCGTCTATTCTCTCCGGCCTTTAAAGACCGAACCGCGCCCATAGCGCCCGGCGCTCTCCCGCAGCAATCAGCTCCTCCGCGTCGAGCAGTGCGGGCGCACGATACACAGCCATTCCGGCCTCGCCGCCCATGAGCCGTTTCAATAAAGACCCGCTCTCGGGCGAAATCCGTTTGATCTTAACATCTTTTCCGAAGCGATCGCGCAAAAAATCGCCGAGTTGAGCGGTTCCGTCGACCAATCCCTTGTCCCTGGCCATGACGCCGGTCCAGAACCGTCCGGAAAAGAGCTCGGGATCATCTGATAGCTTGGCGCCGCGCCGCTCTTTAACCAAGGAAATGAATTGCTTGTGCAGATCGTCGAGCATGGTCTCAAGACGCGCCACATCTTGCGGGTCTTCCGGCTTGAACGGATCGAGCGTCGACTTGTTCTCTCCCGCCGTATAAATGCGCCGCTCTACGCCGATCTTCTTCAAGGCTTCCGGAAAGCCGAAGCCGCCGGAGATCACGCCGATAGAGCCGACAATGGAGCTTTCATCGGCGTAGATTTCATCGCCGGCGGCCGCGAGAATATAGCCCCCCGATGCGCCCACATCCTCGATGAAGGCGAGCACCGGCGTTTCCTTTTTCGCCGCCTCGGCGCGAATGGCGTTCATGATCAGGCGCGATTGCACGGGAGAACCGCCTGGAGAGTTAATGGCCAGCGCCACGGCCTTGACGCTTCCTGGTTTGAAGGCGTTTTCAATCGCCTTTTCGACCTTTTTGAGCGTCAGTCCTTTGCGCCCGGCGCCCAATTCGCCGATCACCCCATTGAGTTCAATCACGGTTACGAGAGGCGCCGCCTCTCCCACGAAAGGCAGTTTCAGCCAGATATTTTTGAAGATCGAAGAAAGGTCTGTCATCGCCTGCAATTAGGGTAAAAGCCAAGGCTTTTCAATGCGAGGGGCGCCGCGGGATCGTTAACGCACCAGCTTAGGACAAGACATTTCGGCCGCTGAAAGGCCGCAGGCGGCGGCGCTTGACCGGCGCTGCGCCAGCGACCAATCTGCGAATTCGTTGCAATCAGGCGAAAGGCGTTATCTTGGGACTGGCCGCGACAGCAAGCGAAACCATCGCCGCAAAGCGTGCGCCGGAATTTCTTTCCGCCGTGGATCGCCTGCGCGCCCTGACGCAAGACGATCTCGAAGCGGTGAACGGAGAAATCCTGCGCCGCCTCGATTCGCCCGTGAAGATGATCCCGGAACTTGCCGGCCATCTCATCAATGCGGGCGGCAAACGTTTGCGCCCCATGCTCACCCTCGCCTCGTCCGGCGTCTTTTCCTATGCGGGCGACGATCACGTGAAGCTCGCAGCCGCCGTGGAGCTCATTCACGGCGCGACGCTGCTCCATGACGACGTGGTCGACGGTTCGGCGCTGCGCCGTGGCGCCTCCACCGCCAACATCATCTGGGGCAACAAGGAAAGCGTGCTCGTAGGCGATTTCATTTTTTCGCGCGCTTTCGAACTGATGGTGGAAGCGAAAAACCTCGCGGTGCTTCGCGCCCTTTCCCATGCGTCCGGCGTCATCGCCGAGGGCGAAGTCCTGCAACTAACGACGCAGAAGAATATCGGCGCCACCTTCGAAACCTATCTCAATGTGGTGCGCGCCAAGACAGCGGCGCTGTTCGCGGCGGCCACGGAAGTGGGCGCCATGATCTCCGACTGCAGCGAGCGCGAAGAAAGCGCCATGCGCCGCTTCGGCGACCATTTCGGCGTCGCCTATCAGCTAATCGACGACGCGCTCGATTATTCCGGATTTGAATATGCGCTTGGCAAGACGGTCGGCGACGATTTCCGCGAAGGTAAAATGACCGCGCCTGTGGTCTTCGCCGTCGCCCGGGCCCGCGAAGAGGAAAAACCTTTCTGGCGCCGGGTCATCGCCGAAGGCCGCCAGGAAAAAGGCGACTTCGAAACAGCGCGGGAGTTGATGGAGCGGGACGGCGCGCTGGAAGACACGATCGAATGCGCGCGCGACTATACGCAAAAAGCGCTCGATGCGCTTTCGGAAGCGCCGCAGAATGAGTTCACCCAAGCGCTCGCCGACCTGGTCGAGACCTCAACCGCCCGCGGCGCTTAAGCGCCGCAATTTGAGAATCCTGGGCGCCTGAAGCATACGCCTAGATACATTCGCGATTATTCGGCGGCGCTGAGCGCGGCGCCGGACAGCGCGGGCGATGCGAGCAATGCCTTGCGTCCCGCTTGGCGGTAGATGACGACGCCGCCGGCGGCGAAGACCAGCGACAGGGCGAGCGGCGTCAGCCAGTGAAGCGAGGCCGGCAGGGCGAGCATGAAAATCGCGGCGCCAGCGGAAAAGCTGATCAGCGACATGTAAATCACGGCAACGCGCGCATGAGAGCCGCCTAAACGCATAATAAGCTGGTAGAAATGTTCGCGATGGGCCTCGAACACATTCTGCTTGCGGATGAAGCGCGAAATCAACGTCCATGTCACATCGAAAATAAATGGCAGGAAGATCACCGGAACAACAAGCGCGCTGAGGCGCCCGTCGGTCCAGTTGACGCCGAGCACTGCGAACGCCGCAATAAAAAAACCGAGCGCCTGGCTGCCATTGTCGCCCATGAAGAGTTTGCCGCGCAGGAGGTTTTCCGGAAGAAACGCCGCCGAAGACAAAGCGAGCAGGAGCGCCGCAACGGCGAGCGCGGGCGCGCCCGTAAAACTCGCCATGACGGCGAACCAGGCGAGCCCCACCGCCGCCGCGCCGCCGGCCATGCCGTTAGCGCCGTCCATGAAATTGAACGCATTCATGAACCCGGCGATCCAGAGCATCGTCAGCGGCACGCCCACCGCAGCCGGGATCGCGATTTCGCCGGCCCAGGGCAATGGCGCCGCCTTTAACGGCGCAAAGAAAATGACGAAGAGCGCGGCGATGACGACCTGACCGGAGAGCTTCCAGACCGGCGAAAAACTCATCCGGTCGTCCGCATAGCCGAGGGCGAAAGCCAGCATGCCGCAAAGCGCGAGGCGCGCGAGTTTGCCGGCTGCGTCGATATCGCCGGCAAAGGCGCAAATCACGAAAGCCCCGGCGACCCAGCCCGCCATGATCGCGGCGCCGCCAATGCGCGGCGTCGCCGTTGCATGGCTGGAGCGCTCATTGGGATGATCGAGCAACCGCCGGGCTTGCGCAGCAAATAGCGATCCGCCATAGGCGACGGCCACAGCGACAGCGCCTGCGCATGCAAAAATGAAAGGTTCGATCAGCATGTAAGCTTGCCAGGATGACTGACGCGGACCCTAGCGCACATGTAAGCCGGACGCCATGGCCCAGTGGCCGCGCGCACGGGCGAACGCCGCCGCACGCGAGGCCGCAGCTTCGGAGGCGAACAAGGCGAAACAGGTGGCGCCAGAACCGGACATGCGCGCCGCGATGGCGCCCGGCGCTGCTGCAAGATTTTCGATCACCTCGCGAATAACCGGCGCCCTTTCGATGGCGAAAGCTTCAAGATCGTTTCGCGAGCCTTGCATCGCCTGTTTTAGTTGCGCGTAATTCACAACTTTAAAATCCGCCAGCCGAGGCGCAGACGGCGACAGGTGCGCTGCGTCGAAGGCGCGAAAGATCGGGCCCGTCGGCATTTCCACGCGCGGATTGACGAGCGCAATCCATAAGGGCGGCAGGACAGAGCCTTTTTCTATTCGCTCGCCAGCGCCCGAAACGTTGACCGGCGCCCGCGCGAGACAGGCGGGCACGTCAGCGCCCAATTCAAAAGCGAGCCGCGACAACGCCGCCTCGCTGATCGAGAGGTTCCAGAGTTGAACAAGCGCGCGCAGCGCCGCCGCCGCATCAGCAGAGCCTCCGCCGACGCCAGCCGCCACGGGAAGATTCTTTTCAAGGGTGATGGCTGCGCCGGCCGCGACGCCCGCTTCACGGGCGAGCAGCTCGCCCGCGCGGAAGACAAGGTTTTTATGAGGCGCCACATCTTTCAGAAGCGGCGCGAACGGCCCGGTCACTTTCAGCGAGAGACTTTTCGCCTCTTCGACGTGAATAACGTCGCCGTCCTTCGCAAACACGAAGAGGCTTGCAATGTCATGCAAGCCATCGGCGCGCACCGGGCCGATATGAAGGTAAAGATTGATCTTGGCGGGCGCGGCCCACTGAAGACCCGCAGCGGTCATGAGTCCTGTTCCGCCAGACCTTGTTCGATTTTTTTCTCGACGCGTTCGCGCATCTGCTGCGGCGGCTCCAATTCGAGCACGCGCTTCCATTCGTAGCGCGCTTCGATCTTACGGCCGAGGCGCCAGTAAACGTCGCCAAGATGATCGGTGATGGTGGGATCGGCGGGCTCGAGCGAGGCGGCGTGTTCGAGATGACCCACGGCCTCTTCATAATCGCCGAGCTGATAATGCGCCCAGCCGAGACTGTCGATATAGGCGCCGGAATTCGGTTCGATCGCTACCGCCTTTTCGATGAGGCCGAAAGCTTCGTCGAGATTGAGCCCGCGTTCGGCCCATGAATAGCCGAGATAATTGAGGGCGGCGGGCTCCTGGGGCGCGATTTCCACCGCGCGCAGCAAATCCGCTTCGGCGGCGGGCCACTCGTCGAGCTCCAACAGCGACGCCGCGCGCCCTACCAGATAGCGCCACGCATCTTCCGGCGGATCTTCCGGCAGCGCATCGATCAGCAAACCATATTCGCGCACGGCGCCGCGATGATCATCCTCGCTCGCCAGAAGATTGGCATAGGCGAACCGCGCCTCGGTGGATTTTTCCGAGCGGGCAAGCGCACGCAACAGGTCTTTGGCCTCGGATGTTTCGTCAAGCGCAATCAGACCACCGGCGACTTCGATTTGCGCCTGCTCGTAAAAGGCCGAGGATTTCGGAATGTCCCGCAGCATGGCGATGGCTTTTTTGTTGTCGCCATAGGCATTGAGGATCGAGCCGGCGAGGCGCTGCGCGTGATCGA
>PAIP01000008.1 GCA_002704915.1 Parvularcula sp.
AAAGCCACTGACAATTGACGCCGCCAACGTCGATCATCTCGGTTCTCAGTGTCTGCAAGTGCTGATTTCCGCAGCACAGACCTGGCGCGCCGATGATGCAAAGCTTTCTTATTCGGAACAATCCGAGGCCTTCACTGAAGCGCTTCAGTCTTTTGGAGCGCCCTTTGAGGCGTTGGTAACGGGAGGGGGAAACTAATGGCTTTGACCATTCTTGCGGTCGATGATTCTCGCACGATGCGCGACATGCTGAGCTTTGCGCTGAAGGGCGCTGGATTTGACGTCTCTGTTGCAGAAGATGGCGTTCATGGGTTGGAGGTCCTTCCCGATGTCTGCCCCGATGTCATCATAACGGACATGAACATGCCCCGCATGGATGGTCTTGGTTTTATCAAAGGTGTGCGTTCCGATAACTCTTTTCGCGCTATTCCCATCCTTGTTCTTACCACTGAAAGCGGCGCTGAACTGAAAGCTAAAGCACGCGAGGCTGGCGCGACTGGCTGGATTGTAAAGCCTTTCGACAAGGACAAGCTTGTCGCCGCCATTCGTCGCATCGCCGCTTAAGGAGTTTCTTTCATGGATCCGATGGAAGAGATAAAACAGACGTTCTTCATTGAATGCGAAGACCTTCTGGAAGAATTGAATGACGGCTTGACGGCCATGAGCGATGGCAGTGCCGATGCCGAAACGGTAAATGCCGTTTTCCGCGCCGCGCATTCCATCAAGGGCGGGGCCGGCGCATTTGCGCTCGACGATCTTGTACGCTTCGCTCACAAATTCGAAACGACGCTCGATGAAGTCCGTCAGGAGCGGCTTGAGGTCAATGCTGACCTCATGAGTGTGTTTTTGCGTTCGGGCGATATGCTGGCGGACCTCGTCCATAGTTCACGAGATGGTGTTGATATAGACGCCGTCGCAGTAGATGAATTGATCGCAGAACTCGAAGCCTTCTGTGGTTCAGATGACGCAGCCGGCGGCGAAACGGAAGAAAAAACAGATTTCCAGCCCATGGCGCTTGATCTGGATCTGGATTTGGATCTGGGTCTCGGCGAAGAAGAAGAGCCCTCTCCCCCCTCTCTCAACGCCTTCAACATCCTCTTCAGACCAAGAAAAGAACTCTATGCGAATGGCAATGAGACCTCATTCTTGTTGCGCGCGCTGACAGACCTGGGAACCGTCACGAGCAAATGTGACTTCAGCAATGTACCTCTGCTGGACGAACTCGACCCTGAAGGCGCGTGCCTGGAGTGGCGTATCACCGTAACAACGGAGTTTGACGAAGCGCAGGTTCGAGAAGTTTTCGACTTTGTGGAAAGCGATTGAGACCTAGAGGTCACAACGGGCAAGACCGTGGCTGATTCAGAACGTGCCGAAGCAAAGCCGGCTGATTTCGATGAAAAGCAAGAGGAGCAGGTTGAAGACCTGGGAAAGTCCGAAGCGTCGGCTGAACAGCCGGCGCTGGAGGAGCCAGCACTCGATGAGTTGACCCCGCCCTCGCCTGCAACCGCCCCGGCAAAACGGGAGTCTGAAAAAACCGCCGCCGCCGCAGAAAAAGGCGGCGGCGCCAAAGCGACTATTCGCGTCGATCTTGAGCGTGTCGATCGTCTGATCAATCTGGTCGGCGAATTGGTTATCAATCAGGCGATGGTCTCTCAATGCGTTGAAGAAGCCGGTTTGGCGGCGAATTCTTCTGTTGCGACCGGTCTTGATGAATTTAATCAGTTGACGCGTGAGATACAAGAAAGCGTCATGGCGATACGCGCCCAGCCGGTGAAATCTCTATTTCAACGCATGTCAAGGATTGTTCGCGAAGCAGCGAACGCCACCGGAAAAACTGTTCGTCTCGTAACGGACGGAGAGTCAACCGAAGTTGATAAAACAGTCATCGAACGTCTGTCAGATCCGCTGACTCATATGATCCGTAATGCCGTCGACCATGGCCTTGAAAAGCCCGAGGATAGACTGGCGAAGGGTAAAACTGCGGAAGGGGTCATTCAGCTGACGGCCGCCCATCGATCAGGACGGGTTGTCATTGATATTGTTGATGACGGCGCCGGAATCAATCGTGAACGCGTTAAGCAAATTGCTATTGAAAAAGGTCTGATACCGGCCGATGCGGCTTTATCAGATACCGAGATTGATAATCTTTTGTTCTTGCCAGGCTTTTCCACGGCGAAGGAAGTCTCCAATCTCTCGGGACGCGGCGTCGGCATGGATGTAGTCAAACGCGCCATTCAGGCCTTGGGTGGACGGATCGCCCTCACCTCCACGCCTGGCCAAGGCTCAACATTTTCGATCAGTCTGCCTTTAACCCTCGCTGTACTAGACGGGATGGTTGTGCGCGTCGCCGACCAGACCTTCGTGGCGCCGTTAAGCGCGATCGTCGAAACCTTCAAGCCGGAAGCGTCCGATATTCATACAATTGGCGACGGCTCAAATGTTGTTTGCGTGCGCGGTTCTTTCGTTCCAATCGCGGATGTGGGGGCGCTACTGGGCTTCCGCGAGCCGCTTGATGATTACAATAACAAGGTCATTTTGCTTGTTGAGAATGCGAACGGCGTGCGCTCCGCACTCGTTGTCGACAACATTCAAGATCAGCGTCAGGTCGTCATTAAGGGGTTGGAAGACAATTATGGCCATGTGCCTGATATCGCCGCCGCCACGATTCTCGGCGACGGCCGTATTGCGCTCATTCTCGATACGGACGCTCTCATTACCTCGCCCGCCAACAAAGGCGGCGCGCCGGAATCTGAATTAGCACTTACAGGGTGACTCTCATGACACAAGCAGCCGAACTTATCCATGAACATAACGACAACACCCGTGAATTCGTTTCCTTCCGAATTGGCGACCAGGAATATTGTGTGGACATAATGTCCGTGCGTGAAATTCGTGGATGGACGCCAGCGACGGCGGTGCCACATGCGCCGCATTACGTACGCGGGGTTATCAATCTGCGAGGTGCGGTTCTTCCTATTGTCGACCTTGCCAGTCGACTTGGATTGGAGCCTCCGAAGCCGACCCAGCGTCACGTGATTATTGTCACGCAAGTCGGCGAACAAATTGTTGGCCTCCTCGTTGACGCTGTTTCCGACATTCTCAGTATTACCGACCAGAAACTGCAGCCGACCCCTGATGTGGCTTCTGAAACCGCCAAGGCTTTTGTAAAGGGTCTTTTGACGGTGGATGATCGTATGATCCGCTATATCGCGCTTGAAAGCATTCTGCCTGCGCGGGAAACGTCGAGCATGAATATATGACAAGCGCAGCAGTGCAAACGCCTTCGCCGCAGCAGGGGAATGGTGAACTTCAATATACCGATGCGGACTTCCGGCGAATCGCCGCAATTCTCATGGAAGATGCCGGAATCGCGCTGCCGGCAAGCAAGTCACCGCTCGTCTACTCACGTTTAGCGAAACGGCTGCGCGCTCTTAGGTTGAAGAGTTTCAAAGAATATTGCAACTTTGTGCAGAGCGATGAAGGCACCTCCGAGCGCCGCGAGATGATGACGGCGCTCACGACAAATGTGACGCACTTTTTTCGCGAGCCGCACCATTATGAGGAACTGAAAACGCGCGTGGCTCCGTCCCTTCTTGAAAGGGCGCGCCGCGGCGAGAGAATTCGCATCTGGTCAGCCGGCAGCTCCACCGGGCAGGAAATTTACTCGGTGGCGATGACCCTGCTCGATATGGAGCCGGAACTTGCGAAATACGATTTCAAACTGCTTGCAACGGACATCGATCCTAAGGTTCTGGAAAAAGGCCGTGAAGGTCTGTATTCGAATGCCGTTATGGCGAATGTGAGCGACGCATTTCGCTCGCGCTTTTTCAAGAAGATCGACGGCCCCATCGAACCCTCATGGCAGATCCGGCCGGAGGTGCGATCGCTCGTCTCATTCAAAGAGCTAAACCTTCATCGTCCATTCCCGATGCGCGGTCCGTTTGATGTTATTTTCTGTCGGAATGTCGTCATCTATTTCGAAAAGTCTATGGAAGAAGCTGTTTGGAGCCGGTTCAATACTGTCTTGGCTCCCGGGGGCTATCTGTTCGTAGGGCACTCAGAACGTGTTTCGGGGCCTGCGGCGAATACGCTGCGGACCTGCGGCGTCACGGCATACAAAAAACAAGGCTGACGGAGCTCCGTCAGGAAAGAAAAGGAGTTAGATATGGCGCTCAAGGATGTCATAAAGGTTATGGTGGTTGACGATATGACTGTCAGCCGAGGTCTGCTTGAGTCAGGACTCGATCAAATTGGAGTCCGCCATGTTGATTACCAAAAAGATGGCAAAGAAGCGCTGAAAGCACTGGCGGCCAAGCCGGCGCATTTGATCATTTCGGATTATAATATGCCTAATATGGATGGCCTAGGCCTTCTGAAGGCCCTGCGTGAGAATGAAAAAACGCAAAAAATAGGCTTTATTCTCGTTACGGGCAGCGAAGACGCTAAGGTCATTGACAAAGGCAAAGCGCTCGGGATGAACAATTATCTCAAAAAGCCCTTTACCGCGGACTCGCTGCGCGCCTGTATTGAAGCCGTACTTGGTCCGCTTGGCTGAGACCCGACCGGAGGCCTGCATAATGAATCCGCGACCTTCAGCACCGGCGGCGACACTGCTCTCCAACGCAAGCCGAGAGTTACGGTCGCTGCGCATCCTTGTGGAGCGTTTTGAACACGCAGCCTATATTCTGCTGCATAATTCCAACGATACAGATCCGCAAGAGGTCAGCGACATTCAAGAGCTCGACCACCTGATGCAAACGATCAATAATATTGCTGATTTTATCGAGAGCATTTCAGAAAAACTGCCTGAGGATTTGAATGTTCAGGAATCAGAAGCGCTTAAGTCCATTAAGCTCGAAGCTTTGGCGAGTCGTCTGGTGAATCGCGCCATTGAACGCGCTGAAGAGTCGGATGAATATGATAGCGGCGATTGCAGTTGGTTTTAAACCCACCCAAAAACGTCAAAGCTTGTTCCGACTGCGGCTGAATTCGTTCTTCCAGCGGGTATTTAGAATAGTTCGACATCGCTCACGGTTTCTTCAACCGGCGCCGGCGCCGGTTTGGGCTTGGCGACAGGAACCGCCGCTGCATCACCCATTACGCGCTGACGGGCCCGCCCGGTTGCTGGCTCAAACCGGATCCGGCGCGCTTGCGTGCCGCCAAGACTTTCACCGACGCAGGGAATATTCTCCCGTTCCAAAAACTCTCTAGCGAAACGTGCATTCTTCGCACCGATATCTGACAAGCCTTGGATCATGCGGGCGCCGCCAAACAGTTTTGCTTGAAGGCGATACTTATCTGCACGTTTTTTCAGCAAGGCGTTGATTAACAGCTCCATGGCATGGACGCCGAATGTCATTTCCCCTGCCTTTGACACATCGCCAGGCAACAGAAAGTGATTCATGCCGCCGACGCGGACTACGGGGTCGAACAAACAGGTGGCGACGCATGACCCCAGGATTGTCGTCATAACGGCATTTGCGTCATTGGTGACGGCAAAGTCGCCCTGAATTACATGGATGACTTTTGAGCCGGCCTCAGGTGGAGTAGAGGGAGCGGCATTGTTATGCACTGAGCCGTCCCTCCTCATCCGCCGCGCTCAGTTTCAGCAATGCGGCTGCGATCTTCGACAAGGGCAGTTGTTTTTCGACGGCGCCGAGTTCATGAGCCACGCGGGGCATGCCGTATACAACGGATGTCGCCTCGTCCTGTCCAACGGTTCGCCCGCCGGCCTGGCGAATTTGCAAAAGGCCTTCCGCGCCGTCCTGCCCCATACCCGTGAGGATAGCGGCGACCACGCGCGAGCCCAGCGGCGCAATCGAGCGGAACAAGACATCAACCGACGGCTTATGGCCGGATACCGGTTCGGCGTTAGTCAGCCTGCAATATAAATTCTCGCCGGTTTTCACTTCCAGATGAGCGATCTTGCCGGGCGCAATGTAAACCTTGCCGACTTCCAAAAGGGCGCCATCCTTGGCCTCAAGAATTTCCGGCGCGCAAATAGAATTTAGCCGGCCGGCAAAGCTTGCGGTAAAGGATTCCGGCATGTGTTGTGTGATGACAGTAGGCGGACAGTTAGCGGGAAAATCCTTCAGCACCTCGCCAAGCGCTTCGACGCCTCCGGTTGAAGATCCGATGGCGATGATTTTCCGGCCAGGACGAAAATTTTCGTCCCGTTTAGGCGCCGTATTCGAGCTGCGCCGCTTGCTAATGGGCGAACGCGCCGCGAGTTTTACCTTGCGCACCAGGTTTGGAAACGCATTTGCAAGATCACCATTGGCTGGCTTGCCCACACAATCGAATGCGCCCAGTGAAAGCGCTTCTACTGTCGCCGCCGCACCATTTTGTGTAAGGGTAGACACCATGATTACGGGCGTAGGCCGCAAACGCATAATTTTTTCGAGAAAGTCGATGCCGTTCATGTTCGGCATTTCAATATCGAGCGTGATGACGTCAGGAGAATGAGCCTTGATGGCTTCGCGCGCCTCGTACGGGTCGCTTGCCTCTCCGACCACTTCGATCTCTGGGTCGCTGCGCAGTTTTTGTTTAATTATCGCCCGCATGGTGGGGCTATCGTCAACAACAAGGACGCGCACGCGGTTCATGTTTCTTCTTTCATTTTATATCGCGACACATTGGCCGGCGCACCCTTTTGGACGCGCCGGCAGAATAATCATTGGAAAGATTAGAAATCTTCCCAGTTGTCGTCGCCGCCGCCCGAGCCATTGACTTTTAGCGCGGTTGCCTGTTGCGTTGCGAATTGCGCGGCGCGCTCTCGCTGAGCCGCAACGCTCTGTTTGGCGTTCTGTTGCGGCCTGGCCGGTTTGTGAACCTCCCCGGTTACGCTGCTGACTGCAGCATCGGTCTTGAACGCAGCGACCATACGGGCCAACTCTTCAGCCTCCTGCGCCATAGAGTGGCTGGCTGCTGTCGATTCCTCGACCATGGCAGCGTTCTGTTGCGTAACCTGGTCGAGCTGGTTCACGGCGACATTGATTTCTCCGATCCCTGTCGACTGTTCTTTAGCGGATGTCGCGATCGTTGAAACAAGGTCGTTAATGTTCGTCACGGAGTCCACAATCTCATGGAGCGCCTTGCCGGCCTGCCCAACGAGGTCTACGCCGCGCCCCACATGCTGCGAACTGGTGGAGATGAGTGTCTTGATCTCCTTGGCGGCGTCTGAAGAACGCTGTGCAAGCGCACGCACTTCCGACGCGACAACAGCAAAGCCACGGCCCGCATCACCTGCCCGCGCCGCCTCAACGCCAGCATTGAGTGCGAGCAAATTGGTCTGAAATGCGATATCATCGATGACGCTAATGATCTGCGATATCTGCTCTGACGATTTTTCGATTTCCGACATTGCTGCGACAGCTTCCCGGACAACCTCGCCGCTTTCTTCAGCGTTGCGTTTGGCTTCGCTGACGACGCGGTTGGCCTTATCGGCGCCTTCGGCGGCGCCTTTCACGCTGGCGGTGAGCTCCTCAAGCGAAGCCGCCGTTTCCTCAAGCGTCGCCGCCTGACCTTCTGTCCTGCGGGACAGATCGTCAGCGGCCTGGCTGATTTCACCGGCGCTCGTGCGAATACCGTCGGCATTGAGAACGACGCCGCGCATGGCGTCGGACAATTTCGTGACCGCAGCGTTGAAGTCTAGGCGGAGCTGTTCATATTCTTCCGCGAAAGCCTGCTGGATCTGCGAGGTGAGATCGCCTTCAGACAGGCTTTGCAGGCCGGAGGCCAATGCGCTAACGACCGTCGCTTGCTCGGCCGCTTTGCGAGCCCGCTCTTCTTCATTGCGTTTCCGCTCAAGTTCGATCTGCGTCACATCAGATGCGAATTTGATAACCTTATAGGGATTGCCGTCGAGGTCGAAAAGCGGATTGTAAGACGCTTGGATCCAGACTGCATCGCCATTCTTGGCCACGCGTTCGAATTTGCCTTCGATAAACTCACCATTACGTAAACGATCCCAGTGGTGCTGGTATTCCGGCGATTTTGCAAAGTCTGGACAGGCGAACATGCGGTGATGCTTGCCCACAATTTCATCGCGCGAATAGCCCATAACCGAAAGGAAAGCGTCATTGGCTGTTAGGATCGTGCCATCAAGCTCGAACTCAATGACTGCTTGCGAGCGGTTGATTGCGGTAACCTTGGCGCGAACCTCGTTGATCTCCTTTTCCATTTCCGTAATGTCGACGGCAAACTTGATAACCTTGTACGGCTTTCCGTCCTCGTCCAGGATTGGGCTGTACGAACCCTGGATCCAAACATCCTCACGCGCTTTGCTGATGCGCTTGAACTTACCCGATTGCGCCTCGCCCCGTGCAAGATTACGCCAGAACTCTTTATATTCCGGGGTGGCCGCGTCTCTTGGATCCATAAACATGGAATGATGCCGCCCGACGATCTCATCAAGCTCGTATCCCACGGTGTCGAGAAATAGACGGTTGGCGTCTACAATCTTGCCTTCCAGGGTGAATTCAATTTTCGCCTGCGTGCCATCCAGCGCTTGCGTCACGCCATTAAGGTCGCGTTCGGTCTGAAGCTGCCGCGTTACGTCGGCCCATTCCAGCGTGTTGCCAATATAACTTCCATCCGTGTCGTAGATGGCGCCGACATTCAGCGATATGGTCAGATCGCCGACATGGATGTGTGTGAAGTAAGGCAGCCGTGCGGGATCGGAAAGAAGCTGCCGCTGATGCGCGGGATTCTTATGGAACACATCAATGCAAGTGCCGACAATCTTTTGTGGGTCGAAGCCCGGCCAAATGGAACGAAAAGCGTCGGCATTATCGTTCAGCAATTTCTTCGTCGCACTGTTGACGGCGGTTACGATGAAATCGCGATCAACCATCATCAGCGCAGCCGTCGTTCCTTCGAACGCAGCTTTCTTGGCGGCGTAATCGTTCAGGTCGCCATCGGTCTGAGAAAGCTTTCGGACCAAAGAACCCAGCGGGTTTGAAGAATTTTTCCGTTTCATTTTTGTCTCCGGCGCAGGTAATAAGTTTATTAACGTTGGAATATGCGGACTGCAGCATCGGAAATTCTGCTGAAGCCGGCATCGGGAGGCGAAAGGACCAAGGCGCCGAGAACGACCGCGGGCGCGAGAAAGTTGGACCAGGTCATGTGCAAACCCCTACTTTTCCCGGCTCCACAATAATCCGCAACAAAATACGTCTTTTGGGGGGCGCCGGTTGCGCGCACTATGGTTCAAGGTCGTGAAATACATTTAACTCGCGCAATCCGCGAAACCTTAATATGAATTAACTATATGTTTTATCTATGTTATTTTTGTTATAACATTTTCCGTAAGCGGAGTAGTTGAAATTTCAAGGACTTGCGTGATGTGCGTCACACCCTGAACCGCAGGCCCAAGCTAAGAAAGCGTTAACAAATAAGCACGGCGGCCCCGCCTGAAATTCCAGCAACAGGCGCTCGCCAAGCAAATATGGAAGGAAATCGACATGCGCTATGCAAAGACATTCGGTCTTGTCTACGCCGTGCTGGCGCTCGCCATTTTCGTTTTCTGCGCGCCAAGCCACGCCTCTGCTGAACGCGTCGGCGAGAACTCAGACTTCCCGCAACATTTTGAACGAACCGCAACAGGCTCCGCGCAGGTAAGTTTTGCGCGTGCTAAAGCGGCCGTGCCTTCACCCTCCCGGTTCGGCCGCCAACCTTCGCCGCGCGGCTTAACGGTCGCGCGGCCTTTTCTTATCTTTGCGTTTTTGGGCGTCGTGGGTGTCTGACCTTGCAGGCTCGCCTTTTTCGCCCTCTTCCACATGCATTTCAGGCGCGGGATTAACATCCTCATCCGGCCATTCGCCGCGTCCGCCATGATGAGCGCGTTCTTCGACCTTTTTCAACTGACGCTCTTCCTCCGTTGACTGCACCGAGGGCTTTTCCTGTTTCTCTTTGCCGCCAGGCCCGCCTATCCGGTTTTTACTTGTAGTCGCAGTCATCACAGTCTCCTTTGACAATTGTTGCCATCAAGGAAACAGGCGCGCATCTTCCCTTGTTCCAATGATTTATGGGCGATTAATCTTTTTCCCAGGGTTCTGAGGGCTGGACGTTGCCGCTTACCCTCAAAAGCGCAAATCCGGCGCCGAAGCCATTATTGGCGGTCCGGCCGTCAATTCAGGCCGCCGCAAGGCGCTGGCGAAAATAAGGTCGAAGCCCCGGGAGGGCGCTGTGGTCAGCCAGGGTCCGAGAACGTCCATGGTGTCAGGCCGCGGATGGCCGATCGCCACGACATAGCCGGTCTCGCGCGCAATACGTTCTGTAAGGGCAAGTTGGGCCCGAATAGCATCCTTGTTATCGTCGTTGTCGAGGAAAACATCGCGGTAAAGAATGTCGAGGCCCAGATCCATCGCCGCCTGTCGCGCGGCGCTACCGGATGTTGTCACTGAATCCAGAAAGAATACGTCACGATGTTCGAGATAACCGAGAACTGTCTTCATCGCCGCGATATCTTCGGTAAGCTTGGAGCCCATGTGATTATTGACGCCGACATATCCTTCAAAACGAGTCAAATTCCATTCCAGCGCCTTTAAGAACTCCCTGCCCGTCATTTCCGATTTTAAAGCTTGCGGGCCAGGGTCGGCCTCGCCCCGTGGCTCCATGGGAAGGTGCAGCATGATTTCTGCGCCGACGTCATGGGCCCTGTCCGTGAGATTCCGGACATTCCGGGCATATGGAAGAAAGGAAAAGGTGATGGGGCCCGGCAGCATCAAAGCCCGTTCGCTGTTGCGCTGATCAACGCCCATGTCATCGATAATGATGACGACTTTGGGACGCGCCCGCGGCCGTTCATATGGGCTGAGGTTCGCCCTCGGCGCAGGAAGGCGTTCAGGCGCTCCGGAAACAATTTCCGCGATGATCCGATCCCGTTCGGCCCGGACCGGGTCCGCCAAAGCCCCGAGTCTTTCCGTCGCCGATATGCTGGCGCCGGCGGTGGCCCCGCGCTCGCCCATATATGCTGAAATAGCGCCGACAAAGACGCCAGCAAAGGCCATCGCGATTGTCGCGATCAGCCCCGCATTGCCTGCTCTAGTCACAGAAATTCGCACGCCCGCCTAACCTTTTTTACGCATTCGCGCTTATCTCTTCGCCGCCTCGCCCCTGCACTCGGTACGCGCCGTCGACCCTTCCCGCTTGCGCCCTGCAGCCGCGGCGTTAAACCAGTCCTGCAACAGACAAATATCACTGATTCTCCGGCCGATGATCCTGCTGATCGACAACTATGACAGTTTCACCTTCAACCTTTTTCACCTGATCGGGGAATTGGGTGAGGAAGTGAAGGTTGTCCGCAACGACGCCCTGACGGCGGCCGAAGCTCTAAATTTGGGAGCGGAGGCGATTGTCCTGTCGCCGGGGCCATGTACGCCCAATGAGGCGGGCATCTGCCTCGATCTGATAAGGCTGGCCGGCGAACGTCAGGCCCCCTTGTTTGGCGTATGCCTTGGCATGCAATCCATCGCCCAGAGCTATGGCGGCGTCATTCGCCGAGCCGGGAAGCTGATGCACGGCAAGACCTCAGAGATCGCCCATCGGGGAGAAGGCGTCTTCGCCGGACTGCCCTCGCCTTTTACGGCGACGCGCTATCACTCGCTGGTCGCCGAGCGGGCTAGCCTGTCTAATGAACTCACAATTACGGCCAGCGCTGTCGACGATGACGAGATTATGGGACTCGCTCATCGCGAGCTGCCGATCATGGGCGTTCAGTTTCATCCGGAAAGCATCGCTACGGAGCACGGGTCGCGAATGTTTTCGAACTTTCTGGAGATCGTGCGAAAATGAGCGCCTTCACGCCGCATCTACAGCGCGCCATGTCTGGCGCGTCTTTGACCGCAGATGAGATGCGCGCGGCTATGAACGCGCTGTTTTCCGGCGAGGCGAGCGACATAGAGATTGCAGGATTTCTCGCCGCCCTGCGCGCGCGCGGTGAGACGGTTGAGGAGATCGCCGCGGCGGCGCAGGCGATGCGTGGCCATGCGTTGAAAGTCGATGCTCCGGACGACGTCATCGACACCTGCGGCACCGGCGGCGACGGTGCGGGCACTTACAATATTTCCACAGCCGCGGCGCTGATCGCTGCGGGGTGCGGCGTTAGAGTCGCCAAGCACGGTAACAAGGCCCTCTCCTCAAAATCCGGTTCGTCGGAGGTGCTGGAGGCGTTAGGCGTCAGGCTTGATATTCCGCCTGCGCAGATCACACGCTGCATCGAAGACGCCAATGTCGGCTTCATGTTCGCCGCGCTCCACCATAAGGCTGTCGGCCATGTGGCTGCGGCGCGCAAAGCTCTTGGCGTCAGGACGATGTTCAACGTGCTCGGCCCCTTATCCAATCCGGCGGGCGCGAAACGTCAACTTATGGGCGTCTTCGCGCGCGACCTTGTCCGTCCAATCGCGGAGGTCATGCCGCATCTCGGCGTTGCGCGCGCCTGGGTGGTCCATGGAAGCGACGGCCTTGATGAGCTGACGACGACCGGCGTCACTCAGGTCGCGGAACTGAAGGACGGCATTGTAAGGGAGTTTCAGGTGAAGCCTGAAAACGCCGGTTTGGATCCGTCCCAAGCATCCGATCTTGAGGGAGGCGATCCGAAAGAAAACGCCGAGGCGTTACGCCGCCTTCTAAAGGGTGAAAAATCGGCCTATCGCGACATTTCGGTCTTGAACGCCGCTGCGGCTTTGATCGTCGCGGATAAATCAGAAGAGCTGAACGCCGCGGCGCGCATGGCGGAACACTCTATCGACAGCGGCGCGGCCGAGGCCGCGCTCGAGAAGCTCATCGCGGTTTCCAATTCATGACCATTCTCGACGACATCATCGCCTATAAGAAGAACGAAGTGGCGCAGGCGAAGGCCGATGCGCCACTCGCCGCAATTGAAGCGCTGGCGAAAGACGCGGGGCCGGTTCGCGGTTTTAGGCGGGCGCTCGAGAAACAAGCTGTTGAAGGCTTCGCCCTGATCGCTGAGGTGAAGAAAGCGAGTCCCTCAAAGGGGGTGATCCGGACCGATTTCGATCCGGCGGCCATCGCGCTCGCCTATGAAGCCGGCGGCGCGGCCTGCCTCTCCGTTCTCACGGATTCGCCGAGTTTTCAGGGGGCCCCGGAATTCCTCAAGCAGGCGCGGGACGCGACGCGGCTGCCCGTTCTCCGAAAGGATTTCATGATCGATCCCTACCAAGTCGTGGAAGCACGGGCCTGGGGGGCTGACTGCATTCTTCTCATCATGGCGTGCCTGTCCGATGCTCAGGCCAGCGAACTTATGGCGGTGGCTAAGGCCTGGCATCTCGATATCCTGGTGGAAACTCATAACGAAGAAGAGATGGCGAGAGCAGATCAGCTAAAGGCTGATCTTATCGGCATAAACAATCGCAATCTCACGACTTTTGTGACTTCACTTGATACAACATCGAGGCTCGCAATGTTGGCTCCGTCATCGGCGCTTCTTGTCAGCGAAAGCGGCATTAAGAGCCACGCCGACATTGTTCGCCTTGGGGCTAGGGGCGCGAAGGCCTTTCTGGTGGGCGAGAGTCTCATGCGACAGCAGGATGTGGAGGCCGCAACCAAATCGCTCCTCGCCCCTGTTTCTATTGCCTGATTCGCTTTCGGGTGTTGACGCCCCTCAAGAACAACCATAGAACATCGTTGTCGTTTTGTTCTTTTGTCGTTTCGGGCATGCAAACAGCCTCTGGTTGATTGTCCGGCGTCGATTGAACGGCCAACCAGGGCCCGCTTGTGGAAAACTCCCCCACCGGGCTCATGAAAGAATATGAGGGCGGAATGCTCACCAAGAAACAGCATGAATTGCTGGTTTTTATAAATGACCGGCTAGCCGAAACCGGGGTCTCCCCCTCCTTCGACGAGATGAAAGAAGCGCTAGATCTGCGGTCCAAATCCGGCATCCACCGGCTGATTACGGCGCTGGAAGAGCGCGGCTTTATCCGCCGCCTGCCGCACCGCGCCAGGGCGCTGGAAGTCCTGAAAATGCCGGAGGATGCAAAGTTGGACGCCAGGGTCAGCACGAAGCCGACGCCCCCACAAAAGGGATTTCGCCCGGCAGTGGTCAGCGCCGACTTCCAGCGTGGGCGGTCCGTGGCGCCATCGCAGGTTTCGGCGCCAGCAGGCGGCGTGGTCGACCTTCCCGTGCTCGGTCGCATCGCCGCGGGCACTCCAATCGAGGCGATCCAGCACGAAGTCGATCGCTTCTCTGCGCCGGAAGCCTTTATCGGCAAGGGCGACCATTACATCCTCGAAGTGCAGGGCGAGTCGATGATCAATGCCGGCATTGAAGATGGCGACTATGTCATTATCAAGCGCTGCACCGACGCCGATAACGGCTCGATTGTGGTGGCGCTGGTCGATGATGAGGAAGCAACCCTGAAAAGGCTACGGCGCAAAGGCGCCTCCGTTGCGCTCGAGGCGGCGAACCCGGCTTTCGAAACCCGGATTTACGGGCCCGACCGCGTCGCCGTACAGGGCAGGCTTGTGGGGCTGATGCGGCGCTATAATTAACCGCCCGTCCACGGCCTTTGCCCGCGTTGCTCATTGGCGGATTTCACCGTGAAGGATCCGTTGCGCCCTATCCAGACGGCGTGCGCGCCGCGCATCCATGCGCTGCGTCGGTCAATGAGATAAGCATTGCAGGCTCGCCACTCATTCGCGCTTGCCGGATAAAGCGCAATCACAAGATCCGCACGCCGACAGTCTTCCGCGAGGCTCGCCTTGTCTTCTGTGAAAGCGACAGTGACGGGGAAGTTTTTCTTAATCGAACCCACACAGCCTAAGGCGTCGCATGGGAAAACGTCTTCCATAGCCGATGGCCTGACGGTTTCGATGTCGAGGCCGGCCGCTTCCTCCCACCTGCGCGCGGCGAATTTCTCGCGTCGGGTTGAATAGACGTAGAGCGCCCGATCGCCCTCCCCGTTTTCGGCAATTACGCCGGCATTGCGGCCAGAGGCGGAGACAAAAAGCGCAGGCGGGCGATGCTGCGAGACAAGCAAGGCGGCAATGGGGATTGCGGCAAGGCCTGCGAGCCGCCAGGGCGCCCGGGAAAGGCAGAGCCATAAGCCCCCGACAGTCAGCGCAATCATCGCCGATTGCGGCCATTGCGGGGTTGTGGACACCGCGCCTTCAAGCCCTGAAACGGCGCCTGCGATATGAAGCACAAGCTCCATCCACCAGGCGGCCGCGCGCCAGGCCCAGCCATCCAGTCCGAGCGGCGTCAACAGAAGCGCTAGGACGGCGAAGGGCACGATGAACAATCCCATGATCGGCATCGCCGCCATATTCGCCGGCAGCGAATAGATTGCGACGCGATTGAAATGAAAGAGCGCATAAGGCGCCGTGGCCAGGGCGGCGATGGTGTCGGTCAGCGCCAGGGCCGTCAGATACTGGCGGACTTTTGCAGCCCATGAGTTCTCGAACTCGGCCCTTGCGTGAAGGGTGAACCATTCATAGGCGGCGATGAGCGCCGTCACTGCAGCGAAGGACATTTGAAAGCCCGGATGAAACAACGCCTCCGGCGTTGTCAGCAAAATGATAGTTGCGGCGATGGCGACATTGCGCAACGACAAAGCGCGACGGTCGACGAGGATAGCGATGAACATAATGGCAGCCATGATGAAAGCGCGCCGCGCCGACCATCCGCCTCCGGATAAAACAAGATAGAATATCCCCGACAACAGCGCTGCGGCTGCCGCCCACTTCTTGATGGGATATCGCAAAGCGAAAGGCTCAACCGCCGCGAGGCCGAAGCGAACTGTGAAAAAGACGAGCCCGGTCGCAAGGCCCATATGAAGCCCTGAAATCGCCAGCAAATGGGCAAGTCCGGCGTCACGCAAGGCCGCTTCTGACTGGTCCGAAATCGCGCCGCGTTTGCCTGTAACAATGGCGGCTAGGATGGCGCCGCCTTGCTCGAGCCTTGGCGTCTCGCGAATAATGCGGGCCGCGAGGCTGATGCGCATAATCTCAATGCGCGCCGCCAGTTTTTGGCCGATGCTTTTTGCCGCCTCAGAATCGACGTGCGGCGGCGTCACCGCGATGCCGACCGCGCCGATGCGCTGAAAATACAGTTGCCGCGCGAAATCGAAGGCGCCGGGCGCGACGGGCGGCGGCGGGGGCGACAGCCTCGCCCGTACGGAAACAAGATCGCCTGGCTTTGCGTGAAACCCTTCGCCGCGCCAGGTAACCCGCGCTCGCCTCGGCGTTTCATCAGCCGCAAGATCTTCAATGCTTAAAAGCTCCAGAACATAACGGCGCCGGCGCGCGCTTTCTTCTACGGATATGAGGCGGCCGGTTGTTTCGACTATACCCAGCTCGCGGGAGAGCTGGGGCGCGTCGACCTGCGCCGTGCGCCAGTCTGCCGCGACGAAGCCGAGGGCGGCGAACATGAGGGCCATAAAGGCGCGCTGAAACGGCCCACGCCACATAGAAACCACGGCGAGAAGTGCAAACGCCAAGGCGCCGAGGCGCCAGTCCGGTTCGGCTTTTAGACCGAAATAAAGCCCCGCCCCCGCGCCGATGGCCGCCGGCGTCCACAGGGATATGCGGCCGAAATCCGTAACCGCCCAGCGGCGCAAGGCGTCGGCGGTGAGAAAGAGGATGCGCGAAGCCGGCGGCGCTTCGGCGAAGTCCTCTCGAGCCACAGTTGTTTTGGCAAGGTCAACGACCATCCGCCCGCACACCCCGGCCGCGCCGCTTTGGGCATAGGCGCCGGGGCCCCCTCATGTTATCCCGCGCCCGCCAATCCGAAACGCAACAAAAGGAGCCGGTCCTTTCAGTATGGCCGATAATCACCAGCCTGTCGTCACCCGCTTCGCCCCCTCACCCACCGGCTATCTCCATATAGGCGGCGCGCGGACGGCCCTCTTTAACTGGCTTTACGCCCGCGGCCGAGGCGGCAAATTCCTGCTCCGCATCGAGGATACGGATCGCGCCCGCCATAATGAAGCGGCGGTGGATGCCATCCTTGATGGGCTCAAATGGCTCGGTCTCGACTGGGATGGCGAGCCTGTGTCGCAATTTGCCCGACAGGACCGGCACCGGGAAGTCGCGGAGCAATTGCTTGCGCAAGGCAAGGCCTATCGCTGTTACCTGGCCCCCGACGAGCTTGCCGCCGCCCGCGACAAGGCGAAGGCCGAAGGCGTGCGTTTCGAAAGTCCGTGGCGCCACGCCGATCCCGCGACCGCGCCAGAAGCGCCTTTCGCTGTGCGGTTCAAGGCGCCGCGCGAAGGCGAAACCGCAGTCGAGGATGTGGTGCAAGGACGCGTCGCGTTCCCGAATTCGGCGCTCGACGATCTCATTATTTTAAGGAGCGATGGTGCGCCCACCTATAATCTCGCGGTCGTGGTCGATGATCACGATATGGGCGTCACTCATGTCATTCGCGGTGACGATCATTTGAACAACGCCGCGCGCCAGTCGCAGATCTATGAGGCGCTCGGCTGGCCTGTGCCCGTCTTTGCTCACATTCCCCTGATCCATGGAAGCGATGGCGCCAAGCTGTCGAAACGCCATGGCGCGCTGGGTGTCGAGGCTTATCGCGAGGATGGTTGCCTGCCTGAAGGGCTGTTTAATTACCTTCTTCGTCTGGGTTGGGCGCATGGCGACGAAGAAATTATTCCCTATGAAAAGGCGAAACAGCTTTTCGATCTGAAAGGGATCAACAAGGCGCCGGCGCGCCTTGATCTCGACAAGCTTAAACATGTGAACGCACACTACGTCGCCGAACTAAGCGATGAGGATTTTTTGCGCTGGGCGACGCCCTTTCTTGAAAAAGCAGGCGTCCATGTCGATGAAGAGCATCTGGCGCGGCTCAAACGGTCGGCGCCGTTCCTGAAAATACGCTGCGCAATGCTGGCCGATATCGTGCCGGCGTCGGAATATTTGTTTTTGACGCGCCCTCTTAAGATCGAGGGCAAAGCGGCGAAGCCGCTCAAGAAGGAAGGCGCGAGAGAGATCCTTAGCGCTCTTAATCAGGAACTGGCCGACGAAACGCTCTGGGACTCCGCCGCAACCCTGGACGACAAATTACAGGCGTTCGCAGCCTCACGGAATGTCAGTTTCGGGGGCGTCGGACCGCCCGCCAGAGCCGCCCTTGCTGCCGGTCGGCCTTCGCCCGGCCTGGGCGAAGTGCTATATGGATTGGGCCAGGACGAATCGCGCGCGCGGCTTGCCGATCAGGCCGGCTGAAGCGGGACTGGCATCCCATGTGTAAACTGGCTAGTGTGCGCCGCAACATAGGCGTTGAGGCGCTGCAAGGAGAAGGCTTTATCCATGAAAAGTGAACTTAAACAATCGGATACGGCGAACTTTACAATCAATGGGAAGACTGCAGAGCTGCCAGTTTTCAAGGCGACTCACGGCCCCGATGTGGTGGATGTACGGGCGCTGTATAAAGAAACGGGCGCGTTCACTTTCGACCCGGGCTACACCTCAACGGCGAGCTGTGAATCCAAAATCACGTTCATCGACGGCGACGAAGGCGTCCTTCTGTATCGAGGCTATCCGATCGATCAGCTTGCAGAGAACTCGAACTTCATCGAGGTCGCCTACCTTCTCCTCAATGGCGACTTGCCCAATCCGCAACAGCGCGCTGATTTCGAACATTCCATCACCATGCACACAATGGTGCATGAGCAACTGAAAAATTTCTACAGCGGCTTCCGCCGCGACGCACACCCAATGGCGATCATGGTGGGCGTGGTCGGCGCCCTTTCCGCTTTCTATCACGACTCAACAGACATTAACGATCCTCAGCAACGTCTTGTCGCGACGCACCGCATGATTGCGAAGATGCCCACCATCGCTGCCATGGCGTATAAATATTCAATCGGTCAGGCCTTCGTCTTCCCGCGCAACGACCTCGATTACACATCGAACTTCATGCGCATGTGCTTTGCAGTCCAGGCGGAGGATTACGAGGTTAATCCGGTTCTTTCCGACGCCCTCGACAAGATTTTCATCCTGCACATGGACCATGAACAGAATGCATCGACCTCGACCGTGCGTCTGGCGGGGTCTTCGGGCGCAAATCCCTTCGCCTGCATTGCGGCGGGCATCGCCTCTCTCTGGGGCCCGGCTCACGGCGGCGCCAACGAGGCGGCGCTCAACATGCTTGAAGAAATCGGGTCGGTCGACGAGATCCCGGAATATATCAAGCGGGCCAAGGACAAAAACGATCCTTTCCGTCTCATGGGCTTCGGCCACCGCGTCTATAAAAACTACGATCCGCGCGCCAAGGTCATGCGCAAGGCGTGTCACGAAGTTCTGGACGCCCTTGGCGTCAAGGATGAGCCCTTGTTGAAAGTCGCCATGGAGCTCGAGCGCATTGCGCTGGAAGACGAGTATTTCGTCGAGAAGAAGCTCTATCCGAATATCGACTTCTATTCGGGCATTACGCTGCGCGCCCTCGGCTTCCCGACGGAAATGTTCACCGTCTTGTTCGCGCTGGCGCGTACGGTCGGCTGGATTGCGCAGTGGTCGGAAATGATCGAGGATCCGAACCAGAAAATCGGCCGCCCACGTCAGATTTATACCGGCGCGCCGAAGCGCGACTATGTTCCGATCGACGAACGCTAAAAGGCGCCGCGCATAATCGAGGGAGGAGATGCGGGCATGCTTTGGCTGGCCTTGCATATGTGGGCGCTGTTGCTGGCGGCTTTTTCGATCGGCCTCGCCGTGGGCTGGTGGATCTGGGGCCAGCGCCAGTCTGCGACGGCTCCCGCCATTTCAGGCGAAACGCAAGCGAGAGGCGTTGAACTGGGGTCCCTCGATCTCGACGGCGACACGTCTGAACAGCCCAACGCATCTTAACGGAGTATTTCGATGATTCCCCGCTATACGCGCCAGGAAATGGCCGCGATCTGGTCCGACGCCGCCAAGTACCGGATCTGGTTTGAGATCGAGGCCCATGCGGCGGACCGGTTGGCGCAGCTTGGCGTCATTCCGCAAAGCGCCGCAAAAACAATCTGGGAAAAAGGCGGTAAGGCCGAGTTCGATGTCGCCCGCATCGACGAGATCGAACGCGAGGTGAAGCACGACGTCATCGCCTTCCTGACCCATCTCGCGGAGTACGTGGGCGAGGACGCCCGCTTCGTTCACCAGGGGATGACCTCGTCGGACGTGCTCGACACCTGCCTATCGGTCCAGTTGACGCGTGCGGCGGATCTTCTGCTTGCCGATATGGACCGCGTGCTGGCGGCGCTCAAAAAACGCGCGCTGGAACACAAGAATGATGTCTGTGTCGGGCGCAGCCATGGCATCCACGCCGAGCCGACAACTTTCGGGCTGAAACTCGCCGGTTTCTATACAGAGTTTGAGCGCGGCAGGAAGCGGCTCGAAGCGGCGCGCGAGGAAATCGCGGTCTGCGCCATTTCCGGCGCCGTGGGCACTTTCGCCAATATCGATCCTTCCGTTGAGGAATATGTGGCGGAAAAAATGGGCCTTAAGGTCGAGCCGGTCTCGACCCAGGTGATCCCGCGGGACCGCCACGCCGCCTATTTCGCTGCGCTCGGTCTGATCGCATCGTCAATCGAGCGCCTGGCGACTGAGATCCGCCATCTCCAGCGCACCGAGGTTCTCGAAGCGGAGGAGTTCTTCTCCAAGGGCCAGAAGGGCTCCTCGGCCATGCCCCATAAGCGCAACCCGGTGCTGACGGAAAATCTCACGGGGCTTGCCCGTCTTGTGCGGAGCGCGGTGACCCCGGCCATGGAGAATGTGGCGCTCTGGCACGAGCGCGATATCTCCCACTCCTCAGTGGAGCGCGGCATTGGTCCCGACGCGACGGTGCATCTCAATTTTGCGCTGAACCGCCTTGCCGGGGTCGTGGAGAACCTCGTCGTTTATCCCGAGCGCATGCTCGACAACATGAACAGCCTTAACGGCCTCATCTTCTCTCAGCGCGTGTTGCTGGCGCTGACACAGGCCGGCGCCTCACGCGAAGAGGCCTATTCCCTCGTCCAGCGAAACGCCATGCCGGCCTGGCGCGGCGAAGGTCTCTTTCTCGACAATCTGAAGGCCGATAAGGACGTGACACAGCATCTGTCTGCGCCTGAGCTCGAAAAGCTCTTTGACCTCTCCTATCACACGAAAAATGTGGACGTGATTTTCGCGCGCGTCTTCGGTTGACGGGACCCCTTTAAGAGCCGAACCGCACCGATTCTTCGAGCCGAACGTCTGATCTTACGAGTTCCGGCCCTGCATCGACGTTATTTATCGCGCTCTTGCCCCCCGCGCGCTTTCGGCGCGTTGCGAATGCCCGCCGCAATCCCCATAGGGAGCCCATGACAGAAGCGGTTCAGACCTTTGGCGATAGCCAGGCCCGGCGTTCATGGTTTTCAGCCATGGCCCGCGGCATGGCCCATAAATGCCCGGAATGCGGGCGCGGCAAGCTGTTTTCCGGCTATGTGAAAACGCGCGACAACTGCCCGTCCTGCGGTCTCGATCTCACCGGCCACCGCGCCGATGACGCCCCGCCTTATGTGACGATCATCATCGTCGGCCATGTCATGATCCCACTGGCGCTCGCGATGAAGCAACTCTTCGATCCGCCGATCACCCTGCAATTCGCGATCTGGCTTCCGCTGATCGTGCTTGCGTCTTGGGCGCTTTTGCCGGCGTCCAAAGGCGCCCTGATCGGACTGCAATGGGCGAACCGCATGCATGGTTTCGCCGGTCCCGATGCGGATCCGGACGCCGATGTTTAACCATTGCATGCGCTGAAAAAGTAAAAGCATGACTTGACACTAGAAAGACCATGAGTATGGTCCGCGCTCATTTTGCGCGAATTAACGGTCCTAGGAGCGACCCATGGCCAAGCCAACCACCGTCAAGATCCGGCTCAACTCCACCGCCGGCACGGGCTATTTTTATGTGACGAAAAAGAACACCCGCACGATGACGGAGAAGCTCGTCTTGAAAAAATACGACCCTGTCGCGCGCAAGCATGTGGAATTCAAGGAAGGCAAGATCAAGTAAGATCGCCCGACCCGCAGGATTTGAAAAGCCGCCTTTGAGGGCGGCTTTTTTGTTGTCTTTTCAAGGCTTTTGACGCTTACGCCGCGCTCTGGATCACGCGGTTGCGGCCGCCATTCTTGGCTTCGTAGAGCGCTTCGTCGGCGCGTTTGATGAGCTTTTGCGCGCTGTCGTCTTCCGGACCGTTTTCCGTCGAGGCAAGCCCGATCGACACGGTGACGCCGAGCTCGTCGCGGCCATTATGGAGCTTGAATTTCGACGTCGCGATTTCCTGGCGCAGCCTTTCGGCGACAACCGATGCAAAAGCGAGATCGGTGTCGGGCATGGCGATCAGGAATTCTTCGCCGCCATAACGGCAGGCAAGATCGATGCCCCGGATCGAGCTTGCAATGCGGTCGGCGAACTCTTTCAGCACACGGTCGCCGGTATCGTGACCGTGCCTGTCATTGACCTCCTTGAAGTGGTCGAGGTCGAGCACCATCACCGCAAGCGGCCGGCCGGTCCAGTAGGCCCGGTCGAACATGGCGGAAAGGTGGCTCGCCAGATAGCGGCGGTTGTAAAGGCCGGTAAGCTGGTCGGTGACCGCCATTTCAAGGCTGACCTGGAAGGATGAGCGCAGCTGATCCACATAGCGCTTGCGGCGAAGCTGGGTCGAAACCCGGGCGGTCAGCTCGTTCTTGTCCACAGGCCGCGTGACATAGTCATTGACGCCGATATCGAGGGCGCGCACGAGCTTTCGCGTGTCGCCATGGCGCACCACCGCAAGGATCGGCGTCAGGCGCGTTTCCTCAAAGGATCGTATCGTCGAGCACAGACGCAGCGGGTCCATGGCCTCGATGGAGAGATTCACGAGAATGAGGTCGAATTCGCCGGTGCGCGCGCGGGTAAGCGCGATTTCCGGATCGGCCTCGTGGATCACATTGTATTCCTCATTATCGAGCGCCGCCGCGAGACGGGTCGCCTGATCTTCATTGTCGTCGATCAGAAAGATACGCGTCTCGCCGAGATCGGCGTCGGGGTCGATCTGGCCGACAATGCCAAGATCCTTGCCAGTGGCGTACCGGGCGCGCAGCTCATCCGTCATCATTTTGAGGCGTGTCAGCGAGCGCACGCGCGCAAACAATGCAAGATCTTCGACGGGCTTGGTCAGAAAGTCGTCGGCGCCCGCCTCAAGACCGGCCACGCGATCCGCCTGCTGGTCGAGCGCTGTCACCATCACGACGGGGATGTGCATGGTCTCGGGATTGGCCTTCAGCTTGCGGCAGGTCTCGAACCCGTCCATGCCGGGCATCATCACGTCGAGCAGGATAATGTCAGGCTTTTCCGCGACTGCGAGGTCGATCGCTTCCTGTCCGGAATAGGCGCCGAGCACATCAAAATACTCCGCTCTCAGCTTCGCCTCGAGCAGTTTGACGTTAGGTTCCAGATCATCGACGACCAATACGCGCGCCGTCATGCAGCCCCCATGGCTTAAAACGTTGTTAAGACCCCAAGAGCCTAGTCCAAATACCTTTTCACTTTCTCAAGAAACGTCGCCACGGAGATGGGTTTTGCGATATAATCTTCGCACCCCCCTTCGCGAATGCGTTCCTCGTCGCCTTTCATGGCGAAAGCAGTCACGGCGATCACCGGAATATCGGCGAGGTCGGGGCTGTTTTTGATTTCGCGCGTGACTTCCAGTCCGGAGACTTCCGGGAGCTGGATATCCATCAGGATGAGATCCGGATGGTTTTCTTTAAGAGCGTCCAGCGCTTCCGGCCCGGTGCGGGCTTCGAGCGTCTGATAGCCGTGGATTTCCAGGAGGTCCCGGAACAGCTTCATGTTCAGCTCGTTGTCCTCAACGATCAGCACGGTTTTGGGCTCGGCTGAATAATCGAGCTTTTCCATAGCCGACATAGTACGCCTTTTGTCCGTATTTCGGGCCCCATACGCGAATCGGCCCCCGTAGATGGAAAGTTTTGCGCAAAAGGTCTTAATTGAATGTTTATCTTGAACGCTCCGGCTGGCGATTTCGGGGCGGTTTTTGCGGGTTTTCGACTGTCAAATGCCTGAAAATGGTGAAATTCCGGGATTCTGTCGCGATTGTTACCGGCCCATGGCGCTGGCGGAGGGGGCGTTAAGGCCACGCTGCCCCGCCTGCGGCTCGGTGCGAATCGCCGCCCACCCGGAGATATTCACGCTCTCCATCGCCCATCTCGACTGCGACGCCTTTTATGCGGCCATCGAAAAGCGGGACAATCCCGATCTGGAGGACGTTCCCGTCATTATCGGCGGCGGCGTCAGGGGCGTCGTCTCCACGGCCTGCTATGTGGCGCGGACCTATGGCGTCAAATCGGCGATGCCCATGTTCAAGGCGCGCGAGGCCTGTCCGAACGCCGTCATCATCAAGCCCAATATGGCGAAATACGCCGAGGTCGGCCGCGCGATCCGCAAGATGATGCTGGATCTGACGCCGCTCGTCGAACCGCTTTCCATTGACGAGGCGTTCATGGACCTCACCGGCACGGCGCGGGTCCATGGCGGCCCGCCTGCGGTGACGCTGGCGAAGCTTCAGGCGCGCGTCAAACACGAACTCGGCGTCACCGCCTCCATCGGCCTTTCCCACAACAAGTTTCTCGCCAAGATGGCCTCCGATCTCGACAAGCCGCAGGGCTTTTCGATCATTGGCGAGGCCGAGACCAAATCCTTTCTCGCACGCCAGCCCGTGACCATGATCTGGGGCGTCGGAAAGGCCATGGCGACGAAGCTCCAACAGGACGGCGTCGCCACCATCGGCCAGTTGCAGAAGATGGATGCGAGCCTTCTCGGCAAGCGTTATGGAGAAATGGGCTTGAGGCTCGCTCGCCTGTCGCAGGGTGACGATACGCGCGCCGTCAAACCCGAACGCGAAACCAAAAGCGTTTCGGCGGAAACCACTTTCAACGAGGATCATCGCGACGTCGCCTGGCTCGAAGACGTCCTCTGGGAGCTTTGCGAGAAGGTCTCTGCACGGATGAAGGCTTCCGGCTTCGAAGGCCGGACGATCACGCTCAAGCTGAAAACCGGCGACTTCAAAACCATCACGCGCCGGACGACGCTCGACGCGCCCGCCAACCTTGCACGCATCGCCTTCGCGGCGGCGAAGCCCATGCTCCACGATGCAGCGCGGGGAAAAGCCTACCGCCTGATCGGCGTCGGCTTTTCCGGTCTTTCTTTCGCCGGCGAGACCCTCGCGGCGCCGGATCTTTTTGGCGACAGCCGGGAAAAACTCGCGAAAACCGAAAAAGCCATCGATGCGCTTCGTGAAAAATTCGGCAAAGACGCGGTTCAGGCCGGCCGCGTGTTGCGCCGGGAGCGATGACGAAAAAGCCGGTTTCAGAACTTCGTCACCAGCGCCCGTTCCAGCGCCGCCGGAATGCGCTTGCCGCAATAGCTCATCGAGGCGAGCTCCCAGTGAAACTCGAACTCATCGAGCGCGTCTCGGGTTTCGGCTTGCGCTGCTCGTTCCGCAGTCCAGCGACCGGCGAAACGGCAATTGGCTTTGACGCCTTCGCAAATCGGCAGCCCGTCAGCCGCGCAAGGCGCGCAGCCGCAGTGAAAATCCTTTGGCGATATGGCTGGCGCGCCCAGCCGCCTCGCCACATCGGCGAGAAGCAGCGGCAGGACGACCCGGTGTGCAAGAAGCGCAAGGCGGCGCCCTTCGTCCATATGGCGCAGGCGGACGGCGCCTTTGCTGATGCGAGCTTTGATGATGCGGCCCCGCTTGCGTTTCCAAAGGTCTGTTCCGGTTGCTTTCCTGGGACCAGTCATGAATGCTCCTTAGGGAAATAATATGAGCCCTGCCGGCGGGATAAATCCCGCCCTACAGCCTCACCGCCGCCGCGGCTCCGGCGAGCCCGAACGTGATAGGTGGAGAGACATGCGGGGCGTGAAACGTCCGTCGCATAGTAATGTAATGGGCGCTTCACGCCCCGCACGCGGCTTTTACAGCACCGCCACCCGTCCATGCGCCCATAGTAGGCCAGGCCGCCCGTCTTTCGGACGGACGCGAACGCAGGGTTCCGGGCGTGCGGCCGGCCGGATCCCGGGCCTGAGGTCCGTGACGCCTCTCCCGGGCCGCGCGCCGCAATCCGGATTGCAAGGGACGGTAGGCCTCACATCTCTCCGCATCCGGACTGTTTGCGATGATATGCGAAGACCGGAGGTGGTGGATAACTATTCACCAACACTGGGAAATATTGAAGAATTCAACAGATTTGAGGTATTTTTCCCGTTTTTGGGGTGCGGGATTATCGGTAAATTAGGAACCGCTTCCCCTCGGCTTGACCGTGGGGCCCATCTTTCGTGACGTCCAAAACCGCCGGACGCCACGATCAAGTCGTGGCGAGGCGCTGAAGGAAGGCATTGGGGATGAATCCTGACGCGCTACTCAGCAATGGACGCGGCAAGTCTGCGCAAGCCTTCCCGCAACTCCGTCCGTGTCAGGACGATATGGTCGCCCTGCGGGTCCTTGTCCTTCTCGGCGCGCAATAGCTGCGCGGACTTTATCGGAAACTTTACGCCCGTTTTTTCAAATGACTGCATCAACGTTCCGGCGGTTGTCACCGGCATGGAGAGGATCGCGGTTCTGGCGCCCGCCGCCGCCTTCGCCGTTTCATACATGTCTTTCAGCGTGACGGGCCCCGGCCCTGCGACAGCGGCGGTTTTACCGCTGCGCGTCTCGTTGAACAAAGCCTCTATGGCTACTTCCACAAGATCCGCGTAATAAACCGGCTGTTGCAGCGCCCTTCCCGTTCCCGGCATGGGCGTCACCGGCGAGCGTTTCATGAAGCGCACCAGACGGGAAAGATTGCCGTCGCCCGGATAGCCGTAAATCATGGTCGGCCGCAGAATGACTGCGTGGGGCGCCGCCTTTCTTACGGCCGCCTCCCCCTCGCGAAGTCTTGCGTAAACCGGCGCCTCGAAATCGATGGCGACATTGTTGCTGGAAAAGAAAACCGCAGGCTGGCCGGGCCTCAGATGCGTTGCGGCGGCGGCGGACGCCGTCAGGATCGGGATGAAAAGAACCGCTGCCGACATATCGATAAGGCGCCGCGCTGCATCCCGATCTTCAAGATCGAGTTGCGCGGTTTCAGCGCCGAGCGCTTGAAGCGCGGCAATCCTCCCCGGGCGATGGGTCCGCCATGTCGCAATGACGGCGAGATTGCGCGCGCGCAATTGCCTGACCGCTTCAGAGCCGATTGCGCCGCCGGCGCCGATGACGAGAACAGACCCCTCTCTCATCTGCGAAACAGCGCCTAGGCCACGCGGTCCAGCGGCGCGCCTTTTTCGAAATAGGCGTCGATATTGGCGAGGACGCGCATGGCCATGGCCGACCGGCTTTCCCAGGTGGCGGATGCGATATGCGGCAAGCAGAACACATTGGGGAGGGAGTAGAGATCTTCGCGGATCGGCGCGGGTTCGGTTTCAAAGACATCGAGTCCCGCCGCAAACAGCCGCCCCGATTTCAGGGCGTCGATCAGCGCCGTCTCGTCGATCACCGGTCCGCGGGAAATATTGATGATCACCGCCGACGGTTTCATTTTTTCAATCGCCGCCGCATCGATCAAATGATGGGTTTCGGGTTTCAGCGGACAATGCAGCGTGATGATGTCCGCCTGTTTCAAAAGCTCATCGAGGGAAACCGCGCGGGCGTTATAAGACCTGTCGATTTCCGCCGACGGCCGCGGCGTCGTATAAATGATGTTAAGGTCGAAGCCCTGCGCGCGTTTGGCGACTTCCTTGCCCACATTGCCCATGCCGACAATACCGAGGGTGCGGCCCGTAACGCGCTGGCCCCAGCTTTCCGGCGTCAACATGCCCCGCCCCTCGCCCGTCAAGGCGATGTCGAGGCCTTCGCGGAACCGGCGGCAGGCGGCGATGATCAGCCCCATGGTCGTATCGGCAAGACAGGCGGTCGTGACTTCCGGCGTATTCGAAACCATCAGACTGCGCGCCTTCGCCGCCTCGAGATCAATGTGATCGACGCCGACGCCGATAGAGGCGATGAACTTCACGCTCTCCGGCAAATCGGCGATGAATGCGTCATCCATGTCGTCAAAGGCCGTGGCGAACACGGCTTCCGCCCCTTGCGCATAGCCCGCAAACTCACCCGGCGCGGCGACGCTGTCCGCCGGTTCCCGCACCTCGTATTTGGCGCGCAAAATCCCCGCAAGCGCGCCCGGCAATTGCCGCGGCGTGGCGATAATCCGTTTTTCCGTCATGAGCCGACTCGCTGTTTTGGCCGTAACATGCCCGGAAAAGCCCCGAAAATCCAAGCGGCTGGCGCAGGCGGCTTCGCTGCGCTAAGGTCGAGGCAGGGGCGAGACGGCGCCGGCTTCATCAACCAGCGAAGGCCGGCGGGGTGAGGCGTTCATGCGGCTGTTATTGTGGATCTTGGGCATTCTGGCGATCATCGTCGCCGGAAGACTAGCCTATCACCTCGCGCCCGCCTCCGGCGCCTTCGCCGAACTCGACACCAAGCTTGTGGATCAGTGCCGCCGGGTGGAGGTTGCGCCTGGCACGGAAGACGTCACCATCGATCCTGAACTTGGGATCGCTTTCATTTCGGCGGCGGACCGGCGCGCCTGGTATAACGAAACCGGCGCCGAGGGCGTCAATCCCGCAAACGGCATCTACGCCTTAAGCCTCGACGGCGCGGACAGCGTCCGGCGCGTCTCGCCGGAGATGGAGAATTTCCTGCCCCACGGGATCAGCCTGTGGCGGGGCGAGGACGGAACGAAGCGGCTCTTTGTGGTCAACCATCCGACCACCGGCGAAGAGATCGTCGAAATTTTCGATGTGGGCGCCAATGGCGATCTCACCCATCTCGAAAGCGTTTCCTTTCCGGCCATGCATTCGCCCAATGATGTTGTCGGCGTCGGCCCGCGGCAGTTTTACGCCACCAATGACCGCCGCTTCGAGGCCGGGCCCCTGTCCGCGGCGGAGGCCTATCTGGCGCTGCCCGTCACCAATGTCGTTTATTTTGACGGCAATGAAGGCCGGGCCATTCTGGGCGGCCTCGTCTACGCCAACGGCATCAACAAATCCGCAGACGGACAAACCATTTATATCGCCGAACTTTTGAAACGCCGCATCGGCGTTTTCTCGCGCGATCCCGAGACCGGCGCCCTGAAACGCGTGAAAAATCTCCGCGTCGCGACGGCGCCCGATAATATCGAAGTCTCCCGCGACGGCGCCTTGTGGGTCGCGGGGCATTCGAAGATTTTCGATTTTCTGGAACACGCGAAAGACCCCGAGGCTATCGCGCCGTCTCACGTCATTCGCGTCAATCCGCGCAACGGCGTTGAATCCGATGTGCTGATCTCCGTCAATGGCGAGATCAACGCCTCCTCCGTGGGCGCGGTCTGGGACAACACCCTGATCGTCGGCGCGGTCTTCGACAGCCATGTGATGGTCTGCCCGATGCTGGAAATTCTCCTGCGCGGACCGACGAACGATCCGCAATAATCACCCCGCGAAAATCTCGTCGATGCGCCGCTGGGCGATGGGGTGGTAGCCCGGCCGCGCGCGTTCATAGACCGCTTCGGCCCATTCGCGGCGGCCGTTTTCAACGAGGGTTCGGTAAAGCGGATAGATGAACTTGCCGCGCCCGACGCTCATCAAAAACACATCCAGCGGCTCGAAGGCGGGCTCGTACCCGGCCTCGATGGCCGTCTGATACCACACATTGGCGATTTCGGCGTTGCGCGAATGGGAGAGGTCGAAGCGCGCATCGAGCGCCGCCATCTGGTCGGTCGAAATGCTGTCCGGCAGGGTGCGGATGAAATGCAGCCATTCATGGGTCGTCCAGGCGCTGGTTTCGAGCCCCGCAACATCGCCGCCGCCGAGCCAGGCGTTCATCTGCGCCGTCACCTTGTCGAAAGCGTCCGATTGCGGGTCTTCGATGGTGTCGGGAAAGCCCGGCTCATAGACCCAGGCGTTGATTTCCTCGCGCGTGACGGCGTCCGGATTCTCCGCCCACAGATTGTCTTCGAAATAGGCGAGGAAATCCTCCGTCGTCACGGCCTGAAAGGCGAAATGATCGAAATAGCCCCGCAGGAACTCATCGAACGTGTCGCGGCCGAAGCGCGTTTCCAGAAATTTCAAAAAGAACATGCCGCCCGCATAAGCGACATCGGAGAACGCATCGTCCGGGTGCTCCAGATCCGCCGGCATTTTGAGCGCCGTCAGCTCAGGGCGCTCCGCGGCGGCGACGTCTTCCATCAACGACTTTTTATCGAGGGAGCGCTCCATCGCCGCGCGTTCCGGCCCGTAAAGCGCCTCCATGGTGCGGTTTTCCACATAACTCGTGAAGCCTTCATTGAGCCAGGCGTCGCGCCAGTTGGAATTGGTGACGAGATTGCCGGACCAGGAATGCGCCAATTCATGGGCGACCACATTGGTCAGGCTCTTGTCCCCGGCGATCAACGTCGGCGTCATGAAGGAAAGGCGCGGGTTCTCCATCCCGCCAAAGGGAAAGCTCGGCGGCAAGACGATCTGGTCATAGCGGCCCCAGCGATAGGGCCCGTAGAGGTCCTCAATCGCTTCTTCCATTCTCGGCGTGTCTTCGAACTCTTCGGCGGCCTCGTCGAGAATATAGTCCTCGGCGTAAACGCCCATATGGTCGCTGATGCGTTTGAAATCGATATCGCCAATCGCTAGAGCAAGAAGATATGACGGGATCGGCTGCGACATTTTAAAGGAATAATCGCCGTCGCGGTCGCCGTCTTCGTCCTGGCGCGCGCTCATCACGGCGAGAAGCTCCGGCGGCGTGGTCAGATGCGCGTCATAGGTGATCCGGACCGCCGGGGTGTCCTGCAAGGGAACCATGGTGCGCGCATAAAGCGGCTGAAACTGGCTGAAGAGATAGGGGTGCTCCTTGCCGGCCGTCTGTTCCGGCGAGAGCCACTGAATGCCTTCGGCGTCGGGGCTTGTCGCATAAGTGACGCGCACCTGTTCGGCGCCCTCAGGCAAGTCGATGGCGAAGCGCGAGCCCATGACGGCGTCATCGGGACCGAGTTCATAACCGGCCGTCAGCCAGTCGCCGTCGACCTGCGCCTCCACCAGTTCGATGTCGAGATCGTTGGCGTCGAGCACCAGCATGTCGGCGGTCTCGTCTCTGCGTTCAAAGTCGAGCGTCGCTGTTCCCGAAATCACTTTGGCCTCGAAATCTACATCGAGATCGAGGTCCACATGGGTGACGCGGATCTCGTCGTAATTGGCGTAGGTGAACTTGTCGCCGGCGTCTTCCTCGCTCGCCGCGCGCCAGATCGCTTCGGCTTCTTCGCCCGGCTCCGTGGAGCTCGCATCGTCCTCGATATAGGTGGTTTCGCCTTCCCGCTCCCCGCCCCCTGAACA
>PAIP01000009.1 GCA_002704915.1 Parvularcula sp.
AAGCCGATGAAGAAGCAGAACTCGCCCTGAGGCGCGCCGAATTGATGGCGTCCGACAAGATCGCCGAAGATCTGGACGCCGCCATGACCGCGCTCTCCGAGGGCGCGTTCGACGCCAAGCTCGCCTCGGCCCTGCGCCGGATCGAACGCGCGGCGAGCCAGCTTGAAGAGAAGGACAATCCGCTCTCTGCGGCCGCCGCCCGGCTCGATGCGGCTCTCAATGAAGCGGCCGAAGCGCGCGCCGCGCTTGAAGCGGCTATCGACCGCTTCGGCGCCGATCCCGATGAACTCGATAGAACGGAAGAACGGCTGTTTGCGCTCCGCGCCGAGGCGAGAAAACATGGCGTGACGCCGGACGCGCTGGCCGGTTTCCTGCAAAAAGCGCGCGCGGCGCTCGAAGAACTGGAGCTGGGCGAGGCGGCTTTCGAAGCGCTCGAGGCGGAAGTCAAAAAAACCAGCGACGCCTATGAGAAAGCGGCGACAGCCCTGTCGAAAGACCGGAAGTCGGCGGCGAAAAAGCTCGACTCTGCAGTGGCGCTCGAATTGGCGCCGCTCAAGCTCGGCAAGGCGGCCTTCACAACCAAAATCGTCACGGACGAAACGCACCCCACATCGGAAGGCTATGACGCCGTTGAGTTCATGGTTGCGACCAATCCGGGCGCGCCGGCGGGCCCACTCAAAACCATTGCATCCGGTGGCGAGCTCTCGCGCTTCGTTCTGGCGATGAAGGCGGCGCTCGCGGCGAAGGAAAACCGCACGGTGATCATCTTCGACGAAGTCGACGCCGGCGTCGGCGGCGCCGTTGCGGACGCGGTGGGCGAGCGCCTTGCGTGGCTCGCGGCCGACGCGCAGGTTCTGGTCGTCACGCACAGCCCGCAAGTGGCGGCGCGCGCGGGCGCCCATTGGCGGATCGAAAAGGAACAGACGAAATCCTCGACGCTGACAAAAGTCACGCCGCTGGAGCCCGAGACCCGCATCGAAGAAATCGCGCGCATGCTTTCGGGCGCCGAAGTGACGGACGAAGCGCGCGCCGCGGCGAGACGCTTGCTTGGGGCGCCGTCTGGACAGAAAAAAGTCTCGCCAATAAAGGCGCCGGCAAAAAAGACGCGCGCGCGCAAGCGGGCGTAAAGGGCGAACCGGGCAGAAGGCATGGCCGCAAAAAAGAAAACCGACGACCCGTCATCGATTCCGGTGGGCAAGCTGACCGCCGAAATGGCGCAAGCGGAGCTTGCGCGACTGGCGAAGACGATCGCCAGCGCCGATGAAGCTTATTACGAACACGACAAGCCGAAGATCAGCGACGCGGAATATGATGCGCTGCGCCGGCGAAACCTTCTCATTGAAAAGCGGTTTCCGAAGCTGAAGCGTGAGGATTCCCCCTCCGACAAGGTAGGGGCGCCGCCTTCTGCGAAGTTCGAAAAATCGAAACACGCCGTTGCCATGTTGTCTCTCGACAACGCGTTCTCTGATGAAGACGTGTTCGATTTCGAAAAGCGGATACGCCGTTTTCTTGGTTTGGGAGAGGACGCCGCGCTTGCTTTCACCGCCGAGCCGAAAATCGATGGGTTGTCCCTGAATCTGCGTTATGAGGCGGGCGCGCTCAAAGTCGCGGCGACCCGCGGCGACGGCGAAACCGGCGAGAACGTCACGGGCAATGTGCTCACCATCGGCGATATCCCGACAACGCTCAAAGCCGCGCCCGATGTGCTCGAAGTGCGCGGCGAGGTTTACATGAACCTCGAAGAGTTCGAAGCGCTGAACAAACGCCTGGAAAAAGAAGCGGAGGAAGACGGCAAGGCGCATGAACCTTTCGCCAATCCGCGCAATGCGGCGGCCGGGTCGCTGCGCCAGCTCGATGCGGCGATCACCGCGGCGCGCCCGCTTCATTTCTTCGCCTATAGCTGGGGCGAAGTCAGCGAGCCGCTCGCGCAAACGCAGTGGGATGTCTTGCAGCGTTTCGAAAAGCTCGGGTTTCGCATCAATCCGCTCGCCAAACGCTGCGAAAGCGTCGAAGAATTGCTGACGCATTACCGCAAGATCGAGGCGGAGCGCGCTTCTCTCGGCTATGATATTGACGGCGTCGTCTACAAAGTGGACCGGCTCGATTATCAGGAACGGCTCGGCTATGTGAGCCGCGCGCCGCGCTGGGCCATCGCGCACAAATTTCCGGCGGAAAAAGCGACGACCGTTCTTGAAAAAATTGACATTCAGGTGGGCCGGACGGGCAAGCTGACGCCGGTGGCGCGTTTGAAACCCGTCACCGTCGGCGGTGTTGTCGTCTCGAACGCGACCCTGCACAATGCCGATTACATCGAAGAGAAAGATATTCGCGAAGGCGACACGGTGACGATCCAGCGCGCCGGCGATGTCATTCCTCAAGTGCTTGAGGTCGACGAAAAGAAACGCCCGAAAGCTTCAAAGCCCTACAAGTTTCCGGCGCGCTGCCCGGTCTGCGGCAGTCACGCGGTCAATGAAGAAAACCCGACGACCGGCAAGGCGGATGTGGACCGGCGCTGCACCGGCGGGCTCATCTGCGCCGCGCAGGTCGAGGCGCGGCTCAAACATTTCGTGTCGCGTCAGGCTTTCGACATTGAGGGGCTCGGCGAAAAACAGATCGCCGCTTTTCACGAAGAAGGCATCGTCAAGGAGCCGGCGGACATCTTTACTCTGCGCGCCCGGCAGGAAGCGGGCGAGATCGATCTTTACCGCTACGATCTCGACGAAAAGGGCGAGCGCAAGAAGAGCAAAAACGGCAAAGAAAAGCCGCCGACCAATCTGAAATCCGTTCAGAACTTGTTCGATGCGATTGACGAGCGTCGCTCGATTTCGCTGACGCGCTTTATCAATGCGCTGGGCGTCCGCCATGTGGGCGAGACCAATGCGCGGCTTTTCGCCAGCCATTATGGCGATTTCAAAAGCTTTTATGATGCGGCGAAAGAGGCGCGGGCCCCGGAAAGCGGCGCCTATCAGGACATGTTGACCATTGACGGCGTCGGCGCGCTGGTCGCCCGGGGCGTCATCGATTTCTTTGACGAGGCGCGCAATCGCGACGCTGTCGACCGTCTCCTCAAGGAAGTGACGCCGGAAAAAGCGGCCGCCGTGAAAACATCGAGCGCCGTCGCCGGCAAGACAGTGGTCTTTACCGGTACATTGGAAACCATGACGCGCGAGGAAGCAAAGGCCCAGGCGCAAGGCCTCGGCGCCAAGGTGTCGGGCTCCGTCTCCGGAAAGACCGATTATCTGGTGGCGGGGCCGGGCGCCGGGTCGAAGCTCAAAAAAGCGGAAGAACTCGGCGTCAAGGTCATCACCGAAGCGGAATGGGCGACGCTCGCCAAGGGCTAAAACCAGCCTCCATCCTGAGGAGCAAAATTTCTTCGTCTTTAGAGACGACGCCTGCGGCGTTACTCAGGATGAAGAAATTTTTGCGTCTCGAAGGATTGAAGGCGTGTAACAGTCTTCCGCAAACTTTAATATTGCGCGACATGCCGTTATGTTGAGAGCAGCGGGAGGGCTATTGATGAATGCAGGTCTTTTAATCATCGGGCTGATCGTCCTTTTGGGCGTGGCGCTCGCCATCCTTTACAATTTGCTCGTCCGCCGCCGGCAGATGGCGAGGAATGGCTGGGCGGATATCGATGTGCAGTTGAAACGCCGGGCCGACCTCATTCCGCAACTGGTGGCGACGGTGCAGGGCTACGCCAATCACGAGCGCAAACTGTTCGAAGACGTGATTGAAAAAAGAAATGCGGCGCTGGCCGCGGGCGACGATCCGGCGGCGCGGGGAGAGGCGGAAAGCGCGCTGTCGCGGCCCGTTCGCCGGATGATCGCCGTCGCGGAGGATTATCCGGACCTCAAGGCGAGCGGCAATTTTCTGGAACTTCAGAAGGAACTCGCCGATACAGAAGACAAGATCGAAATGGCGCGCCGCTTTTACAACGGCGCTGTGCGAGAGCTGAACACGCTCATCGAAAGCTTTCCGGTCAATATGGCCGCCGGGCCGTTGGGATTTTCAAAGCGGGACTATTTCGAAATCGAGACCGCCGACCGCGCCGTTCCGGAAGTGAGGCTCGGCGCATGACTTGCCGTGTCTTCCTTATTGCGTGTTTCGCGCTTTTCTGGCCCCATTTCGCCCTGGCGGCGGAACAGATCAATGATTTCGATGTGGATATCGAGGTCCGCAAGAGCGGCGATATTCTTGTCACGGAAAAGATTGAGGTCACGTCTGAAGGCCGCCAGATCCGGCGCGGCATCTTTCGCGACCTCCCGCGTTATTACAAAAAAAATGGCGCCGACCTTCCTTATGGCTACAATGTAAAAAGCGTAAAGCGGGACGGCGAGCGCGAACCCTACGCCATAGAACGCGATGGAAACGCGTTTCGCATTCGCATCGGCGACGCCGATGTGTTTCTCGACAATGGCGCGCATGACTATGAGATCGAATATGTCGTGAAAAATCAGGTGCGGTATTTCGACGGCTATGACGAGCTCTACTGGAACGCCACCGGCAATTACTGGAATTTTCCTATTGAGCGCGCCCGCGCTTCCGTGCGCCTGCCGGGCGGCGCCGGCGCTGTTCAACGGGCGGCCTATACAGGCGGACTGGGGCGCGGAGACCGCAATTACGATTACGCCTATCAAAACGGCGCCCATATTTTCACGACCACACAGCCGCTGAAGATGCGCGAGGGGATGACGGTCGCCGTCGGCTTTGAAAAAGGAATTGTCGATCCGCCATCGGCCGCCGATTTGCGGGCGGAATGGTGGCGTCGCAACGCATCGCTCTTGGTGCTGGCCGGCGCCATCGCCGGCCTTTCCCTGTTCTACGCCTGGGCGTTCATCCGCGCGGGCCGCGACCCCGTGAAAGGGCCGATTTTCCCGCGCTATGAACCGCCCGAGGGTTATTCGCCCGCCGCTGCCCATCGCATCTATCACCGCTCGCTCTCGGGTCACAAAGCATTGATCGCCACCGTCCTTAATCTCGGGATCAAAGGCGCGATCAAGATCGATGCGGAAAGCAAGAAGAAAACAAAGCTGACCCGCCTTGAAGAAAATAACGCGGCGCTCTTCCCCGCGGAACGCAATTTTGTGAACGGTCTCTTCATAGGGCGGACGGAGGTGACGCTCGGCGACGGCTATGATTCCGGTTTCACCAAAGCCTATCAGGCGTTTCAAAAAGAACTCAGCAAAAGATTCGGCGCAGATTATTTCCGCTGGAACGCCGGTTATCTGATCGTCGGCTCCGTCTTTTCCATTATCGCCGCGGTTCTGGCTGCGAATTTGTCCGTGTCGTGGAGCATGCTGCATACGAACGCAGTCCTGGCGCTGCTCGCCATGCTCGCCGCTTTTGCTTATTTCATTCCCGCGCCTACTTTACGCGGTCAGAAAGTGCGCAGCGAAATCGAAGGCTTTCGGCTCTATCTCAAGACAGCCGAGAAATTACAGCTCAATGCCGTCACGCCGGGCGGCGGCGCCCCGCCGCCCATGAGCGTCGAACGTTATGAAAAAAATCTTCCCTATGCGGTGGCGCTCGGCGTTGAGGAGCCATGGACGCGCCATTTCGAAAGGCTGATCCCGGAAGAAGCGCACAATTATCAGCCACGCTGGGCGAACATGCATGGGCGCAGCTATCGCTCGCTTCACGGGCTCAACAGCGCGCTTGTTTCGGGTATGGCCACCGGTGTTTCGAGCGCCCTGCCTCAAAGTTCATCCTCGTCGGGTTCCGGCGGGGGCGGGTTTTCCGGCGGCGGCGGCGGTGGCGGCGGCGGAGGCGGCTGGTAAGCCGTCCCCCTGTCGCATCAGCAGGACGCCTTGCCCGCTTCGGCTGCGTATTTCGTCTGTCCGAATTTCCAGCTTCCCTGCAGCATGGTGGCGAGCGCCACGCGCTGCGCGCCGCCTTCGCCGTCATAAAGGGCTAGGACAGGACCGTCTGGCCCGTCTTCGACGCCCCAGCGGCCGGCGCTTTGCGCTGCGCCCGCGACGCCCGCCCAACTGTTGTTGCCGCCGGTTTCGGCGTCATAATCGCCGCCCACATTCACGGCGCCTTCCGAACTGCGGTAAAAAACATTGCCCGGGCAGACATGAACATATCCGGACGAGCCGCCAGTGGCGCCGGAAAAGATGCTCGGCGAATAGACCCAGAAAATCCGGACGCCCGACACGCCGTTCACATAGGCTTGCGCATAGGGGTTATTCGCCGTTCCGCGCGGTTCGACGCCGCTCCAGCCACGGGGCGGGCCGCCATCGATATTCGCCGCCGGCGCCGCGCCCGTAGGCCCGTAATTGCCATAGACGTCAATGAAATAGGCGCCGGGCGCAATGCCGTAATGGGCCATCAGCTTTTGCATCTCCGGCGCAACGGGTTCGCCGTTCACCGTATAATCGCCGGTCTGGCCCATCGTTTGCGAGGCAAAAAGCGCAAGCGCTGCGCCGGCCAGAATATTGATATGGCGGTTAGCCATTCGCGTCTCTCCCGATTTCAATAATCATTGCGCCGAACCGTCTACAGCGCGAAGCGATAGATAAAGCAAAAAAGACGGCAACGCTGTGACGCAGGTCACGGAGCGATTTCGGGCCCATGGGAGGCTGTCATATTTGTGCGTCTTCAGCCCCTGAAATAGCAAGATCGTCTGCCGCGCACGGCGCGCGAAGCGGGCTTGGCTCTTTTTCACCATAACCGGCCCGCGCCATTGCGCGGTTTGTCTCCGGCGGGGTAAACCGCCCCGAAAACAAACAGCAAAACAAGCCGTTAGATTGGCGTAAACGATCCGTCCATCGGGTTTTCATAAGATGGGCGGGAGGAAACCGGAGAGACGGATGTCAAAGGGGTCGGGCGAAACGCCGCCGCTATCGCTATATGTGCCGGAGCCGGAGTTTCGCCCCGGCGACAAACCCGATTTCTCCAATGTGCCGATCCCGAAAGCCGGCGCCGCGCAAAGGCCGCCGGTGGATGTGGAGGCAGGCGACATTCGCGATCTGGCCTACACCATTATTCGCGTCATGAACCGCGAGGGGGAGGCGGTCGGTCCCTGGGCGGATGCGCTTACCGACGAAGAAGTTAAAGAGGGGCTTGAGGACATGATGCGGGTGCGCGCCTTCGATGCGCGCATGACCATGGCCCAGCGCCAGGGCAAGACCAGCTTTTACATGCAATGTCTCGGGGAGGAGGCGATCGCCTGCGCGTTCTCGAAAGTCCTTCAGCGCGGCGACATGAATTTCCCGACCTACCGTCAGCAGGGGCTTCTTCTGTCGACGGACTATCCCATGTCCGACATGATCAACCAGATTTATTCGAACGCCGCCGATCCGCTGCAAGGGCGGCAATTGCCGATCATGTATTCCTCGAAGGAGCACGGCTTTTTCACGATCTCCGGCAATCTTGCGACGCAGTTCATGCAAGGCGTCGGGTGGGCCATGGCGTCGGCGATAAAAGGCGACACGAAAATCGCGACCGCCTGGATCGGCGAAGGCTCGACGGCGGAAAACGACTTTCACGCAGGGCTCGTCTTCGCCTCCACCTATCGCGCGCCGGTGGTCCTGAATATCGTCAACAACCAGTGGGCGATCTCGACCTTTCAGGGCATTGCGCGCGGCGGCGCGGCGACCTTTGCGTCTCGCGGGCTCGGCTTCGGCATTCCGTCCTTGAGGGTCGACGGCAATGATTATCTCGCCGTTTACGCGGTCGCCAAATGGGCGACGGAGCGCGCGCGCATGGGGCTGGGGCCCACGCTGATCGAGCATGTCACCTACCGCATGGGCGCGCATTCGACGTCGGACGATCCATCTGCCTATCGCGCGAAGGAGGAATCGACGTCATGGCCGCTGGGCGATCCGGTGGAGCGCCTGAAGGACTATCTCATCAAGCGCGGCGTCTGGTCCGATGCGCAGCATCATCAGATGAAAGAGATGCTGGAATCCCAGGTCGCCGAAGCGCAAAAACAGGCCGAGAAAAACGGCACGCTTCACGACGGGCCGCATTCCTCGCCCGCGACGATGTTCGATGATGTTTACAAAGACATGCCGCTGCACCTTCGCCGGCAAAGACAAGAGGCGGGATTTTAAACCATGGCGCGCATGACCATGATTCAGTCGATCCGCAGCGCCATGGATGTCGCCATGGGGCGGGACGAGAATGTTGTTGTCTTCGGCGAGGATGTGGGCTTTTTCGGCGGCGTCTTCCGCTGCACGCAGGGCCTTCAGGAAAAATACGGGAGCCAGCGCTGCTTCGACGCGCCGATCAGCGAGACCGGCATCATCGGCGCTGCGGTGGGCATGGCGGTTTACGGCATCCGGCCTTGCGTTGAAATTCAGTTTGCGGATTATGTCTATCCGGGCTTTGACCAGATCGCGTCGGAGGCGGCGCGCATCCGCTATCGTTCGAACAATGACTTCACCGTGCCCATGGTCGTCAGAATGCCCACGGGCGGCGGCATTTTCGGCGGCCAGACCCACAGTCAAAGCCCCGAGGCGCTGTTCGCGCATATCTCCGGCATCAAGACGGTGATCCCGTCGAACCCCTATGACGCAAAGGGACTGCTGATCGCGTCTATCGAAGACGAAGACCCGGTCATGTTTCTCGAACCGAAGCGCCTTTATAACGGCCCTTTTGACGGCCATCACGACCGCCCGGTGACGCCATGGTCTAAGCATGAGCTCGGCGAGGTGCCGGAGGATCACTACACCGTGCCGCTGGGCAAGGCGGCGGTGCGCCGCGAAGGCGCCGACGTTACCATGCTGGTCTACGGCACCATGGTCTATGTTGCCGAGGCCGCGGCGGAAGAAACCGGGATCGACGCGGAGATCATCGATTTGCGCACGCTCCTGCCGCTCGATATGGAAACCATCGAAGAGTCCGTCAAGAAGACGGGCCGCTGCGTCATCGTTCATGAGGCGACGCGCACCTGCGGTTACGGCGCAGAACTCGCCGCCATTGTCGCGGAGAATTGTTTCTATCATCTCGAAGCGCCGGTGATCCGCGTCACCGGATATGATACGCCATATCCGCACGCCCATGAGTGGGATTATTTCCCGGGACCCAAACGTGTCGGCGATGCGCTGAAAAAAGTGATGGAGGCCGCCTGATGGGCGAACATGTCATCAAGCTCCCCGATGTGGGCGAGGGCGTCGCCGAGGCCGAACTTGTCGAATGGCTCGCCGATATCGGCGCCAATGTCCGCGAGGATGAAGTCATCGCCTCGGTCATGACCGACAAGGCGACGGTGGAGATCCCGTCCCCGGTCGAGGGCAAGATCATCTGGCGCGGCGGCGATGTGGGCGACGTGCTCGCGGTGGGCTCCCCCCTGGTGCGGCTCGAAGTGGACGGCGCCGGCAATGTGAAGCCGGGCGAGGCGCCGCCGCAGGAAAAGAAACCCGAGGCGAAGCCGGAAGAGAAAAAAGAAGATAAGAAGGCCAAGCAGGACTCTTCCTCCCCCGCGAGCGGGGGAGGTGTCGAGGCCAAAGGCCGAGACGGAGGGGGCCAAGCGAATGGCAAAACACCCCCTCAGTCGACTGCGCTGACAGCTCTCCCCGCGCGCGAAGGCGCGCAAAAAGAAAATGATCGCGTTCGCGATCGGGCGGGGGAGCAGACAAGCGCGCCAAAATCCGCCATGCCGCGGCCCGAAGGCGAAAAGCCGCTGGCCTCGCCCGCGGTTCGCAAACGCGCCGCCGACGCCGGCGTTGATTTGCGACGGGTGCCTGGCTCGGGGCCTGCGGGGCGCATTACTCATGAAGATCTCGACGCGTTCTTTTCAAGCGATGGCGAGACGGCGACAGCGCGCGGCGCGGGTTATACGCGCAACACATTGGTGAAAGACGTTCCCGTTATCGGTCTTCGCCGCAAGATCGCGGAGAAGATGGAAGCGGCGAACAACCGCATTGTTCCCATCACCTATGTGGACGAAGTCGATGTCACGGCGCTGGAAGATCTGCGCGCGGAACTGAACAACAGCCGCAAGGAAGGCCGGCCGAAACTGACCATCCTGCCGTTCCTCATGCGCGCCATGGTGAAAGCGATTTCGGAGCAGCCGCATCTGAACGCCATTTACGACGATGAGGCGGGCGTCATTCATCAATATGGCGGCGTCCATATCGGCATTGCGGCGCAGACGCCGAATGGCCTCATGGTGCCGGTCGTCAAACACGCCGAAGCGCGCGACCTCTGGGATTGCGCGGCTGAGGCGGCGCGCCTTGCCGATGCGGCGAAAAGCGGGAAGGCGTCGCGTGACGAGCTTTCGGGGTCGACCATCACCATCACCTCGCTCGGCGCCATGGGCGGCATCGTGACGACGCCGGTGATCAACCATCCGGAAGTCGCCATTGTCGGCGTCAACAAGATGCAGGTGCTGCCGCGCTGGAACGGAACCGAGTTCATGCCGCGCAAGGTGATGAACCTTTCCTCCAGCTTCGATCACCGCGTGATCGACGGCTGGGACGCGGCGGTGTTTGTGCAGCGGCTCAAAGCGCTGCTCGAAACGCCTGCGATGATTTTTATTGAGAACTGATCCATGGAAGACGTTACGTGTAAAGTGCTGGTGATCGGCGCCGGACCCGGCGGCTATGTGGCCGCGATCCGCGCGGGCCAGCTCGGTCTCGATACGGTGATCGTCGAAGGCGAGTGTCTCGGCGGCACATGTTTGAATGTGGGCTGCATCCCGTCGAAGGCGATCATTCACGCTGCCGACGAGTTTGAAAAAGCGGCGCATTTTGCAGGCGAGAGCGCCATTGGCGTCAAGGCCGGAAAACCGGAAATCGACTTCGCGAAAACGCTGACGTGGAAAGACGGCATCGTCAAACGCCTGACCACCGGCGTCGGCGGGCTTTTGAAAAAGAATAAAGTGCGCTCGATCAGTGGTTGGGCGACTTTCGTCGACGGCAAGACAGTGGATGTGAAAGAAAACGGTTCGACACACCGCATTCGCGCGGAGAACATCATTATCGCGACCGGGTCGGTTCCGGTTGAGCTGCCCTTCCTGCCTTTTGGCGGCGACGTGATCTCCTCGACGGAAGCCCTGTCGCTTGCAACGCCGCCGAAGACCATGGCGGTCGTTGGCGCCGGCTATATCGGTCTCGAGCTCGGCATCGCTTACGCGAAGCTCGGGACCAAAGTCACGGTCGTCGAAGCGATGGACAAGATTCTGCCGCTTTACGACAAGGAGCTGACGCGGCCCGTGGAGAAAACACTGAAGCGCCTCGGCGTTGAGGTGATACTTGGCGCGAAGGCGAAAGGGCAGTCGAAAAAGGGTCTCGACATCGAAACGGCGGACGGCAAAGCCGAAACAGTGAAGGCCGAAAAAATCCTCGTCACTGTGGGCCGGGCGCCAAAGACCGAAGGCTGGGGCCGCGACAAGCTCGTCCTCGATATGGATGGCAAGTTCTTGCGTGTCGACGACAAGTGCAGAACCACCATGAGCGGCGTTTACGCCATTGGCGACGTGACGGGCGAGCCCATGCTGGCGCACCGCGCCATGGCGCAGGGCGAGATGGTCGCGGAAATCATTGCAGGCCATAACCGCCGCTGGGACAAGCGCGCGATCCCCGCCGTCTGCTTCACCGACCCGGAAATCGTGTCCGTGGGGCTCTCGCCGGAAGAAGCGAAATCGTCAGGCTACGATGTAAAGACGCAAAACTTCCCATTCAGCGCCAACGGCCGCGCCATGTCCATGGAGGCCGAAGACGGTTTCATCCGCGTCGTCGCGCGCGCAGACAACAAGCTGGTGCTGGGCGTGCAGGCGGCGGGCAAGGGCGTCTCCGAACTCTCGACCGCCTTCGGTCTCGCCATCGAAATGGGCGCGACCCTCGACGACATCGCGGGCACGATCCACGCGCACCCGACCCTTGGCGAAGCGTTTCACGAGGCGTCGCTCAGAACGTTGGGGCATGCGTTGCATATATAGCGCCCTGCGCTCTCAACATTCACCCTCTCCCGCTGGCGGGAGAGGGTGGCAAGCAAAGCGGATAGGCTGCGCTTGCCGGGTGAGGGTGGAATACCATTTGATCTATTCCTGCCGCGACAGCCACCCTCACCCCCGGCCCTTCTCCCGCCAGCGGGAGAGGGGAGGGATTTCCTAAACCCAATCCGCCGTGTCGAGACGGTAATAGTCCCTGAGTTCGTCATAAAGCACGGGCTCAGCGTCGCGCAGCGCTTTCGGCCGTTCAAAGAAAACTTCCGTCGCGACGGCGAAAAACTCCGCCGGGTTCGTTGCGCCATAGGCGTCGAGCACATTCGCCCGGCCCGCGGCGGCATCCTCGCGTAATCGCGAATAAGCCTCCTGAAAAACCCGCGCCCAGCGCGACGCGCTCTGATCTTTATCGAGAAGAGGCGAGCCGTCCGTAACGCCGGTCTCGTTGTCGAGCTGGTGCGCGAATTCATGCATCACCACATTATGCCCGTCATGGGCGGCGAAGGCGCCATAGGCCGCCTGATCCCAGGAGAGAATGACGGGGCCGCGCGCCCAGCTTTCGCCGGAGCGCACGGGCCGGTGCTCCATCATCACATTGCCTTCGGCGCGCATCATGCGGCTTGAAAACACCGCCGGATAAACATGGATCGTGTGGAGCGTATTGTACCAGCGGTTCTCCTTATTGACGATCAACAGACAGGCCTGCGCCGCGATGACGACGCGCATCTCGTCGGTGACCTCAAGCCCCTGCGAGCCATAGAATTTCTTCTCGGCGAGAAACCGGTTGATGAGCCCGTCGAGGCGCTTGCGCAGCTCATGGGGCAGCGCGTTGTAAATGGGCACGTGCGCGCGAAGGATCTGGCGAAACTCGCCCGGCAGCGGCGCGGCGAGCAGCGCTTCGGTGCGCCGCCTTTTCAGCGCCCATCGCCCGCCGATGAAGAGGCCGGCGGCGGCGATGAGAAGGATGATGACGATATTCATGAAAGCGGAATATGGGGCGCGGGGAGGGGATGTCTAGCTAGAGCCGAACGGCGGCGGGCCGTAGTATAAGGCCAAACCGGAGGGGGTGGATAAGTTTTCACCACTTTTCTGATGGCCGTATAATGCTTTCAGGCTGGCGTGAATTGTGCGCTGTGACTGGAGCAAATGAAGTGCAGGCAGAAAATGTCAAATGGCGCCAGACTCGGCTGCAGGCCAGTAAAGACGGGGGCGAAAAGAATCGAGAGAGGTCGCAAACGGAATTGTTTCACAGGAAGACCTTCTTCCCCCGCTTGCGGGGGAAGTACCCGCGAAGCGGGGGATGGGGGTGAGTGTGATAGCCCCCTCCGTCAGCTTCGCTGACACCTCCCCCGC
>PAIP01000010.1 GCA_002704915.1 Parvularcula sp.
CCACCCGGCGATTGCGCGCCTGTTGATCGCCGCTTTTCATGCGCGGTTCAATCCGGACGGCCCCGCCGACGCCGATGCGCGCATCAAGGATGTTGAAAGCGCCGACGGCGCCATTGAAGAAGCGCTCAACGACGTCTCTAGTCTCGACGAAGACCGCATCATCCGCCGTTACCGCACCCTTTTTGCGGCGATCACCCGCACCAATTACTACCAGCGCCTGCCCGACGGGTCGGTCAAATCCTACATCTCCTTCAAGGTGGACAGTTCCAAGATCGCGGAAATTCCAGACCCCAAACCCTATCGCGAAATTTTCGTTTCGGGTCCGCGCGTCGACGGCGTTCATTTGCGTTTCGGGCCGGTCGCGCGCGGCGGGCTTCGCTGGTCCGACCGTCGCGAAGATTTCCGCACCGAAGTCCTCGGTCTTGTAAAAGCGCAACGCGTGAAGAATGCGGTGATCGTGCCCACGGGCTCCAAGGGCGGTTTCTATCCGAAACAATTGCCGGCGGGCGGCGATCGCGCCGCGATTTACGAAGAGGGCCTCGAAGCCTACAAAGTCTTCATCCGCGGCCTCCTCGATCTCACCGACAATATCGTCTCCGGCGAGCCGAAAACGCCGCCGCGCGTGGTGCGCTGGGACGACCCCGACCCTTATCTCGTGGTCGCCGCCGACAAGGGCACCGCAACCTTCTCCGATACGGCGAACGCGATTTCCGAGGAATACGGCTTCTGGCTCGGCGACGCTTTCGCCTCGGGCGGTTCGGCCGGTTATGACCACAAAGCCATGGGCATCACCGCCCGCGGCGCCTGGGAGGCCGTGAAGCGACACTTCCGCGAAATGGGCAAGGACATCCAGACCGAACCCTTTACAGCAGCGGGCGTCGGCGACATGTCGGGCGATGTTTTCGGCAATGGCATGCTGTTGTCGCAGCAGACAAAGCTTGTGGCCGCGTTCGACCATCGCGACATTTTCATCGATCCCAATCCCGATCCCGCGAAAAGCTGGGCAGAGCGCAAGCGCCTCTTCGACCTGCCGCGTTCTTCCTGGGCCGACTATGACAAGAAACTGATTTCCAAAGGCGGCGGCGTTTTCTCGCGCACGGCGAAGTCGATTGCGCTGACGCCGGAAATCAAGACGCTGCTCGACATTACCGAAAAAGAGCTGACGCCAAACGAACTGATCCGCGCGATCCTGAAAGCGCCGGTGGAGCTGTTCTGGCTCGGCGGCATCGGCACCTATTTCAAGGCCGAGGATGAAGAAAACTGGCGCGTGGGCGACCGGGCGAATGACGCCATCCGGATCGACGCCACTGAAATGCGCATGAGCGTTGTGGGCGAAGGCGCCAATCTCGGCCTGACGCAACTGGCGCGGATTGAATATGCGCAGAATGGCGGACGCCTCAACACCGACGCCATCGACAACTCCGCCGGCGTCGATTCATCCGACCACGAAGTGAATATCAAGATCCTGTTGTCCAAAGCCATTGAAAATGGCGAACTGACGTCAGAAGAACGCAATCCGCTCCTCGCCTCCATGACCGAAGACGTGGCCGAACATGTCCTGCGTCACAATTACGACCAGACGCGCGCCATCACCCAGATGGAAATAACGGCGCCTGGCGATCTCGATGTTTATGCGCGTTTTATGACCACGCTGGAGCGCGAAGGCCGGCTCGACCGGGCTATCGAACATCTTCCCGATCAGGAACGACTCGCCGTCATGCGCCAGCAGGGCCTCGGACCGACGCGGCCCGAACTCGCCGTAATGCTCGCCTATGCGAAAATGTGGCTGTTCGACGAGTTGACCCAATCGGACAGCATGGACGATCCCTTGTTCGAGCGCGAACTGGTCGCTTATTTCCCGGACCCGCTGCATCAGTTCGGCCGATCCATCATCACTCACCAGTTGCGTCGTGAGATTATCGCGACGCGGCTTTCCAATGAGATTGTCGACACTTGCGGCGTTTCCTTCGTGCAGCGCGCAGCGGAGACGAGCGGCGTCGACTTCGCCGTCATCACGCTCGCCTATGAAGCGGTGCGGCGGATTTTCAATCTCAACGCATTTGCAGCGAGCGTGGATGCGCTCGACAACAAGGCGCCGGCTTCGCTGCAGACGGGTCTTTATCTCGAAGCCTCACGGCTGTTGCGCGATCAGACCTTCCATCTTCTCGGCGACATCGAGGCGAAAGAAAAACTGGCGCGCAATGGACTCAACGCCGTCGTCGACCAATATGAGAGCGCCGTCGCGGAGTTCAAAACCGCCCTGCCCGACATTCTGCCCGAGGAAGCGGCCGCAGCGCTGGAAGAACGCCGCCAGGACTGGGTCGAGAGCGCTGCGCCGGAGGATATCGCCCGTGAGGCGGCGGCCATCCCGGCGCTCGAATTCGCCTTCGACATCGTCAATCTCGCGGCCGAAACCGGCTGGTCAAACCCCGGCGTGGGCGGCGTCTTTTTCGCCGTGGGCCGGATGTTCAATATCGACGCCATGCGCGACAAGGCGCGGGCCGAACCGCCCGCCGATCATTTCGACCGCATCGCGCTGCGCCAGATCATCGAAGACCTGACCACGCGTCAGCGCATCTTGACGTCGCGCATCGTGACAGCGGCCGGCGCCGAACCCAAGGGCGCGCCCTCGAAGTGGATCGACAAAGTCGTCGAAAAATGGGCGATGTCGGCGGAAGACGCCATCGCGCTATATGAAGAATCGACGGCCGCGCTGGATCTTTCCGGCCCGGTCAGCGTCGGCAAATTCGCCCTCTTCACTCGCCGGCTCGACGAGCTCGCGGCGGATACGGCGCGATAAATTTAATGCCGGAAATGCCGGGCGCCGGTGAAGACCATGGCGAGCCCGGCCTCATCCGCCGCCTTGATGACATCATCGTCGCGCATGGACCCGCCCGGCTGAATGACCGCCGTTGCGCCCGCTTCCGCCGCGGCGAGCAATCCGTCCGGAAACGGGAAAAACGCGTCCGAGGCGACGACCGAGCCTTTGGCGAGGCTTTCGCTGGCGCCGGACGCCGTCGCCGCGTCTTCCGCCTTGCGCGCGGCGATGCGCGATGAATCGAGGCGGCTCATCTGTCCCGCGCCAACACCGACCGTCGCGCCGTCTTTTGCGTAAACGATGGCGTTCGACTTCACATGTTTCGCCACCTTGAACGCAAACAGCATGTCGGAAAGTTCCTGTGCGGATGGCGCACGCTTGGTGACGACTTTCAAGTCGTCCTGCGGCACGACCTTTGAATCGCGCGACTGCAAGAGGAAGCCGCCCGCCAAAGGCTTCATGAGAAGGCCCGGCGCTTCCGGCGCGGGCACGCCGCCGGCGATGAGAAGCCGCAAGTTTTTCTTCGCCGCAAAAGCCGCGATGGCCGCGTCGTCGGCGTCCGGCGCAATCACGACTTCGGTGAAGGTTTCGATAATCTTTTCGGCGACGGGGCCGGTGAGTTTCTGATTGAGCGCAACAATGCCGCCGAAGGCCGAGACCGGATCGCATCTGAGCGCCGCAAGATAAGCCTCCAGCATGTCATCCGCCGTCGCGACGCCGCAGGGGTTCGCATGCTTGATGATGGCGACGGCGGGCTTTTCGCTTCCGAATTCGCCGATCAGTTCATAGGCAGCGTCGGTATCGTTCAGATTGTTGTAGGATAGCTCCTTGCCCTGAAGCTGCTTCGCCGTGGCGACGCCCGGACGTTTGTCGCCCGTTTTGTAAAAGGCGGCTTCCTGATGCGGGTTTTCGCCATAGCGCAGCACCGCATCGAGCCTGCCCGCCATGGAGAAATCTTTCGGAAATGTCTCCCCAAGCTTTCCGGCAAACCAGCGTGAGATTGCAGAGTCGTAAGCGGCGGTTTTCGAGAACGCTTTCATGGCGAGACGCTTTTTCGTCTCGTCGTTCAGCGCGCCGCTCTGTTCAATTTCGTCGAGCACGGTTTCATAATCCTCGGGGTCGGTGACGACGCCGACAAAGCGATGGTTCTTTGCCGCGGCGCGGATCATCGCCGGTCCGCCAATGTCGATATTCTCGATGCATTCGGCGAAGTCGCCGCCCTTCGCCACGGTTTCCTCAAAAGGATAGAGATTGACCACGAGCAGTTCGATACCGCCAATGCCGTGATCGCTCATGGATTTGAGATGTCCTTCATCGTCGCGCAGCGCCAGGAGGCCGCCATGCACCCGCGGATGCAGCGTCTTGATGCGCCCGTCCATCATTTCCGGAAATTCGGTGATGTCGGAAACATCGGCGACCGCAAGCCCCGCCTCGCGCAGCGCTTTCGCCGTGCCGCCGGTAGAAACGAGATCGACGCCCGAGCCAGCGAGGCGTTTGGCGAAATCCACAATGCCCGTCTTGTCAGAAACGGAAATCAGCGCGCGGCGCACCGGCGTCTTGTCGGTCATCAAAAATACCCCTGTAGCGACAGGCGCCGCCTTAACGCCGGGGCGCTGAGGGAGCAAGGCTAAGGCCGAAAATTACCGATTCGACTGGCCCGGCGTGTGCGCTTCGGCCCCGTTGGCGGCGCTGAATTCCGGCACCAGATGATGAACCGCCTCGTCGAGAACAGGCTGTTCGCCTTTCAAAGCTGCGTCGATCACGTCGGACAGGCGCGGATTGAGCAGCGGCAGGTCGATCATCGCCGGCGAAGCGAGCAAGACCCCCTCGGCCCCGGTTTTCACCAAGGCGTCGGTGTCGAGGAAAATTTCCTCGAACAGTTTTTCACCGGGCCGGAGGCCCGTGAACTTGATTTCGATATCCTTGCCCGGCGTGAGGCCATAGGCCTCGATCATGCGCTTGGCGAAATCGAGGATTTTCACCGGCTCGCCCATATCCAGAACGAAGACGCGGCCGTCATGGGTCACGATGGTGTTCTCCGCCACATCGAGGCTTGCTGCGAGCAGAACAAGCTGGATCGCCTCGCGCGTCGTCATGAAGTAACGGATGATTTCCGGGTGGGTCACCGTCAGCGGCCCGCCCCGTTCGATCTGTCGGGTGAAGAGCGGCGCAACGGAGCCGGTGGAGCCCAGCACATTGCCAAACCGCACAGTCACGAAGCGGGTTTCGTTCTGCGCCACATCGAGCGCCTGCGCATAAAGTTCCGCGATACGCTTTGTGGCGCCCATGAAGCTCGTGGGGTTCACCGCCTTGTCGGTGGAGATGAAGACGACGGACTCGGCTTCATGCTCTATGGCGGCGTCGAAAACGTTTTTCGCGCCCAGCACATTGACGAGCGCGCCGGCGCAGCGGTTCTCTTCGACAATGGGCACATGTTTGAACGCCGCCGCATGAAGCACGACATCGGGTTCGGCGCGATCAAAGACGCGTTTCAGATGCTCAGCGCGGCAGACATCCGTCAGTTCCGATTTGATGATGGCGCCGTGACCGGCTTCTTTCAGCTCAAGATCGATCTGGTACAGGGCGAATTCCGCATTATCCACCAGAGTCAGCCGCGCCGGTTCGAAGGCGGCAAGCTGGCGGCAGAGTTCCGATCCGATGGTGCCGCCTGCGCCGGTGACTAGAACGCTTTTGCCCGCCACCATCTTCTTTGCAGCCTTGAGATCGATTTTGCGCGGGGCGCGCGGAAGGAGATTGGCAAGGTCCACCGTCTGGCCGGGACGAAGACGCGTCCGCTCAGCGCCGAGAAAAGCCCTTACTGTCTCGATAATCCCTGACATTGCCCGCGCCCGTTCCCCCTATCCTTCCATTTATGCACATCGCTACGCGTTGCGCCAGTCATCGGGAGCAAGTCACCGGAAGCCTAAACCGCGTCGAGCCGCTGCAGCGCCCATTTCACGTTGAGGGCCGTCTCTTCGCGCCGGTCGAAAGCGGCGGCGCGGATGACAATCTGCTCACACGCAGCCGGCGCGCCGCCCGTCCCGCAATAAACACTCTTGTCGAGAAGAAGCTCTGGACAACTGGACTTGAACCGCCATCCTTCCTTGTTGGGCAGGAGCAGGATGACCGATTTTTTATCGCGCGCCAGCGACGCGCGAATGCCGGGATCGAGATGAAAACGCCAGACCGCGGAATCGATTTCGCGGGGACTTGCGCCCGCCAACAGCTCCTCACCGCGCAGATCGGCGCCGTTGGAAGCGAGGAAAAGGCGTCGCAGATAGGAGGCGCCTTCCGGATTTGGGGTTTCGATGCGGCGTTCGATTTCAAGCAGCCGGCCGGAATTTTCTTCGCCGCGGCGATGCGCGACTTCGCCGAAGACCGGCGGCGCCTCGGTGAAAGACAGCGCCGTATGAGCGCTGCGCTGTTCGAGCGCCTTGCGCCAGTCGGCGCCGCGATGGGCGCCATTGCCGCAATTGACGAAAATGCGGCTGCGTCCCGATGAGAAGTGCAGCGAGCCTGTGCTCTTGAAATTTGCGCCGCTGTCATCGGCCGTGTCGGCGATCAGGAGCGCGCGGGCGCCGGTGAGTTTATGATAACCGGAATGGCGTGCAAAATCCGCCGGCCCCAGATCCGCCGCCGCACTGTTCTGCACCGCGATGATCGCTTTTGAATCGTCTTCATAACCGCCATTGAAAACCGCGAGCTTGCCGTCGGGACAGCGGAAGAACATCGCCATGGCGCTCGCCCGCTGCACCTGGTGACGCAAAAAACCCGGCGGCTGAAAACCGCGCGTTTCAATCGCCTTGATCAGCGCCTGCAAGCGCAAGGCGAGCTTTAACTGGCGCGACGGATTGCGGCTCACATGACCGCCATCGGGACGCAATTGCAGCCGCAATTCGCGGCGCGCCATTTCAAGGCCACGCTCGGCGGGGCCTTCGCAGCCCGGCAGGGAATAGCCGGCGATGCCGAGCCCGAGCGCAGTCATCAGCCGGTCGAACCCGGTGCCCGCGCGATGCGCCGAGCGGGCCAGATGGCGCGTCTGGCGGGCCATGCAGGCGAGCACCCGGCTGCGCCACAGGGCGTCGGTTCCCGAAAGGATCAAGGGGTGGTGAGAGCAAAGCTCCACCAGCCGCTCCGCGGTGAAATAAGGGTCCCAGCTTTCCGCCGCCCAGCGTTCGTGCCGGTCTAGCCAGGTTTTCATCAAGAGCCGCGCCGGCGCCTTGCCGTCATCGCCGAGCGCAGAAAGATGACGCAGCCAGGAAAACTCCTGAAGCCAGGCGAACAAGGCGCCATCGGGCTCCGCGAGGTCCCAGAGTTTTTCGAGTTCGCCTTCGCAATCGACGCTTTCATCGCCCACCGCGATGCGCCCGCGCGACAAGGCGAGCGCAATAGTCTTGTCAGGCGCATAAGGGTCTTCAGGCTGGAACAACAGCCGGTCCGGGGCCGGCCCTTTCAACTGCGCCTGATAAAAGGGGCTTTCCCCCCAGGCGCGGCGCATGCGCGCAATGACGTCGCGGGATGCTTTTCCTGAATGCCGTTGCGCCCGCGCCATCGCCTCTACGCTCCCGGGCGCAGGGCGGCGATGTTCGCCGCATAGTTTTTCTCGCCGCCGCGGAAGACGGCGGAACCCGCCACCAGCACATCGGCGCCCGCCTCGATCGCCAGCGGCGCCGTTTGCGGATCGACGCCGCCGTCGACTTCCAGGTGAATGGTCTTGCCCGAGGCGTCGATCAGCTTACGGACGGCTTCGATCTTTTTGAGCTGCGAGGTAATGAATTTCTGCCCTCCGAAGCCGGGATTGACCGACATGACGAGGACGAGATCGAGGTCCTCGATCACCGCTTCGATGGCGCTCGCCGGGGTCGCCGGATTGAGCGCAGCGCCGGCTTTCACCCCGGCCCCCTTGATGCGCTGAAGGGTGCGATGAAGATGCGGGCCCGCCTCCGGGTGGACGGTGAGAATATTCGCCCCAGCCGCTGCGAAATCGTCGATATAGGCGTCCACGGGCGAGATCATCAGATGCACGTCAAACGGCAGGTCGGTTGCGCCGCGGATCGCCTTCACCACAATGGGGCCGATAGTGAGATTGGGCACAAAATGGCCGTCCATCACATCCACATGGATGAAATCCGCCCCCGCATCGGCGACGGCGGCGACTTCCGCCCCGAGACGGGCGAAATCGGCGGACAGTATGGAGGGGGCGATCAGGACGCGGCTCATGGATTTCAGGTATCGTGATGCGGCTCAAACGCGCAATAAGCCCGGGACCGAAATCAGCCTTGCTGTGCATAAATTTCCGCAAAGAAAAACCCCGCCTTATGGCGGGGTTTTCAGGGGGGTGGGTGCGTGAAGAGCGTCAGGATCGAACGCTTCGGGGGAAGTCCGAGGGGGGGGGCGAGAGCGCCAACCTAACGAGAATATTTCTAGGCGCGGAATGGGGCAAAAGTAAGACATTGCCGCCTTAATTTGCCTCAAATTATTGTTTTTATTGGTTAATTTTCGTTATCCCTAACCGGGGCCGGCTTGGTTTTAACCTTTACTGGCCGGAACGCCAGGCGACTTTTCCACATGCCGAAAAGCGTTGCGCCGGCAAGCGCCGCGCCGGAGAGAAGACCGCCGATCCATTCCACATCATAAAGGCCGATGCCGGCTAGCGCGAAGAGCGCCAGCCCCAGAAGCGCCGCCAGAAACCGCAAAGGCGAAGAAAACGTCCGGCCCACGGCGCGGGCCGCCCCTGAGGCCGTGGAAGCCGCCGCCCGGGCGGTTTTGATGGCGCCCGTTGTGACAGCGTCCGCCACGTTCCGCGCGCCGATAAGCTTTACAAGCCAGGCCAGCGATCCGGCCGCCGCCGCCAGCAGCGCCCATTTCTTCGCGCTCATGGGCGCCTTGTCCTGATCCGCGTGATCGACGGCGTGGGTGATGACCGGCGCCTCCACAGCAATCGTCGCAGGCGTCGCCACGGGATCGATATCGCTGGCGCCGGCGGGCGACAGGGCGGCAGCCGCCGCCGTTACAGAAGCAGCGGCAAGCAGCCCCGCCTTCATCTTCTTGAAATTCGTCATATTGTCCTCGTCCCTCCAGAACGGTTTGTTTGTGGAAATGGGAACGCAGCGCGGTGTTTTCAACAGGCCTCGCGGAAGGGTTGCGTTTCCCTTGGCGCCGCGTTCTCCATGGCCCCCTCCGGCATCATAACAGCAAAGGGAGAAAAGCATGCAAAAGCGCCGCCTCGGCCGCACGGATCTCGACGTTCCTGTTCTTTGCCTGGGAACCATGATGTATGGCGACCAGATCGCCGAAGCGGACGCGGTCTTGCAAATGGACGCCTGTAGCGACCACGGGATCAATTTCTTCGACACCGCCGAAATGTACACCGTGCCGCCCAAGCCGGAGACGCAAGGCGAATCCGAGCGCATTGTCGGGCGCTGGATCGCGTCGCGAAAAGCGCGGGATAAAGTTATTCTCGCCACCAAGGTCGCAGGCCGTTCGCCTGCTGCTTACATGCGCCCCGACGGGGGCGAGACGCGGCTAACTCCAGATCAAATTCGCTTCGCTGTGGAACGCAGCCTCAAAAATCTGCAGACGGATTATATCGATCTCTATCAGATTCACTGGCCTGACAGGCAGGTTCCGCTGTTTGGCTCCTTACGAACAGGCTACACGCATTACGAAGATAAAGGCGTTCCAATCGACGAGACTCTCGGCGCGCTGGGCGAACTCGTGACCGAAGGCAAGGTGCGTCACATAGGGCTTTCCAATGAAACGCCTTATGGCGTCATGCAGTTTTTGAATGCGGCGGAAAGAGGCGGCCTCCCCCGCGTCGCTTCCATCCAGAACGCCTATAATCTGTTGAACCGCGTCTTCGAAGCGGGTCTTGCAGAGATGGCGATTGAGGAAGATGTGGGCCTTCTCGCCTATTCGCCTATCGCGCAAGGCGCCCTCACGGGCAAATACCTCGACGGCGGCAATCCGCCGGGCTCGCGCAAGGCGCTGTTTGACCGGCTGCAACGTTACGAAACGCCGGGCGCGGACGACGCCATCCGCGGGTATCTGGCGATTGCCCAACAATTCGGCGCCGATCCCGCCGCCTTCGCCATGCAGTTCGTGACGACAAGATCCTTCGTGACCTCGAACATCTTCGGCGCGCGCAATATGGAACAACTGGAGACGATTTTCTCATCGCTCGAGATCGACTGGACCGAGGAGATGGAAAAGTCCGTGAATGAACTTCACGGCCGCATCCAGAACCCTTGCCCCTGATCATTCCCGGCGGCCTGAATACCAGTCCGCCGGCCGCGCATTAAATATTACCGACGCCGACAGCTAAGAGGCGCCGGTCGCACTCTTCTTTTTCGGATCGTAAAACGGTTTTTCGACGACCCTGGCGACGCGTGTCTCGCCGGACGCCTTGACGTCAAACTCCGTTCCGAGCGCCGCATGTTCCGCGGCAACCAGGGCAAGCGCGATATTCCTGTCGAGCTGCGGCGAGTACACCGCCGACGTCACCTTGCCGACGGTCTCATCGTCTTTATACAACGGCCAGTAAGTGGTGTTCGGCCCCGGCAGCGGCTCGCCTTCAAGAATCAAGCCGACCTGCTTACGGGCGGCGCCTTCCGCCTTGATGCGGCGCAAGGCGTCCTTGCCCACGAAATTCGCCTCCATATCGAGATCGATCAGCCGGCCAAGACCAAGCTCATAAGGATTGGTGTCGATATCCATATCCGCACGATAGGAAAGCAGCGCGCCCTCGATCCGGCGGATCGTCGAGGTGTGCCCGGGCGCAAGACCAAAGGGCTTTCCCGCTTCCATGATACGTTCCCACAATTCATCGCCGCGGGCCCCGTCGCACAAATAAAGTTCATAGCCCAGCTCGCCGGACCAACCCGTGCGGGAAACAACGAGCGGGATGCCGTCGAGTTCGAGTTCGCGCAAATGAAAATAACGCAGTTCCGTAATCTCGTCGCCAAAGAGGGCTTGCATGATCTGTCCGGACTTCGGTCCCTGCAATTGCAGAGGCGAGACGTCCGGCTCGCGGATTGTCACGTCGAGCCCGGCATTCACCGCGACGCCTTGCGCCCAGAAGAGCACATCGCTGTCGGCGAGAGAAAACCAGAAATGATTTTCACCGAGGCGCAACAGGATCGGATCGTTGAGAATCCCGCCTTCGGCATTGGTGAGCAGCACATATTTGCACTGCCCCACTTTCATCTTTGACAGGTCTCGCGGTGTCAAAAGCTGTGTAAAGGCCGCTGCATCGGGCCCCGCAATCTCCACCTGCCGCTCCACCGCGACGTCGCACAGGATCGCGTTTTCCACGAGATTCCAGTAGTTCTGAACCGGGTCGCCGAAATCGCGCGGAATATACATGTGATTGTATACGGAAAAACTCCGGGCGCCCCAGCGTTGCACCGCTTCGAAAAAAGGGGACCGGCGGATCTGTGTGCCGAACCAGATCTGTTCTGTGTCGCTCATGTCGCATTCCTTTCCAGGCTGTTGTTCGCCGTTGCCTGTTGTCTGTTCAGAACACGAAAATCGCTTCGCCATCCCTCCTCATAGTGTAAATCATTGGAATTACGTCTTGTGGCGAACACGAGTTCTTCACCAACAGAAATACCGGCAACAATATTGACATCCTCGCCTAGCAACATTCTTATTTCTGTGGGGAATTGAGGGGGGGGGCTTTGATGGATCGCCGATTTTTTTGCACCGCGCTGCTCGGCGCGGCGACTTCGCCAAAGTTTGCACTTGCGCAGGCTCCAGCAGCGGGCGCTCCTTTCATGACTTATCTTGCGGCCGCAGATATGGCGCTTAGCCTGCTGGACCGAGGAAAAGACGTTACGATCGACTTCTTGCGCGAAAACCGAGTGCTGCTTCACGGCATATATAACTATCTCGAGAAGATCGACCGACAGCTCGTTTCCATTCTGGAAAAGCTGGACTCACTTCCCGATGAGGTCGCCCAGCGTGTGCAAAAGGAATTCGAAGAGCAGCAGGTTAAATCGCTCGCAGGGACAGGACAGACTATATCACAGATTTTCAGCACGCCCGACGCTGTCTCAGGAGACAACCGGTCGGTCGCACTAAATCAGTACACCGCTTTTGCAAACCAGATTAATACCTTAACGAAATATGACGGCGGCTTTTACGCAATTGCCGCCTGCGCTGCTTTCATGACGCGGCTCGGCTTGGGCAAGTTGATGGATTTTGACCATAAGCCGGATGTAACTTGGATTTCCGATGCTATTTCTTGGATGAAAGCCACCAAAAGTAATACGGACAAATCCAGCGTCGTCGGCGTTCGAGCGACCTCCTTAAAGGAAATCCAGAGCTTCCGGAAAGAGTTTTCCGGAAAACTTGGCGCTACTGCTTGGCGGCATGATCTTGGTTGTCATCGTCAACTTATTATGGGGACGCGAAAGGTGTTTCATCGCGAGGTCTGCAGCGGCGGAGGCAGAGAAACTATGGATCACTGCCGCATAGAGTACAAAGACGAGTCTTACGTCGCGCGGAGCACATATTATACGGGCTACATTGCATTCCGTGGACAGCAGACGCAAGATGACACAAACCGCTTGTCATCGTTCAAACAGAATTTTTACCCAACTATCAACGCCAATCTGTCTGTCCGGCAGTCGCCAAACGATCTCTCAAACTGCACGACCAGCGTAGCTGCTGGAAAGTCGGCATTCGAAAGTAAGATCAGCGAACTCGATCTGGCCTCGCGAGTGGCCTCCTATAATGCCGCCACTGACGTGTTCTTGAGCACGGAGAAAACCCTGCTGGTGCTAGACCGGACGTTGAACTTTTTTGAAGGTTACAGGGGGTAGCATGCAATTTCTGCTGGCGGTTTTTCTTTTCTCAAGCGACCCATGCATTGTTTCGCCGGATTCACAAGATCCTGCATCCCTCATCGCCGCCGGTGATTCTTTGTTTGAGTGTCAGGAAGCATTGGCGGATGCGCGAGAAATTGTCAGTAGGGTTCGCACGGAAAACAACAAACGGGAGCGGCACAAGGAATTTCTCGAAAGAACACAAAGTGTGCGAGACTATGTGCGCAGTTCGGATGAACGTCTCGAAAAAGCTTTTGCAGAGTTGAAGAGTAATGAGGATATAAGCCGGATACGAACATATCTGACATTCGCCAGATATGCATATAGCGCATTGAGTTATTTAAAATCTTCTTCGCTGCTTTCGTCATCGGAAAGAGAAGCGTCGCTGGGACGCCAGATCGCGGGCGCCAAATCCGACGGAAGTTCGGCGGAAGACTTGACGGAAGAGCAGCTTCGACGCTCGGTCTACCGCAATATTTATTATCTCCAGAGGGATGCGGAAAAGCCTGCCGAAGAAAGGCTTCCCGCAGATGTTCGCCGTAACCTCATCTACGATTCAATAGCAAACCTTTCGGCTTTAGGGGCTTATGATATTCCTGAAGAGGATCGCACTCTCATCCTGGGCAATTACAATATTCCACTTACGGAAAAAAATGCGCTTGTTGAGATTATCAACAAACTTCAAGAGATTCCTACCAGCTGGTCCGACGCCATATCTCCTGCAACAATGGATAACGCCGAATTCGACAGTCTGAGAACGGACAAGGAATTGCTGGAAGAGGCGCTTCAGCTTTGGTTTGATGAACAGAAGCAATCCGAAGAAGATAATCTGTTTCTGCTCCCAATGGCGGATGTCCATGACTTCGACGAGCAATTTTGCACCGGAAATATTTGCGACTTTTGATCAGGCGTTGCGTCCGGGCGTCTTTAAAAGCCGGGCTTGGCTAGACATTGACGGGTGACCATTAAACCGTGACCGCGACCCCGCGCCGTCTCGCCGCAGCGAGCGCCGTGTTGCGCAAGAGGCAGGCGATGGTCATGGGCCCGACGCCGCCCGGCGCCGGCGTGATGGCGCCGGCGTTTTCTTTTGCGGCGTCGAAATCGACATCGCCCACCAGCCGCTTCTTTCCGTTTTCCTCGATGCGGTTGATGCCCACATCGATGACGATGGCGCCCTTTTTCACCCAGTCGCCTTTGACGAGACGCGGAACGCCCACGGCAGCGCAGAGTATATCCGCCTCACGGCAGACTGAGGCCAGATCTTTAGTGCGCGAATGCGCCATGGTGACGGTGCAATTCTCCGCAAGGAGCAGCATGGAAAGCGGCTTGCCCACGAGAATGGAGCGGCCGACAACCACCGCATGAAGACCCGACAGTTTTTCCGTCACCGTCTTTACAAGAATGACCGAGCCCTGGGGCGTGCATGGAACAAGCCCATCCTTTCCCAGCATCAGCCGGCCCGCATTCGCCTCTGTAAGGCCGTCCACATCCTTGTCAGGGTGGATTTCATTGATGACGCGGTCCGGTGAAATATGGTCCGGCAAGGGCAGTTGAACGAGAATGCCGTCGACCGCTTCATCTTCATTCAACTTGCGAACAAGCGCGACGACCTCGTCCTCGCTCGTCTCTGCGGGAAGTTTGTGTGCGATCGAACGCATGCCCGATTTTTCCGTCGCTGCATGCTTGTTGCGCACATAAATCTGGCTTGCGGGGTCCTCCCCCACCAGAACCACGGCGAGCGCCGGCTGCACGCCCTGTTGCGCCCCGATCTGCGCGACCACGCTCGCGACTTTTTCGCGCAACACGGCGGCGACAGCTTTTCCGTCTATAATGGTTGTCATATCGCCTTCCCCGTCCCCGGTTCGCCGAGTTTTTTGAGCGCCGCCGACAGCGCTTTTTTCTCGGCTTTTACATCAATCGTCTTTAGTCGCGAAGTCTCGCCGGCGGTAACCGTGAGCGCCGATTTCGCCAGGCCGAGCGCCGCGGCAAGCAGCTTTAGAATGGCGGCGTTCGCCTTGCCCTTGTCGGGCGGCGCCGTGACTTTGACAGCGAGACGCGCCTCCCCGTCCGCACCGCGCCAGACACCCTCGATCGAATCCTTTCGCGCGCCCGGACTGGCGCGGACAAACAGCCGCGCGCCATCATCGGTCATCTTGTAGAAAAGAGCCAAGGCCCGCTAAACGCCAATGCGCACCGCAATCCACTGATTCATCTCGCGCAGGAAGTAAACGGCGAGCAGCAAGACGAGCGGCGAAATATCGATTCCGCCGATATAAGGGATCGCCTTGCGGATCGGCCGCAGGGCCGGCTCCGTCAGGGCGGTGACGAAACGCCAGATCATGTCCACGAACTGGTTATGCCGGTTGATGACGTTAAAGCTGATCAGCCACGACATGATCACCGTCACAAAGACGATGAGCGAATATATCGACAGCACAGCGTCGATCAGCGAGAACACCGGCATTGGGATCATGGACTGCAAGGCTCCTCTTCACTCAGCGCCACCGGACTTAAGGGCAGTCGCCGGGCCTTGCAAGTTCAGCCCGAAACTAGGGTGTTTCGGCGGCGTTCACTTCCCGGTCCACCGCCCGCCGGGCGCAGAGGAGCGGACTGGCGATCCCGCCGGCCCGCACGAATCCGACCCCGTCCTTTTCGATAATGAGAAGGGTGATGTCGGCTTCGAAGCCGCCCTCGGGCCGGGTGGAAAAGCCGGCGCCGTCCGCCGCCCAGAGGAGCCGTCCGTCCGCTTCTACGAGATCCGTCTCGCCCTCCCAGCAGCCCGAATAGGCGCAGACCGAAATGACGCCGTCGCGGCGCGCTGTAATCGACATGGGCGTCATCTCACCCTCAGGCCGCGCAGCGCAGCCATCGACGGCGCACCAGACTTCCACATCATTGGCGCAGTCCCATGTGTCAGGCGGAATTTCAGATTTGGAAGAGGACAATATCGCGGCGAGAAGAAATGTCAGCATCAATGACGGCATGACCCGGGACCTTTCCGTGGCGGCTCGCCAAGCTTAGCCCGCGGGCCGCGCCGGGGCCAGTCGCGCTCCCCGGCGGGCCGATTGACAGTCGGGCCCGCGAAGCCGTAATACGCCGCTTCCCAAATGGGGCCTTCCCGGACATTGGAAGCGGCCCCATATTCCCATGGTTCGGGGCCGTAGCTCAGTTGGGAGAGCGCGTCGTTCGCAATGACGAGGTCAGGGGTTCGATTCCCCTCGGCTCCACCATGAGCCGGAACCGTTCGCGGAGCGAACGCAGTCCGGCGAAATCCATGGTGTTTTTATCGCCGCCTCGGG
>PAIP01000011.1 GCA_002704915.1 Parvularcula sp.
CGGATGCGATCAATTGGCGGCGCTGTAAAAACTGCGCGCGGGATGTGAAACATCCATGTGCTAAGACCAAGCGACGAGGATGTCTTACGTCCCGCGCACCTCTCATCCGATACGCTCGGGCCTTTCGCGGGCCGCGGCGGGCAGGCGCTATGGCGGTGAACATGGTCTTGCGCGGGAGTCTCGATTTTGTGCGCGTCCGCGCACGGGCGCACCTCTCATTTAATGTGTCCGCATTCGGATGAATGGCGGCGGCGCTGGCGTCTCGGCGCCTTACGAACGAACGGACAAACAAAAAACCGCCGGCGTTTCCACCGGCGGTTTTCGAAGCAAGAGTGTGACTTGCGTCTAGTAGCGGTAGTGATCCGACTTGAACGGACCCTTTACGTCGACGCCGATATAGTCGGCCTGTTCCTGGCTGAGTTCAGTGAGCTTCGCGCCAATCTTCTCAAGGTGAAGCATGGCGACTTTCTCGTCGAGATGCTTCGGCAGGATGTAGACTTCGTTCTTGTACTGATCGCCCTTGGTCCACAGCTCGATCTGGGCGAGCGTCTGGTTCGTAAAGGACGCGGACATGACGAAGCTCGGGTGGCCGGTGGCGTTGCCGAGGTTCAAAAGACGGCCCTGAGACAGAAGCAGCATGCGCTTGCCGTCCGGGAACTGGATCATGTCCACCTGATCCTTGATGTTGACCCATTTGAAGTTTTTGAGCCCCTCGACCTGAATTTCGTTATCGAAGTGACCGATATTGCCGACGATCGCCATGTCTTTGAGCGAGCGCATATGATCGACGGTCAGGACGTCCTTGTTGCCGGTGGATGTGATGACGATGTCGGCGCGCGGGCAGCCTTCTTCCATGGTCACGACTTCGAAGCCGTCCATGGCGGCCTGCAGCGCGCAGATCGGATCGATCTCGGTGACCATCACGCGGGCGCCGGCGCCTTGCAGGGATGCGGCCGAGCCTTTGCCCACATCGCCGTAACCGGCAACGAGCGCGACCTTGCCGGCCATCATCACGTCGGTGCCGCGGCGGATGCCATCGACCAGCGATTCTTTACAGCCATATTTGTTGTCGAATTTCGACTTCGTCACCGAGTCGTTGACATTGATCGCCGGGAAGGGGAGCTGGCCTTTTTTCTGGCGCTGATAAAGGCGCAGAACGCCGGTGGTCGTTTCTTCGGTCACGCCTTTGATGTTGGCCTTGACCTTGGAATACCAGCCCGGCTGGGCGTCGAGGCGGCGCTTGATCGTGGAGAACAGCGCTTTTTCCTCTTCATTCGAAGGATTGTCGAGGATCGAGGGGTCTTTTTCCGCATCGGCGCCGAGCAGGATCAAGAGCGTCGCATCGCCGCCATCGTCGAGGATCATGTTGGCGGTCTCGCCATTGGGCCATTCGAAGATCTTGTCGGCGAGGTCCCAGTACTCTTCGAGGGTCTCGCCCTTGAAGGCGAAGACCGGCGTGCCGGCCGCGGCAATGGCGGCGGCGGCGTGGTCTTGGGTCGAATAGATGTTGCACGAGCACCAGCGGACATCCGCGCCGAGCTCTTTCAGCGTCTCGATCAGGACGGCGGTCTGGATGGTCATGTGCAGGGACCCTGCGATGCGCGCGCCTTTCAGCGGCTTCGAAGGCCCATATTCCTCGCGGGTCGCCATGAGGCCGGGCATTTCGGTCTCGGCGATTTCGATCTCGCGGCGGCCGTAATCGGCCAGATTAATGTCTTTCACGTGATAATCGTGATGCGCGGGCGCGGTCATATCGGTGATTCCCTGATCTGCTGAACAATATGTGCGGCGCTATAACAGGGGGGTCGGGTCCTGCCAAGGCCATATAAAGATTTCTTTATGTGCTGGAGAGGAAGCCGCAGGCGAAAGGTCATGCGGTGAACATGGCTGGGATGGGCAATCTATGCCCTTGATTCGGCTGGCGGAAAGTCTCGGGGTCGGTGTCAGGGAGTTCCTGATCTCGAGGCCATTCCCCAGAATGGCCTGCCACGCGAGGTCTGCGTCAATGCTCCCGCGATTGTGTGGAACAGGCCTGGAACTTTTATGTTACGACCGAGTCCGCTGGGCGCGAATAAAGTGGAGGATCTCCATGAAACATATTTTATCGTCGGTCGCCGCCGCCGGTTTGATGATGACGGCGGCCTGCGCCAGCTACGATAGCGACGAACAGGCCAAGACCGATCCGCGCATTGGCGAGAAAGTCGATCGCATTTGTTTCGGACGCACGATTGACGGCTGGCGAGACGTAAAAGGCAAGGACAATGTCGTTCTGCTGGAGCGCGGCGTAAACGAGTGGTACTACACAGAACTGACGGGCGTTTGCCGCGCAAACGCGTTACGGTCGGCTATTGCGATTGGCATTGAAAGCCGTCCCGCAGGCGGCTGCGTCACCAAAGGCGACGTCATTATCGTTGAGGACAGTCCGGGTTTCACGCAGCGCTGCATCATCACCGATATCTATAAGTGGGATGAAGACGCGCCCGCGCCTGACGAAGATGAAGACGATATGATGTAGAAACGGGCGAGGGCGGCTTTACGCCGCCCCTTTTTCGAGCGCGAAAATTGCGTCGAGACCTTCGCGATAGGTAGGGTGGCGCAGTTCAAAGCCAAGCGCGTCTTTCAGTCGCTGATTGGAGACGCGCTTGTTGTCTGCATAAAAACTTTTCGCCATGGGTGACAGGTCGGCCTCTTCGAGCGGGATGAGCGGCGGCGGATCGACGCTAAGAAGTTTGCAGGCATATTCGATCACGTCCTGCGGCGGCGCCGGCTCGTCATCGGCGAGATTATAGAGGCTGTGCAACAGGGGCTTTTCCATGCTGGCGTTGAGCGCCGCAGCAATGTCTTCCACATGCATGCGTGAGAAGACCTGGCCTTCCTTGTAGATGCGTTTTGCCTTGCCCTCGCGGACCGTATCGATGGCCGAGCGGCCGGGGCCGTAAATGCCGGGCAGGCGAAAAACAATCAGCGGCAGACCATGCTGGGCGGCAAGAGCCTCCCAGCTCTTCTCCGCATCGATCCTGCGCAAGGCGCGCGGCGAGGCGGCGCGCAATTCGCTTGTCTCGTCCACCCACGCCCCGTCATGATCGCCATAAACGCCATTTGTCGAGAGATATCCGATCCAGCGGAATTGTTTCGCCCGCTTCGCAATGGCCTCCGATGCGGCGATAAAAGAGGGACAGCCTTCTTCACTTGGCGGCGTGGAAATGAGAAGTGCATCGACGTCCCCAAGCCACGAAGGATCGACAGCGCCGCCTTGCCAGTGCAGTGCTTCCAGGCTCTGATCTCTCAGCGCCTGCAGCCTGTCTTGCGAGCGCGTGGTGCCGGCGATGCGCCAGCCTTGTTCGCGCAGACGGTCCGCAAAGAAGCGCGCCGTGTAGCCGAAGCCGAGGCAAAGAAGTTTGTTTTCAGGCATCGGGCCCTTTCCTGATGGCGTTACAGACCATATCTAGATTGGACAGAGAATAAAGCTCAGATGTTTCGTCGGTTAAGTGCTTATGCACCGTTTGTTTGTCGCTCTTTCCCTTCCTGAAATCGTCGCCGATGCGCTTTCGACGCTGCAATATGGCGTCGACGGGGCGCGCTGGCGGCCGGAAGAGAATTTTCATCTGACCCTCGCTTTTATCGGCGAGGCGGACCGTCACGGCTTTAATGCGGCGGTGGATGCGCTATCGGCCATCGACGCGCCGGCCTTTGAATTGCGGCTTTCCGGCGTCGGCGTCTTCGGCGATAAAAAGCCCCATGCCTTGTGGGCGGGAGCCGAACCGTCGCCCGAGCTTCTTCATTTGCAGGTCAAAGTCGAAACCGCGCTGCGGCGCGCCGGCTTCAATCTGGAAAAGCGCAAATTCAAGCCTCATGTGACGCTCGCCTATCTAAAAGGGGTCACGCAAGATTCGGCGGAACGCTATGCCGCGCAGCACGGCCTGTTTTCCTGTGGGCCGTTTCCCGTTGAGGATTTTCATCTTTATTCATCGCAACTCGGCAATAAGAGCAGTGTCTATCGGATCGAGGCGAGCTACGCGCTTTCATCTTCCAGGTGATCGAGAAATCCCTCGGCGCCGAGCTCGATCAAATCCAGCACCCGTTCGAACCCGTCCTCGCCGCCATAATAAGGGTCGGGGGTCTCCCGCGCCTCACAATCGGCGAAATCTAGAAACAGGCGAATGTCGCAAGTGCGGTTTGGCGGCGCCATTTCGAGGAGATCCGTATGGTTGGACAGATCCATGGCCAGCAAATAGTCGAACTGGTAAAAATCAGAAAGATCGACCTGGCGCGCGCGCTGGTAAGATAGGTCAACGCCTCGCGCCGCCGCGGCTTTCATCATTCGCGCATCGGGCGGGTCGCCCGCATGCCAGCCGCCTGTGCCGGCGCTTTCAATGTTGACATCGACGCCGCGCTCGGCCGCCATGGCGCGCAAAACCCCTTCGGCGGCGGGCGAACGGCAGATATTGCCGAGGCAGACAAAGAGAACGTTTTTCATGTCACCTTTCCGCGCGCGCCCTCATCGGGACATTCACCTGAGCGCCGCGATCGCCTAGACTCACTGTCAGCCTCAAGCGCACATCGCCGTTTTCGGCGCAAAGTCCAGGAACCAACGCCATGACCACGACCATTTCATCTTCTGTTCTTCCGGCCGTCAATAACATGTTCGCGACTCTCGATAATCTTCTTCTCAAAGCGGCCGAGCGGTGCGAGGCGACCAAGGTCGAGCAAAGCGTCTATCTCGACTGGCGCATGGCCCCGGACATGTTTCCACTGGCGACACAATTTCGCTTTGCGACGGAAATTCCAGCGCGCGGCCTCTGCCGCCTCGCCGGCGTCGATATCCCGACTTTCTCCGATGACGAATCATCTTTCGAGGAACTTCGCACCCGCATCGAAAAAGCCCGCAAGATCATCGGGGACCTGGACGCAGCAGCGCTTGACGCGGGTCCGGGAAACGACATTACCGTGCCTATGGGTCCGGAATTGAAAGTCACCTTCGCCCGCGAAGCCTTTGTTCACGAGTGGATCATGCCTAACCTCTATTTCCACGTAACAGCGGCCTATCTGATCCTGCGCCGTCTTGGACTGGATGTCGGCAAGAAAGATTATCTCATCGGCCTTGCGCGTCATATCGAGGGGTGAAATTGACGTCGCTAAACAACATTGTCGTGCTTACCGGCTCGGGCATCTCCGCAGAGTCCGGCATGGCCACGTTTCGCGACAAGGATGGCGTGTGGGCGAAATACGATTACAGAGAAGTCGCGACGCCGGAGGGGTTCGCCGCGAATCCTGCGCTTGTGCATGAGTTCTATAACGCCCGCCGTCGCGCTTTGTTCTCGATAAAACCCAACGCCGCGCATATCGCGCTTGCTGAACTGGAAACGGGCCTGGCGCGGCGTGGCGGGCGCCTGACTCTGATCACGCAAAATGTCGACGATCTGCATGAGCGCGGCGGTTCAAAGAACATCCTGCACATGCATGGCGAATTGCTGAAAGCCGAATGCGCGTCCTGCGGCGCAATTGTTCCCTGCCGCGATGACCTGTCCGTTGAGAGCGTCTGCGCAACATGCAATCGGGCGGGCGGCATGCGCCCTCACGTGGTCTGGTTCAGTGAAATTCCCCGGCATATGGAAGAAGCCGCAGACGCGATCATGACCGCCGATCTTTTTGTCTCAATCGGCACCTCGGGGTCGGTCTATCCTGCCGCCGGCTTTGTAGCGGAAGCGCGGGCGTTGGGCGTTCCTGCGATGGAGCTCAATCTGGAACCCTCGGAAAACGCGCATCTCTTCACCGACGCCCGCTACGGACAGGCCACAAAAGTCACTCCGCAATGGGTGGACGAGGTGCTGGCGGTCAGTTGAAGCTTTTCAACGTCAATCTGAGCCTTGAACCGCCTGCTAGGGTTGTGGCGTGCCGGCTTCGAGCCCTAGGCTGACCTTCGATGAGGGAATCACCTGGGGTCAATCAATGAAGAAAATGATCGGACTTTTTGCGTTCTTTGCGCTGGCGCCTGTCGCTGCTGTCGCGCAGCAGGCTGGCGATGAAGAGAAGAAAGATGAAAAATGGGACGTGTCGGCGCCGCCGCTGCCCACGCGCGACGTTGAGATCAATGTGCGCGAAGGCACATGGATGAGCCTTGATGTGAGCCCTGACGGGCGCATGATCGCCTTCGATCTTCTTGGCGATATTTATACGATCCCGATCTCCGGCGGCGAAGCCAGACCGATCGCCAGCGGCATGGCGTGGGAAATCCAGCCGCGCTTTTCGCCGGACGGGTCGAAGATCGCTTTCACCTCGGACCGCGGCGGCGGCGACAATATCTGGATCATGGACGCTGACGGGGCTGACAAGCGTCAGGTGACGGAAGAAAGTTTCCGGCTGCTCAATAACGCCACCTGGGCCCCGGACGGGCAGTATCTCGCGGCCCGAAAACATTTTACAACCCAGCGGTCGCTTGGTGTCGGCGAAATCTGGCTCTACCACATCTCAGGCGGCGCCGGCGTGCCGCTGGTGAAAAAACCCAGCGAAGCGCATCAGAAAGAACTGGGCGAGCCGATGTTTTCCGCAGACGGAAAATATGTCTACTATTCCCAGAACGTAACGCCTGGCGCGACCTTCATCTATGCGCAGGATTCGCACGGCGATCTCTTCAACATCAAACGCTATGATATGGAGACGGGAGAAGTCACCACGGCGGTCTCCGGTCTCGGGGGCGCGGTGCGCCCGACACCGTCGCCGGACGGCAAGCAGATTGCTTTTGTCCGCCGCGAGCTCGCGAAATCGAAACTCTATGTGAAAGACCTCGCCTCCGGCGCCGAGCGCAAGATCTATGACGATCTCGACCAGGACATGCAGGAGACATGGGCGGTGCATGGCGCTTATCCGAACATGGACTGGACGCCCGATTCGAAAAGCCTCGTTTTCTGGGCGGGCGGAAAGATCCGGCGCATCAATGTGGCGACCGGTGACGTGTCCGAAATCCCGTTCCATGTTCAGGGCGCGCGCGCGGTGATCGATCCGCCGCGCCCGCAAGTCGATGTGGCGCCGGACAGTTTCGAAACGCGCATGCCCCGTTTTGCGTCCGTGTCGCCGGACGGAGAGCGCGTTGTCTTTGAATCCGTCGGCAAACTTTACATCAAGAGCCTGCCGAACGGGACGCCGCGCCGCCTCACCAATGCGCGGGACGGGTTCGAGTTCTTCCCGTCATGGTCCTATGACGGTTCACGCATTGTTTATGCGTCCTGGACCGACGAGGATCTGGGGGTCATTCGCGTCACCCGCGCTGGCGGCGGTTCCGGCCGCGCCATCACAAACGAACCAGGACACTATCGCCGGCCGCGTTTTTCGCCGGACGGACGCACCGTCGTTTTCGAAAAAGGCGAGGGCGGTTATCTCACCGACAAGGAATGGTCCGAAGCGCCGGGTATTTACACTGTCCCTGCAGGCGGCGGCGTCATGAAGAAGATCGCTGATGACGGATCGTCTCCGCATTTCGCTGCGAGCAATGACCGCATCTTCATGACACGGTTTGACGGCGATACGGGCAAGCTCGTCAGCGTCAATCTCAATGGCAATGAAGAACGCGTTCACGCATCGGGCGAACTGATCACGGAATTTCAGGCCTCCCATGACGGCGATCACCTCGCCTTCATGGAAAACTATCAGGCTTTCGTCATGCCCATGACCCCGGGGCCGCAAGAGGTGGGAGCCGGGCGTTCGGCCTCTGCATTGCCGGTGACGAAGGCGAGCGGCGACGGCGCGACTTACATCAACTGGTCGCGCGGCGCCCTGAACTGGTCCCTCGGGCCGACTCTTTTCTCGGCGCGCGTCGATGCAATGATGCCCGATGCGCCAAAGCAAGAGGGGGAGGATGCGCCGTCTTATGAACCGCCGGAGGCGGGCGCCGATCTTTCGCGCAACGTCTCGGCGGCGACGCCATCGGGAACCGTGGCGCTTGTGGGCGCGCGAATCATCACCATGGCGGAAGACGATGGCGGCGTTATCGAAAACGGCGTCATTCTGATTGAAAACAACCGCATCACGGCGGTGGGGCCGTCTGCGGCCATGACCTATCCCGCCGGCACGCCAACGGTCGATCTTTCCGGCAAGACGATCATGCCGGGACTCATTGATGCGCATGCCCATGGGCCGCAAGGAACCGATGACATCATCCCGCAACAGAACTGGTCTGCGCTGGCGCATCTGGCGCTGGGCGTGACGACCATTCACGATCCGTCGAGCCAGGCGAGCCTTATCTTCGCCGCTTCAGAATATCAACGTGCGGGTGAGATCCTGGCGCCGCGCACCTTTTCCACCGGCGAGATTGTCTATGGAGCCAAGGCGCCGAGCCGCTATGCGGTTGTCGATAGTTACGACGATGCGCTCGCCCATGTGCGGCGCCTGAAAATCCAAGGCGCGCATGCCATCAAAAACTACAACCAGCCCCGTCGCGATCAACGCCAGCAAGTGGCGATTGCGGCCAACAATGAAAATATCGCCGTGGTGCCGGAGGGCGGTTCGCTGTTCCACATGGACATGTCGCTGATCGCTGACGGCAACACCACGGTGGAACATAACATCCCGCAGGCGATGATCTATGAGGACGTTTTGAGCTTCTGGGAGCAGACGAAAGTCGCCTATACGCCGACGCTGGTCGTCACCTATGGCGGTCCTGCGGGCGATCCTTACTGGCGCCAGGCGATGGATGTGTGGCGCCATCCGATCCTCGCCGAACACGCGCCCCCGGGCGTTCTCGCCGCAGGCTCGGCGCGCCGGGAAAAGGCGCCGGAGGAAGACTATGTGGATCAGGTGAGCGCAAGAACCGCGAAAATGCTCGCGGACCGCGGGGTCATGGTCTCCATCGGCGCCCACGGCCAGGAGGAGGGGCTTGCCGCTCACTGGGAGATCTGGTCCTTCGCCCGCGGCGGCATGAGCCCGCTCGAAGCGCTGAAAACGGCAACCGTCACGCCGGCGAAGGCGCTCGGCTTTGACAAGGATATTGGCTCGCTGGAGCCCGGCAAGCTCGCCGATCTGATCGTCCTGGACGCCAACCCGCTCGACGACATTCAGAATACGGACGAGATCAGCCATGTGATGCTGAACGGCCGTCTTTACGATGCGGCGACGCTGAACGAGGAGACGACCGGCGACTACAAACGCCCGCCCTATTGGTGGGAATAGCGAGTAAAGAAAAAGCCGGGCGCTCCGCCCGGCTTTTTTGTAATCGAAAACGATCTAGATCGACCCGTGACAGTGTTTGAACTTCTTGCCTGAGCCACAAGGGCAGGGGGAGTTACGCGGCACCCGGCCCCAGGTCTCAGGATTATTCGGGTCGACCCCTTGCGCCCGCGCGGCGCCGCCCATGGTGCCGATGCCCGCGGAAAGACGAGCGCGCGGGTTTTGCCGGGCCATTTCGTTTTCGCCGGTCGACGGGTTCACATGGGTTTCCGTCATGGGAACCTCGCGCCGCTCAGGCACCGCCTGTTCCGGCGCGCGCACCTGCACATGCATCAACATACGCGTAACGTCGCGTCTCAGCCCATCGAGAAGTCCCTCGAAAAGACCGAAGGCTTCCGTTTTAAATTCGTTCACCGGATCGCGCTGGCCGTGGCCGCGTAGCCAGATCACCGAGCGCAGATGGTCGAGCATCTGCAAATGCTCGCGCCAATTGGTGTCGAGCACGTTGAGGAGGATCGCCTTTTCGATCCGGCGCATGGTGTCCGGGCCGATTTCCGCTGCGCGAGAAGCGCTGATCTTGTCCGTTTCTTCAATGAGGCGGTCGGCGATTTCGCTGTCGGCAACGCCTTCCTCTTTCGCCCATTCATCGACCGGCAGGTTCCTGCCGAAGATTTCGTTCAGCTCTTTCTGGAGCCCTTCGACATCCCATTGTTCGGCGTATGATTTCGCCGGCATATGAGCGGCGACAAGGTCGTCGACCAATTGGTGGCGCATGTCGGCGATGATGTCGTCCACCGTGTCTGTCGACATGAATTCGATACGCTGTTCGAAAATCGCCTTGCGCTGGTCGTTGATGACGTCGTCGAATTTGAGGACGTTCTTGCGCATGTCGTAATTGCGCTGTTCGACTTTTTTCTGGGCCGTTTCCACCGCCTTGGTGAACCAGGGATGTTCGATGGATTCATCAGGCCGGATGCCGAAGCGCTTGAGCATCTTCTCCATGCCGTCGCCGAAGATGCGCATGAGATCGTCATCGACGGCGATGAAGAATTTTGTGGTGCCCGGGTCGCCCTGACGGCCCGAACGGCCGCGAAGCTGGTTGTCGATGCGCCGGCTTTCGTGACGTTCCGTTGCGAGGACGAATAGGCCGCCCGCTTCCAGCGCCTTCTTCTTGTCCGCCGCGATCTTGGCTTCGATTTCCCCGCGTTTGGCGTTGATAGTTTCTTCGTCGTCGCCTTCGTCAAGGGCGTTCATCAATTGCATGTCGACAGAGCCGCCAAGCTGGATGTCGGTGCCGCGGCCGGCCATGTTGGTGGCGATGGTGACGGCGCCCGGCGCGCCGGCGCCCGCGACGATTTCCGCTTCCTGTTCGTGATAGCGCGCATTCAGCACGTTATGGGGGATGGGCGCTTTCTTCTCGCCAAGTTCGGCGAGGTAAGCCGCCTGCTCCTCCATCGTCGCCTTAACGTCGGAGTCTTTGTCCTTCAGATCGGCGGCGCGCTCGCGCAGGGTTTTTGCAAGGCTTTTGAAGAATTTCTTGTCGCTCAAAAGTTCGGAGAGATGTTCCGACTTTTCAATAGAAACCGTGCCCACCAGCACCGGCTGACCGCGTTTATAGCAATCGGCGATTTGCAGGACGATGGCTTTATATTTCTCTTCCGCCGTCATGTAGAGTTCATCGTCCATGTCGTCACGGGCGATGGGCTTGTTGGTGGGGATCTCGGCGACGTTGAGTTTATAAATGTCTGCGAATTCGGCTTCTTCGGTCAGCGCCGTGCCGGTCATCCCGGCAAGTTTTTCATAAAGCCGGAAATAGTTCTGGAACGTGATCGAGGCGAGCGTCTGGTTCTCCGGCTGGATAGAGACTTTTTCTTTGGCTTCACAGGCCTGATGAAGCCCGTCGGACCAGCGCCGGCCTTCCATCATGCGGCCCGTGAACTCGTCGATGATCGTCACCTTGTCGTTGCGGACGATGTAATCCTTGTCGCGCTGGAAAATTTTATGGGCTTTCAGCGCCTGATTGACATGGTGGACGACGGAGATGTTGATGGAGTCATAAAGATTTTCGCCCTGCAACAAGCCGGCTTCCGCCAAAAGTTGCTCAATCTTTTCGTTGCCTTCTTCCGTCAGAGTCACCGAGCGCTGTTTCTCGTCGATTTCGTAGTCTTCCTCGGTGAGCTGCGGGATGAGCGCATCGATGGTGATGTAAAGCTCGGACTTGTCATCGGTGGGCCCGGAGATGATGAGCGGCGTTCGCGCCTCGTCGATGAGGATCGAATCGACCTCGTCGACAATCGCGTAGTGATGTCCGCGCTGCACCATCTGGTCCAGGGACGACTTCATGTTGTCGCGCAGATAGTCGAATCCGAACTCGTTGTTGGTGCCGTAGGTGATGTCGCAGGCATAGGCGGCGCGCCGCTCCTCGTCATTGAGGCCGTGGACGATGCAGCCCGTGGTCATGCCAAGCTGGCTGTAGACCCGGCCCATCCATTCTGCGTCGCGGCTTGCGAGATAGTCGTTGACCGTGACCACGTGAACGCCTCGGCCGGCCAGGGCATTCAGATAGACGGGCAGGGTGGCGACCAAGGTCTTGCCCTCGCCGGTCTTCATTTCGGCGATATCCCCGGAATGGAGCACCATGCCCCCGACCATCTGGACATCGTAATGACGCTGGCCGAGGGCGCGCTTGGCGGCCTCGCGCACGGTCGCAAAGGCCTCTTCCAGCAGATTGTCTAGAGATTCTCCGTCCTTAAACCGCTGTTTTAACTTTTCAGTCTGGGCAATCAGGCCATCATCGGAGAGTTTGGCGATCTCGTCTTCGAGTGCATTGATTGCCTCCACACGGCGGAATAAAGGCTTTAGGCGGCGGTCATTGGATGAACCGAAGATTTTTTTTGCGATACCGAGTAGCGCCATGAGGACAGGGCCTTCGTCGTGCGATGAAAAGACCGTCGGCGCCCTCGTCGGACAAGCGCGGGGCGCGCCTTTCATCGGCCGGGTTGGATTTGACGCGCCGCGTCGGGCGCGCCGGAGAGATAGTGAGCGCCTCTGGTCCTGTCAACGAACGGCGATGGCCCTGGGGGCGCAGAACGGAACATGATGGAAACGCCGAATAAGGGTGAGGACCGCAAAAACCCTGAGCCTGAGAAAAAGGGCTCAGGGAAAGCTGGCGTCTTGGGGCGGGCGGTTCTAGGCGCGTGCCTATGGTTGTGTCGCCTCATATGGGCTGGCGTGGCGATGGTCGCCAGGGCCTTCGGCAAATTCGCCATCACGACCTGGCGGGTGGCGGCGGCTCTCGATTCGGCGCTGTGGCGAGCCGTGAAGCTCCTGACGCGTCAGGCGCTGGATGGCCTTGCCTATGCCGCGGGCATTGCGCTCATGGCGTTTCGCGCGCTGATCGCCTGGCTGCCTACGCGCACCGGGCGCGCTTATTCATCGCTTTTCGGCGCTTTTCTCATGGTCTGCGCGCTCTGGATGATCGATCTGTTGAGAGCCTCTCCGGCCCTGGACATGGCGGGCTCTTCGTCGCTTCGCGCGCCTGTCGATGAAGACGACCCGATTCTCGCCCGAATCGACGGGCGCTATGTGCATCTGTCGGAAATTGAGGCGGCGGCGCGGGCCGGCGGCTTGCTGCGGCCTGAGGAGGTCCTGACCCCGCGCACGGCTTTTGAACGGGAATTGGTCGAATCCTATGTGGAGCAGCGCCTCCTGGCCCGGGCGGCTCTTGATGAAGGGCTTCAGCGAAGCCCCACGGTCTCCCGCAAGGTGAACGCCGCGCGGGACCGGGTGCTGGCGGCGGCCTACATGGACGCCCAGCTCCGCGACGCTGTGACGCCCGAAGCCGTAGAGCGGCTTTATCGCTCGCAGGCCGATGTGACGCGGCTCGGCGATGAAGTTCGCGCGCGCCATATTCTGGTTCAGACTGGCGCGGAGGCGGAGGAGATCGTTACGCTTCTCGAAGGCGGCGCCGATTTTGGCGCTCTGGCGCGCGAGCGGTCTCTGGACCGCGCGACGGCGCCTTTAGGCGGCGAGGTGGGTTGGTTCACCAGGGGCATGATGACGCCGGTCTTTTCCCGGGCGGCCTTTTCGACGGAGCCCGGCCAATTGGCCGCGCCGTTCGAAACCGAATTCGGATGGCATATTCTCGAAGTGACCGACCGGCGCCCCACAAGCGACGTGCCTTTCGCGCGCGTGCAAGAGCCCATCGAAAACTTTCTCCGTATGAGGACCATAGAGACGTCCTTGCGAGACCTGGAAGAAGAAAGCCAGGTTGTCTATTTTCGCCCTGAGACTGAGGTTCGCTCACAAAAGTCCGAACCGCCGGACCTTTCCGACCCGCCGCTGGACGATGTTGAGTTCACCCCAGCGCGCGAGGAAACAGAGGAAGAAACGGGCGGCGAAGAAACGGGACCGTAAACGACGCTTAACCAAGCGCGGTCGAAAAACATCTAAATTTTTAACGAGTCGCGTATCATTCTGTTCAAACGCCTCACGTAGGAATTAAGGCGAGAATATGGCGAAGCTTTTGCTCGTTGCGGCTTGTGCGCTGATTGACCGGGACGGAAGGGTCCTGATGGCGCGCCGGCCTGAAGGAAAGGCCCATGGCGGTTTGTGGGAATTTCCGGGCGGCAAGCTCGCCGAGGGTGAAACGCCGGAAGCGGCGTTGGTGCGTGAGTTAAGGGAAGAACTCGCCATCGATACTGAGGCGTCCTGTCTGGCGCCGGCCGCCTTCGCCTCCGAGGCTTTAGGGGACTTTCATCTTTTGATGCCCCTATATGTCTGCCGGAAGTGGAAGGGAACGCCGACGCCGCTGGAAGGCCAGACGCTTCGCTGGGTAAGACCGGAAGGCTTGACCCAAATGGAGATGCCGCCCGCGGACAGGCCGTTGGCGGCGCAGTTAAGGGACCTGGTGTGATGGCGGCACTTCAAACGCTGAATAAAGAGCGGCGCGCCTTCGCGCAGAAACTCGCCGCCTTTGGCAATAGCGAGTCCGGCGCCACATCCATTGAATATGCGCTTATTGTCTCGCTGATCTTTCTGGCGATTGTCGGCGCCGTGCGTTCCTATACGGACTCTGCAAGCGAGGTCTATGGCGAGATCAGCGATGCCATGGATCAGGCCGGTTCATAAAGCGCAAGAGCCAAAATAAGTCTACGACGCGCCCTTGATTGCATCCTTTAAGGACATTTTTGCCGATCCCGGTTTTAGCGGTTGTTGTTGACTCTCATGCGGCGCCCAGCCCGTGAGATAAACGATCTCGAACTGCTCCCGACCGCCGGATTCCGCAAAAATTGTCATGGCGCGCAAGACGACATCACGGCGCAGGAACGCCGCTTTTGTTCTCAGCGCACGGGTTTCGCCCATGCCGCGCAGGTCTTTCAGAAGCTTCAGGGGATCGTCATAAGACACGCTCACCTTGTCGATATCCGTGACCGGCAAGGCGAAACCTGCCCGCTGAAGCGCCGCGCCGTAGTCGCGAACGCCGGCGAAGGGCGCTATTCGCGCCGATGCGCCGCCGGTGACTTCGGCTTCTGCTCGGTAGAGCGCCGCGCGCAAGGCGCTGAGGGTCTCCTCGCCGAAAATAGCGGCGATAAACAGTCCGTCGGGCTTTAAGGCCATCCGAGCCTGGGTGAGCGCGCCCACAAGGTCGTTCGTTGTATGAAGCGTCAGCATGCTGACAAAAAGATCGAGGCTTTCCCCCTTGATGGGTAAGGCTTCTGCGTCGGCGGCGAGGCGCAGTCCGCCGGCGGGCAGGCGCGCCGGCGCCAGATCGATATTTATCAAATCGCCAACGCCGGCCTTTTGCGTCAGCAAATTCGCAAGCGCCCCGGCGCCATCGAAGGCGGCAAGCGGAAACTGCCGGTTCACGCTTTCAAGGCGGTCGTTTACATCCTCCATCGCCCGGCGATGCAGGAAATCGTAGGCTGCAACATTACCGGCGGTCCGGCCGCGGCGGCGGGCGTAAAGCTTGCGGTCGAAAATCTGCGGCGGCACGGTCATCGGAGATACTGGTTCTCTTTGGGTGCGGGCGTTAGTCTATCGAACATGAAATCGCAAATTCTCTCAAGGCTCGGGACCTGGAGCAAAGAGGCGGCTAAAGGGGCGCTCGACCTCGCCATGCCGCCTCATTGTCCTGTAACGCGAGAGGAGATTAACAGCTCAGCGGCGCTGGGGCCCCGCGCCTGGACTGCGGCGCACTTCATTGAGGCGCCTTATTGCACCCGTTGCGGCGTTCCCTTCGCCGCGGACTATGGCGAAGAGGTGGAATGCCCGTCCTGCATTGCCGATCCGCCTGATTTCGATCGAGCGCGGGCGGCGCTTGTCTATGACGAGGCTTCTCACAGCATGATTGTAGGCTTCAAACATGGAGACAGGACCGAACTTGCGGGCATGTTCGGGCGCTGGATGGTCCGCGCGGGGCGAGACATGCTTGCAACCTCTCCGATCCTCGCGCCGGTGCCGCTGCATCCGCAACGCTTGCGCGCGCGCCGTTTCAACCAGTCGGCGCTGCTTGCTCAGGCTGTGGCGAAAGAAAGCGGCGCGTATTTGTCCCTGGATGGCCTTATTCGCCGCCGCGCGACCCCGCCGCAAAAGGATCTTTCGGCCGAAGGGCGCAAACGCAACGTTTCCGGCGCTTTCGGTGTTAGAAACGATAAAGCGCACGCACAATTCCAGGGCGCCCATGTCGTGCTTGTTGACGATGTGCTGACAACCGGCGCAACCTTGTCGGCGGCGGCGCGCGCGCTGAAGCGTTTGGGCGCTGCACGGGTCGATGCGCTGGTGCTGGCGCGCGTTGTCAAAGGCGGGGTGGGCGCGATATAGCGCCGGAAAAGAGATACGATAAAGCGGAGCTGAGATGCAGGAAGTCGTCGTTTATACGAAACCACTTTGTCCCTATTGTTTCCGGGCGTTGTCGCTGCTCGACAAGAAGGGTGTTAAAGCTAAAGAAATCTCCGCCGCCTATGACCCTGATTTGCGCAAGGAGATGCTCGCGAAGTCCAATGGCCGCACGACCTATCCGCAGATCTTCATCGGAGAAACCCATGTGGGCGGCTATGACGATCTTGCCGCGCTCGAGCGTGACGGCAAGCTGGATGCGCTTTTGAATGGCTGAAGTCGCTCCCTTTCTTGCCGCCTGCGTTCAGATGCGCTCCGGTCTCGACCGGGCCGTGAACACCGCTGACGCCTGCGAGTTGATTGGCGAGGCTGCGGGCAGGGGCGCGCGGTTCATCGCCACGCCCGAGATGACCAATGTGGTCGACCGCAAAGCCTCGCGGCTTTTTGAGACTCTGCCGGAAGAGGACGGCCTCTCAGAAATCGCCATCTTTTCCGAGGCGGCCAAAACCCATGGCGTCTGGCTCCTGATCGGCTCCATGGCGGTTAAGATCGAGGATCGCCGGGCGGCCAACCGGGGGTTCCTTTTCGCGCCGGACGGATCCGTCGCCGCCCGCTATGACAAGCTGCATATGTTCGATGTGGACCTCCCCAATGGCGAAAGCTGGAAGGAGTCGAAAGTCTACCGTCCGGGCGAGACGGCGGTTCTGGCTGAGACACCGCTTGCGAAAATCGGCCTAACTATATGTTATGACGTGCGGTTTCCGGGTTTATATCGACAGCTCGCGCAAGCCGGCGCCGAGGTTCTGTGCGTGCCGGCAGCCTTCACCCGCCAAACGGGCGAGGCTCACTGGAAGACCTTGCTCGGCGCTCGGGCCATTGAAACCGGATCTTTCGTGGTCGCCCCGGCCCAGGGCGGGACACATGAGGACGGGCGGGAAACCTTTGGCCATTCCCTGATTATCGGGCCCTGGGGGGAGATTCTCGCTGAAGCCGACGGCGATGAGCCAGGCATTATTCTTGCTGAGATCGACCCCCGAGCCGCTCATAGGGCCCGCCAGCGCATACCCAATCTCGCTCTTGAACAATCATTCAAAGTCACCATTCTACCTTCATGATTAAATACCGCCTGACTTGCGACGCCGACCACGAATTCGAAGGCTGGTTTCGCGATAGCTCCGATTTTGACGTCCAGGCCGACAAGGGCCTGATCGAGTGCCCCTCCTGCGGGTCGGACGCGATTCGCAAAGCGGTGATGGCGCCGGCTGTCGCCCGGCGCGACGGTTCTCGCAAGGAGCGGCTTGCTGCGCTTCATAAGGACATGGCGAAAGCGGTCGCCCGCGCCCGCGATTATGTCGAAAAGAATTTCGACTATGTGGGCGACAAATTTCCCGAAGAGGCGCGCAAGATCCATTACGGCGAAACCGAAGAGCGCGGCATTTATGGCGAAGCTTCCGGAAAGGAAGTGAAAGAGCTGATAGACGAGGGCGTGCAGATTGCGCCGCTTCCGAGAGCCTCTTCTCCTGACAAGGCCGAGGCGCCGAAAACGCCGGCGCCCAAGAAACTCGTCAACTAGGCCTGCAGGGGCCGCTATCTGGCCGCTGGCGCAGATTCCAAAAACAAGCTAGATCGCGCGCATGGATGCTGTCCGATCGCGCCTTCGCAATCTGCCGTTTTTCGCCGGTCTTTCCGCCGCGACGATTAACGATATTGCGGATGCAAGCCACTGGCTGTCGCTGGCGGGCGGATGGGAGCTTTATGCGCAAGGGGCGAGCTCCGATGCGCTTCACATCAATCTGACCGGCCGTCTGATCGTCGTGCGGGAAAACCCGGACGGGCCCGATGAAGTCGTGGGGTATGTGCGCAGCGGCGAGCCGGTGGGAGAGATGTCCCTTTTGTCGGGCGAGGCGCATTCGGCGAGCGTCTACGCGCTGAGGGATACGGAACTTCTGTCGATTCCGCGTGACGATGTGGACCGCCTGATTGAGGCCCATGGCGACTTCGCCGCGGCGCTGGCTCGCACGGTTCTGGCGCGGGCGCGACATCCTAAAGCAAGTTTCCAGCAGTCGGCGCCGCGCATTTTCGCTGTTATCGCAACGTCGCCCTCGATCGACGTGGATGCAAGAGTAAAGGAACTCGCGAGGCGCATTTCAAAATATCGGGTGAATGTCACCTATTATCCCTGCACGGAGGAGCCGCCCGCCACAAGCGCTTTCGACCTTGTCGAGAACGCCCATGACGTTGTTCTGCTCGCCGCGCGCGTCGATCACAGTTCGTGGTATCGTTTTGTCTTGCGTCACGCCGACCGGTTTCTGGTGCTGGCGCGGCGCGACAGCCGGCCCTCCAAACCTTTTCCATTGACGGCGGAAGACGGTGCGCGGGCGCGCAAGTTTCGCCTCGTTGACCTCGTCATGCTGCATGAGGGAACCCATAGCGGCAGAACCGCGGAATGGATGGAGGCGATCGGCGCTTCTCGCGTCATCAATCTTCACACTGATGCTTGTATTGACCGGCTGGCGCGCATTATCGGCGGCAAATCCATCGGTCTTGTTTTGTCCGGCGGCGGGGCGCGCGCTTACGCCCATATCGGCGCCGTCAAGGCCATGCGCGAGGCGGGCGTTCCCATCGATTTTCTCTGCGGCGCGTCCATGGGGGCGGTGGTCGCTGCTTGCGTTGCTATCGGCTGGCCCCAGGCCGAGATGGAGCGGCGCATCCGCGAGGGGTTCGTTGAGTCCAATCCCCTGGGCGATCACGTTTTGCCTGTGGTGGCCCTGACCCGGGGAGGTCGCGTTGAAACCCGGCTGGAACAACATTTCGATAGCGCGCTGATCGAAAATCTTGCGACGCCGTTTTTCTGCGTGTCGTCGGACATTATCAACGGCGCCGTGCATATTCACAATCAGGGGCTGTTGCGCCGGGCGCTCCGCGCGTCCATCGCGCTGCCGGGGATATTGCCGCCGGTGATCGACGATCATGCGCTGCTGGTGGACGGGGCGGTGGTGAATAATTTTCCCACCGACATTATGACGACCACCCATCGCGGGCTCACAATCGGCGTTGATGTGGCGCGCGAAGGCGTCATCGACATTGAGGCGTTTCGCGATCCGCCGGGATTTTTCACCTGGATCGCCAATAACGGCTTCGGCGCGGCGCCGCCGATCATTTCCCTCTTGATGCGCTCGGCGACGGCCCGCCGCGAGCATGTGGAA
>PAIP01000012.1 GCA_002704915.1 Parvularcula sp.
AAGGTGTCGCACCCGCCGCCACAAGCACGGCGCGCAAATTGTCGAGTACCTGTCTGGTTTGTGCCGCTAGATCGTCGGGACCAACGACGTTGTGGTCTGCGTCCCAGGCGACCTGCCCTGCAAGATGGATCGTCTTTCCTCCATCTTGGAGGCTGGCATGGGAGAAACCGTAGGACACGGCATCGTAAAGGCTGTCCGGGTTGATACGCTCCATGGTCATGCTTCGCCCTCAATCCACAATTTCAAGGCTGTGACCGAACGGATCGGTCATGTAGACGTTTTTCTTTCCCGCCAGCGGACCGTCCTCGATGAAGATCGTCTCCATCGCGATGCAACCATTCGCGGTCAGGTAGGCGACTGCCCGATCTACGTCGTCAACTTTCAGCCCAAGATGATGACCACCCAGATCGCAGTTGCGGGGAAGGTCAGTGCGTCGGTCGTCGGGTTTGTCGTACTGAACAAGCTGGAACTTCATGTTGTCGGTCAGCTTGAGCATCACGAGCGTCAGTTTTGCGTTGGGCACGTTGACATGCGTTTCCATCCAGTCGCGTCCCTGCTCGTCTTTTGGCATGTCCGCCGCATCGAGAGGACCGAGCCGAAACAGTTCTTGCGCCCCGATCACCTCGCAATAGAAAGCCACGGCCTTTTCAAGATCGCGAACCGTCCACGATATGTGGTCGACCGATAGAAATTTTGGCTTGGAGGGTAATTCGCTCATGGACCGGCCCGCCTCTGTATCGCTTCCGGTTCGAGACTGACGGCGGTGAAGCTTGTTTGCAATCGCGCGAAAGAGACGATTACGTTGCGCTCAGCGCAAAATGGGTCAAGTAGCAAGATCGCCGATCGCAACTGGCCGAGCGGGGAACCGTGCGGTGAAGCCAGGATCGTTTGGATTGTCGAGCAAGCGTAACAATGTCGGTTCGCAATTACGCCCTTGGCACAAGCCCATCCCGCACCGGGTGACGAGCTTCACCGCATTTGCCGATCTGCCATCCAGAACCGGGTCGATCTGCGCTAAGGCGACCTCTTCGCACCTGCACACCAGCGTATCGTCTCGCAAGGCGGGAAAAAACGGTCGCGGATCGGCGATTTCGTCAAGCAGGCGGGCGAAGCGAAGCAAACTCCGATGGTTCGCCCGATGCCTGGACACACGACGTGCCGCTTCGTCCTGGCTGATTGCGCCGAGCTCTGCGGCAATCCCGAACCCCGCGATCTTTCCGCTTGCCATAGCAGCATTCGCCCCGGCGATTCCGGTGGTTTCACCGGCGACGTAAAGGCCCGGTATGCTGGATTGCATCCATTCATCGCAGAGCGTAGCCCAGCCGCCAGCCGGTCCTGCTTTGCGCATCTTGGCAGACATCATACGCGGCAGAGACGATTGGCTTACGAATCCGTAGCACAGGCCAACTGCATCGCAGGCGATTTCGCCGCCTGGGTGCTGCGCCGCCGCCACTCTGTCGGTTCCGCAGATCGCTTGGATCGGTGCGTCGTAAAGCACTTTCACGCCATGACTTCGCAAAGTGGCGAGCGCGCGAATCGCAGGAAAAGCCGCGCTCAACTGGTCAAGCGCGCGCAAGCCATTACGTATACCGGCCTTAAGCATGGTGCCGCGTGGTTGGGAGAACAGCACGGCTGCCACGCTCCCTCCCGCCTCCACGATTTGCGCGGCGATAAGCAGTTGCAGAGGATGGGTGCCGGCAAGCACAATATGCCCGCCGGGGACAATACGCTGCGCCTTCAAAAGCGCCTGCATTCCCCCCGCCGAATAAACGCCGGGCAGAGTCCAGCCCGGCAAGGGCACCGCCAGATCCTGGCATCCTGCAGCGATCAGAACTCTGGCGGCAGTCACCAATCGCAAGCCATCGGGTGAGCAAAGGGTAAGCGTAAACAGACCGTCGGGCCTGCGGCGAAGACCAATCACCGAATGGCTGCCGATCCAGTTGATACTGGTTTGCGCCTCGAACCGACGCAGCAGTTTTACAAGCGGAGCGTAAGTCCTGTCCTCCATCCAGGCTGGTATTTGGAAGGATCGCGGTGGCTGGCGCAATATCTGGCCGCCGGCGCGTGGCTGTTCGTCGATGACAACGGTCTTGAGCTTCAGATCGTCCAGCGTGAGCGCCGCCGCTTGCCCGGCCGGCCCGCCGCCGATGATCGCGACATCGGAATGGTTAGTCACGGGTCACGTCCATCCCGACCTGGGCGGGTACCAGGCAAGCGCGTACGCGCCGCCCACCTGGAAGCAGGGTGACGGTGCATTCGCCGCATGTCCCCATGTTACAGAACATACCGCGCGCCATACCCTTGGTGTCTCTTCGGAACGCGGGTGACTGCTCTATCATGGCTGCTGCAAGTGTCTCCCCCTCGAAGGCATCGACCCGTTCGCCATCAATGATGATCTGGATACGCCTTCCTCGGTCTATGCCATGATGTAGGCGCATCACTGCCCCATGAAACTGTTGAGGTGCGAAAAACGCGAAGGCGCGACGATCTCGAGCTCCTCGCGTTTCTTCCCGCTCATCGATTGCGCGATCAGACGGGCGAAAGTGGGACCAAGCGTGAAGGCGGAACCGCCACCGGCCACCCAGCACCCGGGCATGGCCGGTATTTCGCCGACGATCGGCAATTGATCGGCACTGATCGCGGTGATGCCGGTCCAACTGCGAATAAGACTGATTGTTGCTATCATCGGAGCGACGTCAATGGCCACCCGTAAGTTGTCGCGTAGGGAGCTCTCGATAACGGCAGGCGGTCGATACAGTGCAAACCGCCCCTCCGCATCAAGAGCCATGCGCGATGGCCAACCGCCGCCGATAAGCAAGTTGCCAGAGTGAGTCTGCTTCATCGAGAGGCGCCGCCCAACGTGCTGAACCAGGTGCGGAACGGCTTGGGCGACGCGCTCGGTTGCGTTCATCAGCAAACCCACTGGAAACAGCGGAATATGCAGGTTCAGCATGGCAGCCACATGCGCGGTCCAGGCGCCGCAGGCGATCAAGATCTGACTGGCCGCGAATTGCTCCTCGGCGGTGCTGATGACGTACTTCCGACCTGCCTTTTCGATCGACTGCACCCGGCAACGCGGGCGCAGGACCGTGCCATCCTTGGCTGCCGCGATGGCAATCGCATGTGTAACCAGACGTGCGTCGGCATGGCCTTCGTCCGGCGAGTAACCGGCAGCGCAAATTGCTTCTGACAGATAAGGCGCGATTTGCCGGGCCTCGTCGCCATCGATCATTCTGGTTTGCAGCCCTTCGGCGTTTTCTCGCGTGATCTTGCGCTCCAGTAAAGCGCATTCTTCCGCCGTTTCGGCAACCATCAGGCCGCCATTCATAGTGATATGCAAATCCGTCGCGAGATCGGCTTCGAGTGAAGACCAGTCGGATATGGCGAGACGGCTCAGTGCTGCGATACGCGCCGCCTGCTCGGCAAGGGCGTCACCGTTCTCAAGGAACCTGCGCTCAAGCTGGAAATGCAGCGACCCGGCGTTCTGGCCGGAAGCGCCCATTCCGAAGTCCCCGGAATCGAGGAGTGTGACCTTGGCTCCTTCGCGGGCAAGATACCATGCCGTGGCGCAGCCGATGAGGCCGCCTCCCACGATAAGAACATCCGATTTTCTCATTGCTCCTTACATACGTCCGATGGCGTTCAGCGTCTCCCTGATTGCGCCGAGATCTTCCTGCGCCAGATCATGCAGTGGTCGGCGGACGTACCCGCCAGGCAGACCCTGAACGTTCAGTGCCGCCTTCAGAATTGCCGGTCCCGATCCGAAAAGGCCGACCAGTTCCGGCGTATACCACTCATCGAGTATCACGCGATCCTTGCGTCCGCAGGCACGTGCGCCATCGACGTCGCCTTGCCACAAGCGGTTGTAGAAATCGGGATGTGCCTTTCCTAACACAGCTCCGGCCCCCATCGTGCCGTCGCCGCCCCGCGCTTCGAGTAGGGCGAGACCGTGCTCATCCATCGAGTGGCCAAACACCCTTACGGTTTCATTGAGGGCAAAGAAGGTTTGCACAAACTTGCGCAAATCGGATGTCGATTGCTTGATCGCGACGACGTTCTCAAGCTGCGCGATCCGCTCTAGCAGGCCGATGTCCATATCGATGCCGGTTCCCGGAGGCCAATTGTAAACGCAAACGGGCAGTGCAGCGCGTGTCGATACGTCGCGATAAAAATCCATAATCTCGTCGTTCGATGGTCGGATATAAGGCGGTGGTGTGACGAGAATTCCCTCGAACCCGCTGCTATCCGCCGCTTGTGAAAAGTCGACGACTTCGTTTGCGGTGAATGCCGTGCAGCCAGCAATCAGCGGAATCCGGCCTTGGAGTGTATCACCTGCAGTCGCGAACAAGGAAACACGTTCCTCGGGAGAAAGGCTGGTCCATTCACCCGTGGTTCCTGCGATCACCAGTCCGTGCATCCCCTCTGCCTCGAGCCAGGTCAGCAATTCGCTAAACGCCCGCAAGTTGACCTGCTGGTCTTCATCGAATGGTGTCGTAATCGCGGGGATATACCCCCGCCAAGCAACACGTTCACGCTTGTTCAACCCTCTATCTCCGATTCGACCTTTCCCGGCCCTGATCCCAGGCAGGTACGCTGTTGCGAGAAAGCTCTCCGCACGGCAATAGCAATGAACCGTTACATTTATTGCGTTTTATGCAAAATCCGCAGTGGTCCAACTTGCTCGGAAAGAAGCGCAGGTGCATGAGAAGGGTAATTACATGTGGGATAACGCACTGAATTATTTCTACGAAGCGGCGAAAAGAGGCTCGATGCGGCTCGCCAGCGAGAAAATCGGGGTCGCTGTGTCCTCGATCAGCAGACAGATCAGCCAGCTCGAGCGAACATTCGGGATGAGCCTGATTGAACCCGGACGCCGCTCGATCAAGCTGACCGAGGCTGGAAAGCTCGTTTTCGAATTTCATCGCAAGCAACTGACCGATCGCGAAAGCCTGGTGAACCAGCTGCAGGAGCTTCGCGATGTCAAGACAGGGCGTGTGGTTCTGGGCATCGGAGAAGGTTTCATGGGTGATGCGTTTGCAGGGACGATCGCGCAGTTCCATCGCCAGAATCCCGGCATCGAAATCATCATCGATAGCGGACCCAGCGCACAGATCGTACGAATGGTCCTCGAAGACGACGTCCACATCGGGATGATTCTGCATGTCACGGACGAGCCGAAGGTGCGCACCCGGTTGGCGGTGAAAGAACCGCTCATGGTGCTGTGCGCCCCTGATCATCCGGCTGCTGAACTGCAGTCGGTTTCCCTCAATACGCTCGCCGAATATCAGCTATGCCTGCCTCCGCAGGGCTTTCGTATCCGTGCGATCCTTGCCCAAGCCGAACATCGTGCCCGGATCGCGCTCGAGCCGATGCTGGTGACGACTTCCATCCAGATGATGAGAGATGTCGCAAAGGCGGGCAATGTCGTTACCGTGCTGCCGCGCATTTCGGCTCTGGCCGAGCTCGCTGACGGCAGCCTTGTCGCTCGCCCACTGCTCGATGCCGAACTTGAGGATTCCACGGTTAGTCTCATCCATCGGCTTGGTCGGCAGCTCAATGGTGCCCCTGCGCGGCTCCTTTCCCTGCTGGAAAACAACCTCAAGTCGTGGACATTGCCTGACGCGGAGCGGGAGTGACCGGCGAGACCAGTACGGATACGAGCGCGGCAATCATGGCATTTATCGCCATTGCCACCAGCCCCGTCTCAAACCCAGGCAGAAGCTCGGCCCACATCGGCGCGAACTGCGGTAGCAAGGCGACATAGCCCGCGACGATGCCGGCGAAGATCCCGATGGCATTTGCTCGCTTCCACAAGAACGCGAAATACACCCCGGGCGCAAGCATACCGACCGCAGCATAGGCCGACAGTCCGATGTCCACGAGCGAGCGGTTCGCGCCCAGCGTCAGCCATACGGCAATTGCCGCAAAGACCAGCAGCGAGAGGCGTGACGCCAGCAACTCGCCCCGCTCGCCGAGCGTCGGGACGAGCGGCTTGAAGATGTTCCTACTGAAAAGCGACCCCGCCGTCAGCAGAAGAACCGATCCCGGAACAAGGGCCAAAAGGCACGCCGTGCCGGCGAACAGTCCGATTGCCCATGCCGGGTAATTCATGGTCACGAATGTAAGCAGCGCCGCATTGGTATCACCACCTGGCGGATCGACTCCAGCCAGCAATGCTGCAAAGCCCAACATGATGATGAAGAAATAAGACAGCGAATAGAGCGGTTGAAGGACCGCATTGCGTCGGATCGTGCGGCGATCCTGTGCGGAATAACAAAGCTGGAAGAGATGTGGCAGAATCCAATTGCCCAACGCAACATTGAGCGCGGCGGTCATTAGCCATGTGCTCGTCAGCCCTGCTTCTGGCTGCAAGCCCGGAAAGCTGCCGATGGTGGGGTGCATGTCCTGAACGCGGGCGTAAATATCAAGCATCGAAGATGCGCCGACCTTGGACGCCGCTGTGGCGCATAGCAGAACAACCACTACCAGCATCAAAATGTCTTTCACGCCAGCGGCAAAGGCGGCGGAGCGCAATCCCGCAATAAAAACGAACGCGATCATCGCAACTGCAGCGACGACTGCTGAAGCAATCGGGGACACTTGCGTACCCAGCGTCAGCCTGAGAATCAGGCTCAATGCCGTGATCTGGATCTGAACATAGACTATCAGGGCAAGAATGCCGGCGGCAGCCACGACGACGCTCAGCCATTTCGCGCGATACCGCTCTTGGAAGAAATCGGCCTGCGTCACGAGATTGTGTTTGCGGCCTTCATCCCAGATGCGCGGCATCAGCCAATATCCGATCACTGCCGAAAGCGAGACCGATGTCAGGGCAAGATAAGCAGGAGCACCGTAAGCCCAAGCATAGCCGGAAATCCCGAGCACTGCGAAAGTAGTGTAAATCTCGCCCGCGTTGAGAAACCAGAATATCAGGATGCCGAAACGCCTGCCGCCGACTGCCCATTCGGTCATCGAAGCGACGCGGGCCTGCCGCTGACTGTAGAGGAGCGCTCCCACGACTGTGCCCAGCACGATTGCAAGCGTAAGGATCTGTACGGTCATGTTCAGTCCAGCTTCTCGTCGTAGGCCTTTTCCGCTCTTTCATCGAGCCGGAAAACCACTGCGATGACGGTCGTTGTGAAAATGATTCCGACAAGCTGCCAGACCATCGGGAATGGTAATGAGAGGGGGCGCCAAGCGATGTCATTGACCAGCGGCGCACCGCCTACCTGCCAAAGGAAGGGCAGAAGCAGCAACCAGCGATGCCGATAGTCGCGCGCGGTCACGAGCGGGTCATCCCGCCGCCGGTCGCGATCCAGTTCGCGACCTTGGTTTCCAGCACATCCATCGGCAAGCACCCGGTTCCGATGACCTGATGATGGTAGTCGCGCACGTCGAACCGTTCGCCCAGGCGCCGAGAAGCACGATCTCGAAGCTCCCGTATCTTCAATTCGCCAACCTTGTAAGCGCAGGCTTGTCCTGGATAGGAGATATACCGGTCGATCTCGACTGAGACGTCGCGCGGCGCCATCGAGGTGTTGGCGAGCATGAACTCTATCGCCTTCTGTCTGCTCCATCGTTTCGCATGAATGCCGGTGTCCACCACCAACCGCACGGCGCGCAGCATAGCCATGTCGTGGTGGCCGAAAAGCTGCATCGGATCTTTGAATAGGCCCAGTTCCGGCCCCAGAGATTCGGCATAAAGACCCCACCCCTCGGTGAACGCCGTGGCCTTGCCCTTCTGTAAAAGTTCGGGAAGTGCATCGTCCTCTTGTGCGAGCGTCGTCTGAAAGTGGTGTCCAGGAATGCCCTCATGCAAGGTAAGCGTCTCAAGCGTCGGGATCGGGCGCGTATCGAGCATCGACATGTTGAAGAACAGGATGCCCGGCGACTTTCCGTCTGGCGGTCCCGTTCTGTAATACCCAGTACCCCGCTGATCGCCCAGCGCGGGTAGCGCCCGCACTTCGAAAGGCGCCTTCGGGCTGTGATGAAACAGCTTGGGAATGTTCGGCCAAATGCGCGCCTCGATCGCTTCGAAGCGATCGATCAGTTCCTCCGGAGTCTTGCAGTAGAATTCCGGATTGGTGCGAATGTACTCAAAGAACGCCTTCAGGTCGCCTTCGAAACCGACTGTTTGCCTTACCTGCTCCATTTGCTTGCGGATGCGGGACACTTCCGACAGGCCAAGGTCATGAATTTCGTCGGGAGTTTTGGTGGTCGTGGTGTGCCGGGCAAGTTCCCACGCATAAAGCGCGCTGCCGTCCTTCATGGCCCAGCGCCCCGGTTCCGATGAAGCCCGAGGCAAATATTCGTCTCGCAGAAATGTCCGCCATGATCCGTACGCAGGATAGATCGCATTTTCGATCCTTGCACGATAGAGCTTCTCGAGCTCCTTGCGACTGGTACCGGTAATCGATGCGGGCATCCGTTTTATCGCGAACCAGAACGGACTGTCTTCAATCGGCATCGCCAGCATCGCGTCGACCTGGCCCAGGACATTCTCGATCAGAACGCGCGGCTGGAGATAACCAGCGGTCAGACCCTCGCGCGCCTTGGTCACGACATTCGCCATATAGGCGGCGAACCCATCCATGCGTGCGAGATTCAGCCTATAATCCGCAAGAGTATCGAAGCGCGCCGATCCTCCGGATATGTAATCCGGAAATTCCACATGCATCCCGAAAGACGCATCGAAGGGGGCAAGGGTCTGGACATCGAACAGCCCCCGATCGAACAGTGTAATCGTCTGATTCAGGTAATAGGCGAACACGTCGTACGCGATGGCTTCGACGGCGCTCAGCGCCGCGCGATCGATCGCTTTGAGAGCTTCGCTTTCTTCGCGCCGAAAGGCAATCAGTCTATTGCGATAGAAGTCAGAGTAGGGATCGACGAAAGCGGGAGCCTTTCCCATCACATGAGCCTGGTCGCTGGATAGCGGGTGGAGCCTTGCGTCACGCGCTGCGCTCAAATCCAGCAGACTGCGCAGGCGGGCGGAGGCATCGCTTGTTTGGGCGAAGGCCATGGACGGAACGAGCGCACTCGACGCCATCAACCCCATCGCATGCCTTCGGGAAAGGGCAAACTTGCTGTATTGAGGCATTACGCGTCTCTCCCAAATCGCAATGATGCCGCGAATGGTAGCGTGGCTTCCGCGAAGCTCCAGCATGGATTTGGATCGGGGAATTTCGGAAAAATGAGAAAAAACAATCGTTTAAGGATCAAATAGCCACTTACATTGCGTTTAGCGCAACGATTCGTCCGTGTTGCGCACTTTGGACGCATCGATGGAAACCATACCCCCTCTTCGACGGTCTGCTTCCCTCGCCATCTGGGGAAGGGAGCAAGAGCATCATTGAACTCCACCTGGCTATGAAAACGCTCTGGGCTTCGATAATTGCGGCTGCGCGTTTCCACGCGAATGAACCCATGCAGTAATTTGCGTTGGGCGCAACAAAATCCACTGTTCGATGTCATTGAAACAAATTCGTAACTGACTGAAACTCCGTGGCAGTCGCGTCACTGTGCCATCTTGGCGAAGGCGCTCTGGAGAATTCGGTCGATGAAGCGAGTTCGTACTGCAATGGCCGGTTTGGTGGCCGCTACGCTGTGTCTCGGCGCTCAGGTTAGTGCTGAATCGAAGAAGGTGCCGGGGCCTTCTTCGGGACCTGAGCACCAGGCTGAAAAAGATGTCCCGACCACCGATATCCTTTCGCGCATGTTTATTTGGTGGAACGGTGCCTTCACCCTGCCGGGTTC
>PAIP01000013.1 GCA_002704915.1 Parvularcula sp.
CGTGACGTGCGGTCGTGGCGGAATTGGTAGACGCGCAGCGTTGAGGTCGCTGTGGGGCAACCCGTGGAAGTTCGAGTCTTCTCGACCGCACCATTTTCTCACTAATGCTATGCCGCATCTTCGGATGGCGCTGACCTTGAGCCTAATGGTTGAAGAGCGCATATCCGCTACAATTTTGTCGGAGCATCTCCCCTCATGGTCTCGGACCGGCTTTACCCTTCAGGCGCAAACGCCCCCACAAAACTGTCTCGCGACACGCCCGTGGAATGGGCGGTCTCGCCGGGCCGCGTTCCCTATGACGCCGCCGTCAATGTCATGGAGGCCCGCGCCGCCGCCATCCGCGCCGGAGACGCCGCCGAACTTGTCTGGCTGATTGAACACGACCCGCTCTACACCGCAGGGACCAGCGCGAAGGAACAGGATCTCCTGAACGCCGACCGCTTTCCGGTCTTCAAATCCTCCCGGGGCGGACAATACACCTATCACGGGCCCGGCCAGCGCGTCGCCTATGTCATGCTCGACCTTGAAACCCGCGGGCGCGACATCCGCAGCTTTGTGTACGGTCTCGAACAATGGATCATCGGCACCCTAGATGCTTTCAATGTGAAAGGCGAACGGCGCAGCGACAGGGTCGGCGTGTGGGTCGACCGGACCGAATCCGGCGGGCCCTCACGCGAGGACAAGATCGCCGCCATTGGCGTGCGCGTCAGGAAATGGGTGAGCTTTCACGGCATCGCCCTCAATGTGGAGCCCGATCTTTCCCATTTTACGGGCATCACTCCATGCGGCGTCAGCGACCCCGGGCTTGGCGTTACAAGCCTTGTGGACCTGGGCTTGCCAGTGACTATGGACGACGCCGATGAAGCGCTGAAAGCCGCCTTTCATGAGGTTTTCGGGCCTACGCTCGACGCCGCCCCGCCGTCATGGTGAAATAACCGCCGGGACGGCTGATTCCCTGTTGGAAGGCGAGCCATGGCGGACAAAGTCCTCGTTACCGGCGTCAGCGGTTTTATTGCGAAACATGCGGCGCTTCAGCTTCTGAACAAAGGCTATGAAGTGCGCGGCACCATCCGTGCGCTGAGCAAGGCGATCCAGGTCAAGAAATCACTCGAAGAGGCCGGGGCGGATATCGACCGCCTTTCCTTCGTCGCCGCGGACCTGTCGTCGGACGAAGGCTGGGAGGAAGCGGCGCAGGATTGCGACGGCGTTCTTCACATCGCCTCTCCCTTCCCCACATCGCAGCCGCGCGACCGATATGCGCTGGTTCCCGCCGCCCGGGACGGCGCCTTGCGCGTCCTGGAGGCTGCGAAAAAAGCGGGACATATCGTAATGACCTCATCCATGGTGGCGATGATGTATCGCCCGGACCGCCCGCCTGTCATGCCGGTCACCGAAGACGACTGGACCGATGAGGACTGGAGACCGGTGACGCCTTACGCCGTCTCAAAGACTGCGGCCGAACAGGCGGCCTGGGACGCAGCAGTCATTGGCGGCTTCAAGCACCGCCTCACCACCGTCAATCCCGGGCTGGTGCTGGGACCGCCGCTCGACGACGATGTGGGCGCGTCGCTTGACCTCATTAAACTGATGATGAAAGGCGCCTATCCGGCGCTGCCCAAGGCGTCCTATCCCATAGTCGACGTCAGGGATGTGGCGGCGCTGCATCTGGCGGCGCTCGAGACTCCAGAAACCGGCGGCCGCCGCCTCATCGCGTCCGCCGATACTCTTTCGCTGAAAGACATCGCCGCTATTTTGCGCGACAATTTTCCTGACTATGCGAAGAAAATTCCATCCGCCAGCCTTCCGGACTGGCTCGTGCGCGTGATGGCGAATGTGGATCGCAATATCGCCTCGGTCCTGCCCGATCTTGGCGTCGAGCCAAAAGCGCAGACGGACTATGTCACGGATCTCACCGGCGTCACGTTTCGTCCAGCGCGCGACGCGGTTATTGACGCCGGCGGGACATTGGCGCGCCTAAAAGCGATTTAATTTCCAATTTTATGGAAAAAGCCCCTGAATTTGCGGACATTTTACCTTTGAACGTGTTAGCTTGGGTCAAGTTTTTCGAGGAGGTTCGACCGTGACAAAATCACCGTTTTCCGCTTTGTTCGCGAGTCTTTGCCTGTTTGCGCTCCCGGCGACGGCGCAGGAAGAATCGCAACCGGCGACGGACATGCCCGCAGCGGCGCCCATGCCTGTGGATGACGCTGTCATGAGCGAAGGCGAAACGGCGATGATGGAAGGCGAGAGCGAGGGCGAAACCGTCGAGGTCAATCCCGATGAAATGGCAGACATGCTGAATTCCAGTCAGCAGTTGCAACAGACCTTCACCCTCAAGCGCACAATCAATGGCGAAGTCGTCGAAACGGAAAAACGCACGGTCACCTATTCGCGCGACGCCCCCTATCGCGAAACAGAAGCAGGGCAAACGACGCTGGAACGCCTGAAAGCGTCTTTCGACGGCGAAGTGCTGACTCGCACGGAAGCTTTTGAAGAAGCAAAGCTCGATTTTGTTGTGGCCGACGTCAACACTGATGATGTGATGACGATGGCGGAGTTCGCAGGTCTTGTGGATAGCTGGCGAAAGAACGAGGCGCGCCAGGCTGATGCGCCAACGGAAGAGATTGCCCGCCAGCGCCAGTATGACGCGTTTCTGGAAGAACTCGATCCTTCCGTCGCGGAACAGCAGACCAAGGCCTATGCACGAGAAAAATTCTCGTTTATGGCCGGCGCCGCGGAAAACATCACGCGGCAGGATTATATCCGCGAATATCTGCTCGATTTCGATTCCATGGATACCGACAACGATACGGTGTTGCGCGGCGATGAATTGATGCGGTTCCGCGCGCTCAATCGCGGCGAAACGCTGGGCCTGTAATCACGACTCTAGAAGCTTCAGAAATCGCGCGACGATAAGGAAGTCCGCTTTCAACCGCTCTTCGCGCACTTTCGCTTCCTCGTCGACGCCCCAGCGCTCTTCCTGAAAACGCTCATCGATGCGCGAGGCCTCGAAGATGGCTTCAGGCTCGTCAAACCGTTTCCACAGCGCAAGGGCGAGAACGGCCGAGCCGGAAATCGCTGTCGCGATCTGCAGCGCGAAAAGGGTTTCCGGCGATATGTCAGCCAGCACCGCGCGCACGGCGGCCATAGAGGCGTCCGCCTGAGGTACGGCCATCACGCCGGCGGTCGTCACCAGAATGGCGCCGAATTCAGCGCGCATAAACTCAACATACGCATCCCATGAGGCCGCCTGTCGCTCCGCCAGCGCCTGCGGTTCCTCCGCGCGATAGCATACGAGATCGGAGCCCAGATATTTCACAATCTCTTCACGCCAGGCGTCGGCGTCTTCAGCACCGCCATCGATTGATGCGGAGAGCATGCCCGTCAACGGCATGGAAGCGCGGTCGATATGCTCGCCCTGGCCGGCCCATTCCGCCGCAATCGCCTCAGCAGCCGCTTCTGTCGGAGCCGAGAGAATGTTGCGCCCCATGGTCTTCGCCAGACGCCCGTCCAGCGCGATTGCATGACGGCCTTCATGGGGGATGATGGAGACCTCTTGATAAAATCTCTTGGGACCGACGGTTTCGCTCACGGCCGCAAACCCTCCGGCCATTCGGCTTTGGCGTTTTTGTCGAAGGTGAAGAACTTCCAGGTCTCCAGCATATGCCCCTGAAGCGGCGCGGACAGGGTCATCTTCCGCCCGGTTTTCGGATGCGGGAATGTCATGGAGCGGCAAAAGAGGTGAAGCTTCGGCGAGACGCCTTCGATCTTCGCCGCCGGTCCGCCATATTTTCCATCGCCGATTATGGGACACCCCATGGCCGCGGCATGCACGCGAAGCTGGTGCGTGCGCCCCGTCACCGGCCGCATGGCGAGAAAAGAGACCGTTCCCGCTTCTTCGATGATCTGGTAATCCGTAATCGCCTTCTTCGCGTCCTCGCTGTCTGCGGGAACGACGCGCTCCTCATCGCCTTCGCCAATGCGCATCATTTTCTTGGCGATGGGCAGGTCGATCGTTCCTTCATGGGGGCGCGGCGCGCCGGCGACAAGCGCCCAGTAAGTCTTATCGACATCATGGCCCTTGAAAGCATCGCCGAGACGCTGCGCCGCTTGCCGGGTTTTGGCGACAATCATGAGCCCGCCCGTATCCTTGTCGAGACGGTGGACGAGGCGCGGCCGCTCGCCGTCTTTTTCGAGCGCGCCTAACATGCCGTCGAGATGCTGTTTCGTCTTGGTGCCGCCCTGCACCGCGAGACCGAAAGGTTTGTTGAGCGCAATGATTTCGTCGTCTTCGAAAACGATCAGTTTGCGCACCGCCTCCGCATCCGCCTTGTTTGGCGGCTGCGGTTTCTTTTCTTTCGGCGTATCGGAAAGCGGTGGAATGCGGATTTCCTCGCCCGCCTCGAGACGTCGGTTCGCCTTTACGCGCCCGCCGCTGACACGCACCTGCCCCTTGCGCAGGAGTTTTTCCAATTCCCCATGACGGACTTGCGGGAAATGGGCCTTGAACCAGCGGTCGAGACGCATGCCTTCTTCGTCAGTTTTGACCTTGCGAGTCTGGACGCCGCTCATGTCAATTGCCGCCCCAGAGCGAGTCCTGCAAAAAGGCCGCCTACGGATAATATGACGGATGCGAGAATATAGGCGCCGGCGATCGTCAAGGTGCGGTCGCGATAAAGCGTCACCACATCGAGCGAGAACGTCGAAAAGGTGGTGAAGGCGCCGAGAAGCCCCACGGTCAGGAAAGCGCGCAGCGCCGGGCTCGCGGGTTCGCGGTGAGCCAGCCAGACAATGAAGAGCCCCATGGCGAAGGAGCCCAGAATATTGACCGCCAGCGTGCCCCAGGGAAAATTCGGGCCGAGCAGATGCATCGCCGCACGGGACACCCCATTACGCGCCACAGCGCCAACCGCGCCGCCCGCCGCAACCGCCAGCCAGATATGTCCGCCCATCACGCTTTCCTCATAAAGGGGGTCAGAATTAGCCGCAAAAGCGGTTTGTCTTCAACGGATTCGAGGCCAATTTTCATTTCCGGCCTGCGCTGCGTCCCGCTTCGCGAGGCGAAGAGCGGATCCCAAAGGCTGAAGATCGTCGCGTAGTTGGAATGGGTGTCGCGCTGAACCGCATGGTGATGCACCCAGTGGATCGACGGCGTGACCACGATCCGCGACAGGACCCGCTCCAGACCCGCCGGCAGGCGCAGATTGGAATGATGGAACATCACGGCGCAGATGAACACCGTTTCGAAAATGATGACATGGGAAAACGGAATGGCGAGCAGCGTGATGGGAATGAGACGCAGCAAGGCCGAGGCGATCACTTCGCAGACGTGAAACCGGAAGGCGCTGGTGGTATCCAGGAACTCATCGAAATGATGCACCTGATGGAACCGCCACATCACCGGCACGCGGTGCCAGGCGCGGTGCATCCAGTAGGTCCACAGATCGAGCAGGACGATGTCCGCGACAAGGATAGCGCCCACGCGCATAGTTTCGGGTCTTGTCCATAAGAGATGATTGGCGCCATAGGCCGTCAGCGGTGCGATGATCAGCGGCGACAGCACCAGCACGATCGCCCACAGGCCGAGATTGTGGATCATTCGATGTCTGATATGCGGGCGCGGGGCCGCGGCGGCGAGACGCTCGCCCGCAAAAAGGAGAACGAACACGCCGGCGCCGATAACGGGTTTCCAGCCGCCCACGGCGGCAAAGACAGACTTCACCGCAGCTTCCATCAGGACCCGGATTTCTCACGCCTTTTGCGGTCCCAATAATCGAGGCGCTTGGCGATTTCCTTGTCAAAGCCATATTGCGAGGGCTGGTAGAATTTCCGGCGCGGCATGGCCTCAGGGAAGTAGTTCAGTCCGGCGAACCCGTCCTCCGCGTCGTGGTCATATTCATAACCCTTGTGATAACCGAGCTGTTTCATCAGCTTCGTTGGCGCATTGACGGCATGCATGGGCGGCATCAGCGAGCCGGTCTCTTTCGCCGCCGCCTTGGCGTTGTGAAACGCCACATAGGCGCGGTTCGACTTCGGCGCGGTGGCGAGATAGGTGACGAGCTGGCCCAGCGCGATTTCGCCTTCGGGCTGGCCGAGAAATTCGTAGGCGTCTTTCGCGGCTATGGCGAGCGGGAGCGCTTGGGGGTCGGCGTTGCCCACGTCTTCCGACGCCACGACAATCAGACGGCGGAAAATGAATTTCGGGTCCTCGCCGCCGACAACCATGCGCGCCGCCCAGTATAGCGCCGCATCCACATCGGAACCGCGAATGGATTTCTGCAACGCGCTAGCGAGATTGTAATGAGATTCATCGCTCTTGTCGTAGACCGGCGCCCGGCGCTGAACGATGACGGCGAGTTCTTTCGGCTCAATGGGCGCGCGCCCCTCAGGCTCTGCGAAGATTTCCTCCGCGAGGTTCAGCATGAACCGCCCGTCGCCGTCCGCCATGTTGCGCATCAACTCGCGCGCTTCCTCCGTTAGCGGAAGATCGCGAGCCTCCTCTTTCTCCGCACGTTTCAACAACAGTTCAAGCGCGGCGTCGTCGAGGCGGTTAAGCGTGAACACCTGCGCCCGGGACAAGAGCGCGGCGTTCAGTTCAAAGGACGGATTCTCTGTTGTGGCGCCGACAAGCGTGATACCGCCGGATTCCACATGGGGCAGGAAACTGTCCTGCTGCGCCTTGTTGAAGCGGTGGATCTCGTCAACGAAGAGGAGCGTTCCTTTCCCCGCAGCGCGACGCGCCTTGGCGCGCTCAAACACTTTGCGCAAATCAGCGACACCGGAAAAGATCGCGGAAATCTGTTCAAATTCTAAATGCGCGTCCTTGGCGAGAAGACGCGCAATGGTCGTCTTGCCGACGCCGGGCGGGCCCCAGAGAACCAGCGAGGAAAGCCGCCCCGCATCGAGCATCCGGCGCAGAGGCGCGCCCTTCGCCAGCAAATGATCCTGCCCTACAACCTCCGACAGCTTTGTCGGACGCAGACGGTCGGCAAGCGGGCGCGGCGCGTCCTGCTCCAATCCCGCCGCGCCGAAGAGATCGCTCATGGCTTTCCTATCTGCCTACGCGCCAGGGCACGATGCGCCCGCCCACATCCACCTCAAGCTCCCAGCTCGCGGACGGTTTCGTAATTTCGCGCGCAAGCTCGGCGGCGGTGTTGATGTGTTTGCCATTGACGGAAACGATCTTGTGGCCGGGACGCAATCCGCGGCGCGCCGCGAAAGACCGCGGCGACACGTCGGAAACGACGACGCCTTTGGACAGCGGATCGAGGCCGAGCTCTTCGGCGTAGCGCGGCGAGAGATTGTCGACCGTGACGCCGTTCAAAGGGTTGTTACCTTCAATCTCGCGCGTGTCGCGCGCCGGCGTTTCCGGCGGCAGGGTCAGCTTGACCACGGCGTTTCGGGTCTTGCCGTTGCGGACATAGACAACCTCCGCGCTGTCGCCGTCATTATTGACGCCGATGCGATATTGCAGCGTCTGCGCATCAAAGACCGGCTGTCCGTCCACTTCGATGATGACGTCGCCGGCCTCGATCCCGGCGAGGTCCGCCGGGCCTTTCTCCCAGATGTCGTCGACAATGGCGCCGGCCGGGCGGTCGAGTTTCAACGCGCTCGCGATATCGGCCGTCACCGTGCTCGATGAAGCGCCAAGCCAGGGTCGCACCAGCGCCGTGCCGGAAATCGCCGATTTGATGACCTGCTGTACGAGGCGCGACGGAATCGCGAAACCGATGCCGTTAGAGCCGCCTGAGCGCGAATAGATCGCCGAATTGACGCCAACGACACGGCCGTCAATATCGATCAGGGCCCCGCCGGAATTGCCCGGATTGATGGCGGCGTCTGTCTGGATGAAGAACTGATAATCGGAAATCGACACGGCCGTGCGCGCGAGCGCCGAAATGATGCCGCTGGTCACCGTCTGGCCGACGCCGAACGGATTGCCGATGGCGAGCACCACGTCGCCCACATGAATGGAATCGGAATTGGCGAAGGTGAGATAGGGCAGCGGCTCTTCCGGCTCGATGCGCAACACCGCCAGATCCGTCTGCGGATCGGCGAGCACGAGCTCGGCCTCATATTCGCGGCGGTCGGAAAGGACGACCTTAATTTCTGTCATGCCGTCGATGACATGGTTGTTGGTGACGACGACGCCGTCCGGACTGACGATCACGCCGGAGCCGAGCGAGTTCTGTTCGCGCGGGCCCACATTGCCGAAAAACCGTTCAAAGAAAGGATCGCCGGCGAAGGGGCTGCGCTGTTGCACGACGCGTTTGGTATAAACATTGACGACGGCGGGCGCCGCGCGCTCCACGACGGGCGAGAACGACATTCTCACATCTTCCATGGAGTTCGGCACCACGCGCGGCGCCTGAGCGATGGCCTCGCCCGCCATGTCGCCTTGCGCCGCGGCCGGGGTGACGGTCGCTTCCGGCGCGGGCTGAGCGCAGGCGCCGCCGGCGAAAACAAAAGCTGCGAGAAGACTAAAACTGCGCAATCTCATGGAAAAACCTCTTGGCGTCAGGGGCCTGAAAAGCCCCGACTCCATACAACGCCGCACGGGACAAGGCAAAGCGGACACATCCGCTGCTTTCGCAGCCTTAGATGTATTTTCTCAAAAGCAAATCAAGCGCTTGTCCGCTTTGGGAAGGGTCATTCCGCCGCGCCGCCCGACGACGCGACAAAAGGAGCCCCCGCCCCCTCCTTAGTCTCGCCCTCGCCGCCGAGAAAGCCGCCGGACTGCCGCGCCCAGAGTTCCGCGTAAAGACCGCCCCCCGCAACCAGAGCGTCATGAGGCCCGCTTTCGACGACGGCCCCTTTGTCGAGCACGACAAGCCGGTCAAGCTGGGCGATGGTCGACAGCCGGTGGGCGATGGCGATCACCGTTTTGCCCTCCATCAGCGCAAAAAGATTTTCCTGAATGGCGGCCTCGACCTCGGAATCGAGCGCTGACGTCGCCTCATCGAGAATGAGGATCGGCGCGTTTTTCAAAAAGATACGGGCGATGGCGATGCGCTGGCGCTGGCCGCCGGAAAGCTTGACGCCGCGCTCGCCCACATGGGCGTCGAAACCTCTTCGGCCTTTTTGGTCCTCAAGACTTTCGATGAAGTCGAGCGCATTGGCGCGCCGCGCCGCCTCGATCATGTCGTCTTCCGTCGCATCGGGACGGCCATAGAGAATGTTCTCCCGGATGGTGCGATGGAGAAGAGAGGTGTCCTGCGTGACAACACCGATATTGGCGCGCAGGGATTCCTGCGTGACGCTGCGGATGTCTTGCCTGTCGATCAGGATGGCGCCGGCCTCCACATCGTAGAAACGAAGAAGGAGGCTGGAAATGGTTGTCTTGCCGGCGCCGGAACGCCCGACGAGTCCCAGCTTTTCGCCGGCGCCGATCTTGAGTGACAGATCCTCGATAACGCCGGCGCCCTTGCCATAATGGAAGGTGACGTTGCGGAACTCGATCTCGCCCTTTTCGATTTTCAGGTCCTTTGCATTCTCAGCATCGGTCACGCTCACCTGGCGACCCAGCATGGCTATGCCGTCATGGATGACGCCGATATTTTCAAACAGCATGGCGACCTCCCACATGATCCATTGCGCCATGCCCTGAATGCGCAAGGTCAGCGCGACCGCCACGGCGATGGCGCCGATGCTGATGGCGCTGATAGACCACAGCCAGATAGCAAGCGCCGCCACCGTCGTAATGGCGAGGGAGTTCGTAAAATAGGTGATGGAGTTGAATTGCGTGACGAGCCGCATCTGCGGATGCACCGTATTCAAAAACACATCCATGCCTTCACGCGCATAGGTCTCCTCCCGGCCTGCGTGGGAAAAGAGCTTCACGGTGGTGATATTCGTGTAACTGTCGACAATGCGGCCGGTCATGTCGGAACGCGCATCCGCCTGCCGCTCGGACGCCCGCTTCAGACGCGGCACAAACCAGACGATCAGTAAGACATACACGATGATCCAGGCGCCAAGCGGCGCCGCAAGCCGCCAGTCCGCCTGACCGACAACCACCACCATGGAAATAAAAAACACGGCGACATAAACGAGAATGTCGAGAAGCTTCATCACCGCCTCGCGCACGGCGAGCGATGTCTGCATCAGCTTGGTCGAAACGCGACCAGCGAATTCATCGGCGAAAAACGACATGCTCTGGCCGAGCAGCCGTTTATGCATGCGCCAGCGCGCGCTCATAGGCAGATTGCCGAGCAGCGTCTGGTGAACGATGAGGTTTGAGGCGAGCGCAAGGGCAGGCAGGATGACAGCGATGAAAAGGCCGATGAGAATCAGCTTCGCCCCTTCCTGCGCGAAGAAAGTCTCGGGATCAGCGCCCGTCAACCAGTCCACCAGCCTGCCGAGAAAGCCGTAAATGAGCGCCTCGCCGATGGCGATCAGCGCCGCAAGCAACGACATGGCGCCGAGCCAGGGCGCCGCATCCTTGACGTAATGCCAGCAAAACGCAGCGAATGTCGCCGGCGGCGAGGCGCTGGGGTCGGTCGGAAAAGGCTCAAGCTTGCGTTCAAACCAAGAGAACATGAGACGGCTTATTGCGCGGAAAAGCGCGCCATAAAAGCAAAAACTCGCCGGAACTTATCTTCCGGCGAGTCTTTCAGAAAAGCTGAATTAGACTTTAGGGTCTATTCTTCGTCATCGTCCTCAACGCCCATGACGGGACCGGAATCGAGACCTTTCGCATCTTCGTCACGATCAACGAATTCGATGACCGCGAGCGGCGCGTTGTCGCCATAGCGGAAACCCGCCTTCATGATGCGCACATAGCCGCCATCGCGCTCGGCGTAACGGGGGCCGAGCGTTTCGAAGAGCTTCTTGGTCATATCCTTGTCGCGAATCGACGAAACGACCTGGCGGCGCAGATGCAGCGCGCGGCCCTCATCCTTGGCGGCGTGCTTCGCCTTCGTCACGAGCTTTTCAACGATAGGACGCAGCTCTTTGGCTTTCGGCAGCGTCGTCGTGATCTGCTCATGCTTGATCAGCGCACAGGACATGTTGGCGAACATCGCCTTGCGGTGTTCGTGGGTGCGGTTCAGTTTTCTTTGCGCCATCCCGTGTCGCATGGCTTTTCTCCTAGAGGCTGACTTCTGCCGTTTTTGGCGTCAGGTTTGGTTGTCCGTTGCTATTCGTCGAATTTCTTCGCGAGTTCTTCGATATTTTCCGGCGGCCAGTCGGGCACATCCATGCCGAGATGGAGGCCGAGACCGGCGAGCACTTCCTTGATCTCATTCAGCGACTTGCGGCCGAAATTCGGCGTGCGGAGCATTTCCGCTTCGGTTTTCTGGATGAGATCGCCAATGTAAACGATGTTGTCGTTCTTGAGGCAGTTCGCGGAGCGCACCGAAAGCTCGAGCTCGTCGACCTTGCGCAAGAGCGCCGGGTTGAACGGAAGCTCTTCGCGGGCGTCGCCGCCCTTGTCTTTGGTCGGCTCGTCGAAATTGATGAAGATCTGGAGTTGGTCCTGAAGGATGCGCGCGGCATAGGCGACCGCATCATCCGGCGACAGGGAGCCGTCGGTTTCCACATCCATGATCAGCTTGTCGTAATCAAGCACCTGGCCTTCGCGGGTGTTCTCCACGCGATAGGCGACGCGGCTCACGGGCGAATAAAGGCTGTCCACCGGAATAAGGCCGATCGGCGCATCTTCCGGACGGTTCGCTTCGGCCGGGGCGTAACCTTTGCCCGTATTGATCGTCATTTCGATACGCAGGTTCGCGCCCTGATCGAGATGGCAGATCACGTGATCCTTGTTGAGGATCTCGACAGCGGAGGTTTCCTCGATATCGCCGGCCGTCACCGGACCCGGCGTCGATTTTTTAAGAACAAGGCGCTTCGGCCCGTCCGCATGCATGCGCAGCGCGAGCTGCTTCACATTGAGAACGATGTCCGTGACGTCTTCGCGCACGCCCTGAATGGACGAGAATTCGTGGACAACGCCGTCAATCTGGATCGAGGTCACGGCCGCGCCCTGCAGCGACGACATAAGAATGCGGCGCAGGGAGTTGCCGAGCGTCAGACCGAACCCGCGCTCCAGCGGCTGGGCGATGATCGTCGCCTTGCGGCTGCCGTCGCCGCTCGCCGAGACTTCCAGTTTCGACGGGCGGATCAGCTCAAGCCAGTTCTTTTCGAGAATATTCGTTGAATCCATGGGTGGATCGCTCTCTTTGTTCCGTATCGTGATTAAACGCGGCGGCGCTTGCGGGGACGACAGCCATTATGGGGAATGGGCGTGACGTCATGAATGACCGTGACAGTGAGGCCCGCGGCCTGAAGGGCGCGAAGCGCGCTTTCGCGGCCTGAGCCCGGGCCGCGCACTTCGACGCTGACCGTCTGAAGACCATGGTCCATGGCTTTCTTCGCGGCGTCCTCCGCAGCGAGCTGCGCCGCGTATGGGGTTGACTTGCGCGAGCCCTTAAAGCCCATGCCGCCTGCCGAAGACCAAGATATCGTGTTTCCCTGTTCGTCGGAAATCGTCACCATGGTGTTGTTGAACGAGGCGTTTACGTGAACGACGCCCGTGGAGATGTTTTTGCGTTCGCGGCGTTTGACGCGCGTTCCGGCAGCTTGCTTCGCCATTGTCCCTGGTCCTTATTTCTTCTTGCCGGCGATGGGCTTTGCAGGGCCCTTGCGCGTACGTGCGTTGGTGTGGGTGCGCTGACCGCGAACTGGCAAGCCGCGACGGTGACGCAGACCGCGATAGCAACCCTGGTCCATGAGGCGCTTGATATTCACCGCAACTTCGCGGCGAAGGTCGCCCTCGACCATGTAATCGCTGTCGATGGTCTCACGGATCTGCAGGACTTCGGAGTCCGACAATTCGTTGACGCGACGCTCCGGCGCGATGCCGACCTTTTCGCAAATCTCGGCGGCTTTCGCCGCGCCGATGCCGTGAATGTAACGCAGCGCGATGGTGACGCGCTTGTTCGTTGGAATATTGACGCCTGCAATACGGGCCACAGGTAGTATCCTTCTTTTGCCTCTCGCCCCTTTTCCCTTGGCCGGGCCAACCATTTTAAAGGTCCGTTCGGACCCGCCTCTTACGCAACTTCAAGTCGCCTGTTTCCAAGCAACAAGACCCGCGACGGCGCATAGGGGCGACCCCCTGCCGGGCGGGCGGTACTCCTTCTGGCGGAGAGCGCGTTAGATAGGCCCCGCGCCAACCGCCGTCAACCGCTATTCAGGGCTATTTCAGCCCTGAATCCGGTCCAAAATCGCGTCAATGTCGGCGGAAACGGCCTCAACCGTCTGCATGCCGTCCACTTCGCGCAATTTGCCCTGTCCCTTGTAATAGGGAATCAGCGGCGCCGTCTGTTCGCGATAGACCTGAAGGCGTTTCGCGAAGGTCTCCTCATTGTCGTCTGCGCGGACTTCCTCGCCCCGGGCCTTGGTTTCCTTGATCCGGTTCCGGAGCCGGTCCAGAAGCGCCGCCTCATCCACCTTGAGCTCAATCACCGCGTCAACCGCCCGGCCCTTTTTGGTCAGGATCGCGTCCAGCATCTCAGCTTGGGGAACAGTCCGCGGAAAGCCGTCGAGGAGAAAGCCCGGCGCGCAGTCATCCTGCTCGATCCGCTCCTCCACAATCGCCGCAACGATCTCATCAGAGACGAGATCGCCGGCGTCCATGATTGCCTTGGCCTTCACCCCGACCGGCGTCTTCGCGGCCACGGCGGCGCGCAGCATGTCGCCGGTGGAGAGCTGGGGAATGCCATAGCGTTTCACAATATGACCGGCCTGGGTGCCCTTGCCGGCGCCCGGCGGTCCGAGAAAGATTACAATCATCGCCTGCCCCCGCGCAGCTTCGATTTCTTGATCAGCGCCTCATATTGCTGGGCGACGAGATGGCCCTGGATCTGGCCCACCGTATCGAGCGTCACCGACACGACAATCAGAAGCGAGGTGCCGCCGATATAGACCGGGATCGCCTGCCCATAGGCGGATTTCAGGATCTCCGGGAAGATACAGACGGCGGTTAGATACATGGCCCCGATGACCGTGAGGCGCGTCAGTACGAAGTCGAGATATTCCGCCGTGCGCGCGCCGGGCCGGTAACCCTGAACGAAACCGCCATATTTCTTGAGATTGTCCGCCACGTCTTCGACGTTGAAGACGACGGAGGTGTAGATAAAGGTAAAAACGATGATCAGCGCCGCATAGAGCGCGATGTAGAACGGGCGGCCCGGAGCGAACAGGAAGGTGAGATCCTGAAGCCACTGGGGCGAACCGTCACCGACCGCACCCGCCGCCGTCGCCGGCAGCAGAAGCAGCGACGAGGCAAAGATCGGCGGAATGACGCCCGAGACGTTGATCTTCAACGGCAGGTGAGACTTTTCGCCCTGCGTCATGCGCTGACCCACCTGACGGCGCGGATACTGGACTAGAATGCGCCGCTGGGAGCGCTCGATAAAGACAACAAAGGTGATGAGGCCAAGCGCCAGCGCGGCGATCACAAGAATCGCGCCCCCGCCAATGCCGCCGCCGGCGCGGCCCTGATCGAGAAGCGAGGCCGCGACCCGCGGCAATTCCGCGACAATGCCGGCAAAAATGATCAGCGACACGCCGTTGCCGACACCGCGCGAGGTGATCTGCTCGCCGAGCCAGAGAAGGAACATGACCCCGCCCACCAGCGTCACCGTGGTGGTCATCAGGAAGTAAGGACCCGGATTGATCACCGTGCCCGGAGAGCTCTGAAGCGAAACGGCGATAAAATAGCCCTGCATGGTCGCGAGGAAGACAGTCAGATAACGCGTATACTGATTGATCTGGCGTCGGCCTTGCTCGCCTTCTTTCTTGATTTTCTCGAGGCTCGGGATCACCGCGGCCATCAACTGCATAATGATCGACGCGGAGATATAGGGCATGATGTTGAGCGCAAAGATCGCCATGCGCTCCACGGCGCCGCCGGCGAAGATGTTCAGGGTGCCGAGAAGGCCGCCCTGCTGGCTCTGGAAGCCTTGGCTGAAGGCGATGGGATCGATGCCGGGGATCGGCACGAAGGTGCCGAGGCGATAGACGATCAGCGCGCCGAGCGTGAACAGCAAGCGCTTTTTCAGCTCTTCCGCCTTGGCGAAAGAAGCGAGATTGATATTTGACGCGAACTGTTCCGCTGCGGAAGTCATCAGCCTGTCACCTGCTCAACTTGCCCATCTGAAAGCCCTAGCGGCTCCCGGGCGGCCCCTCAAAGCGCGTTCGCACGAACTGGAGCCATGTGGAGACTGCGGGACGGACCCGCAACCCCTTCGGGACAATCCCTTATTCGCCCTTCGCCTGTTCAACCGTCACAGAGCCGCCGGCCTTCTCAACCGCGGCCTTTGCGCCCGCCGATGCGTGGGCGACGACCAGGTCAAGTTTCGATTTGAGCTCGCCAACGCCGAGAAGGCGAACGCCCCCTTTGGCGCGACGGACAATGCCGGCCTCAACCAGCGCCTCGACGTCGATTTTCTTGCCCGCGTCGAGCTTGCCCGCGTCCACGGCGGCCTGCAGACGGCCCACATTCACTTCGACGAATTGAGCGCGATTCGGTTTGTTGAAGCCGCGTTTCGGCAGACGCATGTAAAGCGGCATCTGGCCGCCTTCATATTGGCGGATGCCGGACACGCCGGAACGGGATTTCTGGCCCTTGACGCCGCGCCCGCCGGTCTTGCCTTTGCCGGAGCCGATGCCGCGACCCACGCGGATGCGGGCTTTGCGCGCGCCTTTATTGTCGGAAAGTTGATTGAGTTTCATTTTTCACCTCGACTTGCGACAGCGATTTTCAGGAACCGCCGCCTCGCCTGTTATGGACCGCTGCGGTCCCCAATTAATCCTCGACGATCTCCACCATGTGAGAGACCTTGCGGATCATGCCGCGCACGGCAGGCGTATCCTCAAGCTCGCGCTCGCGGCCAATCTTGTTGAGGCCGAGACCAACGAGAGTCGCGCGCTGATCCTGCGAACGGCGGATCGGGCTGCCGGTCTGGCGGACTTTGAGCATTTTCTTCGCCATCAGTCGTTTCCTTTACGCAGCAGCGTCAGCCGCATCGGCGCCGCGGCCGCGGCCTGCAAGAATGTCGGAGACCTTCTTGCCGCGCTTGGCCGCCATGTTCCGCGGGCTTTGCTGGTTCTGAAGCGCGTTCACCGTAGCGCGCACCATATTGTAGGGGTTGGAGGAGCCGAGCGATTTCGCCACGACATCCTGAACGCCCAGGGTTTCAAAAATCGCGCGCATAGGGCCGCCGGCGATGATGCCGGTTCCCGCCGGCGCCGAACGAAGAACGACCTTGCCGGCGCCCCAGCGGCCATGGGCGTCATGGTGCAGCGTACGGCCTTCGCGCAGGGGAACGCGCACGAGATTGCGCTTGGCTTCCTGGGTCGCCTTGCGGATCGCTTCGGGCACTTCGCGAGCCTTGCCCTTGCCGAAGCCGACACGGCCCTTCTGGTCGCCGACAACAACGAGCGCGGCGAAACCGAAATTCTTGCCGCCCTTCACCACTTTCGCCACACGGTTGATGGCGACAAGCTTGTCGACGAATTCATCGCGTTCTTCGCGTTCGCCCCGGCCTCTGCCTTGTCCGCGTCCGCGGCCACGTCCTTCTTCACGCGCCATCTTCAAACTCCTTAGAAATTGAGGCCGGCTTCGCGCGCGGCGTCCGCAAGCGCTTTCACCCGACCGTGATACATATAGCCGCCGCGATCGAACACGACATTCTTGACACCGGCTTTCACAGCGCGATCCGCCAGAACCTTGCCGACTTTCGCCGCGGCGTCCTTGTCAGAACCCTTGCCGAAGTCCTTTTCCAGCGAAGAAGCCGACGCGACGGTCTTGCCCACAGAATCGTCGATGATCTGCGCGGATATGTTCTTCGACGAACGGAACACCGACAGGCGCGGACGATCCGTCGACACCGACTGGATCTTCTTGCGCGTGCGGGTCGCCCGCGAGACATGTTGTTTTCTCTTTTGATCGGCCATGGCCCGATATCCTTTAGCGAAGCGTTACTTCTTCTTGCCTTCCTTGCGGAAGATATATTCGTCAGCGTATTTCACGCCCTTGCCTTTATAGGGCTCAGGCGGACGGAACCCGCGGATCTCCGCAGCGGCCTGTCCGACCTTCTGTTTGTCGATGCCGGAAATGACGATTTCCGTCGGCTTCGGCGTCGCGATCTTGACACCGTCGGGCGCCGGATAATCGATCTCGTGGCTGTATCCGAGCGACAAAGAAAGGGCAGTTCCTTTCATTTGCGCACGATAGCCGACGCCCACAAGCTCCAGCGTTTTGGAGAACTCGTTGGCGACACCGCTGAACATATTCGCGATCTGGGTGCGGCTCATGCCCCAGAGCGAACGCGCGGGCTTGGAATTGTCGACCGGCTTCACCGTGACTTCATCATTTTCAAGCGCAACAGTACACAGCTCGTTGACGACGAAGTCGAGCTCGCCTTTCGGGCCTTTCGCCTTGACCGTCTGACCGTCGACCGTGACGGTCACGCCCTTCGGCACGGGGATGGCTCTTTTTCCGATGCGGGACATCTATCTCGCTCCCAGCCTTAGTAAACTTCGCAGAGCACTTCGCCGCCAACATTGGCGTCGCGCGCGGCTGCGTCGGACATGACGCCCTTGGGCGTCGAAACAATCGAAATGCCGAGACCATTGCGAACAGAGGTCAGGTCGCGGACAGACGAATAGACCCGGCGGCCCGGCTTGGAAATCCGCTTGATCTTCTGGATCACCGGCGAGCCTTCGTAATATTTCAGCTCGACTTCAAAGCTCGGCTTTTCGCCGTCTTTTTCGACCCGGGAATAGCCGCGGATATAGCCTTCGCCTTCGAGAACGTCGAGCACCCAGCCGCGAAGCTTCGAGGCGGGAACAGACATGGTCGTGTGCCGGCGCATCTGCGCGTTGCGGATGCGGGTGATCAAATCGCCGATAGGATCATTGATAGCCATTGTTTTCTCGGCTCCTTACCAGCTTGACTTCACAAGGCCCGGAATTTTCCCGGACGAACCCAGTTGCCGCAGCGCAATGCGCGACATTTTCAGCTTGCGATAATATCCGCGCGGACGACCCGACACCTGGCAGCGGTTGCGGATGCGCGTCGGGGACGAATTACGCGGCAGCTCGGCAAGCCTCAACGCCGCCATGAAGCGCTCCTCGCCCGATTGATCCTGATCGTAGATGATCGCTTTCAGCCGGTTGCGCTTGGACTCAAACTTTTTCGCCATGCGGCGGCGTTTGAGATCGCGCTCGACCATTGATTTCTTCGCCATGTTTTCTCCTTCTCAAGCCGGTTTCCGCAATTTTCGCGGACCTTGCCTAATGCCTTTCTTATTTCCGGAACGGGAAGTTGAATTCCCGAAGAAGCTCGCGCGCCTCGTCGTCGCTGCGGGCCGTGGTGCAAACAATGATGTCCATGCCCCGGATCTTCTCGACCTTGTCGTAATCGATTTCCGGAAACACGATGTGTTCTTTCAGGCCCATGGCGTAATTGCCGCGCCCGTCGAAGCTTTTGCCGTTGAGACCGCGGAAGTCACGAACGCGCGGCAGCGCAATGGTGATCAGGCGGTCGAGAAATTCATACATGCGGTCCTGGCGCAGCGTCACCTTCGCGCCGACCGCCATGCCCTCGCGCAGCTTGAAGCCGGCGATGGATTTCTTGGCTTTCGTGACGACAGGCTTCTGACCGGAAATGCGCGTCAAATCTTCGACGGCGGCGTCCACGGCCTTGCGGTCGTTGACGGCGTCGCCGACGCCCATATTGATCACGATCTTGTCCAGCGACGGCATCATCATCGGATTCGGATAGTTGAACTTCTCGTTCATCTTTCCCCGGATGGTGTCGCGGTAAAGCGTCTTCAGACGCGGTTCATATTGAGCTTCAGCCATCGATAACCTCACCCGACGCTTTCGCGACGCGCACTTTCTTTCCATCTTCGATCTTGAAACCGACGCGGGTCGGTTTGCCCGTCGACGGATCCTTCAGCGCCACATTGGACACATGGATCGGCGCTTCGCGCGTAATGATCCCGCCCTGCTCTTGCGGAGTCTGACGCTGGTGCTTTTTAATCAGGTTGACGCCACGCACGACCACGCGGTCGGCCTTAGGCATAACCTCTATGACTTCGCCTTCGGCGCCCCGGTCCTTGCCGGAGAGCACGATGACCTTGTCGCCTTTTTTGATCTTCGCAGCCATTGTTAGAGCACCTGCCTTTATAGAACTTCGGGGGCGAGCGACACGATCTTCATGTGGTTGGCGGCGCGAAGTTCGCGCGTCACCGGGCCGAAGATACGGGTGCCGACCGGCTCTTTGTTGTTGTTGATCAGGACAGCGGCGTTGCGGTCGAACCGGATGACCGATCCATCCTTGCGCTTGATGTCCTTGGCGGTGCGCACGACCACGGCCTTCATGACCTGGCCCTTTTTCACGCGGCCGCGCGGAATCGCTTCTTTCACCGACACAACGATGATGTCGCCGACGCCGGCGTATTTGCGCTTCGCGCCGCCGAGCACCTTGATGCACTGAACGCGTTTTGCGCCGGAATTGTCGGCGACGTCCAAATTTGACTGCATCTGGATCATGGGGTGATCCTCCTGATGGGCCTAAAGCCCCGCTTCACTCTTACCGGCCGGGAAATCCGACCGCGCTAACCTTTCGACCCTTCGCCGATCACTTCCCAGCGTTTCAGCTTGGATTTCGGCGCGCATTCCTGAATGCGAACGAGGTCTCCGACCTTGAATTTGTTTTCCGCGTCATGCGCATGGAAACGGTTCGAACGGCGCACCGTTTTCTTGAAGAGCGGGTGCGTGAAAAATCGCTCGACATTCACGATCACCGTCTTGTCGCCCTTATCGCTCACCACGGAGCCTTGAAGAATGCGTTTTGGCATTGCGTTCGCCTCTATCTCTAGTTCGCTCGGGCTTTTTCGCCGAGAATGGTTTTGATCCGGGCAATGTCCTTGCGCACTTCGGAAATGCGCGCGGTTTTCTCAAGCTGGCCTGACGCTTTCTGGAAGCGCAGGTTGAACTGTTCCTTGCGGAGCTGAAGGAGACGATCCTTCAACTCATCCGGGGTCATGTCGCGGGCTTCGGTCGCGTTCATTTCAACTGCTCCTTACTCGCCAATCCGGCTGACAATGCGCGTCTTGACCGGCAGTTTCGCGGCGCCCAGGGTCAAAGCTTCGCGCGCGATCTCGTCGGATACGCCGTCGAGCTCGAACATGATGCGGCCCGGCTTCACTTTCGCAGCCCAGTATTCGACCGAGCCCTTGCCCTTGCCCATGCGCACTTCGGTCGGCTTTTTCGACACCGGCACGTCCGGGAAAATACGGATCCACACACGGCCCTGACGCTTCATGGCGCGGGTGATGGCGCGGCGGGTCGCTTCGATCTGGCGCGAAGTCACGCGCTCCGGCTCCATGGCTTTGAGACCATGGGATCCGAAGTTCAGATCCGTGCCGCCTTTGGCGACGCCCTTGATGCGCCCTTTGTGCATCTTGCGGAATTTTGTTCTTTTCGGCTGCAGCATGACTGGCTCGCTCCAAAATCCTTATTCGCGCTAGTTGCGCTGCTGTTGACCGACGCCGCCCGTTTGCGCGTCAATCAAGCGTTTTTCCTGACCCATCGGGTCGTGTTCCATGATCTCGCCCTTGAAGATCCAGACCTTGACGCCAATGGCGCCGTAGGTCGTCTGGGCGGTCGCCACGCCGTAATCGATATCGGCGCGCAGCGTATGCAGCGGCACGCGGCCTTCGCGATACCATTCCATGCGCGCGATTTCCGCGCCGCCGAGACGGCCCGACACATTGACGCGAATGCCGAGGGCGCCCATGCGTTGCGCCGTTTGCATGGCGCGCTTCATGGCGCGGCGGAACGCGACGCGGCGCTCAAGCTGCTGCGCAATGTTCTCGGCAACGAGGGTCGCGTCGATTTCCGGCTTGCGGATCTCAACGATATTAAGAACGGTCTCCGACGAAGACAGCTTCGACAGTTCCTGGCGCAGCTTTTCGATATCGGCGCCCTTCTTGCCGATCACAACGCCCGGACGCGCGGTGTAGATCGTCACGCGGCATTTTTTATGCGGACGCTCGATCACGATGCGCGACACGCCGGCCTGCTGCAGGCGCTTTTCGAGATATTCGCGGATCCGCAGGTCTTCATGCAGCAAGTCGCCATAGGCGGCCTTGCCGGCGAACCAGCGCGAGTCCCAGGTGCGGTTGATCCCGAGGCGCAGACCGATTGGGTTTACTTTCTGGCCCATCAGGCGGCCTCCTCAACTTCTTTCACGACGATGGTGATTTCCGAAAACGGCTTTTGAATTCTGCCGACCCGGCCGCGCGCGCGGGCTTTCCAGCGCTTCATGACCATGTTCTTGCCGACAAAAGCCTGATCGACGACGAGCGAATCGATGTCGAGATCGTGGTTGTTCTCAGCATTGGCGATGGCGCTCTCCAGAACCTTCTTGACGCTCTGGGAGATGCGCTTGCGCGAAAAGGTCAGCTCCGCGAGCGCCTTTTCCGCCGGCATGCCGCGGATGAGCTGCGCTACGAGGTTCAGCTTCTGCGGCGAGGTGCGGATCAGGCGGCCCTTGGCCATGGCCTGCGTTTCACCGACGCGCCGGGGATTTTTCTTCTGCCCCATGACTATTTCCTCTTCGCCTTCTTGTCCGCGCCGTGACCATAATAGGTCCGGGTCGGAGAGAATTCGCCGAACTTGTGGCCGACCATGTCTTCAGTGACATGGACCGGAATGAATTTCTGGCCGTTGTAAACGTTGAAGGTGAGCCCAACGAATTGCGGCAGGATGGTCGAACGGCGCGACCAGGATTTGATCCCGCCCTTGTGTTTGCCTTCCTGGCTCTCTTCCGCCTTCTTCAGAAGATAGCGGTCGACGAACGGGCCCTTCCAGACTGAACGTGGCATGTCTTAAACTCCGGCCTATTTCTTCTTCTTGCGCGCATGACGCGAGCGCAGAATGAATTTGTCAGTTGCTTTGTTCTTGCGGGTCTTGGCGCCTTTGGTCGGCTTGCCCCACGGGGTGACCGGGTGACGGCCGCCCGAAGTGCGGCCTTCGCCGCCGCCATGGGGGTGATCGACCGGGTTCATGACAACGCCGCGCACGGACGGGCGCTTGCCCTTGTGACGGTTGCGGCCGGCCTTGCCCACGGATTGGTTCATGTGATCCGGGTTCGAGACCGCGCCGATGGTCGCCATGCATTCGCCGGAGACGAGGCGAACCTCGCCCGATTGCATGCGCACCTGGCTCATCCCGGAGTCGCGGCCGACGAGCTGGGCGTAGGAACCGGCGGAGCGCGCAACCTGGCCGCCCTTGCCGGGCTTCAATTCCACATTGTGGATGATCGTGCCAACCGGAATCGACTTCAGCTTCATGGCGTTGCCGGGCTTCACGTCGACTTTCTCGCCGGAGATGATCTTGTCGCCGGCTTTGAGGCGCTGAGGCGCCAGGATATAAGCCTGCTCGCCGTCGAGATATTTGACCAGCGCGATGAAGCCCGAGCGATTAGGATCGTATTCGAGACGCTCGACCTTGGCTTCGATGTCAAACTTGGCGCGCTTGAAATCGATAAGGCGATAGGTCTTCTTAACGCCGCCGCCGCGACGGCGCACGGTGATGCGGCCGGTATTGTTGCGTCCGGCGCTTTCGGAAAGGCCCTCGGTCAGCGATTTGACGGGCTTGCCCTTCCAAAGCTCGCTGCGGTCCACCAGCACAAGCTGGCGGCGGCCTGGCGTCGTCGGTTTGAATTTTCTCAAAGCCATGGGTTTACCTGCCTTAAAGTCCGGTCGTCACGTCGATCGAGTGACCTTCTTCGAGAGTCACGACCGCTTTTTTCGTTGTGGAGCGCGTATAGGGACGCCCGCGGAACTGTTTGTTCTTGCCTTTGACGCGCAGCGTGTTCACGGCCTTCACCTTGACCTTGAACAGCGCCTCAACCGCTTCCTTGATCTCCGGCTTGGTCGCATCGAGCGGCGTCTGGAAGACCACCTGATTGTTTTCAGACGCAATCGTCGACTTCTCGGTGATCACCGGCGCAATCAGCGTGTTGTAATGGGCCTCATGGGCCGTGGTTGCATCTTTCTTGCTCATTTGAGACGCTCCTCCAGACCTTCGACGGCCGCTTTCGTCAGGACCAGCTTGTCCTTGCGAAGGATGTCGTAAACATTCGCGCCAATCACCGGCAGCATGTCGATGCCGGCGAGGTTGCGCGTCGCGAGACCGAAATTCTCATCCACCGACGCGTCGACGATCAGCGCATTAGCGATGCTCATCTTTGCAAACGCTTCGACCAGCGCTTTGGTCTTGGCTTCCTTCAGCTTGGCTTCATCAATGATGATGAGCGAGCCTTCGGCGGCCTTAGCGGAAAGCGCGTGCTTCAGCGCCAGACGGCGAACCTTCTTCGGCAGGTCGATGGCATGGCTGCGCGGACGCGGCCCGTGCGCCTTGCCGCCGCCGCGGAATTGCGGCGCCGCACGGTTGCCGTGACGGGCGGTGCCGCCGCCTTTCTGACGGCCCCACTTTTTCGACGTGGCTTTGACTTCGCCGCGTTCTTTCGCCTTGTGCGTGCCCTGCTGGCGTTTCGCAAGCTGATACACGACGCAGCGATGAAGAATGTCGGCGCGCGGCTCCAAACCGAAGATCGCATCGTCGAGATCGATCGACCCGGCCTTCTTGTTCTCAATGCTGAGGACGTCGGTTTTCATTATTCGTCCCCTTCTTTCTTCTCGGTTTCATCGGCGGCTTCGACGCCTTCAGCGGCGGCGCCGGCTTCCTGTTCTTTCAACGCGGCTTCCTGCTGGGCGCGCGCCTCTTCGGCGGCGGCCTTGGCTGCGGCCTCTTCCTCGGCAGCGGCTTGCGCAGCGGCTTCTTCAGCCTGGCGGGCGGCTTCTTCCTTGGCGGATTTCAGCGCCGCCGGGAAAATCGCGTTTTCAGGCGTAGGCTTTTTCACCGCATCCTTAATCAGCACCCAGCCGCCTTTCGGACCGGGCACCGCGCCTTTGATCAGCAACAGGCCGCGATCGGCGTCGGTTTTGACGACTTGCAGGTTTTGCGTCGTCACCCGCGAAGCGCCCATATGGCCGGCCATCTTCTTGCCTTTGAAGACCTTGCCCGGATCCTGACATTGACCGGTCGAACCATGTGAACGGTGCGAAATTGAAACGCCGTGCGTCGCGCGCAGGCCGCCGAAATTGTGCCGCTTCATAGCGCCGGCGAAGCCCTTGCCGATGGAAGTGCCGGTCACATCGACATACTGACCTTCGAAATAATGATCGGCGATGATCTCTTCGCCGACATTGATCATATTGTCGTCAGACACCCGGAACTCGGCCACTTTGGCCTTGGGCTCGACATTGGCCTTGGCGAACTGGCCGCGTTCAGCTTTCGTTGTGCGCTTCGCCTTTTTGGCGCCCGCGCCCAGTTGAACGGCCGTGTAGCCGTTCTTATCCGCCGTGCGCTGACCCACTACCTGACAGCCCTCAAGCTGCAGCACCGTCACCGGCAGGTGCTCGCCCTGCTCGTTGAAGATGCGGGTCATGCCGACCTTTTTCGCAATAACTCCCGTGCGCATCTCAAATGCTCCTTAAGCGCCCAGCTTGATTTCGACATCGACGCCAGCCGAGAGGTCGAGTTTCATCAGCGCATCCACCGTTTGCGGCGTCGGATCGACGATATCGAGCATGCGCTTGTGGGTGCGCATTTCGAACTGCTCACGGCTTTTCTTGTCGATATGCGGCGACCGGTTGACCGTGTACCGCTCAATGCGGGTCGGCAGGGGGATCGGTCCGCGCACATTGGCGCCCGTGCGTTTCGCCGTATTCACGATTTCCAACGTCGAAGCGTCGAGCACGCGATGATCAAACGCTTTGAGCCTGATGCGGATATTCTGTTGCATGGGGTCTACGCTTCGCTTTTTGAAAAATTCTTGCTTCTGTCTTTTTGAGTCGAAAGCGCGGACCGATCAGGGACCGGTCCGCGCGCTGTTCATGCCTGCTACTCGATGATTTTCGAGACAATGCCGGCGCCGACAGTGCGGCCGCCTTCACGGATAGCGAAGCGAAGCTTCTCTTCCATGGCGATCGGCACGATCAGCTCAACGTTCACTTCAACATTGTCGCCCGGCATCACCATTTCCGTGCCTTCCTTGAGCGTGACAACGCCGGTCACGTCGGTCGTGCGGAAATAGAACTGCGGACGATAGTTCGTGAAGAACGGGGTGTGACGGCCGCCTTCTTCCTTCGTCAGGATGTAAGCTTCAGCCACGAACTTGGTGTGCGGGGTCACGGAGCCCGGCTTGCAGAGCACCTGGCCGCGCTCAACCGCATCACGCTCGATGCCGCGCAGAAGAACGCCCACATTGTCGCCGGCTTCGCCGCGATCAAGCAGCTTGCGGAACATTTCGACGCCCGTGCAGGTGGTTTTCTTGGTGTCCTTGATGCCGACGATTTCGAGTTCGTCGCCGACGGTGACGACGCCGCGCTCGACACGGCCGGTCACAACGGTGCCGCGGCCGGAGATCGAGAACACGTCTTCAATCGGCAGGAGGAACGGCTGGTCGACCGGACGGTCCGGGGTCGGGATGTATTCGTCAACGGCGGCCATCAGTTCCTTGATGGAGTTCTCGCCGATTTCCGGATCGCGACCTTCAAGAGCGGCGAGCGCCGAGCCTTTGATGATCGGAATATCGTCGCCCGGGAATTCATAGGACGAGAGAAGTTCGCGAACTTCCATTTCAACGAGCTCGAGGAGCTCTTCATCGTCAACCTGGTCGACTTTGTTGAGATAAACGACGATCGCCGGCACGCCGACCTGACGGGCGAGCAGGATGTGCTCGCGGGTCTGCGGCATGGGGCCGTCCGCTGCGTTCACAACGAGGATCGCGCCGTCCATCTGCGCCGCGCCGGTGATCATGTTTTTCACATAGTCGGCGTGACCGGGGCAGTCGACGTGAGCATAGTGACGATTGTCGGTTTCATATTCGACGTGCGCCGTCGAGATCGTGATGCCGCGGGCTTTTTCTTCCGGGGCCGCATCGATCTGGTCATACGCTTTGAAGTCGCCGTAATATTTGGTGATCGCCGCCGTCAGGGTCGTTTTGCCATGGTCGACGTGACCAATGGTGCCAATATTGGCGTGCGGTTTCGTACGTTCAAACTTTGCCTTCGACATTTCACTTCTCTCCGTCTTCTCTGACGTCTGTCGTTAAACCTGATCGCCCGGGTTCTTGTTCTGGCGGGCGCCTTCACTTACCGGCTAGCCTGCCAGCTTCGCCTTCACTTCCTCTTCAACCGCTTTCGGCACGCGCTCATAGTGGTCGAATTGCATCGTGTACTGAGCGCGACCCTGGGTCGCCGAGCGAAGATTGTTCACATAGCCAAACATGTTGGCGAGCGGCACCATCGCGTGAACGACGTTTGCGTTGCCGCGCATTTCCTGTTCCTGGATCTGGCCGCGCCGCGAGTTGAGGTCGCCGATCACGGTGCCGGTGTATTCCTCAGGCGTAACCACTTCCACTTTCATCACCGGCTCAAGCAACGCCAGCCCCAGCGCCGGCTTGTTTTCGCGGAACGCAGCGCGCGCCGCGATTTCAAAGGCGAGCACGGACGAGTCAACGTCGTGGAACGCGCCGTCATAAAGCTCAACCTTGAAGTCGAGGATCGGGAAGCCGACCAGGAGGCCGGTGTCGCGGATCGAGTCGATACCTTTTTCCACGCCGGGGATGTACTCCTTCGGAATGGAGCCGCCGACGATCTGGCTTTCAAACGAGTATCCTGTGCCCGGCTCCTGCGGGAGAACGCGCATCTTGATGCGCGCGAACTGACCCGAACCGCCCGACTGCTTCTTGTGGGTGTAGTCGATATCCGCCGCCTTGGTAATGGTTTCGCGGTAAGCGACCTGCGGAGCGCCGATATTGGCTTCGACCTTGAATTCGCGCTTCATGCGATCAACGAGAATGTCGAGGTGAAGCTCGCCCATCCCCTTAATGATCGTCTGACCGGACTCTTCGTCGGTGGAGACGCGGAAGGACGGGTCTTCCGCAGCGAGACGCTGCAGCGCAATGCCCATCTTCTCCTGGTCGGCCTTGGTTTTCGGCTCGACGGCGAGCTCGATGACCGGCTCCGGGAACTCCATGCGCTCAAGCACTACCGGCTTGGACGGATCGCACAGCGTGTCGCCCGTAGTCGTGTCTTTCAGACCCACAACCGCGATGATGTCGCCAGCATAGGCTTCCTTGATTTCTTCGCGGCTGTTGGAGTGCATTTGCAACATCCGCCCGGCGCGCTCTTTCTTGCCCTTAACCGTGTTCATCAGTTGCGAACCGGCTTCAAGCTTGCCCGAATAGATGCGGCAGAAGGTGAGCGAGCCCACGAACGGATCGTTCATGACCTTGAACGCGAGCATTGAAAGCGGCTCGTCGTCAGACGACTTGCGCAGCACTTCGGTATCCGTGTCCGGCAGCACGCCGCGGATCGCCGGAACCTCAACAGGGCTCGGGAGAAAATCGACAACAGCGTCGAGCATGGGCTGAACGCCCTTGTTCTTGAACGCCGAGCCGCACAGCACCGGGTGGAATTCAACCTTGCAGGTGCCCTGACGGATAAGGCGCTTGATGGTCGCTTCGTCAGGCTCATTACCCTCGAGATAGGCTTCCATCGCCTCTTCATCGATCTCGACCACGGTCTCGATCATCTTTTCGCGATACTCAGCGGCCTTGTCGACGAGATCCGCCGGAATGTCTTCTTCGTGGAAAGCGGCGCCGAGGCTTTCTTCTTCCCAGATGATGGCTTTCATCGTGATGAGGTCGACGACGCCTTTGAAATCGCTTTCCGCGCCGATGGGCAACTGGAGGATGACCGTCTTCGCAGCCAGGCGTTTGTGAATGGTGTCCACGGAATAATAGAAGTCGGCGCCGATCTTATCCATCTTGTTGATGAAGAAAATGCGCGGCACTTTATATTTGTCGCCCTGGCGCCAGACCGTTTCCGTCTGCGGCTCAACGCCGGCATTGGCGTCGAGAAGCGCGACGGCGCCGTCGAGCACGCGCAAGGAACGCTCCACTTCAATAGTGAAATCCACGTGGCCTGGGGTGTCGATAATGTTGAGGCGCTTGTCTTTCCAGAAACAGGTCGTGGCGGCGGAGGTGATGGTGATGCCCCGCTCCTGTTCCTGCTCCATCCAGTCCATTGTCGCGGCGCCGTCATGGACTTCGCCGATCTTGTGGGACTTGCCGGTGTAATAGAGAACGCGCTCGGTCGTCGTCGTCTTGCCCGCATCGATATGGGCCATGATGCCGAAGTTCCGGTAGTCCTCGATTTTATGCGTGCGGGTCATGACTGACGGCCCTTAACTCGTGTGATTTCCGTTACCAGCGATAATGCGAGAAAGCGCGGTTGGCTTCCGCCATCCGGTGCGTGTCTTCGCGCTTCTTGACGGCCGCGCCGCGGTTCTGGGCAGCGTCCATCAGTTCGTTCGAAAGTTTGTCCACCATGGTGGTTTCATTGCGCGAGCGCGCGGCGGCGATAATCCAGCGCATGGCGAGCGCCAGTTTGCGGTCGGGGCGAACCTCAACCGGCACCTGATAGGTCGCGCCGCCGACGCGACGGGAGCGCACTTCGATCGCCGGGGTCACATTATCCAACGCTTCCTTGAACAGCTCGACCGGCGGACGGCGCAACTTGTCTTCGATCTTGTCGAAGGCGCCGTAGACGATTTTTTCGGCCGCCGGCTTTTTACCGTCGACCATGACGTAGTTCATGAATTTCGAAACGGTCTTGTCGCCGAACTTCGGGTCCGGATGAACGACGCGTTTATCTGCGCGGTGACGACGTGACATCTGTTAAATCCTTACTTCGGACGCTTGGCGCCGTATTTCGAACGGCGCTGCTTGCGGTCTTTGACGCCCTGCGTGTCGAGCACGCCGCGGATAATGTGGTAGCGAACGCCCGGCAGGTCTTTCACGCGGCCGCCGCGGATCAGCACCACCGAGTGCTCCTGCAGGTTGTGACCTTCGCCGGGGATATAGCCGATCACCTCGTGACCATTGGTCAGACGGATCTTCGCAACTTTCCGAAGCGCAGAGTTCGGCTTTTTCGGGGTCGTCGTATAAACGCGCGTGCATACGCCGCGCTTTTGGGGATTTCCCTCAAGCGCAGGCACCTTGTTGATCTGGCGCTTCGGCTTCCGCGGCTTGCGGATAAGTTGTTGTATCGTCGGCATCCGTTTCCGTTCTCCGGCTTTGGCCTTCGTTTGGGGCGGGCGCTGACCCAATCCGTCGCGCCCAAATCATTTACGGCATGGACGGGATTATCCATGACGCAAACGAGCGGAGCCCCGTCAGGCGGAACGCCGCTCAAAAAACCTCAACTGTCATCAGCTAAAAGCGGCTGCGTTTCAGGGTCTTTCGGACGAAAGAGCTGACGGCCAGCCATTCAGCGGCGCGAGACATAACGATGCGAGTCGGATGGGTCAATACGTGTTTACGAAAATAAAGGACTCTTTCTCCTGTTTTTTCCCGGCGAAGCCAAGCACATCTTGGCGGCGTTCTTGCGAGGGAACGGCCCGTTCGGAAAACCGCGTGAAATCAAGGGTCTTTTCCAAAATCGCAAATTGGCGGATATGGCTGGCAGGAGCCAGGGCGGCGGGAAGAAACGGTCTTCGCCTAAGCCCAAGGAGATAGAAAGTTGCGCGTTGCAGTGGTTCAATATGGGGTCTTTCACGACCGCTATGCGGCGCTGAAGGCCGGCGAGCCCGAAACCTATTACGCTCAAGCCTATTCAGTGAATTTCATCGCCGAGCTGGCCGAGCAGTGCGAGTTCCTCGGCGTCATTGGCGTTCTGGGCGAGGAACCGGGAGAAACAGCCGTCTCGGATCGACTCCGTTCCGCTTGTGTTCCAGCCATTAACGGCGCGCCAGACGCCCCGGCGATCATCGCGCTCCTCGAAAAATGGCGTCCGGACCGGCTGATTCTCCAGGCGCCAGACCGCGTAATCCTGCGCTGGGCCCTCAGAAATAAAGTGGACACGCTCCCTCTCCTCGCCGACAGCTTTGAGCAGAAATCGCTCCGCCGGCAGATTCAGTCATTCCTCCTCGGCTGGCTCTTGAACAGGCCGGCTTTCCGGGCTGTGGGCAATCATAATGTGCCGTCCTGCCTTTCCCTGAAGCGGATCGGCGTCGACGCCAAAAAAATCTACCCCTGGGACTGGCCGCACGAATTGCGCCCCGAGAAGCACCCTGTGAAGGCGCTTCCGGCGGGACCGGCGAAACTGGTTTATGTGGGCTCCCTCGCCTCTTCCAAGGGCGTCGGCGACTGCATTGAGGCGGCGCGCATCTTAAGGGAAGACGGGGTCGAGCTTGAGATGACTCTGGTGGGCGGCGGCGGTTTCACCGAAGAGGCTACGTCGCTGATTGACCGCTATGGCCTTTCAGACACCGTGCGCCTCGCGGGCAAGCTTTCTCATGACAAGGTGATCGAGACCCTCAAAAGCGCAACTCTCTCAATGGCGCCGAGCTGGCACATCTATCCCGAAGGGCTGCCCATGACGATCTATGAGGCGCTTGCGACGCGGACACCCCTCGCCCTCTCCGATCACCCGATGTTCCAGCTTTATTTCAAGGATGCGCCCGCCGCGCGCATGGCGCCCGAACGCAATCCGAAGGCGCTCGCTGCGGCCATCAAGACGCTGATCACCGATGAAAAGGCTTATGCCGCCGCCTCGGAGGCGACTGGCGCGCTGTGGGACAAGGTGAAATGCGACCTCACCTGGGGAATGCTGATAAAGGCGTGGCTCGGTGAGGACAATATGAACCTCGACAATATCAAGAATGAAAGCCTCGCCGAGCGGCTGGAAAGTCTCGGCTAATCCGGAAAACAAAAAAGGCGGCCTTGCAGGCCGCCTTTTTCTGATCTTGGATTTGTCGCGGGTTTATTCAGCGGCGTCGGCCGGTTGCTCAGCAGGCTCTTCGGCGTTCTCTTCCGCCGGGCCTTCGATCTGCGGCGCGCTCGACGCTTCGGCGCGCTTCTGGCGCTCTTCGAGCAGCACTTCGTCGCGGCGTTCGGCCTCGACCTGATGGCGCGACATAGCCCCGCCAGTGCCGGCCGGAATGAGACGACCGACAATGACGTTTTCTTTGAGGCCCTCGAGCGTGTCGACCTTGCCGTTGACGGCCGCGTCGGTAAGGACGCGGGTCGTCTCCTGGAAGGACGCCGCCGAGATAAAGGAACGCGTCTGCAGGCTCGCCTTGGTGATGCCGAGCAGAACAGGCACGGCCTGCGCCGGCTTTTTGCCCTGATCCTCAAGCTTGGCGTTGGTCTCCTCGAATTCGAGCTTGTCGATCTGTTCTTCTTTGAGGAACAGCGAGTCGCCCGGATCGGTGATTTCAACCTTTTGCAGCATCTGGCGAACGATCACCTCGATGTGCTTGTCGTTAATCGGCACGCCCTGCAGGCGGTAGACTTCCTGGATTTCGTCGATCAGGAAGTCGGCCAGCGCCTCGATTCCCATGATTGCCAGAATGTCGTGCGGCGCCGGATTGCCGTCCATGAGATACTCGCCCTTGGCGATGAAATCGCCGTCCTGAACCGCGATGTGGCGGCCTTTCGGGACAAGATAATCGGAGGGCTCAAGGCTCTCATCGGTCGGAATGATCCGAATGCGGCGCTTGTTCTTGTAATCGCGGCCGAATTCAACGCGGCCATCGACATCGGCGATGATCGCGTGATCTTTCGGACGGCGGGCTTCGAAGAGTTCCGCAACGCGCGGCAGACCGCCGGTGATGTCGCGGGTCTTGGCGCCTTCCGTCGGGATACGCGCAAGCGCGTCGCCCGGCGCAATGTCTTCGCCGTCCTCGACGGAGAGAATGGCGTCCACCGGAAGCTGGTAACGCGCCTCGCCGCCGGTCGAAAGCTTCTTCGGCTCGCCCTTGTCGTCGACGATGACAATCGCCGGTTTGAGGTCGGCCGCGCGCGGGTTCGCACGCCAGTCGGTGACGACGCGGCTGGCGATGCCCGTCGCTTCGTCGGCGACGACCTGCATCGAGAATCCTTCCTGAAGGTCTTCGAACTTAATCTTGCCTTCGACCTCGGTGAGGATCGGCATGGTATAAGGATCCCAGTCCGCAAGACGCTGGCCGCGGGTGACCTTGGAGCCGTCCGCAACGCGCAGCTTGGCGCCGTAGGAGACCTTGTAGGAGGCGTGCTCCTTGCCTTCGCTGTCGAGAATTTTGACCAGCGTGTTGCGGCCCATGACGACGAAGTCGCCATTGGAGTCCTTCAGAACACTGCCGCCCTCGAGCTTGATGACGCCTTCATGGCTCGCCTCAATAAAGGAGGTGTCGCCGACCTGCGCCGTGCCGCCCACGTGGAAGGTCCGCATGGTGAGCTGCGTGCCCGGTTCGCCGATGGACTGCGCCGCAATGACGCCGACCGACTCGCCGATATTGACCGGGCAGCCGCGCGCCAGGTCGCGGCCATAGCATTTGGCGCAGACGCCGACCTTGGAGTCGCAGGTCAAGACCGAACGCACGCGGATTTTCTGGATCCCTGAGCCTTCAATCTCTTCGGCCTGGGCTTCGTCGACTTCGTCATTGGCCTTACCCAGAACCTCGCCCGTTTCCGGATGCTTGACGTCTTCAAGCAGCGTGCGGCCGAGAATGATCTGCGACAGGGGCACAACAATCTCGCCAGACTGAACGACAGCTTCCATGGTGATGCCGTTGGTCGTGCCGCAATCGATTTCGCGCACGATGCAGTCCTGCGCGACGTCGACGAGACGGCGGGTCAGATAGCCCGAGTTCGCCGTTTTCAGCGCCGTATCCGCAAGACCTTTGCGCGCGCCGTGGGTCGAGTTGAAGTACTCGAGCACGGTGAGGCCCTCTTTAAAGTTCGAGGTGATCGGCGTCTCGATGATCTCGCCCGACGGCTTGGCCATGAGGCCGCGCATGGCGCCGAGCTGACGCATCTGGGTCGGCGAACCGCGTGCGCCCGAATGCGACATCATGTAGATGGAGTTGGGCTCCATCTGACGGCCCGTGCCTTCCTCATATTTGGTTTCGGAGATTTCCTCCATCATCGCATCGGCGATCTTGTCCGTGCATTTCGCCCAGGCGTCGATGACCTTGTTGTATTTCTCGCCGCGGGTGATGAGGCCCTCGGCATATTGCGACTCGAATTCGGAAACCTGAGCGCGGGTTTCGTCGACCAGCTTCTTCTTGGCTTCCGGAATGACGACATCGTCCTTGCCGAAGGAAATACCGGCCTTGCAGGCTTCTTTGAAGCCAAGGTCCATGATGTGGTCGGCGAAGATGACCGTCTTCTTCTGGCCGCAGTGACGATATACGATGTCGATGAGGCCCTGGATCGTCTTCTTCGTCAGAAGCTGGTTCACCACGGAGAACGGCACGTCGGAATTGCGTGGCAGAACTTGCGCCACCTTCATGCGGCCCGCCGTCGTTTCCACGATCTCGCTGACCGGCTCGCCATGTTCGTCGACAGTTTCCCAACGCGCCTTGATTTTGGTGTGCAGGGTGACGACGCCGGCGTTCAAGGCGTGCTCGATCTCCTGAATGGAGCCGAAGATTTTACCCTCGCCCGGCTCGCCCTCTTTTTCCATGGTGATGTAGTAAAGACCCAGAACGATGTCCTGGCTCGGCACGATGATGGGCTTGCCGTTGGCGGGCGAGAGGATGTTGTTCGTCGACATCATCAGGACGCGCGCTTCAAGTTGCGCTTCAAGCGACAGCGGCACATGCACGGCCATCTGGTCGCCATCGAAGTCGGCGTTGAACGCCGTACAGACGAGCGGGTGAAGTTGGATCGCCTTGCCTTCAATGAGTTTCGGCTCGAACGCCTGAATGCCAAGGCGGTGCAGGGTCGGCGCGCGGTTCAGGAGAACCGGATGCTCGCGGATAACCTCGTCGAGAATGTCCCAGACTTCCGGGCGCTCTTTTTCGACGAGTTTCTTCGCCTGTTTCACCGTGGCGGAAAGGCCCTTGGCGTCGAGACGCGAATAGATAAACGGCTTGAAGAGCTCGAGCGCCATTTTCTTCGGCAGGCCGCACTCATGAAGCTTGAGTTCGGGCCCGACAACGATGACCGAGCGGCCGGAATAGTCGACGCGCTTGCCAAGGAGGTTCTGGCGGAAACGGCCCTGCTTGCCTTTCAGCATGTCGGAAAGCGACTTCAGCGGGCGCTTGTTGGTGCCCGTGATGACGCGGCCGCGGCGGCCATTGTCAAACAGAGCGTCAACGGATTCCTGCAGCATGCGCTTTTCGTTGCGCACGATGATGTCCGGCGCCCTGAGCTCGATAAGGCGCTTCAGGCGGTTGTTGCGGTTAATGACCCGGCGATAGAGATCGTTGAGGTCTGACGTCGCAAAGCGGCCGCCATCGAGCGGCACCAGCGGGCGCAGTTCCGGCGGGATCACCGGGATGACCGTCATGATCATCCATTCCGGACGGTTGCCGGATTCGAGGAACGCGGTGATCAGCTTCAGGCGCTTGGCGTATTTCTTGGTTTTGAGTTCCGAGGTCGACTCGGCGATCTCGACGCGCAGCTTTTCAGCTTCGGTCTCCATGTCAATATTGGACAGGATCTCGCGGATCGCCTCGGCGCCGATGCCAGCGGTGAAGCTATCTTCGCCGAACTCTTCCTGGGCCTGAAGATATTCTTCTTCGGTGAGGAGCTGGTTGGGCGTCAGGTTCGTGAGGCCCGGCTCGATGACGATATATTGTTCGAAGTAAAGAACGCGCTCCACGTCTTTCAACGTCATGTCGAGCATGAGCGAGATGCGGGACGGCAGCGATTTCAGGAACCAGATATGGGCGCAAGGCGCGGCGAGCTCGATATGGCCCATGCGCTCGCGGCGAACCTTGGTGAGCGTCACTTCAACGCCGCACTTCTCGCAGACGATGCCTTTATACTTCATGCGCTTGTACTTGCCGCACAAGCATTCGTAGTCCTTCGTCGGGCCGAAGATGCGGGCGCAGAAGAGCCCGTCCCGCTCCGGCTTGAAGGTGCGGTAGTTGATGGTTTCAGGCTTTTTGATCTCGCCGAAGGACCAGGAGAGGATTTTCTCCGGGCTCGCAAGCGAGATGCGGATCTTGTTGAACGTCTGCGCCGGCGCAGTGGGATTGAATACGTTCAGCAGTTCCTGTGACATGAGCGCCTCTTAACTTTCGGTGCGGGATGATGGCACCCGCAAATACATCAAAGGGTGGAACGGGAAGCGCCAGGCGCTACCCGTTCTGAAGCTCGACATTGAGGCCGAGCGAACGCATTTCCTTCACGAGCACGTTGAAGCTTTCCGGAATGCCCGCCTCGAAGCTGTCGTCGCCGCGGACGATCGCCTCGTAAACTTTCGTGCGGCCGGCGACGTCGTCCGACTTCACGGTGAGCATTTCCTGCAGCGTATAGGCCGCGCCGTAAGCTTCGAGGGCCCAGACTTCCATCTCGCCGAAACGCTGGCCGCCGAACTGGGCCTTGCCGCCGAGCGGCTGCTGCGTGACGAGCGAGTACGGGCCGATGGAGCGCGCGTGGATCTTGTCGTCGACAAGGTGGTGGAGCTTCAAGAGATACTTGTAACCCACCGTGACCTTGCGGTTGAAGGTGTCGCCGGTGCGCCCGTCATAGAGCGTCACCTGACCCGACTCTTCGAGACCCGCCTTGGTCAGCATGTCGATGATTTCCGCCTCGCGGGCGCCGTCAAAGACCGGCGTAGCAATGGGAACGCCGCGCACAAGATTCTGGCCGAGTTCTTTCAGCTCCTCATTGGAGCGCGGCAGCACCTGATCCTCGCCATAGACGTCCTTGAACTTGGCGATGAGGTCCTCGCGGGTCGCCTGATCGTCTTCCCACTGCTCCAAGAGGTTGTCGATCTGACGGCCAAGGCCGCGGCAGGCCCAGCCGAGATGGGTTTCAAGAATCTGACCCACATTCATGCGCGACGGCACGCCCAGCGGATTGAGGACGATGTCGACCGCAGTGCCGTCTTCGAGGAACGGCATGTCTTCCATGGGGGCGATTTTCGAGATGACGCCCTTGTTGCCGTGACGGCCGGCCATCTTGTCGCCCGGCTGAAGCTTGCGCTTCACGGCAACGAAGACCTTGACCATCTTCATGACGCCCGGCGGCAACTCGTCGCCGCGCTTCAGCTTGTCGACCTTGTCTTCGAAGCGGGCCTCGAGGCGCGCTTTCGACTCGTCGAACTGCTTCTTCATGGCTTCGATTTCGGCCATCACCTTGTCGTCGGCGACGCCGATCTTCCACCACTGGCCGCGCGAGAGCTGGTTTTCGAGCACGTCTTCGGTGATTTTGCCTTTTTCAAAGCCTTTTGGACCGGAGACGGCGTCCTTGCCTTCAAGCAGCGGCTTCAGACGGCCATAGACGTTGCGCTCAAGGATCGCGAGTTCGTCGTCGCGGTCTTTTGCGAGACGCTCGACTTCCTCGCGCTCGATCGCGATGGCGCGTTCGTCCTTGTCAACGCCGTGACGGTTGAAAACGCGGACTTCAACGACCGTGCCCGCAACGCCCGGCGGCAGCTTCAGCGACGTGTCGCGAACGTCGGAGGCCTTTTCGCCGAAGATCGCGCGCAGGAGTTTTTCCTCCGGCGTCATCGGCGACTCGCCCTTCGGCGTGATCTTGCCAACGAGAATGTCGCCCGGATGAACCTCGGCGCCGATGGCGACGATGCCGGCTTCGTCGAGATTGCGCAGCGCTTCTTCCGACACGTTCGGAATATCGCGGGTGATCTCTTCGGGCCCAAGCTTCGTGTCCCGGGCCATCACTTCGAATTCCTCGATGTGGATGGAGGTAAACACGTCGTCGCGCACAATGCGCTCGGAGATGAGGATCGAGTCCTCGAAGTTGTAGCCGTTCCACGGCATGAACGCGACGAGCACGTTCTTGCCGAGCGCCAGTTCGCCGAGATCGGTCGACGGGCCGTCGGCGATGATATCGCCTTCGCGCACCTGATCGCCAATCTTCACGAGCGGACGCTGGTTGATGCAGGTGTTCTGGTTCGACCGTTGGAATTTGCGCAGGTTGAAAATGTCGACGCCCGGCTTTGTGGGGTCTTTTTCTTCCGTGGCGCGGATGACGATGCGCTGCGCGTCCACCTGTTCGACGATGCCAGTGCGACGCGCTGAAACGGCGGCGCCGGAATCGCGCGCCACGATGGCTTCCATGCCGGTGCCGACAAAGGGCGCCTCGGCTTGGAGAAGCGGCACTGCCTGACGCTGCATGTTCGAGCCCATGAGGGCGCGGTTGGCGTCGTCATTTTCAAGGAACGGGATCAGCGCGGCCGCGACCGAAACGAGCTGCTTCGGCGAGACGTCGATATAGGCGACGTCCTCGCGCGGGACGAGCGTCGCATCGCCGCCGACGCGGCAATTAACGAATTCGTTGACAAGCTTGCCGTTGTCATCGACTTCGGCGTTCGCCTGAGCGATCGCGAAGCGCTGCTCTTCCATAGCGGACAGATAAACGACATCGTCCGTCACCTTGCTGTCGATGACGCGGCGATAGGGGCTTTCGATGAAGCCGTATTTATTGACCTGCGCATGGGTCGCGAGCGAGTTGATGAGACCGATATTCGGACCTTCCGGCGTCTCAATCGGACAGATGCGCCCATAGTGGGTCGGATGCACGTCGCGAACTTCGAAGCCAGCGCGCTCACGGGTGAGACCGCCCGGCCCGAGCGCGGAAAGACGGCGCTTGTGGGTGATTTCCGAAAGCGGGTTGGTCTGGTCCATGAACTGCGAAAGCTGGGACGAGCCGAAAAACTCGCGCACCGCCGCCGCCGCCGGTTTGGCGTTGATGAGGTCATGCGGCATCAGCGTGTCGAGCTCGGCCGAGGACATGCGCTCCTTGATGGCGCGCTCCATGCGAAGAAGACCGATGCGGTACTGGTTCTCCATGAGCTCGCCGACCGAGCGCACACGACGGTTGCCGAGATTGTCGATGTCGTCGATCTCGCCCTTGCCGTCGCGCAACTGCACGAGAGTTTTGAGGACCGCGAGAATGTCTTCCTTGCGCAGGGTGCGTAAGGAATCTTCCGTCTCGAAGCCAAGCCGGATGTTCATCTTCACGCGGCCGACCGAGGAAAGGTCGTAACGTTCCGGATCGAAGAACAGCGAATAGAAAAGGCCTTCGGCCGTTTCCAGTGTCGGCGGCTCGCCCGGGCGCATGACGCGGTAAATGTCGATCAGCGCCATCTCGCGATTGCGGTTCTTGTCCGCGGACAGCGAGTTGCGGATGTAAGCGCCGATATTGATGTGGTCCACGTCGATCGTGTCGAAGGAGGAAATGCCGATTTCCTCGAAGGTCTCGATGTGATCCTTGGTGATCTCGTCGCCCGCCTCGGCGTAGATCTCGCCGGTGTCGAAATTGACAAGGTCGGAAGCGAAGAAACGGCCGATCATCTCCTCGTCAGAAAGGAGAAGGTCTTTCAGGCCGTCTTCGGCGAGTTTCTTGGCCGCGCGGGCCGAGAGCTTCTTGCCGGCTTCGAGCACCACCTCGCCGTTCTTGGCGTTGATAAGATCGCGCTCAACCTTCACGCCCTTCCAGCGTTCCGGATTGTACGGCATGGTCCAGCCGGTCTTGATCTTCTTGTGGGAGACGCGCTCATAAAACTCGTCGAGGATCTCTTCCTGATCCATGCCGAGCGCATAGAGAAGCGTCGTCGCCGGGAGCTTGCGGCGGCGGTCGATGCGAACGTTCACAATGTCCTTGGCGTCGAACTCGAAATCGAGCCAGGAGCCGCGGTAAGGAATGATCCGCGCGGCGAAGAGCAGCTTGCCCGAAGAATGGCTCTTGCCCTTGTCGTGATCGAAGAAAACGCCGGGGGAACGGTGCATCTGGGAGACGATGACGCGCTCGGTGCCGTTGACGATGAAGGTCCCGTTGTCCGTCATGAGCGGCATGTCGCCCATGTAGACTTCCTGCTCTTTGATATCCTTGACCGATTTGGCGCCGGTTTCTTCGTCCACTTCAAAAACGATAAGGCGCAGGGTCACCTTCAGCGGCGCCGCATAGGTCATGTCGCGCTGCTGACACTCTTCGGTGTCGTATTTCGGCTCCTCGAACTCGTAGGAGACATATTCAAGGGTGGCGGTCTCGGTGAAATCCGAGATCGGGAAGACCGAGCGGAACACCGCTTCAAGGCCTTCGAGCAGCCGGTCTTCTGATTTGGCGAAGCGCTGCAGGAATTGTTCGTAGGAATCTTTTTGAACCTGGATCAGGTTCGGCATGGGCGCCGCATCGCCGATGCGGCCAAAATTTTTGCGAATGCGTTTCTTCTCAACGAAGGATTGCGCCATATTATCCTCACAAGCGGGGCGTCAGCCGTTAAAACGCGGTCGCGCACCCCGGCGGACAACAGGGTAAACGCGTGCGCAAAAACCCGCCGGCCGGACCAGGTTCGACCGCGGGTCGCGGGTGACTAAATTTTGATCTCGATTAACCGAAGCACTTCGCCGCAAAGCCTTAAGCCGCCGGTGGATGCCACCGGCGGCGAATGGGTGTAATAGGCACGCCCGTCTCCCTCCGCAACCCCTTTGGTTAAAGAAATTCGGAGAGATTGAGCGCGCCCGCCAGCTTTCCGTCGAATTTACTTAAGTTCGACTTTCGCGCCAGCTTCTTCGAGCTTTTTCTTGAGCTCTTCGGCTTCGGCCTTCGGCGCGGCTTCCTTGACAGCCTTGCCGCCGGCTTCGACGAGTTCCTTGGCTTCTTTGAGGCCAAGACCGGTGATGGCGCGGACTTCCTTGATCACATTGATCTTTTTATCGCCAGCGTCGACGAGAATGACGTCAAATTCGTCTTTCTCTTCAGCCGCTTCAGCGCCGCCGCCGGCGCCCGGAGCCGCCGCGACCGCAACCGCGCCCGCCGCCGGCTCGATGCCGTACTCGTCTTTCAGGATGTTTTTCAGCTCAGCCGCTTCGAGAAGCGTCAGGCCGACAAGCTCTTCAGCCAGTTTTTTCAGATCAGCCATTGTCTTTAGTTCCTAGTTCTTTGATTGGGTTACAAAAATTGGTGCGAACGTTACGCCGCTTCGCGCTTCTCCAAGGTCTCCAGAATGCCGGCGATATTGGATGCCGGTGCGCCGATGGCGCCGGCGAGTTCGGCCGCCGGAGACGTGATGGTCGCAACGATCGAAGCGATGAGCTCTTCGCGAGACGGCATGGAAGCGAGCGCCTCCACCCCTTTCTCGTCCATGATTTCCTCGCCCATCGCGCCGCCGAGGATTTTGAGCTTTTCATTATCCTTGGCGAACTTCTTGACGGCTTTCGCCGCCGCGACCGGGTCTTCAGAGAACGCAATGGCGGTCGGTCCCTGGAACAGATCGGAAAGCTTTTCCGCCGCTTTTCCAGAGATCGCGATCTTGGCGAGACGATTCTTGATGATTTTCATGTTGGCGCCGGCCTCGCGCAGATCGCCGCGCAAAGATTCCATCTCGGCGACCGTCAGGCCGCCATTCGCCACCACGACAACCGTATTCGCATCGAACACGCCGCCGATCCATTCGACCATTTCCGCCTTTTGGGTTCTGTCCATGAGGCAGGTCCTTTGGTTCAAACGAGGCTCCGGCCCGAAGACCAAAGCCCCAACAGTCCCCGCCTTAAGACGGGGGGCTTCGAAATCAGCGAATGAAAAGCGGAAACCAAAAAGGCTCCCGCGCCTCAGCGCTGAGAGCCTGCCCCAGAAGGTCCTGCGGAAAGCGCGGCCATATTGACCGGCTGATCCTTTTCCCTCTGTCTATGCGGGAGATTAAGAGAGGTAACCTCTCACCCGCAGTCTCGGACAGGTTTTCGCCGCCCGGAGGCGACGAAGGCGGCTTATTAGCGCCTCCTGTGTGGAAAGCAAGCCCTCTCCGGCAAAGAAAAGGCGGATCAGCCCCAGAGCCATCCGGGGAACGCGCGTCCCTTTCGCGGGACCAGCCGGCCGCGCGGATCATTCGTCACCCCGTGACAGGCGCCGGCGCCGCGCCGCCTATCTTCTTCGGGCGCATCGAAAGGCGAAGGCGCGCCGGTCGCCTCCTCCCAACTGATGGTCCTTACGCCCTCCGGCGTGCAAATCACGAGCGCGAAACCGCCCGCCCCCTGCCCGGCAAACGCCGCGCCCGCAGGCAAGACCTGGGAAAGAGCAAAAAGCGGAGCCAAGACGCGGAGGAGACGGACGCGGGAAAAGCGCCATGCTTGTCGCTGATCGTTTTTAAAACGGAGCACCGCCAGCGTCCTTCGCTACCTTCAGCAACTAGACGCGGTTTCACTTGGAACCGCAATGAAGGAGCGGCTGGCGTAGTGACGCAGGCTTTCTAGATGACCGGCGCCTGCATTGTTGCGGCGAGATCTTCCAGCGGAGGAACATCCATCTCCGCCAGTGTGGCCTCATGGTGATGATGGCGCTCAGTGGTCTCAGCCTCCACAGGCGCAGCGTCGTCCGCGGGTTCGTCCGGCGTTTCAGCCGCGGCGTGATGTTCCTCACCGCCGTGAGACGCTTCCGTCAAGGCGGCGATCCCCTCTTCAAGGTCGTCAGAGGCGCCTTCAACGCTGGCGGCCTCGCCGTGATCGCCATGCGCATCGGCTACACCGGCAGTGACGTTTGAGTTATGACTGGCATGGCTTGCGCCATGTCCCCCGCCTTCATGTCCTGACGCATGATGCGCCACTGAGTCGTGCCCGCCCCCATGCGCAACATGCCGCCCGGCGTCGTCTTCATGAGCGTGACCGGCGCCGTGATCGCCGCCGTCCGAATGATGGTCGGTTGCGCCGAGGCTATGAGACTGATGGGCCTGATGTCCTCCATGGCCGCCGGCATGGCTCCCCTGTGCGGAAGCATGATTGGCTCCATGGGAGTCGCGGATACCATGTTGACCTGAATGACCGCCTGTTGCGCCGTCATGACTTTCATGCTCGCGCGCAAAAGCGCTGGCGAAACGCGAAGCGAAGGGGTCAGCAAGGTAGGATGAATGGCCAAGATGGGCCTTATGATCTTCGCTTCCCGACAATGCGTCATGATCATGCTCGTCGCCGGCGGCGTAATTCAGGCCGGGCAGGCAGTCCTCACCGAATGCGGAAAGATCGTCCACCGCGACGAGGCCGGCAAGCGGATCGAATGCGCTTTCCTTCGCCGCCGCAGAGACCAGCGATGCGCTGATCGCCGCAGTCAGGCTCAGTGTGGGAGAACTTCCCTTTTTGAGCGCCGCCTGAAAGGCTTTTCGCGCCTTGTCCGTTTTCAGGAAAGTGGCGAGCGCCGCAATGTCAAACAGGTTTGGGTCAGACAGATCTGGATCGATCCCCTTGGCCGGCATTTTTCAGGAAACTCCGCTACGCAACGCCTATCGGTCTAGCCCGGATTCCTTGAAAATCCGCCGCGCCGATGCGGACAATTTTAAAGGCCTTCATAGCGCCGCATCTAAGTCAGCCGGCGCATTCCTCTTCGCATTCCAGCGCCTGGCCCTCGACAAGCTCGCCCGCAGGAGCATCGAAGCTATCCCCGGGGACGGTTGACGCGTCCTCGTCTTCCTCCGGCGCCGCCTCAGCGCTAGACAAGTTCAATTTTTCAAGCTCTTCCTTGCGCAGCACTTCTGCCATCGCCTCAAGCAAGTCATCGGCGTCAAAATCGGGGAGATCGTTATCTTCCATGCCAAACCATTCATGCTGACATGGCTGTCATAAGGTAAATCGCATCCCTAAAAACACCCGTTGAAGGGTTACAATCTCTTATGGATTGCGGCGGCGTGGCCCTCAGCTTTCATCACGCCGCCAGGCTCGCACATAAAAAACGGCCCCGCATGCGGGGCCGTTTTCGTTTTCAATTCTTAACGCTGCTTAAGCGGAGCCGGCGGAGGTGTCGATCTTGACGCCCGGTCCCATGCTTGAAGAAAGCGCGATCTTTTTCAGATAGGTGCCTTTGGCGCCAGACGGCTTGGCTTTCGTCACCGCGTCGATGAACGCTTTCACGTTTTCGGCGATGGCTTTTTCATCGAAGCTCGCCTTGCCGACGCCGGCGTGAACGATGCCCGCCTTTTCAACGCGAAACTCGACGGCGCCGCCTTTGGAGTCTTTCACCGCCTGCGCCACATTCGGCGTCACGGTGCCGACTTTCGGGTTCGGCATCAGGCCGCGAGGGCCCAGCACTTTGCCGAGACGGCCCACAACACCCATCATGTCCGGCGTGGCGATGACGCGGTCGAAATCCATGAAGCCGCCCTGGATTTTCTCCATCAGGTCTTCCGCGCCCACGATATCGGCGCCGGCGTTCTTGGCTTCTTCGGCTTTTGCGTCTTTTGCGAAGACGGCGACGCGCACGGTGCGGCCCGTGCCGTTCGGCAGGGCGACGACGCCGCGCACCATCTGGTCTGCGTGACGGGGATCGACGCCGAGATTCATGGCGATTTCGATCGTCTCGTCAAACTTGGCGCTTGCGTTCGCTTTCACCGTTTTCACGGCTTCTTCGATCGTATGCAGCTTTTCGCGATCAACGCCTTCGCGCGCCTTGCGGATTCTTTTTCCTTGTTTCGCCATGACCGTTACCCCTGCACCTCAAGGCCCATGGCCCGCGCTGAACCCATGATGATCTTCGTCGCCGCATCGAGATCGTTGGCGTTGAGATCCTTCATTTTCGCTTCGGCGATTTCGCGGCACTGGGCCGTCGTAATCGTGCCGGCGACCGCCTTGCCAGGCGTCTGACCGCCCTTTTGCAGCTTCGCCGCTTTTTTGAGATAATAGGACGCTGGCGGCGTCTTCGTCACAAAGGTGAACGACTTATCGGAAAAGATGGTGATGATGGTCGGAACCGGCATCCCCTTTTCCATTTCCTGCGTCTTGGCGTTGAACGCCTTGCAGAATTCCATGATGTTGAGACCGCGCTGGCCGAGCGCCGGACCGATCGGGGGCGACGGCGTAGCCGCTCCGGCCGGCACCTGAAGTTTCAGGTAGCCTGAGATTTTCTTCGCCATTTTAAAGCCTTCTCGTTTGCTTATGGCGGAAGCCGAGTTAACAGCGCCCGCCCGTTGAAGGGCCGCGGTGCGGTGTTCAAGATTTGCGGGCCTTCGCCCGCGGGCATGGACTTACGCCCGAACACCTCCCGCGAAGGCGCGCCTATTAGATGAGGCGGAGACCGTTCGCAAGAGCGAAATGGCGGTATTTCGGGAGATTTCAGGAGAATAAAGAACGGGCGGCCCCTATGGGGGACTTGGGACCGCCCGTCTGATACGCAACTCTACAATACTGATACGCTACTGAGCACTAGAGAAACTGGCGGAGCCGCCGCTCTCAAGTGATGTTATAAACTTACACCCATAAAGATGCAAGCCGATGAAAAATTCCCCTCAGAGGGGAGAGAAGCTCTGAGGGGAAGTACGGTTGGGAGAAACCAAGCAACCACCGGAACATGAGAGAGGAAAGAAACGTTCCCGGTCGGCGCTTTACACAACTTGCGAGGGGCGGCGAGGCGAAATCAGCACGGGGGAGAGAGAACGCTGACCGCCTCGCCTACGCGGGTAAACACAACGCCCTCGCGATGAGTGGAATATTGCAACGACTTGGCCAAAAGTCGCGGCAAAAATGTGTCTTTTTTACGTTACAAGATCACGTATTGTTAACGCATCTTACGCTCACACTGAGCATAAATAGAGCAAGTATTTGTAATATATAAGATATTCTCAAAAGTATCATTTGTTACGATTTTGGCGCGTTTTGTAACAATAGGCCGGCCCTCACCTGTGCTGCTCCGCCGGCGCCAGCTCCGCATCGACCATATTGACGAAAAACTCCCGCAAAAACGGAAGCCCGTCCACCACCGGCAACCCGCCAGCGGTGCGATAGCGGCGGCGCAAAGGACGAAGGCCGCCCTCCCCGATCAGACGCTCGAACATGGCGACCGTCATTCGATTCATCCCCGGCGACCAGCTCATCGCGCCGTCATCGCGGTAGAGACTGCGGATGCGAAAGACCGTTTTTTCGGAAAACAGAAGATTGATCCACGGCGCGCGGGTGAAGAAGTGCATGTGATGGCCATAAGGCGCCATCCAGAGGGGCCCGAAGCTCATATAGATCCGGCCGCCTGGCGCCAGCGCCTCTTTCATCTCGCGAAGATTCGCCGCCGGCTCAATGAAATGCTCCATGGCGTTCTGGGAGATGACAATATCGAACTGGCCGGAGACGCGCTCGGCGAAGGAAACATTCGCGGCGCCCTCCTTAGCCGCCAGCGCCGCGCCATGGGCGCGGCGGTTCTCCTCGATCTCGACGCCGAGGACCTGCGCCGCGCCCGCCTTTGCGAGGGCAACAGACTGGAAGCCATCGCCGCAGCCATAGTCGAGAACGCGCTTGCCCTTCGCTGTCTCCATGAAGCCGGGAAAGGCCTCCTCCAGAAGCGCCAGCGCAGACTCTACATTCCATTGCGTTGTGGGTTTTTCGTAATTCGACGTCCGGTCAACATCTTCGGGATGATCGGACAGCGCGAGCAGCAAACGCTCGCCAAGGGTCATGGCGCCGAGCTTCTCCGATGCGAGTGCGAATTTCCCCCGGCGTCGCATCCCCTAAAGCAGCATCGCCGCCGGCTCTTCGATGAACGACTTGAACGCCGCCAGAAATTCCGCGCCCACCGCGCCGTCGACGACCCGGTGATCGCAGGTGAGCGTCACGGTCATCACATTGCGGATGACCATCTCGCCATCGCGCACCACGACGCGTTCCTCGCCCGCGCCGACGGACATGATGGCGCCATGGGGCTGGTTCACGATAGAGGCAAAACTCTTGATCCCGAACATGCCGAGATTGGAGACGGAGAAAGTCCCGCCCTGATATTCCTCGGGTTTCAGTTTCTTCTGGCGCGCGCGGCCCGCCATATCCTTGATCTCGGCGGAAATCTGCTTGAGGCCCTTTTCCTCAGCCTTCCAGACGATGGGCGTGATAAGCCCGCCCTCGATCGCCACCGCGACGCCGATATCGGCGTGTTTGTGGAAGAGCAGCGCTTCATCCGTATAGGTCGCATTGGCGGCCGGCACTTTTTTCAGCGCCATGGCCGAGGCCTTAATGATGAAATCGTTCACCGAAAGTTTGAACGCATCTTCTCCCTCTTTGGGCGAGGTCGCATTGATGCGCGCGCGCGCCGTGAGGAGATTGTCGAGCTCCACGTCGATATTGAGCGGGAAATGCGGGACTTCCTGATTGAAGCTCTGGGTGAGGCGCTTTGCGATCACTTTGCGCATGCCGTCGAGTTTGACCGCCGTATAGCTATCCTCCGGATAGAGCCGCGGATCGACGGAGGCGGGCGCGATCTGGGAGGACTTTGCGACCGCAGGCGCCGCCTTCCCGGTTCCTTCTTTCAACGCCTTTACAATATCGCGCTTGACGATGCGGCCATGAGGTCCCGTGCCGGACAAGGCGGACAGATCAAGGCCCTCGTTTTCAGCAATGCGCTTGGCGAGCGGAGAGGCCTTGATCCGGCCATTGGATTTTTGTGGGGCGGGTTTCTTCCCGCCTTCGGCTTTCGGCGCGTCGCCCTTGCCGTAACCCGCTTGCGGCTCGGCCACCTCGCGCTCGGCCTTGGCGGCGCGGTTGGCTGACGCCTTTTGTTCTTCTTTCGGCTTTTCCTCTTTCGCAGGCGCGGAGCCGCCCCCCTGACCGTTTTCCAGCGCGCTGACATCAATATCGTCGGCGCTCTCGCCCTCTTCCAGAAGGACGGCGATGGGCGCATTCACCTTCACATTTTCCGTGCCTTCGCCCACGAGAATTTTGCCGACGGTGCCCTCGTCCACCGCCTCGACTTCCATGGTGGCCTTGTCGGTTTCGATCTCGGCGATAACGTCGCCGGAGGAGACCTTGTCGCCTTCCTTGACGTTCCATTTGGCGAGCGTGCCTTCCTCCATGGTCGGCGACAAAGCGGGCATCAGAATCGGGGTTGGCATTTTTTTTCACTTACCTTCAAAAAGCACTCAAACGGCGAGGATTTGGATGCGATTAGAGAGTCTTTTCCAATTGGGCGTGGATCTTTTGTGTTTCGGCGCAGAAGACCGCGAAATCGGTCATTAGCTCATCCGTGGCGCGATCCAGACGAATGGCGATTGGCGTCTCTTCATCCAGCAGAACATCATAAAACTCGGCATCAGGATTTTGTTGCTGATGCACATCAATAGTAAGCTTCGCCACATTCATGGTCGGCTTCGCCTGCTGCTGCCCAGATTTAAACTTTTCCCAGTCTGTCTCGAATTGCTCAGGATCGTTCTGGTATTTCGGATCCGCCTGCATCCTCATTTTTTCGGAATCAAGCCGAAATTCGAGCCGACGTTTGTCGCTTGCCTCCTGTTCTGCAAGGGTCGAAATTAACATGCCGTTGGGCGTAAGTCGCTGGTTCACCGTCCTATCAATATAATTGATGACCTCCTCGCTTAGCGCTGACGACATCTTCGGATCGTATAACATTCCGGCAACGTGAAATGCTGGCTGGGAGATTTTCTGGAAAACCTTGTTTTGGGCGATATTGTCCTTTTCAGCGAGAACAGTCTTGCACTGAACGCCGGCGATACGGAGGCTTGCGGCCGCATTCTTCAGCCCTTCCAAGTCCGCATTATATTCGTTGACAATCACCGCGCCGCTTTCGAGCGTCACTTGTTCGCCGACGCCGACAATGGTCCCTGAATTATCGCGGATCTCGTTTCTCGTTGATGAATTTCCGACGAATGTGAAAACCCCAGCCAGAACCGCAGCAATGGCGCCAATGCCCGCGAAAGTATATTGATGTCGTTTAAAGAAATTCTCAGGCATTGGGCTCCCCCATTTAGTCCTTATACATCACGGTCTTCACCGCTTTGACGATTTTATCCGCATTGGGAAGGCTCAAGGCTTCGAGATTGGCGGCGTAGGGCAGCGGCGTGTCTTCTTGGGTCACGCGGGCGGGCGGCGCGTCGAGATAATCGAAGGCGTGCTGCGTCACCTGCCAGCCGACTTCCGCGCCGACGCCGCAAGGACCCCAGCCTTCTTCAACCGTGACGACGCGATTGGTCTTCTTCACGGACTCCAGAATGGTTTCCACATCCATGGGGCGGAGCGTGCGCAAATCGATGACTTCCGCGGAAACGCCCTCTTCTTCAAGCTTCGCCGCCGCTTCCAATGAAAATTTCACGCCGCGGGAATAGGAAACGATGGTGACGTCGCTTCCCTCGCGCGCGATTTTCGCCTTGCCGATGGGCAGCACCCAGTCGTCGACATTCGGCACGTCCATGGTGTCGCCATAGAGGAGTTCATGTTCGAGAAAGACCACGGGGTTCGGATTGCGGATCGCCGCCTTCAACAGGCCCTTGGCGTCCGCCGCCGAGTAAGGCGAAATCACGATCAACCCCGGCACGTTCGCATACCACGCGGCGTAGTCCTGGCTGTGCTGCGCGCCGACGCGGCTTGCGGCGGCGTTGGGGCCGCGAAAGACGATGGGCGAGCCCATCTGGCCGCCGGACATGTAGCGCGTCTTCGCCGCCGAATTGATGATGTGATCGATCGCCTGCATAGCGAAGTTCCAGGTCATGAACTCGACAATGGGTTTGAGGCCCGCAAAGGCCGCGCCCACGCCGAGACCGGCGAAGCCATATTCGGTGATCGGCGTGTCAACGACGCGCTTGGGCCCGAATTCGTCGAGAAGCCCGCGCGAGACTTTATAAGCGCCCTGATATTCCGCGACCTCCTCTCCCATGAGGAAGACATCCTCGTCGCGGCGCATTTCCTCCGCCATGGCGTCGCGCAGGGCGTCGCGGATGGTCGTTGGAACCATTTCCACATCGTCGGGCAGCTCCGGATCGGCGGCGGCAGCGACTTTCGGCTGGGGCGTTTTCGCCTCGCCTTCCTCGTCGTCGCCGCCTTTATCCTCACCCGATGTCTTGGCCTGCGAGTCCTCCTTGGCGGGCTCCTCAGCGCCGCCGTCGCCATTCAGTTTCGACAGGTCGATGTCGTCGGCGCTCTCGCCTTCCTCTACGAGGACAGCGATCGGGTCGTTGACCTTCACATTCTCCGTCCCCTCGGCGACGAGGATCTTGCCGACGACGCCTTCATCCACCGCCTCGACCTCCATGGTCGCCTTGTCGGTCTCGATTTCCGCGATTACGTCACCGGAGGAGACCTTGTCCCCCTCCTTTATATTCCATTTGGCGAGCGTGCCCTCTTCCATGGTCGGAGAGAGGGCTGGCATGAGGATCGGCGTTGGCATTGATATGTCTCAGCTTTCCGTGTCAGGCGGGAGCGGCGGCCCCGGTGCGCGCCCTTCCTAGCCGCTAGCGGGCGAAGCCGACAAGAGCGAATCTGCGCAGCTAAATCCATATAATAGATGCAGAATTGCTCGCTGCGGCGCGCAAAAGGAGACGAAAGCGCGGCCAGATGCGGCGGAACGATCTCGCCACTCCGGCGAAACGGCGCCATAGTCCCCGCCAAGGGGCCAATCGGTTTACTATCTTCGGAGGGGCGATTTCATGCGGCTTGTAGGCAAAATTTTCGGCGGGCTTTTGTTGCTCATTATTGTGGCGGCGGCGGCCGCCTCCATGTGGTTCTGGTTCACGCCGGTGGGCGTCAACAACTACATCAACAAGGTCACGCTTCAGACATTCCTGCTCGGCAGCCCGGAGCTGTTGAGCAATATTGGCGCGATCGACAACACGCCGCTCGATTTCCATTCGGGCAAGCTCGACGACTACACCAAAGAGCATGAAGAAGAACTCATTGCGCGCCTGAAAAAAGCGCGGGCGGGTCTGGATAAATACGGGCCTGACGGCCTTGAAGGCCAGGAGCGCCTGTCGTGGGAGATCACGGCATGGTTTTTCGACGACCTGATTCGCCAGGCCGAGTACGTTTATGGCGGCTATCGCGTCAACCAGATTTCCGGCGTTCTCGTCAGCACGCCGTCTTTCCTGACCGACACCCATGTGATCAAGAATGAAAAGAGCGTGAAGCGTTATATCTCGCGTCTGAATGAATTCGGCCGGGTGTTGAGCGAAGTGAAAGCACGCGTCGAAGACGACCGCGCTCACGGCGTCATTCCGCCCGACTTCGTCATTGAGAAATCGCTCGCGGGCATGCGCTCCTTCATTGAGGGCGGCGCCGCGGAAAATCCGCTTGTGACGACATTGCCTGCAAAACTCGATGAAATCGAAGGCCTCTCGGACGAGAAAAAAGCAGAGCTGATGGCCGAGGCGACCGAAGCTGTGGAGACACAAGTCATTCCCGGCTATGAGGCGATGATCGAACTCTTTGAAGAGTTGCTCCAGAACACCGACCACAATGCCGGCATCTGGCGCATTCCTGACGGCGAAGAGATCTACGCCGCTGCGCTCAAGTCCAATACGACGACTGACTTCACCGCCGATGAAATCCATCAGACAGGCCTGTCCGAGGTTGCGCGTATTGAGCAGGAAATGGATGCAATCCTCGTGTCTCAAGGCATGATGGAGGGAACTGTCGCGGAGCGTGTCCGCATCCTCATGGAAGACCCCGCGCAGCAATTTCCAAATACGGATGAAGGCCGCGAGGAGATGATTGAATACCTTGAGGCGTTAAACGATCACCTGATGTCCATCGCGGGCGACTATTTCGTCACCCTGCCGCCGCAGCCGCTCGAAATCGTCCGCGTGCCGGAATATTCCGAAGACTCAGCGCCGGGCGGTTACTACAATCAGCCGGCGGTCGATGGTTCGCGTCCCGGCCGTTTTTACATCAATCAGAAAAACACCGCCGATAATCCAAAATGGACGCTTCCAACCCTTATGTATCACGAAGGCGCGCCGGGCCATCACTTTCAGATATCCCGCGCTATGCTGATCGAGGACATTCCGTTTATCCGGAAGTTCGGCCTTTTCAGCGCCTATACGGAAGGCTGGGCGCTCTATGCGGAGCGGATCGCCAAAACCGATATGGGCCTTTATGACGACGATCCTTTAGGCGATCTCGGCCGGCTGCAGGCGGAAATGTTCCGGGCCGTTCGCCTTGTTGTCGACACCGGCATGCATGCCAAAAAGTGGTCGCGCGAGGAAGCCATCGACTACATGATCTCCAAGACGGGCATGACCGAGGAAGAGGTTACGCGCGAGATCGAGCGCTATGCGGTCTGGCCGGGCCAGGCCACCGCATACAAGACCGGCCAGCTTGCCATCCTTGATATTCGCGCGAAAGCCGAGGCCGAACTTGGCGACAAATTCGACGTGCGCCAGTTCAACGAGATGATTCTCATGAACGGCGCCATGCCGCTCGACATCCTGCGGGAAGTCGCCGACGAGTGGGTCGCGGAACAAAAAGGCTAGGCGCCCGTTACCGACGCAAAGACGGCCGGGCGAGCCTTCGTCCGGCTGTTTTGTTAGGGCTATCAAGTATTCGCCTTTTGCCGAGCGTCATTAACCTTTTCTCTTAAGTTTTTGACGCAAAAAGGCATAGTAGGCGCGCATTAACTTGACGTCTGTCAAAGCGCGGCGGCCTGTTCTATGCATGCTGCCGGGCAGTCACGAGTGTATGAATAAAAGGCGCGAAGGCATGTCGTATCTTCCTCACAACCCGCAGGACCCGACCCTTTTCGATTACGATGCGGTCAAGGATCTCGGCCGGGAGCTGCACGAGAAATATATCTCGGGCGATCCCTTCCCGCATATCGCCATCGACAACTTTCTGCCGGACAATCTGATCGATCTTTGCATCCAGCACTTTCCCGAAAGGCCGGACCCGGGCAGCGAAAGCTTCGACCGCGATCAGGAGCGCTACAAGACGAGCTACCATCCCGACAATATGGAGCCGAAACTGCGGCACCTGTTCTACGCTTTCAATTCCCGTCCGTTCATTCGGATCATCGAGAACATCTCCGGCATCAAGGGCCTCATCCCCGATCCGTTTTTTCTCGGCGGCGGATTTCATGAAACCCGTCAGGGCGGACATCTCGACATGCACGCGGATTTTAACCATCACAAGCCGCTCGACCTCGAACGTCGCATCAATGTTCTCATCTATCTCAATGAGGACTGGAAGGACGAATATGGCGGCCAGTTGGAGCTGTGGCGCACCGACATGTCAGAGCAGGTGCAGCAAATCACGCCGATCGCCAATCGATGCGTGATGTTCACGACGACGCAGCAGTCCATGCATGGACACCCGCAGCCCGTGAATCATCCGAACGGCCAGTCGCGGCGGTCCATCGCCCTCTACTATTATACGTCCACTTGGAACTCCACGAAGGCGTCCAAGACCACCCAGTTCTACGCTCGCCCGAATACTAAAGACCGGGCCGACTGGCAGGTGCGGACGAGCGAGTTCATCAGCGACATCACCCCGCCCTTCCTCATGCGCCAGTTCGCAAAAGCGCATTACCGGCTCTCTCAGGGGCAAAGGAAAACCGGCGGGGCCTGACTTTCAGGCGCGGGCGCTGCGGCGCCCGGCTTCGCACCTCTTTCGGCGCTTCTTCCTGCCTTGGCGCCCTTGCGGAAAGAGGGGCTTTCCGTTATGTCCCGGCCCCTTCCGCCGGCCCGCAGGCGCCCAGTCTTGGACATCACGGCCCGGCTCCCTAAATGAAGCCCGATCGCCGGGCGTTCCGGACCCAAGAGAGCCTTCTCATGACCGCCGTCATCCTTACGATTCACACCCTTATCGTGATCGCCCTGATCGGCGTCGTCCTGCTGCAGCGCTCCGATGGCGGCGCGCTCGGCCTTGGCGGCGGCGGCGGAGGCGGCGGTTTCATGACCGGCCGCGGCGCGGCGAATGCACTCACGCGGACCACCTCAATCCTGGCGGCCGGGTTCTTCGCAACCTCCTTGATTCTGGCGACTCGCGCCGGCGCCGGTGAGGATGACGAGCGGGTGATCGACGAATTGACGGGGGCAGGCGCGCCGGTTGTCGAGGAAACGAGCGAACCCGGCGAGATCACCACCGAAGATCTGCTCAATGACCTCGGAACCGAGGATGCGACGGCGGACGAGCCAGCCACAACCGAAGACCTGATTAACGATCTCGGCGGCGAGACCCCGCCGGCAGGAGACGCCGCAGCCGAGGAATCCCCTGCGGAAGATGCGCCGTCTGAGGAAGAAACGCCTCAGGAATAACGGCGTTTTTCGTTCGTTTTCAGCTTTTTCAAAAATAGCGTTTGCCCGACGCGGAATCTTCGGTAAGACGGACTTCCATGGCGCGGTACATATTCATTACCGGCGGCGTGGTGTCGTCCCTCGGAAAAGGTGTTGCTTCGGCGGCTTTGGGTGCGCTTCTTCAGGCGCGCGGCTACAAGGTCCGGTTGCGCAAGCTCGACCCTTATCTCAATGTCGATCCCGGCACCATGTCGCCCTATCAGCACGGCGAAGTCTTCGTCACCGATGACGGGGCGGAGACGGATCTCGATCTCGGTCACTATGAGCGGTTTACGGGCGTTTCGGCCTCGAAAGGCGACAACGTCACCACAGGTCAGATCTATTCGCAGATACTCGAGAAAGAGCGGCGCGGCGATTATCTCGGCGCCACGGTTCAAGTGATCCCGCATGTCACCGACGCCATCAAACAGTTTGTTCTGTCAGACGCGGGGGGCGCAGACTTCGTGCTTTGCGAGATCGGCGGCACTGTGGGCGACATCGAGGCGCTTCCCTTCTTCGAAGCGATCCGCCAACTCGGCAACGAACTGCCCCGCGGCGACGCGGTTTACGTGCATCTGACCCTGATGCCGTTCATTCCGTCGGCGGGCGAGCTTAAAACCAAGCCAACCCAGCATTCCGTGCGCGAGCTTCGCGCTATCGGCATCCAGCCGGACGTGCTTCTGGTGCGGGCCGACCGCGATATCCCCGAGAGCGAACGCAAGAAGATTGCGCTGTTTTGCAATGTCCGCTCTTCGGCGGTTGTTCAGGCGCTCGATTGCCGGACGATCTATGAAGTGCCCCTCACCTATCACAAGGAAGGATTCGACAGCGAAGTGCTGGCGGCGTTCGGCGTCAAGAACCCGCCCGAACCGAAACTTGAGGGCTGGGAGAATATCGTTGAGCGCATCACCGCGCCTGATGGCGAAGTGACGATCGCGGTCGTCGGCAAATATACGGTTCTGAAAGACGCCTATAAATCGCTCATCGAAGCGATCGCGCATGGCGGCATCGCCAACAATGTTCGCGTCAATATCGAATGGATCGAGAGCGACACATTCGAAAAAGAGGAAGAAGCCATTTCTGCGCTTGAAGGCGTCCACGGCATACTGGTGCCCGGCGGCTTCGGAGAACGCGGGGCCGAAGGCAAGATCAAGGCGGCGCAATTCGCTCGCGAAAAAGAGATTCCCTATTTCGGCATCTGTTACGGCATGCAGATGGCGGTGATCGAAGCGGCGCGCAATCTCGTCGGCGCGAAAGATGCTAGTTCCTCCGAGTTTTCAAGCTGCGGCCAGCCTGTGGTCGGCCTGATGACCGAATGGGTGCGCGGCAATCAAACCGAAACGCGCCGCCATGACGGTGATCTCGGCGGCACCATGCGCCTTGGCGCCTATCCGGCGAAATTGAAAGCCGGAAGCCGCGTAGCAGAAATCTATGGCGCGTCAGAGATCAGTGAACGCCATCGTCACCGTTTCGAAGTTGATATGGCCTGGGCCGGCCGTCTCGCTGAACAAGGCGTAATCTTTTCCGGAACCTCTCCTGACGGCGAATTGCCCGAAATAATGGAAATCCCCGATCACCCTTGGTACGTCGGCGTACAATACCATCCGGAATTGAAATCGCGGCCGTTTGATCCGCACCCGCTCTTCGCTTCCTTCATTGAGGCCGCCGTCAAACGGTCCCGCCTCGTTTAAAAAGTCGCGGCTGCTTTTTCGCGTTCGACGGAACCAACAAGAACAGCTTCGCGTTTAAAGCGAACTGTCAGACATCAATCCAATAATTTTCCATAAATTACGACAAAGTTTGGAACATTCCCATTTGGGTCGCGTTGTGTGGACGAGCGCAACCTAAATCGGGAGATAAAAACGATATGAGATTACGCACTCTAACTACCGCCACAGCATTTGCTGTAGCCGCCAGTTTTGGCGCCGCCAACGCCGCTCCGTGTTCCATCGGAACATGTGAAGTCAACGGCGGGCCGCTTGGCGCTCAGGATGTAGGCATCGAAGATGAAAATGTCGCTTCCGGCGATTATGAGGCTGAAGGCAGTTTTGAAGTTGCTTTCGCGACGAACGCAGACGCCCTTGTCGATGTAAATTTCGATGGTCAATCCGGAAGCGTGCCTTCAGGTTTTGAGGATCTGACGATTTCCTTTGAACAGGATTCCATGGATCTTGGCGCCTTTACCATCACCGATGGCGACGGCTTTCAGATTCTGAACCAGTTTTTCCTTACCCTTGCCAGCACATCGGACGTTTTCTTTGAGATTACAGGAAGCGCCTTCAATGACGGCGTGACCTTGCCTGATTACAACATCAGACTGTCTTCTGTGCCGGTGCCGGCCGCATTGCCGCTGCTTATTTCCGGTATTGCAGGCCTCGGCTTTGCCAGCCGTCGCAAGAAAAACGCTATCCGTTCTGCCTAAGCATTAGAACGACAGGCGCCCGAACGCTCATTGCGGCGCCGTCTAACGGCCGGGGCTTGCGGCTTACTCAAGCCGTCCCGGCCTTTTTCTTACCTGCAAAACGAAAGCAGAAGTATTCGTATGAAGAAAGTACAGCTTTTGGCTGCAACAGCCTTTTTATCGAGCGCTATGCTGTCCGGCGCCGCAAGCGCCGCAACCTTTGTTTTCAAAGGCGACGGCAATAACGTAACGCCTATCGGCGCCGAAGGCGTCGATTTCACACGCGACTGCGGAACGACTGGATCGGATTACTGCACGATCGATCATGAAGCCGGTTTTAATTACGACGTCGATGGCGTCGGGCTGAATGCAATCGCCTATGCTGACGGGGTCGCGACCCGGCTTATCCAGGATATCATACCAGGCGACTCAGGCCTTGGCGCCTTTTCCGAACTAGATGCAAGTGACGATCAAACCCAGGCCGACAGCAATGAGGCGATGGAATTCAATTTCGATCGCGAAGTCACGCTGAGCAATGTCGAGTTCAACGCCGGCGGCGACGTCAATTGTTCGAGCTTCGGACCGGAAGGCCCCTGCGGCGATTTCCGTTTGACCATCGACGGCACGGTCATTGGCGTGCTTTCCGCCCAGGATGTGATTGCAAATCTCGGCACGGGCATGTCTTTCCTGCTTGAGGCGGTGACGCCTGAAGGAGGGTTTTCCATAGCCCAGTTCACCGTACCGGTCAGCGATGTGCCGGTTCCCGCCGCCTTGCCCCTGCTTCTGTCGGGCGTCGCCGGGCTTGGTTTTGCGTCACGCCGCCGCCGCGCCCCTCTCATTACGCGGTGATTTCATCCCTCCAAGGGTAACGACTAGCGCTGCAGCTTCTAAAGCTGCGCCGCTTTTTCATGTTTTCCGCATTTTGCCCTGAGGCGACAGCGCGGTAAGCTTGAGGTCCCCTTGCCGACAGGAGACCTGCCTTGCATCAATCCGTTCTCGTTACCGGCGCCTCCAGCGGTATTGGAGAGGAAGCCGCGGTCTTTCTCGCCCATAAAGGTTTTCGCGTGTTCGCTGCGGCGCGGCGCATCGACAAACTGAAAGAACTCAACGCCGTCGGCGCAGGCCGCATTACGCCGCTACAGATGGATGTCACCGACAAATCTTCCATCGACGCCGCGCTTGCAAAGATCGC
>PAIP01000014.1 GCA_002704915.1 Parvularcula sp.
CTCTGACGACGTGTTTGGCGACTATGCCGAACTGAACAGCTTCGTTCGCGCTGTCACTTTCCACGAGGGCATTCTTCTTGAGCAGGGGCTGGAGCGCCTTGCTTCTCTCAGTCCGGACCTGCGTGTCATCAAGCTCTCGGAACCACTTCCCATCGTCCCTGCAGCGCTTGAGCTTCTGGAACGCAACGATTGGGATGCGCTTGAGGCGATCCATCTGCGTTCCGATGTCCACTACAAGATGAGCTACATGCCTGACCTGTTGATCCTTGATAAGGTGGCACGCCGCGCCATCATCATCGACGTCAAGAGGTCACTCTCTTCGTACCAGGAGAGCAAGCTGAAGGCTCTGAGGCGCAAAATGATGGCGGCTGCACTGACCGCAGGCGATGTGCTGCACCAACAGGGCAGGCAAGGGATCGCCGAGATCGACATCGCAATCATCGACGGGTCCGATGAGCAAAGTGCGCAGGAGCGGGGAGTTTTTGCCCTGCGAGAAGTCGGGGAACTGTTGCGCCTGCCATATGCAGGCCAAGCCATGCTGAAACTCCGCGAAATGTTCGCCGCGCGCGTGCAGGAGGAGATGCAGCAGCTCTGCCAACGCCTGATCAAGGCTTCTGCAGAGCCGGATACGAGCAGCTCGGACGACTGTCTCGCCTTTGACGATGAAGATCCGGAAAGCGAGGGCGAAGAGGCTGCTGAGACCGCGTCTGAGCCGATGCCGCCGATCCGGGTCGGTTTCGCGCGCGGTCTCGGCACGATAGATCCCGCTGGTCGCGCGTGAAGCGCCAACAGCACGCTTTTCGATCTCCATTTTCAATCTCTATCAGCGCGGGCGCAATCGCCTGCGGCAGGAGGGCGTTTGCCATGGACGAACATCAGTTGCCCCAAATCTCCAGAGACATCTGCTTGAGCGTGGAAGATTTGCGCGAGGGGACGCACTTTGAACGTGCATATAGACGCGACAGGTCAGCGGGTGCCGTAGGAGCTGCGATCCGGATGGCGCGGCTTGGGCGGCATCATAATTTACCAATGGCCAACTGGGTCATGCGCCGCCTCGTGGAGATGGTCGATGAAGGTGATCCGGCCGCGATTTTGGTCTGGAAGTGGCTTGCGTCCAGAGGTCAGCTCACCTCGGAGCAGCGGCATCGTCCAAAGCTTAGAGTGGTTTCGGCGGGAGAGGGGGCATGAGTATGGTTTGTCCCGATGCTCCAGTGCGCGACCGACTCGTTCGCTTATGGCTGCGACGTCTGCGGCATCAGACATACAGGCACGCGCTGCAAGCTGCGGTGAACCTGAAAGTTCTTCAGCGCGTGTCCGCGGGTGAGGATGCACCCGTGCGCTATGCGCCGGGGCGCAAGAGCGAGACTTTCCTGAAGGGCGGACTGCGCCGGAAGTTGCGCCTGGAGATGATCGCCAACCGCGCCTTCGACGGCGACGAGGAAGACGAGGTTTTTGGCAAGAAGACAGACACGCAGATCGGTCCTGATGACGATGAAGAGATGGGCGACGCGGAGCAGGTGAAGGCGCTTCTGGCTGCCATTCGAGAGGCAGTGGAGCCAGCTTTGGCTGCAGAGATCGCGGTTATCCTGATGCTGGGCGATGCGGCTGCACGCAGCGGCCATTCCCTGACGGATTTGTACGCCCTGCTGTCGCGTCCGCGCCCTGTTGTTGTTCTGGAAGGAGCCGTTCGTGGCTTCGAGCGATGCTGCTCGCATCTTCTGCGTCGAGCCGTCCTGCTGCCGCGACCGCTCGCCATGATTTCCGTGGATCGAATTAGCCTTGACTGGTCAGCGCCATCGCTGATGCGGCCATACTCACCGCAACTGTCGATCTTGCTTGAAGCGACGTATGACATGTCCAGGAGGGACGTGGCACGTGGACTTCAGCATGCACCTACCACCGGGCTGCCTCTGCTGGCTATTGCAGACCAGCCGAATCTCCTGCCGCAGGGGCTGGTGCAGTCGGCTGATCTGACGCTCAGCTGCAATCCGCTGTCGCCTGAGCTCCTGAAGGAGATCGCCTGGTATGTGATCGGCGCGGCAGGTGATCTGGATGTACTGGATGCGGTGAGCCCAGAGGAGAGCAAAATGCTGTCTCTGGACGATCTACTCTGGTGCATCCGCCCTGGCATGAGCGCTACGGATGTCGCGAAACGCCTTCAGGCAAAGTTTGCCCAACCACCTGAAAAACACTCTTCTCAGAGCAAGAACAGTGATCGTCGCGCTGCCTCATCGCACGGCAGAACTGCAGATACAGGTGGTGAGCTTCTCCAACCAGCCGCTCCGGATGATGAGGGTGCTCTGCGCGTGGAAATTCTATCGGGCTATGGAGAAGCCGCCGAATGGGCACTCGCGCTGAAAGAGGATCTAGCCCTGTGGCGCGAGGGGCAGCTCGAATGGCGGGACATGATCACGCGGCTTCTGCTGCACGGGCCACCCGGAACGGGCGAGACAACCTTTGCCAAAGCTCTGGCAAACTCGCTTCAGCTGCCTCTGCTCGCAACCTCAGTGGCCACCTGGCTGGAGCCGAGTGCGCTGGGCGAGGTGCTTCAACGCGTGCGTCAAACGTTCGAAGAGGCGGAGCGACACAATCCGCTTGTCTTGTTCATCGACGAGATCGATGGCCTTGGCTCCAGAGGAGGGCACAAGGATCGCGACAGTTCGTACTGGAACGCGTTCGTCAATAAAGCTCTAGAACTCTTGGATGGAGCAGTATCGCGCGAAGGCGTAATCGTCGTCGGTGCTACCAACCAGCCAAACTTGCTCGATAGAGCTCTAGTACGCTCCGGCCGCCTGGAGACACACATCGAGATCCCGCTTCCGGATGCGCAAGCCTTGGCTGGCATCCTGAGGCATCACCTCAAGCGCCATCTTACGATCGAGGGTGACGAGATGGAGCGGCAGCTTCTGCGGATCGCCCGCCGCGCCAATGGCATGAGCGGCGCTGATATCGAAAAACTGGTGCGGGAAGCGCGGCAGAGGTCTCGTCGTGAGCAGCGCGCTCTGACGCTTGATGATGTTGAATCGCGGCTTAAGGATCGACTTCCTCAGCTGGATGAACAGTTGCGCTACCGCTTCGCAGTCCATGAGGCCGGGCATGTGGTAGCGCGCACGCTGACAGGCGTAGCAGAAGTCGAGTTGGTAACGATCGAGGGACCGGATGCACGCCCATACACCCTGTCGTCATTCCATCCGGACGTCATGCATCACGAAGATGGCCGAATGAACCTCATCCGATCATATCTCGCAGGTCGAGCGGCTGAGGAGGTTGTGCTTGGCAAGCCCACTCTTGGTGCAGGCGGCGGTCCGCAGTCGGATCTCGCTCAAGCAACGGCTTTGGCCTTTTCTCTAGAAGCATCAGTTGGAGCGGGAGCACACCAGCCTTTTGTCTACCGATCACCTGACACCTGGGAGGATGCTCTTACAAGTGATCCGGAACTGCGAGCGAGGGTGAGCAAACGCCTGGATGAAGCCTATGCAGAAGCACTTGCCTTGGTTCGACAGAATGTTCCTGCAATCACGCTCGTTTCTGAAGCGCTGATTGAGCACGGAACACTTGAAGGCGAACCACTTGCTCGGGTGCTCGAGAAGGTGCGGCAATGCGCAATGATGCGTGATGAGATGCAGCCAGCCCATAATACAGTGCCTGCAACGCGAAATAATTTGAGATGTCTGGATTCAGGAACGGTGGAAGTCGATTCCGGAATGCGGACCAGCGATTCCGGATAGTGGAAAAACGATTCCGCCAACCGAAGAAAGCATCTCCACGTGCAGGCAAGGCATCTCGCTTTGAAATAAATTGAGATCTTCGGATTCTGAATCAGGGACAAGCGATTCAAATCTCTGGGAAGTCGATTCCGAGAAGGAGGAAAGCGTTACTCCGGTAAACGGCGTGCGCGGGGAAGGGCAGGGTGGCTGTCGCTGTTCGTGCAGCAATCGCTTCCTTGTTGTCTATCCGCCGGCTTTTGTTCCTTGCATGGGTATCCCTCATCCTTGTCTCGTAGTGATGAGACAGAGGAGAAAGAGCATGCCCCGAGCAGTAAAGTCAGATGATGCATCCCACAGGGAGCGCCAGCAGCGCTACCGGAAGCGACTGGCAGCAGAGAGGCGGCCGGAAGCGTCAGTCATTGATGTTGCGGTTGCTGCGGCTGTAGCTGCCTTTGCCAGTGCTGCGGCACGTGACCCCGCCCTTCATCCGCAGGCGTTGCAGTGGATCCTGAGATACGCCCGGCGACGGTTGGTCGACGATGGGTATGACATGGAGCAGGTCATGCGGGTGCTCCACCGCCGGATGCGCCGCTTCGGCTAGTGCTGGCGCTATTCGGGTCACATGGTGATGCACCGTTCTGTATTCCCCCCATTACTCCATGTTTTTGAATCGGAATAACAGAAACCCACATAGTGACGCTGAGAAGCCTCGATGGGCATTGACCTCGTTTAGTTCTGCAATCGGTTGTATTTGAACGTTCTCCCTCACCGCCTCGCAATTCATTGCCCGCTATGGGTGCAAGCAACGAACTATGGGGGTGGGAATGGAAGAGCTGAAATCTCGGCAAGACGACACACATGAGCATATCCTGCTCGATGATGTGCCATCGATCGACGGCATGGATGATGTGCCGGAAGACGTTGGGCACGCCACTGATGCCGAACAGGCTGCAGCAGATGATGGCGACGATGCTCGTGAGATGGAAACGCTCTTCGGCAAGGAGTTGAGCAAGGTCAAAGACAGCGTCACAAGGTGGCGCGTGCAGCAGGCGAAGGCAGCATTCCGCATTGGTGATCTGTGGGAGGAGCTTTCGCAGGACATGAAGGTCGGTGCGCTCACCGCATTCCTTGCGAATGAGTGCCAGGTGCCGCGCCGTGACGTGCAACGTTATGTACGACTTGCCAAACTCTTTCCCGGCGATTGTGCTGAACGCATTCCCTTCCGCGGCGAGGCGCTGACCCCACGCGAGCTACTGATCCAGAATGGTGTCGCGGCCTCTGTTCTGCTCGATCTGGCTGGGCAGGATGAGACGGTGCGCGATGAAGCAATCCGCATGATCAAGTCCGGACGCGCGCTGCAGGCAAGGGAACTGCGTGGCCTGAAGCGCGACATCGCGCTAGCCAAGGCTGCAGTGGAAGGCACACTCGATGACCGTCGCCGCCGTGCCTTCCGCAATGCCGCTGCGCGCAAGGCACGTGATAAGGCACTTGCTGCAGCAGATGCCTGGCTCGATTCCCTCCACGCACTGACGGAAGAAGTTTGCACCATCGCGCAGCTGGAAGAGGAGGACCCGAGTGTTCACCAAATCGGTCGCGTCGAAGCGGTTGCGCCTCGTGCCGCGGAGCTTCTGAAGGACCTGCCTGAGATCGTCGATCTCGACTTCATCACCGCATCAAGGGAAGGGTTCAACCGAGGCTGGTCCGGAACCTACAGCGCGCTGCAGGCGATCGCCGAGGAGAAGGTCTATCACAAGGAACACTATGGCGACGGCGAGCCATGGCAAGCCACCTACACGTTCAACAGCTCCCTCCAATGGCAGTTGGCTTGGGCCTTTGGTTATGATGACGACAGCGGAACCTCTTCGGCTGTAAAGCGCATGCGAGAAGCCGGAGACACCCCGCTTGATGTTCCCGTCAGCGTTTGCGGCCACAAAGCGCCTACTGTTCTGGAAATCTGTGCTGGTGCTGGCGGACAGGCCATTGGTCTTGAAGCTGCGGGGTTCAAGCACGTGGGCCTTGTGGAAGTGGACAAGGATGCAGCCGCCACACTGCGTCACAACGGGAAGCATTGGCCTGTCATCGAGGCGGATCTGCGTGATGTCGACCTGAGCCAGTTCGAAGGTGTTGATCTTCTTGCAGGTGGCGTGCCCTGTCAGCCTTTCTCACAGGCGGGCAAGCGCAAGGGAGCAGCTGACGAACGCGATTTGTTCCCGAAGGCCATGAAGCTCATCCGTGAACTGAAGCCCAAGGCGGTGATGCTGGAGAATGTCACTGGTGCTCTACAGGCATCGAACGCGATGCATCGCTTGCGCATTCTCGCCCGGATGGCGGCCCTTGGCTACGATGCGGAGTGGCGCATCCTGAGCGGACCGGACTTCGGTCTGCCACAAAAGCGCAGGCGGGCAATTCTCGTGGGCTTCCGGCGCGGGATAATGCACCGCTTCTCCTGGCCTGAAGCCTTGGCCAAGAAAGCACCCACAGTCGGCGAAGCCCTCTATGACCTCATGGCAGCCAATGGCTGGGCCCATGTGGATGAATGGAAAGAGCGTGCCAACGGCTATGCGCCCACCATCATCGGTGGCAGCCAGAAGAAGGGCGGCATCGACCTCGCACAGCCGAAGTCACGGGAATCGTGGAGAGAACTCGGCGTTGACCCCGGCCACTACGCCAAGGCTGCACCGGATCGTGATGCGCCTCGCGATCATATGCCGAAATTGACGCTCGAAATGATGGCCTGCCTCCAAGGTTTCCGCGACGACTGGCAACTGCAGGGCAGCAACCTGCAGAAGTTCCGGCAGATCGCCAACGCCTTCCCACCAGCCATGGCCCAGGCCATTGGTCTGTCGATCCTACGTGCACTCACCGGATATAAGGTTGATCTGGAGAAGGAGCAGATGCGCCTGCACAGGAAGAGCCTCAATCTGAAGGCGGTTCCGAACCATGTTGAAGCGTATCCTGCTGATCACCTGTGTTACGAACCGGAGCTGGTCGAGTAGTATCCCAAAGAGGCGAGAACGCTGTTCAAGCGGGTGATCAGCAGCCTTAGCTGCTGATCACCCGCTGCGGCCCGTGTTCTACAGTGATCGCGGCGCGGCGCGCGCGTCGTAACCTTCGGAAAACTAATCCACTGCACGGCTGTGTTGGGGCCGATAGAGGACTGGCAGCTTTCGGTGACAACTCAAGATTAGCGGCCCAAATGCTCCGATTGTAACGGGATGAAGAGTAGTAGCTCATTTCAGGCCTGGCGCCGGTAAGGGATGTACAGGCGACCCAACCTTTCAGCAGATGTCGTCTAATCAGGTGTGCGAGGTGCGGCCCAAGTCCAGCGGGGCCGCGCGCGTCTAAATTTCTGTTTGTTCTGCCAGCTCCAGCACATCCTCTATGTCTACGTCCACCTGCGCGCGCCAGCCGGAGATCGTGGCGGGATCATGGAAGGCGGCACGCGTCCACGCTGACGATATCACCGAAGCAGACGCCCGCACGGCGCTCCAGCAGCTCGATCCGCTTTGGGACGAACTGTTCCCCGCCGAGCAGGCGCGCATCGTGGCGCTGCTGGTCGAACGCGTGGATATCGGCACGGACGGGCTCAACGTTAAGCTGCGCATAGACGGCCTCAACGACCTCGCGCGCGAGATGTTGGCCGACGGAATCGAGGTGGCAGCATGAGCCGTGCGAAGCCGATCCCCGACACCGTGACGCTGCACGTGCCGTTCCGTGTCGTGAAGCGCGGCGGACGGAAGGCGACACAGCTGCCAGAGGGCGGCAAGCAACCACGCCGGACCGACAGCACACTGCTCAAGGCGCTGGCTCGTGCGTTCCGCTGGAAGCGGATGCTGGAGTCGGGTGAGTTCGCCACCATCGCCGAACTGGCCGAGCGCGAGGGGATCGCCCACTCCTACATGACCCGCGTCCTTCGGCTGACCCTTCTAGCGCCTGACATCGTCGAGGCGATCCTAAACGGGAAAGCACGAGACGTGACGCTGGTGCGCGTGCTGGAGCCGTTTCCGGCGGAGTGGGAGCGCCAGTACTTAAGTATTTGTGCCGTAAAATCGAACGCTTAGTTCAGTTGACCTTGAGCCCCATGTCCCGCCTGAAGTCAGGTTCCTCTAACAGAGCCGGCTGGAGCATTCTGGAACGGAGCTCCTTCTGCTTCGGCGATGTTGAGAATCTCGACACCGCGCAATGCCTGCTTGACTGACGGGGCCTTCGGCCAGTCTCGCGCGGCGTATCCGCTCAGAGTGGCTGCAATCCCGCACTGCCAGTCCTTCAGGTTGCCTGTCTCTGCACCCCACTGACTGATTGCGATCCATTCTTGGGCGGAGGTTCCCTGGCAGCGATGCATCGCATCCAGTTCGGCAGGGCTGAGGGACGGGTCGGCAGGTCTTTCCCTGCCTTTCCCCTTGCCTGTATCCTGAGTTGTGCCGCCGATTTCCGGCGGCAGTGTTGACGGCAGGGGAAGGTCTAGGCCCCGGATCGCCTTCCAGCACTCGGCCTTCTTGCACCATTCGGTCACGTTCTTGCCGTTGGACGTCTCGACGATCGCATCACGAAGCTCGTATGCCCAGTCACGCATGAGTTCGACGATCTCATCCGAGAGTTCCTGCTTTCTCCAAATAGCGTCGAGATCGACCTGCCTCCCCGTGCGGTGTGACAGATAGGCAACGACATAGGTTGCCACCTGCGCACGATAAGCGGGAAAAGCCTCCTTGCGGGTGATGCTGACAGCCTGCTTGTAGAGGATCGCCTTCGCAATCGCTCGACGATAGTATGTCTCGTCAGGTTGCCATCCCTTCGAGTGTGTCTCCGAATGGTTCTGCATGAACCAGGCAAAGCACTTCTGTCCGCCCAAGCTGACCTTGTCCGGCTTCTGTTCCCAGGAGAGGAGAAACTTGGCGAGCTCGACCTTGTCGAACTTGCGCTGACGAGGTGTCTTCTCGTTGAACTTCTTGATCTGAGCAGGTGTTCTTGCAGTTCGTGACTTCTCGACCTCGTATTCCCCGCGGGTCCTCTCGTAGAACCAGCGGCCCTGCTCGCCCGGGCACCATATTTGGGAGGACAGGCGGGACATCTCGACATGATAGGGATCGTTGGCCGAAAAGTCGGCCATCTGGATGTTGTTCTGTGAGTTCGCGTAGAGCGAGATCGCAGGGACCATCTCCTCGATCCGGTCAGCCTCGATGAGGGAGATCTTTGCGGGCACATAAACGGTCGAGAGATCGACCTTGTCGTTGCGTCGCGCCCTGTGGATGGAGGCGGTCGTCTGGCCTCCGTTCACGATCTGGAGCCCCTTGACCGCTGTAATGTGGCGTGCGCCGGTCTCGGCGTCATGCCTGACCTCAATCTCGTCGACAGTAGCCACGATGCCATTGTTGTAGGCCATGAAACGATCCGGACGCGTGCGAAGCGTGTCGCGAATCCCCCGGTTCACCTTGCCCCTTGCCTGAAGGAATGATCGGACGTTCTTCTCGAGAAGTCGCGGACCATATCTGTCATAGAGCTGGAAGAGGATCTCCCCGGGTATGAGGGCGAGATAGGCGTCGTAGTCTTGGGAAATCTCTGGCGCGTGAAGGCAACGAAGCCCTTCGTCGGAGTAGATCGTAAAATCCACCACGATCTCGTCGCGGGGCAGCCCTGCTTGAACGAGTCGGTAGAGCCTCTCGATGTCCACGACTTCGTAGGAGAGGGGAGTGCCATCGATGTCCTCTGCATCGATGGCGTTCAGCGAGCAGCGCGAGTCGGTCAGTATTAGAACGCGGTAGCGCCCTACAACGTCCGCAATTTCGCGGATCCGCTCCACCATGCCGTAGTCGGCGTGCGAAGGATCAAGGGACTCCAGCAGATCACCCGTCGCCTTTTCGATGAATGTCCGGGCATGACGCCCCGCGCGCCGGATTTCCTCTGGAGGTATCGAACCCAGCTCACCCGTGCCGTCGAAACAGGAAATGTAGACATCAATGACGGCTTCGTCGTCACTGATACCGTACCCGTTTGATCGTGCCGTTCTCGCTCCGAAGCTTCGTTCGAAATGGCAGACTTCGGGGCTTTCGGTAAAAGCGACTTCCGAGAGCCACGTAGTGCAGATGTCGGTGAAGACATTCTCGGAGAAGTCGGGAAGGACAGGCGAGCCGCCGCCCGAGCCCCCACTTCTCGCTTCGTTGATGTCTGCGATCAGGCTCGTGCGAAATTCGGAAATATCCAGGTCAGTCGACATCTTCATCCCCGGCAAAGACTGCTGCGAAGTCGGAAAGTTCGGTTTGAAAATCGGAACAGGCATTCACTGTCACCGAGTACTTGCCCGCAACGATTCCTCTGTGGAGGTCCTCTCTCCTCAGCCGTGGAAATTCATCCCGCACACGATAGAGCTTCAGGCTCGCAGGTTTCAGTTGCGGCTCTGCATAATTCGACGCCTGCGACTCGTGGTACCCGGCAGCAACGAGAAGATCCTCCAACCGCTGCAGGGCGCCAGGGAAGTCTTTCAGGCGGTCTCGCTGCCGCGCGACAAGGGCGGGCAGGCTCAAGCCATCCTGCGTATCCGTCCTAAGTGCCACGAAGCATAAGTGAAGGCTCTTTACCGTCGTCTCGTCGAACTGCTCCAAGCGGGATACGCGCATGACCGGATCCCCCGTCGCCGAACCACTCTTGACCTCGAGTGCGTGGCCCAGCCGGTCGAAGTCGTGAAGGGCGCGCGGACCTTGCCAGGCCTCCACTGCCTGAAGCTCGCCAAGCATGGGATAGAGGATCTGCTCCAGAGCCGTGATTTCCGCGAAGATGCCCCTGATCTGCTCCTGCGAGAGGCCTCTGTCCGAATGGAACTGCATGAAGCGCTGCCAGGCCTGAAGCCGCCTCAAGAACGCGCTGAACCCCGCTCGTCCGGGACTATGTTCCATGATCACATTTGCAATGTCGGCACACAGCGCCGAAAACACATCCCGATACTGTGCGCCGGAAAGCTCTAGCGCTACCCGCAGCTTGCCGCCGGACCCGGCGGTAATCAACTGTACCTTCGTGCGGAAACCCTTGCCCTCGGGCCACTCAGCACCTGGCGGCACGGAACTCGCATCGAGATCGTAGAGAAGCCCGACGCTGCCGGTAGGCATCCTCCGGCCAGCCAGAAGGTCATGGGGCGAGCCACGCGAGATCTTCCGCCCGTGCCAGCCCGATTCCCTGTGTCCTTCCTTCTCGATTTCCTGCCAGATCGCTTCGATGTCTTCGCCGGTCACAGTTCACTCTCCGTGCGGGTAAAGACATTGTTCACGACGTAGTCGATCTCCGTGGCGTTCGAGCTCGTGGGGAAACTCAGTGCGACAGCCATGACCGGATCCGTGACACCTCGTGTCACCTCGGTGTCCGGATCAAGGGGGTAGAGCAACATCAGCCCACGCCCCTGATGCCTCGTTTCCCGAATGGACATGCCGCTGGGTTCGTTCGGAAATTCGCCTCGCGTCCGGTTGCGCGCCGCATCCTCATGCCACGCGGCACGTGTCCGTTCGAGAGCCTCGGCGAAAGCATCCTCGTCGAGGTCGATCGCTTCGTCGCGTGGCGAGACAAGCCGGCTGATGATGTACTTCTTCGCATCGATCTGGTCGCTGATCGATGTGTTCCTGGTCAACGGCGTACGCTGCACCATGGGGATCTTCAGACCGGCCAGGTCAGTCACCTGCCCCCTTCCCGACAGCAGTGCAACGTCCCACTCCAGAAGATCCCTGTGCTCGTTCTGCTTCTCGATGAACTGCCTGAGGAAGTTGCTGTTCGCCTTGACCGAGTCCTCGTGCGTGGCATAGCCTCCAAGGAAAGAGAGGATCGTGGAAGCATCCACTCGCTCCCAAAAGAAAGAGTTCTTCCACTGGTGCAGGCTTCCCTCGGGACGCGCGCGCGAAGGATCGATTTTCGAAGGCAATCCGATTGCCTTCAGGAAGGTTTCGGTTGTTTGCCTGTTTGCTTCGATCACATCCTTGCTGGCATGAAAGACGACGGTTTCCGAGATCGTGCCGGCAAAGCTGAGTTTCATCGGAGTGCCGGAACGCATCTTGACCCTTGAGGTGATCATTAGGGCCGGATGGGAGCGGACGCGCAGGCCGTAGTTGCGCGGGGTTCCCCGCACGGCTGCCATGTGATCGAACTCTTCGCGCAGCTCCTCCGACGCGACCGTGATCTTCTCGAACCATTCGCGAAGGTCCGCCGTCATGTAGAGCCTGCAGACATCCTCGTACCCATGGCGGTATCCGAACCAGCGCCCCATCTGCATGAGCGTGTCGTACATGCGCGAGGCTCGAAGAAAGTAGCTTGTTGTCAGACCCTTGAGCGTGAGACCGCGGCTGAGCTTGTCGCCGCCCACGGCAATGCTGAGAACGTGCTCTGATCCCGCCGCTTCCTGATCGAGGATGTCACCGGCACTTCCGTTGATCTCCTTGACCTCGATTTGCGGGTTGGCCCTTTCGACAAAGGGCTCGATGTCCTCCCATTCGAAGATTTCGCCGTCGGGATTGTGATCCGGCTTCAGGCTGTCCGCGAAATCCTCGGTAAAGAGCGCTTCCAGCTCGTCCCTGATGCAACGCTCGCCCTCCGTCTCACCGTAGCGGAACTCGCGCTTTATCGCTTCCACTTCGGCCTCGATCTGCTGCTTCACAAGGTTCTGGACGCTGGTGAACCGCGAGACGTGGACCAGCATCGAGTTGTGGGCACGGTCTTGACCACGAGCACGTCGCACTGCGGAAGCGATGATGAACGAGTGGATCGCCTTCACGAGCGATGGCGGGAGCGTGAGCTCGCCCATATAGCGCGGGACCCAGCCGTTCTTGTGCTTCGGAGGTACCCAGCCGGAATTCTCGTTCAGGCTGAGGGAATCGGCATGGTCCTCGATCTCCCGCACGTAACGGTGCTCTGCATCCTCGATCTCGTCTTCGTCCTCCCCGTCAGATCCGAAGACATGCACCGGACCGAAGTAATCGGAAGGGGCAGGGAGACTGATGATGAAGCTGCTCGGAAAGAGATCGGGGCCCTCTTCCCTCGTCTCCGCCTGTTCGTGGATGAAGATGTTTGCGAATGGCGTTGCGGTGTAGCCGACATAGGCCTTCTGCTGGAACAGCGTGAGCAACCTTCGGATCAGTTGGTTGATGCGCGAGGGATCATGTTCCGGATCAGGCTGGCCGTGCTCGTCGAAGGCGCCGTCCTTCGTATCGACCGACGCGTGGTCCGCCTCGTCGTCGATAACCAGTAGTGGAATGCCGGAAACACTCTCCCTTCCTGTCTCCTGATGGACAGCAGTGTGCGCCCACTTGACCCAGTTGATCAAGTTCTGAAGCACGGTGTACTGTTTTTTGATCACGAAAACGAGAGGGCGTCCGCCCGGATTGATCGAGAAGGTTTTCGCGCGGTTCGTGTTGAAGTCACCGTCGTCCGCGCGGTTGGTCACCGAGTCCGGACGAAGAAACGGATCCGGGTTGATGTTGCCGACCCCAACCGCTCGAAAGCCCTCATCGGGCCGGCGATTGTTGTCATACCCTAGGAACCCTTCCTCGATGCGAATCTGGGTCTGCGACCGCAGGTTCTTGTGAATGCCTGCGAGAACAATGATGATCTTGTATCCGGCGTCTGCAGCCTTGCAGATGAGGCCCGTGTAGTTCGCGGTCTTGCCTGACTGGACGTGACCAACGACCAACCCGCGCCGGTCCCAAGCTCCTTCTCGCTGCGGATCCTCGAGGTGCGAAAGGATGCGGTCGGTGATGCCGTCAAGCTTTGTCGTCGGCTCGAGACCGATATCAGGCAGGATGTGCTGCCGATAGCGGTTCCAATAGTTCCATTCGAGTTCGGGCTTGCGCGCAGCGAGCCATTCCACGTGGTTCTCGTTGTTGACCAGTTCCTGAGCATCGCCTATCCAGATACTGATCCGCTCTTCAATCGATGCCAGCATGTCTTCGCGGTCGAAGTCTTCGGGCAGGTTAGGAAACATATTGCAGATCCCGTCGAGGACTCGGGCGATCCGTTCGCGAGTAATGGTCTCCGACTTTCTGATTTCCTCCAGAATACCCATGACCTGACCACGGATCTTGGCTGCAACACCATCTGCCAAACTGATTTCCCCTCTAGATTTCGTCGATTATCTCGGAATGCTGGTCGAAAGGTGCCATCCTGCGCAGCTGCGCCCTCGCCTCATCTTCTGAAAGCCCCCTACTGCGCATGAGGCTCGCAAGCAGGTCACGAGCGAGTGCTCGGATCTGCTCCCGCGTTTCTCCGGAGAACGGCGTCGCGGGAAGCTCCCCCTGCTCGACAGTATCTATCCAGATCTTCTCGACCGGGACTGTGTTTTCCAGCAGCTTGAAGAAGGCAGCGATTGAACGATCGTCATCATCAAGCGATGACAGGATGTAGCTCGCCACCGGATGAATCGTATCGATGCGGTAGGCTGACTGTCCACCGATCCTGACCGACTTCCACGGACGAGCAAGGTTGGCAACCTTGGGGCTCTTTCCGTATTCTCCGCGATGGACGAAAACGGACCTGGCCTCTCCGCGAATTGCGAGAGCAAGATCGGTCAGGCGGGCCCTCAGATTTTCCGGCGGACTGGCATCGGATTTCTTGACGTCGATTTGCCAAGCAGCGTCTTCTGAGTTCGGAAGGTCGACACGAATCCGCGCGAGCTTGTGAGTCTCGTCCCGAACCCAGGGTCTGGGCCTTCCCAGACCCAACCACCCGCCTGCGACAAGAAGCCTGTCATTGCGGTAGATATAAAAGCCCTGGCTTGTCACCCAGCCTTCGCTGCCTCCGGCCTGGTTCCAGGCCTTCTCGTCCCCGATCATGTCCTTGTTGGGCAGAACGAAACCCTTGACCCGAACCCGAGCATTCGCCGTGCTGACAGTCTCCTCGGGACTGGGTCTGCATGCAGGGTGCGAACTCAGGAAAGGATCCCACGGCCTTATCCGAGCAGCATTTACATGCATTTTCAGCTTCGGCTGGCCGCCTTCCAGATAGCGATGAAATACCATGGAGAGATGTTGCTCAAGCTGCTCCATCAGAAGGTGCGACTTGGCGCCCCCAACGGCTGCACTGTGGCGGGGACGGACCCTGTCCAGCTTGTTCCAGAGGACGAGTGTTCCGCTTTCCTGTTTCTCGAGACGTTCGATATGCGGACCGGCATCTTCGGGGGCCGAAGTGAGCAAACGCCACTCACCCTCCGAATCTGCCAGATAATCGAGGTCCCACCTCCTTATGGCGACCTCCCCACCCTTGCGCTTCGAGGCGACGGTGAGGCTTCTCGCCTGGGAAAAGGATGCGGTCTTAAGACCAAGCCCGAAGCGGCCAAGATCGGCTTCGGCTCGAGGTATCAACGGACTCTGCGAACCCAGCTTCATGGCCTCCCGAAGGGTCTTCTCGCTCATCCCCTCGCCGTCATCGAGGATACTTATGAAAGGAGTTCCTGCAGCCAGCTCCACGTTGACGAAGACATTGCGGGCCCTGGCGGTGATGCTGTTGTCTATGATATCTGCAATAGCGGTTTCGGCGGAGTAGCCGAAACCGCGGAGGGATTCAGCCAGCGCGTCGGCTGGCGGTGGAGCATCTTCGTATTCCAGCATGGCACCCCGAGACACTAGAATGAGCGACCCATCGGTTGTTCATCCATAGATCCACAACAAGTCGATTCCAAACCAATCTTGCCAAATACTTCCGAGACCGAACAGTCTTGCATGCTGGAGTTCATTGGGAAATAGGTGCTTAAATTCGTAGGGCTAACGTGATCCGCCCCACTTGAGTGGTCCGATTTGAGTGTTAGTGCATGTTCGGCTCCACGATGAAATAACCCCACACGCGAGCCTCGAATTGACGGGCTGACGTTCAAAGGGCTTCGAATACAGGTAGCAGGGCGTCAGCAATCTGCCTTGCGAGAAATGGTGGCACTGCATTGCCAACCTGAACGAATTGCTCGGTGCGATTACCCATGAAGTGGTAGTTGTCGGGAAAGGTCTGCAGCCGTGCGGCCTCGCGCACCGTAAGACTGCGGCACTGCGTTGGGTCGGGATGAATGAAGTAGTGCCCGTCCTTCGAGATGTGGCTTGTTACCGTGGAAGCCGGAGCTGTGCCGATCTGAACGCGGAACCTGTCGTTGAACATGCCTGTCTTCCAGTTCTTGTGTTTTGGGGCGAGGATGTCGGGGAACTGGTGTGCCCTTGGGCTGAAACCCTCGGCCTTTGCGAAACAGGCGGCATAGAGATATCTCGCCAGATCGGACGGCATGTGTCCACGGGTTTCATGCGCCGAGACACCGTTGAGGTTCGGGTCGTCCAGAAACACCGAAAGCGCGGGCTGCAGCTTCTTTGACAAGGGTTTTCTTACGTGGCTCGCGCGACCAACTTGCGAAGTCGTCAGAAGTCGTTCCTCGACCCGATCCAACTCGTCCAGAAAGCAGCTGGAATTGTCGCCTTGATAATCCCGGATAGTCTTTCCGACGGTCTCCATCGCGTCGACTACCGCGTCGTACCACGCGTGTTCGTCGTCGCATCGGCTCAAGCCACTTCGCAGCCGCGGCAGGCCTGTCAGCATGTCCCTGACCGGAACCAAGGCGTTTCGCCGTTGAAGTTTCGGGGTGAAGTCGCTGGCGACATCCGACCTGATACCGACGATGATGACCCGGTGCCGTGCTTGTGGAATTCCGTAATCCTCGGCGCGGATAACGAAGTCCTTTGGTTCGGGTTTTGCGTCTGACCGGACGTCGGCCGAAAGGGAAACGAGCCTGTAGCCCGAGCCTGCGAGCTCTAGGTCGGAAACGACCTGCTCGAAGATCGCCAACCCCTCGACAGACGAGGAAAGCATACCCTTGACGTTCTCCATGACAAACACAGCAGGGTTCAACTCGCTCAGGACGCGGCAATACTCGCGATAGAGGAAGTGCCGGTCGTCATCCTTCGGCCTGTAATCTCGGATACCGGCGTTTCTCGACCGTCCGGCGAGGGAATATGCCTGGCAGGGAGGGCCGCCGATCAGGAGAGTGCGATCACCGGCCAATCGCTTTGTCGCAGAAATCCTCTCAGAAAGCATGGCTGCTGTATCCGGTTTTCCAAGTTCTGCGCATAGAGCCTCGGCTTCGGCAGCTTTCCATTGCAGAGGGTACAGTTCTTTCCAATCCGGGCATTCGTGCTTTCCGGAAATCCACAAGTAGTATTCCGGCGGGAATTCATCAAATTGGCGCAAGAATGCTCTGAGCCTTAGCGTGTCGTGCGCAGCACGATCCTTTTCAATAGAGACCGCGATTTCATAGGCGCGCGACCCATCGCTCCTCCTACAAGAAGAGAACCCTTCTCCGAGCCCTCCCGGGCCTGAAAACAGATCAACAATTTGAACGGGTTTCGACACTCTAATCCTCCGGTTTCTCTTCTTTCCAGGTTTTCGCAGACATGGCAAGGAGGTGAGATGGTGGACATCGTAGATACCGAGACACGCTCCCGCATGATGGCAGGGATCAAAGGAAAGAACACGAGGCCTGAGTTGGCGCTTCGACGGTCTCTGCACGCTCGGGGGTTCCGCTTCCGGCTTCATTCGAAGAACGTCCACGGACGGCCAGACCTCGTCCTTCCCAAGTACCGCGCCGTTGTCTTTGTGCACGGCTGCTTCTGGCATCGGCATGAGGGATGCCGGTATGCTTCCACTCCCGCCACGCGCGCGGCGTTCTGGCAGGCGAAGTTCGACGCGAATATCGCGCGGGACAGCGCCGTTCGAGGCGCGCTTCTTGCGGCGGGCTGGCGTGTGGCGACGATTTGGGAATGCGCCTTGCGGAAGCCCGAACAAGTTACTTTAGCCACCGACCGACTTTCAGTATGGCTGCGTACTGAAGCCGACGCGCTTGAGCTTGGCGAACACGAAGTCTCGTCACTCACAAGAGAAGGCGAAAATGTCATGCCTTCCGGGTGATTGTTAGAGCGCTGCAGAGCTATGTCGCGTGCGTAAAATGTTCGATACGGGTTCCTTCTCACGAACGCCACTAGCTTCGAAGTGTTTAGCCGACGAGTCTGTAAAATCATTCATTTTCAGATACCTGCAAACTATTCACCAAATCGACGCAATCATGAGGTCCAGAGAATATCGGCCCGGAGAGACCGCTTCCAAGGCTTCTGGCTGCGGGGCCAGTGTTCAGCCACTCCCGTATAACCCTCGAAAACAACGGAAGAATCGGGCCACAGCCGGATTGGCAGAACGCTTTCGCGGGGGCAAGTGGCGGGGCACGCGGGATAGCGATGAGAACTACGTTTACTCTATAGCCCTCCATGACCCTCTAAAATAGCCCGGCGACCTATCCAGATGCCGTGAGCAACACACAAGGATCATCCTCCGGCGTGAGGATTGTGGTGCGTAGCTTTGCGCGTGTAACGCTGACGCGGAAATTCTGTCGAGCCTGCATCATCGGCCCGGCAGCAATATTCTCACGCACGATCCGGTCGAAGTTGGCCACGACCTTGCCTTTTGCACGCCTTGGCCATCCCTCGAAGATGATGACCTCATCGAATTGCTTCCCCTTGGCCTTGTGCATATTCATCACCACCACGCCGGTTTCCGGCTTGTGCGCCGTGGCAAAATGCTCCTGCACAAAGGATTGCCGCGTGATGGCAAGAGCATTGAGATAGCCGCCGGTATCTCGCCAATCTTGAGTTAAGCCCTGCCGAAGCTGGGTGCCGCGCTCGAGCAGGCGGACGTTGCGAACGTCTCCAGCTATCGCCCGCAATCTCGCACAACCGCCGGCCTCCAACGCCGCGCGGATCGCAGCCCAATCGCGGTCAGGATCGCCGGTCAGGCCAACATCTAGGGCGGTCGCATAAACCGCGGCAGTCGCGTTCAGCACGGAGTTTTTGGGAGGTGCCTTCCCCACTGCCAAGCACTGATTCCATTTCCCGAGCGCTGCATTGAGACGCGCCGCTTCCGTCAGATCGCCCGCTGTCGGCGCTGCGCCACCCCGGCCATGGTAGTAACTACAGAGCAGGTCCAAGAATTCGTCGAAATGGCCGGCATGACGCCCCTGTTGAAGCAGGAAGGCTACGATCTCCGCCGCGAGAATCGGCCCATCCATATCAACGGCCGCCGTATGTCCGATTGCTGGCACCTGCCCAAAGGGCTCGCGCAACACATCCGACACCAACCGGGTCATCTTCTTCGTAGGCACAAGGATCGCGAGCGACCAATTAGGTTTGCCGCTGTCTATCAGACGCTTGCGTGCTTGGAGCACATGACCAACCAAGCTAGCAAAGGCTTGGTTCTGGTTCGATTTAAACCCCTGAAAAGCGATGCCACTGTAGTTGCTTTGCCGGAATTTCCCGCTCAGGACATCGTTACCGAACAGGGCGATTTCGGTGCCTTTGCTGCGGTGGTTGTCTCCGGCTAGGTCATGTTCTGAGGGGTGAAACGCGGCGCGAAAATGATCCAAGCGTTCGGGGTCAGCACCGATGAAGTCGAATATCCGCTGCTCGGGATCAGCCAGTGCGATTAGTGTGCTGTTCGCGCCAAGCGCCTGGACTACGCGCCATTGATCCGCGCTAGTGTCCTGAAACTCATCGAGGATGATAAATGGATACATGGTTGAGATCAGTGTCCGAACCTTCGCCGAACCATGCAGCAACGTCGCAACCCGGTCGGCGAAAAGATCGAAACAGACCCGGCCTTCCTCCTTCGCCAGACGGTTCCGTTCAGCCTCTTCGCGCGCTTTCTTTTCGGCCTTCTCCGCGTCACTGAGCTTGGAGTTGGCCTTGTAGCCACTCCGCACCGCCGATAGGGCGATGGCCTCGTTAGGTGGTGTCAGGATCGCCAGCCGGCGCGGAAAGCCTACGAGATAGCCGTGCGTCTTGAGGATGCGCCAGAAGAACGCATGGTAGGTGTCCACCTCAATACGTCGCTTTTCGTCTCGTGAAATCCGGCTTTCCTCATCCATGGCCTCCAGGACGCGGGATACGGTTGCACGGGCGAAGCTGAGAAAAAGGATACGTTGCTCCGGTCGCAATGCCTCACGCGCGATTTTCGCTGCCTTGAGGATAGAAACCGTGGTCTTGCCCGATCCGGGGCCGCCGGTGACGAGTTGATAGCCGTCCGTGGCAAGCACATCCTGTTGGGCCTTCGTCAACTCGACCATAGCAGAGCACTCTAGCCAAAAATGTCAGCGAACAGGTCGCCACCATTAGCGCCCGCCGCCGGCGGCGCCGGCGGAGGATCGCATCGCTTGCGCAGTTCGATGCAGGCATCGCGTATCCATTGCGGAATCTCCGCCTCCGTGCATTGGGCGAGAAACTCCGCAATTCCCCAATTTCCCTTGGACCAGCCAAAATATGCCTTAAGAGCGGCGACAGCTTGAGCTTTGGGGTCAGGATATTGCGCGAGTAGATGCGGCGGCCAATCTAGCATCTCTGCGAACCGCCCAAGCGCGGCCGCCGTTGTGTTGTTCAGCACCAGATCCTCGATACCCTTTTCCTCGTGCATGAAAAGATGCTCAACTTGCGCCTCGATAGCTCCTTTGGCGGCATCGGTCTGCTTATCGCAAACCGCGAAGGTCCGCTTACCAAGACGTCGGTAAAGCAATGCCAGATCGGCAATCTGGCTTTCGCTACCGGCGTCGATGATGCACAGCCCCAACGCTTCCAGAGATGAATAGATTGCCGGGTTCAACTCCGCTAGCCGGCGCGCCGCTGCCGGAAAGGCGGTCGCCTCGGTCGCCCCCTCTGCGATCAGCACCCGCCGGGCGAGCAGCCCTTCGCAGAAACGTGTGCGGAACTCCTGGCGATAGCGCTTGTGTTTCACGCTGTCAGGCAGCGCGATCTTCGCTTGGCTGAGGTCGCCGCCGTCGGAACGCGCCAAAATTACGGTTTGCTCCAGCCCGAACTCCTCCAGCACATAGGGAGAGTGGGAGGTGATGATCGACTGCGCGGAGAGCTTGCGTAGCTCATGCACGATGCGCTTCTGCGCATAGGGCGGGATCGCGGTCTCGACCTCCTCCATAGCGAAGATCACGTTCTGCTTGTCCTCGGCAATTTGCGAAAGCATCGCCAGCACCAGCATGTTGATGGTGCCCGTGCCCTGTCGGTAGAACGGTGCCGCATGGTCGCCGTTGCCCGTGGCTATGAACGCGGTCACGACCTTGCGCAGATGCTCACGGGTGAGGCTGGATACTTTGAGGTGCGGCTTCGCTCCCCATTCTTGCGGGACATATTTTTTCAAAGACGTGTTGATACTTTCCAAGACGCCGGAAATCCCCAGCTCCGGGTCACTCGCCACGTCAAAGCCCGCGAGCGTCGCGATGGTTGCTTCCCACATCTGCGGCCGGATTTCCTTTAGGCGCAGGATAATGTCGAGCAGGCTGCCATGTTCGAGGCTGAGAGCGCGTGATCCGGTCCTGAGCGAGCGCAGATAGAGGAACCCGCAATGCTGCTTGTCCTTCTTTGAGAAGGTCGCTGGGGGATCGTCCTCCGTGAGACTGCGCGTGTAGTAGGTGTTGCCGTCGAAATCATCCTCATCGAAGTTGTATTCGCCAATGAATGTTACACGCAACGCTGCCACGATTGCGGCGGCATCGACACCTGCTGGGTTAGCCTCTGCATAAAGATCGCCGGTCTCGACGTTCAGCCACTCGATATGTCCGCCGAACCGCGCCTGCTGTTCGATGGAGAGATGAACGATAGTGACGTTAATCCTGATCTTGGGAGCATCGCCCTCGACGGCGTTCTCGCCCTCCGGCACGGCGGCGACATAACGACCCTGCCAGAAATCATGCTCATCCACGGGTGGACGACGGTTGAGGCGATCCGGTCCCAGAACTAGGTCGATGGCCTCGATCACCGACGACTTTCCCGTATTGTTGTCACCGATGAGCACCGCATGATCGGGCAACACGATTGTAGCCGTGCGGATGCCACGAAAGTTCTCGATGGCCACAGAGTAGATTTTCATTGCTCGCCCCCAAACATGGCAAAGTCGCTCGCCCCACTCAGGCATTTCTTCCTTGTTTGCCCACGACCCGCCGTATCATTTCGATATTCGATTTCACGGTGCTTAGAAAGGACTGAGCCTAAATCTCAGTTGCAAGGCGAAGCGGACTTGCTGCGCGGACGAGGCACTTCCGCATGGTCACGTGAAGACCTCGCCCGGCATTATGCGGCGATCAGTGTGTCAGGGCCTTCGGCTTTCCGGTTTCCCACATCCTGATCCTGTTCATACACCCGGCCGCCGCTTTGCTCTGGCCGGGCCGGTTGCTTGGGGGCGCTGCCCCCTGGCGCGGCACAAGGGCGGCCGGGCGGTATCCCCGACCTTCCGCGCGGATGCCAGCATCGCACCTTCGTCACGACTTCGATCCGCTTGTGCAGGCCGGGTGATCCCCCTCCGCCCGTCCGCCCTTGCACCTTGCACCCCCCGGTCTCGCCGACGGGCAGGGTTGCAGCGCAGCGCTGCGCTCCAACCCGAGCCCATGAAAGGAAAGACCATGACGACGAAGACACAGACCCCGACCGTTCCCGAACATGGCGAAACGGTCTTCATCCCGCTCAACAAGCTCAAGAAGCACCCGCAGAACGCCCGGAAGACCCCGCACAGCGAGGCGTCCATCGAGGCGAAGGCGGCGAGCATCGCCGCCAAGGGCATCCTGCAAAATCTGGTGGTGGAGCCGGAAACTGATGCGGAGGGCGAGCCGACCGGCTGCTATCTGGTGAGTGTCGGCGAAGGCCGCAGGCTGGCGCAGTTGCTGCGCGCCAAGCGCAAGGAGATCAAGCGGACCGAGCC
>PAIP01000015.1 GCA_002704915.1 Parvularcula sp.
CAGCTTAAGTACTAACTATCCCTAACAAAACCACTTCCAGTGGTCCAAGCGAAGCGTCTCAAACCTCCGCCTTTGGCGGAGGTCAGTGACTTTTCCGATATCGAAAGAGAATGGCCCCCCCGATCAAGTCGTGGTGGGCGCGCGCGCCATTCTATCAGCGCGCAGTGAACGCCTTCATTAGCGCGCGCTGCTGCGCAGCGGCGTCATTCTTTTCTTCCGGCGCGCCCTCTTCCACGAAAAGCTCGCGGTCGAGACGGCTGATCCGGCTGTAAAGCTGATGCGCCGCATCAATGAGGCCAACGAGCCGCTCGGGCAGGCCTTCGGTCTTGAATTTGACCGAAGCCGCTTCCGACGGCGTCAGGCGGTATTTGTCCTCGCTCGCCTCGCCCAGCACCATCTCGCCCTCGCGCACGGCGCGCAGGACCAGGAGCCATGAGGCGATCTGCATTAACTGCGTCGTCAGGCGCATGGATGCCCCGGCATAGGCCAGCGCCACATCGCGGGACAATTTCTTCGAGGCGTCGCGGCCCTCGCCGTCGAGATAATTCGCGGTCTCCTCGACCAGCGCCATCCCCTCGCGGAAAGTCCGCGCGAAGAGCTCCGATTGCACGAAACTCTCGGCCCCGCCCGCCCCAGCTTCTTCAGAGTCTTGAAAGCTCATAATTCTCATTCGATCCGCTCTTCTTAAGGATGCCGCCCCGAAAGGCGGCTGACAAGCCGGACTTCCCGCTTGCGCTTCAATCACCGCCCCGCCATGACCGAAAGGACACGGGAAGAGACGCCCCGACCCGATACGAGCAATGGCCATGCCAGCAACCAGAAGGAGAAAACCGCCCGTCCCTCACGCGGGACAATGCGTGCTTGGCGTCGATGGCTGCCGCGCCGGCTGGGCGGCGGTGCGCATTAACCTTTATGACAATAGCGTCAGCGGTTTCATGGCCGCGGCGTTCACAGACATTCTCGCGATCGCCGACGCAGCCATGATCATGGTCGACATGCCTATCGGTCTTGCCGACACTGGTCCACGCGCGTGCGAGGCTATGGCGCGCAAACGCCTCAGCCCGTTGCGTCATTCGAGCGTCTTCTCCCCGCCGCGGCGCAAGATGCTCTCCTTCTCGCGCTATGAAGACGCCAATGGCTGGGGCAAGAAGAATGATGGCAAGGGTTTGTCGAAACAGGCCTGGATGATCGCGCCGAAAATCCGCGAGATCGATGAGGCCGTGACGCCGGAAGATCAGATCCGCCTTGGAGAAGCCCATCCGGAAGTCGCGTTCTCCCGCCTTAATGACGACAAGCCTTGCGCACATCCGAAACGCACGGCGGAAGGACAAGCGGAGCGCCGCGCCCTGCTGATGCGCGCGGGGATCGCCGATGCGGAAAGGATCTATGCAGGCCTACGCAAACAACATGGCGCCAAGGCTATCGCTCACGACGATGTTTACGATGCTTGCGCCCTTGCCCTCACGGCGAAGGCGCGGCTTGACGGTTCCGCCATCCGCCTCAGCGATGACGCACGCGATGCGCGCGGACTGGTCATGGAGATTTGGGGCTAGAGCGCTGGGCGAAAAAGTGAATTACTCGCCGGTCTTGAGACGCCGATAAATGATGGCGGAAAAGGCGAACTGCGCGCCGTAAACGACTGCATTGTAAAAGATCATCAAGCCAAGATGGATGATCCCGACAACAAGCGCGATCAGCGCGAAGAGCCCGCCCGCCGCGCCGAGCCCCGACAACAATTCCATGATCTGGCTCACCAGCTCGAAAATGATGCTGATCACGAAAATCATCAGCCCCATCAGGATCATCGCGCCGAGCACCGGCCAGAAGCGTTCTCTGGTGAGCTCAAACGACCCCATGAGGATCAGCCGGTTCTCCGCCGCGGAGCCGGCGACAAACGGCGCCAGCCTGACGCTGATATAAAGCGCCGGAACAAACCCGATGATGAACGCATAAGTGACGGTTTTCCAATAAGCGGTGATAAAGAGCGCCTCTGCGGCCGCGAACCGTTCCGCGCCCGCTTCCGCCGCGCCGCCTATGGCTAGCGCCAGAGACGACATGGCGGCGGAGAATAGTGCGCCCAGATCGCCGAAAAACGCATTGATGTTTTTTCCGGTCAGCACCAGCGCTATCGCCAGCGCGGCGCACCAGACAACCGTTGAGATAACGCCCTTGAGTAAGGACGCCCAGAATACGCGGGCGGCCGGACCGTCGAGGCGAATATTGATGAGGCGGTTCTCATCTTCTCCCAACGCCACCAGGCGGAACACCGACGCCATGATCCCTGAGAAAAGAACCGACACAAGGACATAAAGAACGAGGCTGAAAAAAACGATCATTGGCGCGGGCAGCCGCAAATAATCGCTCGCCTGGCCGGCGGCGCCGGTTCTGCCCGCCTCCATGATCGCTTCCACATTAAGCATGAGCCCGAGAAAGCCGGCGACCAACAGACAGCCAACAAGCAGCGGCGCCCAGGCGAACCGGATCATGGTTCCCCAGCGCTGCAATCCGAATTGAAAGGCCTCGTTTAAAACGGCGCCAACGGGAAGGCTTTGTGACATGAAGACGGCTTTCCAGGTTCGCGCCAGATTTAGCGCGCTTTTTCGCTTTCCCTGTAAAGCCGTCCGTAAAGCCCGGCAACGACCCCGAAGGAGAAAAACGACCAGACGATATTTATGCCTATTTTCGTCAGGTTCCAGACCCAGACGAAGAGCGGGCGCACCCATTCGGCGGTCTCGCCGCTATTGACCAGCTTGGTCGAGACCGCCGTCGCCTGATAGAGAAGCCCCAGCACCCTTGGCAGGATATAACTGAGCAGAAACTGGTTCAGCACGACGACCTGGATGACGATCAAAAGAACGCTGATCGCCGTCACGATGACCCAGAGCCTTAAGATATTCCAGCCACGGCTCACCGCCAGCGTATTGCCCAGCGCCAGCGATTTTCGGCACACGGCGACACCCGGATAAGGAAACAGGCGCAGGCTCAGATAATTGACGATGAAAAAGGCGGCGATGCTGAAAAAGATCAGCCGTCCCGACGGCGACTCCAAAAGAAATTCGAAGGCGTTCAGGAATCCGCTGAAATCGACCGCCGTGAATTGCCCGCCCACCGCCGACAGAATGCCGAGAAAGGTCATGTTGCTGCGGAACTCGGTCAACACCATCTCCGCAAAGAAGAAATAGGCGGTGAGCATCAGTCCCGCCGCAACGAAAAACGTCGTCAGCGCGCGCAGGAACATCTTTCCGACTGGATGCGCTTTTGGCCGGTTCTTCGGCGCGAAATGAAAAAACAGAATGCCCCAGAACAAAAGCGCCGCCGGCAAGGCGCCCGACAGGGGAATGGCTCGCGTATAGATCCAGCTACGGCCCGCCTCAGCGAGCTGTTCACTTGCCTTTGTGACTTCGATGGTGTGCAGGCTTTCAGGGTCCGGAAACACCGCCAGCGTCTGCCCCAGCGCTTCGGCGACATATTTGAGCGTGTAGAAACTCGCCGCCGCGAGCGGGCCGAACACCATCACGCCGACGAAGAAGAGGCCGAAAAAACTCGATACGACATAGCGCAACTCGTCCGGCCCAAACGGTGCGTGAAGCACTCCCGGCGCCGGTTTCTCCCCCAGCCCCGCATAGCGGATCAGCGGCGCCATGAACGATGCTGTCAACAACGTTTGCGCCGCGAGGCTGGCGAGCGTGATCGCCCACATGGCGGCGGGGTCGTTCTGGAAGCCCGTGGCGGCATTGCGCGCCACCAGATTTTGCGCGCCGAGAAAGGTCGGCACGTCGGCCAAGGTGATGAGCCTGCCGGCGATAACGGAGAGCATGGCGAAGACCGCCGCCAGGGAGGCCAGCATGCTGAGGATCAAGGGCAGCCAGGAAACGCGCGCAATCGTCTCCATGCGCCGGCCGCCGAAATTGAGGGCCTCGCCCATGACAGAAAAAATACGCAATCCCATCCAACGCCCCTCTTGGCCGTCTTGTGCGGCCACATTCTCGTCAGGCTAACCGGAAAAGCCGGCAGAATCCAATGGGCCGCCTTTGCCTCGCGCAGCGCGTGGGGTAGAAGCCCGGCCCATGAGTGAATATGTGACTATCCACATCATAGGCGCCGGCCTCGCCGGCTCGGAAGCGGCGTGGCAGGCGGCGAACGCAGGCGCGCGCGTGATCCTGCATGAGATGCGGCCTGTGACCGGAACCGACGCCCACCAGACCGGCGGTTTCGCCGAACTCGTCTGTTCGAACTCCTTCCGCTCCGATGACGCCGAGACCAACGCCGTCGGCCTTCTCCATGAGGAAATGCGCCGCGCCGGCTCGCTGATCATGCGCGAAGCGGACGCCAGCAAAGTGCCGGCCGGCGGGGCGCTGGCCGTCGACCGCGACGCTTTCTCCGACGGCGTCACCCGCGCCATTGAAAGCCATCAGAATATCGAGATCCGCCGCGAGCTGATCGACGGCCTGCCGCCCGAAGAGTGGAGCAATGCGATCATCGCCACAGGCCCCCTGACGGCGGCGCCGCTGGCCGATGCAATCCGCAGCTTTACCGGCGAAGAGTCCCTCGCCTTTTTCGATGCGATCGCGCCGATCGTCTACAAGGAGACGATCGACTTCGACACCGCCTGGATGCAGTCGCGTTACGACAAAAAGGGGCCCGGCGGGGACGGCGCCGACTACATCAACTGCCCCCTGGACGAAGATCAGTATGCGGCCTTTTTGAACGCGCTCATCACAGGCGAGAAAACCGAATTCAAGGATTGGGAAAAGTCGACGCCCTATTTCGAAGGCTGTCTGCCCATCGAGGTCATGGCCGAGCGCGGGCCGGACACGCTGCGTTTCGGCCCGATGAAACCAGTCGGCCTCACCGATCCGCGCACGGGCAAGCGCCCTTACGCCGTGGTGCAGCTCCGACAGGACAATGCGCTGGGAACGCTCTACAACATGGTCGGCTTCCAGACGAAACTGAAATATGGCGCGCAAACGGACGTTTTCCGCATGATCCCCGGCCTTGAAAAGGCGGAGTTCGCGCGGCTCGGCGGCATTCACCGCAACACATTCCTGAACTCGCCGCGCCTCCTCGACAAGGCGCTGCGTCTTAAAGCCCGCCCTGCTTTGCGCTTCGCCGGGCAGATCACCGGGGTCGAAGGCTATCTTGAAAGCGCCGCCATCGGCCTTCTCGCGGGGCGCTTCGCCGCCGCAGATTTAAAACAGGTTCCCCTTTCGCCGCCGCCGGCGACGACGGCCCTTGGCGCGCTTTTAGGCCACATTACGGGCGGTCATATTACCGATACCGGTGGTCGGGCTTTCCAGCCGATGAATGTCAATTTCGGTCTGTTTCCGGACATTGAGATTCCCCGCCACGATTCAGAGGGCAAGCGGATCAAGGGCAAGGAAAAGGGCTTCGCCCGCAAGCGGGCGCTATCGGCGCGGGCGCTCGCCGACCTCGGCGGCTGGCTGAATAAAACGCCCTTAGCCGCTGAATAAATTACAACTTTTCAAAAGTATTTCCAGGAGTGGGCCGCGACGGGTTGCCCCGCCGCGGCCCCCCCGACGTGCAGCAGGGGGAGAACACCGCACAGCCGGGAAACTGATGAGTACCAGTTAGCCGCGATCTTCACCGACTTGTCTAGTACGCCAAAACCTGTTTAGGTCGTATGACCTAGATACAACGGCGACTTAAGGGGGAGACATGACGCCGTCAACTGATCAAGCACACAATTTAGCAAAAAGTGAAATCAATTCCGCAATTAACGCCGAGGATGAAACTGAAAAGGCGTTGAATGCCATAATGTCGCATCTCAATGACCTGCGCGGCGAACGGCCGACCGTGCAGATCGGCAATGGCAAGACAGACCGAACCCGCAACACGATTCAGCGCATCCTGAAAGCCGCCCACAAGGTCTTCACCAAGAACGGCCATGGCGGATTATCGTTGCGCAAAGTCGCCGATGAAGCCGGCATCGCCGTGGGCAATCTCACCTATCACTTTCCGACAAAACATTCCCTCATCGACGCAATGATGCGCGAAGCGCTGGCGGATTATGTGGAAGCCCATCTCTCCCAGTTCGAAACGGGGCGCGACGAGCCGCTAGACATCCTGTTGAATGTTGTCGAGTTCTATGTGCGCAACGCCCGCGAAAGCCACCAGTTTTTCTACCAGCTCTGGGGCTTCGCCGGCTCCGGCGAAGAGGCCCGCGCCATGGTGCGCGAGCTTTACCGCCCCATCGGCCGTTTCATCTATTATCTCGTGCGCGCCGCTAACCCGAAGCTCACCGATAGGGAAGTGCGGCAGGCGGTTTTGCAGATCTTCAGTCTGGAGGAAGGCTACAAGCTGTTTATCGGCATGGGGCCGGCAAGCTCGCCGGCGATCCAGTCGGCTGAAACCGACATTCGCGAGATTACGAAGCGCATCATTCAGACAGCTTGATTGCGAGGCCCGGCGGGCACACATTGGCGGGCATGAGCATCGACATTGTCATTGAACCGCGCATGCGCGATCTCGGCGGATTTTCCGTCGGCCGCGTCCTCCCCTTCGCCAAACGGCGCACCGTGGGCCCCTTCATTTTCTTCGATGAAATGGGTCCGGCGGAATTTGCGCCCGGAACCGGCATCGATGTGCGCCCGCATCCGCATATCGGTCTCGCCACGGTCACCTATCTGTTCGATGGCGAACTGCGTCATCGCGACAGTCTGGGCTTCGATCAGGTGATCCGCCCCGGCGACGTCAACTGGATGATCGCGGGCCGCGGCATCGTTCATTCCGAACGCACCGATGACGCCCCGCGCAAGAACGGCCAGACCATGCATGGCATTCAAAGCTGGTTCGCCCTGCCCGAAGCCGATGAGGAAACCGAACCGGAATTTCACCATCACCCGAAATCAAGCCTGCCCGTCATCGAAAAGCCGGGACTTTCCATGCGCCTGATCGCCGGCGCGGCTTTCGGCGAGACATCGCCTGCGAAAACCTTTTCTCCAATGTTCTATCTTGGCGTGGAGGCTGAGACCGGCGCTGATATTCCGCTCCCGGATGACTATGAAGAACGCGCCATTTACGTGCTTGCCGGCGCGGTCGATGTGGACGCCCAGCGCCATGACAGGGGGTCGATGATCGTGTTCAAGCCTGGCGCCGCGCCGATGATCGCAGCAGCGGAAGCGTCCAAACTGATGCTGCTCGGCGGCGCGTCCCTTGGCGAACGGCATATCTGGTGGAATCTGGTGTCGTCATCGAAAGAGCGAATCGAAAAAGCCAAGGCCGACTGGACGTCTTCTGCAGCGCAAAATTTCGACGGGACCGTTTTTACCCTGCCGCCGGATGAAACGGAGCACATTCCCCTGCCGACGGACTAACGCAGCGCATCCTTCCCTTCTTGCGCCATCGTCCTAATCGCTTACGCCTGCGTTCATTGACACCTCTCCAAACCCGCCAATACTGGCGGAAGAAAAAGAACCAAGAGGGAGGGCGAAGGCGAAACGCCAAAAAGGCGCAAGACTTCGCAACGTGCCATGAAGCGGCGTTTATTCCTTAAATCGTCGGCGCTGTCCGCACTCGCGGCGCCGACTTTCGCACAGAACGGCTTTGCAGCAGCGCCCAATGAGGCCGCAAGCAAAGTGTTTTATGACGCGCGGTTTGCCGAAGCGCGCATGCTGGCGCGCCGTTTCTCAGCTTCCGGGAAATTAACGCCCGTCACCGAGGACATCACCGCCGCCTGGGTCAAAGACTTCGAAAGACAGGCGGCGCTGCCGCTTTCTCTCGCGGGCGTCACGACGGAATCCTTCTTTTTTTGCCTGAAGACCCTGCTCCAGCCATGCGGCTTTGCCTGCGCGCGCATTGAACGCTTGGGGCCGGACCTCCACGCATGGGAACTCCGCACAAAGACAATGAACAAGAACGGGACAGCCTGATCATGACCGCACCACTGCCCGAAGGCGTTTCCGCCGAAGCCATGTCGAGCGCGATCGAGCGCTTCCGCCGCATTGTCGGGGACGAATGGGTTTTCATGGACGAGAACCTGTCGCCCTATGACGACCCCTACACCATTTCTAATGACGAAGACGATTATAAAGCCTATGCCGCCATTGCGCCGCATTCGGTTGAACAGGTGCAGGAAATCGTTCGTGTGGCGAATGAATTCGGCGTGCCACTCTGGCCCGTCTCGCGCGGCAAGAATTTCGCCTATGGCGGCGCGGCGCCGGTGATGTCGGGCACGGTCGTGCTCGATCTTAACCGCATGAACCGCATTCTCGAAGTGAATGAGGAGTTTGGCTACGCGCTGGTCGAACCCGGCGTCAGCTATTTCGATCTTTACAACTACATTCAGGACAAGGGCCTCAAACTGTGGATCGACGTGCCCGATCCAGGCTGGGGTTCGGTCGTCGGCAACGCCCTCGATCACGGCATCGGATACACGCCCTATGGCGACCATTTCGCCATGCAATGCGGCATGGAAGTGGTCCTCCCCAACGCAGAAGTCATCCGCACCGGCATGGGCGCCATGCCCGGCAACAACACCTGGCAGCTCTTCAAATACGGCTTCGGCCCTTATGTGGACGGCATGTTCTCGCAGTCCAACTTCGGCATCGTCACGAAGATGGGCATCTGGCTGATGCCGGAGCCCGCCGGATACCGGCCCTATCTCATCACCTTCGAGAATGAAGACGACATCGAGACCGTCACCGAACGCCTGCGGCCCCTGAAAGTGAGCGGCGTCATCCAGAACGGCGCGACGGTGCGCAATCTCGTGCTCGATGCGGCGATCACGACAACCCGCAGCAAATATTATGACGGAGACGGACCGATCCCTCCCAGCGTTGCGAAAACCATGATGGCCGATCTCGATCTCGGCATGTGGAATTTCTGCGGCGCGCTTTACGGGCCGCCGCCGCTCATGGACACGCTTTGGACCGCGATCCGCGATTCATTCGCCGATATTCCCGGCGTCAAATTCTATTTTCCCGAGGACCGACGGCACAAATTCGACTTGTTGCTCCACCGCGCCGAAACCATGAAAGGCGTGCCGAAGCTCACCGAGTTCAACTTTCTGAACTGGGCGGGCGGCGGCGGCCATGTGGGCTTCTCTCCGGTCTCGCCTATCACCGGCAAGGACGCGATCAAGCAATATTACATGGTCTCAAACCGCGTGCGCGAATACGGGTTCGACTATATGGGCCTCCTCGCCATCGGCTGGCGCGATCTGCATCACGTCACAGTCATTGTCTATGACAAGAACAATCCGGACGAGCGCAAGAAACTCGACGACCTTTTCAACATTCTCGTCGATGAAGCGGCGGCGGAAGGCTATGGCGAATATCGCACGCATATTCGTTATATGGACCGCATCGCCAAAACCTATAGCTGGAACAACGGTTCGCTCTGGAAGATGCACGACACGATCAAGGACGCGCTCGACCCCAACGGCATCCTGGCGCCCGGCAAGTCCGGCATCTGGGGCACGAGCCGGAGGAAAGCATAAGATGACCCGCACACTTTCCTTCGCCGCCTTCGCCGGTCTGTTTTGGCTCGCCGCGGCATGCGGCGGCAGTGACGATGCAGAGCAAATCATTACGCCGGGGCAGGAAACGCCTGCCGCTGAAACAACAGAAGCATCGACGTCACAGCCTGGCCCTTCCGAAAGCCGAACCGCTTTTGCAGCGCCTGACGATCCCGCACGCCCCGCCCTTACCGGCAAACAGATTTTCGACGCCCAATGCGTTCACTGTCATGGCGCGGCGGATGACCGTCCCGGCACCTTCCAGCTCGCGGCGACGCGCGGCGAGGGTTACGCGGTTCTCGAACAGCGGGAGGATCTGACGTCCGATTATGTGAAATACATCGTCCGTCACGGTCTCAACGCCATGCCGACCTTCAAGCCCACCGTCATCACCGATGAGGAACTCGACAGGCTGGCGGACTATCTTGCGAAAGCGGATGTCGACTAGCGCCGGTTAACGCCCGGAACGCATGCCGCCGCCCTTCGGCGCCCGAAATCTAAACATAATCGATAAAATCCGCCCGATCATTTCGCCGGGCGTTTTATCCTCAGCTTCATAATTCCCCTTTAGCATCGCTGTAAGGAAGCAATCCTGCGCTGCGGTTGAAATACGCGGGTGGAAACGATGTCTGAGAGCCAGGCCATATCCGGCGAAGAAGAGATAAGCTGGTTTTGGGAGGGGATGGAAGCCGACGTCCGCGCGACGCTGACGGCGGAGCAACGCATCGCCATCGAAAAAGCCATGGCGAAGTCCGGGAAAAAATCCGGGCCGGCCGACATCCGTCTGCACCTTGGCGATTATTTCATCCGCATTGTCGCCGGCAAGGAGCGCCGCAATAAAAAGCGCCTGAAGCAGGATCTCAAAAACAATCCGCTTTTCGCCTGGAAGAACGTCCCGATCCTGCTGGTGTTCACAGCCTCATGGATTCTGTCCATGGTTTATATCGTCGCCGTCATTTCGAGCGTCGTTCAGCGCTTCTTCTTTAGCTAAGACGAGCGTCTTGTTCGCAGCGCCATGAAGCGCCTCAAAATTTGAACAGCTTCTCCGCTTCCGAGCGTGTGTCCCCGCGGTCTTTGAGCGCGTCTTCACAGCGCGCGACTTCCGCCTTCAGCGCCTCGATGCGCTCTTCCAGGTCGCCGACGGACATGCCGTAAAGCTCCTGCTTTTTCAAAAACCCGAGCGTTAAGTCCGGCTTTTCGTTGAGCGGTTCGTCATCCATGACGGGCCTCCCTTCGCGGCGCCTTCTTCAATGTGAGGCGCACTTTGCGAAATCATGCGGTTTAAGGCAAGAATGGGCTGAGAAAGCGAGCAATTTCAATGACCGACGCCCTTCCCGAGACCATGCAGGCTATCGTCATCACCGAGCCCGGCGGGCCCGAGGTTCTGCAGTTGATGGAGCAGCCGGTTCCCCACCCCAAAGGCAATGAAGTGCTGATCCGAATAAGTGCGGCGGGCGTCAACCGGCCTGAGGTGTTGCAGCGCAAGGGTCTTTATCCGCCACCGCCGGGCGCCAGCGAGTTGCCCGGCCTTGAATGCGCCGGCGAAGTCGCCGCTGTCGGCCCGGAAGTCGTCCACTGGAAACCGGGCGATCCGGTGTGCGCGCTATTGACCGGCGGCGGCTATGCGCAATACGCCATCGCCGATGCGGGCTCCTGCCTTCCCGTGCCCGACACTCTTTCCGTGGAGGAAACCGCCGCACTTCCCGAAACTGTCTTCACTGTCTGGGCCAATGTCTTCGATGACGCGGCATTGCGGCCGGGCGAAACCCTGCTCGTGCATGGCGGCACCAGCGGCATCGGCGTCACCGCCATCGGGCTCGCCAAAGCTTTCGGCGCCAGCGTGCTCGTCACCTGCGGCACGGAGGAAAAATGCGCGGCGGCGAAAAATATCGGCGCCGATGCAGCCTTCCTCTATGAAGAAGACCGCTGGGAAGACGAAGTCGCCCAGCATGGCGGCGCCGATGTGGTGCTCGACATGGCGGGCGGCGATTTCGTTCAGCGCAACCTCGCCTGTCTCAATTTCGGCGGGCGCCATGTCTCCATCGCCATGCTTCGCGGCGCCGATGCGCAGATCAATATCTTCACCATCATGCGCAACCGCCTGCGCCTTACAGGCTCGACCATGAAGTCCCGCCCCTTTCCGGAAAAGGCCCGGCTTGCCGCGGACATCCGCCGCCATGTCTGGCCGAAGCTTGAAAGCGGCGATTTCCGGCCGGTGATCGACAGGGTCTTCCCCCTCGCCGAAGCCGCTGACGCCCACAGGCGTATGGAATCCGGCGGCCATGTGGGGAAAATCGTCCTCAAGGCCCCCTAATTCGCGAGATTTCGGGCCGTCCTCCTTGGCGCGCGCGCCCAAACGGTCTATATCCCTCGCCAATCGCGTTTATCGCGTCGCTTTCCCCGAAAATCCGGCGGTTAGCGCGGCTTCCCGGAAGGGAGGCCGCTCCGCAAGGCTTTTTGGATAACTGACTGGAGACATGACATGGCCGACCGTCCGCTGATGCCGATCGCAACCGCCGTCTGGCTGATCGACAACACGTCTTTAAGCTTCGACCAGATTGCCGATTTCTGCGGCCTGCATTCCCTTCAGGTCAAAGGCATCGCCGACGGCGACGTCGCGGCGGGCGTGCGCGGCATCGACCCAATCACCAACCATCAGCTCACCCGCGAGGAAATTGAAAAAGGCGAAGCTGACGAGAGCTATCGCCTGAAACTGTCGAAGCCGAAAACCATCGTCGCGGAAAAACCGCGCAAGGGCCCGCGCTACACCCCAGTGTCGAAGCGCCAGAACCGCCCTGACGCCATCGCCTGGATGGTGCGCAATCACCCGGAAATCTCCGACGCGCAGATTGCAAAGCTGCTCGGCACCACGAAAACGACAATCCAGTCCGTGCGCGACCGCACCCACTGGAACTCGGCCAATCTGACGCCGCGCGATCCCGTGGGCCTTGGCCTTTGCTCGCAGATCGACCTTGACGCCGTGGTCCGGAAGGCGGCCGCCAAGCGCGCCAAGATGATGAAAGACGAGCCCCAGCCCGATGCCGGGCCGTCGCTCGAGCCGGTTCAGGATTCAACCCTCGCCGAGGATGAATATAACGCGCCGAAAGAAAAGAAAGTCGATCTCGACAAGGTGTTCGCCGATTTCACTGGCAACTCGGACGACAGCGACGACGACTGATTTTATTTCTTCTTTTTCTTCGCAGCGCCCGCATTCGCCGCGAGCTTGCCGCCGTCCACATAGACAGTCTGGCCGGTGACATAGGATGCGGCGTCGCTGGCGAGAAAGAAAACGACCTCCGCCACCTCATCCGGGTCGCCGATGCGTTTCAGCGGCGTTGCTTCACGCTCGCCCTCGCGCTCGGCTTCGGCAAGATCTCCCTTGATGGCGCCGACGCCGACGAGATTGGCGCGCACGCCGTGCGGCGACATGGCGATGGCGACCGCCTTAGTGAGCTGATGCAGGCCCCCTTGGGAGGTGGCGAATGCGACGTGGTCGGCGGCCGCGGTCACCGCCTCGACGGAGCCTATATTGACGATCACGCCGGGCCCGGCCGGCGCATTCGCCTCCTCGCTTTCAATACGTTTGACGAACTGCTTCGCCACCGCCTGATTGATCAGGAAGGCGCCGCGAATATTCGCGGCGACGATGCGGTCGAAGTCGTCTTCTGACGTTTCAAGAAACGGCGCGGAGAACTGCGCCATCACCGTATGGGCGAGAACGTCGATCCCGCCGTAATTGTCGAGCGCTTCGGCAATGACGTTATGCACGTCGAGCCGCTTCGTCATATCCGCATGGACGAAAGCGGCTTCGGCGCCGCCATTCACGATCTCTTCGGTGAAAGCCTTGCCCGCTTCTTCCTCGGGATCGGCCAGCACGAGCCGGTCGCCGTTTTTTGCAAAGCGCCGCGCGCAGGCGGCGCCGACACCGCGCGCCGCGCCCGTGACGATAACCGTCCGTTGACCCATAAAAGCGCTCCTTAAAACGCTGGCGGCGCACATTCATGTGCGCCGCTTTGTCTGGTGCTAAGTGAATTTCAAAATTCATATCCGGCGCCGCGCATTGAGGCGCGTCGCCGGCGATGGTCATATCAGTTTACTTTGTTCTGTATTCGGAGTTCCTGTAACTGATCCTTGATTTTAAGCTTTTGGCGTTTCAGCTCCACCACTCTCATGTCATCGCAACCCGGAGATTTCGTCTCGGCGGCAATCGCCGCCTCCAGCTCCTGGTGCCGCTTGTTGAGCGTTTCCATGTGAGCTTTTATCGCCATATGTGGCCTCCTTTGCTGGGGTGAACGCTTCCTATATAAGCACGGAATCCCGGCGGCTGTCACGAAATCTTCAATTAACGCCGGTTAGGCGAATTTGTTGGCGATCTGTTCACCATTGCGTTATGGAATATCGGACAAGATATTGAGTTCGCTATGGAAACGACCCGCAGACTGGTTATCGGCGCAACCGGCGCTTCCGGCGCAATCTATGCGCGCCGGGCGCTTGAGGCGCTGCGCGGGACCGATGTGGAGACTCACCTTATACTAAGCCGCGCGAGCGAAATGACGATCCGCTATGAGCTCGATCAATCGGCGGCGGAGTTCGCCGAGCTTGCGGACCATCGTTACGCCATCGGCGATGTAGGCGCGCCTGTCTCTTCGGGCTCGTTTAAAACGCTCGGCATGTTGATCGCGCCCTGCTCGGTCAAAACCATGTCGGAGATTGCAACGGGCGTGACAGGCACGCTGCTCTCCCGCGCGGCGGATGTCGTCTTGAAGGAACAGCGCAAGCTTGTCCTCATGGTGCGCGAAACGCCGCTGCATCTGGGGCACCTTCGCACCATGACTCAGCTTGCGGAAATGGGCGCGATCATTGCGCCGCCGCTGCCCGCCTTTTACGCCGAACCGCAAAGCCTCGGCGATCTTGTCGATCAGTCGGTGGGCCGCGCGCTCGACCTCTTCGGCATTGAAACGACGCTCGTTAAACGCTGGGGCGAAGACCTTGAAAAAGGGAAACGGGAGAGATGAGCAAGCCAAAGGGACACCGCTTCTGGCAATGGTCTTTGGATGCTTATGAGCTGCCCGGCGCCAAAAACCGGCTTATTTATCTACAGGACGATTTCGGTTTCGATGTGAATATCGCACTGTGGTGCTGCTGGCGCGCCTGTGAGGGCGAAACCTTGAGCGAAGACGCCCTGCGCGCTGCGGAGCGCGCCACAAAGGAATGGGCTGACGGCGTGATCGAACCTTTGCGCGAAGCGCGTATATGCGCGCATGAACTGGGGCCCGCCGAGCTTTACGCGCAGCTCAAGGAAACCGAACTCTCCGCCGAGCGTCACGAGCAGGATATTCTTTTCAACCTTTCCCGCCCGGCGACATCGATCGAGCGCGAGCCCATGCTGGCGGCGGCGAAAAACAACCTTGCGCTTTACGCCAGTCTTATCGATGCGCCGCGCCGCGACGGTTATTCCAGCGCGTTGCTTCGGGACCTGATCGATCATATCTTTCCGGGCGACACATCCAGCGCGGCGGGAAAATCTGCATGAGCGACGGCGAAGACGACGATCAAGACGCGCCGGTGCGCCCCGCGCCCGCCGCTGCGCTCAATGGCGATCTCCTTACGCGCAAATCCTTTCCCGCGAGCGATCGCGATTTCAAAGGCGCTAATGACGAAGCCCTCGCCATTCGCCTTGCCGTTCTCGAACAAGAGCACCGCGATCTCGACGCGGCAATCACGTCGCTGGAGATGAACTCGCCCTATGAGCGGCTGACCATCGCGCGGCTGAAAAAGAAAAAGCTGGCCCTGAAAGACGCCATCCAGGAGATCAAGGACTCCATGCTGCCGGATATTATCGCCTAGTCGCCGTTTTTCCGCGATTTCACTTCATACATCGCATTGTCGGCGCGCTCCATGGCTTCATCCGCGGACAGACCTTTGGCGATTTCAACGACGCCGCAGGAAACATGGGCGGTGAAGCCCTTGCCGTTCCATTCCACAGGCCTTGCCGACACGGCGTCCGTCAGTTGCGACGCCTTAATCTCCGCCGTCATCTGATCGGCCTGCGTCAGCAACACGCCGAACTCATCGCCGCCAAGCCGGCCCACAGCGTCAGTCTGGCGCACATTGGCGCTTAATACATTCGCCACATGCGTTAGCGCCGCGTCGCCGGCGCCGTGCCCCATCTGGTCGTTGATCTTTTTCAGATCGTTCAAGTCAACAAAGATCAGACTGGCCTTCATGTCGTAGCGCTCGATCATAGCCAGCGCGCGGTCTAGTTCGCGCACGAAGGCGCGCCTGTTGTAAATGTCGAGCAGGGGGTCGCTGTCCGCGAGACGCTCCAGCTCGTTGATGCGCTCCTGCGACCATGTAAGTTGATCCCTAAGGCTGCGGACCTCCTGCATGAGAGACATCAGCGCCTCGCGCACTTTCGGCGTAAGCTCCGCCTCCGGCACGCCCGCAAGCACGATCTGGTCGGAAGGCCCTGAAGCGGCGTTCGCGGCTTTTTGCGACGCTGCGCCCGGCGCGCGCTTCTTCTCGATTCGGCTCGCCCCACTCGCCTTCGGCGCGTCGCCAATCTTCATTCATGCCTCCCGCTGCCGGCGCCATGCGCCACGTCTCGCCACTGCTCCTGATAACGTGATTGGCGCCGTCACGCCAGCGAGGCGGATTCCTGCGCCACGGCGCACATAACCGCTCATTAGCGCAGCTATTCCAGCGGTTTAGACGACCCCGTCGGTTCGGCGCGCGGACCGCTCGCTTCGCCGAATGGCCCTTGTGACAAAGGTCGCGCAAGCCCAGTTTGAACTGGCGGAAAAGGTCGTGCGAAGTCCCCTTCGAAAAACGCGACCAGCTCCCGCGTCCGGTGAGAGGAGGCGCTGGCTCTCGCGCCCCCGTCTATGGCTGGCGTCTCCTCGTTCCCGGACCCGCCCTCGTTTCGCCTACCAATATAGGCTAAGTATCAATACCTTTGTATGCTATTGATGATCTCTTGGACGCGATAGCGAACTTCTATGAAAAAGAGCACCATTCGTTTTCGCTTCGCTGCGGCCGCGTTACTGCTAGCGAGTCACTGGCTGACAGCCATATCAGCCATCCGGAAAGGGACTATTTTCGCATATCAAAACTACTTCGGCGCCCCCCAGGAAAAGTACACACTGGTGCTCATTCTCATATTGGCGACGGCTGTTTATTTTATCCTTCTTTGGCGTCATCTCTATCCGGTTACAGATGCCAATGTGGCAAAATCGGAAAGCCCAACGGCTCGGAAGTCATTCAGTCAGAAGCTTTATGAGGCCCGAACAGCTCGGGAGCTCAGGCAGAAGGCAGACGAAAAGAGCGCCGAATCTGCGGTCGCAGAAAGGAAGAAACCAATCCGGCATATGCTAAAGCTGCCCAAATAGCTGATTTATGCTTTTTTTCTAATGCAATAATTATTTCAATTCATGCCTTGTTGCCGTCCGATTTTCTTGCCACCGCGAATCTTCCTGCTATAAGCCCCGCTTTTCAAGGCGGGAGCCCGGCCATGAGCGCGCAAAAATCAACGCCCCTTGTCGGCATCATCATGGGCTCGCGCTCGGACTGGCCGGTGATGGAAAAGGCCGCAGAAAAGCTCGATGCGCTGGGCGTCGCTTATGAGACCAAAGTCGTCTCCGCTCACCGCACGCCCGACCGGCTTTATGAATACGCCAAAGGCGCGAAAGCGCGCGGCCTGAAAGTCATCATCGCCGGCGCCGGCGGCGCGGCCCATCTGCCGGGCATGGCGGCCTCGATGACATCCCTGCCCGTCATCGGCGTGCCGGTTCAGTCGAAGGCGCTGAAAGGTCTCGACAGTCTCCTATCCATCGTTCAGATGCCCGCGGGCGTGCCGGTGGCGACGGTCGCCATTGGCGAAGCCGGCGCCGCGAATGCCGGTCTTCTCGCGGCCGCCATTCTCGCGACCGGCGATGACGCGCTGGCCGACCGTCTCGATAAATGGCGCGAGGCGCAAACGGACAGCGTCGCCGAAACAGTGGAAGACTGAGGCGCAGAATGATTGTCGAGCCCAACGGCACTATCGGCATTTTGGGAGGCGGCCAGCTCGGACGGATGCTGGCGACGGCGGCGGCGGAGCTCGGCCTCAAGACACATATTCTGTGTCCTGACGAAGAAGCGCCCGCCTATGACGCAGCCTCTGCGCATACGGTGGCGGGCTATCTCGACGAACACGCCCTCGCCGCTTTCGCCAAGGCCGTCGATGTGGTCACTTACGAATTCGAGAACGTGCCGGTCGAGGCGGTCGAGTTCCTGACCAATTGCGGCGTCGCCGTGCGGCCCGGCGCAAAGGCGCTGGAGAACGCACAGGACCGGCTCGTTGAAAAAGAGTTCGCCAATTCCATCGGCGCCGACACCGCCGCCTTTCACGCCGTCGACAATCTCGCTTCCCTGAAAGCGGGGCTCGACAGGATCGGGGGTCCGGCGATCCTTAAAACCCGCCGCCTCGGCTATGACGGCAAGGGCCAGACCCGCATCACCGCGGAAGACCGCGATCTCTCCGCGTCCTACGACAAGGCCATCGAATTCGCCTGGAAGGAAGTGGGCGCGGCCCCCTCAATTCTCGAAGGCTTCGTGCCATTCGCCTGCGAGATCTCCATCATTGGCGCACGCGGGGCCGACGCTGACTTCAAGATGTACGACCCGGCGGAGAATGTGCATAAAGGCGGCATTCTGAAAACATCCTCCGTGCCGGCCAATGTTTCCCGCGCAACCGTCGACAAGGCGCGCAAGGTGACCCGCGACATGCTTGAGGCGCTCGATTATGTGGGCGTCATCGGCGTTGAATTTTTCGTGCTCGAAAATGGCGATGTCATCGTCAATGAATATGCGCCACGGGTTCACAATTCCGGCCACTGGACGCAGGACGGATGCGTTGTCTCGCAATTCGAACAGCATATCCGCGCCGTCGCAGGCTGGCCGCTGGGCGATCCCGCGCGCCATTCGAACGCCGTGATGGAAAACCTCATCGGCGATGAAGCGAATCAATGGCGGTTGCTCGCTTCTGAGCCGCAATGCGCGGTGCATCTATACGGCAAACGCGAAGCGCGCCCGGGCCGCAAGATGGGCCACGCAACGCGGATTACGCCGAAAAGCTGACGCAAATCCACTCTCTCACCGGAACGCTTCGGGTCCTGCGCTGTTCGCATGACGCCAGCGCGGATGAACGAATGAGAGGGGATTTTGCATGGCCAAAATATCTTCATTGCCATTTCTGCCGGCCCCTTCCGGCCCGGCCATCGCAGCGCCCGCGCGCGGCAAGTCATCGCCTTACCCCGAAGTCTTCCAGCAGATCCGCAAATTCGCGCAAGGCGCAGGCTCCGCCGTGCTGGTTTTTACCGGTTCCGGCTCTATGTCCGATAGCGCGGCGCAGGATGCGCTGACCGCGGCGGACCCCGCCTCCATTGACGGCTGGCTGACGGCAATTCTCAACAGCGATTACGCCGGCCCGGCGCAGATCATCGCGGCTGTTTTCCTGTTCATCACAGCCGGTCAAAGCATTGCCCGCTTTATCGGCTTCGGCGTCGCCGCCATCGCGATCTTCATGTGGTGGCAAGGCATCAGTCCGCAGGATCTGTGGACGATGACGGGCAATCTCGCGCAGCGTTTCGGCGCCGCGGCTGAGGCGTTTCAGACTACCGAGATTGGCTGAACCCATTCCCCTCAAGAAAACGTGACGATCCTGTGCGCGCGGTCACTGCAGCCGCGCCACACTCTGACCATAGTTCGCACTCATCCTTTCATCATCGGGACAACAATTGGGCGAGGGATTGGAGAGAGACCATCAGTACTGGTCAGAAAGGTAAGGTTCGTCATGCCCGCAGCAGCAAGATCCATCTCACTACCATTTTATCCGGCCCCGTCGCCGTCGCGTTACAACTCATCGCATTCGCATCTGACATTTCCGGCCCTGCGCAAATTCGTTCAAGGCATCGGTTCAGCCCTTCTCGTCTTTAACGGCGCGGGCGCAATTACTAGCCCCGCCGCCGCGACGACGCCGGCGGTTGCGGACTTTTCATCGATTGAAGGCATTCTTGCGACGCTGATGCAGGGCGAATATGCCGGCCTCGCGCAGATCGGCGCCGCAGCGTTTATCTTTCTCGCCGCCGGACAATGCGTTGCGCGCTTCGCCGGGCTGATCGTCGCCGGCCTCGCGATCGTTCTTTATTATCAGGGCGTCACGGTGGAGGACGTGCTCACTTTCGGCAATAACTTCGCCGAGCGCCTCGGCGCGGCGAGCAATGCCTTTCTGACCGCTGAAGTCAGTCAGAAAGTTTGACTCAAGCCTTTCCCGGCGTCCATCCGGGCGGATCGCTCGCCGGGAAAGATTCATCCAGCGCTTCGTCGACTTCCCGCTCGTCCCAGCTCTCGTCATCCTTCGCCGCGCGCGCTGCCGGGTAACGAAGCTTCGCCAGCCATTCGACAGGTTTCGCCGGGTCGATATTCAGCTCACGGACTTTCCCTTTGACCTTCTCGATCTGCATGACATTGTCGATGCGCGCATCGAGAAAGGCGCGGGTCGGCGCCTCGTCCTCGCTCTCATCGGCGAGCCAGCGCGTCAGCGTCGAGAGCCAGACGCCGGTCAGAATTCCCCGCTTTGAATAAAAATTGAAATCGGTCGATTTGTCTTTAAGGCCGCGCCAGACAGCGTCCGCGGTCTTCCAGGCGAGCTCGGCTCCAAGGGGGCCATGGATCGGCAGCGCCAGCGTCGCCGCCGCCCGCCGCGCCGCTTCCTTATGAGGCCGAAGCGCGTCAAGGCGCGCGCGAATGGCAAAAGCCACCTTTTCCCGAATCTTGAGATCGTCGAATTCCGGCCCCGCCATGGCGGCGCACATTTCGGCGTCGGCGTCCATGGACCAGGCCCTTAACGCGTCGGCGACCCCATTGGGAAACGCCGCTTTCAGCACCGCTTTGTCATAGCCGGCGTCTTTGACGGCCGCCGCAAGCACGGCTTCCGTCCAGCCGTCAAACGCCGCGCGCGCCAGCATCGCCTCCAGGATAGCCCGGCCTTCAGCGTCAAAACCGCTGCTTGCGCCTTGATTTTCTTGGGTTTCGTTACCATTTGAAGGCTGGGCCAAAGGGGCCTCCTTTTTTGGGCCTCGCTTATACCCCCCGTGTAGACAATATCGGGGCCTTTTGGTATAGGCCGCTTCGCCCCACCCTCTGCAGGAAACAGGCGGCCCGGGGTTGGTTTCACAGGATTTGCGTCGCGGCGGCCCCCGTGACGCTTTTGTTTTCAAAGGAGGCTCAAAGCCTTGGTTCAGATCTTCGTCCGCGACAACAATGTCGAACAAGCCCTTAAAGCGCTTAAGAAAAAGATGCAGCGCGAGGGGACTTTCCGGGAAATGAAACGCCGGAAATTTTACGAAAAGCCGTCCGAAAAGAAGGCCCGCCAGAAGGCGGAAGCCGTTCGCCGCGCCCGCAAGCTCGTGCGCAAGCGGTTGCAGCGCGAAGGCGCGATCTAAGCGTCTATTAATGATGGCGCGCTTTTCTCAGGCTGCGCCGCAGGGCATAGTCCGGCCCCTCAAGTCTCAATTCCTTCAGGGGTTTATGATGCGCTTCCTTACGCTACTATTGGCTTTCGGCCTGTTCCTTTCTTCCTGTGAAACCATCAAAGGCGCGGGTCGTGACATTACCAACGCCGGCCAGGCGATCGACGACGCCATTGACGACGAATAAAGCGCCCCAAAAACGCAACGATTCAAAAGCCGGCGGCTTGAAAGCCCCGGCTTTTTTGCTGCCTGAAACCCTCGCGGGGCGAACTTTTCCACACCTGCGCTGTAGGTGAGGCGAATCGGCCATTCCGGGCAAAAAACTGATATCCCGCCCCATTCTGGCCGGTTTCCTTCTACAGCTTTAGCTGGCCTTAGGATTTGGCGCCGCTAAAATGGCGCAAAAAAAGCGGTGGGCCGTCAGGGGATGACAGCGTTATGCTGCGCGCGGTGAGAATCGGGGATCAGGGGATCACATGCAAAAACAGGGAAGCGGGGTCCGGCCTATGATGGGTGTGAGTATGCGTAAACACGGCGCGCGATCGGGCCTTGCGGCCGCCATTCTTGCGGCGTCGGCGGCAAATCTGGCGCTCAGCGCGCCAGCGTTCGCCCAGCGTCAGATCGACGATCCCAATCTCAGCCCCATGCTGTTCGGTCCCACCAAGGAAGAGCGGCGCGACAAGCTCCGCCAGGATCAGCGCGAACAGGAAGAAGCGGCAATCCTCACCGCGGAGCAGGAACGCGACGCAAACGAGCTCGACGATCCGAAAACCCGTCCGCTGATTTTCGGCGAGGGCCAGACCGATGAAGACCTTGTGGGCGCGCGCATCACGCTTGGTCCCAAGGACCAGAACCGGAACTTTTTCGGCGCGCTGAATTTTCTCATTCCCGATGAGACCAACCTTTCCATCGGGGTCGGGCCCCAATACCAGCCGGACTATTTCGGTTCTGACGATTACGAGTTCAGCGCCGATCCGCAGGTTTATGTGAAGTTTCGCAATTTCGTCTTCCTGGATGACGATGGCGCGGATTTCGGCATTATCGGCTTTTCCCGTTTCCGGGCCGGCCCTTCCATCAAGATCCGCGGCCGCCGCGACGAGGATGAAAACCCCGCGCTTGAAGGGCTTGGCGATGTGGACATGACCTTCGAACTGGGCGGCTTCGTCGCGACGACTTTCCTCGACCGCTTCGCATTCAAGGCGAAAGCGCGCCACGCCATCAAAAGCGGCCATCACGGCACGGTCGTGGACGGCTACCTGACCGCCCTCCTCTTCCGCGCCGGCCCTGTGTCTCTGGCTGCGGGCGGGCAAGCAACGTGGGTCGACGACAATTTCGCCGACACCTATTTCTCGATCTCGCCGGAGCAGTCGTTGAACACCGGCGGACGCCTTCCCGTCTACGATGTCGATTCGGGTTTCCGGGATGTGGGCGGCAGCGTCAACGCCTATATTAATATCGGCGATCGCTGGTCGTTGAACCCATACGCCACCTATCAATATGTTTTCCGCGATTACGCCAGATCGCCGATCATCGCCGATTACGGCGACCGCAATCAGTTCACATTCGGCTTTCACATCATGCGCGAATTCACCTTTGGCGGCACCGGCCAGTAACAGACCGAAAAACAAAAACGTCATCCCGGAAAACGCCCCCTAGGAGGCGCCGCTTGCGGCGGCTCCTCAGGGTGAAGCGGCGTTTATTCGGGATCTCTGCAATGAGGATGGAGATCCCGTGTCTGCAACGCGCTATTTCATAACGCGCTGCGCACGGGATGACGGAAATAGATCGAGTCTTACTCCGGCTTCTTGAACTTCAGGGTCATGCGGTCGCTTTCGCCGATCGCTTCCATCTCGGCTTTCAGCTCCGGATTATCGCGGCTCGTCCCGAGCGACGGCGGCAAGCGCCACACCACATCCTCCGCGGTCGGCCGGTCCGCCGGATTGGCGTTGATCTCGCTCGATTCAACAAGCTCAAAACCGGCGTCTTCGAACAACGATATGATGTGCGATTGCTTCACATACCCCGCATTGCCCACGGCCCAGTCATCGGGCATGTCTTCCTGGGCGCGATGCTGAACGACGCCGACGATCCCGCCGGGTTTCAAGACGGCGTTGATGTCTTCAAGCGCTTCGGTGAAATAGGCGCCGTCATTGAAACGGTTGAAGTGATGCGCCGCGCGCATCATCAGCACCACATCTGCGGTTCCTTCAAGATCCGCCGGAAGAGAGCCGAACTGGAACGCCGCGGCGTTTGCGCCGTCTTCGCCGCCTGCCGCTTCAACCGCCGCGACATAATCCTCATTGAAGGACTTTTTGTTCTCGAGGAATTCTTCGTTGGCGAAGCCGCCGAACTCGCCCCACATCTCTACCGAATAATCGGCGCCGATCAACGTTCCATCCGGCCCAAGATAGGGAATGAGAATTTCGCCGTACCAGCCGGGCTCGCCCGGCAGGATGTCGACGACGGTCATGCCCGGTTCGACGCCGAAGAATTCGAGCGTTTCTTTCGGGTGACGGTACTCATAACGCGCCTTGATCTCGTCCGGCTGCGCATCGAGCACCGCATCGAGCTTTTCAGACGCGGACATATCGCCATGGTCCATGGCGTCATGTTCTTCGCCATTCATGCCATCCTCGGCGTCGCCGGCGGCCATGGCGTCGGTCGGCGTTTCAGCAGGCTCGGTCGCAGTTTCCTGCGAGCATGCTGCGATAGCGAGCGCGGCGGCGCCCAGCATTAAATATTTCATGGGTTTCCCTTCCCTGTTTTCCCCGGAAAGGCACCCTAGCCGCGCCTGATGACCTCGCCAATGGGCCTCACGGAAATGTGGTGTGCTGACGACAGGCGCAGCGGTGAAGCGACAAACGCGCTAAAACGCCTTGACGATTTCCTCACACATTTTCTTCGCGTCGCCGAACAGCATCATGGTGTTGTCGCGGAAGAAGAGCTCGTTCTGGACGCCCGCATAGCCTGACGCCATGGAGCGTTTGACGAACAACACTGTGCCGGCGTTTTCGACATCAAGCACAGGCATGCCGTAGATCGGCGAGGTCTTATCGGTCTTCGCCGCCGGGTTGGTCACGTCATTGGCGCCGATGACGAAAGCAACGTCGGCGGTGCGGAATTCGGAGTTGATGTCCTCAAGCTCGAAGACCTCGTCATAGGGCACCTGCGCCTCAGCGAGGAGCACGTTCATGTGCCCCGGCATGCGGCCCGCCACCGGGTGGATGGCGTATTTCACATCGACGCCTTCGGACTTCAGAAGATCAGCCATCTCGCGCAGCGCGTGTTGCGCCTGCGCCACCGCCATGCCGTAGCCGGGGACGATGATCACCTTGTTGGCGTTCTTCATGATGAAGGCCGCGTCGTCGGCCGAGCCCTGTTTCACCGGGCGTTCTTCCTCTCCACCGGCGCCGGCCATGGCGTCCTCGCCACCGAAGCCGCCGAGAATGACCGACACGAAGGAGCGGTTCATCCCCTTGCACATGATGTAGGAGAGGATCGCGCCGGAAGAGCCCACAAGCGCGCCCGTAATGATCAGCGCCATGTTCTCAAGCGTGAAGCCGATGCCCGCCGCCGCCCAGCCGGAATAGGAGTTCAGCATGGAGACGACCACCGGCATGTCGGCGCCGCCAATGGGAATAATCAGCAGGAAGCCGAGCACGAAGGCCGCCAGCGTCAACAGGAAGAAAGTGGTCGACGACTGCTCGCCCGTCATCAACATGCCGATAAAGAGCAGCATGAGAAGGCCGAGCCCCAGATTGATGGGATGGCGCATGGGCAACAGAATCGGCTTGCCCGACATGTTGCCGTTGAGCTTGGCGAAAGCGATGATTGAACCGGAGAAGGTGATCGCGCCGATGGCGACGCCCAGCGACATCTCAAGCACAGACCCCGTGTGAATATGGCCCGGCTCGCCGACGCCGAAGGCGCGCGGCGCTAAAAACGCCGCCCAGGCGATCAGCACGGCCGCGAGACCCACCAGCGAGTGGAATGCCGCCACAAGCTGCGGCATGGCGGTCATGGGGATCTTGCGTGCGATATAGGCGCCAGGAACCGCGCCGGCGGCGATCGCCACGAGCACGAAGACCCAGGTGCCGAAGCCCTTGTCTTCGAGAACGAACAGCGTCGTCAAAACGGCAATCGCCATGCCGGTCATGCCGAAGCGGTTGCCCTGACGCGCGGTCTCGGGGTTCGACAGGCCGCGCAAGGCAAGAATGAAGAGGATGCCCGAAGCGACGTAAAGGAGCGCTGGGAGATTATCGGCCATGCGTCGCCCCTACCGTTCTTTTTTCTTGTACATGGCGAGCATTCGCTGCGTCACCAGAAAGCCGCCGAAGATGTTGACGCTGGCGAGCGCCACGCCCGCAAAGCCGAAGAATTTCGGCCAGAAGCTCGCCGCCGATTCCGAAAGATCCGCGCCAAGCGCGATCAGCGCGCCGACGATCACCACGGATGAAATGGCGTTGGTGACGGACATCAGCGGCGTGTGCAGCGCCGGCGTCACCGACCATACGACATAATAGCCGACAAAGATCGCCAAGACGAAAATCGTCAGCAGGAAAACGAAATCGGAAATCGGGCTCGAAGCCGCGATAATGGCGAGCTGGTCGGCAATGTCGCGCGCCTGTGCGGCGGCGGTCTGCGCCGCTTCTGCATTGCCGGTGGCGTTCGCCGCGGCGGCCTCAGCGGCCTGCGCCGCCTGTTCGGCGGCTTTCGCGGCTTCTTCAACCTGTTCGCGTTTGTCGGCGGCCATCTTGGCTCCTCCAGGAAAATCTAGTCTTCGTCCTCGGCGTCGGTCGTGTCTGCGGGCGCCGTTTCCGCTTCGGGCTCGGATTCCAGCGCCGGTTCGGTTTCCTTCGCGGCGAAGGCTTCATGCACCACGGTCCCGCCGCGGGTCAGCGTCACCGCCTTGATGATCGCATCGTCGGGATCGGCGTCGAAGCTCTTGCGCTCCTTGTCGAAAAAGGCGGCGATGAAATTGTAGATATTGCGCGCGTAAAGGCTCGAGGCGTCAGCGGCGAGACGGCCCGGCACATTCTTGAAGCCAAGAATGGTGACGCCGCCGGTTTCAATCGCTTCGCCGGGGCGCGACAGCGCCACATTGCCGCCAGTTTCAACCGCGAGGTCGACGATGACGGAGCCCGGCTTCATGGCCCGCACCATTTCCTCGGTGACAAGCTTCGGCGCCGGACGGCCCGGGATCAGCGCCGTCGTGATGACGATGTCCTGCTTGGCGATATGGCCGGCGACGAACTCCGCCTGGCGCTTCTGGAAGTCCTCGGACATTTCCTTGGCGTAGCCGCCTTCGGTCTCCGCCTCTTTCATGGCTTCTTCATCGACGGTGACGAAAGTCGCGCCGAGGCTTTCCACCTGTTCTTTCGCGGCGAAGCGCACATCGGTCGCCGAAACGACGGCGCCGAGGCGGCGCGCAGTCGCAATCGCCTGCAGGCCCGCGACCCCTGCCCCCATGATGAACGCTTTCGCCGGCGCGATGGTGCCCGCCGCCGTCATCATCATGGGCAGCGCGCGGCCGTAATAGGCGGCGGCGTCGATCACAGCTTTATAACCCGCGAGGTTCGACTGCGAGGACAAAACATCCATGGACTGCGCGCGCGTGATGCGCGGCATCAACTCCATGGCCATGGCGTCGACACCGAGGCGCGCATAGGACTCAACGGAATCGGGATCGTTATAGGCGGACAGGATGGCGATGAGTTTCACGCCGCGTCCGAAAACGCGCAGCTCCTCGCTCGACGGCGCCAGGACTTTCAAAATGACGTCGGCGCCCTGGGCTGCATCGGCGGCGCTGGGGCTGATGCTGGCGCCGGAAGCGGAATAATCCTCATCGGGAAATCGAGCCTGATCGCCGGCGCCGGACTGTACGGCGACTGACGCGCCGAGGCTGATATATTTCTTGACGGTCTCCGGCGTCGCCGCAACCCGGGTCTCGCCGGACCGCGTTTCTTTCAGAACGGCTATTTTCATCAGGCCTCCGGCGGTTCAGGGCCGCTCTAATGATGCGAGAAGAACAGTTTCACGATGATGTAGGAGAAGATGTAGACGACCACCGCGAGCAGGATCGCCATCAACACGCCCTGGCGCGTCACCAGGCCGGTGAAAAACATGGTCAGCGCCAGTGCGAAGGGAACGCCGACAGCCGTCGCCGCGCCCATAATGGCGTTGTAGGATTTCTGGTGTTCTTCGGCGTCATGCGCGCGTTGGATGGTTTCGTCAGTCATGAAAGCCCCGTTGGAAATTTTCCCGTGTTTTGACGGAATTCAAGGAGTTGGGCAAGTGTTCTCGCCCGTTCCGGCAAATCATCCGCCGAAGCGCACGGGCCAGGCGGACAGAAGCGTGCGCAAGGTGGCGACGAAGGCCAGCGGCTGGTCCATCATCAGATGGTGATAGGCGTCGGGAATCATCACGAAAGGCGAACGGCCCCGCGCCTGCTCGCGCAGATGCGAAATCCCGTCCCCTTGAGCGAAGGCCGATTTTTCCCCATAGATGAAGGCCAGCGGACAGCGCGCGGCGCGCAACAGATCGCGCTCGAAATGTATTTCGAAAGCGCCCTTGTCGCCAGGATCGAATTTCCAGGTCCAGCCTTCGCCGGTCTGCTCGCCGCATTCGCCGGGCTTCACGGGCCGCAAGCCCTCGCGGGCGATATAGTCAATTAAATAAAGGTTTTCCGCCGGCTGGTTCGGAAGCAGCCTGAAGCGCTCGATCATTTCTTCCCTAGTGTCGTAGATATGGGCGCTGGGTTTTTCCCCAGCCTTGGCGCCGTCCTTCGCAGGCTTCGCCTTCACCACCGTATAGCCCTCATGGGGGTCCGGCACGCCGAGCGGCGAGTCCACCACCACCGCGCCGCCAAGCCGTTCGCCCTCCCGCTCCACGGCGGCGAGGGTCACCCAGCCCCCGAAAGAATGGCCCACCACGATGGGGCGGCCGCGGCTGGCGATCCCGGCCTTGTCAATGACCGCGAAGACCTCATCCACCAGGAGATCGAGGGAATAGCTCTCGCGCCAGTCCGAATCGCCCATGCCGGAAAGATCGAGGGCCGCCACCCGGCGGTTGTCGGAAAAGAACGGGGCAAAAGGCCGCCACCAGTTGCGGTGCGCCCGGCCGCCATGGACGAACAGGAGCCCGCGCCCGCTGTCCGCGCCGCCTTCCTCGCCCCAGACGGAATAGCGAATGCGCGCCCCGGCGACCTCCACCGCCCCTTCCTCGGACGGCGTCGCGATCGCCTTTTCGAACCAATCCGGCGCCGGGGGCTTCTCGCCGCCGAGATGGCTGAGCGGGCGGATCAGGTCTTTCTTGTCGGGTTTTTGGTCAGGTTTCGTGTCGGACATAGCGCTTTCTCTTCTTTTCCCTCGATAGCTGATCCGCACGGAGAGGCAAAGGGAGCGATGTAGCAGCGAGAGATGTTCCCTCTCCCGCAGGCGGGAGAGGGTTAGGGTGAGGGTGGAAAGGGTTGCTGCTTGCGGATAACCAGTCGATTGACCTCGTGGAGCCACCCTCACTCCCGACCCCAGTCACGCGCATACAAACCTTATATGCGACGGCCGACTCTCAGACAGAAATCTGATGAAACTATAGTAAACGCTTCATTAATCCGTAAACAAATCATTACCTCAACCTGCCTTCAAATTCGTGCCGGAATGACACGGGTTAAACCGATCTTTACCCGTCTCGGCCATTTTCCCTTCCGCATAACATCTCTTTCAGAAGGGTCCGCCTCTCATGGTGAAAACGATCTTAATCGTCGATGATGATCCGACGCAGCGCCGCCTGATGCGCGCTGTGTGCGAAAAGGCGGGATATCCTGTCCTCCAGGCCGGAAACGGCGAAAGCGCCCTGTCGCTCCTGCAAAGTCAGCAGGGCGCCGAGGTTGCGCTGATGATGCTCGACCTTCGCATGCCCGGCCTTGGCGGCATGGAGACCCTTAAACGCGCAAAATCCTTCCGCGAGGAATTGCCCGTTATCGTGCTGACCGCGCAGGGCGGCATCGACACCGTTGTCGAAGCCATGCAGTCGGGCGCCGCGGATTTCTTCGTCAAACCCGCCTCGCCCGAGCGCGTGATCGTTTCTATCAAAAACGCGCTCAACATCACGACCTTGCAGGGCGAAGTCTCGCGTCTCAAGCGCAAGCGCGAAGGCGCCATGGGCTTCAAAGACCTCGTCGGCGAGTCGTCCGCGTTGCGTCATGTGATGAAACTCGGCGAGCGCGCCGCGGCGTCGAACATTCCGATCCTCATCACCGGCGAAAGCGGCACGGGCAAGGAAATGGTCGCCCGCGCCATTCAGGGCTCCTCCGACCGCTCGGGCCGTCCGTTCATCACCGTCAATTGCGGCGCCATTCCGGAAAACCTCGTCGAGAGCATTCTCTTCGGCCATGAAAAAGGCTCCTTCACCGGCGCCAGCGCCAAACATATCGGCAAGTTCCAGGAAGCGGACACCGGCACGATCTTCCTCGACGAAGTGGGCGAGCTCCCCGCGGACATGCAGGTGAAACTCCTGCGCGTCTTGCAGGAAGGCGAAGTCGATCCCATCGGCTCGAAGCGCCCTGTCAAAGTCGATGTGCGCGTCATTTCCGCGACCAATCGCGACCTTGGCGAAGAAGTCAAAGCCGGCCGGTTCCGCGAAGACCTTTTCTATCGTTTGAACGTCTTCCCCGTGGAAATTCCCGCCCTGCGCGACCGCCGCGAAGACATTCCGGCGCTGATCGATCACTTCATCCAGCGCTACAACGCCGAAGAGCGGCGGGACGTGCGCGGCGTGCGTCACGAAGTGATGGAAGTGCTCACCGCCTATAACTGGCCGGGCAATGTGCGCCAGCTTGAAAATACGATTTTCCGCGCCGTCGTGCTTGCGGACAATCCTTATCTTTCTGCGGAGGACTTCCCGCTTCTTGTTGAGGAATTCGAAGCGGCGGGAATAGAAGCCGGTCCGCCGCTGCTCGGCGACGAAGACGCAGAAGACGCCGCGAAAGAAGGGGCGACCGTCACCGCGAAGCCGTCCGTTTCCGGCGACGCAAGCGGCGAAGCGGTTGCGATTTTCGACCGCGAGGGTCATCTGCGCTCGCTTCAGGAAATCGAGAAAGATCTCATCGAGCTCGCCATCGAAACCTATGAAGGCAAAATGTCGGAAGTCGCCCGCCGCCTCGGCATGGGTCGCTCGACGCTCTACCGCAAACTGCGCGAGCACGATCTGGAAATTAAGAGGGCGAGCTAATTGTTGGAGGATCCTCTTCCCCCGCTTGCGGGGGAGGTGGCCAGGCGCCTCTTGCGGCTGGACGGAGGGGGCTGCATGGCGG
>PAIP01000016.1 GCA_002704915.1 Parvularcula sp.
GGGAGAGGCGTAACGGACCTCAGGCCCGAGGCTGGCCGGCCGCACGCTCGGGACCCTGCGTCCGCGTCCGTCCGAAAGACGGGCGGCCTGGCCTATCATGGGCGCATGGACGGGCGGCGTCCGCTTGGGTCCCACCCCAAGCGGACCTGAAAAAGCCGCCCGACCGCGAATGCGGTCAAATTGAAGCTACCGGGGCGTGAGGCGCCCTTAAAATTAAATTTGCGACGGACGTTTCACGCCCCGCATGCCTCTCCACTAATCACGTTCGGGTTCTTCAGAGCCGCGGCGGGGGTGGCGTTATGGCGAAAAGCGAATGTGGTCCGGCGCGCTGAAATCTTCGCGGCGAAGGGTCAGCCGGAACGACTCCGCTTCGCACCCCCGGCCCAGCGAAAACTGCATCACCCTCTCGCCGGTATAGCGGAAGCCGATTTTCTCCAGCACGCGGCCCGACGCCGGATTGTCGGTGAAATGCCCGGCCTGAAGAATAGCGGCGCCGAGCTTTTCAAAGGCGAAATGCGCCACGGCGCGCGCCGCTTCCGTGGCGACGCCGCGCCCGCGCTGCTGTGCGCCGACCCAATAGCCGAGTTCGACATGAGCCGGCTTGATGCTGACGCCGCAACAGGCGACGAGTCGGTCATTCTCCGTGACAGCGAAAGCGTATTCCTCTCCCTTGTCGAAAGCGTCGCCGATCAAGGCGACGAAGCTGATTGCGTCATCGAGGGTGTAGGGATGGGGAATTCTCCCCGTGTTGCGCGCGATCAACTCATCATTGCAGGCGTGGGCGAATGCCGGCGCGTCTGTTGTCTCAATGCGGCGGAGGAGCAGGCGTTTTGTGTGAATGACAGTCATGTCAGGCCTCAAGAAAAAAGGCGCCGCGAAGGGCGCCTTTTCAAAGCCTGTATATTTCGGCGCCTTCCAGCGCCGACATGGGCGCGATTAATTTCCGCCCGGAACGATGGAGACGTAATTGCGGCCGCCGCGCTTTTGCGCGAAGGCGACGCGCCCGCCGGTCAGGGCGAAAAGCGTATGATCCTTGCCCATGCCGACATTGTCGCCGGGGTGATATTTGGTGCCGCGCTGACGCACGATGATATTGCCCGGAACGACGTCTTCGCCGCCGAATTTTTTCACGCCGAGACGGCGTCCAGCCGAGTCGCGACCGTTGCGGGAGGAACCGCCTGCCTTTTTGTGCGCCATTGTCTACTCCTGTTCGCCTTTGACGATTTTCTTGGCTTGATCGACCCAGCCTTCGCGTTCAATGCGGCCGTGGAAGGCAAGCTTCTCGTCGAATTCTTCAATGTCTTTTTCGGTCCAAGCGGCGATCTGCGCAAAGGTCGTCACGCCAGCCTCATGCAGTTTTTTCTCCAGCGCGGGACCGACGCCGGAAAGCTGTTTCAGATCGTCGCCCCCAGCGGCTTTGGTTTCGGCCTTGTCAGCTTTCGGCTCTTCTTTTTTGGCCGCTTTCTTCGCCGCCGGTTTCGGCTTGGCGCCGTCCGTCAGGATGTCCGTGACTTTCAGGACGGTGAGATGCTGGCGGTGGCCGGCCTTGCGGCGATAGTTCTGGCGGCGGCGCTTTTTGAAGACGATGATCTTCTTGTCGCGCTTTTGCTCCAGGATTTCGGCGGCCACAGAGGCGCCGTCAACCATGGGCGCGCCGACGGTGACGTCCGCGCCATCGCCAAGCATCAGCACATCTTCGAGGGTGACGACGTCGCCAGCCTCGCCGGGCAGGCGCTCGACCTTCAGAATGTCGTCTTTGGCAACGCGGTACTGTTTACCGCCAGTCTTCACGACTGCGTACATATCCGACTCCGTGAGGCGCTTTTTTCGGCCTCAGTGTCCTTTTTCGCCCCGGTTTCTGTCGCCCGGTTGTTTAAAAGAAGCGGGTCTCTAGCCCGCAAAATGGGCCCCGTCAAGCAAATCCGGGCCCAGCGGCGGCGCGCGGCCGGCGGTTGGCCGCAAAAGCGGGTCCGTGGCGGAACTGGTGAGGTGTTTCAAGGTGTTAGCAGGCCCTTCGGCGCTACTGGCGAGAGGAGACCGTCGAATGAGCGAAAAAACCGCGTCCCATGACCGCACCGAGCTTGCGGAAAGGCGCACGGACTGGGCCGAGGACCGCACGGTGCTCGCCAATGAGCGGACCTTTGCGGGCTGGATGCGCACAGGCCTCGCCGCCGCGGGGCTGGGGCTCGGTTTCAATGCGGTCTTCAAACAAGTGGAGCCGACCTGGCTCGCCAAGGGCGTGGCCACGCTCTTCATCGCTATCAGCATCCTGATTTTCCTGGCGGCGTTCCGGAGCGCCAGCTCGGTGATCGAGAAGATGCACAGCCATTCCGTGGAACCGGTCAAGGCGGGGCATCTCTCAGTTATTACAATTCTGTTCATCGCCGGAGATCTCGCCCTGGCGACGGTGCTATGGATTTTGTGAGGAGCAGATGAGTGAAAAGTGGCGGAGAGAGAGGGATTCGAACCCTCGGTACGATTGCTCGCACAACGGTTTTCGAGACCGCCCCGTTCGACCACTCCGGCACCTCTCCACGGGAGGAAGGCGGGTAGCACCCAAAATCTGTCAGCGCAACTGGGGAGATTGAGAAATGGAGTGGTCGAACAATATCAAGAACAGGCCGCCTTTGGCGGCTGGGAGACCATTCCGGCGCCTCTCCACGGGAGGAAGGCGGGTAGCACCCAAAATCTGTCAGCGCCACAAGGATATCGACGTCTGGCGCTATTTACCCGCCCGTGCGGACGCCTATGCTGCATTGCGGCGGCAGGTTTGGTGAAGGAGAACGGATTGACCCAGAAAAGCGCACAAAATGCATCCGATCTGGTCGCCGCGCTGAAGCGGCATCAGGACCGCGCCGCCGATGACCCGCATATCAATCCCGTGGCGCGGCTCGCCTCGGAACTGTTTCTGGCGCTCGAGGCGGGGAACGCCTCCATAGACGACCTGATGGCGGCCGCCGGCGATCTTGGCGATGACGCCTTCGAAGACCGCGCCAGGAGCTTTCATCAGCGCCGTAAGGGCGTTGCCGGTCTCGATGAGATTCTGGACGGGCTTGCCTCCAAGGGCTTTGATGCGTTCCGCGAGAAAGTGGAGCGCGCCAGCGCCGGTGTGGTTTTCACCGCCCATCCGACATTTGCGCTCGGCGCCGCCAAGCGCGATCTCATTGCGCGCTTTCCTAAAGGCTCCGGCGCCGCCTTGAAAGACTGGCGCGAGGAACTCGCCGGACTTTCAGGCGCCGCCAAAGACGACATCACGCTTCGTTACGAACATGAGGAAGCGCGCAAGGCAATCGCCCATGCGCAGGACGCATTGCGGGCGTTGAACAAAGCGATGTTGAAAAAGGCGCGCCATGTTTTTCCCCATGAGTGGATAAAGCTGCGTCCCAATCCGGTGAGCATCGCCAGTTGGGTCGGCTATGACCTCGACGGTCGCAGCGACATACACTGGGGCGAAACCATCCGCATCCGGATATCGGAAAAGGCCGCCCAACTGCGCTATTATGAAACCGCGCTTGAAAAACTTGCCCGCTCTACGGGCGATGAAGAGCTGAGCGCCATGCGCGAAACCTTCGGCGCTGCCGCTGCGCTTGCGGAGGAGCAGGCCGAAGCGTTTTCCGGTGATCTTGATGATCCCGCGGTGGTCACCTCGGCGGCAAATTTGTTGACTGGCGACAAGCCGGGAAGGCTCGTTTCCCTTGCGCCTTTTATTGACCGTCTCGAGGAAAAGATCGCCGCAGCGGATGATCCCGACAGCAAGGCTTCGTTGATCCTGTTGCGCGCCGAGATGGAGGCTTGCGGGCTGGGTCTTGCGCGCATCCATCTGCGCGTGAACGCGGCGCAGGTGCGCTCGGCCCTGCGCGCGGATTTGGGGCTCGATCCCGACACCGGTTTTCTCGGTCGCTCCGCTCTCGATATCGCCGCGAGAAAATCGACCGAAGTCAAAAAACGCGCCGTCAATTTCGGGTCGGTGTTTCTCGAAAAGATGACGGCGCGGCGTCAGTTCATGCTGTGCGCTGAGGTCCTGAAGCATATAGACGCCGATGCGCCTATCAGGTTTCTGATCGCTGAGTGCGAGGCGCCGGCGACGGTCATGGGCGCGATTTATCTAGCCCGGCTTTACGGTGTCGAGAACAAGCTCGATATCTCGCCCTTGTTTGAAACGCCTGAGGCGCTGGAAAGCGGCGGGCGGTTTCTGGAGCGGCTTTTACGCGAGCCGGAATATCGCGACTATGTTTCGGCGCGCGGGCGCACGACGATACAGCTTGGTTTTTCGGATAGCGGCCGGTTCATGGGGCAATGTGCGGCGGGTCTTTCGATTGAGAGATTGCAGGTCCTCTTTGCGCGCGCGCTCGCCGGCGCCGGCATGACCTATATCGAAGCGTTGATCTTCAACACCCATGGCGAGTCCATGGGCCGAGGCTCCCACCCGGGGTCTTTCGCGGATCGGCTCAATCATCTGGCGACGCCATGGGTGAGAAGCCGCTTTGCGAAAGAAGGCATCCCGCTCGCCGAAGAATGCAGTTTTCAGGGCGGAGAAGGCTATCTCCACTTCCAGACGCCGGAGCTGGCTGTCGAAACGCTGAACCTCGTCTGGGGAGGCGTCGTGACGCAAAATACAGGCGATGCGAATGATCGCTACTATGCCGACATTAATTATTCCTGGGATTTTTATCGGGGACTGAAAGCGTGGCAGGAGACGCTCTTTCAGCGTACGGATTACCGTCATGTGCTCTCCGGATTTGCGCAGCGTTTTCTCTACAAGACGGGCTCACGTCAGGCAAAGCGGGCGAAAGGCGGCGGGTTCGATTTGAGCGCGCTGCGCGCTATTCCCCATAACGCTCTTTTGCAACAACTTGGCGCGCCGGTGAATGTATCCGGCGGGTTCGGGGTTGCCGCGGGGCGCGAAATGGACCGTCTCGTCGAGCATGTCGAAGGGTCAAAACGCATGCAGGATCTGACTGTCCTGGCCGCTCATGCGCGCGCCCTGACGGAGCTTTCGGTGCTGCGCGCTTATGCGACGCTTTATGCCCCGGCCTACTGGTCGCAGCTTGCGACGGCGGCGCAGGGCGAACCCCACGCTGAGGCTTATGAAGACGTGCAAAAAGCGCTGGGCGAAGGGGAGGCTTCGGCCGCCTTTCATCATCTGACCGATTATCTTGCGCAGGATTTCCGCCGCTTCGACGTTATTCTCGACGCCTTGGGCAAGAAGGAGACAGCGGTTCACCGCGACAGGCTGTGTGCTCTTCATGCAATCCGGCAGGCCTTGATGGCGAAAGCGGCGTCCCTGGTGGCGAGCGCGCCGCCTTTTTCGCGCCGTCATGATATCGCCCATCAGGATTTGATCGCCATGGCGCTCGATTGGCGGCTTGAAGAAACCATTGCTTCACTGGCGGAGATCTTCCCGGCGCGTTCCGACGCCGGGGCGGTTTTTTCAGCACTTGAGGAGCAGGTGGAGGATCATGCCTTTGAAGGCGGCGCCTATCCGGAAATTCATGCGGAGATTATCGAACCGCTTCGGAAGATTGCAGCCGCCTCGCGGATGCTGGCGCAAGGGATCGCCAATCACTATGGCGCTTTTGGTTAAGAGTTGAATGCTTGATAGAAGTGTTTTCGGCACAGCGGAACATAGCGGTCATTCCCGCCGATCTCGATTTTTTTCCCGCTGGTGACGGCGTTACCTTGTGAATCGATGCGCAGATTCATCGTCGCCTTGCGCCCGCATTTGCAGATTGTTTTCAGTTCGCGAATTTCGTCAGCGACCGCGAGTAAGCGGGCGCTGCCGTCAAACAGATCGCCCATGAAATCAGTCCGGAGGCCATAGCAAATGACCGGGATATCGAGCTCATCGACAATGCGCGTCAACTGCATCACCTGCAAAGGCGTCAAAAACTGCGCCTCGTCGAGAAAAACGCATGCCGCCGTCAAGCCGGCGCTTTCGGTTTCAACGATGCTGAAGAGGTCGGTCTCGCCATCAAAAACATGAGCTTCTTTCCGAAGTCCGATGCGCGATGCGATGACGCCGGCTTCTACACGATCATCGATCTTTGCGGTGAATTCTATAGTGTCCATGCCGCGTTCGCGATAGTTGAAGCTCGCCTGCAATAAGGTCGTCGACTTGCCGGCGTTCATCGCTGCATAATTGAAATAGAGTTTAGCCATCAGAAATCGTCTGCAAACCGGCCTTCGCCCTCAAGCGTGATCGGTCCCGTCATGATGATGTGGTTGTCGCTCTCGCGCCATTCTATGGCGAGGTCGCCGCCGTCGAGCGTGACCGTCGCCTTGCGCGCCGTCAGCCGGCGGCGATGGGCCGCGACAGCGGCGGCGCAGGCGGCGGTGCCGCAAGCCTTTGTGATGCCGACGCCTCTTTCCCAGACGCGCAGGCGGATCGCGTGCTTGCTTAGCACTTGTGCGACGGACACATTGGCGCGTTCGGGAAACAGCGGATGATGTTCGATCATCGGGCCGAATTTATCAAGAGCCTGTGCTTCGGCGTCTTCCACGAAAAAGATGCAATGGGGGTTGCCTACATTAACGGCCGAAGGTCCCCACAGGATCGGCTTGTCGATGGGGCCGAGCTTGATGTCGACAAAGCGCGTATCGTCCATTTGTTCCGACAAGGGAATTTCGCGCCAGCCAAATTTCGGCTCGCCCATGTCGACTGCGATGCGTTTCTCACCGACGCGCCGGGCTAGCAACGAGCCGGCAAGAGTTGAGAATTGAGTTTCGTTGGCGTCGCACTCTTCCATGAGGAGCCATGCGACGCAGCGCGCAGCATTGCCGCAGGCTCCGACTTCTGAGCCGTCGGCGTTGTAAACGCCCATGAAGACATCCTCATGGCCTTTGCGCTTTTCAAGCGTGATGAACTGGTCGCAGCCCGGGCCGGTTTGGCGACTGGACGCTTTGCGAATCACTTCTTCGTCAAGCTTTATGGGATCCTCACGGAGATCGAGGATGATGAACGCATTGCCAAGTCCGTTCATTTTCAGATAGGGCCGTCCGGCAATCGCAGTCGCATTCTTTGGTGTGGAGGAGGCGTCGGTCATATGTCGGTTCGTCACTGAAATGCGCGGCCAGTGCGGCGTCGCGTCTTTCGCGGGCGGCGGCGCTAATAACGTGGTCTGTCTTCTCCCAATAGTGCGGTCGAAAGACAGCTTGCCACAACGCTTTATAGGCGGCCAGCGAACTTAGCAACCAATAGGCGGGGGCGGTGAGCGCATAGGGCGCGAGCTCCCGCCAGCCGCGTTTTAACGGTCCAATAGCCATGGTCAGGATGAACAGAAAATTTCCAGTCGCGAGGGCGAAAAGATTGAGCCACATCAGCGGCGCCGGCAACAGCGTGTGAAGGGCCGAGGGGCTCCACAGGGCCCAAAATACAAAGACGCTCCACATTACCGGGTTAATGAGGGCGCTGAAGACATTGCCGGCGACAAAAAGCTGAACGGCCAGAAATCCGCGCAAACCGGTAGCGGCAATGATCTTTTGCGGGCTGCGCATATGCACCAGCCAAGTTTGCATGTAGCCTTTGAGCCAACGCGATCTCTGGCGCAGCCAGTTGCGGGTTTTACAGTTTGCTTCTTCAAACGTCGTGGATCCGATGACTTCAACCCGGTAACCAAGCCGGGCGAGCCTTAAGCCCAGATCGGCGTCTTCGGTCACATTGTAGGGGTCCCAGCCGCCAACCGTCTTCAGGATTGCGGTTCGGAAGAAATTCGAGGTGCCCCCCAAGGGAATAGGAGCGCTCATCTTTTGCAGGGCCGGCAGGAGCCAGTCGAACCATAGGGAATATTCGAGCGTAAACAGGCGGGTCAGCCAGTTGTCGTCGCGATTATAATAATTGAGCCTCGCCTGAACGCAGGCGAGGGATTTATCGCGGCCATGAAAAGCCGCGGCCGCTTTACGCAGTTGGTCCTGTTGCGGTTGGTCCTCCGCATCATAAATGACGATCAGGCTGCCGCGAGCGAGTTGAAGCCCAACGTTGCAGGCTTTTGGTTTTGTGCGCGGCTCGCAAGGCGGAATGACGATTAAATGATATCGCTGCGCAAGCCCCAGTTTGATCGCTTCATTTATGGTTTCCCAGTCGTCCTCTTCCAGGAGCAGCTTCACATCCTTTTTGCTTTCAGGATAATCGATCTTGTCGACATGTTGCGCCAGTAAGGGTAGAGCTGCTGCGTCGCGATATAACGGTAGCAAGATCGTTATGACGGGAAGATCTTCATCGTGAAGAATATGGAGAGGAGCGCCTTCTATTTTTTCCCTCCAGCCGAGCAAAAGCAACCAAAAGCGAAATACGATTACAAGCGTGAAATAAAATGCCGTAATGGCGTTAAAGGTGATGAAGGCAGCGATGGGCCAGAGCATGGCGGCCAGAGCGCATAACATCAGAAATGCTGCCCCAACCGCCCCCTGAAAGCGCGTCAGAAGGTGTTTTGCGGATTCTTTTGGATAGCTCGAGGCGAGGCTGTTGACCGCATAGTTTAGTATTGCCGGCGGCGGAACAAAACGTTGCGGATAGGGCGTATCCGGGGCGCTCAGATTGATGACATTTTTTGAAGACCCGGAGACGCCGTGTCCGTCGGGGGCGATGTGCTCTCGAGTCATATTTTTCTGAGGCTGTTTCAAAAGGCGCTCCACAATCCGAGAAAATAGGTGCGGCCCGGCGAGACGTTTCTGGTCTCGATATCTTCGGTCATTCCCGCCTGAATGGCCCAACGTCTGTTGAACCGGTAAATGACGGAAGGCTGGATTTTGACAATGTCGTAATCGTCGCCGCCGTCATTTTCGTTTTTCAGCGAGGTCACCGAAAAAGTCTCGAATAGAAAAACCCAATGTTTGTCCGGTTCAACGCCAAACGTGCCCTGGCTCCGAACGACATCGGCGGCATCGCCGATGCGTTTTCGAAGACCGATTTCACCGGCCGCGAAGATCTTGACAGGTTCGAACAGGATATTGCGTCCGTAAAGCGCTCCCAATTCGATGTCGGCCCCGCCCCCGCCGAGTGTAGGGCGCGCGCCGGACTGAAATATGGCGGGTTTTCCAGCAGTCAGTTTGACGGAGGCGGCCTGCCGGATATCTCTCGTGAACTGATATTGGACGAAGCCTTCAACCTCGGAAAAGCCGCTATCGCTGAAAGATCCGGCGCTGTTTGTCAGCCAAGACGTTCCATAAATCACCTTGCCGCCAATCGTGATGTCTTCCGTAAGGCCGAATTCGAGATGGGTGTCGCTGTCGAGACTTTCAAAGGCGCCGCTTGCCGGATCGTCGGTGGAAAGATCGGTCTGAAAATACTTCGTGCTAGAGATGACCAGGAGCTCGCCTTCAAATCGCGCCCAGGGGGACGCATGTGCGGCATTCATCAGCGCGGCGATGGCGGCCAGCGCCGACAAAATTCTTCCGCCTACAGACCTGAAAGCCTCCCCGCGCCCCACAGTCTCGCCCTTCTGGCAGCCCCTCGGCAGGAACTATTCCAGAAAGAAAAAGACTAGGCTAGGCCTCGGCAAATAAAAAAGCCCGACTGTCCTAAACAGCCGGGCCTTTCTTTTTCAGCTTTTCTCGTATTACGCCGCGAGCTTGCGAATAACGTAGTGCAGAATGCCGCCATTGCGGAAATAATCGAGTTCATCCGCCGTATCGATGCGCACCAGAAGCTCCACATCTTTCGTATCGCCATTGGCGAATTTCACCGACGCCGTGACATTGGCGCGCGGCGTGATCTGATCCACATTGTGAATGGTGACTTCTTCATCGCCGGTAAGGCCGAGCCCATCCCATGAATCGCCTTCCTTGAATTGCAGAGGCAGGACGCCCATGCCAATAAGGTTGGAGCGGTGGATGCGCTCGAAACTTTCGGCGATGACGGCGCGCACGCCGAGCAGGATCGTGCCTTTCGCCGCCCAGTCCCGTGAGGAGCCCGTGCCGTATTCCTTGCCCGCGAAAACAACGCTCGGCGTGTTTGACGCTTTGTATTTCATCGCGGCGTCATAGATCGGCATGGTGTCGCCGGTCGGCACATATTTGGTCACGCCGCCTTCGGTGCCCGGGACCATCTGGTTCTTGATGCGGATATTGGCGAAGGTGCCGCGCATCATGACTTCATGATTGCCGCGGCGCGAGCCGTAGGAGTTGAACTCCTGCACCGGCACCTGATGCGATTTCAGATATTCGCCGGCCGGTCCGTCTTCCTTGATGGAGCCGGCGGGCGAGATGTGGTCTGTGGTGATGCTATCGCCGAAGAGCGCCAGCACGCGCGCGCCCTCGATAGGCTCCACCGGCTTGGGCTCTTTGGTCATGCCTTCGAAATAGGGCGGGTTCGCCACATAGGTCGAGGCGGGCCAGCGATAGGTCTGCCCATCGCCGGCGTCGATCGCCTGCCATTTTTCGTCGCCTTTGAAGACGTCGGCATAGCGCGTTGCGAACATCTTTGCAGTGACGTGCTCGCGCACAACCTCGGCGATTTCCTTGTTGGAGGGCCAGATGTCTTTCAGGAAAACATCCTTGCCGTCCTTGTCCTGACCGATCGGGTCCGTCGTCAGATTGATGTTCATGGAGCCGGCGAGCGCATAGGCGACGACCAGCGGCGGCGAGGCGAGGAAGTTCGCCCGCACATCCGGCGACACCCGGCCCTCGAAGTTGCGATTGCCGGACAGAACCGAGGCGACCGCAAGATCGTTTTCATTGACGGCTTTTGAAATCGCCGGGGGCAAGGGGCCGGAATTGCCGATGCAGGTGGTGCAGCCATAGCCCACCAGGTTGAAGCCGAGCGCGTTGAGATCATCGGTGAGGCCCGCCGCGTCGAGATAATCCGTGACCACCTGACTGCCCGGCGCAAGCGATGTCTTCACCCAGGGTTTCACCGTCATGCCTTTGGCGTGGGCGTTGCGCGCCACCAGCCCGGCGGCGATCAAGACGGACGGATTCGAGGTGTTTGTGCAGGAAGTGATGGCGGCGATGGCGACGTCGCCATGTCCGATGTCGAAGCTTTCGCCGTCGACTGCGACGCGTTTGTCCGCTTCGTCCGCCTTGCCGTATTCCTTGTTGAGCGCGTCGGCGAAGCCTTGCGGCGCCTTGGTGAGTTCGATGCGGTCCTGCGGGCGTTTGGGGCCTGCAAGGGAGGGAACGACCGAGGAAAGGTCAAGTTCAAGCGTGTCGGTGAACACCGGATCGGGCGTGTCTTTGGTGCGCCACATGCCTTGTTCTTTTGCGTAGGCTTCAACGAGCGCCACGCGTTCCTCGGAGCGGCCGGTGGCTTTCAGGTAACGCAGGGTTTCGTCGTCAATGGGGAAGAAGCCGCAGGTCGCGCCATATTCCGGCGCCATGTTGGCGATGGTCGCCTGGTCTTCGAGCGCGAGATGATCGAGACCGGCGCCGAAGAATTCCACGAACTTGCCGACCACGCCCTTCTTGCGCAGCATTTGCGTGACTGTCAGCACAAGGTCCGTTGCAGTCGCGCCTTCCGGCAGCTTGCCGGTCATTTTAAAGCCGATGACTTCCGGTATGAGCATGGAGATCGGCTGGCCGAGCATCGCGGCTTCCGCTTCAATGCCGCCGACGCCCCAGCCGAGAACGGAAAGCCCGTTGACCATGGTGGTGTGACTGTCGGTGCCGACCAACGTGTCGGGATAGGCGAAAGTTTCGCCTTTATACTCCGCCGTCCAGACCGTCTGCGCCAGATATTCGAGATTCACCTGGTGACAGATGCCCGTGCCCGGCGGCACCACGCGGAAATTGTCGAACGCGCCCTGGCCCCATTTGAGGAACTGATAGCGTTCGGCGTTGCGTTCATATTCGCGCGCCACGTTCTTCTCGAAAGCGTCAGGGCCGCCGAAATAATCGACCATCACCGAGTGATCGATGACGAGATCGACCGGGGCCAGCGGATTGATCTTTTCCGGATCTTCGCCAAGCGTCTTCATGGCGTCGCGCATGGCGGCGAGGTCCACGACGGCGGGAACGCCGGTGAAATCCTGCATCAGGACCCGCGCCGGGCGATAGGCGATCTCCCGGGTCGACTTGCCGGCCTTTAGCCATTCGGCGAAGGCCTTGATGTCGTCGACCGAAACCGAGCGCTCATCTTCGAAGCGAAGGAGGTTCTCAAGGAGAACTTTCAGGGAAAAGGGCAGGCGGGAGATGTCGCCAATATGCTTCGACGCTTCGGCAAGGCTGTAATAGGCGTATGTAGCGCCGCCGGCGGACAGCGTTTTCTTCGTCTTCAGGGAATCATGTCCGGGTATCATCAACGTCCTCCGGTTGGGAAAAGGCCAGAAATTCCGCGCCGTTATGGCGCAAGGTCCAAAAGCTTGCAATGGCGTGCGAAAATCACGGGGCCGCCATGGTCGCGACAAATTTCGAACTATGTTATCAGCACCGAAAATGCGGGATAACGAGCCTGCGTTACGTCCGATCCGAATGCCTTTAGAGGGAGCCTTGCGTCCATGCCTCGTCCGTCCTTAGCCCTTGTTCTCGCCGCGTTTTCCGCCCTCGCCATCGGGTTTTCCACAAGCGGCGCCATGGCCCAGCAGCCTGAAGCCAAGGCGACCTATCGGGATTGGAGCGTCTTTGTGCGCGAAACGGACGGCGACAAGATCTGCTTTGCGGCGACCGAAGCCAGCGACAAGTCGCCGAAATCGGTCAATCACGGCGATGTCTTTTTCCTGATCGCCACATGGCAGTCGGGCGCGGCGAAAGACCAGCCCAGCCTGATGACCGGTTACGCCTTGAACGCAAAGCCCGAACCGACGCTTCGGATCGGATCGGACAAATGGGAAATGTATTCCTCGGAGAACGAGGCTTTTATCGAAACGTCGAGCGAAGAGCAGCGGCTGATCAACGCCATGCGCCGCGGCGCCGACATGCGGGTCAGCGCCGTTTCCCAGCGCGGGACGGCGACAAGTTATGTGATTTCCCTGCGCGGCGTTTCTGCGGCGCTCGATCGTGTCGCGCAGGAATGCAATTAGAGGTCTTGCCGGCGCGTCAGAATTTTTCGACCAACCGCCGCTCAAGGGCAGCAGGCAGCCGTTTGTCCCAGACCGTAATGCAGGCGAGCTCCCACTGAAATTCGAATTCATCGAGGGCTTCCTTTGTTTCGGCGCGGGCGGCGCTTTCGGGCGTCCATTGACCGGCGAAGCGGCAGTTCGCTTTGACGCCTTCGCAAATCGGCGCCCCGTCCGCTGCGCAAGGCGCGCAGCCGCAGTAAAAATCCCGCGGCGATATAGTGGGAGAGCCCAGCCGCCGCGCCACATCGGCGAAGAGCAGCGGCAGGAGCGCGCGCTGCGCCAGCGAGGCCAATCGATGCTTGTCCTCTATGTGACGCAGACGCGTTGAGGCGTCTTGCATTCTCTCTTCGATCAGATGTCCGCGCCTGCGTTTCCGGGCGCGTGTTTCGGCCTTGGTTTTGCGTTTTGTCATAAGATAATCCGTATAGAGAGTAATCGGCTGAGACTCGACTGAGACCTTTGCGTCTGTGGCGCGGCCAACCGCAGCCATAGTCAGTTGTCGCCGCGGTTCCGAAGAACCCGAACGCGATAAGGTGGAGAGGCATGCGGGGCGTGAAACGTCCGTCGCATAGTTAATTTTAAGGGCGCTTCACGCCCCGCACGCGGCTTTTACAGCGCCGCCGCCCGTCCATGCGCCCATCTTAGGCCAGGCCGCCCGTCTTTCGGACGGACGCGAACGCAGGGTCCCGAGCGTGCGGCCGGCCGGTCCTGAGCCTGAGGTCCGTGACGCCTCTCTCAGGCCGCGCGCCGCGATCCGGACCGAAAGGGACGGTAGGCCTCACGCCTCTCCTTGTCCGGACTGTGGTCAATCATAGGGCAGGTCTGAAGGTGGTGGATAACTATTCACCGATACTGGGTTTTATTGAAGAATTCGCGTTATTGGGGTGTTTTTCCTGCTATGGGGGCAGGCATCAAAGATGCGGATCCAAAGCGGCGACAAGCGCGTCGATGTCGTTTTCGTCATTATAGAGATGAACCGAAATTCTCACCGCGCCCAAACGTGTGTCATGGCCGACGCCCGCATTGGCGAGCGCAGCGGCAGCGGCGTCATAGTCGCGAACCTTGATAAGCGCGCCGGAGCCGCGCGCGCCCTGCATGGTCGATGACAGAAACGCGCTTTGCGGCAGCGCTTCGAAGAGGCGCGACAATAAACGCTGATTGTGCGCATATATGGCTTCGACGCCATGAGCGTTGATGATCTCATGGGCGGCAGCCGCGCCGGCGAAAGGCGCAATAGACGGCGTGCCGCCGGTAAAGCGCGCAGCGCCCTCGGCATAATCGAAGTGGTGAATATCGAATTCAAACGGATCGGCGTGAGAAAACCAGCCCACATCGAGGGGCTTGCAGTCTTTCGCCGTTTCCGGGTCGGCCCACAGCCACGCCGCCCCGGCGCCGCCGCACAGATATTTTAGCGAGGTGCCGACGGCAAAGTCGGGCCGCCAATCATCGAGCTTCAACGGAACCGCGCCCGCCGCCTGCGCCGCGTCGATGAGCGAGAAAACCCCTGCGGCGCGGGCTCTTTTGGCGATCTCCGCCACCGGCGCCAGCACCGATGAATTGGAATAAACCTGCATGGGAACGACAAGCTGCACATCGTCGGCGAAGGCGCGGGCCCATGCATCGGGATCGGCGAGACGTTCGCCGCCGGGCAGGAATTCAAGCTCATAACCAAGGCGCTCCGCCTGCGCCAGCGCAAAGCCGACAGTTGGAAAAGCGTCTTCAGTCAGAACGATCTTTGTACGGCCCTTCCGCTCCGGCAGAGAGAAAAGGACTTTCGAAACGCCGCTCGAAACATTCGCCTGCGGACAAATGTCTTCCGGACGCGCGCCGATAATCGGGGCGAGCCCCGCCTTGAACCGCTCAAGCGTATCAAACCAGGGGCCCCAGACATTGAACCCTTCCGTGCGCCAGGGCCCGCCATAGCCCGCCGCAACTTCAGCATCCCACGCCCTCGGTTGCGCGCCGACGGAATGGGAAAGGAAATAATGCTTTCCCGGCAGGTGAAACTTGTCCGCATCCATCAGCCAGCAAGCCGCCGTAATTCATCGCGCGTCATCTCGCCCGGCACGACCGTCACCGGAATCCGCCGCTTGCCGAGATAGGCGGGGTTTTTCGCAAGCGCCGACACCAGCGGCCCGGGCCCGTCGCTTTCGGTCGAGGCGCCCAGCACGAGAATGGAAATGGCGGGGTCTTCGTCGATCAGCTTGCGAAGCTCCTCCACAATCACGCCCTCCCGGACGATCTCTTCCGGGTCTTCGCCCGACTGCGCTTTCACCTCGGCGGCGAATTCGCGGAGAATGCCTTCGGCTTTCTCATGGGCTTCGGCGCGCATGGTTTCGGCCACCGTGGCCCAGTGACCGAATTCCGGCGGCTCGACAATGGCGAGCAGCGCAACGCGCGCATTGGAGCGCCGCGCCCGGCGCCCGGCGAAGAACGCGGCGAGCTGCGCCTCCGGCGCCTCCGAGGCGATCACCAGAAACTTGATGCGGCTGTCGCCGTTCTGGACGTCATTGCTTTCGCTCATCACGCGCAGCATGCCCCGAAACGGGGGCAAAGGTCTATGCGCTCTCTTCACGGCTCCTGACTTGACCGGGCGCCCCCTTCAGATTAGGCGCGAGGTCTTGTGAAAAGAGGCTTTCATGCGCGGCTATTTCGGCGTCGGATCGGAACGCATTTCAAAGGCGATGAATCTGGGCGCCGTGTTGCGCACTGCGCACGCCTTCAACGCCAGTTTCGCCTTCACCATCGCGGCCCACCACAATGCGCGCGAGGTGAACCTCGCCGACACGTCGAAATCGGATGCGCATCTGCCGCTATATGAATGGGAGACGCTGGACGAGATGCGCCTGCCCAAGGGATGCGTGCTGGTGGGTGTCGAGCTCGATGAGCGGGCCGTGGAGCTGCCGAGTTTCCGGCACCCCTTGAACGCCGCCTATTTGCTGGGCCCGGAAAAGGGAAGCCTGTCGCCGGAGGCGAGCGCGCTATGCACCCATCTTGTGAAAATCCCCACGCGATTTTGCGTCAATCTGTCCGTCGCGGCCGCGCTCGTCATGTATGACCGGATGATCTCCATGGGCGGCTATGCGCCGCGGCCGGTCAGCGCGGGCGGACCGCCGCCCCATGCAGAATGGCGGGCGCCGAGACGGCGATAGCAAAACGCCGCCCGACAAGGGGCGGCGTTTCAACGTCGTCAAATGACCGAAAATTAACGACGCTTCGCGCGGCGCTTTTTCGCAGCCTTTTTCTTGGTCGTCTTGCGCTTGGCCGTCGTCTTTTTCTTGGCGGTCTTTTTCTTGGTGGTTTTCTTTTTGGCCGGGGTCGCCGCGCCTTCGGCCATCTTGTCGAGGGCCTCTGCATAGGCGCGCAGGGAACGCATGAAGGCCGCCTGCTGGGTTTTCGGCAGCACGGCGAGCGCTGCATTTTCCGCTTTTGCGACTTTCGAATTGGCGGCGGTCAGCATGCGCCGGCCGGCCGGCGTGATGGAAACGGCGTTGGCCCGCGCATCTTCCTTTGTGCGCTTGCGCGACAGAAGGCCTTTTTTCATCATGCGCGCAATCATGTCAGCGAGGGTCGAACGGTCGATGCCGGTCTGTTGAACGAGATCGGTCTGACTGAGACCCGCATTCTGCGCGACGACATGCAGCACCTCATACTGGCGCGGCGTCGGGCCGTTGGGGCCCACTTCGGTGGAGTAAAGGTCATGGGCGTATTGCTGCGCGCGGCGCAGCAAGTGGCCCGGCGAGTTCTTTAATGAGTAAGCCATTTTGTTCTCCGTTTTTGGCTCTGAGCAGGCGAAAGAAACGCCGAAACGCTATATTTCGCTATCTTCGATCAAGGAAGCTCCGCTTACGGCGGATGTCCTGAGCGCAATCCGAGAAAACCGGCCCGAAAAACAGTCTCTGCACTATCTTTCCACCCTGTTTTCTGCGACGCCTCATCTTACAGCGCCCGCGACGCAAGTTCCCGCGCCTTCACAATTACGCCCGATGCGGACGGTTTCGACTGTCTGTCTTGAAAGGTAGCATATCGCGCGCTGCACGCCAAAATGCAATACCGTCGTATGCGGAAAATATTCATTTCGAATCACGCTTCACAACTTCGTCAGGACAGGGACTATGCCGAAACCGCCAGTACAAGAACCCAACTTCGCCCGCATGGTTCCGTCCGGCGACAATATGGAACGCGACGTATGCGTCACATGCGGATTTATCGACTATGTGAATCCCAAAATCGTGGTCGGATCGGTGGTGAGATGGGAGGAAAAAATCCTCCTCTGCAAGCGCGCTATCGAGCCGCGCAAGGGCTACTGGACGCTGCCGGCGGGCTATCTCGAGCTTCATGAGACAGCAGAGCACGGGGCCGCCCGCGAGGCCCAGGAGGAAGCGCTCGCCGATATCGAAATCGAGCGCCTGCTCGCGGTCTATTCCATTCCGCGCATCTCGCAGATCCAGTTGATGTTCCGCGCCAGGCTGAAGCGCCCGGAGATCGGCGCGGGGCCAGAAAGCGAGGCCGTCGCGCTTTACGACTGGGACGACATTCCCTGGCCTGAGCTCGCCTTTCCCTCCGTCAACTGGGCCCTGCGGCACTATGAGGAGACAAAGGACCGCACCGACTTCCCGCCCTTCTCCAATCCGGCGGACGGGCTTTAACTCCCGGACTTCGCATCCTCCGGCATGTGCTTGGCGAGAAAGGGCGCCTGAAAGCCGGTAAAGACAAGGCTGATGATCGTAAAGCCGAACACCTTCAGATTGACCCAGTGTTTTTCGCCGGCGCAGGCGGCGGCGCCCGAGAGGTCGCAATCGCGGGTGAGCCAGCGCCAGGCGACTTCGTTCAGGATGGCGAGCGCAATAAAGAAGATCGCATAGCGCTTTGTCAGGGTGCGCCAGGCGTCGTCCGGCATGTGCAGCGCGCCGTCGAAAAGCGTTTTCAGGAAATTCTGGCCCGTCGCCATGCCGCCGATCAACAACGCCGAAAACAGAGCGTAGATAAGGGTCGGCTTCATGTAAAAGAACATCTTGTTGTGCAGCAGCAGCGTCAGCCCGCCGAAGACGGAGATGATGACGCCGCTGACCAGCAGCATGGGCGCCACGCGCCGCTCCTTCCAGACCGAATAGATGAACGCGACGAGAAAGGCCGGCATGAAAAGGCCGATGGCGAGATACATTTCCTCGCCTTCCGCAATCGTCCAGTCTTGGCCGAAAAGCCCGCCGACCATGGGCGCCAGACGCCGGCCCAGAAAATAGGCGATCATGAACACGGCGAGCGGGCCCATATCCACGGCGAATTTGGCGCCGCCGGTAAGTTTTTGTCCCTTGGCCTGGGTTTCTGTGGTCATCGGCAAATCCTTGAAATCAACTTCGGGACGGTCAGGCGGCGACGCCCGCCAGCGCCGTGGAAAAGGCTTCGGCGTTAAAGCTTTGCAAATCCTCAACGCCTTCGCCGACGCCGATGAAATAGATCGGCAGTTTGAACTTGTCCGCAAGGGCGACGAGGACCCCGCCGCGCGCCGTGCCGTCGAGCTTGGTCATGACGAGCCCCGTAACGCCGGCGATCTCGGTGAAGGCCTGCGCCTGGCTCAAGGCGTTCTGGCCCACCGTGGCGTCGAGCGTCAGGATCACGTCATGGGGCGCCGTCTCGTCGAGCTTTTTGATGACGCGGACGATCTTGGCGAGTTCGTCCATCAGCTCGCGTCGGTTCTGAAGGCGGCCAGCGGTGTCGATCATCAGAATATCGACACCCTTTTCCTGCGCCTCTTTCACCGCATCAAAAGCGAGCCCGGCGGCGTCGGCGCCGACCTGGCGGGCGATGACGGGCGCGCCCGTGCGCTCGCCCCAGACCTGGAGCTGTTCGATGGCGGCGGCGCGGAAGGTGTCGCCCGCGGCGAGCATGACGGACTTGCCTTCATCCGCGAATTTTTTGGCAAGCTTGCCGATCGTGGTCGTCTTGCCCGCGCCGTTCACCCCGACCATGAGCAGGATATGCGGCTTTTTTGCGCCGTCGAGGACGAGCGGTTTTTCGAGCGGCGCCAGGGTCGCGGCGACTTCCGATGCGAGGGCGGCGCGCACTTCGGCGTCGGTAATGTCTTTTTCGAACTTGTCTTTCGCAAGCGCCGTCGTGATCCGGGTGGCGGCCGGCACGCCGAGATCGGCGGTGATAAGAAGATCCGTGAGCTCGTCGAGAGTTTCATCGTCAAGCTTGCGCTTGGTGAAGATCGCCGTAACGCCTTCGGATAATTTGTTGGAAGATTTCGAGAGCCCGTCCCGAAGGCGGGAGAGCCAGCCTTTTTTCTTTTCAGGTTCGGGGGCGGGAGGCGGCGCGGCGGGCGTTTCCGGCGCAGGCTTGGGCGGTTGCTCGTTTGTTGTAACCGGAGGCGGCGAAACGGCTTCGGCAGGCGCTTCAGGGGCAGCCACGGACTGAGCTTCCGGCGTCGCCGGTTCCGGCGCCGTCTCGTCTCCCTTCAGCGCCTCCGGGGCCTCCGCCTCACGCGGCGGTTCCGCCGCCTCTTCGGCGGGTTTTTTCTTTCCGAACAAGCCTGACAAAAATTTATTCGCCACGAAGCGTCATACCCTCTTGAAAAGTTTCTATACGGTGCAATTTCTTAAAGACGGCCGGACTTCTCCGCGCCGCTTATGGAGACCATCATGGCGAACGCCAAACCTCAAGCCAAACCCGCCGACAAAAAACCGCAAGCCAAACCCGCGGGCAAACCGGCACAAAAGCCGGCCGGCAAAACTGGTAAATAACAGGTTGCACCGCCTCGAAAGAGCCGCCCCTCAACCGGGCGGCTTTTTTCATGGACCCATTCCAAACCGATAGTCACGCCGGCGCCCCCGTCAGCACGCCATCCTCCAGACCGGTGATGCGAAGCTTCAGGATGTCGCCGACCTGACCCGGCGCCGTTACGCGCACAGGGGCGAAATTGCCGAGCCGCGCCCGGCCGCCGCTTTCGAGAATGGCGTCTTCGGTCCGCCCAATGAGCCCTTTTAACAAAGCAGCCTCGGCCGCCGCGCCCTTCGCCCGCAGCCGGGCGGCGCGCGCCTTCACCTCCTCGCGCGGCAATTGCGGCATGCGCGCCGCGGGCGTTCCCTGACGCGGCGAAAAAGGGAAAACATGCAGCCAGGAAAGCCCCGCCTCGTCGACAATGGCGAGGCTGTTTTCGAACATTTCCTCGGTCTCGGTCGGAAACCCCGCAATGATGTCCGCGCCGAAGGCGACGTCAGGCCGCGCGGCGCGCACCCGCTGGCAAAGGTCGATGGCTTGCTCGCGGCTATGGCGACGCTTCATGCGTTTTAAAATCATGTTGTCGCCGGACTGAAGCGACAGGTGAAGATGCGGCGCGACCCGCTCATCGCCCGTGATGCGCTCGAACAATTCATCGTCGATTTCAGCGCCGTCGATCGAGGAAAGCCGCAGGCGGTAAAGCGCCGGCACCCGATCGAGAAGCGCCGAGACCAGCCCGCCGAGGCGCGGGGACCCGTCAAGATCGGCCCCCCATGAGGTGATGTCGACGCCCGTCAGCACGAGTTCGCGATGGCCGGCCTCGACGAGTTTCCGGGCCTGGTCCACCACATGCGCAACCGGCGCCGAGCGCGAATTCCCGCGGCCGTAAGGGATGATGCAGAATGTGCAGCGGTGATCGCAACCGTTCTGGATCTGGAGAAAGGCGCGAGCGCGATCGCCATAGCCGTCGATCATATGGCCGGCGGTTTCGCGCGCCGACATGATGTCGTTGACGCGGATGATGTCGTCAGCAGCATCGGCAAGCGCCGCCCATTGCGCGGCGTCGAGCTTTTCCTGATTGCCGATAACGGCGGAGACTTCGGGCATCTCGGCGAAGCTTTGCGCTTCCGTCTGCGCCGCGCAGCCGGTGACAATGATGCGCGCGTCAGGCCGCTCGCGTTTCGCCCGGCGAATGCGCTGGCGCGCCGACCGCACTGCTTCGTTGGTGACAGCGCAGGTGTTGACGATCACGGCGTCCGCGACCCCGGCGCCGGCGGCGAGCCGGCGCATGGTTTCGCTTTCCGCGGCGTTCAGCCGGCAGCCAAGGGTGATAAAGTCAGCATCCGCCATGGCGGGCTATTTGGGCCATAAGCCCCGCGGGCACAAGGCGCGGGCCATGGGAACAGCATTAGCTGGCCGGGGCGGTCCGGTCGGCCAGGGCGAAGCCTCGCAAGGCGCGCATGATCTGATAAAAATCATGACGGGCGACGCACTCGCTGAGATCGGCGTCGAGTTCCAGACCGGGCGCCGATTGCAATGCGTCGGTCAGGATCTCGCCCGCCTCCAATGTGGAAAGTTGGCCCGAGACAGCGAGCTGCGCGATATAATAGGCGCGCTTTAACGGCGTCGTCGCCTCCTCCGGCCGCAAGGCGTCCTTGAGGCGCAAGATGTTGGCGCCTTCGGTTTTGACCCTGAGCCGCGTGTTGCGCTCCCCATTTTCCACGAGGACGCCATTGATCATCAGCTCTTCGTGAGGCCGCAATTTAAGGACCAGCCCGCCCATGGAGTCTCCCGTCTCTCAAGTGCTTCGCTTCCGGAGAGTTGCGAATACCGCAACCTCAGATTGCATCATATACAACCAATGCGCGAAGGCTGGCAAGGCATGAAACGCCCGCAGACGATTAATTCTCCATGGAGAGAATGATGGAGAAGCCCACAACCATGAAAATCGCCAGCGGGAAAAAAGCGCCGATAATGGCCGGCACGACCCCTAAAGACCCAAGCGCCAAGGCAAGGTTTTCGGCCACGAAATAACCGAATCCGAGAGCCGCTCCCGTGACCGCCCGGGCAAGCAACACGCCCTGACGGTGAACGCCGAAGCCGGCAATGGCGCCAAGCAGCGGCATCACCAGCGTGGCCATGGGTTTGGAAAAGCGCGACAAGAGCGCGGTCATGGGCGCGCGGGTGTCGGCCCGGTCATTGTTGAGCTGGCGGATCTTGGCGGCAAGTTCGGGCAGGCTCGTCTGCTCCGGCTCCAGCGTCATGGCGAAGAGAAGTTCCGGATCGAGGCTGTTGGTCCAGATGACATCGCCGGTCTCGGTGACTTCCTGATTAATGGCGTCGAGACCGCGGGTCCCGAACAGGCGCCACGCGCCTTCCTCGAAGCGGGCCGAGCGCGCCTCGATCGCCTCATCGATGAGCCCCTGACTGATATCGTAAATAGTGACGCCGGTAAGAACGACAGCGCCGCCATAGCGCGCCGCGCTTTCCGCCGCGATGAACTCACCGTCGTAGCTGATGCGAATGTCGGTCCTGACATCGCTCTCCGGCGGCAAATCGACGGCGTAGTCATTGACCTCCCAGTAATCGAGAAGCTCGGAGGTTCTGACCGTCACGGTTTCATGAAAAATGAAATGCGCCAGCGTTACGAGCCCGCACACGAACCCTAAGGGAAAAAGCACGCGATTGACGGACATGCCCGCCGCCCGCATCACCGTGATCTCGCTTGTATGCGACAGCCCCGCAAGCGTGAGAACGACGCCAAGGAGCGCCGCAAAGGGCGTGAACTGGCTGATGATCTGCGGGGTGCGCAGGGAGATGTAGCGCAACATCTGCTCGGCGCCCGCGCCTTCAGCCGCAAGAATATCGCTCGACCGGTTTAAAAGGTCGAGCATCTGCAAAATGATCACGAAAAAAATCAGGAGCCCGATAAAGCGGACCAGAAACATCCGCCCCACATATTGGGTGAGCATGTCGCGCGCGAATCTCATTCAGCGGCATCCGCTGTCGGCGCCGCAATGCGCACGGTTTCGCTCGACCGGCGCGCCATGACCCGCGTCGTGCGCGCCTGATCGATGGAGCCGCTATAGAGAAACGCGGAAAGCAGCGAGAAGATCAGGAAGATCCCCCACATGCTGATCAGCGGCGACAACTCGCCCTTCGCCGCGACCACCTTGCCCCATTCTTCAAGCACTTCGTGATAGACGATGAGGATGGCGACGCCGAGCACGGGCTTCAGGTTCGAGGCGCGCCGCCGGCCGGTGACGCCCATGGCGACGGCGAGAATCGGCAAAACGAGAAAGGTCAGCGGGTGCAGGATGCGCCAGTGAAGGCCCGCCTGATACTCGCCGTAAAGCGCCGTCCCAGAGGGCTGGGTTCTCAGATACCGCACAACTTCGTTGATCGTCGCTTCGCGCTCGTCGCCGCCGCGCTCGCGAAAGACCCCGATCGCCGGCAGATCGATCTCAAGATCGAAACTTTCGAAATCCAGCGACTGGATGCGGTCGCCCAGCGCATTGATGATAACCTGGCGGCCGTTTTGCAGCTTCAGCAAGAGCGAGGTGATTTCCGGCGTCGTCGAGATGGCGCCGTAGCGCGCGGTGATCACGGTCTTGCCACCATCCCGGGCTTTCCTTTCCAGAAAAATCTCGCGCGCATCGCGGGTCTCCGGATTGATCTCGCCCAGCCGGATGGTGACGCCGTCGCTGATTTCGACGAACTCGCCTGCGGGAATTTTGATGCCGAGCGCGCCGGAGGTCACGTCGAAACGGATCTCCTGATATTTGTAACGCGCGAAAGGCTGGATGTAGGAGACAAGCAGAAAGTCGAACACCATGAGGACGGCGATAAGCATATAGACAGGCCGCATCATCCGCCCGAAAGACGCGCCGGAAGAGCTGAGCGCATCGAGCTCCGAGGACATGGACAAATTTCTGAAGGCGAGCATCACGCCGAGAAAGGCGCCAAGGGGAAGCGCCAGCCCCAGATAATGCGGCACGAGATTGGCGAGCATCCGCCAGACGACGTCAACCGGCCCCTGCTCCGCCAGCACGAAATCGAACAGGCGCAGCATATGCTCCATCAGCAAGAGCATGCCCGCGACGGAAAGGGCCAGAATGAGCGGCGTGGAGACGGCGCGCAAAATGTAACGGTCGATAAGATGCATGGGCGGGAGCGCACCTGCCGAAAAACAAAACTGGCGGCGCCCGGCCGGACGTCGCCGGCCCGGCTTCGCCGGGACATGGGTCTCTAGCGAATTCCGGACCAGTTCGGAAGGCGATGACCGAAAAACACGGGCTTTTCAAGCGGATTTAGGACAACGCCGCTGCCGCGCCCAGTTTCGCCTCCGCCTTCACGCCATATTCGGTGCGGGCGAGATGGGCCGTCGCGAAAAACATCGCGATATTGAAGATCTGGGAAAGGCCGGCTTCCGCCACCAGCATCCCCGCCACCGCCGCCTCCGGCGCGCCCACAATCGGCGCAAGGCTCAAGGCTGCGCCGAGATAGACGATGTCCTGATTGGGCAGGAAGGGCACCCGGCTCAAGACAAGTTGCATTGCAATAAAAGTCATCCACGCCATGACAGGAGCGCCGGGAAGCGCGGAAGCGTACATTGCCGTATGCAGGAGGATGATCAGCGCCTGGCGCCCGCCATGAACGGAAATAAGCCGCGGCATGACGCCTTGCGGCAGCGCCATCAGCTTGTTGCGGAAGATCATCACCAGGAGGGACAAGGTCCCCGCGGAGATAAAAGCGAGAGCAAAGAGCCAGCGCGCGCCGGGAAAGGCGTCGAGCCCCGCTTTCAGTCCGCCGGTGACGGCCAGCGCAATGATGAGCACCACCGTCGCGGCGTTAGAGGCGAAAGCGGAAAGAAGGTTGTTGTCCTTGACCCCGATGAGAATGGTCTTGTGCGGCAGGCCCAGCCGACGGCGCGCCCAGAGCGTCAAAAACGCCTCGCCGGAATAGCCCATGACCGCGAAATTATAGACGCGCTTGCGGATGAAAACGAAGAAGTGACGCACCAAAGGCCGCGACCAGACGATTTCATAAAGCGCCAGCTCCGAAATCGGCAGCGCGAGAAAGCGCAACAGAAAGAACAGATAGAACCACGGCGATTCCGGCAGCGCGCCAATAACCTCCATCCAGCCCACATGAGTAAGCTTGTAGGCGAGATAGGCGACGATCGCCGCGAGAAGGCTGTACTGTAGAAATTTCAATCCCTTTTGCACGTCGTCGCGTTCGCGCAAGACCCGCCAGCGGCTTGCAGCGCCGTTGGCGGCGGACTTGATCAAGGGAACAATCATGGCGCGGGAAGGTCAGGCGGCGTGACGGCGCGCATCGGCGGCCGGCCGCGGACGCGCATGGCGCCGCGAGGGCTGAAACTGATCGAGCGCTTCGTAATAATGGCCCACAAGCTCCGCCAGCACGGCGTCCCAGCTAAACCGCGCCGAATGTTCGCGCGCAGTCTTGCCGAAACGCTGGCGCAGGGCCGTGTCGTTTCCAAGAAGAACGAGTTTTTCCGCAAAGCTCGCCGCATTAGGCTCGGCCACATAACCGGTGACGCCGTTCTCGATGAGCGAGCGCGACCCGGCTGCGGCGGCGCCGATGGAAGGAAGGCCCGACGCCATGGCCTCCAGCGTCACATTGCCGAAGGTTTCCGTGATCGACGGATTGAAGAAAAGATCGGCGCTGGCATAGGCGCGCGCAAGCTCCTCGCCTTGCAGATAACCGGCGAAGACCCCTTCGGGGATGAGTTTTGAAAAGCTCTCGCGCTCCGGCCCGTCGCCGACCACAAGCGCTTTCAGGTTGGGCGTGCTCGCCTTGGCGCGATTGAAGGCGTCCACGAAAATATCGATGCCTTTTTCAAGAACCAGACGCCCCACAAAAGCAACGACCACATCATCCGCATGGAAACCATTTGCCTCGCGCCACGCCATGTCGCGGCGCGCAGGATTAAACAGATCGCCATCGACCCCGCGGGTCCACAGGCGAATGTCCTCGCCGATGCCGTCGCGTTTCAATTCTTCCGTCATGGAATGGGACGGCGCATAGACATGTTCGCAGCGGCGATAGAAATAGCGCATATAGCGCGTCAAATATTTTTCCAGCCAGCCAAGCCCGTAATAGCGCGGATAGGTGTCGAAGCGCGTATGGAAAGACGCCACCGCCGGCACGCCGAATTTTCGCGCATAGTTGAGCGCGCCGAAGCCGGTGTAGTCGGGCGCTGCGATATGAACGATGTCCGGACGGAAACTGTCGAGAGCGCGTTTGCATTTGCCGTGAAGGCCGAGCCCGAAGCGATATTCGCTGCGCTTGCCCGGGAAGGCGAAAGACGGAACGGAAATCAACCGGCCCGAATGCTGGAAAGCGGGCTTGTCGTTTGTGGGTGCGAAGACCAGCACTTCATGCCCCTCGCGCTCAAGATAGGCGACGAGCGTGTTAAGGGCGCGCACCGGCCCGTCCATCACATAATTGTAATTGCCGGAGAACAGGGCGACGCGCAGTTTTCTCTCGGATGTCGGCGAATGCGCGTTCATGCGAAAACTCTTGATTTCCCGCCAACCGGCCCGCGCCAGTCCGGGGCCCGCCCTAGCTTCATGAAAGTCGCGAAACAAGCACTATATGGGACGCCGCGCAACTCCCTGAAGCCGGTGTGACAAGACTGTCTCAGCCGTCCCGCTGGCCCTCGGCCCAGTCCCAGAACAGCGCCGAGATATCGGCCCCGCCAAAACGCCGCACCTCCTGCACCCCTGTCGGAGAAGTGACATTAATTTCAGTAAGATAGTCGCCAATCACGTCGATGCCGGCGAACACGAGGCCTTGCCTGGACAGCACCGGACCAATGCGGTCGCAGATCTCTTGGTCGCGCTCCGTCATCTCCACCGCCTCGGCGCGTCCGCCCACATGCATGTTGGAGCGGGTCTCGCCAGGCGCGGGCACCCGGTTAATCGCCCCAACCGCCTCGCCGTCGAGGAGAATGATGCGCTTGTCGCCCTTGGTGACCGCCGGGAGGTATTTCTGGATGATCGACGGCTCCGCATAGGCCTCGGAAAAAAGCTCCAGCAGCGCTTTGAAATTGGAATCGTCGCTCGACATTTTGAAGACGCCGGCGCCGCCATTGCCGTAAAGCGGTTTTACGATGACATCGCCATGGGTTTTGCGGAAAGCATGCATCGCCTCCGCATCGCGCGTGATCAGGGTCGGCGGCGTCAGATCCTTGAAGTCGGTGACGAAGAGTTTTTCCGGCGCGTCGCGGATGGAGCGCGGATTGTTCAGCACAAGGACGTCCGGCAGCAGGCGTTCGAGAATCTGCGCGGCCGTGATGTAAGCCATGTTGAAAGGCGGGTCCTGACGCACCAGCACGACGTCGAGCCCGTGAAGATCGATCACTTGAGGCGCGGCCAGTTTTACATGATCGCCCTGTTCGCGCTTCAGATGCTCGACCTGGCGGGCGCGGGCGCGCACGACGCCGCAGTCAAGCTGCAACATCTCGGGCTGATAGACCCAGATCTCGTGACCGCGCGAAAAGGCCTCCAGCGCAAGGTCGAACGAGGTGTCCGCATTGACGTTGACCGCCTCAATGGGGTCCATCTGGATGGCGATCTTGAGCATGGGAAAAGGTCTCCGAGGGCGGCCTTAAGACAGACCGCAACCCGCATCCTATTGGACCATCGGCCCGCGCAAGGCAACGTGGCTCACGACCTTTTCAACGCCAGCGGTGGTGCGCGCGAGTTCGACGGCGCGGTCCAGTTCGGCCTGGCTGCGCGCCACGCCGAGAAGATAAACCACGGCGTTTGAGACGGCGATCTTGTAGTCGCTGCTGACCACATCCTTGTCGCCAATCAGGCGCGCGCGCAGAACCTGATCGATCCGCGCATCTTCGACGCCCTGTCCGAAGCCGGTGCCGTCGCCGACGAAAACCTCATCGATGACCTCCGTCACTCCGTCCGCCTTCCAGGCGTTTTCAATGAGCTTGGCGCGCCCCTCATCCGACTTCATGGTGCCGGTGAGCATCAGCCGGCCTTCATAGAGGGTCAGGTCGATATCGCCGTAGTCATGGGTGCGGTCGGAAAACAGAACGCCCTTGAGCTCGGCGTTGCTCGACATGTCGGTGAAAGCCTGATCCAGATTCCGGCTCGAGGCGCAGGCGCCGAGCGCAAGAAAAGCGCCGATGCCGGCGGCGGCGAGAATAGCGCGTGTGGGCTTCATCATCATTCTTCAAACTCCCTGGCCAATGCCGATCGCACGAAAACGAACGATTTACATGGGCTGCTTCGCCTCCGAAAGAAACCTTGCCGCTAATGCCGAGGCCTCACTCGCCATCCCGCCATGCGTCGGGCAGATGCTCCAGCCGCCAGCCCGAGACGGCGATGATATCGTAGCGGATCGCGCAATCCGCAAGGTCCGCTCGGCGCGACAGGAAGAGCCCCGCGGCCCCGCCGATGCGCCGGCGCGCGGCATAGGTGACCGCTTCCACGGCGGCGTCGCGGTTCGCCCGCGCTTTCACTTCCACAAAGGCGATGAGTTTTCCGCGCTTCGCCACGAGATCGAGTTCTCCCAGCGGCGTTTTGTGGCGGCGGGCGAGAATGGAAAAGCCTTTAAGCCGCATGAGCAACGCCGCCAGCGTCTCGGCGCGGCGCCCGCCGCGCTCGGCCCTGCGTCGGGCGGCGGCGGTTGGCGCCGGGCTCACCCGGCCCCCTTCAATTGCAGCGCGCGGGCGTAGGCCGTCTTGCGGGGCATGGAAAACGCCTCCGCCGCGGCGGCTGCGGCTTCCTTGACGCTCATCTCTGCGAGCGCGCCGGTGAGAAACGCATCTACATCGCCAGCCTCCGCAGCCTTTTCCTCCGGCGGGAAAACGACAATCACGATCTCACCCTTGGGCGGCGCATCCCCATAGGCGGCGGCAAGCGTCGAAAGCGGCCCTTCCCGGAATCCTTCATGCAGTTTGGTCAGCTCGCGTGCGACAACAGCCTGTCGATCGCCAAAGGCGTCCGTCATCGCGGAAAGCACGGCGCCCAATCGCGGCGCGGTCTCATAGAAGATCAGCGTCGCATCAATACGAGCAAACTCTTCGAGCGCCTTTGTCCGCGCGCCCTGTTTTGCCGGAAGAAACCCCGCAAAGAAAAACCGGTCGCTGGGCGCCCCCGCCGCAGACAGGGCCGCAAGGGCGGCGCTGGCGCCGGGCACGGGATATACCGCAATCCCTTCATCGCGCGCGGCGCGGACCAGCTTGTAACCGGGATCGGAGATCAGCGGCGTTCCTGCATCGGAGACGAGGCAGATGACAGCGCCGTCTTGCAGCTTTTTAATAATCTCCGGCCTGACCTTCGCCGCGTTGTGGTCGTGATAGGGCGCGCGCGGCGTCTCGACGCCATAAGCCGAACAGAGCTTCGCCGTCTGGCGCGTATCCTCGCACAGAATGAGATCGGCTTTTTTAAGGATTTCGACGGCGCGATAGGTTATGTCGGCGAGATTGCCGATGGGCGTCGCCGTCACATAAAGGCCGGGTTCCGGTCGCATATCCTTCATCGCCATCTGATAGGCATGGCGGCGCGGCGGCGCGAAAACAAGCCCCGGAGCGCGGTTTCGCAGGGCGGCCAGCGCCGTTGATGCGGGGGCCGGGCCCGGCTAGTCTCGCGGCTGGACAAAAAGGCCTCGCTGCGGGGCGATAAACGAGGAATTCAGGGGATGCGCTTCAGTCTCAACACGCTTACCAAAGCCGGACTCGCTGCTGCGCTGTCGGCGCTGATGGCGGCCTGCGGCTCCACAGGGACGACAAGGCCTTCCGGCCCGGTGATCGCCCGCCCCGACGAGACCCCCGAAGACCAGACCGTTTATGAAGAAGGCGGCCTGTTCGAAGAAGCGGAGCGCTATAACCGCCGCGATTTCATGCGTCCGCCGCATATGGACGGCGAAGAGCCGGTCCGGGTGGGCCTGCTCCTTCCCTTTTCATCGGAAAATGAATCCGCGCGGCGCATCGCCTCCGCCATGTTCGACGCGGCGCAACTCGCCGTGTTCGATGCAGGGGAAAAAGACTTTCTCCTGATCCCCAAAGACACCCGCGGCGACGCCGAAGGCGCAGCGGCCGCCGCGCGCTCCGCGCTCGCCGACGGCGCGGAAATCATTCTCGGCCCGCTTTTCGCCGAATCCGTCGAAGCCGCCGCCCTGGTGACGCGCGCCGCCTCGACGCCGATGATCGCCTTTTCTTCCGATCTCACCGCGGCGGGCGACGGCGTTTTCCTCCTCTCCTTCCCGCCGGAACTCGAAATCGCGCGGGTCACCGAATACGCCATGAACCAGGAAATGGTGCGCTTCGGCGTGCTCGCCCCCCGGACCGCCTATGGCGACCGCGTCTCCGGCGCCTTCGCCGAGGAAGTGTTCGCGCGCGGCGGCGTCATCGTTCATGAAGAACGCTATGTTCAGGAGCCGGACGAAATGCTCGCGCCGGCAAAGCGTCTGGCGCGCTATTCGAAAGAGATCATCCCGCTCGAAATGCGCCATGAATTCGAAGGCGACCGGACGCAGCCGGTGGCCGAGAATGCAAGCGCCGAAGCCGGTTACACCCAGGGCTATCAGGCGGTCTTGATGCCCGAACAGGGAACCCTGCTGCGCGCGCTGGCGCCGCTGCTTCCCTATTACAATGTGGATATCAGCCGGGTGAAAATTCTCGGCGTTTCCTCCTGGAACAATCCGCGCCTTACCCGCGAGCCGGCGCTGAGGGGCGGCTGGTTCGCCGCGCCCGACCCGACCATCACCGAGAGCTTTGAAAAGCATTATGAAGAAGCCTTCGGATCCAACCCGCCGCGCCTCGCCTCGCTCGCCTATGACGCGACGCTGCTCTCCGCCCGGCTCGCCGCGCAGGGCCGCCGCCGCGACCGGTTCGCCGAAGACGCCATCGCCGATCCCAATGGCTATTTCGGCGCCGACGGGCTTTTCCGTCTCAATGCTGACGGCACCGTGGAGCGTGGTCTTGCGATCCTTGAAATCCAGCCCGGCGGCATTCAGGTGATTGACCCCGCGCCGAGAAGTTTTTCGCCGGGCTATTAGGACATAACGTTCCCCGTCGGAGTATGTCGTGACAAAACCAATCCTGCGCGCCGCAGCGGCCGCCTGTTTTTTCTTGGCTGCGCCCGCTCTGGCCGAGACCGCAGGAGAGCCGGCGAGCGCCGCACTGCTCATGCAAGCGGCGCAGAAAGCAAAAGACTTCGCGCAATATCGTTACGCTTATACGCTCGACTTCTGGACCAGCGACGGCGAGAAGGAAATCTCGGCGAAACTGCGTTTCGATCCGCGCCTTGAGGAAGGCGAGCGCTGGACCCTTTTGGCCCCGGCGGCAGAGGACCTCGACAAGAAGGCGCGCAAAGCCCTCAAACAGATGCAGAAGAACGACAGCGGCGACGAGCCCATCCTCTATGACGGGCTTCATGAAATGATCGATGACGCCGAGCTTGTCTCCGACACGGAAACCGAAGCCGTGTTTGTGGCGCCGGTGGACGAGGAGGATGCGCCCAGGGACGCGCTTGAGGTTTACATCACCCTCGACAAGACCGCCGGCTATATCTCCGCCATCGAGCTCAAATCGAAACAGCCCTTCAAACCGGCGGCCGTCGCCAAGGTGAACGCCCTCAACCAGATCCAGCGCTTTTCCGCGCCGGAGGAAGGCGGCCCGGCGCTGATCGCGACCAGCGAAACTCAGGTTGAGGGCGAGGCCATGTTCAAATCCTTCGCCTCGACCACGCGCCAGGTCTTTTCCGAGATTGAGCGCATCGAAATGCCTGCGGAAGAAAACGACGGCTAATAAGGACTGAGCCTGCTTTTTCAGGCGCGCCGGAGAGCCTATAGTCTCGCCCATGCAAAAACTGCTCATCACGCTCGGGATCGTCTTGCTGGCGGCGGGCCTTTTATGGCCGTTGATCACAAAGCTGGGTCTCGGGCGTCTTCCGGGCGATATCCGCATCGAGCGCGAAGGCTTTGCGTTTTATTTTCCGCTGACGACGATGATCATCGTCTCGATCGTCCTCACACTGATTTTCAGGTTTTTCGGAAAATAAGTTTCAAGCGAAGCGGCGCAATTGCGGCGAATAGGCGTGGGGCCGCTCCGCCAGCCGGCGCGCCATCAGCGGGCTCTCATCCAGCGCTTCGCGCACAAATCTCTCCCATGCCCGCCGGTCGGCGCCGTCGAAATTGCCGCCCTGAATGGCGATATGTTCGAGATAATTCAGGAACAGCTCAGCGATGGTGAGCGCACGATTATAGTCGGGATGCGACGGATCGATGTCGACGCCCTCGAAGAAAAAGGGACGAAGCTCCGGATAGGCGACGAGATGCGCGCGAAAATCCGCCGCCTGATCGTAGATCGCCGATTGGGCGCCGCTGCGCACCGACCGCCCGAGCTGGCGCACCTGCACGATAATGAAAATAAAGCCGATGATCGTTGCGGCAAGGCCCGCAAGATCGATGTAATTTTCAAGTGTTTCCGGATCCAGACCGAACATGGCGCCCCTCTTTCAGATGGAGCGTAAGACGTCATGTTTGAGAGTCAAATTCAGCGGCGAGATCAAACCCCGGTCGAGCCGAAGCCGCCGCTTCCGCGCACCGTCTCGTCAAGTTCGTCCACTTCCTCGAACGCCGCCTGAAACACCGGCGCGAAGACCATCTGGCCGATGCGGTCGCCGCGATTGATGGTGAAGTCTTCCTGCCCGTGATTGATCAAGATGACTTTCAGCTCGCCGCGATAATCGGCGTCGATGGTGCCCGGAGAATTGACGCAGGAAATGCCGTGTTTCGCGGCGAGGCCGGAGCGCGGGCGCATCTGCGCCTCCCAGCCCGGCGGCATGGCGATGGCGATGCCGGTGGGCACCATGAAGCGCTCGCCCGGCCTTAACGTCAGGGGCTCGGTCACCGCCGCGCGCACGTCGCAGCCCGCGGCAAGCGCCGTCTCGTAGCGCGGCAGGTCCAGCCCTTCCCCGTGCGGCAGGCGTTTGACCTGCACGGTCAGAGCGGCGGTCTCGCCTTGGGGTTTCAACGCGGTTGCGGACATCTGCTTCTCCTTGATCATCCGAACTCACTATCGCCTGACTCGCCCAACCGGCCCTGTTTTATTTCCCCAATTTATCCCCTGAATTACTCACAGGTTTGCTCTCGCGGCACACCCCTCTCCCGCTAACGGGAGAGGGAGAAATGGTTCTTATTCGACAAAAAAAAGGGACGCCGTAGCGTCCCTCGTTAAGCAGGGAAATAATAGACCGACGAGGTCCTAGAGCGCGGCCTGCAGCTCTTTCAGATGCTTGATCTCAACCTCGGCATGACGGCGGGTTTCCGGCGAGGTGTCGGCGTCGCCGAGATCTTCCTCGCAGTTCCTGATGCGCTTGGCGATGTCCTCAGCATTGAGATCCTTCACCATCACCGCCTCTTCGGCGAGGACGGTGAGGCCCGCGGGCGTAATCTCCGCAAAGCCGCCGCGCACGAAGACGCGCGTCTCTTGTCCGCCGTCCTTCACCCAGACGACGCCGGGCGCAAGGATTGTCATCATGGGGGAATGCTTCGGCAGGATGCCCAGCAATCCTTCCGAACCCGGAATGTCGACCTGATCCACATTCGCGGACATGATCTCTTTTTCCGGCGAGACAAGATTGAAGTGAAGTTTGTCAGCCATGTATCTTAGGTTTTAGGTTTTGGGTGTTAGGTGTTAGCGTTCGCTATCGGTCCCTAATCCCTAATCCCTGTCACCTACTCCCTAACTATGCCGCTTCCGCTGCGAGACGCTCGGCTTTCTCGAGCGCTTCGTCGATGGAGCCGACCATGTAGAACGCCGCTTCCGGCAGGTGGTCGTAATCGCCCGCGACGAGGCCTTTAAAGCCCTTGATTGTGTCTTCGATGGAAACGAGCTTGCCCGGCGAGCCGGTGAAGACTTCCGCGACGTGGAAAGGCTGCGACAGGAAGCGCTCGACCTTCCGGGCCCGCGCCACGACGAGTTTGTCTTCTTCGGAAAGCTCGTCCATGCCGAGAATGGCGATAATGTCCTGCAGCGCCTTGTAGCGCTGGAGAATGCCCTGCACGTCGCGCGCGACCTGATAATGCTCCTCGCCGATGACCCGCGGATCGAGAATGCGCGAAGAGGAATCGAGCGGGTCCACGGCCGGATAGATGCCTTTTTCCGCGATGGCGCGGTTCAGAACCGTGGTCGCGTCGAGGTGCGAGAACGACGTCGCCGGCGCCGGGTCGGTGAGGTCGTCGGCCGGCACGTAGATCGCCTGAACCGAGGTGATCGACCCCTTGGTGGTCGTCGTGATGCGTTCCTGCATCTGGCCCATGTCCGTGGCGAGCGTCGGCTGATAGCCCACCGCCGAGGGGATGCGGCCGAGAAGCGCCGACACTTCCGAGCCCGCCTGCGTGAAGCGGAAGATGTTGTCGACAAAGAACAGCACGTCCTGGCCCTGGTCGCGGAAATGTTCGGCGACGGTGAGGCCGGTCAGCGCAACACGCGCGCGCGCGCCCGGCGGTTCGTTCATCTGGCCGTAGACGAGGGCCGCTTTGGAGCCTTCCATCTTGCCGCCGGTTTCTTTCGGGTCGACGTTCACTTTGGATTCGATCATCTCCCAGTAAAGGTCGTTGCCTTCCCGGGTGCGCTCGCCGACGCCGGCGAACACGGAGTACCCGCCATGGGCCTTCGCGATGTTGTTGATGAGCTCCATGATGAGAACGGTCTTGCCGACGCCCGCGCCGCCGAAGAGACCGATCTTGCCGCCCTTCGCATAGGGGCAGAGAAGATCGACAACCTTGATGCCGGTAACGAGGATTTCCGCTTCCGTCGACTGCTCGACGAAGGACGGCGCTTCCTGGTGGATGCCGCGCTTGGTTTCATGCGGGATCGGGCCCTGTTCGTCCACCGGCTCGCCGATGACGTTCATGATGCGGCCCAGCGTGCCGTCGCCCACGGGAACGGAGATCGGCGAGCCGGTGTCTTTCACCTTCGCGCCGCGCACGAGCCCTTCGGTGGAGTCCATGGCGATGGTCCTGACAGCGTTCTCGCCAAGATGCTGCGCAACCTCAAGAACGAGACGGTTCCCGTTATTGTCGGTTTCAAGCGCGTTCAAGATCGCCGGCAAATGGTCGTCGAAAACGACGTCCACCACGGCGCCGATAACCTGGCTGATGCGGCCTTCACTGCTCATGACTTCTTCCTTCGTCTGTTCGTCCGTCTTTGCGCTTTGGGTTAGAGAGCCTCAGCGCCGGCGATGATTTCAATCAGTTCCGTTGTGATCTGGGCCTGACGCGCACGGTTATATTGCAGCGTCAGCTTGTCGATCATTTCGCCCGCATTGCGCGTGGCGTTGTCCATGGCGGTCATCGAAGCGGCCTGCTCCGAGGCGACGTTTTCGAGAAGCGCGCGGAAGATCTGCACCGCCACATAGCGCGGCAGAAGCGCGGCGAGGATTTCCTGCTCTTCCGGCTCATAATCGTAAATCGCGCCGCCGAGATCGGGCGTCTCGACGCCTTCCGGCGCTTCGGCCGGAATGATCTGCTGCGCCGTCGGCACTTGCGTCACGACATTCTTGAACTTGCCGTAGAACAGCGTCGCGACATCGAATTCGCCGGCCTCGAACATGTCGAGGACTTTTTCGGCGATCTCGTGGGCCTGTTCAAAGCCCACCTGCTTGATCTCGACGAAATTCGTTTTCCAGACGATCAGGTCGCCATAAAGGCGCTTCAGCATGTCGTCGCCCTTGCGCCCGACCGTGATGATTTTCACCGTCTTGCCTTCGCCCTGCAGACGAACGATGGCCTCGCGCGCCTTGCGGACGATAGAGGAGTTAAAGCCGCCGCAAAGACCCTTGTCCGCCGTCGCAACGATCAAAAGGTGTGTGTCGCTCTTGCCGGTTCCGGCGAGCAGCTTCGGCGCATTGGGATCGCCCTTGGCGCTGGCCGACAGATTGGCGAGCACGGCTTCCATCCGCTCCGTATAGGGGCGGGCCTGCGTCGCGCGCTCCTCGGCGCGGCGCAGCTTGGCCGCAGCGACCATCTGTTTCGCCTTGGTGATCTTCTGCGTCGACTTGACCGACGTGATCCGGTTTTTGAGGTCCTTCAGAGACGGCATTGCGTCGCCTTTTCGTCCTTATGCGAAGTTTTTCGAAAACGCGTCGAGCGCGTCTTTCAGCTTCTTCTCGGTGTCCTCGTCGAGTTTGCCGGTCTCGCGGATCGTGGTGAGAATATCGGAGTGATCGGCATGCAGCTTGCGCAGGAACTCGGCTTCGAATTCCTGCACCTTGTTCTTGGCGATCTTGTCGAGATAGCCTTGCGTGCCCGCATAGATGACGCAGACCTGCTCCTCGACCTGAAGCGGCGAGAACTGGGGCTGTTTCATCAGCTCGGTGAGGCGGTCGCCGCGATTGAGAATCCGCTGGGTCGTGGCGTCAAGGTCCGAACCGAACTGCGCGAAGGCCGCGAGTTCGCGATACTGCGCCAGCTCGCCTTTAATCTTACCCGCGACCTGTTTCATCGCCTTGATCTGCGCCGAAGAGCCGACGCGCGACACGGAAAGACCGACGTTCACGGCGGGGCGAATGCCCTGGAAGAAGAGGTCCGTTTCCAGGAAGATCTGACCGTCGGTGATCGAAATCACATTGGTCGGAATATAGGCCGACACGTCGTTCGCCTGCGTCTCGATGATCGGCAGCGCCGTCATGGAGCCGAGGCCGTTGTCTTCGTTGAGTTTCGCCGCGCGCTCAAGCAGGCGCGAGTGCAGATAGAAGACGTCGCCCGGATAGGCTTCGCGGCCCGGCGGGCGGCGCAGCAGGAGCGACATCTGGCGATAGGAAACGGCCTGTTTCGACAGATCGTCATAAATGATCAGCGAGTGCATGCCGTTGTCGCGGAAATATTCGCCCATGGCGCAGCCGGAGAAGGGCGCGAGGAATTGCAGCGGCGCCGGCTCGGACGCGGTCGCGGCGACAACGATGGAATATTCGAGCGCGCCATTGTCTTCGAGCGTCTTGACGATCTGCGCCACGGTGGATCGCTTCTGCCCCACTGCAACATAGACGCAATAGAGTTTCTTCGACTCGTCATCGCCCTGGTTCGCCGCTTTCTGGTTGAGAACGGCGTCGATACAGATGGCGGTCTTGCCGGTCTGACGGTCGCCGATGACAAGCTCGCGCTGGCCGCGGCCAACCGGGATCATGGCGTCGATCGCCTTGATGCCCGTCTGCACCGGCTCATGCACGGATTTGCGCGGCAGGATGCCCGGCGCCTTCACATCCACCAGACGGCGTTCGGTCGCCTCAATCGGGCCCTTGCCGTCGATGGGCTCGCCCAGGGGATTCACGACCCGGCCGAGAAGGCCCTTGCCGACCGGCACGTCCACGATCGTCTTGGTGCGCTTGACGGTGTCGCCTTCCTTGATCTCGCGGTCTTCGCCGAAGATCACGACGCCCACATTGTCCTCTTCGAGGTTCAGCGCCATGCCTTTGACGCCATTGGCGAATTCGACCATCTCGCCGGCCTGGACATTATCGAGGCCGTAAACGCGGGCGATGCCGTCGCCGACGGAAAGCACTTGTCCGATCTCGGAAACTTCGGCGTCCTTGCCGAAATCCTTGATCTGCTGTTTCAGGATGGAGGAAATCTCCGCCGCATTGAGTTCCATTGGCTCAGGCCTCTTTCATTACGGTCTTCAAACGATTGAGTTTGGTCTTCAAGGATGCGTCGACCATCTGGGAGCCGATCTTGACCACAAGACCGCCCAGCAAATCCGGGTCGACGCGGGTGTTCAGATTCACCGCCTTGCCGACCATGCGCTCGATCTCAAGGCGCAGGGCCTTGACCTGATCGTCGGTCATGGGGGCGGCGGTTGCGGCTTCGGCGCTCACTTCGCCGCGGTGATCGGCGGCGAGGGCGCGGAAGGCGCGGATCATATCTTCAAGCGCGAACAGGCGCCGGTTCTTGGCGATCAGCTTCAGAAAGTTGGTCACCAATGCGCCGAAACCGGCCTTCTCGGCCAGGGCCTCCACGGCTCTCAACTGGTCGTCGCGGTCATAGACAGGGCTTTTCAGGAACGCCTTCAGATCGGAAGAGCCATCGATCGCCGATTGCAGGCTTTTGAGCTCGCCCTCGACGGCCTCGAGCGTCCCGGCGTCAAGCGCCAGATCGAAAAGCGCCGTGGCATAGCGCCCGGCGACGCCGGATATGGGGGCGAGGTTGGCTGACGCGGTGCTGTTCGACACTGGCGCTGTTCGCTCCTGATAGAGATGACGCGGCGGATGCGACGTCTAAGATTTTGATTTACATGCAAAAAGAAGGCGACACCCGGCAGCGGCCGCGCCTTCCTCATGAGAACGCGCGAGGCGATAGCATGGGCCCCGCCGCGACGCAACAAGAGCCGGTGCGGCGGAATGACGAAATCACGCCTGCCCGCCGGCAAAAGCGTCACCCACCTGCGGTTGCGCTCATGCAAAAAGTGTCCAAAGCTGACCGCAACGCGTCGCCGGACGCATGGGGAAAAATTGGGAGGGGCTGCAAATGAGCCAAATGCCGCGCTTTGCGCTGGGGATTACAGCGCTTTTTTTCGCACTTTCAGTATCGCCGGCCGCTTTGGCGCAAACGCCTGAGCAATATGGTTCGCTGCCGGATGTCGACGATGTCGAAATCTCACCCGACGGCGAGACCCTGGCGATCATAAAATCCTTTGGCTCGACAGGCGCTGTTCTATTCTACGATCTGGACAATATGGGCGCGCAGCCAGTCGGTGTGGGACTTGGCGAGTCAAAGCCCCGGACGATTGAATGGGCGGATAATGAAAATCTGTTGCTGCTCGCATCACAGGCGGAGCGCAAACGCACGACCGACGGCATCGAAACCATCGAGTTTTTCCGTTGGCTGTCGATCTCGCCGGAAGAAGGCAAAGCCAACCTCCTCTTCGGGAACGCCGCCGGCTATTATCAAAGCTCAGCGGGAACGCTGCTCTCAACGCTGCCTTCAAAGCCAGGCAAGGCGGTTTTCCAGCGCTCCAGCATCACTTATCGAACCGACGGGCGCGCCTCGCGATTCGACAATGACGACGAATTCAAACTGTCATTGTTCGAAGTCGATCTCGCGCGCGGCCGCGAAAAGAACATCGAGTCCGGAAACGAAGAAACCGTTGATTGGGTGATCGATGCCGAGGGCGCACCGGTGGCTCGTATAGATTACGACTGGAGCGCCGCTGAGAGAAAAGTCTATATCGCCGACGGACGATCCTGGGTGCTGAATTCTTCGTTGCCGGAAGAACGAAGCGATCTCGCAGTGGCGTCATTTTACGGCATGGGCTCCCGGCCGCAAACGATGCTGGCGACTACTTACGGCGCCAGAGACAAGCGCTCGCTTGTCGAATATGACATCGCAACCGGATCATTCACGAACACGCTGTTTGCAAATCCCACCTATGATATCGATTACGTGGTTTATAATCCCTCGCTGGCGACCGCCGACGCCGTAGTTTATACGGACGATCTGCCCCGGGCCAAGTATTTGGATCCAGAGCTTCAGTCTGTGCAGGACTCGCTTGTCAAAGCGCTGCCCGGCGCCGCACCGATGATTGTGTCACGCACCGATGACGATATGAAAATGATCGTCAAGGCGATCTACACGGATCATCCGCCGCAATATTTTCTCTTCGACCGGAACGCGAAAAAGTTGAACATGATCGCCCCTACCTACCCGGCGCTCGACGGCAAGGTGCAGGCTGTAAAGTCGAAATACGACTATCAATCCAGCGACGGCCTAACGATCCACGGTTACCTGACGGCGCCGAAAGGCGCTGACAAAAACAACATGCCGCTGATCGTTCTCCCTCACGGCGGCCCTGAGTCGCGGGACGACCAGGCGTTCGACTGGTGGGCGTCCTTCTATGCAGCGCGCGGGTATCTCGTCTACCAGCCGAACTTTCGCGGCTCATCGGGATATGGAGCTGCTTTCGTCTCGGCCGGTCTAAACCAATGGGGCCTGAAGATGCAGGACGACATCACCGAAGGCGTCAACAAACTGGTCGCCGACGGATATGCTGATCCGGAACGCATTTGCATTGTGGGCGGCAGTTATGGCGGTTACGCGGCGCTGGCCGGCGCAACCCTGACGCCTGATCTTTATCAATGCGTTGTCAGCGTGGCGGGCATCAGCAATTTACCGCTCCTCCTCTCGGAAGCCGGTAAAGACAGCATCTGGGAGAAGCGCATTGGCAATCGTTTTGAGGATAGCGAGTATATTAATTCCATAAGCCCGGCGAAAAACGCAGAAAACGTAACTGCGCCCGTGCTTTTGCTTCATGGGGACCAGGATGTCGTCGTACCGATCAACCAGAGCCGACAAATGGAAGATGCGCTTCAAAAAGCAGGCAAGCCGGTTGAGTTTGTGGTGCTAAAAGATGAAGACCACTGGCTGTCACGCAGCGAGACGAGAACCGAAATGCTGGCTCGGTCGATTGAATTCATCGACAGGCATATCGGCAATGCAAATTAAAGCGAGAGACCGATCCGCAGGCCCATCTGGTCGAGACCTTCATTTTCGGAACAAAGCCCCGCATTGGAAATATGATTCCAGTGGAAGGAAGCCGACAGACGGTCGGTGACGCGGTAACCCACATCGCCGGCGAGACGGAATAGCGCGCGGCAGCCGAAAAAAATCGTATCGTCGACACGCGCCGCGTCAGCGACCGGGTCGTAACGGTCGGTTTCGCCATTATGGACAGCAACGCCCAGACCCGGCGCAACGAAGAAGCGTGAAAGCTCGACGCGCCATTCAAGGCCTGCGTAAATCTGATCCGTGTTCCCGTCGCCAGGCGCCAGCGTAGCGCCGACCACCGGGCGCGGCGCCGCCAGCACGGACAAAAAGCGCGGCGATGAAAAAACAGCCTCTCCATTAAGGGCGGCGCCGTCTTCTTTCGAGGAGCCGAAACCGCAGCAGCTATGCGCATAAACGCCCGCGCGCACCTCCTCCACCGGTCCGGCGTGCGCGACGGCGGACATGGCGAAAAGAACAGCGATCGCAGCAATCAGGCGCATCTCGGTCACCCCCTCAAAAAATCCGAAGCAAGTTAGAGGCTTAAAGCGTTAATCAAGGGTTACGGACAAGCCGGCGCCGCGTGAATTACAGGAAAGAATAGGGATTGATATCGACCGTCAGGCGCACAGGGCCCGGAATTTTTACGGCTTTCAGCCAGTCAGAAAGATACGCCTGCAGGTTCACATTGCGCCGGGTTTTCACCAGAAGGCGCATGCGCGCAACGCCCCTCAACCGATAGATCGGCGCCCGCGCTGGGCCTAATACCTCGACGCCGTCGGCGCCGGGCGCGGCGGCTTTCAACGTCCGCGCCGTCTGTTCGAGCGCTTTTTCATCGAGAGAGCGCAACACAATCGCCGCAAGCCGGCCATAGGGCGGGAAACCAAGATCGCGCCGACCCAGGGCTTCGGCCATGAGAAACGCGTCGCGGTCGCCGGAGGCCAGGGCGGCGAGCACCGGCGCCTGGGGCTGATATGTCTGAAGCAGCGCGCGGCCCGGCTTTTCCGCGCGGCCCGCCCTTCCCGTCACCTGAGACAGCAGTTGATAGGTGCGCTCCGCCGCCCGCAAATCGCCGCCTGCGAGGCCCAAATCCGCATCAACGACGCCCACCAATGTCAGATTCGGAAAGTGATGCCCCTTCGCCGCCACCTGCGTTGCGATCAGAATATCGATCTCGCCCGCCTTCATGGCCTCCAGAACCTCACGCATGGAAGCCGTTCCGGGCGCCGTGTCCGAGGACAGAACCGCAATGCGCGCATCGGGCCAGCGCTCCCTGGCTTCTTCCGCGACGCGCTCGACCCCGGGGCCGCAAGGGGTGAGGGAGTCGACGGCGTTGCAGGCGGGACAGGCCGAGGGTTTCGGCATGGAAAATCCCGTGTGATGGCACACGAGGCGGTTTTCGAACCGGTGTTCAACCAGCATCGAATCCGACCCCGGCGCCGTCATCTTGTGCCCGCAACGCCGGCAGAGCGTTAAGGGCGCGTAGCCGCGGCGGTTCAGAAACAGAAGAGACTGTTCGCCCACGGATAAATTTTGATCGACAGCGTCGATGAGCGGCGGCGACAACCAGCGTCCCGCTTCGGGCGCCTCCTCGCGCATGTCGACAAGACGGATATCAGGCATCGCCGCGTCGGCAAAGCGCGCGGACAAGCCCACCGCCTCATAGCGGCCCTCATCGACATTGACGACGGTTTCAAGCGATGGCGTCGCCGAGGCCAGGACAACCGGAAAATCGCCGAGACTGCCCCGCGCCACCGCCAGGTCGCGGGCGTGATAAATAACGCCCTCTTCCTGTTTATAGGCGTTGTCATGTTCCTCATCGACGACAATGAGGCGCAGCTTTTTGAAGGGCAGAAACAGCGCCGAGCGCGCGCCAACCACAAGCCGCGCGTTGCCTTCCGCAACGCGCCGCCAACTGCGCCGTCTCTGCGCTGCCGTAAGATCGGAATGCCACGGCGCCGGCGCCGCGCCGAACCGCGCCTCCACGCGCTTTAAGAACGGCAGCGTCAGCGCGATCTCTGGCAACAGGATCAGCGCCTGCGCCTCAGGGTCTTTTTTTAGCGCCGCGGCCACGGCCTCAAAATAGACTTCGGTTTTGCCGGACCCGGTGACGCCGTCGATCAGCACCGCCTTATGGCCGCCATCATCGATGATCGCGCCGATCGTTTCCGCCGCGAATTGCTGATCGTCGGAAAGTGACGGCCCATTTTTCGTCAAATCCGGCGGCGCGAAGGGCGGATCGGGATCGACTTCAATACGGGCGAGGGCGCCGGCCTCGGCGAGCCCGCGCACCACCGTTTCGCTGACCCCGGCGGCGCCCGCCAGATCTGCGGCGGATAAAGGCTCATCGCCGGCGGCCGTCAGCACGGCCTTGCGCTGCGCCGTCATGCGCAGGCCCTCCGGCGCGGCGGCCCGGACAAACGCCGTCTGCATGCGGGGGCCCGTGAGCGCGTCGGACACCCGCATCACCATGCGCAACAGCGCGCCCTTGGGGAACATGGTGTAGGCGGCGGCCCAGTCGATAAAGGCGATGAGGTCCGGCGCGAGCGGCGGCGCATCGTAAGATCCGCCAAGCTTTTTCAGCTTGTTCGGCGGCGCCGGCGGCTCTTCAGAGGGCCAGACAACGCCCGTCACCTCACGGGGCCCGAAGGGGGCGGCGACGAAAGAGCCGGCTGGAACGGGCTCCCCGTCCCAGGCGTAATCGAATGGTTTGTCGAGGGGCAGCGGAAAGAGCACGCTCACC
>PAIP01000017.1 GCA_002704915.1 Parvularcula sp.
CAAGCTCGGCGCCGGTGAGGTCATCGGACAGATAGGGCCGGAAATGAGAGGCGCCGATCGTCGCCATCCAGCGGGCGCCGATCTCGGGATCCGCCGCCGCCAGGGTCACCGCCGTGGGCAGCCCCATGGCGACATCGCGTGCAAAGCTCGGTCCGGACAAAACCGCCGGTTCCGCCTCCGGCCATACCGCGGCCAGGATCTCGGTCATCATCATGCCGCTTGAGCGTTCGATGCCTTTCGAGCAAAGCGCTACCGGGATCGCGCGGCCATCGCTCGCTTCCCGGAGATCGGCGAAGGCGGTACGGGCGAACTGGGCGGGCACGGCGAAGAGTATGGCCTCGGATTTCGCGGCCATACCCAGTGATTTTGCGGCTGTGAGGCTTTTCGGCAAGGGAACGCCGGGCAGGTATTCGCTGTTCTCGTGACGGGCGTTGATGCTGCGTATGACCGCGTCTTCCCGCGCCCATAGAGTGGTTTCGACCTGGTTCGAAGCGCATAGCGAGGCGAGCGCCGTTCCCCATGCGCCGCCGCCGATCACGCCGATGGATTTGAAAGGGGCGCCCGAATTCATGAATTCCAGTTCATTTGATTCATTGCCGAGTGACGACTGAACGGTTTATAAAGACGTCAACATAAACATGCGGCCCGAAATGCCCATCGATAATCTCGACGACACCGCCAAACAGATTCTTGACGCCGCCAGCCGGCGTTTCCTGCATTACGGCTATGGCAAAACGACCATGTCGGAGATCGCTCAGGACTGCAACATGTCCACGGGCAACCTTTATCGCTACTTTCCGTCAAAGCTCGATATTGCGGAGATGTTCGTGCGCATGCTTCGCCGCGAGCAGGTGGCGCAGCTTCGCGCCGTGGCGGATGACCCGGACCTTAGCCCCGCAGAAAAGCTGAGGTCGTTTTTCCGCCGAAAGTTTCAGCTTGCCTATGAGCGGTTTCATGACAAACCCAAGGCCTATGAGCTTTCCAGCGAACTTCTGACGTCGCGTCCGAAGATTGCGATCGAATGGGAGAACGCCGAGGGGCGGGTTCTCGCCGATATTCTGATCGCCGGTGACGCGGACGGCTCTTTCGCCGTGGATAGCCCCCTTGAGACCGCCAAGATCCTTCAGGACGCCGGCTATCGCTTCACCAGTCCGGTGGTGTTCCATGAGGGCGAGTTCGATGCGCTGGCGGCTGAACTCGACGGCGTTATTGAGCTTATTCTCGATGGCTTCGCCTGGCGCGCGGCCAAGCAATCGGCGCTGGAGAAGCGCAAACACGCCTGATCCATAGCGGATTAGACTAAAATTCCATCACAAGACGGTTACCTTGCCAGAGGCCGGCTCTGCGAAAAGGCGTCTAACTCATTGAAAAATATGCGCCTATACACTGAGTTAGAAAAATTACGATTAAACAATGAATATTTATGAATTTGTTCATTGACAAGTTTTCAAATGGCGCCTATCTCCCGCCTGCCGATGGCGAAGTCCGCCGCCGGCGTGTGCTGGAGACAGCGCCAAGATCAAGAAACGAAACTCAAAACGCACAAAGAGAAACCCAATGACCAGCCTTCGTAATTTCGCCCTCCAGGCGACCGTCACACTGACCCTTACCAGCGCCCTCGGCGCCGTCCTGTTCGGCCTCGCCGACTATGCCACCCGCGGCGTCGTCATCGGCTAACGGACGCACAAAAACGACCCTGCTGCTTCTGTCCCTCCCCTTAGGACGCACCCTCCCTAAAGAAGCAGCACCCCTGAACGCGGAAGCCTGCCCCGGCTTCCGCGTTTTCTTTTGTCCGGACTCATGTTCCTGAATTGAAACTGTGTGCGTTACACAATCTAAGCAGGCTCGGGCTATAGTGGGGCGTCGCTCAAGGGAGCCCGCCCATGCCCGCATCGACCCGCTTCGCCGCCGCGGCGCATATCATGGCCCTGCTTGCCGCCGGTCGCAGCCGGCCCCAGACGTCCGAGGCGCTGGCGAAAAGCCTCGCCACCAATCCGGCGGTGGCGCGCAGGATTCTCGGCGCGCTGGCGAAGGCCGGCCTCACCCAATCGGCGCTCGGCAAGGGCGGCGGCGCGCGCCTCGCCAAAGGCCCGAAGAAAATCACCCTTGGTGACATTTATCGCGCCGTGGAAACGCCGGGGCTTCTGCCCATGCCGCGTGCCGCGCCGGACCCCGGCTGCCCGGTGGGGCGCAGGATCGGCGCGCCGCTGGCGGCGGTCAGCGAGGCGGCGGAAGCAGCCTTCCTCGCCTCGCTCGAAGCCGTCACCCTGAAGCAGTTTGCTAAGGAAATTGCTGCGGCCGATGCTGCAGCAAAAAGCGCAGCATAGAGCCGTTTGCTGCAATTTATGCTGCAGCACATTTGCTGCAGCAAAATGAATGAAGTCAGGCCTTTGGGCCTTTCCGTCCGGAGCCGAAGCGCTTGCCCTCGCCCGGGTCCGCCAAGGGCCATCTCGCCCGCGGCGCGAGCCCCATCGCCTCTTCCTGCGGCATGGCGAGCCCCGCGGCGAGGCGTTCGGCCCCGGCCCACGCGATCATGGCCCCGTTATCCGTGCAGTATTTCGGCGGCGGGACAATCAGTTTCCAGAAATTTGCTGCGCACAATTGCTGCAGCATTTTCTTGATGGCGCAGTTCGCCGCGACGCCGCCGGCGACCACCAGCCGGCCGGCTTCGGGCATCATCGCCATGGCCTTTTCCGTGCGCTGGGCGAGATGGCGCGCCGCGGCATCCTGAAAACTGGCGGCGAGATCGGCGATGTCCTGGCCCCTGGGATTGTCGAGGCTTTCCGCCGCCTCGCGCACCGCTGTCTTCAGGCCGGAAAAGGAAAAGTCGCAGCCCGCATGTTTGAGGAGCGGGCGGGGCAGGTCGAACCGGTCCGCCCGGCCGCCGACAGCCGCCGATTCCACCCTCGGTCCGCCCGGCGCGCCAAGGCCCAACAGTTTTGCAGTCTTGTCGAAACTCTCTCCGGCGGCGTCATCGATGGTGGTGCCGAGGCGGTCATACTTTCCGACGCCTAAGACGCGGATCAGCTGGGTATGGCCGCCGGAAATCAGGAGCAGCAGGTACGGAAAGGGCGCATCCTCGGTCATACGCGCCGAAAGCGCATGACCTTCAAGATGGTTCAAGGGAACAAGCCGGAGGCCATGAGCCATGGCGACCGCCTTCGCCGTGGTCAGCCCTACCAGGACCCCGCCGACGAGCCCCGGCCCTGCGGTGGCGGCGACGGCGTCAAGCTCGGCGAACGAAACGCCCGCCTTCGTAACCGCCCGCTCGATGGTTCCGTCGAGGCGCTCCACATGGGATCGCGCGGCGATCTCTGGCACCACCCCGCCGAACGCGGCATGGTCTTCGTGCTGCGCCCAGACTTCGTTTGACAAAATCTGGCAGGCGCCGTCCTCGCTCCGGCGCACGACCGCGGCGGCGGTGTCATCGCAACTTGTCTCAATGCCCAGAACTAACATTCAGCCAACATCGGTGTTTATGTCTTCTTGCCTAGGGCTTGGGGACTGCGTTAAGCCGCAAGGAAACCCGCATGGACATGAAAGCCGGGCGCGGCGCAAGGCCTTGCGCGAAGAATGCGGTCCATAGCGCTTCCGAAAGCGAAACGAGTGAGCAAAGACAAGCCCTTCGCCATTGCCAGCCGGCGCTCGCCCCTCGCCATGGCGCAGGCGCGCCAGGTTCAGGCGATGATCGCCAGGGCGGCGGGCGTCTCGCGCGATGACGTTCCGGTTCAGGACTATGTCTCAACTGGCGACCGCAATCTGCAAGGCTCGCTTGCCGATATCGGGGGCAAGGGGCTTTTCACCAAGGAGATCGAAGAGGCGCTGCTTAACGGCGCAGCGCGGTTCGCCGTTCACTCCATGAAGGACATGCCGGCGGAAAGTCCGCCGGGCCTCGTGACGGCGGCGATCCCGGCGCGCGAAGACCCGCGGGACGTGTTCATCTCCTTTGTGGCGAAGACCCCCTGGGACCTGCCGGAAGGCGCGCGGGTCGGGACGGCTTCTGTGCGCCGGGCGGCGCAATTGCTGGCGCGAAGGCCGGATCTGAAAGTGGTTCCCCTGCGCGGCAATGTGGGCACGCGCCTCGACAAGCTGGAGCGCGGCGAGGCGGACGCCACTTTTCTGGCGCTGGCCGGGCTCAACCGGCTCGAGCTTGAGGGCCATGCGACCGCGGTGATGGCGACCGATGAGATGCTTCCGGCCGTCGGGCAGGGCGCCTTGTGCGTTCAGACCCGCGAAGACGATGATGAAGCGCGCGCCATCGCCGCCTCTTTTAATTGCGCGGAAACCAGCGCCTGCGTCATCATGGAGCGGGCGTTTTTGACGGGGCTCGACGGGTCCTGCCGCACGCCCATTGGCGGCCTCGCCCTCATTGAGCATGACGAAATCCGGTTTGAGGGCGAGCTTTTGTCCCTCGACGGCAAGGAGCGTTTTGTCGCCCGGCGCCGTCTTGCCTATGGGGAAGGCTGCGCCATGGAGGCCGGCCGCCTCGGCGCCGAGGCGGCGAAAGAGCTGCGCGACGCGGCGGGTCCCGACTTTTTCAAAAGGCTTGAGGGGTGACCACAGTCCTTGTGACCCGCGCCGAGCCGGACGCCGGAGATTTCGCTGAGCTCTGCCGCACGCGCGGGCTTATCCCGGTCCTTTCGCCGGTAATGCGCATTGAGATCGAAAAGGCGACGGTCGATCTTGCAGGAGTCGGGGCCCTCGCCTTCACCTCGGCCAATGGCGTGCGCGCTTTTGGGGCCAACTCGACCGAGCGCAGCCTGCCCGTCTATGCGGTGGGGCCGGTGACTGCCGAGGCGGCGAAAGCCGCCGGTTTTAAAAGAGTCAGGGTCGCTGGCGGCGATGTTGCGGCGCTTGCAGATCATATTGCTTCCGAAAGCGGGCTTTTGGGCGATGCCCTATTGCATGTCGCCGGGGCCGATCGCGCCGGCGATCTCGTCACCATGCTCAAACATAAGGGGATCGCCGCGCGGCGCCAGACCCTGTATCAGGCGAAGGCGGAAGATGCGTTGCCGGCGGCGTCGATAGAGGCGCTGAAGGCGGAGCGCGGGCTCTGGGTCACGCTGTTTTCCCCCCGTACGTCGACGCTCTTTGTCGATCTTGCGGAAAAGGCGGGTCTCGCGCCGCAACTTATCCGCGCGCGGGCGGTTTGCCTGAGTGACGCCGTGGCGCAGGCGGCGCGCGAGGGGGCGGGCTGGGCCGACATCATCGTGGCGCAGGACCGCAATGCGGAGAGCATGATTGAGACGATTTGTGCGGCGAAGCCCCGCGCTTGAGCGCCGAAGAGCCCGGCCTTACTCTAGGCGCGGCCGGCAGTTGAGGATGAAACGTGACGCAGCATGGCGACCCTGAGGCTAAGAAGGAAGAGAAAAGCCTCCCTGAGGTGGAGGCGGAACTTGTTAGCGAGACGCCGTCGTCTGAGGACGCGTTCGAGGATGATGCGCCGTCGGATTCGCCGCCGCCGGATGCGGTTCAAGGTGATGCGGGAGACGCCGCCGCCGGCAATGCAAACGCAGACGGCGGAGACGGGCCCGGAAACGGCGCCGACAGGCCCGACGGGAAACGCAAATCGACCCTGACCCCCGGGGTCATGCTGTTCCTCGCCTTTGTCGTGGTGGCCCTCATCGCCTTTAGCGTCTGGTGGTTTCAGATGCGGCCGGGCGATGAAGCGTCCGCGGAAAATGAGCGCGCCGACATTCAGGAGACCGAGCCGGGCGCCTCGGTCCCCGACAATGCGCCGGACATTTCCGACGAGCCCGATGATGCGAGCGTTGATGACGCCGGGCCTGCGGCGAAAATCGGAAATCTACCCGACGATGATTTGAAACCGGATAACAGGCCCGCGCAGGGCGGCGGCGCCCTGCCGCCAGTGTCTGAAGAGGGCGCGGCAAAGATCGCCAATTCTACAGAAGACGGCGCTAAAGACGCTTTGCGTCGGGACAATGAGGCGGGTGAAACGGAACAAGATCAGCCCACGGATCAACTGCCGCAAACGCCCGAAGAGAGTGCCGCGGAGGTCGGTCAGGAAAGTGAATCTGCAACGCCGCAAGCCGCGGCGTCATCGCCGGAGGCGTCGCCCCCAAATGAAAACGAGACAGCCACGGAAATGCCCGAAGAAGCGCCCGGCGAAGCAGAGGCACAGCCCGCCGGCGAAGAGACGTCTACTCAGACGGCTCAATCGACCGAAGAAAGCGCCCCAAATGAGACGGGGGGCGAGGACGCCGCCGTCGCGTTACAGGCGGAAATGGAGTCCATGCGCGCGGCTTTTGAAGAGGAGCGGGCGGAGCTTGCGGCGGCGCTCGATCGGGCGCGCGCCGATAATGAGGCGCAGGCGGAGGAATTGTCGCGGCTGCGCGACCAATTGGAAAACCGCGACAGCGCCGCAGATGACGAGATTCAACGCTTGCGCGCCGAGCTGGCAACCAATGAGCGCGCCGCCGATGAAGAAATCGCGCGCCTGCGGTCTGAACTGCAACAGCTTCGCAATGACCGCGCGCAGCAATCGGCGCGGCAAATGAAAGCCTCCTTTGCGCTCGCGGCGCTATCCCGCGCGGTGGAGCAGGGCGATCCTTATGCGGAAGAACTTGCCGCTATCGAGGATTTCGAGCCCGGCGCAGGGGCGGCGCTAGAGGCGCATGCGGACACCGGCGTCGCCACCAATGCAGCCCTGCGCATTAGCTTTGACGCAGCGGCCCGCAAGGCCCTCGCCGCGGCGGGACAGGCCGAGGCCGGCGATGGAATTTCGGGTCTCATGGCGCGCGCGAAAAACATAATCAGCGTGCGCCCGGCGCGCCCGCTCGAGGGCGACGACCCGGGCGCCATCCTTTCGCGCGCCGAGCATGCACTGGAGCAGGGCGAGACCGGTTTTGCGCTCCTTCAGCTTGAAGATCTTCCCTTGCCGGCGCAGGAGGCGATGGCGGATTGGATCGCGCAAGCGCGAGCCCGGGCCGAGGCCAACGCAGCCGTCGCCGCGTTGACCTCGCGTTTCGCCGGCGAGACGGAGTAGGGCGTCATGATCCGCATTTTGCAGTTTCTATTAGTGATTATCCTCGTCACGGGAACGATCACATTTTTCGCAAGTCTCAACAGCCGGATATCCGGCGAGGCTTTTGGCTATCGGTTTGACGGTCCTTCGGGACTGATCCTTGGCGGGCTCGTTCTGCTTTTTCTCGCGGCGATCTACCTGACCCACAAGATCAAGGACATTCTCGCCCTGCCCGCGAAGATCAAAGCGAAAGACGCGGCGACCCGGCGCGAGCGCGGCATCGCGGCGCTGACCCGCGGGCTTGAGGCGGCGGCGGCCAGTGACGGCGAAGATGCCGCCCATCACGCACGGGTGGCGCGCCGCAATCTCGACAATGTGGCGCTTACGCGCTTGTTGACGGCCCAGGCGGCCCAGCTTTCCGGCGATAATGCGACAGCGAAGGAGAGCTACTCGGCCATGCTCGCCGCACCGGAAACCGAGTTTATCGGGCTTAAAGGCCTTTATGCGCAGGCGATCGCAGCGGGCGATACGGCGGCCGCCAAATCCTATGCCGAGCGCGCTTTCCGGCTTCGCCCCAACGCCGCCTGGGCGTTCCAGTCGGTCTTTGATCTGGGGCTTGATCGCGGCGCCTGGAATGAAACCCGCGAGGCGGTGATCCAGGCCCAGAAAAACAAGGTGATCGATGACGCCCGTGCCAACCGCGCCCGCGGCGCCTTGCTGACGGCGGACGCCTATGCGGAAAGTGATCCGGCGACGGCCCTGAGCGAGGCCGAAGCCGCACTGAAACTCGCGCCGGATTTCACGCCGGCGTCCGTGCTCGCCGCGCGCATCGCTATGGACGAGGGCAAGACCGGCAAGGCGGCGAAGCTTCTGGAGACCGGCTTTGCCGCAAGCGCCCATCCGGCGCTGATCAAGCTTTATGATCGTCTTTACAAAGATGAAACGCCGGAAAAGCGTGCGAACAAGCTGAGGAAGCTGGCGGAGAAAAACCCAACCTCGGACGAAGCGGCGCTGTTGAAAGCGCGCGCGGCGACGCTCGTGGAAGACTGGCAGGGCGCGGTGGACGCGCTTCAGGCGCATGTGACAAAGACCGCCAATCCGGCGGCGTTCTCGCTAATGGCCAAGGCCGCGGCGGGCCTTAAAGGCGAGGCGGCGGCGCAGGTCTGGTATGAGCATGCAGCCGCCGCGCCGCGCGATCCCCGGCCCGGCGCCGACGGCGCATTTCATTTGACGCGTGAGGGCTGGGCCCGGCTCATCCGCGAATTCATGGATTTCGCTCGTCTCTCGCCGCCGCCGATCGAGGAAGCGACGGAAGGCGTTCCGGCCGAGGAGGTGCAGCTTCTGCTCGCGCCCCCGCCGGTTCCGGAAGAACCCGAAGAGCCCGAGACGACGCCGGAAATAACGGAAGAACCGTTAGAGGATAAAGAGGCGACAGACGCTGATGCGCCGAAAGACGTCACGGCCGGTGAAGACGACGGATCGCTGCATGACGATCCGGACGGCGACGATCATATTCATGACGACGAAGAGGCCGAACGCGCCGCCAATGCGGCGCGGGGCGTGTCTTGAAACATCACCGCTCATCCCGGCGAAGGCCGGGATCTCTTTCAGCAAGTTCTGCGCTCGCGGATGCAGGTTCCGGCCTTCGCCGGAACGAGCGGAATAAAGTTACTCTGCCGCGTCCTTGCGTTCGGTGTTCTCGTCATTGGCCGGGCCGGGCGCCTCGGCATCTGTTTTCGGGCTGGTCACGCCCAGATCTTCTTTCGCTTGTTTTGCGGCGGCCTTTTCCGCGGCTTTGGCTTTCTTTTCGAGGCGCTTCTTTTCGGCCTTTTCCGCCGCTTCGCGTTTTTTCAGTTCTTTCTTGTCGAGCGCGGCGATATGGGCGGCTTCTTCTTCTTTCGCCGCCTCCGCTTCTGCGATGGCGTTTTCCGCCAGCGTTTTGACGTTCAGATAATCGATCTTGCCGGTGCCGAGCACCGGGATTTCATCCACCGTGACGATTTTTTTCGGCACGGCGATTTCGGGAACGCCATGGCTTTGCGCCCACGCCAGCAAAAGCCCGCGCGGCGCATCGGCGCGGTCCGTGACAAGCACCACCTGCTCGCCCTTTTTGGGATCGGGCATGATCGCCGCTGCATGGAGATTATCGGGCCAGACGGCGGAAGCGCAGTTTTCAACGACCGCGAGCGAGACCATTTCGCCGCCGATTTTCGCAAAGCGCTTCAGCCGCCCGCGGATCGACATATAGCCATGCTCGTCGATGGAGACGATGTCGCCCGTATCGTGCCAGCCTTCTTCGAGTTCGGTGATGACCCCGGGATTGTCCGAGGACAGATAGCCCTTCATCACATTCGGTCCGCGCACGAATAATCGCCCGGCGCCTTCAAGGCCTTCCACGGCTTCGAGCTTCGCTTCCACGGCGGGCAAGAGCTTGCCCACCGTGCCGGAGCGGATGTCGCCCGGCTGGTTGGCGGCCAAGACAGGCGACGCTTCGGTCACCCCATAGCCCTCCAAAACCTCGAATCCAAAGCGCTTTTCCGCCGCCTGGCGGGTCTCGTCGCGCACCCGTTCGGCGCCGCAGACCGCAATCCGCAAGGACGACATGCCGCCATCGGGGCTGGCGCGCATATATTGCGAAAGGAAAGTGTCCGTGGCGAAAAGCACCGTCGAGCCTGTTTCGAAAATCCGCTTGGGGATGATTTTCGTCTGCAGGGGCGAGGGGTGAAACACCACCGGATAGCCGTTGAGGATCGGCCACAGGGCGCCCGCCGTCAGCCCGTAGCAATGGAAGGTCGGCAACGGATTGAAGAAAATATCCGTGGGCAGAAGCTCCACATGCGCGGAGATCTGTTCGATATTGGCGATGATGTTGCGGTGGGAAAGAACGACGCCCTTTGGCGCGCCCTCGGTGCCCGATGTAAACAAAATGACGCCCGGCTCTTCGGGGTTCGGCGTCGCCGCCAGCACCGACGGCAGGATCGGGCCCGCCAAAGCAAGCGCCTTGTCGCGCGCATTAATCTGTTCACGGACGTCTTCGAGATAGATAATCTCTACCGACTTGCCGAGCTCGTCCACGAGCTTTTCGACGCCGGCGATTTCCACGAATTTTTTCGAGGACAGGATTTTCGTCACCTCTGCGGCCTTGCAGGCGGCGAGAAGGTTCTTCGACCCGGCGGTGAAGTTGAGCATTGCAGGCACGCGGCCGCGCGACAAAAGCGCGAACAGCGCGATTACGGCGCCGGCGCTTGTGGGCAGAAGAATGCCGACCCGTTCGTTTTTCGCCGTCAGCCGGCCGATGGCCCCGCCCAGGGCAAAGGCGCCTTGCGTGATGTCCTTGTGGGTCAGCTTGCGCCCGTCGCCATCTGTGACGACGACTTTGTCTTTTTTTTTCGCTCCGCGCATTTTCAAGATAGGCCTGAAAAATCGCGCGCCGCGACCGGCGCTCAATGCGTTTGACCGGATCAGCCATAATCTGAATCGCCTTCCGCCCCGAATTGTCCCTGTTCGTTTCCCCGTAACCGTAATCTAGGGGAGAGGGGGCGGAAATTCCAGAAAAAGCAGACGTCTAAGGCGCGATTTCGCCATGAAAGGTGGGAGCGTTGCGGTGCAAAAAATGGTCGCCGGCGCAAAAAAGCCGCCGCCATGGGAAGGATTGGCGGCGGCTCAGTGGGGCGCTTCGTCGGTTAGGTCGGGAGAGACAGCGCCCTTGGGGGCTTGGCAATCTTGGTCAGAAATTAAAGCGAAGTCCCGCCTCAACCACGGAGGCGCTGTTTTCAATATCGAAGTCAGCCGGGAACAAAGAGGCCTCGACCGAGACATCGGTGGTCGCGCGGTAGCGGTAAGCGAGCGTCAGATCGATCGAGGACGAAACTTCATAGGCGAGACCTGCTGCGCCCTGATAGGCGAATGCCGTCGCATCGTCCTGAATAATCGCCACGGCGGAGGGCGAATAGTCGACGTCGACGAAACCGACCCCGATGCCGGCGCCAATATAGGGTTTCAGCGGTCCGCCGGTGTCGAAGTCGTAAAACACATTCGCCATGACAAAGATGTTCGAGACATCGCCCTGACCGTCGGCGACAAGATCGCCGACGCTGACGCCAATGTTGGGCGACCCGGTGATCAACACGCCCGCGTCTTCTGCGTCGAGCGCAATCCCTGCCGCCGTAACGCCGGCATGGGAGCCGATGTCATTGGTTTGATAAGCGACTTCGATTTCGCCGCGGAAGGCGCCGTAGCGCTTCCCGAGGGCGCCGGCGATAGCGAAGCCAGTGTCGAAATCGGTTTCCCATCCCACCGGCGTGGCATCTGGCAGGACGGTTCCGGCCGGAATGGTGGTTCCTTCGCCGGTGGTGAACGCGCCGTCAAACGCCCCTTCATTGTCGGAATCACCTAGCAACGACACGCCGCCGGAAAGGGAAACGTAATAATCGTTTGCATGCGCGATTCCTGAAATCGCCGTGGCCGCGATAAGCATGGAGCAAATAGATTTAAGGGCGGTCATACTTCTTTTTCCTTCGGGTTTATCAGCGGATTTTTTCGCTGCCTGTTATCGGATGAGCGCAAGCTTGCGGCCGGCCGCTTGCGCCGGCCGCATACATGTTTGACTTACGGCATGACCACGGTGTCGATGACGTGAATGACGCCATTGGACGCTTTGATGTCAGCTTTGGTGACGGTTGCATTGTCGACGGTGACGCCGTCCGTGGCGTCAATGGAAATCGTCGAGCCCTGAACGGTTACAGGTTCAAGCGTCTTGCCGGCGATGTCGGCTGACATCACTTTGCCGGGAAGGACGTGATAGGTCAGCACAGCGATAAGCTGATCCTTGTTTTCGGGCTTCAACAGGTTTTCAACCGCACCGTCGGGCAGTTTTTCAAACGCCGCATCGGTGGGCGCGAAAACAGTGAAGGGGCCTTCGCCCTTCAGGGTTTCTACAAGGCCCGCCGCTTCCAGCGCTGCGGCCAGCGTGGTGAAGTCGCCCGCCGCAACGGCGGTGTCGACAATGTCTTTTTTCGATTTGTGGTGATCGGCGTTCGCGGCGCCAAAGACGGCGGCGAGCGCGGCCGCGGCGGCGATCAGCGTCTTCGTGAAATTCATCTTCATCTCCTTGTTCTCCCTTTGCTGCACTTAACCGCTCTCTAAGGGGGCGGAGCGGGCGACATGGCGCCGGGGGAGCGCTGTCGGAAAGTTTCCTAGCAGGAGAACAGGTTTTATTAACAATAAAACTTTCGTGATAGGAATGAAATATTTCTTGTAAAGAAAATTTGAACCGGCTATTTTTTGTCTAAGGAAAAAAGCGGACGCCCGATGCTGAGCGACACCCTCTCCAAAGGCCTCGAAGACTACGAAATCGGCGCGAAAGTGCGGGCGCTGCGCAGCAATAAGGGCATGGCGCTGGCGCAACTGGGCAAGCATTCGGGCTTGTCGGTCGGGATGCTCTCGAAAATCGAACGCGGTCAGATCGTGCCGACATTGCCGACCCTTTTGCGCATCGCCATGGTTTTCGGCGTCGGTCTCGATCATTTTTTCGCGGAGGATACGGACAAGCCGCTGGTCGCCATCACCCGAAAGAAAGACCGCATGCGTTTTCCCGAACGGCAAGACGCCGAAGGCGAAAGCTACTTTTTCGAGAGCCTCAATTTTCCGGCCACGGACAGAAAACTGAACGGTTATCTCGCGGAATTTTCCATGACGTCCGAACCCTCCAGGCCCCACAGTCATGACGGCGTTGAGCTGATTTATGTGATGAAGGGATGTCTCGCGGTCGATATCGGCGGCGATGAGCACAGTCTCAGTGAAGGCGACGCCATCTATTTCGACAGCCGGGTTCCCCACGCCTATCGCCGGGCGGGCCGGTCAAGCTGTACGGCGATGATCATCGTGACGGCTGATGGCGGCGACTAGCGGTCAGTTTGCAACCGCCGCTGCAATTTCCTGTTGAATGTCACGGGCTGCTATTTGCGGGTTTTTCGCGGCGATAATTGGCCGGCCCACCACCAGATGATCGGCGCCGGCGGCGATGGCGTCGGCCGGCGTCACTACCCGTTTCTGGTCGTTGGCGTCTGCGCCTGCGGGCCGCACGCCGGGGGTGACGATTTTCAAGGCGTCGCCGAACCGCGCCTTGATCGCTGCGGCCTCTTTCGCTGAGGCGACGACGCCGTCGGCGCCCGCTTCGGCGGCGAATTCCGCACGTTTGAGGACAAGATCGGGCAGCGCCATATCGATCCCCATTTTCGCAAGGCTTTCCTGATCGAGGCTTGTCAGCACCGTGACGGCGAGAATTTTAAGCCGTGCGTCATCGCCCCGGCCCTCGACGGCGCCCTTCAACACGTCGGGTTCCGCATGAACGGTCAGAAAGTCGCCGCCGAGCTTTGCAACGCTCGCGACCCCGCGTTCGACCGTTGCGCCGATGTCGTGGAACTTGAAATCGAGAAACACCTTTTTGCCTCTGTTCGAAAGCCGCCGCGCAAGGTCGAGCCCGCCGATGGGCATCAATTGATACCCGACCTTGTAGAATGTCCCTTCATCGCCAATGGCGTCGACGGCTCGTTGCGCATCCTCCGTAGTTGGAAGGTCGAGGGCGATGATCAGGCGGTCTTTGAGGTTCATGTTTTTACTCCGATCATCCCCGCGCAGGCGGGGATCCATGCAAGTTTAGTTCAGCGCTCTAGGTCCCCGCTTTCGCGGGGAAGAACAGAAAAGCCAAAGCGCATCACTTTGATGTGGCCGTCTTCTTCGATGCTCTCAGTTTCGGCTTGGCGGCGAGTTTCTTTTTCGCCGCTTTCTTGGTGGTTTTCTTCGCCGGTTTCGCCCCATTCTTCTTGGGGCTGTCCGGCGACATGACTTTGTCTTTAAAGCCGCAGAGATCGACAATGGGGCAGCGCCAGCATTCGGGCTTGCGAGCCTTGCAGATATAGCGCCCATGGAGGATCAGCCAGTGATGGGCGTGCTGGATGAAATCCTCAGGCACGATCTTCTCAAGGCCCAGTTCGACCTCAAGCGGGTTTTTGCCGGGCGCGAGGCCGGTGCGGTTGCCGACGCGGAAAATATGCGTGTCGACCGCGATGGTGGGCTGGCCGAAGGCGACATTCATGACGACATTGGCGGTCTTGCGCCCGACGCCCGGCAGGCTTTCCAGCTCTTCCCGGCTTTGCGGCACCTCGCCGCCGAAGTCGTCGATCAGCTTTTGCGAAAGGGCGATGACGTTCTTGGCCTTGTTGCGCCACAACCCGATGGTCTTGATGTAGTCGCCCAGTTTCTTTTCTCCGAGCGCGGCCATTTTTTCCGGCGTGTCCGCGACTTCGAAAAGGGTCTTCGTCGCCTTGTTGACGCCTTCGTCGGTCGCCTGCGCGGACAGGGCGACGGCGACCGTCAGCGTGAACGGATTTTTGTAATAGAGCTCGGTTTTGGGCTCGGGGCTCGCCTCGGCAAGGCGCTCGAAAATCTGTCGCGCTTTCGCGCGCGTCATTTTAGGCATGCGACTCTCTTGGAATGACCGCCGCGACCATAACGCGCGTTCGGGAGAGGTAAAGCTGGGGTGAAAGTGAATTGCGGCCCGCCGCGTCCGTGACTATGTTTTCCCCATGCCGCGTATTCGCCATTACGAAACCATGGCTCCTGTCGCGAAGGGGCGCGCTTCCAACGCATCGGGACTGGACGATGTCGCTGAGGGCGAAAGCCTGTTCGACGCTATCCTCGCGCCCAACCGGTCCCTGCCCAATGCCGGCTTCATCGCGGTGATGACCATCGTCATCGTCTCCAACCTGTTCTTCGGGACCTATTTCTTCCTCAAGGGCGCCTGGCCGGTGGTGGGCTTTTGCGGGCTCGATGTCTTTGCGGTCTGGCTCGCCTTCAAGCTGAGCTACCGTCAGGGGCGGCTGCGCGAGCGCGTGCGCGTCACCGAGGACGAGATGTGGGTGGCGCGGGTCCTGCCCTCGGGGCATGAGACGCGCTGGCGCCTCCAGCCCTTCTGGACCCGGGTCGCCATCGAGCGGCCGGTGGGCCATGAAAGCCAGGTGCGCGTCACCTCCAAGGGCGAAACCCTGATCCTCGGGGCGTTCCTGTCGCCGGAGGAGCGGGGCCGGTTCGCCGACGCGCTCTCCGCCGCCTTGGGAAAAGCGCGGTCGTGAGGTAAACGGGGCCTCCCTCAAAATCCGGATTGGACCTTAATGCTCGTCTTCTTTCTTGTTGTGTTTGCGCTGCTCGCCCTTGCCGGCGGGCTTTACTGGCGCTGGAAGCGGAAAATCGCCGAAGAAATCGCCGAGGGGGCAGCGATCGAATGGGCCCATTATCAGAGACACGAGCCTGACTTTGTAAAAGACGTCAGCGAAGAGAAATTTCGCGAGGTCTATGCGCGCGTGCATATGCCGCGCTTCCCCGGTTACGTGATCGCTATCGTCACCGCGTTCTTCGTCTCCCTGCCGATCACCTTCGCTGTGTTGAATCTGGCTTTATGGGTCGCCGGCATCACCGGGGTCATTCCCGAACCGGTCGATGTCGCCGATCGCGTTTTCATCGAGGACGGCCATCTTCTCCTGTTCAAGGAGACCCCGCCGGAGGCCGCGCTCTATTATGTCCGCGATCTCGCCGGGTTTTATTACTTCTTCGGCGTCATTGTCGCCTGGCTGGTGATCGTTTGGTTCTTCATGCGCCGGTTCCATGCGCGCCGTCCCGGCTATCTGCGCGACGAACTCATCAGATCAAGAGAATAGGAGACAAGGCATGCGCTATCTGCACACCATGGTGCGGGTCAAAGATCTCGACCAGTCGCTGGATTTTTACTGCAACAAGCTCGGCCTTAAAGAGGTGAACCGCTATGACAGCGACAAGGGCCGGTTCACGCTGGTCTTTCTCGCCGCGCCCGAAGACGTGGCGGCGGCCAAAGAGAAGAAGGCGCCGGTCGTGGAGCTCACCTATAATTGGGACACGGAGGAGTATCAGGGCGGGCGCAATTTCGGCCATCTCGCCTATCAGGTGGACGATATCTATGCGCTATGTCAGCAGTTGATGGATGAAGGCGTCGTCATCAACCGGCCGCCCCGCGATGGGCATATGGCGTTTATCCGGTCGCCGGACGGGATTTCCATCGAGCTTCTTCAAAAGGGCGAGAGCCTCGCGCCGGCCGAGCCCTGGGCCTCTATGGAAAATACGGGAAGCTGGTAAGGCTTAGCCTTTCCTTAACGCCGGACCGGTCAAAACTCTGGCGGTGACATCGCCGCTTCAACCCGCCTTTCAGACAGAAAGCCTCTTGATGACGGATCTTCCCGTACAGCTTGAAAACGTCACCAAGCGATACGGCACCTTCACGGCGGTGGACGACCTCTCCTTCTCGGTGAAGCAGGGCGAGATCTACGGATTTCTTGGCCCCAACGGCGCCGGCAAGACGACGACGCTCCGCATGTTGCTCGACATCGTGCAGCCGAGCGAGGGGCGCGTTTCGATCCTCGGGTCCAATTCCGCGATCTCCGTGCGCCGGCGCATCGGTTATTTGCCGGAAGAGCGCGGCCTTTACCGCAAGATGAAAGCGGTTGACTCCATCGCCTATTTCGCGCGCCTGCGCGGGCTGTCCGGCGGCAAGGCGAAAAAGCGCGCCTATGCGCTTCTGGAAGAGTTCGGCCTCGGCGCGTTCGCCCGCTCCAAATGCGAGGCCCTGTCGAAAGGCATGGCGCAGAAGGTTCAGCTCCTCGCAACCATCGCCCATGAGCCGGAGCTCTTGATTCTTGACGAGCCTTTTTCGGGCCTCGACCCCATCAACCAGCAGACGCTGGAGCAGTTGATCGCCGATCAGCGCGCGGGCGGGCGCACGATCATTTTCTCGACGCATGTGATGCAGCATGCGGAGCGCCTCTGCGACCGGTTTCTGATCATCGCCAAGGGACAAAAGCGGTTTGAGGGAACGCTGGCCGAAGCGCGCGCCGGTTTCGGACGACATATCCATGTGCGATCCTCGGCGCCGGCCTCGGCCTTCGAGAGCCTGCCGGGCGTGCTTTCGGTGCGGCTGGAGCGCAGCGCAGGCGACGAGCACGACTATGACGTCGAGCTTGCCGACAATGCCGACCCGCAAGACTTTCTGCGCCAGGCCATGGCGGCGGGCCTTCCCATGACCCGGTTCGAACAGGCCGGCGCGACGCTGCACGACATATTCGTCGCGCTCGCCGGCGATGAGGAAGAAGCTCCGCCAGCTCAGCCGGCGCGGCGGGCGGAGGCTGCGGAATGAAACAGGTCCTCCTCATCGCCTGGCGCGAATATAAACAATATGTCTTCTCGCGCGGCTTTCTGATCTTCCTCGTGATGTTTCCCGTGGGGCTTGCGGCCCTGACCGCCGCCCTCGGGCTCGCCGAACGCAACAAGCCTGTGCGTGCTTTCGTCATCTACGATCAGACAGATCAGTATGCAGACGAGATCGACCGCGAAGTGGAGCGCCGTCACGCGCTGTCGACGCTCAATGCCTGGAACCTTTATCTCGCGGCCTATGCCCCGGCCGATGCGGCGGAGGCTTTGCCGGAGCCTTTCGCGCCTGACGGCGTCAGCGATGCGCGCGTGAAGGCGATTGAGGACGCCGGCGGTTATGAGGCGGGCGAGGCCGCCGTAGCGGACATCCTGCGCCCCGGCGCGCCGCCTTTTGAGGCGCCGCGCGCGCAATTCGAACGGGTGGCGGGTCCGCCTGCGCTTCAGGATGCAACATCGCTGGAAGAGGCCGAGGAAATCCTGCGGCCCTATCTTCTTGAAGAACGTAAAATCGTTCGTCCTGACGGCAGCGCCGCCCCGCTCTTCGCCGCGGTCCTCATTCCGGAAGGTTTTGGCCCGCCGCAACAAAATGGCGAAGAGGCGCCGTCGGCCCAGTTCTGGAGCCGCAATCTCACCGACACGGCGCTGGAAGATCTCGTGGGCAATGCGCTCGATGCGGCCCTGAAACGGGAAGCCGCGGAGGCGCTCGGCCTGCCGCGCGCCGCGCTCGACGATGTGGCGGCGATTTCCGCGCCTTTCGATGCTTACCGACCGGACCGCGAGGCGGAGGAAGCCCAGCTCGATATGAGCGACCGCATCGAAACCCTGATGCCAGCGGCGCTCACCTATATGCTCCTCGTCATCATTTTCGGCGTCGGCAACTTGCTGCTGACCAACACCATTGAAGAACGCTCCAACAAGATTGTCGAAATTCTTCTGTCGTCAGTGACGGCGGGGCAATTGATGATGGGCAAGCTTATCGGCATTGCAGCGGTGGGCCTCACCATGCCGGCGATCTTCCTCGTGGGCGGACTTGCGGGCTCGGCGACGCTGGGCGCCGACGCCGGCGAAAGCGTCATGGGCCCGGTGATCGCATCGCTCTTCACCTCGCCGCTTTTGCTTATCTATCTTTTCTATTTCTTTTGCGCCTATGCGATTTTCGCGATGATCTTTCTCGCCATCGGCGCTGTGTCGAATTCCCTGCAGGACGCCCAGTCCTATATGGGCCCCGTCATGCTGCTGGTTTTTGCGCCGCTGCCTTTCATGATGATGGTGTTCCAGAACCCCAACGGCTTCATCGCGTCGCTCCTGACGTGGATTCCCATCTATACGCCCTATGCGGTGATGATGCGCGCCGCCGCCGATCCGCCGCTCTGGGAGATCATCGGCGCAACGGCGCTGATGCTCGCCTTCGCCATTGTGCTGGTTCGTTTTCTTGGCCGCATTTTCCGCAACGCGATCCTGCAATCCTCGCCGCCGAAAGCGCGCGAGGTCTGGCGGCTGGCGAGAAAAGACGCGGCTTAATCTTTCTTGGCCCCGGCTGGATTCGTCGGTCTTGTTTGCAGAAAAATTACGCCGATCAGTGCAGTTGCTACGGGAAAGACGCCGGCGTAGCCGATAATGCCGATATTGCGCCATTGCATGTCGTTCAGCACAACGCCTGAAAGCCCCGCCAGCGCCAGAAGTCCGCTGGCGATCAGGGTGAAGCGGATTGTAGTCCGCAGGGGGCTGCCGAAAAACAACGGCGCGGCGAAGAGCGCGGCCAGCGGAAAGAAAACATCCCACGCCAGAATGTCGAGCGCATAGGCAGCGGAAGGCCATGTAAATGAGAACAGCAGATCCGATACATCCGCGTCGGCAACGGTCGCGCGGCTGAGCGTCAGGATGGTGAAATGAACGCAGGAGGTGACGCCGGCGAGCAACAGGGCGAAGCCGAGTGCGATCCGGCTCAGCGTTTTCGATGTTGGGGGCGCCCAATCGTGCAGGGCTGCGAAGAGCGCCACGAGTAACGGCGCAATGAACATGATAAGTATTTCAAGCAGCGAAAACCACGGATCGCTGACTTGCTCGCTTTTGTCTTCCAGCGACAGCAAACCGGCGGCAAGCGCGCCAACATAGGCAAGTGTCAGTACAGATACGCCGAACGCGGAGAATATGCCGACTGTCCGGCTTGTGGCGCTGAAGTCAGCGTTCAAGATTGTGTTCCTTCTTTGAGGCAGCGCAACTTTTTGCCACCTCGCGTAATGTAGCTTGCCATCCATTCCGTGAAAATGTCCTGAGAGCCGCAATGGAAATTGACGCGCGACAAGGGTAAACAGCGCCATGCCCCGTTCTCGTTTCAAATATAACCGCCTCAACCGCAGTCTTGACGTTCTCGTGCGCGGGCGGCTGTGGCTGCAGGTGCTGATCGCCATCGCGCTGGGCGTCGGCGTCGGCGCGTTGTTCGGACCTGACCTCGCCCTGGTGGCGCGTCCGGTCGCCGAAACCGTTGGCGACTGGCTGGCGCTGCCGGGCCGGCTTTTCCTCGCGCTCATTCGCATGGTCATTATCCCGCTGGTGGTGAGCTCCATCGTCATGGGCATCGCCGCGGCGGGCGCGGGCGCGAACTTGCAGCGCATCGGCTTGCGGCTTGTCGCTTTCGTGCTGATCACCACGATGATCGGCGCCGCCATCGGCGGCGGCCTTGCGCGGCTCGTCTCCGCAGGGCGCGAGGTGATGCTGAACGCGCCGCCGACGCCGCGGCTGAAACCGGACCCGGCGGCGATTGAGGCGGCGGCCTCGCCCATTGAGGCCATCGGCCGCGAATTGCCGGGCATGATCTCCAACCTCATTCCCCAGAATGTATCCGCCGCGATCCTCGATCAGGACATGCTGGCCATTGTCGTCTTTTCGATTTTCATCGGCATTGCGACGGTAACGAGCGACAAGCGCGAATTGACGAAACCGCTGGTCGCGCTCGCCGGCGCCGTGCTTGAAGTCTGCATGACCGTCATCCGCACGGCCATGCGCTTCGCCCCGCTGGCGGTCTTCGGGCTGATGGCGGAAACGACGGCGGTGAATGGCCTCAATACGCTCATCGATCTCGCCGTCTATTGCGGCGTCGTCATCGGCGGTCTGGCGCTTCTCCTCATCGTCTATCTCGCCATCATCGCATTCTTCGGCGGCATGACGCCCTGGAATTTTCTGAGGTCTGTCGCGCCGGTGCAGTTGCTCGCTTTTTCCACATCGAGCTCCGCCGCCGTGATGCCGCTCACCATGAAAACGGCGGTGGAAAAACTGGGGGCCTCGCCGTCGCTCGCAGGCGCGGTCATTCCGCTGGCGGCGACGATCAATATGGCGGGGACGGCGCTCTATCAGTCCGCGGCGATCGTGTTTCTCGCCAATATCGCAGGCATGCATCTCTCGCCCGGCGATCTCGCCTTTGTCATGATCACGCTTACCGGCGCCTCCATCGGCGCGCCCGCGGCGCCCGGCGCATCCATCGCGGTGTTGTCGGCGACGGCGACGAGTTTCGGCATTCCCCTAAACGGGCTTGCGCTGGTGCTCGGCGTCGACCGGCTCCTCGACATGGCGCGCACCGCCGTCAACGTCACCGGCGATCTTGTCGCCTGTCGATTGTTGTCAGGAATTGAAACGGAGGCGCCCGCCGAAACGAAAGAGCCGGAGATTGCGCAGGCCCAGGCGCCGCAGCAGGCGGAGGCCTGATCTTTCGGAACGTTAGTGTGCGTCGCCCTTGTAGATAAACTTACGGTCGCAATAGCCGCATTCGGCTTCGCCGTCTTCGAGCGAATACCACACGATGGGATGGCCGAGCGCGCCGCCGCCACCGTCACAGGAAACGCGGCGTTTGTCCGTGTAGATGACTTCCGGATCGGGGGTGATGCTCGTGGCCGGGGTTTTCTGTTCGCTCATGGGGCGGTCGGTCTCGCGATGGCTTGCGCCCGCTGACTTGCCGCCGCCGGCCCCTTTCGTCAAGTCTTTGTGAGGACCGGCGCCGTGGCCTTGCGGCGGTTGACCCTCGCCTGTTGCGGCGCGATAAGCGGCTTTGCTCATGCCGGATGATCATTCCATGGATTTCAACGCCAATGCCGACTACGCCATCGCCGCCCGCGGCGTGCGCAAAACCTATGGCGGCTCCGGGAATGCGCCCGCCAAGGAAGCGCTGAAAGGCATCGACGTCTTCGTCAAGCGCGGCACGATTTTCGGGCTGCTAGGGCCCAACGGCGCCGGTAAATCCACTTTCATCAATATTCTCGCCGGTCTCGTGCGCAAAAGCGCGGGCGAGGTCTCTGTCTGGGGTTTCGACATCGACCGCAATCCGCGCCAGGCGCGCGCGTCGCTCGGCGTCGTGCCGCAGGAAATCAATATGGAGGTGTTCTTCACGCCGTTTGAAGGCATGGAGATTCAGGCGGGGCTTTACGGCGTGCCGAAATCCCAGCGCCGCTCCATGGAGATTTTGAAAGCCCTCGGCCTTGAAGACAAAGCCGACGCCTATGTGCGTCATCTCTCTGGCGGCATGAAACGGCGTCTTCTGGTGGCGAAGGCCATGGTGCATTCGCCCCCCGTTCTGATCCTCGACGAGCCCACGGCCGGCGTCGACATCGAACTCAGGAAACAGCTCTGGGAATATGTTTTAAAGCTGCATGAGCAGGGCGTGACGATCGTTCTGACCACGCATTATCTCGAAGAGGCGCAGGAGCTCTGCAAGGAAATCGCCATCATCAATCATGGCGAGGTGGTCGCCTGCGAGCCCACGGAAAAACTGATTTCCTCGCTCGACCGCAAGACCTTGATGGTGACGCCGGACCAGGAAATCGCGGCCGCACCGGATCTCGGGCCGCTTTCGGTCGACCTCAAGGCGGATGGAAGTCTCGCCATCAATTACAAGCCGAGCCAGACGAAAGTCGCGGAAATCCTCGAACGGCTGAACGGCGCGGGCGTGTCGGTGAAGGACATCTCGACGGTCGAGGCCGATCTCGAGGACGTTTTCCTCGAATTGACCTATCATAACAACCGGTAATGAAGTTGCGGCGCTTTAGGGCGCCGCAAGCGCTTCCTAAGCGGTGCGGCGGACGTTAGTCTTGTCTGCGTCGCCATCGAGAAGGGGAGTTTCATGGCCGCGCGCGCAATCCGCTTATTTATTTCAGCAATCGCATTGTTTTTCATCGCCCTGCCGGCCGCGGCGCAGGAGGGGGCAGGGGATTCCATTCTCGTCCTTGACGGTTCCGGCTCCATGTGGGGCCAGATCGAGGGCGAAGCGAAGATCACCATCGCAAAATCGGTGCTCGCGGAGTTGCTGAATGATCTGCCTGCGGAACGTCGTCTCGGTTTGATCGCCTATGGTCACCGTCGGACAGGCGACTGCGCGGATATCGAAGAACTGGCTGCGGTCGGCGCGGACCGCGCCGCGATCGCCGACGCGGTGCAAAAGCTCAACCCCAAGGGCAAGACGCCCATGGCGGATTCGATCAAGCTCGCGGCGGAAAAACTGAAATACACGGAGGCGAAATCAACGGTCATCCTCATCAGCGACGGGATCGAAACCTGCGCGCCCGATCCCTGCGGCGTCGCCTCGGCGCTGGAGGAAGCCGGCGCCGATTTCACCGTGCATGTGGTCGGTTTCGACGTGACCGAAGAAAACGCTGAGGCGCAATTGCGCTGCATTGCCGAGAACACGGGCGGCAAATATGTCTCCGCTTCGGATGCGGGCGAACTCACCGAAGCGCTTGAGGAAACCGTTGCGGCGGCGCCCGAAGCCGTCACGGAAACGAAAGTCCGCCTGCGCGCCACGGAGCTTGAGGGCGGCCCCGTCATCGAAGAGGGCTTGTCCTGGACGGTGACGCCGGCGGGCGGCGGCGATCCTGTTTTTTCTGAGGACGGCGCCGGCGTCGTCGATGTGGAAATCGAACCCGGGACTTACGATGTCGCGGTCTCGCGCGCCTCGGACGGGCTCAAGGGCGAAGCGAAAAACGTCAAGATCAACGCCAATACCTGGAAGACCGTGACCATCGCGCTTGCCTTTCCGGTTGAGGCGACGTTGCGCGCCGAACCTGCAGGAGAGGCAGTGGCCGGGACCAATATACAGGTCTTCTGGACCGGTCCCGACCGGCGCGGCGATTTCATCACCATTGTCGAGAAAGGCGCGGATCGCGGCCAGTACGGTCCTTACGCCTATACGCGCACGGGCAACCCCGTGGAGATCCGGATGCCGGTGGATCCCGGCGCCTATGAGATCCGTTACAGGTTGGGCCAGCCGATTCGTACGCTGGCCAGCATCGACATTACGGCGATCCCGGCTGAAGCGACGCTGGAGGGTCCTGATACTGCGATTGCGGGCGAAGAAATCACTGTCGCCTTTACCGGACCGGCCGCAGGATCGGGCGACTGGATCACCGTGGTGAAGCCCGACGATGAACCGAACAAGTACAGCGATTATTACTATACGCGGCAGGGCAGCCCGGCGACGATCCGCGTGCCGCTGGAAGCTGGCGCGTACGAGCTGCGTTTCGTGCAGGGCGGCAAGAAAATTCTCGCGCGCAAACCCATCACGGTGACATCGGCGGCGGCGACCATATCGGGGCCTGAAACCGCTATCGCCGGCGAAGAGGTTCAGGTCGAGTTTTCCGGACCGGAAGCGGGGTCTGGCGACTGGATCACCGTGACCGCGCCCGACGCTGCGCCGAACAAATATACCGACTATCACTATTCGAGAAACGGCAGTCCGGCGACGATCCGCATGCCCCTTGAAGCTGGGGAATATGAGCTGCGCTTCGTGCAGGGCGGCAAGAAAATCATCGCGCGCCAGCCGATCACCGTGACAGCGGCGACGGCGACTTTGTCGGCGAAGGACACGGCGATTGCAGGCGAAACCGTAAGCGTCGAGTTTACGGGTCCTGCGCCGGCCTCCGGCGACTGGATCACGGTGACGGCGCCTGACGCTGCGCCGAACAAATACACCGACTATCACTATACGAGAAACGGCAGCCCGGCGGAAATCCGCATGCCGCTCGACGCTGGCGATTATGAAATCCGGTTTGTCCAGAACAACAAAAAGGTGCTGGCGCGCAAACCGATTACGGTGACGGCGGCCACGGCGACATTGAACGGTCCGTCATCAGCGAAAGCAGGAGAGACCGTCGATGTGGCGTTCACCGGGCCGCCGCCAGGCTCGGGCGACTATGTGGCGATTTCAAAGATGGGGTCGGACGATCTCAACTATGTAAGCTACAGCTATACGAGAAACGGCAGTCCGGCGCGGCTGCGCATGCCGAACGAGCCCGGGGAGTACGAGTTGCGGTTCATTCATGGCAACAAGAAAGTGCTCGCCCGCGCGCCGATTACGGTGACGCCGTAACCTAAGCAAGCGGCGCCCATGGCCGGGGCTCGTTTCCAAGCGCTACCGCGTGGTCGCGAAGCGCGTCGGCGACGCGTTTGGCGTCGCCTTTCAGGTCCTTGGGGTCGATTTTCGGTCCGAAACTGACGCCATAGGTTTTGTTTTTCTTGTTCAACAGTTCGTGGAACAGGGTGATGTCGCGCAATTCCGTATTGAGCTTCCAGAACCAGTAATAGAGCGATGAATTGCGCATATCGATATGCGCCGGGACGACGGGGCAATCATATTTGCGGGCGAAAATCGCGACGGAGGCGAGCCATTCCTGCTCGATAAGCTGTTTGTCCTCGCCCATGGCGGCGAGTCTTCCGGACGGAAAAAGCACGACGCATTTCTCCGCATTGAACGCCTTGATCGCACCTTCCAGGGTCTCGCGGGAGCGTGTCGCCGTGCGCTTCGTCTGCACCCATTCCACCGGAATGATCATGTCGTCGAGCCCCGGCGCGGCGCGCAGGGCGTCGCGATTAGCGAAGAAGGTCATGTCAGGGCGGTGATGCTTGATGGCGTCGAACATGGCGACGCCGTCGGGAATGCCTGTCGGGTGCGTCGATGCGATGAGAACGCGGCCGGTCTCGGGGATATGTTCCAGACCCGATGTTTTGACATCCAGCGCCAGGAGCTCGCTGATATGGTTGAAAACCTCTCGCGCCGGCTTGTCGGCGATAGCGTCCGCCATTTTCACTGCCGGCTTGTAGAGAAGCAGCGGATAGAGCACCGATTTGTAAAGCGGCCACAGGGCCGAGGCGCGCAGCTTATGCGCGCGCTCTTCGATCAGCACGTCAACGATATGCTGGTCTTCCGATGCCGTCGCCAGGGAGGATGTCATGGCGTCCATAAAGGTCTCGCCTCAGGCCAATGCAAGGGGGCCGATACAAGGGCCGGTTTTTAGCCTGCCTCGCCCATGCTATCAAACACCGGCATGGAAAACTTTAAGGAAATCGAAGCGCTAGCCCGGAGCGGGGATGTTGCGAGCCAGTATCGGCTGGCCGCCCTACTGGACCGGTCGGGGCAAAGGCAGGCGGCGCGCGAATGGACGCGCAAGGCAGCCGACGCCGGGCATCCGGGGGCGCTCTACACGCTCGCCTGCGAGTTGTTATCGGTTCCCCCGGGCGAGATGCAGGTGGCGGAGGCGGTCGCGCTCCTGAAACGCGCCGGCGACGCTGGCGGGGCAGGGGCCCTGCGCCAGCTTGGCGTGCTGACAGCGCTGGGCCTTGGCGTGACGCAGGACTGGAAGGGCGCGGTCGGTCTGGTCGTCAAAGCGGCTGAGCGTGGTCACCCCCCGGCCATGCGGGAGCTCGCCTTGCTGGCGGAAAGCATGTCCGGCATGCGCGGCGCCGGCGACGCTTTGCTGGCGGAGGCTGCGCGCAAGGGAGACTGGGTGGCGGCGTGCTACGCGCTCCGGCGCGGACTTTTGAGCCAAGGCGAGGCCTCGGCGCTGAAAGCCCGGTTGCAAGGCGTGGGTTTTTTCTCGCTTGATCCGCAGACGGAAGAAGCCCGCATATCGCCGCCGGCGGAATTGAAAGATCTCGCCGGTCTTGCCACGCTTGAGGATAAAGAACCGCCAATGCGGGAAATGCTTCGGACCGAGCCGGAAATCTACCGGATCGCATCGCTTCTGACGCGGGACGAGTGCGATTATCTCATCTGCGCCTCGGCTCCGCTCCTGACGCCGTCGCAGGTTGTCGATTCCGAAAAAAGCACGGCCGATCACGCGCAATACCGGACCTCGGACGGCGCGCTTCTCGGCCTCCTCGATCTCGATCTAACGCTTGTTGCGCTCTATCGCCGCCTGGCCATGGCCGCCGGCGTCGAATGGGGCAATTGCGAACTCATGGGCGCCCTGCGCTACCGTCCCGGTCAGGAATATAAACCCCATCATGATTATCTGCCCGAGGACGCCAGGGATTATTCGGAAGTGCGCCGGGCGGGCCAGCGCCGGAAAACGCTGCTCGTTTCCCTCAACGATGCTTATGAGGGCGGCGCGACGGTCTTCCCGGAGCTCAAAATTGAGCACAAGGGCCGGACCGGCGACGCCCTTGTCTTTGCAAATACCGATGGCGAAGGCGCGCCCTATTCGGAGACCTTGCATGCCGGGGCCCCGGTGGCGAGCGGCGAAAAATGGCTGTTGAGCCTGTGGTGCCGTGAAAAGCGGTTCTGGTTCTGGGATTAATTCTGTTCTTCGGGATCTTCGCGATAGGGCTGACTCGCGAGATGAAGCGTCAGGAACGCGGCGGCGATGAGAAGACCCACGGCCGGCGCGCCGCCGCCATTATTCCCCAGCCAGCCCCCTACGATGCTGACGAGCGTGATCAGCAGATAGGGCGCGAGCGGCGGATCTTCATGGCGCACGCGAACCAGAAAAAGCCCGGCTGCCGCGATGAACAGCATGACCGAAAGCAGGTCGAAAATCGTTGTCACTCTCACATTCTCCCGGCGGCGACTTTCCGTCATTGGCGTTAACAGGGGTTTAGGCGGCTTGGTTAACGCGAAGGAAGTTGGGTTTACGGGGGAAAAGATCGCCAATTAGAGCCGGATTCCGGCCGTCCTCTTGTGGCCATCGCCGGCTTTTGCCGCTAAGAGCGGAATTTACTGTCGGCATGACAGGTGCATGTCGCATATCCGCCGGGCGGGGCCCGGCGAACCCGGTGGTGAGGTCCAGGGAGACGATTGATGAGCTTATCGGCAACGGCGGCGCCGGAAACGCGCAGCTTTGAAGATCGCGCGCCTCAGGCGCTGGCGAATTTGACGGCGGCGGCGCTTTATGAACTGGCGGTGGCCCGCGGCGAGGGCGAGATCGCCAAGGAAGGCCCGCTGGTGGTGAAAACCGGCGAGCATACGGGCCGCTCGGCGCAGGACAAATTCATCGTCCGCCATCCTGAAATCGAGGAGAAAATCTGGTGGGACGCCAATAAGGCGATGTCGCCGGAAGCGTTCGATCGTCTTCATGCGGACATGCTCGACTACGCATCCTCGCGTGAGCTTATCAGTCAGGATCTCGCGGGCGGCGCCGACAAGACCTATGGCATCAAGGTGAGGGTCTTTACGGAGTACGCCTGGCACGGGCTTTTCATCCAGCATCTTCTCGTTCGCCCGCTCATGGACGAGCGCGGCGGAGAGCCGGACTACACCATTGTCGATCTGCCGGGCTTTGCCGCCGACCCGGAGGTTCATGGCTGCCGCACCAAGACTGTCATCGCGGTCGACTTTGTGCGCCGTCTTATCCTGATCGGCGGCACCTCCTATGCCGGCGAGATGAAGAAGTCGGTTTTCACGATCCTCAACTATCTCCTGCCCGAACAGGAAATCATGCCCATGCATTGCTCGGTCAATGTGGGCGAGGATGAGGACGCCGCGATCTTTTTCGGCCTGTCGGGGACGGGCAAGACGACCCTCTCCGCCGATCCGAACCGCACGCTTATCGGCGACGACGAACATGGCTGGGGTCCGAACGGCCTCTTCAATTTCGAAGGCGGCTGCTACGCCAAAATGATCCGGCTGTCGCCGACGGCCGAGCCGGAAATCTACGCCACGACCAAGCGTTTCGGCACGGTGCTCGAAAATGTGGTGATGCACCCGGAAACGCGCGAGCTCGATCTTGACGATGCGTCGCTCGCCGAAAACTCCCGCGGCGCCTATCCGATCCATTACATCCCGAACGCCAGCACCACGGGCGTCACGAGCCATCCCAACAACATCATCATGCTGACCTGCGACGCCTTCGGCGTGATGCCGCCGATCGCGCGCCTCACGCCGGCGCAGGCCATGTATATGTTCCTGTCAGGCTACACGGCGAAAGTCGCCGGCACCGAAAAAGGCCTCGGCAAGGACCCGCAAGCGACCTTTTCCACCTGCTTCGGCGCGCCCTTCATGCCGCGCCACCCGTCGGAATATGGCGCGCTTCTGGGCCGTCTCATCGACAAGCATGATGTGGATTGCTGGCTCGTTTCCACGGGCTGGACAGGCGGGCCGCACGGGGTCGGCAAGCGCATGCCCATCAAGGAAACCCGCGCCTTGTTGACCGCGGCCCTCAACGGATCGCTCAGCAAAGCGCCCATGCGCACAGATGAAATTTTCGGCTTCGAGGTTCCGACCGAGGTTCCGGGCGTTGACAAGGCGATCCTCAATCCGCGCGGCACCTGGGACGATGCGTCGGCGTTCGACGCGCAGGCGCAAAAACTCGCGAAGATGTTCGCCGAGAACTTCAAGATCTACGAAGCCCATGTGAGCGACGCAGTGAAGGCGGCTGGCCCGAAGGTCTAGGAATAACACCGAGTTTGAAGAATAAGGGCGGCCCGTGGGCCGCCCTTTTCTTTTAGACTTTTGTATCGAGCCTTTCGCCGGAGCCGCCAGACGGCTCATCGCCCGTCGCATTGCCCGGTCCTGAGGAAACCGTCACCATGGCCGCCCGCAAGACGCGGTCGCCGATGGTAAAGCCCTGCTGGGCGACGTCGATGACATGGCCGTGGGGAATTTCCGTGTGCGGAATTTGCGCGACGGCCTGATGCAGGTTGGGGTCGAACTTTTCGCGTTCGGCGGCGACGCGCTTCACGCCATGGCGTTCGAGGACCGAGAGCAATTCCTTCTCGGTCATTTTCAGACCGTCGATCAGGCCTTTGGCGACGTCGCTCACCCCCTCCGCCGGCGCGTTTTCATCGGCGATGCGCAGGGCGCGTTCGAAATTGTCGGAAACGCCGATCAGATCGCGCGCGAAATTCGCGATGGCGTAACGGCCGGCGTCGGCTTTTTCGCGGGCTGACCGCCGGCGGGTGTTTTCGAGCTCGGCGGCGAGCCGCAACACCTTCTCGTTCAGATCGGCGTTTTCTTTCTTCGCGGCTTCGAGCGCGGCTTCGGCGTCGAGGGCGCCCTCTTCAGCCTGCCCATCGGCCTCGTCATGCTGGCCCTCTTCATGGGGAAAAGGCGGCGGCGTTGTTTCGTGTTCGTCACTCATGAGACTTGCTTCATCCGGCTTCGCATTCGGGGAAATATTCGCTGCGGGATGTACGCGCGGCGGGCGGCTATTTCAACATCCGCGAGAGCACTTCGGCCGTATAGTCCACAATCGGGACAACCCGGGCGTAATTGAGCCGGGTCGGTCCGATCACCCCTAAAACCCCGACAATCTTGCGGTTTTCGTCCCGATAGGGGGCGGTGATCACGGAGGAGCCGGAGAGGGAGAAGAGCCGGTTTTCCGAGCCGATAAAGACTTTGACGCCCTCGCCGTCCCGGGCGGCGGTAAGGAGCTCGATCACCTCGCGTTTTTTTTCCAGATCGTCGAGCAGCATCCGGACCCGCTCGATGTCCTGGGCCGCCTCATCGAGAAGGTGGCCGCGTCCGCGCACAATCAACTGCCAGTTTTCGTCGCCGGCGATATCGGCGACGCCGTCGCGCACCAGCCGCGATGTGAGTTCGTCGAGTTCCGCCCGGTTCGATTCGATTTCGTCGAGAATGCTTGAGCGCGTTTCATGAAGGCTGCGTCCGCGCAGGCGGGCGTTCAGATAATTCCCGGCGGCGATCAGCGCCGAGGCGGGAAGGTCGTCCGGCGCGTGAATGACGCGGTTTTCCACCCGGCCATCCTCGAACACCATAATCACGAGCGCCTTGCCCGGCCCTGTGCGCACGAACTCGATCTGACGCAAGGGCGCATCGGCCTTCTGCGTGACAATCAGGCTGGCGGTCTGCGTCAGGCCCGAGAGGCGCGCAGCGGCCGCTTCGAGAAGATCGACGTCGCCGCCTTCCGCTGCCTCCGCCTCGATCGCGCGGCGCTCCTGCGGCGTCAGATCGCCCACCTGCATCAGCCCGTCGACGAAGAGTCGCAAGCCCAGCTCCGTCGGCAGGCGCCCGGCCGATATATGCGGCGCATGCAAAAGCCCCATATCGGTAAGGTCGGCCATGACATTGCGCACGGTCGCCGCGGAAACGGCAATCTTCGTGTCATTGCTCAACACGCGCGATCCCACAGGCTCGCCCGTGGCGAGATAGGTCTCCACCAGACGGCGGAAGATTTCGCGCGACCGCTCGTCAATATCGTTGAGAACAGACATGAGTTCTTTTCTTGCTGCCGATCCGGACAAGAAAAATAAGCGGCTCGCGGCCAAGAACAAGACCTGCCGTCAGGCCATAGGCTACCAGGACGCGGGTCGACAGGGCAGGGGCCCCGGGGCTAGGAAGACGCCCCAGCCAAATATTGGAGATAGTCATGAGACCTTCCGGCCGCGCCTTTAACGAGCTTCGCGCCGTTTCCCTCGAAACCGGCGTCGCCAAGCATGCCGAAGGCTCCTGTCTCGTCAAATTCGGGGACACGCATGTTTTATGCACGGCAAGCTGGGACGAGACCACGCCGCCCTGGCTGCGCGGCGGCGGGCGCGGCTGGGTTACGGCCGAATATGGCATGCTGCCCCGCTCCACGGGCGAGCGCATGAAGCGCGAGGCCAAGGGCGGACAATCGGGCCGGACGCAGGAGATCCAGCGCCTGATCGGGCGATCCCTGCGCGCCGTCATCGATCTGAAAGCGCTGGGCGAACGCCAGATCCTCGTGGACTGCGACGTCATTCAGGCCGATGGGGGCACGCGCACGGCCTCGATCACCGGCGCCTGGATCGCCATGAACCGCGCCTGCGAATGGGCGGCGTCGCAAGGGATTATCAAATCCAATCCGGTTCGCGACCGGGTGGCGGCGATTTCCTGCGGGCTTGTCGCCGGCGCTCCGGCGCTCGATCTTGATTACGACGAAGATTCGACCGCCCAGGCCGACGCCAATTTCGTTATCACCGGAACCGGAGGGCTTGTCGAAGTGCAGGCGACGGCCGAAGGCGATCCGTTTACGGATGACCAGTTCGCGGCCTTGTTGTCTCTTGCGAAGGCGGGCTGCGCCGAGCTCTCGGCGAAACAGGCGGAAATCGCCGGCTGACGCTTTGCGGCGGCGCACTGGCGTTTTCATGGAGGCGCCGCTGCGGCAGTTGCAAGGGAAAGCGAAACTGTTAGAACTTTTGGGCCCCTTTCCTTTTTCCGAAAGACCCCATGCAGGACCCGCAACCGGCAGAGGACGCAACGCCCGCCCCGCAAGAAACGCCGGTTGAAGAATCGGTGATCGAAGAGGGCGTCGAGACAATCCGCGAGCGCGTCCTGGCCTTTTTCGACGGCTTTCAGGCCAACATGCTGACGGCGGGCGTCGCCATCGAAGCCGCCATCGTCGTCGCCGCGATCCTGCCGGCGGCGTTTTTCGGACCGCGTCTCAGGAAACTCATCCAGTCGCAAATTGCGCCGCGCGCGCCTTACGGTCTCCTGCGCCGGGCGGCCAACGCCTTCGCCCATATTGCAACGCCGATTGCGCTGTTGCTCGTGCTTCAGGCGGCGATGGTGGGCTTGAGGGCCGCGGGCAATTCCACCAGCGTTGTCTCCGCGGCGGTCAGCCTGCTGACGGCCTGGATCGTCATCCGGCTGGTGACGCTCGTCATTCGCTCGCCCTTCTGGTCGCGCGTTGCGTTTTATGTGGCCTGGCCCATTGCGGCGCTCGATGCGTTTGGCGTGCTCGACGATGTGGTGCGTCAGCTCGAAGCGTTTTCCTTCCCCATCGGCGAGGATGAAAATGGCGTCGAGCAAAGTTTTTCAGCGCTCGACTTCCTGCGTACGGTGGCGGTTTTCGGCGTCCTCTTCTGGGGCGCGCGATTCTTAAACCACCTCATACAGGGACGCATCAACGCCATCGACGAGCTTACTGTTTCGTTCAAGGCGCTTCTGTCGAAAATTCTCGACGTCCTCCTGCCGGTGGTGGCGCTGGTCGCCGCGTTGCAGATCGTTGGTTTCCCATTCGCAACGCTCGCCATTTTCGGCGGCGCTGTGGGGCTCGGCATCGGTCTTGGCATGCAGCGCACGGTGTCGAACTTTTTTGCAGGTTTCACCCTGATCGCCGATAAATCGATCAAGCCGGGCGACGTGATCGAAATCGAGGATTCCTATGGCTGGGTGACCGCCATGAATGCGCGCTATGTCACCTTGCGCACACGCGACGGCACCGCCCATCTGGTGCCCAATGACAAGTTTATCGAGGAAGGCGTCGTCAACTGGTCCCATGACGACCGTGTGGTGCGCCTGCATGCGCCCTTTGGCGTGTCCTATGAGACGCGGGATGTGCGCGGTCTCGCCCGGGCTGCGGAAGAGCGCGCGCTCACCATCGATCGTGTCCTGAAAACCCCGGCGCCGCGCTGCAACCTGATGGAGTTCGGCGACAGCTCCATCAATTTCGACTTGCGGTTCTGGATCAACGATCCCGCCAATGGCTCCGCCAATGTGCGCTCGGACGTCATGATGGCGATCTGGGACATGCTGCACGAAATGAACATTGAAGTGCCTTTCCCGCAGCGCGATCTTCACATCAAATCCGCGCCGGATGGCCTGAAAATGGTTTCGGAAACAAGGGCTGAGCCCCTGTCAACGGCCGGTGAGTCAAACTCCCGTGAGGAGTGAGGCGGGTTGTCGCTTCGGCTTGGCAGGCGCGGGCCTGCGCGACTATATTCCCTGTGGGGCCGATGAACCGTTTTAGGGCTGTCACGCCGGGAGATATGTCATGTTTCGTTTAATTGCCACGGGCGCGCTCGCCCTTCTTGTCGCCGCCTGCGCCACGGCGACGCCATACGGACCGGCCGCGCAGGGCGGCGGCTATGGATTTTCCGATCAGCGCATCGAAGACAACCGCTATCGCATCACCTTCCGCGGCAATTCGGTAACGGCTCGCGAAACGGTGGAAAATGCGCTGCTCTATCGCGCGGCTGAGCTGACTGTCGATCTCGGTTATGATTATTTCATCGCCGTCGAAAACCAGACCGAAGCGAACAGGAGCTACAGAACGACGACAGAGCCGGCGTTTTATGGGCGCTATGGTTATGGCTATCCGTTCTACCGCCCCTATTACGGCTTTCCTTATTACGCCTATGGCTGGGGCTGGGGCGCGCCTTATGACAGCTATACCCGCGAGGTGACGCGCTATTCAGCCGTTGCGTTCATCGTGATGTACAGGGGCGAAAAGCCCGCGGACAATCCGCAGGCTTTCAATGCACGGGAAGTCATGAACAATCTCGGCCCCTATGTTCTCGGGCCGGCGAGCTAGGGTTGCTGCTTTAAACGGCGCGAAGAACCGGTTTTTGTCCGTCGGCGGCCTGAGCCGCTGTTTGTTCTGAAGCCGAATCGTAAACAACGACGAAGCCGCGCGGCGTGTGTCTTACAATGACGCCGCGCCGGCGCCCTACATGGATGGCCGATCCGATCGGCGGTCTGCGCCGGGAGTCGACGGAAACGCCGTTCACGGACGTATCGATGATCGTCACGAACAAAGACGTGCCGTCTGCGAGACGGCAGGATGCTCGGGAGCCGCCGTCGCGGTGGCGCAAGGTGGAGCGGCGGTCGCCAAGCCCGTCCGCGAATTCCGGATTGGCCTTCAGCATCAACTGCTCGATCAGCAGGTTGCGCCGGCGTTTCGACAACAGGAACGAGGTCGCGAAACCGTCGGGAAATGTCCGCGCCACTGTGCTTTCGATAACGTCCAGCCCGTCGATGTGAATGACGGCGGCGTCGCCGACAACCACTTTCGCGTCGGTTATCAGCGCCATGTCACCCGGAGAAATATTGAGCAGGCGGCCCTCATATTCGTCGGTGGCGTTGACAACAATGCGCGCCGGCAGATTGAGGCTGATCCGCTGATAACGCCGTCCATCGTTTTTAAACATCGCTCAGTTGTCCCGAATTGCTTAATTGCGCCACCCCGTTGCAAAATAGTGGCCAGCGGCAAAACCTTCTCTAACGTACAAACTTCAATTTTACGGACCTTGCTGCGGCGGTTCGGCGAGGCGGCCAGCGCTTTGCAGGAACGTCAAGGGCTTGTATGGTTAAGAAAACCACTCGCCCCGTTCCTCGTGGAGATTTCTAAAGATGATGAATAAATTTTTCTGTGCGGCGGCAGCTTTTGCCGTCATGACTTCTGCGGCGCCAGCGCAGGACGACGATCCGTTTTTGTGGCTTGAGGCCGTTGAAGGCGAAAAGGCGCTCGACTGGGTGCGCGAGCAGAATGCGCGCTCCCTGGAAGTCCTCGAAAACGACCCGCGTTTCGAGCCTATGTATGAAGAGGCGTTGTCGGTCCTGACCTCCGACGAACGTCTTGCGCTCGGCCAGATTCATAACGGCCATGTCTATAATTTCTGGCAGGATGATGAGCACAAGCGCGGGCTTTGGCGCCGGGCCAGCGTCGAGAGCTATCGGTCCGGCGAGCCGGCATGGGAAACGGTGCTCGATGTGGATACGCTCGCCGCTGAGGAAGACCGCAACTGGATACGCGGCTCTGTCGTTTGTCTCTCGCCGGAATATGTTCACTGCATGGTGGAGCTTTCCGATGGCGGCAAGGACGCCGGTTACTGGCGTGAATTCAACACAGAAGAAAAAGCCTTCGTAGAAGGCGGGTTTGCGCTCGATGAGGCAAAGTCGAGCGTCGAATGGCTTGATTCGGACACGCTTCTCATTGGCACGGACCGGGGCGAGGGATCTCTGACATCATCGGGTTATCCGCGCACTGTCATGCGGCTTGAACGCGGCGGGACAGTCGCCGACGCGCCGGTGATCTTCCAAGGCGAGGAAACGGATGTTTCATCCGACGCGAGGGTCGAACATGAAGACGGCAAGACGCATGTTTTCGTCAGCCGCGGCGTCACGTTCTTCGAATCCGAATATTATTATCAAGACGAGCAGGGCGGTTTTAACAAACTGCCACTCCCGCTTAACGCCGATTTTCAAGGCGTGCTCGACGGCCGCGCAGTATTCTTCCTGCGCGAAGACTGGCCTTATGAAGGCGAGACCTATGCACAAGGAAATGTTGTCGCCTATGATCTCGGCGCAGGCGTCGTCGAAACGGTGTTCGAAGCGGCTGACAACCAGTCTGTCGAGGACGTTGAAATCGGCAAAACCAATATCGTCATCCAGTATCTCGAGGATGTGTCAGGCGCTGCGGTGCGGGTCACGCGTTCCAAAAAAGGCGACTGGAAAGCGAAATCCATCGCGCTTCCTGAAAATGGCGTCGTTTCCCTTGTCTCCGCCGGCGGCGGCACGGATGACGCGATGTTTTCCTTTGAAAGCCTGACGTCGCCGGACTCGCTTTATTACGTGACGGCGAAAAACAAGGTCGAGAAGATTGCTGAAACGCCGGCTTTTTACGATGCGACCGGCGTCGTTGTGGAACAGCGTTTCGCAACATCCGCAGACGGAACAAAAGTGCCATACTATATCATGGGACTCGATTCCGTGTTGAAAGAGGGCAATGCGCCGACCGTGCAATATGGCTATGGCGGCTTTCTCGTGCCGATTCTGCCCTATTATTACGACGATCCGTCGCGGCCGCAGCATGGCGCGCTTGCGGGCCTCATGTGGGTGAAGCGCGGCGGCGTTCTGGTGCTGTCGAATATTCGCGGCGGTTCGGAATACGGTTCGCGCTGGCATCAGGCCGCGCTGAAGGAAAACCGCCAGCGCGCTTACGATGATTTCATCGCAATTTCGGAGGATCTGATCGAGACCGGGGTGACGAGGCCTGAAAAGCTCGGCGCCATCGGCCGCTCCAATGGCGGTTTGTTGATGGGCGCCATGCTGACCCAGCGCCCGGACCTTTATTCGGCGATCGATATCGGCGTGCCGCTGTTCGATATGAAGCGGTATAACAAGCTGCTCGCAGGCGCGTCATGGATGGGCGAGTACGGCAATCCCGACATTCCTGAAGAATGGGCCTATATTTCCGAATATTCTCCCTATCAAAATCTGAAGGCGGACCAGCCCTATCCGAAAGTCCTGTTTTACACTTCCACAAAGGATGACCGCGTGCATCCGGGGCATGCCCGCAAGGCCGCCGCGAAAATGGAGGACCTCGGTTATGACTTTTTCTACTATGAGAATATCGAGGGCGGTCATGGCGGTACGGCGAACCAGGAACAGCTCGCGCACCGCACCGCGCTTGAGTGGGCCTATTTCGCCCGGCAATTAATGGGAGAGGCGCAGTGACGGAGTTTCATGCAAGCCTGTTGCAGCGTGCCTGGCGCAAGGTCGATGTGAAACTCGCTGTCGATGGAGAGATGCATATCTTGCGCTGGCGGCGCGGATTTTTCGTCGACGAAGTTTTGTTCGACGAACGACGCGTCGCAACTGCGCAAGGACTGTTTGGGCGCGAGAGCGTTTTCGGTCTCGACATCGAGACGCCGGGCGGCGCTCGCGTGAAGTTTGTTTTTATGGTGGATGCGGCGCCGGATTGGAACGACTGGACGGGCAGCATGCGCCCCGGCGGCGTGCGCCTGGAGACCGCTGAGCGCGCTTTGATCTCTGTGGGCTCGCTTGGCGGCGAACGGCCTGAGCCGTTCCGCGAACTCTATAATCGCGCCATCACGGCGTTGGGGCTTTCCTGAAAAAACAAAGCCGCCCTTTTGAGGGCGGCTTTTGCAATGGCTGTGGACCGCCGGTCTAGGCGGCCGTATCCCAGTCATTGACCTGCTTTTCGGCTTCTTCGCGGGCGACGCCGTATTTCTCCTGAATCTTGCCGACAAGCTTGTCCCGGTCGCCTTCGACCTGGGTCAGGTCATCGTCGGTCAGCTTGCCCCACTGGGACTTCGCCGAGCCTTTGAGCTGGTTCCATTTGCCTTTCAATTCATCCGAATTCATGATGCGCGCTCCTTTTTGTTGCACATCAATCCAACACCGAAATTGCGCGAACCGTTCCCTTTTGCGGGGAAACACGCTTAAACTGCGCGATCGAATAAAGGGGCGGCGCATGGCTTGGTGGTTCGGAATTAAACTTTGGAAACGGGTCTTTCTGGGGCTCGTGCTCGGCGTGATTTTCGGGCTGGCCGTCTCCCAGACCATGGAGGCCGCCGCCGCGGAGGCGCTGCTGGAAAAGGTGCGCGTCATCGGAACGGTGTTCATCCGCCTGATCCGCATGATCGTTGTGCCGCTGGTTTTCTTCACGCTGGTCGCCGGCATCTACGCTATGGGCGATCCGAAAAAACTCGGCACCATCGGCATCAAGGCCTTCGTGCTTTATATTTTCACGACCTTCTTCGCCAACCTCATCGGTCTCGGCATGGGCACGCTGTTCCAGCCTGGAAAAGGCGTTGATCTTGGCGGCGCGGAGCCGCGTCAGATGGGCGAGGCGCAACCCATTGGCGAGCGCCTTCTGGGCATTATTCCGGAAAACCCTTTCGCTGCGCTTGTCGAAGGCGACATGCTGGCGGTGATCTTTTTCGCCCTTCTGCTCGGCGTCGGTCTCCTGATGGCGCGCGAGGCGGGGCAGGCGGCGGGCCGGTTCTTCGAGGCCGGCGCCGAGGGCATCTTGCAGATGACCCATATCATCATGGAGTTGGCGCCCTTCGGCGTCTTCGGTCTCATCGCTTATGTTGCGGGCACGCAAGGGGTCGCCACCTTTACCGCCATTCTTTCTCTGACCCTGGCTGTCTATCTCGGCTGCGCTCTCCACATGTTGTTTGTTTACGGAGGGCTGGTGCGGATTATTTTGCGTCTGCCATTCGTCGATTTCTTCCGTGGCATTCTCGACCCGATGATGGTCGCTTATTCCACCTCGTCCTCTTCGGCCACGTTGCCGGTGACGATCCGTGCGGCGACTGAAAATCTCGGCATCAAGAAATCCGTGGCTGGCTCTGTCCTGCCGCTCGGCGCCACGATCAATATGGATGGAACCTCGCTCTATCTCGGCATCGTGGCGCTCTTTACGGCGCAGGCTTTCGGTTATTCGCTGGAGCCGCAGCATTATTTCCTCATCGCGCTAACGGCCGCGCTCGTCTCCATCGGCACTGCGGGCGTTCCCTCTGCATCGTTGTTCCTGCTCGCCATCGTGCTTGAAGTCTTTGACGTGACGCCGGAGCATACGGCGCTCGTCATCGGGTTTATTTTCCCCTTTGACCGGCTTTTGGACATGATGCGCACGGTGACCAATGTGACCGGGGATACGGCGGTTGCGACGGCGGTCGCCAAATGGGAGGGCGAGCTTGATGAAGACGTCTTCCGGCAGAAGCCTTTAAGCTAGGTCCGTTCTTCGCTAGCTTGGGTCATGGCCAACAACATCAAGCGTCTGCGACTTGGGTTCCTTTTCTCGCCGCGCGAATTCTCCCGGCTGATCGGGACATATCCGGAATATCTGCCGCGGCTTGAATCGGGCGAGCGGGCGCTGTCAGACCCATGGATCGACGCCGTCAGCAGCGCGCTTGGCATTGCGCCGGAAGACGTGCTCGATCCGGATGCAAATATTGAAAAGATCGTCGCCGCCGTGCAGCGCCCTGACATTAAGCGCGCTATGGTATGTCCCATCGGCGCCCGCTACGCCATTCTTGCGCTGGCGGCCAAGACATGCGGGCTGAGACCGGCGCAGCATATCGCCGAAGATGACGTTGCAGACGCGGTTTGCAGTCTGATTGCTTATGTGAATGGCGGAGGGCCGTCGTCGGACGAAATCGACGAAGAGACGATCAATCGTCTTTCGAAAGGTCTTCAAATAACCGCCTTAACAATCCTTCAATCTTGCTTTGACGATCCGCCTCCGAATTTCCAGGAGCGCCTGCAGGCCGCCCTTCCAGGGGCATTGTCGTTGATTGAGGCTTTTTCCCGGATTGAGGAACCCGTCCTTCCATTGGGAACGGAATGATATTGTCGCTTTTCCGTTTGGGAAAAACGTCTAGCAAACGCTCATAAAGCGTTTCCGCCCGCTTGCGATCGTCTTCCTCCAAGTGGTCCCCCTTCGTTTCACCCCGACTCTTTAAAGGAAGACGCTTTCTTAACAAAAGCGGCCGGGGGAGGGAAGAGCTTTTCAAGCTTTCCCGGAAAGAGACAAACAATACTTGCTTTAATAAGTTGTTAACCAAAACACTATCCGCGCTTAACTGCAGATTAAATTCAATTGGGTCTTCTTTTTCGATGCCGGCACGGGGCCGGAAGTGGAGAAGACCTTATGAAGACGAAAGATCTGCGCAGCGAGCAAATCGCCCTGTTGCGTTTCGAAAAATCCCTTAAAGAAGCCGCCAAGGAAAAGGCCTCGGGCAAGCCGCTCGACAAGGCGCCGGTGCTGGCGGGGCTCGCCGCCGTGACCGCTGCGGGCGCGAGCGTCGCCGAGAAAATGGGCGATGCGTCCGCTTTGAACTATGCATCTGAGATAGAGCGTGCTGCGCTCGCGGCGAATGACGGCGCAACATGGCTGATGAATCTTGCCGAAGTCGTTGGCAAGGCACACAATGCCATTGAAGCGATGGCCCTCAATGGGGCGTTCGTGATTCTGCAAGCGAATGGCGGGACGCCGAAAGAAGATCCGCCGGAGGTGATCGCATCACTCCTGACCAGTGGATGGTTGTAGCACGCTATGGGGCGTTCCTGTTTTTCGGGGTCGCCCTGTGCTACATTTCCGGGTCGCGGAATCTGAGACTGGCGGCGACGGTGGTCGCCGCCAATTGGATTCTCTCCAACACATTTTATTATTTTTTCAAAAATGCCGCCGTTAACTTCATAGCGCCCGTGGGCATTCTTGTTCTCGCGCTGTTCTGGCAATTTTGGCACACCAAAAGTCTCAACGGCAAATTCATTCACCGGACGTTTTTCTTTTATTATTTCCTTTATCTGCTGATTAACACCTGGCATCTGCTGGGCCGTTTCTTTTTCCCGGAAACGTTGAGCGCCAATTATTACTTCTCGCTCGCGGCCTCCAATGTGGTGTTCATACTCGTCGTGGCCACGATGTGGTTCCTGGGGATACTCAAAATTCTCGATCGCTATGCTGACGGCGGTCTCATGGGCGTTTTCAACCGCAATATCGACAAATGGCGGAAGTGGTTTTGAGGCGCAGGTTTAGGCGCAATATCGCCGACTTGTTTCATCAGCCAGAAATGAAGCTGCGATAGACTTTGCCCTCCTATCTCGGGGAGGCGCCTCCATGACCGGTCACGAATTCGGCAAGCGCAGTCCTGACGCGCCAAAACCGGCGACGGACGTCGCCAAAGACCCGCTGGCGTCGGTTGCCGGCTTGCCGCTCCCGGAAAAAATCGCCGCCTTATGGCCGCTGATATTCATCTTCGTAGGCGGCGCCTGCGGCGGCGGGGCGGCGCTGATCAATATCCGGATCATGCACGGCTCCCTGCCGGCGCCCGCGAAATACGCCCTCGCCCTTCTGACCGGGATTGGCGCCCTCCTGCTCTATTTTCTGATTGTGATCGGCCTCGCGCTCGCCTTTCCGGATATTTTCGCGCGCGAAGGCTGAGGCGGCTTCCGCGTCTCTTCTTGCCTTCCACCGCTCGATCCCCTATAGCCCCCCTCGAATTTCGGGAAAGCTAGGATTTCCTGTCTCTGCCTGAACGACCCCCAAGCCTCAAAACTGGGACGGGTCAGGGGAGCGCCGCCATCGGGGTAACGCCCTCATGGCGGTTAAACGCTTTGTGCGCCGCTTGCCTTGTGGCGCCGGGCGCTTATTTGGACGCCACGGGCTGGCGGCGGGCCGGTAAAGCGCCGCGGACGAGAAGTTTCGAGACCGAAAGGGGTCTGATGTTTGAAAGTTTAAGCGACCGTTTAGGCGCGATCTTCGAGGGACTTCGCGGAAAAGGCGCCCTTGAGGAAAAAGATGTCAATGAAGCCCTGAGGGAGGTGCGCGTTGCGCTCCTGGAGGCCGACGTCGCGCTGCCCGTCGCCAAGGATTTCATCGCCAAGGTCAAGGAACGCGCCATCGGCGCGGAGGTCCTGCGCTCGGTGACGCCGGGCCAGCAGGTCGTGAAGATCGTCCATGACGCCCTTGTCGACATGCTGGGCGGAGAGGAGGCGGACGGGTCCCTCTCCTTCGCCACGACCCCGCCGGCGGTGATCATGATGGTCGGCCTGCAAGGCTCGGGCAAAACCACCTCCACGGCGAAGATCGCCCTGCGGCTGCAAAAGCGCGAGAAGAAAAAGGTCTTGATGGCCTCGCTCGACACGCGCCGTCCGGCCGCGCAGGAACAGCTCGCCATTCTCGGCGAGCAGGCGGATGTCAAAACCCTGCCCATCATCGCCGGGCAGAACCCGCGCGACATTGCAAAGCGCGCCGTCGAGGCGGGCAAGCTCGGCGGTTATGACGTCGTCATGCTCGACACCGCGGGCCGGCTTTCCATCGACGAACAGTTGATGACCGAGATCGCCGACATCCATGCGGCGACGAACCCCATCGAAAGCCTGCTCGTCGTCGACTCGCTCACGGGTCAGGATGCGGTGACGACGGCGGAGAAGTTCAAGGAACGCGTGCCCGTCACCGGTGTTGTGATGACCCGCATCGACGGCGATGCGCGCGGCGGCGCGGCGCTCTCCATGCGCGCGGTCACCGGGGCCCCGATCAAATTCGTCGGCGTCGGCGAAAAGCTCGACGCCCTCGACGCCTTCGAGCCGAAACGCATGGCCGGCCGCATTCTCGGCATGGGCGACATCGTTTCGCTCGTTGAAAAAGCTTCCGAGGAAATGGATGCGGCGAAGGCCGAAAAAGCCGCCAAGCGCATGGCCAAGGGCGAGTTCGACATGGACGATCTCGCCGACCAGTTCAAACAGATGCGCAAGATGGGCGGCATGGGCGCCATCCTCGGCATGCTGCCCGGCATGGGCAAAATGAAAAAGATGGTCGATCAGGCCGGCGGCCTCGACGACAAGGAGATCGTCCGTCAGGAAGCGATCATTTCGTCGATGACGAAAGCCGAGCGCAAGAAACCTGCGCTCATGAACGCCAAACGCAAAAAACGCGTCGCCGCGGGCTCCGGCACGTCGGTGCAGGAAGTGAACAAGCTCCTCAAGGCCCACCGCCAGATGGCGGACATGATGAAGAAGATGGGCAAGGGCGGCATGAAAGGCCTCGCCGCGCAGATGGCCGGGATGGGTGTCGGAAACCCGTTCGGCGGAGGCGGCGGCCCCGATGCGGCGGCGCTGCTCGAGCAGGCGAAAGCCAAGTCCGGCAAAGGCGGCGATGCTCCGTCAGCGGACGATCTCGATTTCGACGCCATTGAAAAGGCGCTTTCCGGTCAAGGCGCCATGCCGCCGGGAATGGGCGGCCTGCCGGGAATGAAAAAGAAATAAGTTTTGAATCTGAAGAAGGAAAAAGAAGATGTCACTTAAAATCAGACTGGCCCGGGGCGGGGCGAAGAAACGTCCGTTCTACTCGATCGTCGTCGCCGACTCGCGCAATCCGCGCGATGGCCGCTTCATCGAAAAGATCGGCACTTATAATCCGCTGCTCGGCCGCGATGACGAGAAACGCGTTCAGTATGATGACGAGCGCGCCAAATACTGGCTGTCCAAAGGGGCGCAGCCAAGCGATCGCGTCGCGCGCTTTTTCTCGGTGAACGGCCTTGTGAAATGGGAGCACGGCAATAACCCCAATAAGGGCAAGCCGGGCCAGAAGGCGCAGGAACGCGCTGCGGAAAAGGCCGAAAAAGAAGCCGCCGCCAACGCCCCGGCCGAAGCGCCCGCAGAGGACGCGCCTGCCGAAGAAGCGGCCGAATAGCTTGTTTTCCCTGCCTGTTTTCCCGGCAGGGAACCTCATTCCGGTTTTCCTGTTAGCCGAGCGTTAATGAGTTTGCTTGCCAGGGCGCAAGACCATTTGCGCGCCGGCCAATCATGGAGAACCAGAATGCTGAAAACGTTCACTGCTCTGCTCGCGCTCTTGTTCATGAGCATGTCCCTGTCCGGCTGTCTTCTGGGCGCCGCTGCGGGCGCGGGCGCCGTTGGCTATGACGAGGCGACGGAGGACGATGGCGAGTTCGATCCGCTGGAAGAAGCCTATGACGGCGATCCGGACACCAAAGGTCCGGCCGACGTCCTTGATGACGACGACGATTAATCGCCAGATTATCCCGCATCCCAATCCAGTGAGCGCGCCTCCGTTGTGAGGCGCGCTTTTCTTTTTCGCCTCCAAGCCGCCTTTTTTCGTTCTATGATAGGATGAGACCGGGCGAAAAATGGGGTTCAATAATGATCGCACGAAATTGGGTTCTTGCCGGGGCGGCGTTGGCGCTCGCCGCTTGCGATGGTGGCGGCGGCAATGAAAGTTACGCACCTGCCGCGCCGCGCGGCGGTGTCGCCATGGACAAGATGGAAAGCGCAGAGATGCGGCTTCCGAATGCGCCGACGGAAGAACCGGCGCCGGAAGCGGGCGCCGAAGCGGGCGTCATGCTCGCTTATTCCTATTCCATGGGCGTCATGGCGCCGAAGGGGGCGGTGGCCTCTTTGAAGGAGGCGCATGAGAAAGCCTGCATGGAAGCGGGCCCGAAACTTTGCCAGGTGCTCGGCTCCTCGGTGAACGCATGGGGCGAGGATCAAGTCTCGGCCTATTTGAATTTGCGCGCCGCGCCGGACTGGCTCGCCGATTTTCGCGAAAGCATCGTCGTAGATGCGCAAGAGGCGGGCGGACGCATCACCTCCAATAATGTGAATACGGAAGACCTCACCGCCTATATCGTCGATCTCGACGCGCGGCTTGAAGCGAAGCTCGCACTGCGGGAGCGCATCCGCAATCTGCTTGAAACCCGCGACGGGACCTTGAGCGACATTCTCGCCGCCGAACGCGCCCTCGCGGACGTGCAAGGGGAGATCGATTCCATGACCGCCCAGCGCGCCGCGGCCCGGGCGCGCGTCGACATGTCGGCGCTGAATATTTCCTATGAAAGCGATCCGGAAACGTCGACCGGCGTTTTCAAGCCGCTGGCGGAAGCGTTCAAGGGCTTCTTCCGCACCTCCGTCGCGTCGCTCGCCTCGGCGGTGAATTTCGTCGCGCGCGCCTGGCCGTTTTTCCTGATCGCGCTCGGCGTTCTCTTCATCCTGCGGGCCTGGTGGCGCGGCCGCAAAGCCAAGGCCTGACGGGCCAAAGCGTACGCATAAAAGCGACGGCCCCGAAGGACAGGCGCGGATACGCTGCGCCGCCTTCAGGGCCGTCTTGCGGAAAGCGGGGGTCCCCCAAGCCGGCCGGATGAGGCCGGTTGTCCCGCTTTCTTCTCCCCCAGAGCGTCTCCCCCAAGCCGCTCTTTCTCCCCCTTTTTGCTCCCCCTCAGGCGCGATTTGCGGGTTGCTTTTGTGTTTGTTCGTAAAATGAGGCCGTGCGCGCATTCACCAGCGGGCCGAAGACATTCTCAATCTTCGCCATATGAGCCCTGATCCTTGCGTCCGCGCGCGCGACAAGGTCCATCGTGAAGGCGTCCTGTTCGGCGTCGAGATCTTCCTGGATCAATTGGCTCAAAGTGGCGTGGCCGGGCGTCTCGGCATGGGCGTTCGTGTTGGCGCTCACCGCCGCGGCCGCCGCGAAGGCGATGATGCTCATGTAAATCGTGCGGTTGCTCATTTCTCTCTCGCATCTCTTCTATTCGGCGCCGGCTGCAGCGCCTCGACGGGATTAACCTAATGCGCGAACAGCCATGCGGACTGTGATCAGCGTCACAGCCTTGTTTTGGTTCACAAAATCGCCTTGATCGTGACGATTTCCGCCGCAATCGCGCTCCGGCGCTTTTCCTGGTCCCGCTATTGCCCATGAGGGCCGGGCCCGCCTAATCTCCGCGGCTTGTACGGGGGCGGTTCAACAAGGGGAATTTTGTGATTTCAGACTTTATCGGCTCGGTGAACGGCGTCGTTTGGGGCGTGCCCATGCTGGCGCTGCTGCTCGGCACAGGGCTTTACCTCACCATCGGGCTCGGCTTCATGCCCATCCTGCGTATTCCCTACGCCTTTCTGCAGCTCGTTCATGGCGGGCGGCGTCACGATAAGGAAGAGGGCGACGTCTCGCCTTTCGGCGCGTTGATGACGGCGCTGTCCTCCACGGTCGGGACCGGCAACATCGCCGGCGTTGCGGTTGCGATCGCCATTGGCGGGCCGGGCGCGCTTTTCTGGATGTGGATGACGGCGCTTGTGGGCATGGCGACCAAATACGCCGAGGGCGTTCTCGCCGTGAAGTTCCGCGAAATCGACCATGACGGCCGCCATGTGGGCGGGCCCATGTATTATATCAAAAACGGCATGGGCAAATCCTGGGTCTGGCTTGGCGGGCTGTTTGCGATCTTCGGCATCTTCGCGTCTTTCGGCACCGGCAATTATATCCAGGCGGTCTCCGTCGCCGATGCGCTGAATTCAAGCTACAACGTGCCCATCTGGCTTACCGGCGCGGTGATGATGGTGCTTGCGGGCGCGGTGATCCTCGGCGGCATCAAGCGCATCGCCAATGTGGCGGGCAAGCTGGTGCCGACCATGGCGGCGTTTTATTTCATCGCCGGCATTATCGTCATCGTCCTGAACATTGACGCCGTGCCTGACGCCTTCATGCTGGTCATCCGGCGCGCCTTCGGCTTCGACGCCGCGGTGGGCGGGTTCTCCGGCGCCTTGCTAATGCTCGCTATGCAGCGCGGCGTCGCCCGCGGCATCTTCTCCAACGAGGCGGGCCAGGGCTCGGCGCCGATCGCCCATGCGGCGGCGAAAAACAAGGACCCGGTCAATCAGGGCATCATCGCCATGCTCGGCACCTTCATCGACACCATCGTCATCTGCTCGATCACGGGGATTGCGATCCTGGCGACGGGCGTCATTCCCGCCGAATGCAACGCCGTTTCGATCCTCACCAATGACGTGATGCCGGCGGTCTGCGACACCGGCCCGCCGATCACCATTTCCGCTTTCGAGGCGGCGCTGCCCGGCATTGGCGGCCATGTGGTGACGATTTCGCTGGCGCTGTTCGCCTTCACCACCATTCTCGGCTGGAGCTATTACGGCGAACGCTGTGCGGAATATCTCTTCAGCGAAAAGGCGGTCATGCCTTACCGCGTTATCTATGTGCTGATCGTCTTTGGCGCGACCATGGTGCTTTATGCCGGCGATGACATGGATGCTGTCATTAACACCGTGTGGCTCGCCACCGACACGCTGACGGGCATGATGGCGGCGCCGAACCTGGTGGCGCTTCTGGCGCTGTCGCCGCTGGTCTTCCGCCTGACGAAGGAATATTTCGCGGCGGAGAAAGCGGCGAAAAAGTAACGTTTCGCTGAACAATTTCGATCAAAGGCGCGCCCGGCTTGGCTCACAGGCCGGGCGCGTCTAGTCTGGGGCCGAGAGAGTTCAAGGAGTGTCAGGGTGAAAAACCGTATCCTTCCCGTCATTGCAGGACTTGCAGCCATCTCGGCGAACGCCGCCGCTCAGGATGAAGCGGTCGCGCAGGATGGCGCCTATATCCGCCTTGGCGCAGGCGCGACATTCGTCAGCGATTGGGAGCAGGATTTTACGTATAGTCCCTATGGCCCCTATGGATTTGACGTGCCGCCGACAGGTCAGATGCTGGACATTTCGAAAGGCCTGACGGCCGCCGCAGCCATAGGCTTCGATTACGCCGACGGCATCCGCACTGAGCTTGAATACCGTTATGCGAAATCGGACGTGGATCTGGTCACGCCCATAGGCGGATTTTCGGAATCTTCCGGTCCTTTAGCGCCTTACGACCCCGATGCGGAGATCAAGGCGCATTTTCTGATGACCAATTTCTTTTTCGACTTCGCCAATTCCTCGCCCCTGACGCCGTTCATTGGCGGCGGGGTCGGCGGCGCGTTCGTCTCAAACGAAAACGCCGAACGCGATGCGGCGCTCGCCTATCAGGGCAGGGCGGGCGTCTCGCTGGAGATGGGGACCGGGTTTACCGCGGATTTCGAATATATCTATCTGCGCACGAACGAGCTTGAATTCGGTCCGTCAGCGGATGAATTCACAGCCGAGGGTCCGTTTGGCCGCGCCGCGACCGGCGACCGCTATCAATCGTCATCCGTCATGGTGTCCCTGCGTCGGCGTTTCTAGCGCCCGACGGTTCCATTCTATGACCCTTCAGCTTTATCTCGCCTTCGTCGCCGCCACCGCCTTGTTGATCATCACGCCGGGGCCTGTGGTGGCGCTTGTCACAGCGACGAGCATTCGCTGGGGCGCGAAGAATGCGTTCTGGATCATCGCCGGCACAGCGAGTTCCTGCGTCATTCACATGCTGCTCGTCTGTTTCGGCCTTTCGGCGCTGCTCGCGCAGATCGGCGAGGCGCTGTTCTGGATCAAATGGTTCGGCGCCGCCTATCTTCTCTATCTCGGGATCAGGACCCTGCGCGAAAAGTCGGCGCTGGCGCCGGACGATCTCAACGCGCCGCCGGCGAAATCGCCGCGCCGCCTTTATGGCGAGGGCTTTCTCGTCGCCTTCTTCAATCCGAAGCCGCTGATCTTCTATGCGGCGTTCTTCCCGCTCTTCGTCTCCGCGGATGCGCCGGCCCTGCCGCAGCTCATGATCCTGGCGGCGACGTTTTTCGTCATCAGCATCTTGATCGATTCCGGCTGGGCGCTTGCCGCCGACCGGGCCCGCCCGGTCTTTATGCGCCTCGGCCGCTGGGGCAACCGGATCACAGGCGGCGTCCTCGTCATGGCGGCGGCCGGGCTCGCGCTGTCGCGGAAATAAAACGGCCTCAATCCCTCTGATGGGCGCATGCGCCGCCTTCAAAAGCGGCAAGCCTTGCGCTAGACCACGCGCCGACGGATCACTCTCGGCGCGCGACGCGCCCTATATTTCAAGGAGATTTCCCCATGGCCCGCAAAAAGATCGCCCTTATCGGCGCTGGCATGATCGGCGGCACGCTCGCCCATCTCGCCGCCCAGAAGGAACTTGGCGACGTTGTCCTGTTCGACATCGCCGAAGGCATTCCCGAGGGCAAGGGCCTCGACATCGCCGAGAGCTCGCCCATCGACGGCTATGATTCTCATCTCAAGGGCACGCAGGACTACAAGGACATCGCCGGCGCCGATGTCTGCATCGTCACCGCGGGTGTGGCCAGGAAGCCCGGCATGAGCCGCGACGACCTTCTCGGCATCAACCTCAAAGTCATGAAGTCGGTCGGCGAGGGCATCAAGGAACATGCGCCGAACGCCCTCGTCATTTGCATCACCAATCCGCTCGACGCCATGGTCTGGGCGCTGCAGAAATTTTCCGGCCTGCCCGCAAACAAGGTGATCGGCATGGCGGGCATTCTGGACTCGGCCCGCTTCCGCTATTTCCTTGCGGAGGAGTTCAATGTCTCCGTGGAAAGCGTCACCGCCTTCGTGCTGGGCGGACACGGCGACACCATGGTGCCGCTGGTGCGCTATTCCACCGTCGCCGGCATTCCGCTTCCCGACCTTGTGGAGATGGGCTGGTCGACGCAGGACAAGATCGACGCCATTGTCGAGCGCACCCGCAAGGGCGGCGGCGAGATCGTCGCGCTTTTGAAAACCGGCTCCGCCTATTACGCGCCGGCCGCCTCGGCGATCCAGATGGCGGAAAGCTATCTGAAGGACAAAAAGCTTGTCGTGCCCTGCGCGGCGCAGCTTTCCGGCCAGTACGGCCTCAACGACCTTTATGTGGGCGTGCCCATCGTGCTCGGCGCTGAAGGGTGCGAGCGCATCGTCGAAGTGAAATTCTCCGATGAGGAAAAGAAGATGTTCGACAGCTCTGTCGGTGCGGTGAAAGAGCTGATGGAGGCCTGTGTCAAGCTCGATCCGAGCCTTGGGTAAGGCCTGACAATTACATGAAAAGGGCGCTTTCGAGCGCCTTTTTTATTGTGCGAATTTGGAAATGGTTCTGCATTGCGTAATGGCGGATTTCGGAAAGAATTCCTGAATGCGGGAATACTTCGTATACATCATAATATGACATCATGCTTAACGCTTTAGTCACGGGCTGACCATTACATTGCGCCAATCCATCCGATGTTCTTTCGTCTTCCGGGCGCAGTTGCCGGAAGCATGAAAGAGGAGGCTGGTGAGACTTCTTGTAAAACCCTGTTTCGGCAGGGGTGTATGTGTCGACGCGATAGCGTCGAAAATATGCAGCCTATACGTCGCCGCTTGCGTGTTTCTGCTGGTGAGAACACGATGGCGCAAACAAGCGGCGACGTATTTTTTCTTGGCTTGATGAGCGAATTTTATCGCCCGTTGCTGTAAAACCCTTGCGTGTATGGTCGCGAAGGGTAAGGAACGCCCGAATAAAAGCCTTGCGTGCGCAACCGGCGCAAGCGCCGCCAGAGACGTTCCCGGATTTCAATTTCAACCACGCAATCTTTCTCAGAGGCCGGCTCTCCGCCGAGCAGCGCCGCTTCTTCCTTGAGCGGGCTGCCTTTATAAAGGCGCACGCCCTTTGCGGTTTTCAGACTAACCGCGCCCGTCATGGCGCGCGGCGCTGTTTTGCTGTCCGTCGTCACGATATCGACGTCGGACTGTGCATAAGCGGCGCCGGAAAAAGACAATACGGCGGCGAGAATGAAAATCGGACTACGCATGACATATCTCCAATGATGAGGTCGCCAAGGTTGCGCCGCCGCGCCGGAGGGCGCAAGCGCAGTCAGGAATATCGGCTGTGATTTGCCCCGGATGATCGCGCAAGGCGTGTGAGCCTTGCCTCGCCTTCGCCTCAAAAGCGTAGCCAAAGTGCTGCGCATCGGGATAGAAGCCGGGCGATGAAGTTCCTCTATTCCCATCGCACGCGCGCCGCTGACGGACAACGGGTTCATATCCGCGCGCTCACGCAAGCGCTCGAAGCACGCGGGCATGACATTGTGATGTGCGGACCGGACGCGGGCGAAGCTCAGAAACTTGACGCCGCATCGCGAAAGGGGCTGACTGCGCTATTGCCGGCGCCGGTCTATGAATGCGCTGAGTACGGATATTCTCTTCCCGCCTATCGCCGGCTGAAAGCGGCCGCCGTCGCTGCTGCGCCGGACATCCTCTATGAGCGCTACAATCTGTACTTTCACGCGGGCGTCTGGCTGAAGCGCAAAACCGGCCTGCCGCTGATCCTTGAAGTGAACGCGCCGCTGGCCGAGGAGCGCGCCGAGCATGGAAAGCTGGCCTTGACGTCTTTTGCGCGCCATAGCCAGCAACGGATATGGCGCGCCGCCGACATGGTCCTGCCGGTGACCGATGCGCTGGCTGACTATGTGCGCGCCGCCGGCGTTCCGGAAGCGCGCATCGAAGTCATTCAGAACGGGGTTGAGGAAAGTTTCCTCGCGCCCCAGGACCCGGCGCCTGTCCGCGCGCGCTACGACCTTGAAGGCAAGCTGGTGCTCGGCTTTTCGGGCTTTATGCGCGAATGGCACGGCCTTGATCGCATCATCGAATTTTTGGCGGATAGCCGCCGCGACGATCTGCATGTTCTGCTAGTCGGCGATGGACCGGCGCGGGAGGGGCTTGAAAAACTGGCGCGCGAGCTCGGCGTCGCCGGTCAGGTCGCCTTCGCCGGGGTGGTTCAGCGCGCTGATATGCCGGCTCATGTGGCGGCGTTCGACATCGCGCTGCAGCCGGCGGTCGTTCCTTACGCATCCCCCCTCAAGCTGTTCGAATATATGGCGCAGGGAAAACCCGTCATCGCGCCTTCAAGCGCCAATATCCGCGAAGTGTTGACCGGCGACGAGGATGGCCTCCTTTTCGAGGATGGCGGTTTTGAAAACGCGCTGGCGATGCTCGTGGACGATGCCGGCTTGCGCGCAAGGCTTGGCGGCGCAGCCCGGGAGACCCTGAAGAAACGCGACTACACCTGGGCCGGCAATGCGCGCCGGGTCGAAGCGATTGCGGAAAGACTGAAAGCGAATTCATGACTATCCAGCTCGAAACCGAAAGGCTGATCCTGCGTCCCCTCGCGCCCCGGGATTGCGAAGCCCATATCGCCATGATGCAGGACCCTGATGTGGCGGCCAGCTTAAGTCCCACCCGGAAAGTGCAAGACCGCCACGACCTCTGGCGTCAATTCGCTTCCTATCTCGGTCACTGGGAGATGCGCGGCTTCGGCTGGTTCTCCGTCGAGGAGAAAGAAACCGGCGCGTGGGTCGGGCGCGCGGGCCCGTGGGCGCCCGACGGTTGGCCGGGCATCGAATGCGGCTGGTCTGTCGCGCGGCCCCATTGGGGGAAGGGCTATGCGCCGGAGGCCGCGATCGCGACCGTCAAATGGACATTTGATCAGTTCCCGGATTTGTCCCGGATCGTTTCGAACATCCTGCCGGAAAACGCGAACAGTCAGGCGGTGGCGAAGAAGATCGGCGAGGAAAAAACCGGCGAGGTGTTCGAGTTCTGGGGCTTCAGGCTCGACATCTGGGCGGCCGACCGGGAAAGCTGGCTCGAACGGTTCGGATAAATTTTCGAAACACGAAATTTCCTCTTGAAATTCTCTTCAGTTTGACGATTTGATTTTGTTGCCGTCGAGCCGTTCGTGCGTGCGGGGCCGCCGTCCCCTTTGTCCGGCTTGGAGATCATCCGAAGATGATGCTTGTCCCCACTTACGTCGCCCCGAGCGACGTCGAAGGCGTTGGCGTTTTTGCAAGCGAGCCCATTAAAAAGGGAACGCTGATCTGGCGCTACGAGCCTGATTTCGACCGTCTCGTTCCCGCCGCATGGCTCAGCGAGCAGACGCCGATGATGCAGGAATTCCTCACGAAATACGCTTACCCGGCGCATGACCAGCCCGACATGCTGGTTATCGAAATCGACAATGGCCGCTTCATGAACCACACGCTGGAGCCGAACACCGACTTCACGCGAGTGGTCGAGGGATATGCGACCCGCGACATCGCCGCCGGCGAGGAGCTTGTCTGCAATTATTCCGAGTTCGATCCGGAGTTCGCCCTCCTGCCGTCCATGGTCGCCGCCTTTGCAGCCAAGAAAGCCATGTCTAACGGCCATATCGGCGGCTAAACCGCGCGCCAGGGCAGTTTCTCATTGACCTTCCTCGCGGCCGTCCGATCATGGGCGGCATGCGAGAGAGGGGCATGATCAATGAAGAATAGTTTACGCGCGGCGCTCGCCGCTGCGGCGGTGGCCGGTTTTGTTGCGCCATCCACGGCGCAGGAGCCGCCGGCCCAGAAGCCTGAGTTGACGGACCGTCAGGCGCAGACGGTGGACCGGCTGATCGACGCCGGTCTGGAAGACGACCTCGCCTGGGAAATCCTTGAAAGCCTGACGACGGAAGTGGGGCCGCGCCTTGGCGGCTCGCCTGCGGAGGCGCGCGCGCGCGAATGGGGCGTTCAGGAATTGAAGCGCCTTGGTTTCAAGAATGTGCGGATCGAGACCTATGAAATGCCGTACTGGGCGCGCGTCTCTGAAAGCGCGGAGATCGTGTCGCCCTTCCCGCAGCCGCTTGCCGTGACGGCGCTTGGCGGATCGATTGCGACGCCGGAAGGCGGCGTCTCGGGCGAGGTCGTGCATTTTCGCACGCTGCTGGAGTTGCAGGCCGCGCCTGATACCGGGCTCGAAGGCAAGATTGTTTTCGTTGACGAGCCCATGGCCCGGACGCAGGACGGCTCGGGTTACGGTACGGCTGTCAGAAAGCGCAGCCAGGCGGCGGTCGAGGCCGGCAAGCGCGGCGCCGTCGCGGCGCTCATTCGCTCCGCTGGCACGGACAGCCATCGCAATCCGCACACGGGCGGCGCTGTCTCCGGCGGCGGGAAAACGGCTGTGCCGACGGCGGCGCTTTCCAATCCCGATGCAGACCAGCTCGCCCGCGCCATTGAACGCGCCGACGAGCCGGTCATTGTGAAACTCGATCTGCAAGTGGAAACGGCGGAGAGCGTCACCTCCGGCAATGTTATTGGCGAGATTCCGGGCGAGACGGATGAGCTGATCGTCATTGGCGGCCATCTCGACAGTTGGGATCTCGGCACCGGCGCCATTGACGATGCGTCGGGCATCGCGATTACGACCGCCGCGGCGAAGCTTGTCGGCGATTTGCGTGGAAAACCGAAACGCACCCTTCGCGTCGTGATGTGGGGCGCTGAGGAAGTCGGCATTTTCGGCGGCAAAGCCTATGCCGAGGCGCATAAAGACGAGATGGACAAGCATGTGCTGGCGGCCGAATCCGATTTCGGCGCAGGGCCTGTCTACCGCTTCGACACGCGTTTCGGCGAAGGAGAGGCAGCCAAGGCGAAAGTGTTTGAAGCGGCCTTGCGGCGTCTCGCCGTCACGCCCGGCAACAACATGGCCTATGGCGGCGCCGATATCGGCGCAACCCGCGACATGGGCGTGCCCGTCGTCTCCCTGCGCCAGTCCGGGACCGACTATTTCGACCTGCATCACACGCCCGACGACACGCTCGACAAGGTCGACCCGGAGGCGCTGCGTCAGAATGTGGCGGCCTGGGCGGCGTTTCTTTACATCGCCTCGGAGCTGGAGGGGGATTTCGGACGCTTGCCGGTGAGAGAATAAAAAGCAAAGGCCTAGCCTTTAAGCCCCTCCGAGTATCCCGGCGAAGGCCGGGATCCAGTCAGAATAATGACGAGCTTCGCTCGACATTATTTTATCGCTGGGCCCGGCCTTCGCCGGGGTGATCTGGCGGGATGCTCTTGGGCGTCACATGCAAATGTGGGAGCGAGCGAGTCGGTGAGGTTATGCTATATCCCCGTCACATCCCGGCGCTATGACGGCAGTGAACGCGAGGAGGGGCAGCGATGAAAACGGGATTTGTGAAAATATTTGCGGCCGCAGTTTCAACGGCCACGCTGCTGGCGTCCTGTGCGACGGCGCCTCAGGTTACACGCGTCGGGGCTTTCACAGCTCTTGATGATCCTGACGGGCCGGAGGGCGTCATCCGCGCCATCCCCATGCTGTCCGCGCCGCTCGATGAAACCAAGGCCCTGACGCGCATCGTCTTCGCTTCCTGCGCCCAGCAGCGCGAGGACCAGTCCATCTGGGATCAGATCGCCTCGGAGAACCCTGACCTGACGCTTTATATGGGCGACAATGTCTATGGTGATGTGCGCTCCGACGATCCTGCGATGCCGGAACTGAAAGCAGCCTATATGCGTCTCGCACAGTCAGAGCCGTTTGCGCGTGCGCGCGCTGCGGCGCCGATGCTGACCGTCTGGGACGATCATGATTACGGCGTCAATGACGGTGGCGGCGATTATCAGTACAAGGAAAAATCCGAAGCCCTGTTCGACTATGTCTGGGCCGTGCCGGAGGACGACGCGCGCCGCGCGCGTCCCGGCGTTTACGGCTCGTGGATCATCGGCGAGGAAGGCAGGCGCGTTCAGGTGATCATGCTCGACACCCGCTATTTCCGGTCTCCGCTGAAAGACAGCGACGAACGCGGCGCGCCCGGTAAGGAACGCTATGTCCCGGACGATGATCCTTCGAAAACGCTTCTGGGCGACGCGCAATGGCGCTGGCTCGCCGAAGAACTGCAAAAGCCTGCCGATCTGCGCCTGATCGTTTCCTCCATTCAGGTGATCGCCGAAGGCCATGGCTGGGAGGCCTGGCGGCTTTTCCCCCATGAGCGCGCACGGCTCTACAAGACGATCACGGAGCTTGGCGTCAATGGCGTCGTCTTTCTTTCCGGCGACCGTCACGCCGCCGGCCTCTACAAAAAAGAAGGCGTCAATGATTATCCGCTTTTTGAGGCGACGTCGTCGTCGCTTAACCTGCCGGCAAGCGTCTGGCGCGCCCAAAGCGGCGAGACCCGGGTGGAGCCCGGCCCGAACCGCCTCGGCGATATGATCTATGAGGCCAATTACGGCGTCCTCGACATCGACTGGGAAGAGGGGGCGGTTAAAGTCTCGATCCGCAGCAAGGAAGGCGAGACCTATCTCAGCGAAACTGTTTTACTCTCGTCGCTCCAGTAGGTTTCGGCCTGTAAAGGAGGTGCGAAATGAAGCGTATCCTGATTGTTCTTGCTCTTGTCGCCGTTTTTGCGGCGCTTTATGTCTGGCGATATGAAGCCGGCTGGAAGTTTTCCTTTCTTCTCAATCCGGGCGGGGCTTTCGACGAGGCGGAGGCGGGGCCGGCGCCGGATTACGCGGCGCCAGATGCATGGCTGGCGCAAACGGACGATGATCCTGCGCGTGGGGCGGTATTTTATATTCATCCTACGACGCTCTTAAAGACGAAAACATGGAATCAACCCATCGCGGCCGCCAAGGAAGACGCCTTTCTTGATTTTCTGGGACCGCAGCAAATCTCGGTCTTCAAAGATTTGCTTGTGCATGCGCCATACTATCGGCAGGCGGCGTTTTACGCCTTCATCGCCCATGAGGAGAATAGCGACAAAGCGCTGGCGCTCGCCTCCGAAGATGTTGTGAGAGCTTTTGAAAGTTTCATCGATCGCTATCCCGAAGGGCCGATCATTATCGCCGGACATAGCCAGGGCGCCTATCATGCGCTTGGCCTCTTGCGTGCAATTGACGGAAACGAAGCGTTGATGTCGCGCATCGCCGCAGTATACGCAATTGGTTATCCCTTTCCCGAGAATTATCTCGAAACAACATCGCCCTTGCCTGAATGCAGCCAGGCGCGGCCTGTGCATTGCGTCCTCACCTATAATGCGCGCGGTAGCGGCGCCTATATTCCTGCGTTTTTTGAAAAGACGCCTTTGCCGGGCGGCGCGCCGCGCGAAGGCGGGCGGCTCGCCTGCTGGAATCCGTCGTCCAAGGAGGGCATCGTCGGCGCCGTTTGCGATGATGACGGTTGGTTGCTGATTGCCCGCCCGCCTGAAAGGTTTCGTGAGTTTTTAATGTCGCGCGAGTGGTATCATTCGGTGGAGCTTGATCTTTTTGCGAATGAAATCCGGAACGACGCGAAGTTGCGGCTGCAACTGGCTCAGGATCAATAAAAAAGCGGCTCCCATGGAGCCGCTTTTGACGCGCTGGCGATTTGGTTACGCGCTTTAAGCTTCTTTCTTCGGGCGGTTGTCGGTTTTCTCCGCGATGCGGGCCGACTTGCCGCGGCGGTCGCGCAGATAATAGAGCTTCGCGCGGCGCACCTTGCCGCGGCGCACGACTTCGATGGAGTCGACCAGCGGCGAGTAAATCGGGAACACGCGCTCCACCCCTTCGCCAAAGGAGATCTTGCGCACGGTGAAGCTTTCATTGAGGCCGCCGCCGTTTTTCGCAATGCACACGCCTTCATAGGCCTGGATGCGCTCGCGTTCGCCTTCCTTCACCTTGACATTCACCTTCACGGTGTCGCCCGGCGCGAAGTCGGGGATGTCCTTGCCGAGTTCGGCCATATGTTCTTTTTCGAGTTGCTCGATGATGTTCATCACTTCGGTTCCTTGTTGTCACTGCGCCGGATAGGACCGTCGGATAAAAACCTCTCCCAGAGGTCCGGTCGTCGCGTCCGCGTTATTTCTTGCCGCTTCTCGCGCCGCCATTCGGCGATTTTCTGATGATCGCCTGAAAGCAGCACCTCCGGGATGGCCCGGCCCTCGAATTCTCTCGGACGCGCATACTGGGGATATTCCAGAAGGCCGCCCTCAAAGCTTTCCTCCCCCAGGGAGGAAGCGGAGCCCAATACCCCCGGAATCAGCCGGACGCAAGCCTCGATCAGGGCCATGGCGGGGATTTCTCCCCCGGCGAGGACGAAATCCCCGATGGAGACCTCCTCGATGTCCCGGGCCGCGAAAATCCGCTCGTCCATGCCCTCAAACCGGCCGCAGAGGGCAATCACCCCGGGCCCGTGGGAAAGCTCCCTCGCCCGCCCTTGCGTGAAGGGCGCGCCCCGGGGCGTGAGGCAGAGAATGGGACGGTCGTTTCGGGGCACGGAATCAATGGCGGCGGCCAGAATATCGGCCCGCATGACGAGCCCGGCCCCGCCCCCGGCGGGCGTATCGTCGACCGACCCGTATTTATTGTCGGAAAAATCCCGGAGGTTGACCGTGTCGAGACCCCACAAGCCCTCCGCCGCGGCCCGCCCGAGGACGGAGGCCGCAAGGGGCCCGGGAAAAAGCTCCGGAAAGAGGGTGAGAACGGTCGCGCGCCACATGACGCGGGCTGAAATGGCACGCGGGCCGCCGGCGCGCAAGCTAGGAGGCGCGCGCCGGTTCTGCGCGGGCGTAATCCGGCACGCGTGAGGAGAGTTCCGTAACGAGTTCCGGGATCGCCGCGAAAGCGGCCTCCTTGGACGCGCGGTGACGCTCGTCGCCGAACTCCTGATATTCTATGCCCACATGACGGATGTGATCTGCGCCGAGATATTTGGCGCAGGTCCGGATATGCGGCACGAGATGGCCGGCGCTTTCATTGAACCCGCCCGGTGCAAAGCCGAATTCGCCGCTCGATGTCAGCACCGCCAGCATTTTGCCGTTCAAGATCGGTTCGAGCGGTCGGTCGCCGCGGGCGAGGTCGAACGAAAACGTCTTGTTGATGCGGATCACCTGATCGAACCACGCCTTCAGGGCGGCGGGCATGCCGTAATTATACATCGGTGTCGCGATGACGATGACGTCAGCGGCTTCGAGTTCGCCGATCAGTTCGTCCGACAGTTTCAGCACGGCTTTTTGTTCCGTGCTGCGCTCGCCCTTTTCGAACGCGGCGGCGAGGAAAGCTTGTGAGAGCGCCGGCGGGGGCGTTGCGCCGACATCCCGGCGGATGAGCCTGTCGTCCGGTCGTAAGGCGCGCCATTCGCAGACAAAGCGGTCGGCGAGGGCGCGGGTCAGGGAAGATGATGTGTTGGCGCTTGCATCCAGTCTTAAAAGCGTAGGCATTAGTGGTTCCTTTCGTCGGCCGGGAGGCGTTCGGCCCGGTTTTTATGTTGCGAATAAGTCATCTCTCGTTGGGCGATGAACAAGAAATGTGATTAAAATCAGCGGATTACAAAGGATAAATAATCATCGATAGCTGAAATAAATTCATCTATAAGGCGCTCATGTTCGAAAGAATGCCATCGCCGTCTGCGCTGCGCACGTTCGAAGCCGCGGCGCGTCTCGGCAGTTTCAGGGCCGCCGCTGAGGAACTGGGGGTGACGCCGACGGCTGTGTCGCATCAGGTGCGCGCGCTCGAAAAGGCGCTCGGGATCGCCCTGTTTGCACGGCGTGCGCGTGCGGTCGCGTTGACCCAATCCGGAGATATCCTGGCGGTCGCCGTCGGCGGTGGTCTGTTGCAGATAAAGCAAGCTCTTGAGCGGATCACGGCGGCGCAGGCCACGCTCACGGTGACGACGACGCCGGCCTTTGCCGCGTTGCGGCTCGCGCCCCATCTGCCGGCGTTCTATGCGCGCCATCCGGAGATCAGCGTGCAATTGCTCACTGGCGCCGAGCCGGTGGATTTGCGCCGGGAGCGGCAAGTCGACATTGCGATTCGCTATGGAGGCTGTCCGTATCCGGAACTTCATGCAGTTCCGTTGCTGGGCGAAACGTTTGGCGCTTACGGCGCGCCCGGACTTGTTGAGACATTTTGTTCTCTCAAGGATGCGCCGCTGCTGGCGACGCGCTGGCGGCGACCGGTCTTGAAACATGTCGCCTGGAAGCAATGGCTCGTCGCTGCGGGCGAGGAGGCGCCGACGCCGGACTTGCGCGTTGTGACGTTTGACGAGGAATATTACGCGCTTCAGGCCGCTGTCGCCGGGCAGGGGCTGGTGCTGGCGAGTTCCGCGCTGGCCGGCGACATGGTGGCGCGAGGACTGCTTGCGCCCTACCGCCCGGAAATCCAGCTTCAAGGCGCGGAGTATGTCGCTCTGTGCCTGCCGGAGCGTTTTGAGGCGAAGCGCGTTCGCGACTTTATGCGCTGGCTGGAAGCGCATTTGAAAAAGGCCGATTAGGGCGTCGGCGGATTAGTGTCGTCCACCGAGCCGAATTTATTGTCGGAATAATCACGGATATGACCGTATCGTGGCTCCAAAGCCCCTCAGCAGCCGCCCGGCAGAGAACGGAGGCCGCCAAGGGCCCCGGAAAAAGGGTGAGAACGCTCGCCTGCCAGGTCATGGCCGGTCAGATGGCGCGGAGGGCGGTAGGGAGGCGAGTTTGCCTTACTCCTCGTATAGCTCCGGCGTCATGTTCCGGACCTTTATAGAGCGCTCGCATTTCGCCGGATCGCCTAGCGTCCTGGCGTGACAGTTGACGGAATTTTCTATGGACGAAGCGACCTGCAAGACGGCCTGCGGCGCGATGCTCTGAAGGGCCGTCTGGACCTCTCCCTTTGCGGGCGCGTCGTTATCCGCCTTCCAGCTCAGGACGCCAATAGAAAACTCATTATTCTCGATGCCGCATAGGCGCCGTTGAACAATGACCTCGTAAACGTTTATTTTTTTCGAATCGCTGTCCGGCTTTACATGTATAGAGCTGAGCTGACGCTGACGGATGCTCTGCAGTTCCGTCTCGCCACGCCGTCTGTGATATAGCTGCAAGGGGCAATAGCCCCGGGTCTCCCAATCGATTGCATAATCATAGGCGAAGAAAACATAGTGCCGGTCTTTCCGAAGCAAAAAGGAATAGGGGTAGTACTGGCCAAAATCCTCGATGAGAAAAGAAGGCCGGTTTTTTGCTTCTTTCCAAGCGTCATCGTCCTCCTCCTCCTCATCCTCATCTCCTTCTTTCTTCTGTTTTTCGGTCTCGATAAGATCCGTGGCGAAATGAATGTAACGGGTCGCGAATTCAGGAAATTCAACTTTGTGGATGGCGACCTCGAAAGGCTTATCGTCGCTGACATCAATGTCTTTAAGTTTTTCGGGAATCTTGATTTCAGACTCGTCTATATCCGCATACATATAATACAAGGCGTGTGGAAACAAATCATCGGCCTTTGGCCACTTGTTCAGGCGTGTCGTCCATTCCGGAAAATAAACGCCTTCAAGGCGGTCCTCTTCAAGGTAAGGCGTAATCAGGTCGTAGATCACATCGACCCGCTGGGCGAGGCCGTCGCCATTCGAGAAACCTGAATAGGATGCATGCGAATTGATCCCCACGATGTCTCCATCTTTATCGAGCAATGGCCCGCCGCTGTTGCCGGGAGCAATGGCCATTCGATGAACAATAAGATTGTTGGCGACGGGATCTTTCGAGCGCTCGACCAGATCGATGGGCGCGATCATGGAGGAAATGACGCCCCGTTCAATCCGTGAAGCAGCGCTTTCTTCCATGACATTGGCGGTCAAGGTGTCTACAGGAAAGCCGATGCTGGCGACCGGATCGCCAGCGGAAAGCGCGAGCAGTTTTTCTTCATTGCCGAGCGGCAGGTTGGGGCCAAGCAGGTTTTCACCCGTTTCAGGATCGAAGGGATCGACGAACAGCAGCGCGCCGTCATGAGCCATGTCGAAAATCCTGAAAAAGCGGGGCGATCGGATGCTCGAGTCAGGGTCAACCGGCTGGTATGTTTCAACCAGTTTTCGAAACCTCTCATAGCCGGAGTGGATTTTTGCGTTTCGAATACGCAGCGGTTTTCCCGTGTGGCGATTTAAAACTGAATACTCTTTTTCATTCGCATCGAAATCAAGTTCGGCTACAACATGGGCTGCTGTGGCGAGCACGCCGCGATCGCGATCGATTACGAAAGCGGCGCCGTAATGTTCATTGTTGTTGAGCACCATGTAGACCGACTTGTCGGCCTCTTTCAGAATTTCGCCTGGAATAACGGCTTTAAGAGCGGTGTCGGCGATCTGGCGCGTCTCGGCCAGTTCGGTCGACAGGTCTCGATAGCCCCGATCGGTGCTGAGCCTTGCGATCTCGCTGACGAGCAAGGCGAGCGCCAGCATGGATATTATAGCGACGGCGCCATATTTTTGAATGTTCACTCTCACCGCCCCGAACTTTTACGGCGCGGACAATACTGCCGCGCCAACCCCGGTTTATAGTAAACACAGGATTTTCGGTAATCTACCGAAAGTTTAGGCGATACAGGCTTGTGGGTTGAGAAAAGCCGGCGTCGGATTCTCGCAAAGCGTCCTTAGTGCGCAGCAAGTCTCGTCGCGAATTGGCGCTGCGCGACTGGTTACGCCGCGCTTGCATCCCGCTGTTGCTCTTCTTTCGCCAGGCGTTCGACGAGCCTGTTGAACATGGTGACCCCGCGATCGTGCGCAGAGGGCAGGACGCGCGGCGCGTCGGTTTTGTCGATGATCTTTTGCTGCGCTTCGATCATTGTCTTGTCCTCCGCAAACGCCTTGGCGGCCAGGTTCATCAACAGATCGCGCACCTTCTCATCGCCATGGCGCACATGCGGTCCCCAGGAGAAGAAATAGCGGGATATCTTTTCGGTCATGGGCGTCACCGCCTGGCTGGTGAAAGTCACGCCGCCGATCGCGTCGTCTATGTGAGGCGGCGCATAGTCGCGCGCCTTGGCGTAACCGACAGGATAATCCCCACCGGTCATCACAAGCACGCCGGGAATAAGATAGTCGTACGTTCTCCAGGTGTCGGAAGGGGCTCCATTGCCGGCCGCCCGTTTACGGCCAGGAGAAGCTTCTATCCAGCGCGAAAACCGAACGCCGCGATCGAGCGGCGCGACCGTCGGCGTCGAAATGGCGAACTGCTCTCCGGGGCCGAAACTCTCGGCATGAACAAATGTCAGATGGCTGAAGTCGCATAGATTGTCATTGATGAGACGCGCTTCCGCATCGTAATCGAGTTGGCCGCGTCCCAATATGTAATCCGGATTGTCGAAACCGACTGCAGGCGGAATGAGCGTTTCATCCGCCAGTTCCGGCGCGCCCATCCAGACCCAGATCCAGCTATGTCTATCGACGACCGGATAACTTTTGATCCGCGCGGTTTCCGGAACCTTGTCCTGGCCGGGTATCTCTGCAACGCGCCCGTCCCGTTCATAAAGAAAGCCGTGATACATGCACCGGATCTTGTCGCCTTCGCATCTTCCAAGCGACAAGGGCGCAAGGCGATGGATGCACCGGTCTTCAAGAGCGGTGAGGACGCCCTGCTCATTGCGCCAGATGACGATGGGCTCGCCTAAAATATCTATCGCAAATGGTTTTCCGGCCTCGAGGTCTTGAGTCCAGGACGCGACATACCAGGCGTTGCGAACATACATTGCGCTTCCTCCGCATTTTATATAACAATGTTATAGAAGGGGCGAATATGTCAAGACGCGCTGCAAACAGGGTGAAGTCCCATGACGGCCTCGGGCGCGACGCCATCGTGCAGGCTGCTTTCGAGCTGATGGAGAAAGCGGGATTTGACGGGTTCAATATGCGCGGGCTCGCCAAGGAACTCGGGGTTCAGGCGCCGACCATCTATTGGCATGCGGGCGACAAGGGTGAAATCATTCGCCTGATGGCCGCCGAGATATATGGCGAAGCCTATGAGAGCGTCGCCGAAACGGGTGACTGGCGGGATTGGCTCCTCTCCTTCGGGCGCGCTTTTCGCGTGTCGCTCGCCAAGCGCAAGGACTCGGCGCGGATATGTGTCTCGGCTTCGCAGCCGGTTGAGGACGCTCCGGCGCGTGCGGAAAAAATTACGAAAGCGCTGGTGGAGGCCGGCCTAGATCGCAATACGGCGCTTTCCCGTCTTGCGGCGATCATGTCCTTTACACTGGGGCTTGCCTGTTACGAACAAAGTGAAGCCGTTCGGCTTCACCTGGAAGCCATGGTGGATTTTGACGAGGTTTTTGAATCGGGTTTGCAGGCGCTGGTCCGCGGTTTTTAAGCGCTCAGTCCGGCGTTTCGATGGCGCTGCGCGCGACAGTGATTTTTTTCTGGCTTATGCGGATTTCCGGCACGGCTTCTTTCGTAAACGGAACCAGCCTTAAGCCTTTGACGCCGGGAATGTTCGCGAGTTCGATCAGGTCGCCGGCGCCGAAATTATAAACAGCCTTTACCACCCCCATGGGCGCGCCGTCTTCATCGAAGACGTTGAGACCGACGAGATCGTCGAGGTAAAACTCGTCTTCCTCGGGAGAGGGCAGCGCGCTTCGATCCACATAAAGCTGCACGCCTTTTAACGCTTCGGCATCTTCGCGGCTTTCGATTTCGGGCGCGCTTGCGATGACAAAACCGTCGCCGAGAACTTTTACGATGGCCAGCGTGAAGCTGCGCGCGCGGTCTTCCGTTTCGACAGGACCATAGGCGGCGACGCCGTCAGGCGTTTCGGTGAAGGTCTTGATTTTTGTGTGGCCTTTAACCCCGTGCGCGCCGGCGAAAGCGCCAAGGCAGACACGCGGCGCCTCGCTCATTCGGCGGGCTCCGGCTCGTGCTCGCCGACGCCGAAGAGCTTGCCGTTCTCGGTCCAGGCGATGAGGCTTGCGCCAACGACGCCCAGGACCACGAAGCCGATCACCATGGGCGTTGTCGTGCCGTTGAACTGCGCGCCGATAATTCCGCCAAGAAGGCCGGCGATGGTCGTGCCGGCGAAACCGTTGATCGCCGCCGCCGAACCGGCATTGTGGCCCATGGGCTCCATGGCGAGCGCCGTGGCGTTGGGACCGATGAAGCCCATGCACAGAAACGACGCCATCATGCAAATCGTGAAGATGAGCAGGCTTTCTCCGATGGTCGCCAGAACCAGCAGGTGCAAGGTATTGGCGGTGATGAAAACGAACATGGCGCCATGGGAAAGCCGGCGCATGCCAAAGCGTGAGACGAGCCGCGAATTGGTGAGCGTCGAGACCGCGAAAGCGCTTGCGATGACCGCGAAGACAAGCGTGAACCGGTCGCCAAGTTCAAAGACGTCCAGAAATACCTGTTCGGCCGAGCTGATATAGCTGAACACCGTGCCGAAAAAACAAGCCGCCGCCAGCGTATAGCCGATGGAAATCTTGTTCGTGACGAAGATCAGATAGGACGCGATAATGGGCTGCAGACGCAGAGGTTTCCTGTCCTCAGGCGCCATGGTTTCCGGAAGGCGAAACACGGCCCACAGGCCGAAGAGCGCGCCAAAGGCAAGAAGCGCGATGAAGATCCAGCGCCAGGGCGCCGCGAACAGGATGAGCTGTCCGAGACCCGGCGCCAGAATTGGCGCCGCCATGAAAATGGTGATGGCGAGCGACATGACTTCGGCCATGCGCCGGCCCGAACACTGGTCGCGCACGATAGCGACGGCGGCGACGCGGGTGGCCGCGGTGGCGACGCCCTGAAAGGCGCGTGCGGCGAGAAACAGGGTGAAGGATGAGGCGACGATCGAGAGCAGCGATCCCGCCGTATAGCCCGCAAGCGACCAGAGCAGGACGCGCTTGCGACCGAAACGGTCGACGATGGGGCCGAAGAAAAGCTGTGCGATCCCGTTCGCCAACACATAGACGATGATGATCAATTGACGGTCATTGGGGTGCGCCGCGCCCAGCTCATCGCCAATAATGCCGAGCGCCGGGAGCATGATGTCGACCGCAAGCGCATTCAGCCCCATCGACGCGGCGACGATGGCGACCAGCTCCCAGAAGGGCAGGCGGGGTTTGTCTGGCGCCGCGACGGTCATGACCGGGGCCTACTCGCACGCGCAGCATTTGGCAATAAGCAAGGGATAGGACTTCGCCCGAAACCACATTAGGCTTCCCATCCCTCAGGAGGGAGGAGGCCTGATGACCGACGATCAGCCGTTAGAGAACGCCTCAGCGCGCCAGGAGGATCGGGCGCGGCGCTATTGGCGCGAGAATGTGAAACTCCTGCTCGTTCTGCTCAGCATCTGGTTCATTGTCTCCTTTGGCGCGGGAATTCTTTTTGTCGATGCGCTGAACGCCGTGAAGATCGGCGGGTTCAAGCTCGGCTTCTGGTTCGCCCAGCAGGGCTCCATCGTCGTCTTTGTCATTCTGATCTTCGTTTATGCTTTCCGCATGAAAAAGATCGACAAGCGCTTCGGCGCGTCGGGCAAGTAAGGCGGTCTCATGGACGCGCAGCTTCTCACCTATATTTTCGTGGGCTTGTCCTTCGCGCTTTATATCGGCATCGCGATCTGGTCTCGCGCAGGCTCCACCTCGGAATTCTATGTGGCGGGCGGGCATGTTCACCCGATCGCCAACGGCATGGCCACGGCCGCCGACTGGATGAGCGCCGCCTCCTTCATTTCCATGGCGGGAATTATCGCCTTCGCGGGCTATGACGCGAGCGTCTATCTCATGGGCTGGACCGGCGGCTATGTTTTGCTGGCGCTTTTGCTTGCGCCTTATTTGCGCAAATTCGGCCAGTTCACCGTGCCGGATTTCATCGGCGAGCGGTATTATTCAAAGGCCGCACGCGTGGTCGCCGTGATATGCCTCATTGTCGTGTCCTTCACCTATATCGCTGGGCAAATGCGCGGCGTGGGCGTCGTCTTTTCGCGCTTCCTCGAAATGCCCATAGAATGGGGCGTGGTCACCGGCATGGGCGTTGTCTTTTTCTACGCCGTGCTGGGCGGCATGAAGGGCATCACCTACACGCAAGTTGCGCAATATTGCGTGTTGATTTTCGCCTATCTCGTGCCGGCGATTTTCATCTCCATTCTGATGACGGGTAATCCGGTTCCGCAATTGGGGCTTGGCTCTGGTGTTGTGGGAGAAGGGATTTCGGTTCTGGAGAAACTCGACGGCGCGCTCGTCGATCTCGGCTTTTCGGCTTTTACGGCAGGGACGAAATCCACCATCGACGTTTTCGCCATCACGCTGGCGCTGATGGTGGGGACGGCGGGCCTGCCCCATGTGATCGTGCGTTTCTTCACCGTGCCGCATGTGGCGGACGCGCGGATGTCCGCCGGTTATGCGCTGGTCTTCATCGCCATCCTTTATACCACAGCGCCGGCGGTGGGCGCCTTTGCGCGCCTCAACTTCATCGACAGCGTGCATCAGCAGCCCTACGCCGAGGCGCCGCAATGGGTGAAAAGCTGGGAGGGGATCGGGCTCATCGCCTGGCTCGATAAAAACGGCGACGGCGTCATTCAATATGCGCCTGGCGCCCCTTTCGAGGGCCGGCCGGAATATGCCGAAGGAACGGGGGCGAACGGAGAGCGGCTTCTCACCAATGCGCCGACAGAGAACGCCAATGAGATTTCCGTCGATCGCGACATCATGGTGCTCGCCAATCCGGAGATTGCGGGGCTTCCCGCCTGGGTGATCGCGCTTGTCGCGGCGGGCGGCGTCGCCGCTGCGCTGTCGACTGCGGCGGGGCTCTTGCTCGTCATCTCGACGGCGATCAGCCATGATCTCTTAAAGAAAACCTTCCGCCCACAGATCACCGAAAAGACCGAGCTTATGGCGGCGCGGGGCGCAGCGGCGGCGGCGATCCTTGTCGCCGGTTATCTCGGGATCAATCCGCCGGGCTTCGTGGCGCAGGTGGTGGCGCTTGCTTTCGGGCTCGCCGCCGCGTCGCTTTTCCCGGCCATCCTCATGGGCATCTTTTTCAAGCATATCAATAGGGAAGGCGCCGTCGCCGGGATGCTCGCCGGTCTCGTCTTCACTCTGGCTTATATCGTTTACTTCAAGTCACCCTGGTTCGGCGCGGTCAATGACGCGCAGCACTGGCTGTTCGGGATTTCGCCGGAAGGCATTGGCGCCATCGGCATGATGCTGAACTTCATCGCCGCCATCGCAGTGTCGCGATTCACGTCGCCGACGCCGGCGGGCGTGCGCGACATGGTGGATGCGATCCGGATTCCTGAAGACGCCTAGTCGTCGAGCCCCGCCGCTTCGAGGGTGCGTTTGCGATCCGATTCTGAGTCGATGCCTGCGGCGGCGGCCCTGTAGGCCGCCTTCAGGGTGTCGTCGTCCAGCAAGTTTGCATAGGCTTCAAGGGCGAGGCGGCGGTCGTGATCGGAAGCGATCTTTTCACTCGCGGCGATCAGATCCCGTCTGGTGGCCGCGGAAAGGTTGTCGACCCCCGCCGCCTCTTCCAGCGCCAAGCGCTGATCATGATCGGAGGAGAGGGCGTTGAAGGCGCTCATCCAGGCGGCGGCAACCTCAGGGCCTTCAGCGAGATAAGATGTTGTGTCGCTCAGGATCAGCCGCAGATCGTGATCGCCTTCTATGCGATCGCTGATGGTGTTGAGAAGCCGCGCCGCCGCGTCGGCGCTCAGATTATCCTGCTCCAGCAAGGCTTCGCTGGCCCGCCGCAGATCATGGTCGCTTTCAATGCGCTGCATCAGACCGATGGCGAGGCCAATCGCATCGTCGTCCAGATCTTGTTCGGAAATGCTTTCGATGAGACGGCGCAAATCGTAATCGCTTTCAAGGCGCGCTGCGGCGTCGAGAAAGGCGGGCATCTCATCGGCGCCGATGCCGTCATGTTGCAGAAGGGCGTCCAGCGCCACGCGAAGATCGTGATCGCCTTCGATGTTTTTCAACGATTTTAACAGGGATGCGGTTTCGCCGCTGGACAGCGTGGCCTGTTTCGTTAATTCCGTGACGTAGCGCAGGCGCGCATGATCGCTATACATGCCGTCTATTTTTTCCAGCACGGCCTCGGCGCCGCCATCGCGCAGCAATATCGCCACGCGCTCTTCGGCTTTCGCGCCGCTCGCTTCCAAAAAGGCGATCAACAGCGCCTTTTTCGCGGCGGCGGTTTCCGGATTTTCATCCTGCTTGTCGCCGTCGAGATAATAAATGCTCTCCACCTCGTCGTCATCGCGTTCAAAAACAACCTTCTCATCAAGGCCATTTTGCTCGCGGGTGATCGTTAGCTTGTGGTCGAGGGCGGCGAGGTCGTCGCCTTCGTCGGTCAGCTCATAATCGCCGCGCCATGACGCTTCGAGATCAAGGCCGTCTTTTTTCAGGGCGAAGCTGCCCTTGTCGCCGCTCACCACATGGCGAACGCCTTCCTCGTCATTGATCTCGATATTGATGCCTTCGTCCCGGTCGCCAAAGGCGGTTCCGTAAAAGGCGGCGAGAAGAATGGCGCCTGCGATCAGGGCGCCGAGCGTGCTGAGGCGGTTCATGGGATCGGTCCCTTTGTCTGTGCGGATTTTACCCGGACTGGCCGGCGGAATCCATGGCCGCGGCCTCTGTGGTCATTCCATCCGTCGCGGCGGCGAGGTAATCCGCCGTACGCATCTCCATAAGGCGCGAGGCGGTGCGCTCGAATTCGAAGGCGCCGTGACCCTCCACATAGAGCGCGTCCGGCTCGGCGGCGGCGGAGCAGACGAGCTTCACCTTCGCGTCGTAGAGCGTGTCTATAAGAGTTGAAAACCGCTTGGCCTCATTGCGCATGTCCGGGCCCATGACCGGAATATGGTCGAGAAAGAGCGCGCCATAGCGGCGCGCCAGCGCAAGATAGTCGCCGGCGCCGAGCGGTTTTTCACAGAGATCCGCGAAGGCGAAACGGGCCGCGCCCCGCGCCGCGCGCGGAACCACAAGTTTGCGGCCTTTCAACTGGATTTCCTCGCGCCGCACATGAGCGCCGCTGATCATGTTCTCCCAGGCGAGATCCATGGCCCTGTCGGCGTCCGGTCCGAGCGGCGTCAGATAGACCGGCGCCGCGGAAAGTTTTTCGAGACGATAGTCGCGGGCTGAGCGCATCTCGAAAACATCGAGCTTCGATTTCAGCAAATCGATGAAAGGCAGAAAGAGCTGACGGTTAAGGCCGTCCTTGTAGAGATCGTCCGGGGCGCGGTTCGACGTCGCGACGATGACGACGCCGCGTTCGAAGAGCGCGGTGAAAAGTCGCCCGAGAATCATGGCGTCGGCGATGTCGGTGACGTGAAACTCGTCAAAGCACAATAAAAGCGCGTCTTCGGCGAGATCGTGGGCGACCGGCGGCATGGGATCGTCAGGCGAGCCGCGATCATAAGCTTTGTGTTTTTTCTTTTCCGCTTCGCTCTTCGCGCGCCACTCGGCGATGCGCTCATGAGCCTCGCCCATGAATTCATGAAAATGCACGCGTCGTTTATGTCTGAAACTCGTATTGTTGAAGAACAAATCCATCAGCAGCGTTTTGCCGCGGCCGACCCCGCCCCAAAGATAAAGCCCCCGTGGCCGCGTTTTCTTCGCGCCGAACCAGCTCTTGAAGCCACGGGCGTTAGGGCCGGAATAGGATTGAAGCGCATCATGCAACGCCTGCAGCCGGTCCGCCGCCTCTTCCTGCGCCGGATCGGGGGAAAGCGCGCCCGATTCCAATAGCGCCTCGTAACGCGGGCGCGGTCCCTTGCTCATATTTGGCGCTATAACGCGGCTCGCGCCTCGCGTCACCGGTCAGGCGCGTCGCCCGCCGGAAAATGCCGCTGGGTGGCGTTGGCGAAGGCGACCAGCGAAAGCATGACGGGCACTTCCACAAGGACGCCCACGACGGTGGCGAGGGCGGCGCCCGAATTCAGTCCGAAAAGGCTGATGGCGACGGCGACCGCCAGTTCGAAAAAGTTCGAGGTGCCGATCAGCGCGCAAGGGGCGGCGATGTTGAAGGGAATGCGCCAGCCCCAGGCTGCGGCGTAGGCGATGGCGAACACGCCATAAGACTGGATGAGGAGCGGCACGGCGATCAGCGCGATGACGAGCGGGCGGTCGAGGATCACGCCGCCCTGAAAGCCGAAAAGCAGGATGACCGTCGCCAGAAGGCCGATCACTGAATAGGGTTTGAGCCGGGCCGTGAAAGCCGCGACGGACATCTCGCCGCCTGCGCGCAAAAGAGCCGTGCGAGTCGCCGCGCCGGCGATGAGCGGGATCACCACATAGAGAGCGACAGACAGGATCAGCGTTTCCCACGGCACCGCGATTTCAACGACGCCGAGCAGAAAGGCGACGATGGGTGCAAAGGCGAAGACCATGATGGCGTCGTTCACGCTCACCTGCGCCAGCGTATAGGTCGGGTCGCCACGGGTGAGCTGCGACCAGACGAACACCATGGCCGTGCAGGGCGCGGCGCCGAGCAGAATGAGGCCGGCGATATAGCTCTCGGCGTCTTCGGGCGGAATGAGCCCGGCAAACACATGCTTGAAAAAGAGAACCCCAAGCGCCGCCATGGTGAAGGGTTTGATGAGCCAGTTGACGGCGAGGGTGACCACAAGGCCCTTGGGGCGGTCGCCGATCCGTTTCAGGCTTGCGAAATCAACGCCGATCATCATCGGATAGACCATCGCCCAGATGAGGATCGCGACCGCGAAATTCACATTGGCGGCCTGCCAGGAGGCGAGTGTTGCAAAGAGACCGGGCATGAGTTCGCCAAGCGCGATCCCGCCGGCGATGCACAAGGCCACCCAGACCGACAGATATTTTTCGAACAGCGACAAGGCCGGCCCTCCCCTCTAGCTGTCAGGCGTCGACAAAAACGCGTCGATCGCAGCCCGGATGTCGGCGAAGACGGCTTCGAAGGCGGCGCGTTTGTTGGCGTCATCGCCTTCGACGGCGGCGGGGTCTGGAAAGCTCCAATGGAGTTTCTGCTGAGTTTGATCTTTTTGGGTTGGCCAGACGGGGCAGGTTTCGCCCGCGGCGTTGTCGCAGACGGTGACGATGACATCCATGACGGGCGCGTCCGCGCCAGCAAACTCCCCCCAGCTTTTCGAAAGCGGGGTTTCGGGCGGCGCAACGTCATGAGCGATCAGCGTTTCTAAAGCGAAAGGATTGACCTTTCCCGTCGGCGTCGACCCGGCGGAGAAGGCGCGCCAGCGCCCCGCCCCCGCATGATTCATATAGGCTTCGGCCATGATCGACCGGGCCGAATTACCGGTGCAGAGGAACAGGATGTTTCGCATGTCGCTGGCGCTGACTTACACATTCGGCGCGCAACAGCCGGTCGCGGCGGTTTTTGCGCTCACGACTTCCGGCGCCGTCTGGCCATAGACCTCGCTGTCGCCGAAGGAATGGAACAGCTCCCAGACCGTGCCTTGGGGGTCGTGCGACCAGTATTTGTTGCTCTTGGCGTAGCAGCAGGTCGTGTTCTCCTCCTGAACGAGCGGCGCCTCGGCTTCGCGCATCCGCAAGGCCATATCTTCCAGGGCGCTATTCTCATCCAAAGAGACGCCCACATGGTCTAGGCCCGGCTCGCCGCCGCGGCTTGACAAAGCGACATTGGCGGCCGGGTCGTCGAGCATCCATTTGGCGTAATCATCCTCCCGGCGCACCGGTTCGGCCCCGAAAAGGGCGGTGTAATAACTGATCGATCCTTCAAGATCGTCGGTGCGGATATGGATATGCAGGCGTTTCATGCGACAGACTCCTTGATAACGACGTATGGCCCGCAAAGCCGGCGGTCGCCGCCGCAGCAATCGGCGAGCAGATAGTCCACAAGCTCACGGATGCCGCCATAATCGGCGGCGTAAATGACCCGGCGCCCGTCCTTGCGGGAATTGATGAGGCCGGACCTTTCCAATTCTTTCAAATGAAAGGACATTGTGGGCGCCGGCAGGCCGATGGCCCCGGCAATCTCGCCCGCTGCGGCTCCTTTCGGACCTGCCTTGACCAATAATTTCAGGGTCGAAAGTCTGGCGGGCTGGGCGAGGGCCGAAAAAGCCTGGGTAGCTGTCTCAATTTCCATATTTCTATAATAATAAAATTATAGAATCATGCAAGCATTAATTTTTAGCCGTGCGAGCTTCTGGTTAAAGGCTTTTTCATGGCAAGGCGGCATAGTTAAGGGCGCGCATTTTGGATGCGCCCACGCTCAGGAATGCCCGCCTTGCCGTACCGCACGCTCAGCGCCCTACAGGTCATCAATACGATCGACGCCCTCTCGCGTCGGATCTGCGAGCGTTTCCCCGGCTCGGGCCTTCAGAATGTTTCCGAAGAACTGGCGGCGGTGGCGCGCCGCTGCGCCGCCGAATCGGAGCGTTTGCGCGACCCGGTGATCCCGATCCGTTTGTCGGTCTATTCCATCTGGGCGCTGGGAGCGGGCGCCCTCGCCTGGATCGCGCTGACCCTGCATTACGATGACGTCGAGTTCGAGGCCGCCAGTCTCGTTCAGGTGCTCGAGCCGGCGATGAATATCGCGGTGCTCGTCGGGCTTGGCGTTGTCACGCTCGGCCGCCTGGAGGAGCGATGGAAGCGCGCAAAGGCGCTCGATTATCTGCATGAGCTGCGTTCTATCGCTCATGTGGTCGACATGCACCAATTGACCAAGGATCCTTATCGCCGCCTGTTGCCGGCGACTGCCTCTTCGCCGGCGGAGAGTCTGCAGGGGCCGCTGCTTGAGCGCTATCTGGATTACTGTTCGGAAATGCTGTCGCTGACCGGCAAGCTCGCTGCCTTGTTCGCGCAAAGCTGCCGCGACCCGGAAGTCGTCGCCGGCGCCAGCGATATCGAACAATTGACGACAGCGCTGTCGCGCAAGATCTGGCAGAAGATCATGGCCTTCTCGCGTTACGAGAGCGGATCGGAAATGGCGGCTCCGTAAATAAAAAACCCGGCGGTGTCCGCCGCCGGGTTTCTCGTGGGGGCTTGCAGCCCTTTGCCCTTACGCTACTCGGCTGGCTGCAAGGGGTTAGGTTTCGCAGAGAAATCGGGCCAAGCCGGCGCCCCGATTTCCGAATCGTCTAGGCCTTTGTCCTCTTCCTCGGCGCTCGCCCGGATTCCGACGATCATCTTCAGGAGGAACCAGACGACGAGGCTCACGAAAAAGACGAACACTGCATTGGCGCCGATGCCAACGGCCTGGCCGAGATAGGTGGCGTCGGAATTGGAGAACGGCACGATGATCGTTCCCCACATGCCGCAGAAAAGATGCGCCGGAATCGCGCCGACCACATCGTCGATGCGCAGATTCTCAAGCAGCGGCGTCACCACGAAAATAATGCAGCCGCCCACAGAGCCAATGAGCGCCGCCTGCCAGACGGCTGGCGTCAAGGGTTCTGCCGTGATCGACACCAGACCGCCGATGGCGCCGTTAAGCGCCATGGAAAGGTCGATTTTTCGTTTCAGGAACGTACACAGAATGACCACCGTAATAACGCCCGTCGCCGCCGCCATGTTGGTGTTGACGAAAATATTCGAGACCGAAATCGCGTCGTCGAGCGAGCCCAGCGCCAGTTGCGAGCCGCCGTTAAAGCCGAACCAGCCAAGCCAGAGAATGAACGTGCCGAGCGTCGCCAGCGGCAGCGAAGAGCCGCGGATGACATTGATCTGGCCGTTGGGTCCGTATTTGCCGCGCCGCGGTCCGAGAGCGATCGCAGCCGCGAGCGCCGCCCAGCCGCCGGTTGCATGAACAAGGGTCGAGCCGGCGAAGTCGGAGAAGCCGTAATTAGCATCAAGCCAGCCGCCGCCCCATTCCCAGGACGCCTGAATCGGGTAAATGAGTCCTGTCAGGATTGCAGTGAAAATAAAGAACGGCCACAGGCGAACGCGTTCTGCAATTGTGCCTGACACAATTGACGCTGCTGTAGCGACGAAAACCATCTGGAAGAACCAGTCTGAGGAATCCGAATATCCTTGCCCCAGCGGGTCCGCGTCTTTATGCCCCCATATGGCGAGCGTGCCGATATAGCCGCCAGTTTCCACGCCATAGATGACTTTATAGCCGATCAGCCAGACCATCACCGTGGCGATGGCGTAAAGCGTGATGTTCTTCAGGCAGATCGTCGCCGCGTTCTTCGAACGCACAAGACCCGCCTCAAGCATGCAGAAACCCGCCGCCATAAACATGACTACCATGCCCATGACCAGGAACAGGAGCGTATTGAAAACGAACACCGTATCTGGCGCCGGTGTTGTGGCCGCCACCTCCGCGACTGTTTCCACGGCTTCCGCCGCTGCGGGTTCCTGCGCCACAGCGCTTCCCGCCAGTATAACCGCCCCCATGACGGCCAAGATTGCATATTTTATTTTTGTCATACCAGCCCCTCGCTAGAAACGCGCCGCCGTAAAATCATCCGTAAAGGGATGAAACCTTCCGGCGGCGCAATCTGTTCGTATAGGGATGATGAGCAAAACAATTTCGCATTGCAACAAAGCATTAAGGTTTTTTGCCCCGCCGTCGCTAAAATAGCCAAAAAATCGAATAATAAGCTATTTTATGCTATTTCTGTAACAGAAATATCCGAATTTTGTTCCCCGGCATGTTGTGTTGCAACAATTTGGTTGCGGCCCGCGCGTCGCGCCGTATAGAATTTTCCCATAAGTGAAAATGGACAGGCCGCGGATTGGTTTGTGTGCCAATCAAAGCGGCGCGCTCTGCGCGATCTTTCTTGCGCGGTGTGGGGTAAAGAGGGGCATATGGAAGAACAGGATGTGGCCGTCCGTCTCGCACAGGACATCGAGACGAACATGGCCTATCTGCAGATCGGCGGCGTTGCGGCGACGTTGGCGCTGGCGGTGATCGCCATCATTCTGTCGATGCGCGCCTATACGGTTTTGAGCGAGGCGCGTCAGTTATACTGGCAGGCGAGCGCATTGGCGTCGGAAGCGTTAAGCGAAGGCAGCGGCCGCACAGCCAGGGCCGCCGCGATCAAGGCGGCGGGCTCAAAAAAGAAACTCAAATCAAACCGCATTCGCGGCGTGATGTGATATTTCCGCTTGTTCGCGCGGTGGTCCTGACAGCCGGACCACGAAAGCGACGAGGGCGATATTCCAGAGCAGCGTGTAAGTGAAATTGCTGGCGTGATGCTCGGCAACGCGAACCCATGTCAGAGTGGTTGCCATGCTTGCCCGGTCGAGGAAAAAATAGAGCCAATGAAGCAAGTGCGTCGCCAGCAAATATCCGAGCATTGCTGATGATGCCGTAGCGAGGTTAGCGCCTTTTGGTTTTTTCGTTACCAGGAGGACGCCCAAAATACAGGCGATTGCGCCGACGAGAACTCCTGCCGCCAGAAAGGCAAGGGATTGGGCGTCTTCTGCGAGTTGACTGAGAGTATAGAAGAGATAGGGCGTGATTATATCCGCCAAGGCTTCCGCGCCATGCAGGCATAGGAAAAGACCCGCCACCTGAAGCAAGGGTTTGAACCGGGACGCCTCACTATAGGAAGCGCCGGATGTCGTTCGATAAGCCAGCCAACAAAACAGTGTGTAGCCAGCCGTCTGCAAGAGGGTGAGCGCAAATGGCGCCGACAAATAGAAGGCGATATAGATGCTGATGAAGTCGTAGCTTTCATACTTTGGCGAGAGGTCAAACCTTTCGATCATGAAATCGGCGTGCCAGCCTGTAAGATAATCGAAGGCGGTCAATGCCATGACGATCAGGATAAGATCGCGGCGCTCACGAAAGATCATGTGGAAAGCGCGCGCCCAGTCTCCATAGAAAGCATTTTTGTGCGTGAGCCAGGCATTGAGCGCTATCAGCCTGCGCCCGATTTCTGCGAGGCCATTACTGGCAAAACCGCGCACGCCCCTGTGCATTAGTGCAAGGAGAAGAAGACCGACCAGACCAATGATAAATTCGCCCAACCTTCCGAAATGTTCGGAAAAGTCGGGCGCCAGCATCTAGTCCGCCTTCTGTGCGGCGGTCTTTCCGTCAGGCCGGTTTACCATCATCTTCTTGATTTCCGCGATGGCTTTCGCCGGATTGAGATGCTTCGGGCAGACCTGCGCGCAGTTCATGATGGTGTGACAGCGATATAGCTTGAATTCGTCTTCAAGCTTGTCGAGGCGCTCATTATCGAGCTGGTCGCGGCTGTCGGCGAGCCAGCGATAGGCCTGCAGCAGCGCCGCGGGCCCCAGATACTCGTCTTCGTGATTCTCTTTTTCGCCGTTCCACCAGTAAGACGGGCAGGAGGTGGAACAGCAGGCGCAGAGAATACATTCGTAAAGCCCGTCGAGCTTGGCGCGCTCTTCCTGCGACTGGCGCCATTCGGTTTCGGGCTCATCTGTTTTCGCCTGGAGATAGGGCTCGATATAGGCGTGCTGCTTGTAGAAGTTCGAAAGGTCGGTGACGAGGTCCTTCATCACCGGCTGGTGCGGCAGCGGATAGATATGCACGTCGCCATCGCCGCATTCGTCCATGCCCTTAGTGCAGGCCAGCGTGTTCGACCCGTTAATGTTCATGGCGCAGGAGCCGCAAACGCCTTCGCGGCAGGAGCGGCGGAAGGCGAGGGTCGCATCGGTCTCGTTTTTGATCTTGATGAGCGCGTCGAGCACCATGGAGACGTTGGAGACGTCGACTTCATAGGTGTCGACCCGGGGGTTGTCGGGCGTCGACGGATCATAGCGATAGACATGGAAAGAGCGGATTTTTCCCCCGCCGTCCTTCGCCTTGAAGGTCTTGCCGTTCTTTTTGATCTTGGAATTTTTCGGCAGCGTCAGTTCGACCATCGACTTAAAGACCTTTTGTTTATCGGCGCAGGCTTTACGCCTTATCGCGTCCGCCGCGCCAATCAAGCTTTCCCCTTTCGGCATGGAAGCGTCCCCCGCGCCTTCCATGCCAAAAGGGGAGCCGATCAGAAGGGCGTAATCCTCTGATTTCATGAGGAGATATAGCACCCCGAGAGGGCCTGAAAAGGCCGCGGCGCTGGAAAACGGGTGCAAAAAACTGTGAAACAGGGTCGCACTCGGCGATCCCATGGGGTCTTTAGGGCGCGGGAGGCTTTGCCGCGGCGAAGGGGGGAGGATGTCCGGACGCAGCGGGCGGCCTATATTGAGCCTATGAGCAATGAAGAGAATTCAGAGCTGGCGCGCGGGCGGGTGATCGTCACCTATGGGCGTTCGCTCATGTCGCTGGCGATCGCCCGCTCCCTGCATGAGCGCGGCGTCGAGATTATCGGCTGCGACGATGTGGGGATGACGGCGCTTTCCTTTTCCAAAAATATCAGCGGTTATTTCACCCATCCGGTGCGCACGGAAAAGCCGGAGGCCTTTCTCGACAAAATGGTCGAAAAGGCGAGGCAATACCGGCCGGCGGACGGCCGCCCCTATGTCCTGATGCCGGCCTTTGAGGGCATGCGGTTTTTTGCACAACACCGCGAGCGTTTCGACGGGATCATCGACATCGCCGCACCCGATTTCGCCGCCATCGACCGGGTCGATCCGAAAGATCATCTTATGGGCTGGGCGGCGGAGCAGGGCCTGCCCGCGCCGCAGACCGTAAAAGTGACGTCGGAAGATGAGCTTCGCGCCGCGGCGGAGACGGTGCGGTTTCCGGTAATGCTGAAAGCGCCGGACAAGGTGGGCGGGCGCGGCGTCACCAAGGCGGCCAACGCCCAGGAGCTCATGGCGCAATATAAAAAGCTCGTTGCGGACCGGGCCCTTGTTCAGGAGTTCATTGAGGGCGTCGATTATTGCCACACCGTGATTTTCGAGCATGGCGAGCTCAAAGGCTCCATGGCCTATAAAAACCTGCGCCAATGGCCGCGCACCTCCGGCGCCGGCGTGTTGCGTGAGACGGTGGACGATGCGCCTTTTCTCGAAACCTCAAAAAAGCTTTTAGGTCCCCTCGGCTGGAACGGCATTGCGGAAATCGATTATCGCTGGTCTGAGGAGGGCGGCGATCCTGCTTTTCTGATCGAGGTTAATCCGCGTTTCTGGGCGGGGCTCTATCATTCGATTGCATCAGGGGTCGATTTTCCCTGGATGCTTTACGAGCTGACTGTGACGGGAAGGGTCCTGTCGGATTATGAGCGCCATATCGGCGAACGCACCCGCATTCCGGGCGTCGCCATGCTGTCCGCTGTGACCGATATCGCCCATTCGGAAACCGATTTCCGCAAGCTTCGCGAGGCCTGGCGCGATGCGGGACGCAGCTTCAAGGAAGGTCATGTGGGCGATGCGGTGCGGCGCTTTGCAAAATCCGTAGGCGAGGTCATTGATCATGATGACATTGCGTTCGAGCTGTTTCAGGCGGCGGATGACGTGCGCGGCGTGAGGGGGGAGCTTTCTTTCAAGGAAGACCGGATGGCCAATCTCGGCTTTCTCTATGTGGTGAGTTCGATTATTCGCCATGGGGAACTGCCGCCCGAGATGAAGCATTAGCGATCAGAATAAGACTTCAGGCATGACGGAAAAACCGGTCATCGGAATCACGAAACCCACGAGAGGCGATAATCTCGCCTATGGGGCGATCTGGCTTGCGGTGCGCATGGCCGGGGGTGAGCCTTTGCGCGTAACGGCGAGGCATCCCCATACGGATAAGTGGATTTCGGGTTTCGTTCTCGGCGGGGGCAGTGACGTCTACCCCGAGCTTTATGACGGCCAGCCGCATCCGGAAGGGGATTACGACCGTGAGCGCGACCGGATGGAGCGGTTCTGGGCCCAGCGCGCCCGGGACGAGCGCCTGCCGGTGCTCGGGATTTGCCGCGGCGCCCAGCTCCTCAATGTGGTCAATGGCGGCACGCTTCACGCGAATATCGCCGAAGCCTTTCCGGATGTGGATTACCCGAGCACCCTGCCGGGCCATATTTTCTACCGCAAGACCATCGAGATCGATGAGGACTCGCTGTTGAGGCGAATTATCGGCGCCAAAAAACGGCGCGTGAACTCAATCCACAAGCAGGCGATAGACAAGGTGGGCGACGGGCTCGTCGCAACGGCGCGCGAAGCGAACGGCCTTATCCAGGCGATTGAGGATCCGGAAAGCGACTTCTATCTCGGCGTGCAGTTTCACCCGGAATTTCTCACCTATCGAAAAGGCGACATGCGCATCTTCAAGGCGCTGGTCGAGGCTGCGCGCCAACGCGATGAAGCGCGGCGCTCCGCCATTGGCGATGCGCCGCCGCCGCATTACAGCCCGCCGCAGTTTATTGACGAGGCCGCTGAATTCCGCTCCGATTGACAAGCCTCATCCGGAGTTTGTTTTTGTGAAACGTCTTTCCTCCATCACGCGCCGCGACTTTCTCGGCGGCGTCAGCCTGCCCATTGCTGCGGGCCTCGCCCCATCCGCCCTGTTTGGATGCGGCGCTAACAGGCATGAGCCTTATCCGCCTGCGTTGACGGGCATGCGCGGCTCTCACGCCGGATCCTTCGAGACCGCTCATGCGCTTGCCTGGGAAGGAAAAAGCTGGCCGCGTCCGGAAACCCAGACCGACGAAGATTACGACCTCGTCGTCATTGGCGGCGGGATCTCCGGGCTCGCCGCAGCCTATTTCTGGCGCCAGCGCGCGGATAAGAACGCGCGCATTCTCATTCTTGACAATCACGACGATTTCGGCGGCCACGCCAAGCGCAATGAATTCGATGTCGATGGAACAAAACTCATCGGCTATGGCGGCAGCCAATCCCTCGATGGACCGCATTCATGGTCGAAGGCGGCGCAGCATCTCGTGAAAGAGATCGGCGTCGATGTCGAAAAGTTTTACGATTATTTCGATACGGAGTTTTATACGCGCCGGAACATGCAGGCCGGGCTTTATCTCGATAAGGCCCATTATGGCAAAGACAGGCTGATCGGCGCGCCCTACGGCATGTGGGCCGGGGCGCCGTCGGAAGAGGCTGCGCGCGCCGCCATTGCCGCCATCCCCTGGCCGGAGACGCGCCACGAAAAATTCGCTGAGCTGGCCTTTGCGCCGCGCGATTACCTCGCCGGGAAAAGCGTCTCCGAGAAAATCGATCTCCTCCGGCGCATAAGCTACGAACAGTTTCTGCTGCAACATGCCGGCGCCGATAAGGAGATCGCGGTGCTGTTGCGACGCTCCATCACAGGCCTGTGGGGCGTTGGGTGGGACGCCCTCTCGGCGCTCGAAGGCGCGCGCATCGGCATGCCCGGAACTGCAGGGCTTGGCATAGATGGCGCAATCCCCGAACCTTACGAAAACGATGAGCCTTACATTTTCCACTTCCCCGACGGCAACGCCAGCATTGCGAGATTGCTCATGCGTGCGCTCAGACCCGATGTCCTGCCGGGCGGAAGCATGGAAGACGCGCTGGCCGCGCGGGCGCGGTACAATCTTCTCGATACGGAAGACAAGGATGTCCGCATTCGTCTGAACTCAACGGCGGTGAAAGCGCAGAACGCCGATGACGGCGTTGACGTGACCTATGTGAAAGACGGCGAAGCGTTTGGCGTGCGCGGCAAGAAAGCCATTTACGCCGGCTATCTCCATATGTTGCCCTACATCGCTCCCGAAATGGATGCTGTGCAGCGTGCGGCGACTGAGAAACTTGAGAAAATTCCCTTGGTCTATACGAATGTCGCGCTGCGCAACTGGCGCGCTTTCGAAAAGGCCGGTTATCATCGGCTTTATTCGCCGCAAGGGTTCTTCGAATCCATCTCTCTCGATTTTCCGGTTTCCATGGGCGGCGTCAAATTCTCGCGCTCGCCCGACAATCCTGTCATCGCGCATCTTCAGCACGTGCCCACGGAACCCGGTTTGCCAGAACGCGAACAGCATCGCGCCGGGCGCGCAAAGCTTTATCAGATGACCTTCGAGGATTTTGAAATGGCGATTGTGGAGCAGATGACCGGCATGCTCGGGGCTTACGGGTTCGATGCGGACCGCGATATCGCCGGGATCACCGTCAATCGCTGGCCCCATGGATATGCTTACGAATATAACGAGCTATACGACCCTTGGGTCTGGAGTCCCGACGACGGGCCCCATATCGCGGCGCGAAAACCTCTCGGGCGTATAGCGATCGCCAATTCGGATTCAAGCGCGCTTGCCTATGTGCAAGGGGCGATCGACGCCGCCGATCGGGCGGTGAATGAGTTAAAGTCTCTATAGAGACTTTTTGACGGGCCTTAGCTCATCGAATGCAGGATCGCGTTTTTCCGACTTCGCGATATAGCTTTCCTTGATGTCGTCGGCGCGCAGCATCGCCGCATTCCACAGGGCGATATAATCGAGCGTGTCGGCGGTCGTGTGATCGCGGGCGTAATTGATCATTTGCTTGCAGCCGGTGACCGCCAGCGGCGAATGGGCGGCGATCCTGCCCGCTATCTCCATAACGCCGTCGATCAAGGCTTCATGCGTATCGAACACCTCATTGACGAGGCCGATTTCCTTCGCCTTCTCGGCGGGCAGGCGCTCCGCTGTGTACGCTATCTGGCGCGCCCAGCCTTCCGGAATGATCTTCGCCAGCCGGGGAAAGGTGCCCACATCGGCGGTCATGCCGATGGCGGTCTCCTGCACACAGAAAAACGCATCGGCCGACGCGTAGCGGCAATCGCAGGCGGAGACGAGATCGACGCCGGCGCCGACCGCGCCGCCCTGAATGGCGGCGAGCACAGGCTGGCGGGCGTTTTCCAGCGCGGAAAATGTCCCCTGCAAGGCTTTCACATGATGGCGAAAAGCTTCGGCGGCGACATGCGTGTTCCCGGCCGGGGCATCCAGCGCGCCGGACATGAAGACGGAAATGTCCATGCCCGCCGTGAAATGCTTTCCCTCTGCGGAGAGGACGATGACGCGCGCTCTTGCATTCTCCGAAATTTCCGTCACCGCTTCGGGCAACTCGCGCCAAAATTCGGGCGTGAAAGAGTTGAACTTGTCAGGGCGCGAAAAGCGCAAATGCGCGATCCCGCCCGCGATCTCGGTGGTGAAACAGCTATATTTCATGAGGTTTTCGCGGGCTGCGTCCCGCGCTCCCTTTTGCTCGATTCGGCGTCTTTGTTTTTCCATGATAAAGTCGTTAACGCCAGCGGCGGAGGCAGCGCCAAATCTGTAAACTCTGGCGCCGAAAATGCTTCGCTTCTGAGCGCGCCGCCTCAACGGCGGCATTGGTTCGGGTGAGTGTCTCAATCTGGCGACATCCGGGCCGACAACGCGTAAAGCGAGTAAGAGTTAGGTTCCGGCGGCATGGCCCAGGACAAGGGTGCGGAAATCATCAAATTCAGCAGCGCGGCGGAGCCGCCGCATCAGCCTGCGCCCGAATCCGCCGCAGACCCGCAAGGCCAGGATGACGCGCCTTCGCTGGAGCGATTGGGCGCAGGGGCTTATCTGCGCGCCATGCGCGAACGCACAGATCTTTCCGTCGAGGCGGTGAGCGGCGCCATCAAAGTGAAATCCGAGCATCTCGAAGCCATCGAATGGATGCGCCTCGACCGTCTGCCGCCGCTTCCCTATGTGACCGGTTTCGTCAAAGCCTATGCGCGCTTTCTGGGGCTCGACCCGGATGCCGCGGCTGCGAAATTCAAGGCGGATGCTGCTGCGGCGGCGCCCGCCCCGGCGCCCGAGGCTCCTCTCACGGATCGCAGCGAACCGCAGGGTGAGGGCGCGCGCCTCGGCTGGATTTTCGCCATGCTGGCGGTGGTCCTGTTCGCGCTCTGGGTCGGCTATCAGGTGATCGCCGGCGGCGAGCGTCAAGCCGAAGAGGCCCGCATCGAGCTGCGTCCGCAGACAGACAGCGCTGCGCGTTCCGAAACGCCTGCGCTGCCGCGCATCGAGCAGCCGCAAACCGCGCAGCCGATTGCGCCGCCTGACCGGGCGTCCGAAACGAGCGCCGATAGTGCGTCCGCAGAAGCGGCGCCTGAACTATCGAACGAGGATGAAACGCCTGCGCAGGAAACTGTCGCTGCGCCGGAAACCCCTGAGGCAGCGGATGTCACAGGTCGCGATAACACGCCGGCGGCGCAGGCAAGCGCCGCGTCTCCAGGCGAGCTCGCCGACCGGGACGAGGCGGCGGAGACGCTCTCTGACGCGCCGGCGCCCACAGCAATTGAAACGCCTCAACGTCCGGCCCCGCGCCGCGTGCAGACCGCGCCGCGGCCGCAGCCGGTGATCGTCGAGGCCGAACTGACGCGCAGCATGGCGCCCGATTATCCCAATCGCTGCACCCGCGGCGCCGACGATACGGAATCCGTCACCATTCGCTTCGATGTCAGCGCCGAAGGCCGGCCGATCAATGCGCGCATCGCCTCCTCGACCAATGACTGTTTTGAAAGCGAGGCCCTGCGCACGGTGGCGCGGTGGCGCTTCGATCCCCGCACGGTTAACGGCGTCGCTTCTGTGGACGCGGGGAAAACGGCGACGGTGAATTTCATCAAATAGGTTTCCGCCGGCCCGCCAACGCCCGCCTGGATTGTAGAAAAACTTCTCTCATTGCCCATACATCATCAATTTCGATGATGCGCCTCTCCTGCCTCCTCCTTAGTCCTTTCCTCATGCGGGATTTGGCGATTTGCGAGCGCCTGCCCGCGGGAAACTATGTTGTGGAGTGAGGAGAAGTTACGTGCGTACAGCAGTAAGATTGTTTGCAGCCTTAAGCGCTGCAGCCGCAGTGAGCGTCACCGCCAGCGAAGCGGCTATCGTCGAATTGTCCATGACGGCGACGGTGAATAACACTACGCATACGGAGGTTCATCCCTATCTGGCGCCGGGCGATATTGCGTCGCTGACCGTGCGCTATGATACGGACACCGCCGCGACGGGGCCTCATGGGACGACTACGTTTTATCAGAACGCCATCACCTATTTCAGCTTCGAACTCCAACGCGGCGGCGCGACGACCTATAGCGGCTCGGTCTCCGGCAATTTCGGGCAGGTTTCCGTCAGCAATGACACGGGCCCCGGCGGCGCCTATGACGCCATTACCTTCCGCATCTTCGATGATGTGGTTGATTATCCGAGCGGGACGCGGGCTGGCGCGACCCCGGCCCCCGATCTGGCTTTGATGCCGACCGGCGATCCGATTTACGGCGATCTCCTGTTCCATGATTTTCGCATGCATTTTCTGACCGTCGACAATACCGTGCTGTCATCGGAGGCGTTGCCGACGCTGGCGGATCTGGCGATCGCGGGCGGCGGTTCGCCTTTCGCGCCGCGCAACGGCAACACGCCATGGTCCGGCGACTATCAGTCGGAGAACTGGACGCAAGTGCTTGGCGGTTTCGGTACATTCGGTCCGGGGACCTATCGCGACAGCTCGCCCTATGACATTGATTTTACTGTTCGCGAATATATCGACAGCGACGTTTCCGAAGTTCCGCTTCCGGCGGCGGCGCCGTTATTCGGGCTGGGGCTTGCGGGATTCGCCGGCCTGCGCCGCAGGAAAGTCAGGAAGTAGCGGCAATCGAAGCTTTGCTTCTGTCTAGCTCAAAGACGTATCGAACAGAGGTCAAAGTATTGCGGCTTTGACCTCGGCGGCGAAGGAGCGGGATACAGGCGCTTCGACGCCTGATTTCAAGACAATCTTTTGCCGGCCGTTCTCGCGGGCGACCTCGGCGACGCCGTCCCGGGCGACCCACCAGGAGCGGTGGGTCTGTAATCCGTCGGCGCCCTCGAGCTCGCGCATGGCGTCGGAAAGGCGCATGAGGATAAGCTCCTCGCCGCGATCGGTATGAACGCGCAGATAATGGTCCTCCGAAGACACCGCATAGAGCGCGGCCCCGCGATATTTCGCCGGCAGCCGCTCGAGGAAGCCGGGAACCGGCGATGGCGCCGCCGCCTCCGACGCCGCGCCGGGTGTCAGCCCGCCGATCAGGCCGAGCGCCCTGGCGGCGATATAGGAGCCGCCGATGACGATCATGGAGACGGCGAAGGTCCGCAGATATTGCAGCGGCACATCGTTTAAGGGCCAAGACCCGGTGAGGCTGGCTTCGAAGACCCCGATCACCAGCCAGACCGGGAAGGAGATGATGGCGGCGACGCAAGCCAGTTGAAGCGCCGGATTGCGGCCGGGCAGGAGGCGGTCGAACACCCAGGGCCCGGTGAGCGCCGTCCCCAGCGCGCCGGTCAGCATGGTCGCCGTCCAGAAGACGTAGCGCTGGTAAAAAGGCAGATTATCGGTGTCGTAGACGCCCAGAAAAGAGAAGACGGCGCCCAGTCCGAGCACCGTGGCGGCGCCGAGCCAAAAATATTTCCGGATCAGCGCCATTCGTTCCCCAAATCGTCTCCGCCACTCACGCTTCGCGAATGGTTTTTACTGCAATTGGCGAAGGATTCCAGCCGTTTCGCGTAAGGCCGATTGCGCCGGCCGAGACCTCGCGCCCATAGATCGGAGCGCGCCGCGGGATTTGTTTCGCGGGCCATAAGGTCAAATTTTGCGAGGGATTTTGGGATGCCTGTAGACGTCGAAACGCTGTTCTCCTGGAGCAGCAATCTGGCCATGATCGGGTGGCTGTTCTTGGTGTTCTCCCCAAGGCGGTGGGAATGGGTGCTGTTCACCGCGGGGATCCTCATCCCGGGTCTTCTGAGCGCGCTTTATGGCGGTCTCGTCATGGCGCATTTCGCCGGCGCCGAGGGGGGTGGCTACAGCTCTCTGGGAGAGGTTCGGGCGCTCTTCGCCAGCGATGAAGCTCTCCTCGCCGGCTGGGTTCACTATCTCGCCTTCGATCTCGCCATCGGCGCGATGATCGCCCGGCGGGCGGACGTCTCGGGCCTGACGCGACTCGTCCAGATCCCCATCCTCTTTTTCACCTTCATGTTCGGCCCCCTCGGATTTCTGCTCTTCATCCTCACGGATGGGGGCTGGCGCGCCATCGCGCGCCTCGGCGGCGCCGCAGAAAAAGGAGCCGCGGCATGACGCGCTTTACTTATTCAGAACGCGTTTGGTTTCAGGCGGCGCTCCTTTTGCTGGCCGCCATTCCGGCGACCATGCTCGCCCGGGAATTCGATGTCCGCACGGTCAACGACATCAATATCTGGATCAAGCCGCTGAAATTTTATGTCTCGACGGCGCTGCATCTGGCGACGCTTGCGGTGCTGGTCCGGTTTCTGTCCGATAGTGCGAGAGCCGGAAAAGGTCTGGCCATCGTCGCTGCGATATCCGCTTTTGCGGCCATCGTGGAAATCGCCATCATCGCCGTGCAGTCCGGGCGGGGCGTCGCTTCGCATTTCAATTTTTCAACCGAGTTCGACGCCCTGATCTATATCGTCATGGGGCTCGGCGCCTTGCTGATCATCATGCCGGCGCTTGTGGTCGGAGTCTGGTTCCTGCGTGCGCCGGTAAGCGAAAAACTGACGCCGGGCCTGAAGCTCGGCGCCGGGCTTGGCCTGACGCTCGGCTTCGTCCTGACGCTGGTGATCGCCGGTTACATGTCGCAGCAGCCAACCGGGCACTGGGTCGGCGGCCCCCGCACCGATCTCGGCGGGCTTCCCCTTGTGGGCTGGTCGCGCGAGGGCGGCGATTTGCGCGCGCCGCATTTCTTCGCGACGCATCTGATGCAGGTTCTGCCGCTTCTCGGCTATGCGGCGGACAGGATCTTCAAGTTGAGTGCGTCGGCTGCGAAAGGCATCGTCTGGATTGCGGCGGGGCTCGGCGTCGCGCTGACGGTCGCAATCTTCATGCAAGCTTTGGCGGGCGAGCCTTTTATTGGGTAGGAGGAGGTCCCTTGAGGGGGGCTGTTTATTCCCCGCTAAACTCTGGCGGGGGCGGCCCAGCGTGATGAAGGCGGCGGACTTTCCATTCAGTCCCTGCGTTTTGCAGGAGATAGGTCATGCCGCCTGTCGTCTCCAGCTCATTACCGTCGTCATAGACGGCGCGATCTGAAAATTTCAGCGTGACGCTTGCATGCTCCGGCGGGAGGAGAAGAACGCGAAAATCCTGCTCCTCGATTTCATACTCCACGACGCCCGTCATCCAGACCTCTTTCAGGATCGCGGGGAAGGCGTCCGCTTCGATAGTTTGTGTAAAGAACAGATATTCAAAATCGTCGGAATGAAGGGATGCGACCTTTTCAAAGTCGAGCGCTTCCCATGCAGCATGATATTCCTCAATGGCATCAATGGCTTTGTCTTCGGAGAGGGAAGAGGGACGTTTTTCGGGCTTGTCACCCGCGCCGCAAGCCACAAGCAGGGTGAGGATTAAAGCGGCGCATCCGGCCCCGCGGCGTCGTGTCATTGTCATGAAAAAAACCTCCCCAGTTTCAACGGGAAGGATAATAGCTTTCGGTCAAACAGGCAAAATTTCACTGGCAATCCCGAGCGCGCTGACGGTCGGGTTGTTCGTTCAGGCGATCACGGGAGAGCCGCAGGGCCTTATGCGGGCGACTCTCACGCGCGAATGCGCGACGTGACTTCAGCGTGTTCGTCTTCGGAATGTTGCGGCAAACCCAGCGCCGCGAAATCAACCTCTTCAAAGCGCTCAACCGCAGGTTCGCCGAACAGCCATCCCTGAAACAGGCGAATGCCGGCGGCGCGCAGACATCCAAGTTCCGCTTTGGTCTCCACGCCTTCTGCAAGAAGATCGATCTCCAGGGAGCGCGCGATCGCAGCGACGCCTGCGACAATCGCCTGCTTGCTGTGACTGGTGTCGATGTCGCGGATAAGATCCATGTCGAGCTTCAGCACATCGGGCCGAAACCGGGCGAGCAACACAAGCCCTGAATGGCCGGCGCCGAAATCGTCGATGGCGACCGTGAAGCCCATTTTGTGATATTCGCGGATGATGTTCTCCACATGATCGACGTCGTCGATCCGCTCATTCTCTGTGAATTCGAACATCAGCCGGGACGGATCGAAATTCGCTTTTGCGGCGGCGGCGAGTGAGGCGCGGATACAGGCGCGCGGTTCATAGACCGCATTGGGCAGAAAATTTATGGAAAGCCGGGCGCGCGATCCTTTTGGCATGCGAGCGCCCGCCAGTTTTATCGCCTTTACGCGGCAGGCCTGGTCGAAGGCGTAGAGCGTTTCGGGCGTGACGGATTGCAGAACCGATCCTGCAGGATCGCCGTCAGGCCCGCGCACCAGCGCTTCATAGGCCCAGACTTCGCCGGCGACGACGTCCACAATGGGTTGGAACGCCATTGTAAAGTCCGTCTTGAACGTTTTGCCGTCCTGGCAGCCGGGGCAAGCTGACGTCATGATATCTGGCCTTCAGGTTTCTGAACGGCCCAGATTATTTTGAAATGGTGAACAGTTTCCTTAGCGCTGGAAGTGCTTAACGCCGCTCTACAGCTATGCGTCGAGGGTCGGGGATCAATAAACCCGTTTTTTCGGCTCGATATATTTGATCTCGTCGGTCAGCGTGAAGTTATGCACCGGGCGATAGTCGAGGGTCGCCTTGCCATTGGAAAACCAGGCGGCGGTGTGCTTCATCCAGTTGGCGTCATCGCGGTCGGGAAAGTCTTCGCGGGCGTGGGCGCCGCGGCTTTCCTTGCGGTTCGCCGCCGATTCCATGGTGACGACCGCCTGACCGATCATATTATCAAACTCCAGCGTTTCCACGAGGTCCGTGTTCCAGATTAAGGAGCGATCGGTGACGCCGATATCCGGCATGGCGTCATGGACTTCCTTGATCTTCTCGCGGCCTTCTTCGAGGACCTCGCCAGTGCGGAAGACGGCGCAATTGTTTTGCATGACCGACTGCATGCGCGCGCGCAAAACGGCGGTGGGCGTGTCGCCCTTGGCGTGACGGAACTTGTCGAGACGCGCGAGGGCCTCGTCGGTCGCCTGCTGCGGGAGGTCCGGATTGGCGCCGTCCGCCTTGACGACCTCGCCGCAGCGAAGGCCCGCCGCGCGGCCGAACACCACAAGGTCGATGAGCGAGTTGGAGCCGAGCCTGTTGGCGCCATGGACGGACACGCAGGCCGCCTCGCCGATGGCCATCAGGCCCGGCACGATCACTTCTGCGTCGTCGCCACGCTTGGTGGTCACCTCGCCATGATAATTCGTCGGGATGCCGCCCATATTGTAGTGGACGGTGGGCAGCACCGGGATCGGCTCCTTGGTCACGTCGACGCCGGCGAAAATCTTCGCGCTTTCGGAAATGCCGGGCAGGCGGCTCGCCAGCACTTTCGGGTCGAGGTGATTGAGGTTGAGGTGAATGTGGTCCTTGTTGGGACCGACGCCGCGCCCCTCGCGGATCTCGATGGTCATGGATCGCGAGACCACGTCGCGCGAGGCGAGGTCTTTGGCGGAGGGCGCATAGCGCTCCATGAAGCGCTCGCCTTCGGAGTTCGTCAAATACCCGCCTTCGCCGCGCGAGCCCTCTGTGATGAGAACGCCGGCGCCGTAAATGCCGGTGGGGTGGAACTGCACGAACTCCATATCCTGCAAGGGAAGCCCGGCGCGCAGGACCATGGCGTTGCCGTCGCCGGTGCAGGTATGCGCCGAGGTGCAGGAGAAATAGACGCGGCCGTAACCGCCGGTGGCGAGGATCACCATTTTCGCGGAGAAACGGTGGATGATGCCTGTGTCGAGCTCCCACGAAATCACGCCGCGGCATTCGCCGTCTTCGGACATGATAAGGTCGAGGGCGAAATGTTCGATGAAGAATTTCGCGTTCTGCTTCACCGACTGGCCGTAAAGCGTGTGCAGGATCGCATGGCCTGTGCGGTCAGCGGCGGCGCAGGTGCGCTGCACCTGACCCTCGCCGTAATTCCGGGTCATGCCGCCGAAAGCGCGCTGATAGATCTTGCCTTCCTCAGTGCGGCTGAACGGCACGCCCCAATGCTCAAGTTCGTAAACGGCGGCGGGCGCGTTCTTGCAGAGATATTCGATGGCGTCCTGGTCGCCGAGCCAGTCCGAGCCTTTGACGGTGTCGTACATATGCCAGCGCCAGTCGTCTTCGGACATGTTGCCGAGGGCCGCGGAGATGCCGCCCTGCGCCGCCACGGTGTGCGAGCGGGTCGGGAAGACTTTCGTCACGCAGGCGGTTTTGAGACCCGCCTGCGCCGCGCCCAGAGTCGCGCGAAGCCCCGCGCCGCCGGCGCCGATGACGACGACGTCATATTCGTGATCGACAATTTCGTAGCTCGAAGTCATGGATGGGTTCCCGGCTGCTCAGCCTGCAAATGAAATGGTGTAAACGGCCCACGCGGCGCCGGCGATGACGGCGAGCGCAACGATCCAGTTCAGCGCCGACAAGACGCCCTTCAGGCCGCCATGGATGTAATCGGCGATGATTTCCGCCATGCCGATGCGCATGTGAATAGCGCCGATGACGAACAAAAGCGCCAGCAGAATGGCGTTCAAGGGATGCGCGGCCCAGGCCCGCGCAGCCTCGAAATCGGCGCCCAGATGGGAGACCATGCCGATCAGAAACCAGAGGACGAGCGGGATCATGAGGGCCGCCGTGGCGCGCTGGAGGATGAAGGTGGAGGTGCCTTTGTGCTGCGCCATGATTACGCTCCCGCCTGCGCTGCATATCCGGCCCAGAGAATGATCGCCGCCAGAAGGACCGAGCCGATATAGATCGCGATTGAGGTCTTCTTCGCCGTCGCCGGCGCCAGGCCGCGGCCGGTGTCCCAGTAAAGGTGTCGAAGGCCGTTCATCAGATGAAATGAGAGCGACCAGACGAAACCCGCCACAAGAATGAAGCCGAAGGGCGAGCGCACGAAGCCGGCGACCGCGCCGTAAAGGTCGGGCGCGAAGGCGAGCGCTGCGAGCCAGACGCCGACCAGGACGAGGCCGCCATAATTGATCGTCCCTGTAATGCGGTGGGTGATCGAGGCGGCCATGGAGGGGGTGAACCGCCAGATCTGAAGATGCGGCGAGAGGGGGCGGGAAGTCTGCGCTGGATTGGCCATGAAGATTCCGGGAAGGTCAGGCGTTGCGGTGTTTCGGGCGAACATAGGCCGCCTCTTTTCCAAGTCAACGCGTCAGATGCGCCGGAAAACGGGCCAAGCCATTGCCAAAGCGGGGCCTTTTCGGTCATGCTTGAGGCAGGGACGGTAACTTTTGCGTGGGGCGGGTCATGAAGCATTTTCTGGCGGCGATTGCATTCGGGATGGCGCTTGCCGGCGGGGCGGGGGCCCAAAGCGGGTCGGCGACCTTGAGCGGCGTGACGGCCGACCAGCTAGAAAGCGTTCTCGCCGAAGCCGGTCTCAGTCCCGACATGATGGCCGACAGCGCCACCGGCGCGCCTGTGGCGCAAGGCAAGGCGGGCCAGTTCGGCTTTTATGTCCGCGCCCTTTCCTGTTCAGGCTCGCCCAAGGCCTGCGAGACGCTGGTCTTCTTCGCCAATTTCAAACTCGGGCGCGACGCCGCCGAAAGCGATTACCGCATCGTCAACAGCTTCAATGACAGTCAGGTGTTCGGCCGCGCCTATGTCCTTCCGGGCACGAACGAGGTCGGCGTCGATTACGTCATCGAACTGAATGGCGGCGTCACCGAGGAGCACCTGTCGCAAAACATCGCCCGCTGGGCGGATGTTATCTCGGCCTTCGTGTCGAAGTTTCAGGACGGCGAGCCGACAAGTTAGGCGCGTTGACCACACCCCAATAACACGAAACGCGGCTTTAAAAATTCATCACTTTTGTTGAATTCTTCAAGAATTCCCAGTGTTGGTGAATAGTTATCCACCAGTTTGCAGGTGGCCCTAGAGTGTCCTTCAGGTTCACCAACGAATGCTGAAGGCGCTGTCCATGAGAAGCAACGAGTTCAAAGGCGCGACTCTCGCTGAGGCGGTAAGGAACGCCACGGCGGCGAATTGCCGGGCGCAGTCCCGCAAACATCCGTGGGCAGAAAATGTCAAATGGCGCCAGCCTCGCCGCGACGCCTGTAAATATGCGGATGAAAATTGCGGGCCGGTAGTGGCGGATTTATACGGACGTCGCGCTTTGAGGCAGCGTCTACGCCATATAAGGCGCGCAAGACTCGCCGTTGACTTCCACCGTCATCAGCTTGGCGCCGCCGGGTTTCAAAAACCGCAGACGCATATTGAAGTCGGTCTCGGCCAGCAAGTTGCGCTCTGTCAGCGTGCAGGCGGTTTTCAGGATCGTATCCCGGATTGGACCGAGATTGCCGACGGGCGCATGCTCAAGCTTCGGGTCTTTCAACTGCATGGTGATGCTCACCAGGTCGGTGGCCGCGTCGATATAGGTGCTGGTAATCTCCGACGCGCCGCCTTTGGTCAGATTGAAGCCGCGGGAAAAATTTTTCGCCTTCGCCTCAAGATAACGTTGCTTGTCTTCAAGCGATGCCGTGGCGTAGTCGAATTTGCCGCCGGCAAGCTGACCGCAGCCTGGGGTCGTCGCCATGAGCGCGGCTCCCAGCAGGGCCACGGCGAACTGTGATGCGCCGTTCGCCATCTTTTATGCCGCGCGCTCAATGAGCGCTTTCAGGCCATCGGGCAGTTCTTTTTCAAGCTCGCGCAGGCGTTCGATGAGGCGGCGCTCATTGACGTCGAAGCCGCCATCCTTGCCGATGCGCGCGGCCAGCCAGTCGGCTTCGGCCTTGGTGAGCTGTTCTGCCTGGGCGATCTCCGCTTCGCGCTGTTCGTTATGGGCGGACGCAACGCTTTCCGTGGCGCGAAATCCCGACAGGCCGCCGGCGATCATCTTCTTGAAGAAGCCGCCCACATTGACGGACTGGTCTTTCGCCCATGCGTTGCGGCGGAAGGCTTCCTCGCGGCTCGGCGCCTTGTAGCCGAGATGGGCCATCAGATGATTGACGACGCCTTGCACGAAAAGCTCCGTCCACGCCGGATTGTTGCGCGCATTTTCCGTGGCGTCGTTGATATCGAAGAGGAGTTCGGCCTCGCGGCGCGTCACGGCGACATTGCCGTCGCCGCCTGCGGCGAAAAGATAACGGCGGATCATCACCGCGTCCTGTTTCGAAACGACCGGCCCGCCCGGCTTGTCGAGGATCAGTTCCTTGATCTGTTCGCCGACAAAGGCGGCCATTTCCGGCGGAGTCTCATCCGCCGTTTCCATAAGTTTCACCATCAGCGCGATCTCAAGCGCATTGGCGTGCCCGTTGCGCATGACACGCGCTTTCAGCGACTGGAATTCTTCCGCGGTCAGATAACCATGGGGCTCTTCTTCGCGGAGATAGAAATCCGCGGCGGCCTCAGCGAAAAACTGAAACCATTCCGCATCGCCGTCCTGCGCGCGGTCGCCGAGGTCGAAAAGCGCATTGAGCTCTGCGGGCTCGACAATTCCGTTGGCGAAGACCTTGCTGCGCAGGAAAAGGACTTCGTCGGCGGAGACGAAGCCGTCTGCGCCAATGGCGGCGATGCGGGTCTGAAGCGGCTGATCCGTCATGTGCGGGCTCCCCGGGGGTGTTCTGAACCCGCAGAACCTCGCCGATTGGAGTTAAAATCCGGAAAAAGCGGCGGTGAAGATTGCCGCTTTAAGAGGGCGTTAACCCCTTGAATTAGTGGGGCAGCACGCCTTTTCCGAAAGCCACGGCGAGGCCGACAAAAAGCGCCAGCCAAACGGTCTGAAAAGCCAGCGCGGCGATCGGTTTTGGCCCCACTTCGAAAAGGTCTTTCAGGGAGGTTTTAACGCCCAGCGCCGAGACCGCGACCACGAGAGAAAACCGCGATGCGCCGGAAAGAAGCTCGCGCGCTTCATGAGGGACAAGTCCGAAACTGTTCGCCGCCATCAGCGCGGCGAAGCCGAAGAGAAAAATCGGAAAGGCCCGCCCCGTCGCTTCAGCGCCGGCATGCCGGGAAAAGAGCAGCGCAATAACGAACACCGCCGGCGCGAGCAGGGTCACGCGCATGAGTTTGACGACGGCGGCGACGGCGCCCGCC
>PAIP01000018.1 GCA_002704915.1 Parvularcula sp.
ATGTCGCCGCACGGCGCATCGAACCAGGCGCATACCCATCCTGGCGCGCTCTGGTCTGCGGTTTATTACGTTGACGACGGCGGCGACAGCGACGCCTCACTTGTGTTGATGGATCCGAACTATCCCCTGAACCGTATGTATGCGCCGGATCTTCGGTTTGTCGGCAAGGACGGCGAGACATTTCCGACGCAACAGATGTTCGCCCCGACGCCCGGCCGGCTTGTGATTTTCCCGTCCTGGCTGTCTCATTCAGTGCGCCCCAGCAAGGGGCCGCGCGAGCGCATCTCCATCGCCATGAATGTCACGACCGTCCCGGCGCGGCGCGGACCGCGCTAAAGACCGTCAGGAGGTGCAGCTATTTGCGCTCGTGCAGAGCTGCACGCGCATGGAACGGCGCGGCCAGCGCGTCGCCGCGCTTTCGAAATCGATCGGCGGGATGACAAGCTGTGAAATCTTCGAGCTGTAGGCGTAGGAGATTTCCGCGACAAGAATAGATGAGCCCGGATCGATCAGAGTGGTCGCCGGAAGCGTCGTGAAACTGGCGCCCTTTACATAAGGCTCGCCGCCGGAATTGTTCCGGCTCCAATGCACAATGGGTTTGCCGTCAGGGTCGTTCACCACGCTGACAAGGCGAATCGTCAAAGGCGCGTCATCGTCATTGATGATCTGTTCGACGCCGTCAAAGAGATCGTCCACATCGGAGGTAAGCAGTTGGGTTTCCTGCGAAGCAAGGTCGACAAGCGTATTCACCGCCAGCGTCACCTGGCGGTTGCGGGCAAGCGCGTCGGCGCTTTCGACAACGCCGAAAAAGATCAGAATCAGGATCGGCGCGACCAGCGCAAACTCCAGCGCGGCGACGCCGGACCGGCAGGCCCGCCAGCGCCGCGCCATCTGCGCGAGCCTTTGCGTTGGCGCCTGCATCACGATCCCTCAAACGGTTCGTTGCGGAAGATAGAGACGGCGACAATCTGACGGTCGCCATGCTTGGTTTGCTTCAGATTGAGGCCAAGCCCCGGATTGATCGGCTTATAGAGAAAGCACACGCGAACGCGGATGATGTCGCGCTGCATGCCGAAATCGCTCTTGGTGTATTGGGCTCCGGAGATTGACGGATCGTCCTTGTCCCGGCATTTCGGCTCGGAGAGATCGCTTGCCAAAGCCGCGAAAGTTGAAAACTTCGAAATATCGATCGTCAGCTTTTCATTACAATCGCCAAGCGCTTTTACAACGTCGCAGATTTCATTGAAAAACGCATCCGATGACAAGTCGCCATTTTGCGCCTGGCCGGTGCGGATCAGGCGCGCGGCGTTGGCATTCGCCTGCTGCACCGATGTCGTGACGAAGAAATACCACCCCGCCTCCATGATGGAGAAAATCATCGCCAGCAGGATCGGCGCGACCATGGCGAATTCCACGGCCGTCGACCCTTTCCGGTCCGCGATCCATTTTCTCGCCGTACCTGGTGACATTATCCCTGCCTGCGACATGCAATCCGCCCGCGCGCCGGCAAGGACGCGCTGCGCGCAACATGGCGTTAATCATTATGGGACCGGCGTTAAGGAACGGTCAGGAAATATGCTTAACGAAAAGAAAAAGCGCCCCGAAACGGGGCGCTTTTCCGTAAACTGCAAGCTGTTGTGGTTTAGTCGAGCTTGTTCTCGATTTTGTTGCGCGGCACAGACTCGTCGGAAAGGAGCATGCGGATCATTTCCGCGCCTTCCTCAAGCCCCTGCTGGTGCAGCACGCCGTCGCCAGGCGTCTGCATTTCAAGTCCGGTGAAATGCTGCAAGGCTTTGCGGTTAAGGCTCGATGACGCGAGGTCATCCGCATAGCCTTCGAGGCTGACCGTCTGATGCGCCGCGGCGAGTTCGCTCGCGAACATTTGCGACATGTTCAAAAAGTTTGCGAGCGAGACGGCGATATTCCCCCGGGGAATGCCGTAATCGGCGATGTCGTACCGTACGGCGTATGCGGCGCCGTCCTGCGTCACACCTACAGACCCGAAAGGCTGTCTTGCGTTGAACGCCTGAACCGTCTGCGGATTAGCGTCGCCCTCAAAGATGGTCTGCGCATACATGCCTGAACAGCCCGCCTGTTTGCAGACCGTGAAGAAAATAAAGAACTGCATCGATCCGCTGGCGGCGTGAATGAACTGTGCGCCGCTGTCGAGCTGGCGCACCTGCCACGGCATTCCAAGCTCATTGAGCACCGGCCCGACGGTCTGAACGCTGAAATTCGGAACGACCGTCTTCGGATTGGCGACGATGTCCGACGCCCCCATCTGATTTTGCGCCGCCGCGCCCGAAATGCTTGATGCGAGCGCCATTGCGGCGGCGCCCAATATTGCGGTGATCTGTTTCATGACCCCTCTCTCGACCCCTGACTTTTGCCGCCGGCCCTCCCCGGCGGGAGGTCAACCTTAGGGGAAAAGCGCCCGCTCGGCCAGATGCGGATTTTCCCGCTGATTTCTGGTGACTTTCCGGCCCCGGCGTGGTTTAGGCGGGCGCTTATGGATAAACGACCGTTTTCAGGACCGAAGAACCGCGACCGCCCCGGCCGGAGTGACAGGCCGCGCAATAATGGGCCGCGCAGTGACAGGCCGCGCGATAATGCGCCGCGAAAGCCGCGTCCCGGGCGCCGCGACGAGGAAGACGAAAAGCAGGGCGGCGGACCCATGCGCCCCCTTTCCACCATGCCGGGCGTCGAGGCGCGCCGCGCCGTGCTCGAAATTCTCGACCGCGTCGGCGAAGGCGCGACGCTAGACGACGCGATTTCGCGCACGCGGCCCTTTGACCATCTCGAAGGCGCCGATCGCGGCTTTGCGCGGCTTCTGGCGACGGAGACCCTTCGCCGCCGCGGCGCCATCGACCATCTGATCGGCAACTGGCTCGACCGGCCGCTGCCGAAAAAATCCGCGCGCGTGATGGACATTCTGCGCATCGCCGCCGCACAGCTCCTCATTCTCGAAACCCCGCCCCATGCAGCTGTGGCAACCTCGGTGGAGCTCGCCAATGAGCGCCGGGAAACCGCCGGCTACGCCTCGCTCGTGAACGCCATCGCCCGCAAGATTTCGGATGCAGGCAAGGAAGCGCTGGAAAAAATTCCGGCGCGCGTCGACACGCCCTCTTGGATGTGGCGGGCCTGGGAGCGAAGCTATGGCCCTGTGGGCGCCAAAGCCATCGCCGAAGCCCACCGCCAGACGCCGCCGCTCGACGTCAGCTTCAAGCCGTCCGAAAATCTCGACGACTGGGCTGCGCGCTTCAATGAGGCCGGCCACGAGGCAAGCGTCCTTGCGCCCGCCACCCTGCGCCTGGCAAAGGTCAGCGACGTGACCGCCCTGCCCGGCTTCGAAGACGGCGCGTGGTGGGTTCAGGACCTCGCAGCGAGCCTGCCCGCGCGGCTTCTCGGCGATGTCGCCGGCAAGACCGTTTTCGATCTTTGCGCTGCGCCCGGCGGCAAGACCCTGCAGCTTGCGAGCGCCGGCGCGACCGTGACCGCCGTCGACAAATCCGGCGCGCGCATGGAGCGGGTCAGCGAGAATCTGTTGCGTACAAAGCTCATCGCCAAAATTGTCGAAGACGATGCCTTGCGCTTCAAGCCGGCGGACAAGGCGGACGCCATCCTGCTCGATGCGCCCTGTACAGCCACCGGCACGATCCGGCGCCATCCCGACATTCCATGGTCGAAAGGCGAGACCGCGCTTGCCGCCCTGGCTGAGCTTCAGGGCAAGATGCTCGACCATGCGGTGAAAAACCTGCTCAAGCCCGACGGCCTTCTCGTCTATTGCGTCTGCTCTCTCCAGCGAGAGGAAGGGGAAGCCCAGGCGAAGGCGGCGCTGGCGCGCCACGCCGAACTGGAGCGGGTCACTGTAACGCCAGGGGAAATCGGCGGTCTTGAAAAGGCCGTGACCCGTGAAGGCGACCTCAGGACCCTGCCCTCCATGCTCGCGGGCAAGGGCGGCATGGACGGGTTTTTCGCCGTTCGGCTGCGACTCAAGGGGTGAGCCCAGGGTAAATCGTTAAAAATTAAACCTTTAGCCGCGGCCGGCCGGGACCGATTTTCGCCGAATCGCCCCCGATTCCTCTTGATTGCGGGCCCAGCGGCGCCGATATTGTCATTTGCACGAAAGGCGGCTTTTCGAGGCCGCCTGTTCTGAATTTGGCAGGAACCGAAAGGACGGACGTCACATGAACGAACCCCGCAGACAATTTGGCGGCGCGATTCCGAGAGCCGGAGGCGCGGCCATTGATGAGGGCCTGCGCCAGTACATGCTCGGCGTTTACAACTATATGGCGCTCGGCGTGGCGGCCACGGGCCTGTTCTCCATGCTCATGGCCAGCAATCCGGCGCTTATGATGGCCATCATGACAACGCCGCTGAAATGGGTCGGCTTTATCGGCATTCTCGGCATTGGCTGGTTTGCGCCGCGCGTGATGATGAATGGCTCTAAGGCCGCCGCTCACGCCATGTTCTGGATCTACGCCGCCCTCTGGGGCGTGATGATCGCGCCCATGCTGTTCATGTTCCAGCAGCAAGGCGCCGCTATTGAAATCTACAAGGCGTTCTTCATCACCGCCTCGGTATTCGGCGCTGTGAGCCTTTACGGCTACACGACCAAGCGCGATCTTTCCGCTTTCGCCCAGTTCTTCTTCATGGCGACAGTGGGCCTTCTGATCGCAATTGTCGTGAATGCGATCTTCTTCCAAAGCGGATTGATGAGCCTTGTGACCTCTTCGCTCGTGGTGCTCGTCTTCTCAGGCGTCACCGCCTATGAGACCCAGATGATCAAATCGCTCTATCGCGAAGGCAGCGCCATGAACGAGCGGACTGCGATTTTCGGCGCATTCGCCCTCTATGGCTCCTTCGTGACGCTGTTCATTCACATTCTCAATATTCTCGGCATTATGCGCGACTAGGCCGGGAAGAATAAGAACACTGGAAAAGCCCCGCTTCGGCGGGGCTTTTTCTTTACGCGGCGGCGCCATTGCGGGAAGATCATGAAAAAACAGGAGAGGCCCATGACGGATCTGCCCACGCCGCTTGTTTCGACCGATTGGCTCGCCGATCACCTTGATGCGCAGGACCTTGTCATTCTCGATTGCACAACCGTGCAACAGCAAACGCCCGACGGCTCCTATGCATTCGTTCCCGGCATGGAAGCCTACGAAGAAGGCCACATCCCCGGCGCGATTTTCTGCAACGTCCTTGAAACGCTTGCGGACAAGGACAGTCCCCTGCCCCTGATGATGCCCAAGCCTGACGCCTTCAAGGCGGCGGTGGAGGCGGTCGGCGTCGGCGATGATGCGGCTGTGGTTCTTTACGACCGCGGCAATCACACATGGGCGGCGCGCGTGTGGTGGAGCCTTAAAACCTATGGCTTCGATAACGCCGCCGTGCTCGACGGCGGCTGGACGAAATGGACCGCTGAAGGCCGCCCCGTTTCAACCGATGCGCCGGAGGCAAAAGTGGCGACCTTCACCCCGGCCCCGCAGCCCCATCGCATCGTCGCCAAGCCGGACGTGCTGGCGGCGATCGACGGCCAAGACAAGACGATCGTCCATTCGCTCTCGCGCGAAGAGTTCACCGGCGAAAAACAGGTGATGCCGCGCCCCGGCCGGATCGCGACCAGCATCAGCGCGCCGGCGAATGCGCTGATCGATCCGGCGACCGGCGCCTATAAAAACGCTGACGATTTGCGCCGCCATTTCGCCAGCGCCGGCGTTTCCGGCGACAAGCCCGTCATCACCTATTGCGGCGGCGGCGTCGCCGCCTGTTCCAATGCGCTGGCGCTGACGCTTGTCGGCATGGAGGATGTCGCCGTCTATGACGGCTCCCTCGCCGAATGGACCGCCGATCCGGATGCGCCCATGGAGACGGGGTAAGGCGCCGCGAAAGTGAGACAAGCGGAGCGTAATGTCATCCTTCGCGAATTGCGGCTTGCGCGCATATCTCTGTAAAACGCGTTTATGAAAAGTACTGACCGTTTCGAGTTACCCATTACGGGTGCCGGCGCCGCCGCAGCGGAAACCTATGACCGCTATGTGAACGAGTTTTTGAGCTACGGGCCGGAATTGCGCTGCCTCTTCGATGCGGCGGATGAAAATCCCGGCGCGCCTTTGCTCAACGCACATGCAGCCGCGTTGCACCTTGCGTTCGAAGCCGCCGAAGGCTGGACCGCCTCAGCGCCTTATCTTGCGCAAATGCAAAAGCATGAAGCGGACGCCAGCGAGCGCGAAAGGCTCTTCTGCGCTGCCGTTTCCGCCTGGCGCCGACGCGACTTCGCCCGCACGCTGGACGCGCTTGATGAACTGACCGTGCGTTGGCCCGCCGATCTTTGCGCGATCAAATGGGGGCAGTATCACGCCTTTAATCTCGGTGATGCGGCGACCCTTTTGCGGTTCGGGGAGCGCGCGCGCATCGTTCACGAAAATGCGCCTTACGCCCATGGCATGACCGCCTTTGCACTCGAACAGAACCACCGCCTCGCTGAAGCAGAAGACGAAGGCCTGCGCGCATCGGAAATCGCCATTGACGACGCCTGGGCTCATCACGCCGTTGCGCATGTCATGGAAACGCAAGGCCGCGCCCGCGAAGGCGCGCGCTGGCTCGATCATTGCGCCCATACATGGGAGCACAAAGGCGTTTTCATTCGCGATCATAATTTCTGGCATGCAGCGTTGTTCCGCCTTGCGCTCGGACAGGAGACGGAAGCGCTCGCCATCTATGACAACTATCTCTGGGGCGCGTGGCCGGAGTTTCCGCAAGAACAGATCGGCGCCGTCTCCATGCTGTGGCGGCTTGAACTGCGCGGCGCCGATGTGGGCGAGCGATGGGCGCCGGTCGTCGCGGAAGCGCGCAAGCACGCCGAAGATCATCTCTTCCCGTTTCATGACCTTCATTATCTCTATGCACTGGCCCGCGCTGGCGCGCCGCAGGAAGCGGACGCCTTCATTGCGTCTTTAGAAGTCAGGGCGCAAAAGGATGACACCGGCGTCTGGGGCGGCGTCGCGCTTCCCGTCGCGGAAGGCCTTGTCGCCTTTCTGCGCGACGATCACGAAACAGCGCATGAAAAAATTGCGCCCGCCCTGCCCGATCTGCACCGCATTGGCGGCAGCCACGCCCAACGTCATGTTTTCGTGGAAACATTGGAAGCGTGCATGAAAAAACCCCGGCGCGCGGCCGGGGTTTTTGAAGCGTAAGCAGTAAACGAGACAGTCAGGTGCGCGACGCCTCGTAAATGCTGTCGATGGCGTCGGCTAATGTCGCGTTGAATTCCTCATCGCTTTGCTGGGCTGAAAGCCCTTCAGTCAAAGCGCGCGAGAAACTTGCGATCATGCCCTTGTTCTCGGCCAGTTTCTCATTGGCCTCGTCGCGCGAATAACCGCCCGACAACGCCACAACGCGCATCACGCGCGGATCATCAATGAGCGGCTTGTAAAGATTGGCCTTGGTTGGAAGCGTCAGTTTCAGCATGATCTGCTTGCCAGGCGGCACGTCATCAAGATTCTTTTTGATTTCGGCCAGCAGAATGTCCTCGGCTTCGGCCTTGTCGGGAATCGAGATCGTCACTTCCGGTTCGATGATCGGGACAAGGCCGTGCGCCAGAATCTGATTGCCGACCTCAAATTGCTGCTTCACGATTGCGGCGATGCCTTTGGGATCGGCGGCGTCGATGACAGAGCGCATTTTCGTGCCGAACACGCCTTTGGCGACAGCGCGCTCCAACAGCGCATCAAGCTCCGGCATGGGCTTCATGAGCTTCACGCCATTGAGGGGCTCGTCCAGGCCTTTGTCCACTTTAAGGAACGGCACGACGCCGCGCTTTTCCCAGAGATATTGCGCGGTCGGCACGCCATCGATCTCCCGGTCCATGGTCTGTTCGAACAGGATCGCGCCCATGACCTTGTCGCCGGTGAAGGCCGGCGACTTGATGATGCGCGCGCGCATCTGATGAATGAGGTCGAACATTTCCTTGTCGTTCGACCACTGGCTTTCATCGACACCGTAAAGCTTCAGCGCTTTCGGCGTGGAGCCCCCGGACTGGTCGAGGGCGGCGATAAAGCCGTCTTTGTTGGCGGCCTGCTCGGCCATTTTTACTTGCATGATCAATATCTCCCGAGTGTCGATAAATATGCGGATTATTTTTCCGGCGACGCTTCCAGCGCGGCGACCCCGGGCAGCGTCTTGCCTTCGAGCCATTCGAGGAAGGCGCCGCCCGCCGTTGAAACATAGGTGAAGTCGTCTTCGACGCCGGCGGCGGCGAGCGCCGCGACCGTGTCCCCGCCGCCCGCGACCGCGACCAGATCCGCGTCCTTGACGCGCTTGGCCGCGTAGCGCGCGGCCTCCACCGTCGCCGTATCGAAGGGCTTTATTTCGAACGCGCCAAGGGGCCCGTTCCAGACGAGCGTCTTCGCGCTTTCGATTTTTTCCGCGATCAGGTTCACGGTTTCGGGCCCGAGATCGAGGATCATGTCATCGGCGCCGACGGCGTTCGCCGCCTTGACTTCCCGGTCGGCGCCTTCCTTGAACTCTTTGGCGACAACAACGTCGACGGGCAGGATTATCTCACATCCCTTTTGCGACGCCTGATCCATGATCTCGCGCGCCGTATCCGCAAGGTCTGGCTCGCACAACGACTTTCCAACGCTAATCCCCTTCGCAAAGAGAAATGTGTTGGCCATGCCGCCGCCCACGGCGAGAATGTTCGCCTTGCCCACAAGATTGAGGAGAAGTTCGATCTTGGTGGAAACCTTGGCGCCGCCCACCACCGCCATCATCGGGCGCACCGGCGCCGACAAGGCGGCTTTCAAGTAATCGAGCTCGCGCTCCATGGCGCGGCCGGCCGCGGAGGGCAGCAGATGTGCAATCCCTTCGGTCGAGGCGTGGGCGCGATGCGCGGCGGAAAAGGCGTCATTCACATAAAGGTCGGCGTTCGCCGCCAGCGCCTTTGCGAATTCCGGATCGTTCTTCTCCTCGCCCGGATGAAAGCGCGTGTTTTCCAGCACCGCCACATCGCCGTCGAGCATATTTTTCGTGGCTTTCTTCACCGGATCGCCAACGCAGTCCTCGACGAACTCCACCGGGCCGCCAAGGCGATCGGCCAGCGCCTTGGCGACCGGCTTCAGCGACATCTCGGAATCGGGTTTGCCTTTTGGACGGCCGAAATGGGACAGCAGCAGCACTTTCGCGCCTTTTTTCGACAGCTCCTCAATGGTGGGGAGCGCGCGTTCGATGCGCGTCGCATCCGTCACGGCGCCGTCCTTCATGGGGACGTTGAAATCGACCCGCACGAGCACGCGTTTGTCGGCGACATCGAGATCGTCAATCGTTTTGTAAGGCGCCATCAGGCCGGTCCTCATCATCATCGTCAGTGCAGGAAATAAAAGTCACAGGCTCGCCGCCATTGCGCGAAACCCGCAGCCGGTCTCCATCGAGATCGACATCGAAAGTCTCCATCGCCGTTTCACCCTCGCCCGAACAGCGCATCTGGAGCCGCCATCCGCCCTCCGTGCCTTCTTCGGAACAAAGGATTTCGCACTGGTTTTCATGCCCCAGAAAACGGGTGGTGGTGAATTCGACAGGACCCGGCTCCCCCGAGGCTGCGTCGCACAGATCGTCATCGGCCGCCCAGACGCCCACATAGAGGGGGTCTGCGTCGCTTCCCACCAGGACCTCGCCCTCTTCGGTGACCCCTGGCTCTTCGACGATGACTTCCTCGTTGCACGCGGCTGCGCTGAGAAGCGCGAGCGGTAGAAGGAATTTTGCGTGCTTTACAATAAGGGCCATCGCCGGGTCTCCGCTGAAAAATCGTAAAGGAAACGATTTTTCAGCGATGTCAGTTCCTTTTAGATGTGACGCGCCATTTCCAGCGCCGTGTCGGTCATGCGCGTGGAGAAGCCCCATTCATTGTCATACCAGGTGAGAATGCGCACGAGCTTGCCTTCGAGGATCTGGGTCTGGTTGAGCGCGAAAGTCGAGGAATGCGGATCGTGGTTGAAGTCCGACGAGACCAGCGGCTTGTCTGTGCAGCCGAGAATGCCGCGCAGCTTGCCGGTCGCCGCTTCCATGATGGCGTTGTTGACCTCTTCGACGCTCGTGTCCTTTTTCGGCGTGAAGACGAGATCGACGACCGAGACATTCGCCGTCGGCACGCGGATCGACGAGCCGTCGAGCTTGCCGTTCAAGTCAGGAAGGACAAGACCCACCGCCTTCGCGGCGCCCGTCGAGGTCGGGATCATATTCATGGCCGCAGCACGGGCGCGGTAAAGATCCTTGTGCATGGTGTCGAGCGTCGGCTGGTCGCCCGTATAGGAGTGGATGGTGGTCATGTATCCGCGCTCGATGCCGACGGCGTCATGCAGCACCTTCGCCACGGGCGCGAGGCAGTTCGTGGTGCAGGACGCGTTAGAGACAACATGGTCCTGACCGGTGAGCGAGCCGTGATTGACGCCGAAGACGATGGTCTTATCGGCGCCGGAGGCCGGCGCGGAAACGAGCACGCGCTTGGCGCCAGCTTCCAGATGCATCGCAGCCTTTTCGCGCGCGGTGAATAGCCCCGTGCATTCATAGACGATATCGACGCCAAGATCGCCCCAGGGAAGCTTCGTCGGGTCGCGTTCGGCGAGCACCTTGATCGGGCCGAGCCCCACATCGATGGTGTCGTTGCGCACTTTCACATCGTGGGGGAACTTGCCGTGCAGCGTGTCATATTGAAGGAGATGCGCATTGGTCTCCACGGGACCGAGGTCATTGATCGCGACGATGTCGACGCCCTTGCGCCCGGTCTCGACAATCGAGCGCAGCGCGAGGCGGCCGATCCGTCCAAAGCCGTTAATTGCAATTTTAAGAGCCATCTCTTTTTTGTTCCTCTGATTACTCTGCCATCTCAATTACTTCAGCATTTTCAAATGCCGTTTCACCCGTCATCATGGACGTTTGTTTTTGCGCAGCGGCATAAGCAGATTCAAACCGCTTTGACCAACCGGGAAAACGCGAGCACGCTTCTGAAAACTCCGTTTCCTGCTCCGACTTGATCACCGCCAGCATCTCAAGGCGTTCGGCCCCGCTTTGCTGCGTCGTAGGGACAACGCCAAATGAAGATAGCACGTCTTCACAAACGCTTTCGGTAATTTCTGACGGCTTTTCCGCAGCGCAAGCGGCCGCCGCCATTATTCCAAAAAACAGCAATGACCGAAGCTTCGCCATTGCGCTCCTAACCAATCAACCGTTTCGCTTCCGCCGCCACAGCGGCGGGCGTGATTCCAAAATGTTCGAACAATTCATTCGCCGGGGCCGAGGCGCCAAAGCCCGTCATGCCCACGAAACTGTCCTTGCGGCGCAGGAAGACATCCCAGCTCTGTCGCACGGCCGCTTCGATGCCGATGCGCGGCCCCTTGCCAAGCACGTCCTTGCGATAACTTTCGGACTGCATCGCGAAGAGTTCGAAACAGGGCGCGGAAACGACGCGCGCCTTGATCCCCTCTTCTTTCAGCGCCTCGCGCGCTTTGAGCGCCAGAGAAACCTCGGAGCCTGAGGCGATCAGCGTCACATCCTCCGCGTCCTTGCCGGCAATGACATAAGCGCCCTTGGCGCAGAGATTTTCGTCGGACTGTTTCAGGCGCGCCTGCTCCAGCCCCTGCCGGGTCAGCGCGATCACCGACGGCGTTGCAATGGTCTTCAGCGCAATCTCCCAGCACTCGGCGGTCTCGACGCCATCGCAGGGGCGGTAAACATTCAGGTTCGGAATGGCGCGCAAGGCGGCGAGATGCTCCACCGGCTGGTGCGTCGGCCCGTCCTCGCCGAGACCGATAGAGTCGTGAGTCATCACATAGACGACGCGCAGGCCCATCAAGGCCGACAGGCGGATCGCCGGACGGCAATAATCGGTGAAGACGAGAAAAGTCCCGCCATAAGGAACGACGCCGCCATGCAGCGCCATGCCGTTCATGGCCGCGGCCATGCCGTGCTCGCGAATGCCGTAATAGACATAGCGGCCGGCGTAATTGTCTGCAGACAGAATATCGATATTCTTGGTCTTGGTGTTGTTGGAGCCGGTGAGGTCCGCCGAGCCGCCAACCGTTTCGTCGATGATCGCGTTGACGACATCGAGCGCCAGCTCCGACGCCTTGCGGGTCGCGAGTTTTTGCGGCGCTTCGATCAACGATTGCTTGTAGCTTGCGATCGCCTTCGACAGAACGCCGGCATAATCGCCCGCCATGGCGGTCTTGAAGGCTTCGCAATATTCGCTCGCATCGACGCGGGCTTCCCACGCCTTGCGCTCATCGCCGCCGCGCGCGCCGGCCGCGCGCCACTTAGAAAGAATGTCATCGGGAATCTCGAAGGGCGCATAAGGCCAGTCTAGCGCCTGACGGGTTCCTTCGATCTCGCCGGCGCCGAGGGGCGAACCGTGCGTCGCTGACGTGCCCGCTTTTGTCGGCGCGCCATAGCCGATCACCGTACGGCATGCGATCAGCGTCGGGCGATCGGACGTTTTCGCCTTTTCAATCGCCGCAGAAATCGCCACCGGATCGTGGCCGTCGACGCGGGTCGTCGCCCAGCCGCTGGCGGCAAAGCGCGCGAGCTGATCGGTGGAATCCGACAGCGAAATCGGCCCGTCAATGGAAATATCGTTGTCGTCCCACAGAACGGTCAGCTTGCGGAGTTTCAGATGGCCCGCAAGCGAAATCGCTTCCTGGCTGATCCCCTCCATAAGGCAGCCGTCTCCGGCGATCGCATAAGTACGGTGATCGACGACGTCGTCCCCGAACCGGGCGTTCAGATGCGCTTCGGCGAGCGCCATGCCGACGGCGTTGGCGAGACCCTGGCCCAAGGGGCCCGTGGTCGTTTCCACGGCGGGCGCGTGACCATATTCGGGATGGCCGGCGGTTTTGCTGCCGAGCTGACGGAAATTTTTCAACTGTTCGACATCCATCCCGTCATAACCGAGAAGGAAGCCGAGCGAATAGATCAGCATGGAGCCATGGCCGGCGGACAAAACGAAGCGGTCGCGATCGGCCCAGTCCGGCGCGCCGGCGTCGAATTTCAGATGCTCGGCGAAGAGGACCGTCGCCACATCCGCCATGCCCATAGGCATGCCCGGATGGCCCGACTTCGCCTTTTCGACCGCATCCATGGCAAGGGCGCGAATAGCGTTCGCCATCTGTGGAAAACTCGCCCTCTCGGGGCCGGCGCCGGTCATGCGGGAAACCCCCATTTGTCCTTGAAATCCGGATTGTTGCGGGGCTTCTTGCATCGCCGCGATGCGAGGGTCAAGGCTCGCCCGCCCATGGCTGGACAGAATCGGCGCCGAAGGTCACATTGGCGCCTTGGGCGGCGAGAAAAACTGGAAGATTTTGACAATGACGATGCTTGAAAAAGCTGTGCAAAACCTCGCCGAAGCCATCGAAGCCCTGGAAACGCGCCTCGATCTCCGCCTTGAGGCGGCCGATGGCTCGAACGAGACCGCAGCAGCCGCGCGGCGCCAGGCTGCGGCGGCCCGCAAACAGGCCGGTCACGCCGCCCAGGGCGTCGCCGCCGCCATCAGCGACCTCAAAGCCATCCTCGCCGAAGACGACAGGAAAAGAGAGGAAGCCTCATGAGTCAGGTAGAGATCAAAGTGAACGGCCGCGAATACCGCGTCACCTGCGAGGCCGGTCAGGAAGACCGGCTGCAAAAGCTGGCGGCTTTTCTCGACAAACGCGTTTCCGCCATGGCGGCGGACCTGCCCGATATCAGCGAAACGCGGCTGATGCTCCTCGCCGGGCTGACCATTTGCGACGAACTCTTTGAGGCGCGCGAGCGCGCTGAAGATCTGGAAGACGCGGGCGACGCGCTCGATTCCGAAACCATGGGCGGCGCCGCACGGGCCATCGACGCGGCGGCGAAACGCGTGAATGAGATCGCCGAGAAGCTCGACAACTAAGGCGGACTTAGATCGAGGGAATTTTCGTCGCTCTTTCCGAATCGAGATAGTCGGCGGATATCGGCTGCAACCCGCCATCGAGATCGATCAACAGCGGATTGCCCGTCGGGATTTCGACATGCACGATTTCATCGTCCGAGACGTTGAAGAGGATTTTCACAAGCGCGCGCAAGGAATTGCCGTGGGCTGAAATCATCAGCGAGTCGCCAGCTTTGAGGAGCGGCGCGATTTCCGTTTCGAAATAGGGTTGGACCCGGTCGAGGGTGAGCTTCAGGGATTCCGTCGCCGGCACGTCGCAACCGTAAAGCTTGTAGCGGGGATCTCCTGAGAGATCGAACTCGCTTCCCTTTTCCATGGGCGGCGGCGGAATGTCGTAAGAGCGCCGCCAGATTTTCACCTGTTCGTCGCCATGTTTCTCGGCCGTCTCAGCCTTGTTGAGTCCGGTAAGCCCGCCATAATGGCGCTCATTCAAGCGCCAGCTTTTCGTCACCGGCAACCACATGCGGTCCATTTCATCCAAGGCGATCCAGAGCGTGCGGATTGCGCGCTTTTGCAACGAGGTAAAACAACCGGAAAACTCAATTCCGGTCTCCTTGAGCAAGGCGCCTGATTTTTTCGCCTCCGCACGCCCCTGCTCCGTCAGGTCCACATCGACCCAGCCGGTGAAGCGGTTTTCCAGATTCCACTGGCTTTGTCCGTGGCGGACCAGGGCGAGGCGGGCCATGGCATTCTCCTCAAAACTTTTGAAACCGCGCCGTCTTAAAAGCTTGGGCCCTTATTGGCTAGTCTTGGCGGGCGCGATAAGCATGGGCGCCAAAGGAGATCCCATGCACAAGAAAACAAAAACCGCGCTCGCCCTTCATGGCGGCGCCGGCGCACGTAAGGGCCGGGATTATTCAAAAGCCGAAACGCACCTTCTGGAGCTCGCGCAGCGCGGCGAAGCCATGCTGAAGGACGGCGCTGCGGCTGTCGATGTGGTGGAAACCCTGGTCGAGGATATGGAAGCCTCCGGCCTCTACATCGCCGGCAAGGGCGCGCCGCCGAACCGCGCCGGCTATGCAGAACTCGACGCCTCCATCATGCTGGGCGGGCAAATCGATGCGGATGACGGCGGCCTCACCCGCAAGGCGGGCTCGGTCGCCGCCGTGAAGCATCTGAAATCGCCGGTAAAAGCGGCGCGCGCCGTCATGGATCTGACGCCTCATGTGATGCTTGCGGGCCGGGGTGCGGAGAACTTTTGCTACAAGCATCAACTGGAATTTATCGACAATCCGGAAAGCTATTACGTGGTGCCGGTGGGCGTCAGCCCCGAGGAAATGACCCAGGCCGAACTCGGTCATGGCACAGTCGGCGCCGTTGCGCTCGACGCCGAAGGTCGCATCGCCGCAGCCACATCCACCGGCGGCGTTTTCGGCAAGCTTGAGGGCCGCGTCGGCGACACGCCGCTAATCGGTTCCGGCACTTGGGCCGATGAGCTGGTCGGCGCGTCCTGCACCGGGCTTGGCGAGTATTTCATTCTCGCGGGCGGAGCGCAGGACGTGGCGAGCCGCGTGCGCTATCAGGGCGCCGATCTCCAGACAGCCGCGGCCGGGCTCATCAAGGATGTGGCCCGGCTCGGCGGGGATGGCGGGGTCATCGCGGTTTCGCGGGAGGGCGAAGTCGCCTTCGCCTGGAACTCCGAGGGCATGAAACGCGCAGGCTTCGGCCCCAATCAGAAAATTTTTGCGGCGACATTTTGAGCGCGCTCAATCCTCCATGATCACCAGAGCGCGCCAGACGAGCCGGTGATCGGAGCTTTCGATCGGAAAGCCGGGACCCACGAGATCGTAATGGGGATCGTCGCTCGCCGGCCAGAAGACGCCTGAGCTTTCCTCACGCAATCCCGCTTTTGAGAACAGCACATAATCGAGATGAAGATTGCCGACGCCGGTTTCGAGATCGTCGTTGAAATCCGCCGTATCCTCTGCCGGGTCGCCTTTATGGCTTTTGTTCGCGCCCCCCTGAAGCGCGGCCTGTTCGGCGGCGCCTTCGCTTCTCGGGAAAGGCGCGTCCGCCACGAAAGGCGATGACAGCAATTGTCCGATAGCGCCCCGGACCGCGCCGGCGTCATGGGGATCGGCGTTCAGATCGCCCATAATAACAAAACGCTCTCCGGCAGCCAGACCGCCAGCTTCACTCTTGTCATCGTAAAGATAATCCGCGCCCTCAATATAATCCGCCCAAAGACGGATCTCATCATGATTGCGCTTGCCATTCCGGTCCTCCTCGCCATCGAAACTCGGCGGCGTCGGATGGCTCGCCAGCACATGGACCCGCGCGCCGTCAATCACCACCGGAATATCGGCGTGGGTTTTGGAAGAAAGCCGGAAAACCTCCAGCGTCTCGTCGCTGTACCAGTCGCCTGGCTCAGGCGTCGCCACATCATCGGGAAGCTTGGCGCCAGGCATGTCTTTCCAGAGAAAGGTCTGGAACGTTCTCACGCGATTTTCCTCAATCGGGTATTTTGACAACAGAACAAAGGCGTACTGCCCTGGAAAAGCGCCATAACCGAAGGCGTCGCCGCCATAGGTTCGCATGCCGGGCTCAGTCGTGACCACGCCGTCTCGATCAAGGTCATGGCCAGAGGGAACGCCGGCGTTTGAGGGCGCAAGATAAGCGTAAGGATAAACCGCCGGCGCCGCGCCGTTTTGGCCGCGTTCGAGATAGTTCTCGCGAAACAGCCGCAGCGCCTCCCCGTCTTTATCGTAATCGAACTCGCTGAGCAGCAGGACGTCGGGGGCGACACGTTGAATGATCTCTGCGACCTTGCGAGCCTGAATATTGTCCGCCCTTTTCAAATCCTCGACCAGACCGCCTTCTTGCGGCCTGTTAAGATAGGCGTTGAATGCGGCGAAACGCACGACCGGACCGCCGGATTCCGCCAGGCCGGTGGGGGCGTTGTGGGCGCAGGACGACAGGAAGACGAGCGCCAGTATCAGTGCCGCAAATTTCAACGCCCGCCTCCTTAAAAAAATACGATCAGGATTTTTCTTTGCCCTGCATGCGCGCCAATTGCAATTCAAGGCGCTTCACTTCGAGCATTAATTCAACTGGCGGCCTTATCGCCGCCGATCACTTCATCGACGACATAGATAGGGCGGCGTTTCACTTCGACAAAAAGGCGCGCGAGATACTCGCCAAGAACGCCGATGGAGATCATCTGTACGCCACCGAAAAACAGGATCAAAACAATTAGCGAAGCGTAGCCCGGAACGTCCACACCTGTCATCAGGGTGCGGATGATAACGAGTGAAGCGTAAAGGAAGGAGAACAACGCAACCACAGCCCCAATGTAACTCCATATACGCAAAGGCGCGGTTGAGAAACTGATAATGCCGTCCAGCGCGAAGTTCCAAAGCTTCCAGAGATTGAACTTGCTCGTTCCCGCAGCGCGCTCAGGCCGTGAATAGGGAACCGCGACGGCTGAAAAACCCGCCCAGGCGAAAAGCCCCTTCATGAATCGCGAGCGTTCCGGCAAAGCCTTAATCGCCTCGATAACGCGGCGGTCCATAAGCCGGAAATCGCCCGTATTTTCAGGAATTTTCACCGCCGAAATACGGTTGAAAAGGCGATAAAACCCTTCCGCCGTCAAACGCTTGGCCATCGTGTCGGCGGCGCGCTCCTCCCGTTTTCCATAGACGACATCGCTGCCTTCGCGCCACTTTTCGACAAAATCCAGAATGAGC
>PAIP01000019.1 GCA_002704915.1 Parvularcula sp.
CGGCGGGTCTCGTGAAGAAGGCGGCCCTAAGCGCCATGTGGCGCTGGCCAGCCAGTCAGGTCTCGCCCTCAACTATCTTGGCGCGAAAATCGCCTTTTCCCGCGTGCCGGAGGAGGCGGAGTTTCTTTATTGATTTGCGATCAGACTTCAGCGCCGGCCGTAATTGGCTCCGCCAGGTTTTTCGCCCGAACGGAGAGGTGCGACGCCATGAAATGGATGGCCGAAAGAAGCTCTGATGACTGGTCAGCAGAGGCGTAGGTCGCCCGCAATTTCACGTGCCAGCCATGGGTTTTCACAATCCAGAGCGAGGTCCGGTATGGCACGCCATTAACCGCGCCAATTTCAAAGCCGCCGGCAAGCGGCTCTTCAATGCCATTGATCAACTCCGCCATATCGGCGTCCGCATCCTCGGCTTGAAGGTCAACGACCGGCAAGGTCACTTGGCCTTCTACTGCGTAGTTGGTCATAATGCTCTGCGCGGCGGCGGCGGCATGAGCCTCAAGCTCTACGCTTGGCCAATAGCTGGCGTAAGCAACGATGAGGTCGCCATTGTCGGCTGCGCGATATTGACAGGCGACGTCACGGCCATCGTCGGAAAACTCAGTGACGCGTTCCAGACCGAAGGTTCTGCCTTCATCTCCCAGAGCGAGGCCCGACGGGCATAAAAGCCCGCTTTCCACATGACGCAGGCGGGCGCCCTCGACGGCCCACCCGTCCTGATCGAAACTGTTTTGGGTCGGAACGTAATAGGAATGGCCGCCCGTGCTCAGCGCTTTGTTGCGAAGCCGGTCGCTGTCGGTCGTTTCTCGCTGAACAGCGCGCTCATGTGCATCCATGCTCGCATCATTATTGGACGATGCGGAAAGAACAGTTGGATTCTGATCAAGCGAAGCCGATCTGATGGTCAGATTCTGGGCGATCTCAATGCGTGAAGGCCGGTCAAAAGCAAAATACTCATAAGGATTGACGATATCCGCTTTCTCGACGGCTTGGGGCGCGGTGGCGCAAGCGGCGCCCAGGAAGAAAAAGGAGAGACCCGTGACTTTGTACCGAAACATGAATGATAACCCATTGAACTTTTTACATGAACAGATCAGGCGAGGTCAGCCTTCGCCCCGCCGCCAGAATGGCTTGCGTTTTTCTTCGTGCGCCTTTGGGCTTTTCAGCTCCTTCGGATTCCATGGACCGTAACTGAAGCTGCGCGATCCCGGTTGCGGCTGATATCCGGTTAAGGTGACCCGATGGTCGGGCGTTGCGGCGCCATGCGTAGGTTCATCTTCAAGATAACGCACGCTTTTGGTGCGGCGAAGCTGGTCGGGGAACAGGGCCATCATCTCCATAATATCCTTCGGCATGTCTGTGGAGACATTGAGACCCAGCTCTTTGGCCTCGCCGTAAGCGATAGGATAATCATGGGTCCAGCGGCCGGAGGACAATTGCTCGGCAATGCCGATGGCGGCGTTTTCGGAGACGGTGCCACGCAGCAACTCTCGGGCGATTTTCTGCAACTGGGTGATCGCCATGGATCCCACATCGGCAAGCACAAGCGTGTAGTCATCCGTGTTCTGGATCGGCTTTTCGCCGGCGACGCGAACGACAGATGCGGCGGGAAGACCGCCAATCTGCGGATCGATGGGGCCGAGAACAGCATGCTCGCTGAGGACGATTTCGTCGGCGGCGAGCGCAATCAAAGTGCCGCCCGACATGGCGTAATGTGGAACGAAAACCGTTTTCTTGCCCTGATGCGCCTTGATGGCGCGCGCGATTTGTACGGCCGGAAGGACGAGCCCGCCGGGCGTGTGCAGAATAAATTCCAGCGGCTTGTTGGGGGGCGTTTTGCGGATCGCCTCAAGCACGTCTTCGGCGTCATTGAGGTCGATATAGCGCAGCATCGGGATGCCAAGGATGCCCATCGGCTCCTGGCGATGCACAATGGCGATGATCCGGCTTTTGCGCTTTTTCTGGATTTTGGAGAATTTTTTGACGAGTTCTGCGTGGCGCTGTTGATTGGCAATGTTGCGCGCAAAAATAAACAGCAAAATCAATAAGATCGGCAATGCACCGAAAAACGCTTCCATGCCCCGGAACCCCTCAACGCAAGACAGTGGTGGGAGCTTAAGAGCTTTTTGAAGGCGAGGAAAGAGCGCGCCGCTCAACCATATGTTCGCCAATGGGAAATCATTGAGCGGTTCAACGCATCGGGCGCATCATAGGGGATCCAGTGGCTGGCGCCGTTTATACGCTCATAGCGCCATGGCGCGTCCACATAGTCTTCGGAACCTGTCATCTGCGCTTCGGTCAGATAGGCTTCGCCGTCGCTCCAGATACCAAGTGTGGGAATATGCACGATTTCCTCGCCGAAGGTTCCGACGGGCGGCGGCTTCAAGATGCGGTCGAGAGAAATATTCGCGCGATACCAGTTGAGCCCGGCGGTCAACCGCCCCGGACGGGAGAGCAGTCTGACTGTCTCCTGAATGTCGCCATGCGCCGACCAATGCTTGCGCAAGAGCGCCCAGTCATTGGCGCGGTAGGCGGCTTCGCAAAGCCCCCTGAGCTGATGAAAGAGAATGTAGGCGCCGCGCCATTTCTGCTCCCATCCGGCTTTCAGATAGGCGCGCGTATGACCGACGGAGAGGGCGGTCAACGTTTTGAACCGCTCCGGACGCTGGGCGGCAAGCATCCAGGCAACGGGCGCGCCGAAATCATGACCGGCGACATGCGCGAGCCCGATCTTCAGCGCATCCATGATCGCCAGAACATCTTTGAACGCGCCGTTCTGAATGTCGTAATCGGCGACCGACGCCGCCATGTCGGTTTCGCCGAACCCGCGCAAGTCAGGAGCAATCACACGGAAGCCCGCACTGACGAGCGGCGGCGTGACTTTCGTCCAGACCGCAGAGGAATCCGGAAAGCCATGCAGCAGGATCGCCGCAGGCGCATCGGCGTCGCCGCTGTCCCGCACGAAATGGGAAAGACCGTTTGCTGAAATGCGCTGCGTTTCCGCGCGCATCAATTAGCCCTCTCTGCGCGCCAAAAACGCCAGCCGCTCGAAGAGATGCACGTCCTGCTCGTTCTTGAGGAGCGCGCCATGAAGCGGCGGGATGGCCTTGCGGGGATCGCGTTCCGAAAGGATTTCCTCGGGCAGGTCTTCGGACATGAGCAGCTTCAGCCAGTCAAGCAGTTCCGACGTCGATGGCTTTTTCTTGAGACCCGGAACCTCGCGGATTTCGTAAAAGATCTTCATCGCGTCGCCGACAAGACGCTTCTTGATGCCCGGGAAATGCACCTCGACGATCTGCGCCATCGTTTCCGCATCGGGAAATTTGATGTAATGGAAGAAACAGCGGCGCAAAAAGGCGTCGGGCAGTTCTTTTTCATTGTTCGAGGTGATGATGACAATGGGGCGCTGCTTCGCCTTCACCGTCTCGCCGGTCTCGTACACGAAGAACTCCATGCGATCGAGTTCCTGGAGGAGATCGTTGGGAAACTCGATATCGGCCTTGTCGATTTCATCGATGAGGAGGACAGGGCGCTCGCCCGCGGTGAACGCCTCCCACAGCTTGCCGCGCTTGATGTAGTTTTTAACGTCGCGGGCGCGCTCTTCGCCGAGCTGGCCGTCGCGCAGGCGCGCCACGGCGTCATATTCGTAAAGCCCCTGATGCGCCTTGGTGGTCGATTTGATGTGCCATTCGAGCAGCGGGGCGCCGAGTGCCTTCGCCACTTCGATGGCGAGCACCGTTTTGCCGGTGCCGGGTTCGCCCTTGACGAGCAGGGGACGCTCCAGCGTCACCGCCGCATTGACGGCGACTTTCAGGTCTTCGGTGGCGACGTAATCCTTGGTGCCGGTAAACTTCACGAAAACGCTCTCTTCCTGTTTGCACTGCAACTATAAGGCCGAAGAAGCATGACGCAATCGCTTGATGCAGCGGCGAAATTTCAATTTTGCATTTCCCCTAAAAATCCGGCAGCTTCGCGACGTCAGCCCCGAAAGGAAGCCTCATGCGTCTTATTCTTCTGTTCCTTGCCTCGTCTTTGATGGCCGCCGCCTGCGCGCGTGACGGCGCCGGGGAACAGGCGCCGCCCGCCAGCGATCAGGAGACCCGCGAGCAAACAGCAGCCGCGCCAAAGGACGTCTGGGTCGACGAGATCGTCAAGGATTTCACTCGCAAAGACGGCTTCCTGACGCTCTTCGCCGATGAGAAAGGCGGGAAGGTCTTCGCCGTCTTTCCGCCGGCAGATGACGATGGCATCACGCTGCGCGCCATTCATGCGGCGGGGCTGACATCGGGCCTCGGCTCTAATCCGGTGGGACTCGACCGGGGTCTTTTCGACAGCGGCTCGCTGATCGCCTTCCGCCGCGTCGGTGACAAGATGATCGCCGAACAGGAGAACTGGACCTACCGCGCGACCTCCGACAACCCGCTGGAGCAAAAAGCGGTGCGCGAATCCTTCGCCCGGTCGTTCCTTTGGGCGGGCGAGGTGAGCGCCACGGGTCCCGGCGGCGAGAGTCTTGTCGACATCTCAAGCTTCATCACCCGCGATTCTCTCGGCGTCATTGCGGCGCTGAAAGATCATCCGAAAGGCGGATCGTTTTCCGTCGCGGAAGACAGAACATTTCCCGACGCGGCCAACGCGCTTTCTTTTCCCGACAATGTGGAGTTCGACGCCTATCTGACCCTCGTCAGCGACAAGCCCGGCGACGAAGTCTGGGCGACGGCGGCGGACGCGCGGGCTATCACCATGGTGCTGCATCATTCGTTGGTGCGCCTGCCCGATGACGGCTACACGCCGCGCCCCTTCGACGTCCGCTCCGGCGCCATCGACGTTTCTTATTACGATTTCTCGGCGCCGCTCGCCGAGCCGATCCAGAAAGCCTTCGCGCGGCGTTTCCGGCTGGAAAAGGAAGATCCTTCCGCTGCGAAGAGCCCGGCGAAAAATCCCGTCGTCTTTTACGTCGACGCCGGCGCGCCGCCGCAAATTCGCGACGCGCTGATCGAAGGCGCGTCCTGGTGGGCGGAGGCTTACGAGGCGGCGGGGTTTGAAAACGCCTTCCGCGTCGAACCCTTGCCAGAAGGCGCGCATCCCCGGGACATTCGCTACAACATCATTTCATGGACTCATCGCCAGACCCGCGGCTGGTCCTATGGCGGCGGCGTCTCCGATCCGCGCACCGGGGAGATGATAAAGGGCAGCGTCATTCTCGGCTCGCAGCGTGTGCGGCAGGACCGGATGATTTTCGAGGGCCTCGCCGGTGCGCAGAATTCCGGCAAGGGCGGTCCGGATGATCCGGTGACGATTGCGCTCGCCCGCATCCGGCAATTGTCCGCGCATGAGGTCGGTCACTCCCTCGGCTTTGCGCATAATTTCGCGGCGTCGACCAACGACCGCGCTTCGGTCATGGATTATCCGGCGCCATTGGTGACAGTGGGCGAGGACGGGTCCCTTGATTTCTCAGAGGCTTATGATGTCGGCATCGGCGAATGGGACAAGTTCGCCGCGACCTGGCTCTATGCGCAATTCGCGCCGGGAACTAACGAGGCGGCTGCTCTCAACAAGATCATCGCAGACGGTTACGGGTCGGGTCTCCGTTTCGTAGCCGACAGCGAAGGCCGGTCTGTTTCGACCGGCAACCCTTACGGCAGCGTCTGGGACAATGGTGGCGACCCAACGCAAGCGCTGCGTGATGTCATGGCCGTCCGCGCCGTCGCGCTTTCCAAGTTCGGCGACAGGGCGATTAGGCCGGGCACACCCATGGCAAAGCTGCGCGAAGTCATCGTGCCGATCTATCTCTATCATCGCTATCAGATCGAGGCGGCGGCGAAACTCGTCGGCGGCTATGACTTCGCCTACAAGACCAAAGGCGACGCGCTGAACAACGGATCGGTGGTCTCCAATCAGAAACAACGCGAAGCGCTCGCCGCGCTTGTGGAGACGCTCGATCCGTCGGCGCTTGTCATTCCCACATCGGTTCTGGACCAGATGACGGCGCCCATGGGCGCCTTCAACGGAAACAGCGGCGGTGAAGTCTTTGAAACCAGTGCGCATCCTATGTTCGATCTCGCCAGCGCCGCCGACGCCGCAGCGAGCATCACCATTAATGCGCTTTTGAATCCGGCCCGCGCCGCGCGGCTTGAAGAGCAGCACCGGCGCAATGCTTCGGCGCTCGGTTTCGGCGATGTGCTGAACGCCATCGATGCGGAGGTATTCACGACAACCACGCCAAGCCAGCAAATGCTTGCCGATGTGGTTCAGGATCGCTTCGTGTCTTCGCTCATTACCTTGTCGCTCGATGAGACTGCGGCCCCGTCCGCGCGGTCAAAGGCGGAAGCGAAACTTCGCGCCATAGGCAACCGCCTGGAGCCGTCGCTTTTCAGCGGCGCCAATGCGCGCGAGCATAATGCGTGGCTGCGGGAACGGATCGAGGCACATCTGAACCGGCCAGCCGCTGCAGTTTCAGTCTCTATGCCGGCGATGGAAATTCCGCCGGGCAGCCCGATTGGCGCCGGCATGATGGAAACCTGCTGGCATTGCGAGGGCGTCAGGGACTAAAGCGCTTTCTTCATCGCGATGCGCGGTTTGCCAGCATAGCCTGACTGGGCTTCCTCGGCCTGAACCGCGGCAAGATCCGGCTCGTCGTCGCCCGGAGAGAACTCTGTATATCCAAGCGCGCGATAGAAGGGCGCGTTCCATGGCACATCGCGAAAAGTCGTGAGCGTGATAGCGTCAAAACCTTGCTCCCGCGCCCAGTCTTCGCCTGCTTCAATTAGGGCCCGTCCGATTCCGCGCTTTTGAAACCGTTCGGCGATGGATATTTCCGTTAAATGCGCATGGCTGTCGACAACCCATAACAGAATAAAGCCTGCGGCTTCGCCATCAAATTCGGCAATTAATGTGGCGCCGCCTTCAAGACCACGTTCATGTTCTTCGTGAGTGCGCACCGGTCCGTCTGCGCAGAAGTCATAACCCACTGTGCGAAATGCTTGGGCAGCATCGTGTTCCAGCGCCTGCATCAAAGGAATGTCCCCGGCCGATGCAGGCCGGATCGTCACCATCATCCGGCGAGACCGATTTCTTTTAGCCGCTGCTTCAGGAACTCATCCGCCGTGATGTCCGGATATTTCGCGCCGTTGCTTTTACAACTGTCGAGACAAGACAACAGAGCCTCCGAATGGGGGTGCATGAAAAACGGCATTGAATACCGAGACTCGTTTGTCGCCCCTTCAGGATTGACGACGCGGTGCGTCGTCGCCGGGATGACGTCGTTACAGACCCGCGCCAGCATGTCGCCAGCGTCGACGATTAGATTGTCAGCATCGGTTTCCACCGGCAGCCATTTGCCCTCGCGATCAAGGAGCTGCAGCCCGGCGCCGTTCGCCGCCACAAGGATCGTGATGAGATTGATGTCTTCATGAGCCGCGGCGCGGATCGATCCCGGATCGACGCCTTCCGGCACAGGCGGATAGTGAAGCAGGCGCAGGATCGAGTTGCCATTCGTCGCCATTTTCCGGAAGAAGTCGCGCGGAACATCAAGGGAGGGCGCCAGCGCCTCGAGCATGACGAGACCCGCTTCTTCGAGCGCATCGTAAAGTTCGAGAAATGTATCCCGAAAACTCTGCGGTTTGTCAGGCCACATATTAGAGGGATAAATCTTTTCGAGTTCCGATCCGGGCGCGAACTCGCGACCCACATGCCAGAACTCCTTGAGATCCGGATGCTTGGAATCTTTCGCGTGCTCGCGTCCGAAAGGGGTGTAGCCGCGCTGCCCGTCCTTGCGGAAAAATTTATTCTTGTAGTCTTCAGGCAGGGCGAAAAATTCGGCGCTTTTGTCGTAGGCGCGCTTCAGCAAATCGTGGCTGACTTTGTGATCCTTAAGAATGATAAAGCCGAAATATTTGAAGCCCTCATAGAGCGCCTCCTCGAATTCCCGGCGCGCCGCCAGATCTCCGTCCGTATAGGCTTTAAGGCTGAGTTCCGGCACCCGGTCGTATTTGCGGGCCATGGCGATCCTTCCGCTGAAAATACTGATCTTGATGCGGTTTACGCCTTGTCCATGCGGGTGGCAATGGCGCAGAAAACCGCAGGATGACTGCCCGAAACCGCCACTGCGAGAAGGCGATTGACGGCCATTTGCAGCGCGTTTCATAAGCTCTTCATGGACCCCTCGTCACGCGATCCCGAGATTGCGCATAGTCATGATCCGCAGGACATCGCCGAGCGCCTGAAAAAGGGGCCGCAGGTCACTTATTTGCGGGACTGGGTGCTGGGCGGAATTGACGGCGCTGTCACGACCTTCGCGGTCGTCGCCGGCGTCTCGGGCGCGGAATTGTCAACGAAAATCATTCTTATTCTCGGGGCAGCCAACCTTCTCGCCGACGGCTTTTCCATGGCGGCGGGAAATTATTCCGGCATCAAGGCGGAACGCGACGACTATCGTCGCCTCCGGGAAACCGAGCTGCACCACATTGCGTTGTCGCCAGAAGGCGAGCGCGAAGAAATCCGTCAGATTTTCGCTGCGAAGGGTTTCGAGGGGGAAGACCTCAAGCGTGCAGTCGATATCGTCACGAAACATGAAGAACGCTGGGTCGAAGTGATGATCGAAGAGGAATACGGCGCCCCGAAGGCGAACAAGTCCCCTTTTGCCGCCGGCGCGGCGACCTTCGGCGCTTTCGTAATTTGCGGCGCAGTGCCGTTGCTGCCGTTTCTATTCGGCGCCGGCGCAAGCGCGCTGTTGAGCGCTATCATCATGACAGGCGTCGTGTTCTTTGGCATCGGCGCTTTGAAATCGAAATGGTCGACCGCTCCGTGGTGGAGTTCCGGGCTTGAAACCTTTCTAATTGGCATGACTGCGGCCGGTGCAGCCTATGTGACCGGCGCGTTACTGAAACAATGGGTCGGCGTTTAGGACGCGAACCAAAGGAGCTAGTCTCATGAACATATCCGATATCATGGATCGCCTTGGCGTTGAGGAGCGTTATTACACGCGCGGCCCCTTGTCGGTTACAACGCCTATTGACGGTTCCGAACTGGCGCAGCTCGCCATTGATGACGATGCAGTGATCGGAGAGAAAATCGCGCTCGCCAAGGAAGCTTTTCTCAAATGGCGTAGCGTGCCTGCGCCGCGTCGCGGCGAGCTTGTGCGTCTCTTCGGAGAGGAATTGCGTAGACATAAAGACGATCTTGGGCGTCTTGTTACGATAGAGTGCGGCAAAATTCTTTCCGAAGGCCTGGGCGAAGTCCAGGAAATGATCGACATCTGCGATTTCGCTGTTGGCCTGTCTCGTCAGCAATACGGGCTCACCATCGCATCGGAACGCCCCGGACACCACATGCGGGAAAGCTGGCACCCTCTGGGGCCTGTGGCAATTATTTCCGCTTTCAACTTTCCCGTTGCCGTCTGGTCTTGGAATGCAGCGCTAGCGCTGGTGTGCGGCGACACTTGCATCTGGAAACCGTCGGAAAAGACGCCCCTCACGGCGCTTGCTGTGCAATCTCTTTTTGAAAAGGCGATTGCGCGGTTCGGTGATGCTCCGCCGCATCTCACCCAGGTCACCATTGGGGAGCGGTCGGCTGGCGAGCAGATTGTGGATGATCCGCGCATTACCCTTGTCTCTGCGACTGGGTCGACGCGAATGGGACGTGAAGTGGGCCCCCGCGTTGCTAAGCGCTTCGGTCGAGTTTTGCTTGAGCTTGGCGGCAATAATGCGGGCATCATTACGCCGTCTGCTGATACGGATTTGTCGCTGCGCGCTGTTTGCTTTTCTGCGGCAGGAACGGCTGGCCAGCGTTGCACCAGTTTACGCCGTCTTTTTGTGCATGAAAGCATATATGGCGATTTTCTGTCGCGCTTGAAATCCGCTTACGCTTCCTTACCGGTAGGCGATCCTTTGGAGGACGGCGTTCTTGTGGGCCCTCTCATCGACAAGGATGCTTTGAACCGCATGCATTATGCGCTCAATCGCGCGAAGGCGCAGGGCGGCGTAATAACTGGAGGCGATAATATTGAAAAAGAAGGCTGCTATGTGCGCCCGGCGATTGTCGAGCTTGAGAGCCATGACGGCATCGTCCTTGAAGAAACCTTTGCGCCCATACTCTACGTGTTTAGATACGTTGCACTTGATGAAGCTATTGCGTTGCAAAATTCGGTTCCGCAGGGACTATCGTCATGCATCTTTACGCGCGATGTTCTTGAGGCGGAACAATTCCTTTCCGCGACGGGTTCTGATTGCGGCATCGCGAATGTGAATATCGGCCCTTCCGGCGCCGAGATCGGCGGCGCCTTTGGCGGGGAAAAGGAAACTGGCGGCGGACGTGAAAGCGGCTCTGACGCCTGGAAAGCTTACATGCGCCGACAAACACAAACGGTTAACTATTCAACAGCCTTGCCTTTGGCGCAGGGCGTAAAATTCGACGTATAAAGCGTGTATTTGGAGACTGAATAGTTATTGCATTTGCCATGCGATGTAACTGTTACAAATAATAATAGCATAATTCTTCTGATTAAAGGGTAATACCGTTACTCGAGCCTGTCGTTGCCTGACGGCAACAACATAAGGAGGATTAGCGATATAATTCGAAATTATACATTTGATTACGGCGATTTATGTTATCGCTACCTAAAAAATAAAAACTGATTCACATTTCTTGGTGCATGGGAGGAAACGCATGACCAGCCGGAAAAAAACTATTCGGGCCTTTGTTTGCGCAGGAGCGTCACTCGCAGCGTTGTCTAGCTTGGCGGGCGCGTCGGCTTTGGCGCAAACGGACGAAATCGTCGTTACGGCGCAATTTCGCGAACAGAATTTGCAGGACGCGCCGCTCGCAATTACGGCGATCACGGGCGACATGCTTGAGCGCCGCAGTCAGACGGAACTTTCTCAGATCGCGCGTCAGGCGCCTAACGTGACCCTGGCGGGGCAGAACCAGGAATATGGTTCCGCCATGATCGCTTATATCCGCGGCATTGGTCAGAATGACCCGAACTTCGCGGTCGAACCGGGCGTCGGGATTTACATCGATGACGTTTATCTGCCGACGCTCACAGGCTCACTGCTCGACCTCATGGATGTCGACCGGGTTGAGGTCCTGCGCGGTCCGCAAGGCACGCTCGCAGGCCGGAACTCTATCGGCGGCGCGATCAAGCTATATTCGGAGAAACCGCAAGGCGATAACTCCGGATCGTTCCAAGTGACCTACGGATCTTATGACCGGATTGATATCCGGGGCATTTACGACGTTCCTATTACGGAAAATCTCGCAATGCGCGTTTCGGGCGTCAGCAAGAATGAAACAGGTTATATCAAGCGCCTCGATTATGCGTTGACTCACCCGGGCACGAATGTGCCAACGCAGGCGACAGGCGAGGATCCTGTTCTGGGGCGTGACGGCGGCGTGGCGATTGCGGGCGGCAAGATCGCCTTGCGCTGGCAGCCAACTGATAATGTCGACATTAATCTTTCAGGCGACTACACGCGCGAGCGGAACGACGCGGGTGTCTCGACGCTTCTTTATGCAAACGCAGAAGGCCTATTGAATGACGATCCCTCGCGGCCATGGCTTCGCGGCACCGACGGTATGGCCATCCCCTATAACTGCATGTTCGTTGCGTCTGGGCCTAATAGCTGCGATACGCTGACCGGGTATGACGGGCGTTACGTCTCGTATGCGACCTTCAACAACTTGTACCCTGGCGATCCTCAATTTCCATACAATCCGCTGACGCTCGATCCACACCGGGATATGGATAACTATGGCGCGGCCCTGACGATGGATATCGGGCTCAACGATAACCTCTCCATGTTCTCGGTCACATCTTACCGAAAATATAAAACGGACTGGTCTTATGATGTGGACGGGTCGCCGCTGGCGCCAAATCTTCTGAACCAGACACAGACCAACGAACAGTGGAGCCAGGAGATTCGTCTCAATGGCCAGCTGTTTGACGATTTCGTTGACTTTACGATCGGCGGTTTCTACTTCGATACGGACAGCTTTTACACCGGCCGTATCAATATCGCCTATGCGGAACTGGACTTCATCCACGGTCCTGACCCCACACCGTCGACAAACAAGGCTGTTTTCGGCAATGTGACTTTTAACTTGTCGGATGCCCTCCACCTTACCGGCGGTGTTCGGAATTCCTGGGACAAGAAAGAGTATCTCTATCGCCGCAGAAACCCAGACCTCTCACCGGTGGAAGGGCCATGTAACTTCTTCCTTGGCGCTCCATTGGCTGGGCCAACCGATATCGGCAACCAGCCGAACTGTCTTCTTTTCGGCGTTGACGGCACGACGGCGACCTTTAAGAACAGTCAGCTGGATTGGCGCGTAGCGCTCGACTATCGTTTCAATGAAGAACTGTTGGTTTATGGCCAGATCGCAACCGGCTATCGCGCCGGCGGCTTTAACGCCCGTCCGTTCTTCCCGAGCCAGGCGACGCCGCATGTGCCGGAAACAATTACGTCCTACGAACTGGGCTTGAAGTCGGACCTGTTTGACAACCGTCTGCGCTTGAATCTCGCGGGCTTCTATTTCCCGTATGACGACATCGTCCTGAACTCGACGGTCTGCTTGGATCTTCCTGTCGGTCAACAAACGCCTTGCTTGCGTCCAAGCAATGTCGGTTCGGCGAAGGTCAAAGGCTTTGAAGCAGAAGCCGCATTCTACCCCGTTGAGGGCTTTAGTTTCGATGCGTCTCTAAGCTATCTCGATTTTCAGTACAAGGAAATCGATCCGACCGCCGGCACCGGTGTCGACCTGGGGGACATTACCCCCTACACGCCGGAATGGCAGTACAGCATTGGCGCTCAATATGACATTCAAAATGTCTGGGGCGGAGAGTTGAGCTTCCGCTTCGACGGTTCCTATCAATCGCAGATATTCACGGAGGCAGGCAACGTGCCCGGGACGTTAGTTCCAAATGACTTCGATCCTACCGCAATGGACATCCCGGAAGAACTTCTCGGTTATGGCCTTCCCGGTGGCGGCGGTCCGATCGATGTTCTGGTGGCGGATAACCTGATCGAAGGGTATTTCCTCGGCAACGCCCGCATTATGTGGAACTCCGCGGACGACAATTGGGGTATTGCTTTCGAAATCCAGAATATGTTCGATAAGTATTACCTGACGACCAAGGTGAACGACGCCGCTGCCGTTGGAAGCGTCTATGGCTCGCCAGGCAAGCCTCGCACCTTTGCGGTCACCTTGCGTCGCAACTTTTAACTCTCGAGATTGCGGCGCGTATTGCCGCAAGATTACCCTCCAAACGCCGCACCGAAAGGTGCGGCGTTTTTCATTGCACGCTTTTAGCGGCTCAGCGCTCTCAAAGCCTTCAAGCAAGGCTCGGATGTATGGATATTTGATTTGGACTTGGCGGAGGGGGAGGGATTCGAACCCCCGGGACCGTGAAGCCCAACGGTTTTCAAGACCGCCGCAATCGACCACTCTGCCACCCCTCCGAGAGTAGCGGCTGCTGTCTACAGCGCGGAAGGGATGGATGCAACTGAACGCTCGGGCGCCAGAGCGGGCCAAAAACTGAGAATTGGCCGTGCTGAGCAGCTGGGCGCAAAAGGCAAGAGAGCTGTAAACTAGGTTAATGAGACATTAACCCTCGCCGATTATTGCCGGAAATGTCCGACGGCAAAAGATGTCGGCGCAACCCATGCGTACTGTTTTTATGAGCTCTTCCGCATCATCATTATTAAAGCTTGGCGCTGTTTTCTTGCTGGCGCTTGCCGCTGCCTGCACAACAACGCCGTCAGGTGGCAGGGGAGGGGGCGATCCTCACTATAAAGTCGGCAAGCCCTATCAGGTTCGCGGCAAGTGGTATCGGCCTGAGGAAGATCCAAATTATTCCAAGGTGGGCATTGCCTCCTGGTACGGCTCCCAATTTCATGGCCGACTAACGGCGAATGGCGAAATTTTCGACATGAACCGGCTTTCGGCGGCGCACACGACGCTGCCTTTGCCGTCAATGGTTGAGGTGACCAACCTTGAAAACGGCCGTTCAATCGTGGTGCGCCTCAATGATCGCGGGCCTTTCGTGGATGACAGGATCATCGATATGTCGCGCGAGGCGGCCCGCCAGCTTGGCTTTGAGCAGCAGGGAACAGCCCGCGTGCGCGTACGTTATGCCGGGCAAGCCCCCCTGAACGGCCAGGCGCCAAAAACATCGCCGCGCCCCGATCGGGTCGCTCGCGCTGCGCCTGTGCGACAGGAGACGATCCGCCCCGGCATCGATCCCGATTGCGACCCGATCTCGGAGCTGTTGACCAGCATGGAAAGCGCGCCCGCTCTGACGCCGGGGGCAGAAGAAGTGGCGATCGCCGAGGTCGAGACGGGGGCTGAGAACGAGGCCGAAATACCCGCAGCCGACCTCTCGACCCCCGATCCGGACGACGCACGCATGGTTCATCCAAAGGCGAGCGCCGAACAGGCGACAGAGGCGATTTATCTCGTACGGGTGGTGGCGCTGTCGCGCCTTGATAATATTGACGCGCTGCGCGCCCAGATTGGCGATATCGGGACGTTACGAATGTCCCGGGTCGAGACTGAGACCGGGACCGTGTTTTATCGCGTCAACCTTGGGCCATTCTCATCTATTGAAACGGCCGCGGAAAAGTTGGAAGCCGTGCGCAGAGCAGGTTATGGTGACGCGTCGCTGGTCACGCTGACGCCATAAGAACGCTAAGATTATGTTTCATATCAAGGCGTTAAATAGGGTATTTCGGCTTTTGTCGAACTTGTTGAGGAGACGCGTTTTGAAGTTTTCGCAGGTCATCGCCACCGCCATCCTGTTGATTGCGAGTGCTGGGCAAGCCTTGGCCCAGACCCAGCCGCCGCTGACCACGCCCGCTGACTATGCGTTAATCATGGATTATCGGACCGGCGAGATTCTTTATGAGAAAAAAGCGCGGACGCCGACGGCGCCGGCTTCAATGTCGAAGTTGATGACCGTCGCCATCGTCTTCGAGCGGTTGAAAAACGGCTCTCTACAACTGACGGACAAGTTTGATGTGAGTGAAAAAGCCTGGCGTGAGCGCGAGGGCTCGTCCATGTGGGTGCGGGTCGGCGACAGCATTCCCGTGCTCGATCTTCTGCGTGGCATCATCGTTCAGTCCGGCAATGACGCATGTATCGTTGTCGCCGAGAATATTTCAGGGTCCGAAGAAGCCTTTGTTCAGTTGATGAACCAAAAGGCCCACGAATGGGGTCTCAACGATTCGACCTTTGGCAATCCGCATGGCAAGCCGGACCCCAACCACAAGATGAGCATGCGCGATCTGGCCATGCTTACCCGCAAGGTCATTTCCGAATATGGCGAGTATTACGCCTTGTTTGCGGAAAAAGAATTCACATGGGAGAAAATCCGCCAGTCCAACCGCAATCCCATTCTCGATATGGTGGAAGGCGCTGACGGTTTGAAGACGGGCCACACGGAAGAGTCCGGCTACGGGCTGGTGGGATCTGCCGTTCAGAATGGCGAGCGGCGCATCGTTGTGGTGAACGGGCTTTCGTCCGAGCGCGAACGCGCGACGGAATCCGCGCGCCTCATGCGGCTTGCGTTTAATGATTTTTCGACCAAGACCTTTTTCGAACCGGGCGATATTGTTGGCGAAGCAGAAGTCTTTAAAGGCAAGGAGCCGGGCGTGCCGCTCATCGCGCGAGAGCCCGTAAAGCTTATTCTGCATCGCTCACTCATTGATGAAGCCAAGGCGACGATCGTTTATGAAGGCCCTGTGGCGGCGCCCATCAAGGAAAACCAGCAAATCGGCTACCTGCGCGTGGAAGCGCCGGGCGGACCGGCGCGCGAATATGCGCTTTATGCAGGGCGTTCGGTGAAAGAAACCGGCATCTGGGGCAAGATCGGCCTCGCGGCGAAAAAGCTTCTCGCCAAACCTTCAGATGAAGCAACTGAAACAGCCTCGGCGAACTAAATGCGCGCCGGGGCTTCTTCTGGAGCGTTCATCAGCTTTGAGGGCGGCGATGGCGCTGGTAAATCGACCCAAATCAAACGGCTTGCCGAGGCATTGCGAACGGCTGGCCATGACGTGGTGACCACAAGGGAGCCCGGCGGTTCGCCCGGCGCTGAAGCCATTCGCAAATTGCTGCTAGAAGGTTCAGCCGATAAATGGACGCCGATTACCGAAGCGCTGCTAATGTATGCTGCGCGTGCCGATCATCTTGAGCGCACTATTGCGCCGGCGCTGCAGCGCGGTTCAGTGGTGATTACCGACCGTTTCGCCGATTCAACAATGGCCTATCAGGGGCTTGCGGGCGCCTTGGGAAAAGAAACCGTTGCAGCGCTCCACAAAATTGTAGTCCGGGACCGCGAACCTGACCTGACGATCATCCTCGATCTGCCAGTGGAAGAAGGATTGAAGCGGGCGGGGGCGGTTGGCGGCGCGGAACAGCGGTTTGAATCAAAAGGCGCCGCATATCATGAAAAGGTGCGGCAGGCGTTCCTCGAAATTGCACAGCGCGAGCCTCAAAGGTGCGCCATCGTGAGCGCTGAAGGGGATTCTGAAACCGTTGCGGCGCGTGTCAGGGACGTCGTGCAAAAACGGCTTCCATCTCTGTTCAAGGCTTGACGGAAGACCTTCCCTCAGCCGCGCAAAACGCCTAGGTAAAACCTATGGAAGACGAGTTGATCCTGCCGCGCGCACGCGCCAATCAGATCGGTCGTGAGACCCTCGAGCGCCGCCTGCGTGCGGCGATGGGAGAGGGGGCGCTGACCCATGGCTGGATCCTTGCGGGACCTGAAGGCGCGGGGAAAGCCACCCTTGCCTATCGGATCGCACGTGCGCTGCTGGACCCTTCTTCGCTTAGCAACGACACAACTCTGGACATGCCGGAGTCGAGCCGCGTCTTTCGCCTTATTTCCGGGGGAGCGCATCCGGACGTTTACGTCGCTGAGCGGCTCTATGATGAAAAAAAAGATCGGCGCCAGTCTGAAATTACTGTGGAAACCATTCGCCAGTTGACGAGCTTTCTGAGCCGGACGGCGTCCGGCGGCGGCGCTCGCATCGCAATTGTCGACACGGCCGACGATATGAACCGCAATGCTGCAAACGCATTGCTGAAAGCCCTCGAAGAGCCGCCGAAAGGCGCGACACTGCTGCTTCTTTCGACGGCGCCCGGCAGGCTTCTGCCGACTATTCGCTCCCGCTGTCGCCGTGTTGATCTTGCGCCCGTCGCCAATGATGAAATTGTGCGACTGTTACAGGACGAAGGTGTAAGCGCCGCGGATGCAAAGAACATAGCAGATCATGCGCGCGGCCGTCCTGGCTACGCGATGATGCTTGCCGCCGGGGACGGGGGCGAGGCGATTTCGCTCGCACACAAATTCTTACAAAGGGCGCAGCAGGGCGGCGATCTCTCGCGCATTATTTCCGGCGTTTCCGGCAAAGGCGGTGAAACGCGCTGGCCGGTTTTTCGGGACACGATTATTGCGAGCCTGAGCGACGCCTCGCGGGCGGCCGCGACACAGGGCGCGGCCCAAGGGTTTGACGGCGCTGATGCGAGCGATTTGCTCAATGCCTGGCAGGCAGTTTCCGCTCTCGCCGGACGGGGGGAAGCGCTTAACATCGATCGCGGCCAGCTGATAGAGGCTATGGCGTTCGACATGCGCGCGGCGCTAAGGCAAAAGGCTGCCTGACTTCCCATGTTTGTAGACAGTCACGTTAATCTGCACTCGGAGAAATACGCCGCTGATCTTGGTGACGTCATCGCCCGCGCGCGTGAGGCCGGGGTTGAGGCGATGCTGACAATCTCGGATCAATTATCATCTACAGACGCGATAAAAGCGATTGCGGCGAAGGATCCGCTGATTTGGCGCAGCGTCGGGGTCCATCCGCATCACGCCAAGGATTATGCAGACCTCACAGCGGAAACGCTGATTTCTATGGCGGACGATGATAATGTCGTCGGGATTGGCGAATGCGGCCTCGACTTCTACTACGAATATTCAGACCGAAAAGTTCAGGAATCCGTCTTCCGCGCGCATATCAACGCCTCGCAGGAGACCGGGCTTCCGCTTATCATTCACACCCGCGACGCCGATGACGCGACCCGTGACATGCTTATGCGCAAATGCCGGGAAGGGGCGTTCACCCCCCTGCTCCATTGCTATACCGGCGGACCGGACCTCGCCCGGGCGGCGCTCGACTTAGGCGGCTATATTTCTTTTTCGGGTATTATAACTTTTAAAAACGCGGCAGACGTGCGCACCATAGCTGAGATGGCGCCGCTCGACCGGATCATCGTTGAAACCGATTGTCCGTATCTGGCGCCTGTCCCCATGAGAGGGCGGCGCAATGAACCGGCTTATGTCGTGCATGTCGCCGAGAAGCTTGCAGAAATTAAAGGCGTAGACGTTGATGAAATTGAACGGGTGACAACCGATAATTTCTTTCGGCTGTTTGCCAAAGCGCGTGATCCGCGCAAGCCGTCATGACAGCTAGATTACGTGTCACCATACTTGGCAGCGGGTCCTCCGGCGGCGTCCCGCGCTTTGGCGGTCCGGACGGCATGGGCGACTGGGGGGCGTGCGATCCCGACGAGCCGAAAAACCGCCGGTCGCGATGTTCGATTCTCGTACAGCGCGAGCACCCGGAATACGGCTTTGCGCCGAATAAGGTAACGTCTGTTCTGGTGGATACATCCCCGGACATGAGGGCCCAATTGTTGGCGGCGCGTTGTTCACGCCTCGACGCTGTTCTTTATACGCATGATCACGCCGATCAGAGCCACGGCATCGATGATTTGCGTGTTTTTGCTTTGCAGATGCGGCGGCGCATTCCGGTTTATATTGATGATGAGACGGGCGGGGCGATTGTCGATCGGTTTCACTATTGTTTCGAGCAGGCGCCCGGCAGTTATTATCCGCCAATTCTTGAAAGAAAAAACATGCCGTCTTGCGGCGAAGCGTTTGCCATTGACGGGCCATCCGGGCCGATACCGGTAACGGCTTTCCTGCAATATCATGGCGGCGTCAATTCGCTAGGCTTCCGTTTTGGCGATATCGCTTATTCCAGCGATGCCGTCGGGCTTCCTGAAGACAGCTTTGCGACCTTGTCCGGCGTTAAAGTGTGGATCGTGGATGCCCTGCAATACAAGCCCCATAAAACGCATGCTCATCTTGATCTGACCCTGGAATGGCTGGCTCGCGTGCGGCCGGAACAGGGTATTTTGACTAACCTGCACATCCACATGGATTATCGGACATTGAAAAATGAGCTTCCCGAGTGGGTTGAACCGGCTTATGACGGGTTGACGATTACGGGAAATGTTGAATAACAGATTGTGGATATACGACAGGGGTGCCGGAATAGTTTAATAATATCAAATAAATAATGCTAACCATGGCAAAGGCCGCGAATAATAGTGACCCGAAATAGCGGCGTGAAGAATTTGGCGCCTGTTTCGCAGTTTCGCCCCAAAAGGGGCCAAAAATAGAGTACTGTTTCTCTCCAGTTGGGTAGGGTTTGCGATTAGGCGATGGCTCTTGAATATCATATTCCTCGAGCGGATCTTCGAGATCATGTACGCGCCTATTACTATTTCTCGACAGAAGAACGGACGATTCAGCCGCTTTGTGCGGAAATGGGGAATATCCGCGTAGTTTTGGGCGGGGGCGGCATCCTGCACACGCCTGATGGCCAGAAACAGCATATCACGTCGGCCTTTCTGCTTGGGCCCACCATGGGCGCATATTGTATGGAGGCAGAAGCTGGCACGCGCGTTTTCGGCATCGGCATTCGTCCAAAAGGATGGGTCACGCTGTGCGGGATCAATGCAGAAGAAGCGACTGACAGAGTCATTGATCTCACGTCATTTGCCGGGGGGCTGGCGCGCTCCACGATTGATGAAATGCGCAATGCGCGCAGTCTTGACGATATGGCGGTGGCGGCGGATCGCTTTTTCGCCAATCTTGTGGCGCGACGCATCGCGCGTCGGCGTGTCAGCTCATATCCTGAAGCGCTGGCACATTGGCTTCTCGATCCAAATGATCTCAGCGTGGATACGCTGATTGCCATGATGGACGTCTCCAGGCGGCAGACCGATCGGATCGCAAAGACATATTTCGGCGCATCGCCGAAATTCTTGCAGCGTAAATATCGCGCTTTGCGCGCCGCTGACCGTATTCGGGCCGGTGAACTCGACTGGATGACCGCCGCTGGGGACAGCTATTACGATCAGTCTCATTTTATCAAAGAATTCAAAACCTTCGTCGGTGTGACGCCGAGCCAGTTCATTGGCAACCAAGCTCAGTTGATCACTGAGATCCAGTCAAAACGGCACGTAGAATCGTTGCCGATGCCGCTGGCCAGTTTCTAAAGCCTGCAAAGTTCTGCCTAGATGGCCAATATTTCCTATAGCGCCCTAGAACTGGGCGCTAGCCTACATGCGTTCTAGGGAGAGAACACCGTTCCGTAGCCTTTGCTGGGGGGAGAGACCGGCGGGGGAAAGGCTTCGGAGATTACACGGGAGCGCGTCAGCGTCGCCGCCGCGATGTTGACGCGCTCTCGGTGCATATAGGGCTGGCTTTCCACCACATTAAATTTGCGACAATATAAATTGTGCGACTTATTGTTTGCGCGTGGATGGGCTGCAAATTCACGCCGCTTGTGTCATCCCTAGTAAGTCAGTTGCTCGATTTCGGTGAAATTGATCACTGACCCATCATTGAGCGATATTGAGCCGGCAGCGTCATCTGTGAAGATGATCGTGTCGTCAGTCACGGAGCTAATCGCGCCTTCGGTCAGATCGACGGTCCAGTCGGTTCCGAATTCGCCAACCGGTGCAGCGCCGTCAGTGAGGTCAATGACATCCGTCCAGCCTGCGCCGCCCGAAATCTCATCCGAGCCATCGCCCATTGCATAGACAAAGACGTCAGAGCCGTCGCCGCCGACCATCATGTCCTCACCCTGACCGCCTGTGATGGTGTCGTCGCCGGCGCCGCCGTAAATGACGTCATCGCCCGCGCCGCCGGTCTGCACATTGGCGTCCGCATCGCCGTAAAGCTGCTGTGTCGCCGTGCTTTCCGGCTGGACGTCAATGGTGAGCGTCTCCTGATAGATCGCGCCATGTTCGTCGGTCACTTCGACAATGATTTCATGAGATGACTGTGCGTCGTAGTCGAGCGCCATGCCGTCCTTAACTTTCACCTGGTCTCCGTTGATCTCGAAAAGCCCGGAAACATCCTCGGTGATAGCGTATGTGGCCGCAGCGCCAGCGTCTGCGTCGATGGAAGAAAGGCTTCCGACAATGGCTCCCTCTTCGCCGGACACCGGTCCCTCGACAGGCTCTGCAAACTGCGCCGACACGACAGCGCTGACGCCATCGGGACCGTTGTCATCGGGATTGTTCACCGTCACCGTATTCATTCCGTCGACGAGAGACGGCGCTGTGAAATCGCCGTTGACAAGTGTCATCGTCTCGTAAGCTCCGGATGATGGCGTGCGTGTTGCGAGGATTTCGACGCCTTCACTGGTGATTTGCGCGACCAGTCGAGGCGAACCGTCGTCATTCGCCACCCAGGGCGTATCGATCGGCGCCCCGTCTCCAAACTGAAGGAATGCTTGGGTCGCAGCATCATAAACATTGGATTGCAGCTGAACCGTCTCGTTTGTAAGCGACTGGCCATTCACAAAGAGCTCAAAAGAGTTGTCAATGGTGGCGAACGAAATCGTAATTGCCGCGCTCCCATCTATCGCCCCGGAGAGATCTACTTGCGCGGTGTCTGAGCCCCCGCCATCCGCGATATCGATATTCGCATCAGAAACAGACGCATCCGTCAGACGAGCATTTGACGCCAGCTCCAAAGAAATATCTGTCGGCGGCGTATTGAGTATGTTTTCGACACCGATTGTCTGATCGGCGAATTCGAAGTTTTCAGTCGTTCGCACAATGTCGACGCCGTCTGGAGAGTCGGCGCGATTGTCCGTCACCTGATAGGATTCCTCGTCGATCTGCTCGATCGTGTAGTCGGCGCGATTCCCGGAGAATACAACAGTGTCAACGCCCTCTTCTCCCGAGATCAGATCAGCGCCGCTTGTTCCTGTCAGACGATCGCTTCCATCCGTGCCCGTGATCTCCGAGATATCGGATACTTGAACCGCGACTGTCATCTGTGTGGTCTCGCCATTCTCGGCGATGGCTTCGATGACAACCTCGTGGCTATGCTGCGCTTCATAGTCGAACGCGGCGCCATCTTTTAGTTTCAGCTGATTGCCGTCGATTTCAAAAAGATCTGAAGAATCGTCGACGATCGCGAAATTAGAGATGGGCTCGCCTGTAACGCGATCAGTGGCGGACAAGGCGCCAATCATCGCGCCCGGATCGTTCTCAGCGACAAGCGGCGTCGCTGAGTTGACGCTGTTCTGAACTGCAGCGCCATTCGTGAGTTGAAGGTCATTGGCGCCCACTAGGTCCTCAATGGCGCCGTTACTTTCAGCATTCATAACCCAGTTGTTAACAAGGCCAGGTTCCGTGTCTGGGCTGCCAATCGGCGCACCCAGATTATCGGCAATTTCAACATCGCTGCGCGCATAGTCGAATATGCGCACCTCAGCGATTTCGCCTTCAAAAACCTGCCTGATATCGAAAGCGCCGCCTTCCGCATCCTGTTCCTGTCCAAACGCAAGCGTTCCGTTAGCTTTCAGGTCACGAATGTCGACGGTCGAGTCGAAAGCCATCTCACCATCGACATAGACTTTTAATTCATTTGACGCCTGATCCCATGTGAACGAGACCTGATGTTCGTTCCCATCCAGAAGCTCTGCATTATCGACGCCCGTATTGATTTTTTTTCCGGCAAGGTAAAGATGGAGCTTGCCGCTCGACCCTTCGAGCCATATCAACGCTTCATTATCCGAACCGTCGCTCGCGGAATAAGAAAACAACGGTGTTCCATTGCCAACATCGGTCTGTTGTGAAGAAAAGCGCACTTCCACAGTCAAGGCGTCGGTCGGGAAGCTTTCCAGGTCGGACGCAATAGCAGCATCGTCAATTCCGCCATCCTGATTCAGGGACAAAACTTTTTCCGCAGAGGCAGGATCAAGTGCAAAATCGATGGGAGATTCATTTTCGTTAGCGACGTTGACCGTAAAGGTTTGCTGCGCAGATTCGCCACCAGAACCGTCCGCTTCGATGACGATTTCATAGACGTCCTGCGTTTCATAATCCAGCGTGACGCCGTCTTTCAGTTTCAACTGGTTTCCGTCGATCTCAAAGGCGCCAGAAGGGTCGCTGACAATAGAAAAATTACTGACCGCTGAACCGGTGTCGGGGTCGGTCGCGGACAGAACGCCGGCCACAGCGCCCGGGCGATTTTCAAGCACGGTTGGCGTGTCAAAGACCTCCCCGCCTTCCACAGAGGTGCCATTGATAAGTTGGAGATCATCGGCGCCCACAAGGTCCGCAATAAATCCCCTATCAGAACTGCCCATCAGCCAGTTATTGACCAGTCCGGGCTCTGCTTCCGGGTCGGCAAGCGTTACGCCCGCATTTTCCGAAATTTCGATATGACTGCGCGCATAATCGAAAATCCGGACTTCCGCTATTTCACCCTGGAAAATCTGATCGACGTCAAAGCCGCCAGTTTCTGAGTCCTGTTCCTGACCAAAGGCAAGTGAGCCGCCCGCTTTCAGATCGCGGATACTGAGCATTGATTCAAAAGCAGAGTCGCCGTCTACATAAACGGCAAGCTCGTTCGTCGCCTGGTCCCAAGTGAAGGAAACCTGATGCTCCTCCCCGTCCAGCAGCGATGCATTAGACACGCCGGTATTGACTTTCTGTCCAGCGAGATAAAGGTGCAGATTGCCGCTGGAGCCTTCAAGCCAGATCAGCACCTCGTTGTTTGAGCCATCATTTGCCGCGTAAGAAAAGAGCGGTGCGCCGTCCCCCACATCGGTCTGATCGGAGGAGAAGCGAACCTCCACCGTAATGGCGTCGGTCGGAAAACTTTCCATATTTGCTGCGATTGCAGCATCGTCATTTCCGCCATCGGCGTTCAGAACCAGGCGTCCTTCGTTTGAAACCGAAGCCAGAGTAAATTCGACGGGCGCCTCATTGACATTGATAACCGGGACAGAAAATGATTGCGATATCGCCTCGCCATGTTCATCTGTCGCTGTAATGGTGACCGGGACCTCGGATTCAGATTCGTAATTGACATCGACGCCCTCTTTTAGCTTGAGGATATACCCGTCGGCGTCTTCAACGATTTCAAACCTGTCGTCACTTGCTGTAACGGCGATAACATCACCTTCAGCATCGGCAATGGAAAACCGTGCAGCGATGTCGCCTGAAGCATTCTCCGTCACGCCGAGCCTGTCCGCATCCGTAAATCCGGGCAAACGGAAAGACTCGCCGCCGATCACTTCAGAGGCGCCGCCTGTGTCCGGCCCCCCCCATGAAAGCTGAAGCGTCTGGGATCCGCCATTTTCAAAATAGCGAACCTCTATGTCGTGGGAACCTGCTTCCAGGTCCATCGTCACACTGCGTGTGCGGGTCGAGTGCAGGCCGTCATTGTCGAGAACCGCAACGCCGTCGATAAAAAGCATGCTGCCGTCATCGCTCGACATATCGAAAGTATAGGAGCCGCCCTCCTCGACCAAGAGCTGACCCTCATATTTTGCTGCGAAATAGTCGCCTGGAGCCCCGTCCCAGAAGCTCTCCTTGCCAGCCGTATAGTTCAGGCTGTCGACCACGCCCTCCGCATCGGGAACGGCGTCGAAGTCGACTTCATTGAGATCGCTGAGGGAATGCCCGACATCGAAATACGATGCTTGCAACCCCTCCCCGCCCACGATGGATATAGTCGGCGCGTGATTCACATCCTCGACAGCGATCGGCAGGCTTAGCGTATTGCTGGCCCCGCTCGCATCGGTCGCGGTGATTTCGACAATGAGTTCGTTTTCATGCTCGTAATCGATGCTGACGTCATCTTTAAGTTTGAGATAGAATGCGCTGTCCTGTTCTACAACTTCGAAGCGATCATCGTTTACCGAAAATGAATGCGTATCGCCAATGTCCGGATCGACAACCGTGAGGCGCGCGATAATGGCGCCGGCCGCATCATCCGCGACGGTCAAGTTGTCGATAGAGTGGCCATGCTCGAATGAGGCGCCGTTTATGACTTCCGTAACGCCGCCTGTGTCTGGTCCCGACCACGCGAGCTGCAGCGTCTGCGAACCGCCATTTTCAAAATAGCGGACCTCAATGTCGTGAGAGCCGGCATCCAGATCCAGCGTGGTCGTACGTGTGCGCGTGGAATGAAGGCCGTCATTATCGAGAACGGCGACGCCATCGATAAACAACATGCTGCCGTCGTCGCTGGCCATGTCGAAGGTATAAGCGCCACCCTCTTCAACAATGAGATTGCCCTCATACTTAGCTGCAAAGTAATTTCCGGGCGCGCCTTCCCAGAACAATTCGCCGCCGTCCATATAGTCGAGACTGTCAACGACGCCTCGCGCATCGGGCTCAGCATTGAAGTCAACTTCATCAAGGTCACTGAGAGCATGACCGATATTGTAATAAGATGCTCGAAGCCCTGATTCACTTACGACATTCAGAATGGGAATTTCGTTTACATCGGTCACATTGATGGTAAAGCCGGCGGATGCAGACAGGCCGCCGGCGTCAGTGGCCGTAATGGTGAGGTCAACAGAGCCTGACGTCTCCGCGTCAAGAAACACTCCTTCCTTTAATTTCAGGTCGTTTCCGACAACTTCAAACCTTTCATCCGAAACGATGAAAGAGATCGCGTCACCGGCGTCCGGATCGGCGATGAAAAGAGCCCCCACAGTTCCGCCAGGCATGTTTTCGGCGATATCCAGAGACGAAAGGCCGAGACCAAAAGGCGCTTCATTAGCGTTTGATACGTTGACCGTGAAGACTTCGTCATAGGTGTTGCCGGCGCTGTCTGTGACACGCAAAGCCACGTCATGGCTTTCGCTCTGCTCAAAATCGAAAGACACGCCTTCTTTCAGTTTCAACGTATTGCCATCAAGCTCAAATAGACCCGATTCGTCATTGATAATTGAAAAAACAAAACTCTCGTTTGCATCATTATCGACTGCAAGCAAATTGCCTATAACAACGCTGCTCAGATTTTCAGCGATCGGCCCGCCCGAAAAAATAATATCGACTGGCGCTTCATTGGAGCGCGGCTGGTCAGACTCGGTTGACGGTTCATCGTCTTCAGGGGGCGTAACTATATTATCGCCGCCGGCGTTGTTGTCTTCAGGAGATGTGATGATATCGCCATCAGAGCCCTTGCCGATTTCAGCACTGGTCGCCGCGATCACAGGTTCGCTGTTGCGGAAGCCCAATGCTTCATGTGCATGCTGATTTCCGGATTGAACTTCTGGCGCCAGATGATCAGAAACGGGATTGGCTAAAGCGCTGACTTCAAAGGCCTCTCCTTCTGTCGTCGCCTCTGGTGATTTTAACTCGTATGAAATGTTATCTAGGGCCTCGCCATTAAAGCCTGGCGGTTGTGTCAAACTCTGGCTGGAGTCATCTTCATCAAGATCGGCGTCACGCGAGGCTTGGCCGCGGTTTGACCTTCCCCCCATGAACGGATCGCTCTCATCAAAAGGCCTGTCAGTTTCACCCTGCGGGGTGTTAAGATTTTGTTTACCGAAATGGAGATTGGCGTAGCCGCCAGAGTCATCACCGCCGTCGGCGTCAACAGTGTCGCCGTCACGGGCATTTTTAAGAGACTCGCGATCGTTTTTGTACGCGGCGTCTTCGGCCTCCCTGTCTTGGCTGATGTTTTGCGTGGAATTTGAAACGTTTTCGCCAACGCCAGGCTTGTCTTGGGCCATAACACTACTCAATAAGCAACTCTACGTCTCGGAGAATAGGCGTCGACGCTTAATCAGAGCCTTACTGTGTTGGTTAACAGGAAAAAAAACGAGTATTTTTTTCAAATTTTCACTCATGGCGCACATCATTCCGAAAGGATTTAACCATAAATAAAATCTGAAAACGCGACCAAAAGTAGAAGTATTAAGCATGCGTTCGATAATAAGGGAATTCACCACCGAGTTGTTCAACGACAACAGGGGTGTCGATGGCGGTTTGCGGCCACCACGCATGAACGCCACGACTTATTTGGCCTCTTGTATCGTTAATCTTCTTTCGCTTGCGCTCCCACTCACCATTCTCCAGGTTTATGATCGCGTTTTGCCGAACGCCGCTTTCGAGACCTTGTCGGTTCTAATTCTTCTTCTCGCCGCGGCAGTGTTTATAGATAGTCTCCTTAAATATTTACGATCTCTGGTGATAAACTGGTCCTCAGCTGCGTTCACGCATAATTTGTCCGTTAAAGCCATGAAGACCATGCTCTCTGCACGCCCTTCTGAGTTCGGCAAGATTGCGCCAAGCGAGCATCTAGAAAGGCTTAACGCCGTTACCGGCCTCGGTAATCATTACAGCGCACAATCACGGACTGTCATTGTCGACATCATGTTCGTTCCTGTCTTTTCAGCCGTCATCATATTGATCGGAGGCTGGGTATTTGCTGCGGTCATCGGACTGTTCATGATCTTCGGCTATCTCGCTATGAAAAGCACGCAATCCCTGAATGCTGCGATCGCGGAGAGAGAGACACTAGATTCGCGAAAGCAGGATTTCATTATCGAAGTGCTCCGGGCGATACAAACGGTCAAGGCCTGCGCCATGGAACCGCAAATGATGCGGCGGTATGAGCGGCTTCAATCCGCCGCCAGCGTAGTCACGAAACAAATGATTCAGCTCACAGGGACAGCGCAAGCCTATACCAATGCCTATGCCGGTCTTTCGACTGTGGTGATCGTTTCCGTCGGCGCCATGCTCGTGTTGAACGGCCGTCTTTCTCTTGGTGCGCTCGCTTGCTGCATGTTGCTGTCCTCACAACTTCTTCAGCCGTTAATGCGTTCTCTCGGGAGTTGGAACGAGATCAAGCTGGCGCAGCACCGGCGAAACCGCGTTTCTACAATCTTTGAGCAGGCAAGCCCCCATACAATGCTACCCGCCAGATTCCCGAAACGCTTTTCGCCTAAACCGGTCACGCTTACGAACGTGACTATCCAGCATGAAGGCGCCTTGCCACTATTTTCCAACATCAATCTGGATATTACCGCTGGTGAGTTTGTCGCCATCACCGGCGATGACGGGAGTGGTCGCTCCACCTTGTTACGCGCATTGGTTCAAGATGCGCCGGTCATCGAAGGAGAAATACGTGTTGGCTCCGATTCATGCGGGCCGGAGGCGCCGAGTATATTAAGGCGCCATGTGCGTTATATCGGCCTCAATCCCGTGATCTTTCGAGGCACGATTCTGGACAATATCACGCTATTTGGCGAAACGCCGGCGAACATAGCGCTCTCTGCTGCAAAGTTTATTGGTCTCGATGACGAGGTTATGCGAATGCCGCAGGGATACGATACCTTGCTTAAAAGCGCGTCAAGCCGTGATGTGCCGGCGCCCACGGCGCAACGGATCACGCTTACACGCGCGATTGCTCTTCGCCCGTCAGTGCTGGTGCTCGACGAAGCCAATACGCTTCTTGATTTGACCGGAGAACAGAAATTTATCGAAGCGCTACAGAAGTTGAAAGGCAAAGTGACCATAGTCATCGCTTCTCACCGTCCTTCATTGCTCCGCCTTGCAGACAAAACCTACAGAATATCAAATGGGCGGCTCGTCCCTGAGAAAAGCAGTTCATATGCTGCGCAGTCGGGGGCGGCATGACAGGACAAACAGGAAAGATTCATATTCAGGAAGCGCCCGGGGGGATAAATGACGTATAACTTCCCCAAGGGTGCGAATCCTGTGCGCTTGCTCCAGGAGCACCTGCGTACTGAGTTCCGCGGCGCTGGCTCTCGAGCAGAAGCGATCAATCTCGATTGCCTGGACGTCTTGCGGCGCTTTTTGAAGTTGATTGATTGGGCGCAAGGCGATAGGTACATCTTTGAAGCACTGCCTCACGCCGATGACGTGTCGACGGTCCCGGCTTTTCGCTCGGTGCTTTACAAGCTCGGTTTCAAGACGTCGGTCGAGCCGGCGTCAGCTTCCAATTTGCGCCCGGAATATTTGCCCTGTTTTTTACGCTACGAAGATGGGTGCTTGAAGCTGGCTGAGCAGCGTAACCGCGACGGGGAAATTGTTGTCTATGACCCCTCGACGGGACGCCAGTCACGATTGGCGATCGACGAGATCGGCGCATTGGCTATTTTTCCGGAGAAATCCGAAAAGCCTGACATCAATAGCGGTCCTGCGGCGACGTCTTGGACGGATGACTTGCTTTCTACCTTCAGTCCTCATATCCGCCAGATTTTTCTCATCAGTTTCGTGGTGAATATCCTGGCGTTAGCGCCGCCGATTTTTGTCATGGCTGTCTATGACAAAGCCATCGCCGCTGGATCATACAATGTGCTCGCGGGACTTACCGCTGGTATCGCACTGATCCTGGCGGCCGATTTTCTGTTACGCCGTATTCGCATCAAGCTGCAGGCCTATCTGGGCGCGCGGCTCGACGAACAACTAAACGAGACGGCGTTCAGACATTTGCTGCACTTGTCGCTATCACACACGGAAGACGCCCCTATCGGATCTCAGTTGACACGCTTGCGACAGATGACTTCCCTGCATGAGGTTTTCACTGGCCCACTGGCGAGCGCACTCTTCGATCTTCCTTATATAGTGCTGTTTGTTGCTGTGATTGCCTGGATCGGAGGATCGCTCGTGTGGGCGCCGGTATCTCTCGTTGTGCTCTACGGGCTTGCCGCCTGCTTGGCCGTGCCAAAAACCGGCAAACTCATCCGAAAATCCGGAGAGGCCCGTTCTCAGTTGAACAACCTCACGGTTGAGGCTGTATCATGTCAAAAAGCAATCAATGACCTTGCGGCGGAGCATGTTTGGCTGCAACGGCACCGCAAACTGTCGGCAGAGGCGGCTGTTGCGAATATGAGAGCGCGGCAGGTTAACTCCCTGCTTCAGATTTTTTCTCAGTCTACAGTGGCGCTTGCCGGCGTCGGCGTTCTGGCCCTTGGCGTCACGATGGTTATAAATGGCGATCTTACTGGTGGCGCCCTCATCGCCGTGATGGCGTTGTCCTGGCGCGTGCTCGGTCCTATCCGGAATCTGTTCCTGACAACCCTCACTCTTGGTCAGACGCTTCAGAGCCTGCAACAAATAAATCGGCTGGTTCGTCTTCCCCTCGAACGTGAGCCTAATGCTGTGCCGTCTATTCCACGTACTTTCAAAGGGCACATCGTTGTGGACAAAGTCTCTTTCCGACATGCCGGCCAGCGCGAGCCAACATTGCGCGGCGTTTCTTTTGAGGCAATGCCGGGCGAACTCGTCTGCCTTTATGGCTGTAGCGGCGCTGGCGCCTCCACAATGTTGCGCGTTTTGCTAGGCCTTCACCAGCAGCAAGCCGGAAGTATTTACATTGATGGTCTTGATCTGCGCCAGCTTGATAAAGGCGAATGGCGCCAAGCCATTGGCGTTGGCTTGAAGTCTCTTGACCTTTTCCATGGCACGGTTGCGCAGAATATTCGGCTCGCCCGCCCCGATGCTTCGGATGAAGAAATCAAGGCTATAGCATCAAAACTCGGCATTGACCGTTATTATGGAAGTTCGCTTGAGCGCGACCTGGAGACGCGATGTACGACCATGGCGCGCGCCACCTGGCCCGATCCCTTGCTGAACCGTATCAACCTCGCCCGTGCTTTTATCAAGGATGCGCCCATCTATATTCTGGATGAGCCGGCTGTCACGCTCGACCAATCGGGCGAACAGGCGTTGCTTTCGATAATCGAGGAAAAACGGCGCCAGAGTACGATCATTATGACAACGCAACGTCCCAGCCACATGCGCATCGCGGATCGCGTGGTGTGGCTGGAGCGCGGCGTCGTCCGTGATATCGGCCCCCCGGACCAGGTTGTCTCAAAAGTCCTGGCGACATGAAGAAGTGAATGAAGAGTAAGACCCATGACTAAATCTACGATTCAGGTCGCCGCAAGGCACGAAAATGTTGGTGAAAGACATGGCCTCGCGCTGCCGCTGGAGCTTGAAGAAGGCGCCCCGCCCTATCTTGCACAGGCTGCGATGGCGGTCATAAGCGGACTTTTTATCTTCCTATTGGTCTGGGCGAACATCGCCCATGTGCGTGAGTTGTCCGTCGCTATGGGGGAAATTGCGCCTTATGGATCAACTCGTGAAGTCGCACACTTCGAGGGCGGCATCATCGACGAGCTTCTCGTCGAACCCGGGGATACAGTAGATAAGGGCCAGGCGCTCGCCAAATTGCAAGCCGAAAGCGGCGGCGGCGAATTCGATCGACTTGCCGCGCGCCGCGCAAGCCTAGAAATTCGAGCCGAGCGAATGGCTGCACAAATGGAAAGTCGCGAACCTGACTTTTCTCAATGGCGTGACGACTGGCTCGATCTCGTTGTCGAGCAGGAAGCGATCTTCGTCGCCGCCAGCCAACAGCACAAGGCCTCAATGGAAACATTCATATCAAGGCAAACCTCGGCCAAGGCGGAAGTGACAAAGGCAGAAGCGGAACTAAAGGCGGAAACTGACCTCCTTCAATATGCGCGGGAGCAGCTTGCTATTCAGGATGAGCTTATTGAAGAAGGATTCACGTCAAAACAGACCTATCTCCAAGCCAAGTCCAATGTGGCGAGCGCCAATGCCGCCGTTGTGGTCGCCCGCACGCGCCTTGACCAGACGCGGGACGCCCTCAACGCCGCCACGGCCGAGCGCGCGGGCGCAGAAGCGGAGTATAGAAGCCGAATCGCCGAAGAACGCGCCAGTGTTCTGGGCGAATTGGCCGAGATCGAAAAACCCTTCATGTCCTATCGCGATCGCACAGACCGTTTGACAGTGCGCGCCCCAGTGGCCGGCGTGGTTAACGACGTTCTGGTGCGCGGCGGGGGAGACGTTGTGCGCCCGGGCGGCGTCATAGCCCAAATCACCCCAACTGGCGCCGAATTTTTCGCTGAAGTTCGAATCAATCCCAAGGACATCGGTCATATTGCTCCGGGCCAGACGACAGACATTACTGTCACAACCTTCGACCCAAACCGCTATGGAAAATTAAACGGTCACGTCTCACACATATCCGCCGACAGTTTTACAGATGAGCGTTCGGGCGACGCCTATTATATCGCCTATGTAGCTCTTGAGGCCCAGGAAATCGGCAAGGGCGAGTTCGCCCATACCCTAACGCCGGGTATGCAAGTGCGTGCAGAGATCGTCACACAATCGCGTACGATGATGCAGTATATACTGAAACCGGTCACCAGATCGCTTGACCGTGCGTTTACGGAACGATGACTGGTTGGGACTGACTGGCGGAGCAGCCGAGACCTAAACTGAATCTGTATCCGGCAAGACTTCCTTGCTCAGTTAAGAGAATACTCAGCGCGTCCTGATTATGGTTAACACGCCTTTAGATTGACGTCACAGCAATATATCCGGCTGGGCGCCCTGTCATTTCACACTAAATTTTAAGGTTGTCCCTCTAAATATGCACTACCTCAGATTGCCGCGAGTCCGGCTGAAAGGCCTGCTCGCATGTATACAAGAAAAGCGGAACGGATAGCGTGAGCGATAATACAGATCTCTCTGACAATTATGTTCTCGGCCCACGCCTAGATTTGACGGCGGCCGCGGCATTATGTGCCGACCTCAAAGAACGGCGGGGC
>PAIP01000020.1 GCA_002704915.1 Parvularcula sp.
CGTACCGTACCGTACCGTACCGTACCGTACCGTACCGTACCGTACCGTACCGTACCGTACCGTACCGTACCGTACCGTACCGTACCGTACCGAAATCGCATATTATGTCAACTGCATGTAGTGATGAGGCCCAATCAGAGTGTCTATTTCTTGTTTTCAGAGATGAAGTGTTGCAACCGGGATACGTGCCGCGGCCGGCCGGAAACCAACGCCCGTTCGAAGCAACGCGTTGGCGGAGTAAGCGCCAGAGATTAAAACAGGTTGTTTTCCGTTTTGAAAATGCAAAAGCGGGAAGCCTTGTGAACGTACGCCTAGAGAAGATCAGGCAAGCGCAACAGGAATTCGATGCAATTCTGCCGCTGCGTTTTTCCGGCCTCGTAATGTGCGCTGGTATCGATCACGTTCACCCCAATGAGATGGGACAACATCATGAGCGAGGCGATCTTTGCCTTTGCCGGGGACAGGCCAAGCTCACGATAAACGGCGGTAATGATTTTTAGCCGCTCTGCGTCCACATTCGCCACCGCTGCCCGGGCGATGTCCGAGGAATGCGCCCACTCTCGTAACGAATGCTCGATACGCCCGCCCGGCACATCGGGACGTTTTCCCGACGCAACTTCGATAAGATGAATGAGCTTTTGGCGCGGCTCTGTCAGTTTCTGGATGTTATTGGCAATTTTGTCAGTAAGATTCCTGCGCCAGTAAATCAGCATTTCTTGCAACAGATCGTCCCGGTCCTTGAAGTGCCAATAGAAACTTCCTTTCGTAACCCGCAACGATTTAGCTAGCGTTTCGACCTTGACATTCGCGACACCGCCACGACCGACAGCGGTCAACGCCGCCCTCGCCCAAGATTCGCGATCAAGACTGCCGTACTCGGCGCGTGGTGCTTTTTTTAATTTTTCCGCCGTCATCGTACGCTATTCTTTCAGACTTTCGATTGAATTCGTCAAACAACGACAATACCGCACAAGAACGCTGCTGCAATCTTTATCTCGCAGGAGCGCGGCCATTGCTTCGGTTCGTGCGTCAACGTTTACAATCCGACGCCCAGCAAGACTTTTCCGCTGGTTTCGGCGTTGTTAAGCGCTTCAAGTCCCGACTTCAGCTCCGCCATAGGCACGATCCTGTCGATATGAAGATGTAACCGGTCGGTAGCCGCAAGTTCCACCAACTCACGTTGGGCCGATACGACCGTTTCCCGATCACGGACAAAATCCCAGAAGACGCCAACGACGGAAATTGCGTTAACCAGCACATGGTTGGCTGGAATCGCTGCGGGCGCGCCGCCAGCAAAGCCACAAACCAGTAATCGCCCGCCCCAGTTCAATAATTTGATGCTCTTCAACGTTATATCGCCGCCGACGGGATCGACCACCAGATCAACCCCGTCCGGCGCGGCGTTCCGAACTTCCTCGAGCCAGCCATCCTGACGATAATCGATTGCTGCCGCGCTACCGTTGGCCAGCGCAAGCGCGCGCTTTTCCGGAGTCCCCGCTGTCGAAATCACACGAGCGCCGCGCCATTTCGCAAGCTGAACGGCCGCCAGGCCAAGCCCGCCGGCAGCGGCGTGAACCAGCACGGTCTGACCCGGCTGTAGACCACCTTTTGCGAACAGGGCGATATATGCTGTGGTATAAGAGACCGGTAGCGTGGCAGCACGGTCAAAACCGAGATGATCGGGCAATTTGACGGGACGCGCCGAATCGACTGCGCAATACTCTGCATAAGCGCCGGACGGCACCTGGCCCAAAACGCGATCACCGGGTTCAAATCCGGTGCAGCCGTTCGCGTCAACAACAACCCCAGCGAATTCGCTGCCCAATACAAATGGCGGTTCAACCTTGACCTGATAGCGGCCACGCACGGCGATAATGTCCGCGAAATTCAGCCCGGCATGGCTGATCTTCACGAGGACTTCACCGGCTTCCGGCTTCGGCTCATCAATCTGCTTGAGGACGAGATCATCAATCGTTCCCCAGCGTTCCAGCACCCACGATCTCATTAGCGAACCGATTCCCTGCTTGACTTAACGCCGACCAATACGGTGAGGTATGGCGACATGTCAATAAAACAATGAGCGGAGTATATTGATGACAGACGAAAATTCCTCGTCGGCGCCATGGCGTAAATATTATAATGACAAGGCGGCCGGACTTAACCATGCTGAAGCTTTTCCGCTTACGGAATTTCTCGATAGAGCGATGCGCCAGTTTCCAACAGCACGTTTCCTAACATTCAATGGGACATCACTCAGCTATGAACAGACGCGCGAACTCGTCGACCGGCTTGCCGGTGGACTGGCGGCCCTTGGCGTCGAAAAAGGCGACCGGGTTGGATATATGGCGCCTGCTCATCCAGCGTTTTCGCTGACATGTTTTGCGCTCTGGCGCCTCGGCGCGGTGGAAGTCGGCCTAAATCCGCTTTACGCGGAGAGCAAACTCATCATGATGGCAAATGACTCCGGCCTTTCCGCAGTGATAACGCTCGATAGCCCGGACCTAACCGAAAAAGCCAGCAAACTCGCATTGGCAGCACCCGAAATAAAGACGCTGATCCTCGCGCCGGCGACAACGTGCAATCCGGAAACGCCGGCGGAATTGCCACGGCAGTCCGGAGATATACACACCATCAGCCTTCACGACGTGATTGCGCGCGGCGAAAGCGCCGAAAAAGCGCCGATCGATCCCGCCACTGACGCTGCCGCGCTGCAATATACAGGCGGCACCACAGGCGCGCCGAAAGCTGCTATCCTCACTCATGCAAATCTCGCGATCAACGCGCAGCAAATGACCTCCTGGTATCCGGCGCTTCAAGACGGTTGCGAGGCCATGCTGGCGGCGGCTCCGGTAACGCATGTCGCCGGCCTCGGCCCGATGCAGAATTTCATGACATCCCTGGCTGGCGAATTGGTCTGGATGTCCCGTTTCTCTCCACATGCGGCACTGGACCTGATCGAACGCCACAATGTCAGTGTATTGATCGCACCGCCGACCATGTATGTCGCTTTTCTAGACGCCTGCCGCGAGCGGCGTTTCGACTGGTCTCGCATCCGTGTCGCCCAGGCGGGCGCCGCGCCAGTACCGACGGAGCTGAAGCGGCGTGTGTTCGACGCAACTGGCCTTTGGCTGACAACACTATACGGCATGACGGAAACCTCGCCGGCAACCGTCTATTCAACGCCGCTCCGAGAACAAGCGGATGCGACCGGGATTCCGCTCCCCCTGACGGAAGTGCAAATTCGCACACTGAACAATCCGGCGCAAATCGCCGCGTCAAACGAATCCGGAGAGATCTGCGTGAAAGGGCCACAAGTCATGGCCGGATACTGGCACCGCCCGGAGGAAACGCAGAATTCCTTTGTGGACGGATTTTTTCGCACAGGCGATATCGGCGCCATGTCGGAAGACGGCGTCATCACCGTGCGCGACCGCGTCAAGGATGTGATCATCGCCAGCGGATACAACGTATACGCCGCCGATGTCGAAGCTGCTATTCTAGAACATCCGGCAGTTCGCGAAGCGGCAGTTATCGGCATCAACGACGATTATCGCGGAGAAACCGTTAAGGCGATCATCAGTCTCTCAGCCGACGCGGCGCTCGACCTGCCGACCCTTCAGACATTCCTGAAAGGCCGGTTGTCGCCGATTGAAATGCCGAAAAAACTTGAAATTATGGACGACATTCCAAAGAACGAAAACATGAAAATTTCAAAGCTGGCGCTGCGCGAACGCGAGACGTCTCTAAACGCACAAGTGAGGCAGTCCCGTACGGTGCCGCTAACATAAAACAGCCGGACCAAGGCGTGCCTGATTCGTTAAGAGGCCATTTCGAAAGCGGTTGAGCGCCTAGGGGACGCATGGTTCCAAGGAGTTGCGAAGCTACTTGAAGGATGTCATGTGGAACCCGGCCACCCGCGGACAATATAAGGGCGCGATGCTATCAGACAAATCTGACGGACGCGGAATGGCGCGTGATCGCGGCTTATCTCCCGCCAGCGAAGGCGACGGGACGCCCCCGCGCTTGGCTATACGGGGATGGTCAATGCGATCTTCAACGTACTGGGCGGCGGGATCGCAAGGCGGCTGACCCGCTCCGATTGCGCAGCCACCCATTTTTAACCATGAAGTTGGTTTCGATAGAAGGCCGATTTGATTGGAGTCTCCACACAGCGGAGGCCGGATCGGCAGGACTGTGGGTTTCTGGGGCTGGCGGTTTATAGCGCACTGACGAGTGCCGACGGATTGTATTGCATTGCCGTCACCAGCGTTCAATGACGATTTTGACCCCTTTAAGCTATTGAACAATTCAAGATAAAGGCATTCGGCATTAGGCAACATTCCAACAACTTTTCAGTCCTAAGTCGCTTGCGTTTCATTCTCTCCCCCTTCATATGACGAATTAAGCCAGATTCTTCCTCAAGGGTCGGGCCGATTTTTCAAATTCCGGTCATCGGCGATAAATTTACCGGTGCTGTAGATCCCAAATGGTCGCGGCAAGTGTTTTCGATCAAATTGCGGCATGACGATTCCACCATTTACATTCGCTTCATCATAGTCCGACTGCCCGCCCTTCGCTTGCTGCGGCGGCAAGAATTTGACGGGCTGAGGCGCGCCGTCGTCGCCGCGCCGCAGGCGCCCGGTTGCTATATCGTCGAACTCAAAGACCACCGTGCCGCGATGGCCTGTGCGCGCGTTGCCTAACTGCTCCGGCGCAACCAAGAGAAAGATGCGGTCGTTTTCAACGGCGAGGCTTGAGCCTGTGAACCAGTCGCCCGCATAGGGCGCGGCGTCCTCCGGCGTCAGAAGCGTCGCCACATAACTCCAGTATTCGCCGGCGCGGTCACTCGCCAAGAGAATGGTGTCGGCGAGCACCTTACCGCCGTGAAGCACCGGATTGCGGATCGCCTGCAGTGATAAATAGAGCCGACCTTTGTAAAAAAGCGTTCCCGGTTCAGTCAAGATGATATAGTCGGCCAGGTCGCGATTGATTTCGCCGAGCTTGAACCGCGTTCGAAAAGGCGAAACCGGGAAAGGTCCCGCGCCGAAAAGCGCCACTTCATCCGACCACGGCCCTTCCGGGTATGGAGCATGGGAGTAAGCGATCCAACCGATTTCTAACTTGCGATCATGGGGCCCGCGATATGGTTGTCGCGAAAGATAACGGTGCCAGAATAGCTTCCACTCTCTGCCAGCGTCGCCCGGCGTGTGAACGAGGCTCGCCGTTTCATGCCACCAGCGCCCGGAGACGGCCTCGCCATTTGCCAGTGTTGACGCGGCAGGCGACGCTCTGTTCACCTTTGCAACCCGGCGCCACGTGCGACCGTTGTCGTCAGAGCGGGCGATTCGCGTTTCTACGCGGCTGTCTTTACCGGCCTTAAGGGCGGAATAAGCCATCCAGCCCACGCCGTCGGGACCGTATTCCATAGACGGGTCATAGATCCCGTTGGGAGCATCTTCGCCTTCGATGAAAATTTCTGACCAGGGCGCCTCGTCCGTCGGCGGGCGCTCACCTATGGCGCGGGCATGGAGTGGGAATAACCCTGCAAGCAGAACGACTGCGATCGTTCGACAATTCATCTTAGCTCCGTTCTGTTTGCTCGTTACGGGGTTTGCCGCCCTTGTGCAATCGCATCGCTATTGGTTATTACCTTGACATCCCAAGTATTATTACATTGGACTACAATGTAAGTCAATGTTAGGAAAGTGCAAAATGAAGGTAATGCACTTATGGACGACGCTTGGCCGCAACAAATGCGCAAAGGATTTGCTGAGCTTTGCATTTTGATCGTGCTCAAGCGATCGGAAAATTACGGCTATGCCATCCTCGCCGAGCTCAGCGCTTTTGATGCGCTTTCCTTCTCGGAATCGACACTCTACCCGGTGTTGTCAAAAATGGCCGGCGAAGGCCTACTGGCGGTTCGAGAAGGCCCATCCCTGCGCGGCCGCGCGCGGCGATATTACAGCCTCACCGCAAAAGGGCGTGCGCGGCTGAAAAACCTGACTGTCTACTGGAAGGCGCTTCGCGCCGGGCTCGACGACCTCCTTGCAGGAAAAGGATAGATTGTTATGTCGGAACATAAGATATTGGGGTCGTACCTCGCGCAAGTTGCAGACGCATTACGCGAAGCAGGCGCTGCCCCTGCAGAAATCGCCGACATCCAAGCGGGCTTGCGAGAGCATGTTCATGAAGCCATATCGCAAGACGGTGCAGACATTAACGCCATCGTCGCAAGCCTTGATCCGCCGACGGCATTCGTTGAGCGGTTCGGCGAGACGGCGGTCGGCGCAAAGAAGTCTGATCGTGAGCATCTGTTCGGTGGCGCAGGATTTTTCGGTGGACTGATCGTTTTCGTGACTGCGTTCCTGATATTGCCAAATATTGATCCGGCATTGATGGAACGCATGTCGGCGCCGCTGATCCTGACTGCCATTATCTTCTCCGCTTCGCTGGGCTTTGCGGGGCGTAACACGAAGTTTGGCAAGGCCTCACTCGCACTAGCGGCGGGGATGACCGGTCTTTTCGCGTTCCTCATAACCCGTGGCGGCTGACGGCGCGCGCGCTCTGGCGAAGGTCTACGCCAGACGGCTTGACATACCTTGGGTTTCGATGTAATGATGCTCTGGAATTTACAGTATCGGTGACTGAGTTCAGGTATGCGCATGTCATTTTTGGCAGCTTCTCCGCTCAAAGCTGCGAGCTGCTCTGCAGTACTGGCTTTAGCAACGGTGTGCGCATGCGACGGTGATGCGCCAGTTGCTATGGAAGCCGAAGCCCCTCCGCAGCCGCAAGCCAGCTGCCGCATTGTTGCGCAAGATGTTGAGATCCGCTGCCCCTATCATGCCATCGACGGCGACCGGCACACAATTACGTATACGGACCTTACCGATGGCGCGGTCAGGATGGCCGACGCCCTGGCTACCAACAATCAATCTGAAATCCTGAATGACCCGCTTCAGCCGCTGGGTTGGGCGACACAGGTGACCGTAGTATCGCCCGGTCTCAACCGCGCCCTGACGGCGAAGCAGCGCGTCAACTGCGCCTCGCAAATCGACTGCCTAACAAGCATGTGGTACGTATACCATGATGAACGCAACGCCGGACCGGACGACGACGAATGGGTGCATATCAATCTTTCAAGCCTTGGTCTGGCCTCGCCTTATGAGGCGCATGGCTGGAGCACATGGCTCAATAACGACCTTGCGTTATTTAATGCGCTCGCGGCGCCGAACGGAACCGGCTGGATCACAGAGCAAGAGGAAAACACGCCGCAAATTTATGCGTTGCGTATTTCCGGATCACCCCGCGTTGAGCTTTTTGCGCCCGACAGGCTCGAAAATCAGAACTGTCTGACCGGGCGCGTCAACGCGCAGCCGCCGCGACAAGCCGATCAGTGTTTTGACGGCCAGCGCCTGTCAATTGTCAGACGCTGTTATGACGAACCGGTCACGAGCGCGGCCTATTCGCGTCACAACACGCGCCTTGTTAATGATGCATCGAGCGGCGCATGCATTCCCGGGCCGCAACAAAACGTTCCCGTGTTGAGAACTTTTGTCGTCGAACTCAACGCGTTTTGTGAACCCAAACAGCACTTTGCCGATCTGACGCCGGTGCACGAGCCAGCCACTTCTCCCGAACATCGGGCGATGGGCGTTACGCCTGAATGGGGCGAGATGCTGTCGGCAATCAGCGATGACGGCCGGTTTCTTGCGCTTGGCGTCAATCGTATCGATCCGGATCTCGTGATGAACGAAGAATGCGCCGGGTTTCAGCACAACCTCACCGACACGAATAACGAATTGAGTGGCAATGCAACCCGTCATACGCATGTCTGCGAGTTAAATGACCAACTAACATGCGCAGGTGCGCCAGTCGCGATCCCGACAGAATTTGCGCCCATCGAAGATCTTGCCGTACCCGGATTTCTGCCCGGCACGGGTGCGGGCGACTATTCGGTCCTTTTGAACCGGGTTTACTCCCCGATTGGCGGTGACCGGCTTTCGGATATCGTTCGCGCGGACTCCATTGCGGGAAATACGAATGTCGCGCCGCTGCCGCTCGGCCCGGCAACAGGCGCAATGATTATACACCGCCCAACCGACCCATAAAGGAAGTCAATTTCCCGCCCTGTCGCATGCACTATATGGTCCTTACGCATGCTGGCGAAAATATTGTGCTAACCTCCTGCAAAATCACTCGAAATTCGGACTTAGGGGCCTGACACAAAGTTCGATACGCGTTCACGAAGGGGAGCCATTTTTCAGCCAATAAAACAGTACGCATGTCGAAGATTCAAAACGACCGCTGTAATTTTCGCGAGGTCAAACGCGACTTGTTCAGTTATTAAGCATTGCCGCCGCACGCGCCGCATCACGCTCAATTTCTTGTTGGATCTCCGGAAAAGCCGCCGTCGACGAATCGGCGAGTAGCGCTTTAAACGCCTCGCTGGAGCGCTGCAGCATCTCCCGATCGTCACGGACTTCGCCCGTCACCATCCAGAGATAGGCCAGACTGTGCGATGATTGGAGCCACCTCCCGGTCGATTTGTCAGACTTCCAAAGGTCGATGGCCCTCCGGCAATCGGCTTCCGCCAGATCGAAGTCCCGCGCCGCGCCGCTAATCTCGATAGCCTTCGCCCGGTACCAGCATGCCTGATTGCCGAATTCAGCAACCTGGTCTTCAAGCTCACGCGGATCGGATTGATCCGGCGCAATCAGGCGGATTGCGTCCAGCGACACGGATTCAGCGATGCTTGCCGCCTCCCGATAGCGCTCCTCGTCAAGACTTCGTTCGGCGACAATACCCGCCGCATTTGCAAGGTAATAGGTCGCCATTAGCCACTCTTGTGGCGCGTGCCGACGCAAGGCGTCTGATCTAGCTTGACGAAATGCCTCCTCCACGTAGCGCCATGCAGCAGTTTCGTCCGTGGCAGCGGCAACCTTCAGGGAAAAAATTCCAATCAAATAGTGGTGTTGGGCCCAGTCCAGCGGATCGTCGTCTTTCGATTGGCCGGTGATGAAATGCCGATACGCCTCGACCCCGCCGCTTATTCGGTCAACATCGCCGGTCAATTCGCCGAGCCCGAAAAGCGTCGAAGCGAGGCTCAACTGCGTTGATGTCCAGAGCTCCGGAAATCGTTCACGGGTCCGTATCTCAAGCGAGGCTTCAATCGCCGCAAGAGACGCCTCGTACAGGGTGAGGTCGCGTTCTCTGATCGCAACTTCGCGCAACGCCGAACCAAGCGATCGCTGAACGGCAGCCCAGATAACCGGCTCGGTTTCTTTTCTCGCGACTTCCAGCACCTCTCGATAGAGTCTGATCGCTTCTCTTACATCTTCGAGATTTGGTTCATTATCCCCAACCTGGGATTTGAGCGTTGACGCGAGATTGAATTGCGTCCGCGCCCATTGCATGGGCGCGGTCGTTCGCGTCGCAACCTCAAGTGCAGCCTGATACGCCGCCAATGCTTCCTCTCGAAGCGCCGGGTCGCTTTCGCGTCGGCTCAAGAGCGAGAGCGCCGCACCAAGATTGCTTTGCGATTGCGCCCAGTCGAGCGGCGTTCTTTCACGCGTCCGTTCCTCGAGCGCGGCCTTGAAGGCGGCAATCGCTCGCCGCAATTTGTCAGTTCCCGACTCCGTCGCCGCAATGATTCGTAAATCGTTGCCAAGATTATTTTGAATCCTCGCCCATTCAAGGGGCGCTTCTGTTCGGTTGAGCGCCGTCAACAGTCTTTCGTGGACTCGCGCGGCTTCTTCCAGTTTTGACGGATCGCCATCCAGCTCGCCGAGGGTCAGAAGAATATTTCCATGATTGTTCTGCGCCGATGTCCATTGTTGACGGAACTGCGTTTGGGACACTTCTTCGAGAGCAGCGTCGATGGCGGCCAGCGCTTGTGTCAAAACAGTCTTATCGCCCGTTAGTTCTCCCTGAGTCAGCAAAGCCTCGGCGAGGTTGTTCTGAATGACCGCCCAACTCAGGGGCTCAGTCTCACGCGCCGTTTTCTCAAGAGCATTGCGATAAGCGGCGATCGCCGCCGCAAGATTTTCCGACTTCGATTCTTGACGTGCAAGGCTACGGTAAACGAGCCCAAGATTGGTTTGCGACATGGCCCAGCCCGCAGGCTCATCCTCACGGGTGAAAACGATCATTGCGTTCTTTAATGACGCCTCGGCGCGCCGCAATAGCCCGGTGTCCCTTTTTAGATCGCCAAGCATTCGATAGGTGTCACCCTGATTGTTCCGCGCCAGCGCCCAGCCAAAAGGAGATGAATCTTTCAAATAACCGGCCGCCGCCGATTCAAACGCCGCCGCCGCCTCTTCCAGCAATTGCGAATCGGCGCGGCGATCGCCAAGCGACGCTAATGCGACGCCAAGATTGTTATGGCCGTTCCCCCATTGATACGGCCAATCCTCAAGGCTGGTCTGCGACAGACCGCGCCTATAAAACGCGACCGCTTTGTCCAGTTCCTGATTACGGACGCCCTGTTCCCCTATGACTGACAGTGCATCTGCATAACTGATCAACACCGCGCCTTTCACATTTGCCGGAAGCGCGTCGGGCAAATCTTCCGCGAGAGGAGCCAATCGCGCGACAATCGGCTCAATGACATCGACAGCATAACGCTCGCTTGTCAGGAATTGATCCACAGTTCGGGCGATTTCCGCGGCCAGCACCGACCCGAAATCTACTGTGAAGTCTGACGGAAGGTAGATTTTCTCTGTCAGGTTATAGCGCGTGCGATTGGCTCCGCCCGAGCCAATTAAGCGTAATTCGAGGATTTCGTCTGCTCTGACAACCCGGCCGTGGATCAGTACGTCCGCTTGCTGACTTTCCAGCCAAGCGCGCGCGCGCAAAATGGCCTCTTGATTGTTTCGCGCCCGGTCTCCCATGAGCTCCCCGCCTATTCGGATCGGCGCAAGGCGAATCTCAACCGGGCTTTGCATATCGCCAAAGCTCTCAAATAACGCGCTCAGGCTGGCGATGACGTGTTCCGTTTGAGGATACTCGATTGTGGCCGTTGCATCGTCGTCGGCAAGCGGCGCGACAACAATGCAAATCTTGTTGCGACTGCAAGGCGTAGGAAGGTTTTTCGCGTAGGGATCGTCCAACAATGCGCCGCGAATTAGCCCGGTCTCCCGGGTGTCCGTCGCGCTCTGCGCGGCGGAGACGGCGCCAAGCACGCCTGCCGCCGCGATCGAAACGACAAAGGGAACGGCGCAAACGCTGAAACCACGCCATCGAAACAGGATCATGGCGCCAAAGACCAGCATCGCCCCTGCCGCAAGCGCAAAGCCGAATTGAGGCACACGCCCTTCGAGGCTCAAAATATCCGCCACGGCGCCCAGCGCGGTCAACAAAACCGCCACAATGCTCCATGGGTTGCCCAACAATTGGCGCGCGCCTTTAACACCGAAAAGCTGGATAAGCCCTCGAGCGCGCCATGTTCGATAATGTGCGGAGCCTTGCCTCGCAGAAGCCTTCGGCGCAATTCTCGCCAAATCTAGAGATCCCTTTTTAAGGCCAACAAACATGCGGATAATCGGAATACCATCGACTTTTCCAGCCGTCACAATCGCCATAACTGTAGATCAAAACCCGATCAGGCGTCTATAAATGACGATATTCAACGGTAAAGATCATTCGGACCGGCATGAAAGGGAAACATTTTGATTCGGCTGCAAGACGCCGGTTCACGGCTTTTCCACCACATGCACGCAGGCTTCCTCATGCGGGATGCCGCCATCATCGTTCGGGTGCGCGAATTTTTTTCCAATATGCAAATTTTGATACGGAAGTTCGTCACCAAGTAGGAGCATCGGATTGAAGCCAGTTGAAACGGAGCGAATGAACGGGAAACCGGCAGTCCGTCTGGGCGCTTGTCATTGCTAATCCATAATCCTTTGCTGTAGACTCCCGGAACATGCCGCTCGCCTTGACCTCTTCTAAATATGACCGTTACTGATATTCCATCGGATATCATCCGCCGCTGGCGCGACGGCGATAGCGACGCGCGCGACCGTCTGTTCACCATATTGTACAACGAGTTTGCGGCTATCGCTTCTACGCTGCTGAGACGGCAAACCGCTCCGGTTTCTCTCGCGACAAGCGATCTCGTCAATGAAGCTGTCATTCGCATCTTCAATGCCTCGGACCTTGAAATAGTCGACCGCACGCATCTCCTTGCGCTTTCGGCGCGCGTCATGCGTCAGGTGCTGCTCGATGCGGCGCGCCGCCGCAATCGGCAAAAACGGCGCGGCCTGATTGTCACGCTCTCAGACGCCCAAGGCGGCGCCGCGTCTGGGAACGCAGATTATGAAGCGCTGGAACGGGCGCTGGTCAGACTGACCGCAATCGATCCTGAACGCGCTGACATAGTTGAAATGCGGTATTTCGGCGGACTTACAGTTGAAGAAATCGCGCTCATAAAAGACGTGTCGATATCGACAATCAAACGAAAATGGGAGGCTGCGCGATTGTGGCTGAAGGACGCGCTGGAACATGACATCAGCGGATAACGATCTTGAAAGGCGCGCTATCGATCTTGTCGAAGCTGCATTGTGCGTCGACGCAGCCCAGCGCAAAGCGTTTATCGAGGACGCCGCCGGCGATGACGACCGCTTGCGTCAGCGCGCCCTCGCAATTTTGCGCGCCGGAGCGGATAATCAGCGCTCCCTGCAAACGGGCGGCGGTCTTGCGGACGCGATGAGCGAAGCGATGCCCTACGAAATTGGCGGATTCAAGATTGAACGAGAAATCGGGCGCGGCGGCATGGGGGCGGTTTATCTGGCGCGGCGGCCAGGCGCCGATTTTGACCATGCAGTGGCGATAAAAGTTGTCAGGAGCGCTGCGTCAGTGCGGTTGTTGGAACGCTTGCGCTTTGAGCGGCGCACGCTCGCGCAATTGAAGCACCCCAACATCGCACAAATGTATGACGGCGGTGAAACGCCGGACGGCGAACCGTATTTTGTCATGGAATATGCACCCGGCGCGCCGCTTCACCTCCATCTGAAGAATAACGCGCCGTCTCTCATGGCGCGGCTTGATATATTTTCCAATATCTGTGCGTCCGTGGCCTATGCCCACAAAAACCTGGTCATTCATCGCGATCTGGCACCCTCAAATATCCTGATAACTGACGAAGGGAATGTAAAGCTCATTGATTTCGGCATTGCGCAAAGTCTTGAAGAAGAAGACGATGCGTTGGCCTCAGCGCTGACTATGACAGAGGGTTATGGAGCGCCGGAACGCCTGAAGGGCGCGCCGGCCTCGACAATTACGGATGTTTATTCCCTGGGCGTCATTTTACGCGAGCTGATTGAGGGGCAATCGGCGCCGCGTCCTGCAGATCTAGCAGCGATTGCAGCGAAAGCGTCCGCGTCGCAACCGGAAGAGCGTTACCCAACCGTCGACGCACTCATGGCCGATCTAAACGCTTACCGTGAGGGACGCGCTGTCAGCGCCGTTGACAAAGGCTGGCCATATGAGGCCGTCCGGTTTGCCGGCAGGCGAAAATTCGCGGTCGGCGCCGGCGTGCTGGCGGCAATCGCTGTGATTGCATCGAGCGTCATCATGTCGGTGCTGTATATTCGCACCGATGCGGCGGAAGAGCGGGCGCTACGCAGATTTGACGAGGCGCGGGCGCTCGCCGCCTTCATGATCTTTGATATTTATGACGACGTCACGCAACTTGACGGTTCCCTGACGGTGCGGGAAAAAATTGTATCCACATCGCTTGACTATCTCGACGCACTGAGCGCGACGCCTGAATCATCGGCAGCTCTGCGGGTGGAGATTGCACGCGGGTATCAGCGCCTGGCAGAGGTTGCGGGCAATCCTGGCAGCGTCAATCTCGGGCGTCGGGCTGAAGCTAGCGAACTTTTGGCCAAGGCGGCTGAACAAATTGAGTTCGCTCGGACATCTTCGGACGCGAATGCCGAGGCGCTGCGCGCCTATGCAACCATAAACAGAGCCTTGGGCACGCTGGAATGGACCAGCAAGGGAAATTTCGACAAAGCGCGTGAAAATTACGCCGCCGCCGAAGCCGCGCTTTCACGCCTCTTGAAGATGCCGGAAGCCGGAATTGACGATCGCGTTCTTGACGGAGCCGTCAGTCTGGGCCTCAGTCAGAGTCTGCGCTTCCTGGGCGAATATGAAGAATCGATTGCGCAGGCACAACGCGGCGTCGCCAAACTTGAAACGCTACAGGAAGAGCACCCGAACGATTTCGATACGCTGTTTAATCTTGCTCACGCCTATATCTATCTCGGCGAAGCGCACACGTCGAAAGACATGCAGGCGGATATTCTGCCTGAAGCATCTCTGTCGCATTTCGACAAGGGCGTCGCCATGCTTCGTTCGCTGGCAAGCGCCGAAAACGCCGCGCCACTGACGCGCGCCCAATATATCTCCGGCTTGTTGAAGCGCTCTTTTTCGGCATGTCAGATCGATTATGCACGGGCGCAAGGCGTCGATGATCTCAACAAGGCGGAGGCGCTGACGCGTTCAATTCTTGACATAGAGCCGGACAACGATTTGTTCAATGAGCGGCTGTCCTACATCCTCTATGTAAAAAGCGAATGCCAAAATAAACTTGGCGACGTGGAAGCGGCGATAGCAACAGCGGAAGATCTTCTGAGAAGGCGGCAAGCGCAGGTCGCGCGCGAACCGGAAAACCCCGATTATCTGGAACACCTTTATCGTACGCACTACCTCCTTGCGGATATCGCGAAACAGCAAGGCGACTGGCCGGCGGCCTGCGCGGGCTTCGATCACGCCGAAGCTGCGATGAAGCGCGTTGCATCGCTCATCGACGCGCCGGCGGACTATCAGAAGGAAAATCTTCGCAATCTGGAAGATCTTTTACATGATTGTGGATCGCGCAATCTCTAGCGGGCGCAGATCTTGATGAATTTAAGCGCAGGCCGTTAGCAGAAACCGCCTGAAGCAGCGCCATAATAGCGCTGACAAAAATAATAAAAAAATTTGAACCGTTCTCCCGCCAAACGGCGTTTTCATTAATAACGGTGTCGCTTGTTGGCTGAGGCCGGCGGCCCCTGCCGGTGTGGAGTGGGTTGAGGAGAGGTAAATGTTGAAGACGCACAAGAAAGTGCTCCGCGGCGCTGCTGCTGCGGCCGGCGCTTTGGCTGTGATCGGAGCAGAGTCGGCGTCCGCCGCCATGGTGGAAGTTTCATTTTCAGGATTTACCGAAGGCGCCGGCGGCGGGCTTACATATCCGGATGGCGGAACATTTAGCGGCCGTATCGTTTACGACACGGAGGGCGTTGCAGACGAAAGCGCATCGCCGAGTTTCGGATCTTTTGTAGTATCGCCTCTGCTGCTTGAACTGAACACGCCGCTGGGCGGTCTTTCCTACGCCCCCGACGCATCCCGCCAGTCAGCGAATATTATGACATTCACACAGCAGGAAAACCTTGCGGAACAGCAGACGAGCCGATTGAGTTTCGGATCGAATGAACTCGACTATGACGGATTCGACGGGTCGCTCGCCGGGTTTACGCCGATTTCGTTCGATCTTGTTCTGCAGACCAATCCCAATCCCGACGGCGATGTTCTTTTCAGCGACCCTAACGCGCTGCTTTCCGGCGCAGATAGTCTGATAACGGCCATGCTTATCAATAGCGTCGTGCAGGTTGTATTCACCAATGACGATATGGACAATATCGGCACGACGACGCTGGCAATCAGTTCTGTCGCTTTCGGTATGCTCGATGTGACGCCGCCGAGCGACGTCCCGCTGCCCGGCGGCGCCGCATTGCTGATGACCGGTGTCGGCGGTCTCTTTGCCGCCCGCAAAACCACGCATCGCCGGGGCAATCGCGCCGGTGTCGTGTCCGCTTCCTAACCTCCCCTCAAGGAAGCAAGCATTTTTAAATTCCCCTCAGAACTTTTGGAAACGTTATGAAGAAAACGATTGCAGTATTTTGCGTTATGCTCGCTGCGGCGAGCCCGGCCTCGGCCCAACTTGGCGGGTTTGGCAAAAAACTCCTCGACAAGGCAAAAGACGAAGCCGAAAAAGCAATTTCGAAAGAGATTGAAGATGAGCCGGCGCCCACGGAGCAATCCGGGCCGAAGAAGGAGGCGCCGCTGAGTGCTGAACCGGCGCCTGAAAAATCCACGAATGCTCCTTTTTTCATCCAGATACCCTCTGATGAGATGGCCTGGGTCGCAGAGCGCAAACCGTTTGAAGCGCCGAGAACAGTGCGCGCGTTCATTCACGATCCGAACATCATCGAGGCGACGGGCCTTCGGGGATTGAAAATCGATATTCGCCGCCCATCGAGCGGACCGAACTATCACACTCAAGTCATGACAAGCGATAGCGCAAGCACAGCCTCTTCAGGCGTATTTCGTCTGAAGGTCGACGGCGCGGAAATCGCCAGCGAGGCGTTCGGCGGCATCGACCGGCCAAAAGGATTTCGCGACGCCTCGGTGATTGAAGCGATGAGCGCCGGCGAGACATTGATCATCGAATTCGGTCCGGCCAATGCGCCGAAATCCGTTAGCTTGCCCCTTGCGGGCTTTGATGAGGCGCTTTCGCCGCCTGATATAAACGTCGACCAAGGCGCGCTGATGCTGTCGCAAAATATTGGAAATCGTTGCGTTCAGCGTGAAGGAAAGTTCAGCTACAAATGCGCGTGCGTTCAGAACGAGTTTGTTGTCGCAGCCCCTTCGGGAGTTCACTACGGATCTGCCGGACCACTGCTTGAAACCGCGCAGTCCAAATGCGACGCCAATATAAACGCCAATCCACTGCTGGGCGCTCTAAGCATTCAGGAGGCCCTGTTCGGCGCCAGATTTTCGGCGGCAGAAGCCAGCGCCCCCGACAGCGCCGTGCTGATCGGCGATATGGCGCCAGGCGGACCGACCCATGCTATCGGCCTGCGGACAGGCGACATGATCGTAAAAGTTGGCTCGGCTCCAGCGGCGCAACGGTTGTTGACGGACAAACCTTTCCGGTCGGGGGCGCAAACTATCACCGTCTATTCTCCCCTTACCAATCAATCTCGCGATGTTCGTATTTCTCTGGTTGTGCCGTCTGCTGATATGAAGATGAAACATATAGCTCCATTCAAGTTTCTCTCCGCCGCCGCGGCGAAGGCGGAAAAAAACAACTCCGAAGCGGAGGTCAGTGCAAATATGCTGGAAAAAAGCGCATCAGCAGTCCCTCAACCGAAATCCGGACCGGAAAAAGTCAGTTTCACCGATCCGGTGGGAGCCTCTTGCGCCCGAGACAGCCGATTGAGCGGGCTTTATGATTGCGGCTGCATCTCGGAAAAGGCCGGGCGGTTGCGCGAGAAGATTGCGGATGAGCGCTTTGCAGAGCAGCAGAAATACATTCCCAAAAGAAAGATGCAACTTGAGGCGGCGCAAAAACAACTTGCCGAGGCGCGCTCCGAACAAGAAAAGAAATCCGCTCTGCGCGCCGTGAAGCGTGCAGAGGACACACTTGCCGAACTTCAAGTTCGGCCAGACCCCTCAAGCATTAGCGAGAGCAATGTCGCGCTTTACGCCTATCAAGGCGCAGATTGCAAAATCGGTGACTATATGAAAATGACAGAGATGAAACAGTGCCTCGCATCTGCCTCCTCAAAGTCTGGCATCGCCGATCCAGAATCTTATTGCATTTGCTCCGCCAACAAGGCAGCGGAACTCTGGCTGCAAAGCGAGGCTGCTTATAAGTCTAGCATACATGTCCAAGCAGCAACACAAGCGCGAAATGCTTGCCGAGACGCAGCATTATGATTTGGGCGCGGACTGTATAGGGAATGAAGGGATTGCTCTCGAGGGTGATGTGGCGGCGATCGTCGCCCATCCCGACGGCGAGGATCTCAACAGGCTCTGATCACTGCGATTTGGAGAGCAAAGAGCCTGGGTGGTTGGCAAGGTGGCGGTCCTGTCTCCGCCTCAGCCCCCGCAAACTATCGCCTATCGGGGCATCTCCGGCAAATCCGGAACGCCAAGTCATGTCATGAAAACGGAGCAGCGCTCAGTCACGAAAGCTGCTCCGGGAAGTTATATTGCGCAAGGAAAATTACGCCTGAGCGAACCGGTAAGAAAGCCGGATCAGAAATTCACGCCAACCTTCACGCCATATTGCCTGGGCGGTCCCGGATACCAGATATTTCCAAGATCCTGGATGCCCGCCACATACCGTTCATCAGTGAGATTAGTGCCCCAGACATCGACATAAACGTTGTCCATGGTGAACCGCACGCCCGCATTCAACAAGGTGCGTTTGGGCAACCGGGTCTGAGGCGCATCGAATAGCGCGCCAAGCTGTTTCGCCTGATGCGAAAGGTCCGCCCGCGGCGTGACCGTGAATGAACCGAAATCGATATTGTAGGAGGCGCCTACATTCACAGCTATCTTCGGCGAGAAGGGCGTCTTCGCTCCAGAAATCGAAATCACATTATTCGGGGGCATGAGAAACGGACTTACGACATCGGGAAAGTCTCCCAGTTCGCTTTCCATAAATGACAACGCCGCATCTATATTGAGATTTCCGAAATTCGCCTGGCCGCTCGCTTCAAAACCATAAATCTTGCTTTTGCCTTCAGCGTTTTGAAGAATGTTCTGCCCACCCAAAGTGGGGCTGGCGAACTGCGCCTGGTAATTCGACAGAGTTTGATAATAAGCGGCCAGTTGCGTGCGTATGTGGTCGTCCATCCACGAGGATTTCAGGCCGGCCTCATAGCTGTAGACGATGGATTTGTCGAACTCCGCGCCGCCGACGATATTGAAGCCTCCAGTGATATGGGCGCGGGCGACGCTGGCGAATAAGTTGTGGGCGTCGGTCGGGGAATAAGTCAGCGTGAACTTTCCATCTACATCGGATTCATTCAGCTTCTGCATGCCGACAAAAAACGGAATTGTCGGATTGGAAAGCCCGTCGCCCAAAACAATATTTGTGTCGTTTGTGGTTATGTAATTGGTATAGCGAACGCCAAGCTCGGCTGAAACCTGATCGTTCAGCCTGTATTTGACATCGGCGAACACAGACCACTCGTCTTCTTTTTTCTTGTAGGGCGTTTCCAAACCAAGATAGGGAAATCCGTCCTGCGAGAAGTAAAAATTGAAGCCTTCGTCCCTGTAGTCTTCGATAACCGTGTCTGTACGCTGATAGAAAACCCCCAGAACGTATGAGAGCGGCTGGTCGGCGTCATCAGGCGAAATGAGGTTGAACTCCTGCGAATACAGCGTAAACGTGCCCGCGCTTCTGAATTCATCATAAGCGGGGGATGCGCCGTTCCGGTCGAAATTATTTACGGTTTCTGTGGTTTGATAGCCGGAGACCGAGGTAATCTGCAACCCGCTATCGAATTCATAACCCATTTTTCCGACAACGCGCGCCGAGCGGTCGCGATAAATAAACCGGGCGTTCTGGACATAATCGTAAAGCGGGAAGTTGTAGCTGCTCGTCAAATTGCCGCCGAAATCGAGATCGCTGAGGTCGAGCCTCAGTTCGCTGTTGAAGCTTTCGGTCGGCTCCCACAAAACGCCCAGACGAATGCTGTCCAGATTGGGCCGGCCCGGCTCCCCGGTAAAGTTGCCGGTTAGCGATTCGCCAAGAATATCGTTGCGTTCAAAATGGCGATAGGCGACGCGAACGCCAAGCGTGTCGCTCAGCGGCGCATTCACGACGGCGGTCGCGCCAAACTGATCATAGTTTCCGTATTCGCCTTCGATCTTGCCGCTGAAACCATCGAGATCTGGCGAAGCCGTTCGGATGAAGATCGCGCCGCCGGCGGCGCTTTTGCCGACAAAGGTGCCCTGCGGACCACGCAGCACTTCGATAGCCTCAATGTCGTAATAAGGTTCGTTCTGAAAATAGCCGGGGAAAGTCGGCACGCCGTCCCTGTACAGAACCACCCCCGACGGAAGCTCAATATCCACCGCGCTTCGTCCAATGCCGCGGATATTCAGCACATTCGCGGATCCATAATCCGCCATTGTAAGCGCGGGCGCCGCATATTGAAGCGCGTAGATGCCTTGCACGCCCTTTTCCGCGAGCTTGTCGCCCGTCAGCACGGAAGCCGAGATGGCCACATCCTGAAGACTTTCGGTGCGGCGTTGAGCGGTGACGACAATCTCATCTTCGCTATCGGTCGGCGCCGCGAAAGCGCCTCCGGAATACGCCGCGAGCGCCCCAAACGACACCGTCAGCAACGCCGGTGACAGTACTGATCTTCTGCTCATTTTTGAGCTTCCTCCCTATTTTGCCACCCCCGACTAACATGTTACATAATCTGTGGCAAGCCCATTTGTTCCGCCGCGGGCACACCCTCCCCACGCCTTAACCAAAACCGAAGGCAGAAAACCGCACCTCACACGATTGAGGCTGTTATATATAAATATAATAATATCAATGACTTTTATAAATTTTGAAAACAAACGCCTCTTGCATCAACCGCAAAATTGGCCGCCAAACCCTCCGATGAGTCCTTGGGTCGCCTCGGACAGGGCGGATAGCTTTCTCAACTTCGCAGATTGCTAACATGTTATTATGGTTGCGCGCCATCCCTTAATGGCCTATCGCGGTTCTGACGTGACGCGCCCGCCGCTCGGAGACACAATGTCAGGAACAAAAAGCTTCTAACCTTCGCGCCGGACCGTCGGCGGACCCTGGGCGCCGTCGCCGACGCGAACACCGAAAACCAACTCAAAAGCCGCCAAGTCATGAAACTCACCTCCTGCAAGATTACGCCTGTTAACACCCGCATCTCGCGAATTCGCCTCTTATCGGACGCCGGCGCGGAAGGAAGCTGGGTGATTGATCATGACTTGCACACCATGGCCGAAAGTCTTTTCTCGGCGGCGCTCGCCGGACAGGACCCGCGCGCAACAGCTTCTTTATGGCGGAACATGCTGGATCACGCCGGCGACAATTTGCAGGCGCGCATCTGCGCAGCCGCTCTCGACGTGGCGTTATGGGATTTGAAGTCGGTCAGCGGTAACGAGCCGTTGTGGAGAAAAATCGGCGGTGCGAGGAAACCTGCGAATATTCATTTCAGCATAGGCGGTTGCAAGGCCGGTTCCGGCGAGGAAGACCGACGTCTCCATGAGGCCTTATCCGCCAGCGGATTCCGCGAAGGCCGGTTAGACTCCCCTCTTGACGCCGACGATCTTGCCCTTCGCATTGAACGCCTCGCTTCGGCGCTTGCGCAAGACGCACAACCGCCTGCGCTCTACGTCAATGCACGAGAGCAAGGCGCGCTGAAAGACACGATCGCGGCAATCCGAACGCTCGAACAACGCTTCGACATCACAGGCATTGAGGCGCCCTTCCCTATGTGGGACGCCTCAGGCGTGAGAAGGATATCGGAAAACATAAGGGCGGCCGTATTTAATGATCTAAGCGCCTATGGCCGAGAAAGGCTGCTCCCGCTTTTCCGCGCGCATAGCCTGAACATCGTCCAGCTCAGCATATTCCGCGACGGCGTCAGCGGCGTGCTCGAATTGGCGGACGCAGCCTTTGGATATGAACTGCCGGTCATCATCGCCGCCGCCCCCGGAAACATAGGCGCTCACTTCGCTGGCGCGCTCCCCTATTTCATGAGCCTCGAAATCGCGGAACTTCCAGAAGCGCAAACGCTGCCTTCCGAGATAGCGATCTCGGACGGCTGGGCGCTTCCAGGGGACGCGCCAGGCCTCGGCGTAAACTGGCCGCAGCCTTCTATATGACGACCGGTTGCCGCCCCATGCCTGGCAGGATTTAAACAGATGAAAATTACCGGTTTCCGCAGCGAAACATATTCAATGAAAATGAACCGCGAAGTGGCTGACGCCAATCTTCCCAGCGGCGTTGAGATCATGCCCGCCTCGATTCTTTTTCTTGAAACCGATGAAAACATCACCGGCATATCGCTCGGCTATGGGGGCGGCGTAGAACATTTATTTCATCTCATAGAAGGCGAAGACCCGAGGGACGTTGTCGGCTTGTGGATCAAGATCAACGACTATCTTCATAAAGCCGGCAATGAAGGCGCAGCGACGCTTGTATTCAGCGCTATCGACATGGCGTTGTGGGACTTGAAAGCGAAAATCGCCGGCGAGCCGCTGTGGCGAACGCTCGGCGCTCGAGAAGGACGGGTTCGGGCTTACGCCAGTGGGCTGGACTACAGTCTTTCCGACGAGGACCTTTTCCGCTTTTACCGACACATGGCGGAACGAGGCGTCACAGCCGGAAAATTGAAGGTCGGCCTCGACATCGAGGCAGACATGCGCCGCATTGGGATCATGCAGGACGCGCTGAGCGTCGCCGCCGCCAAACCGGGCCTGATGATCGATTCCAACGAATACTGGTCACCGAAACAGGCGGTGCGATACATATCCATGATCGAGGAGCGCTATGATCTGATCTGGGCGGAAGAACCCGCCCGCAGATGGGATTATGACGGACTGCGCCTGGTTTCTTCGCAAGTGCGCACGGCCGTCGCAACCGCCGAAAACCTGAAAAGCCTTTCGGATGTCTACCCGCTTATCGCCAATGAAGCGGCGGATGTCCTGAACCTGTCAAGCAACCATTCGGGCGTCACCGGCTGCCGCCAGATCGCAAACATGGCCTATGCGCATAACATCCCCGTTTCGATGATGAATTGTCAGGCCAATTTCATGGCGCAGGTCGCCGCCGCCTTGCCGGGCCATACCATGATGGAAGTGGTGGACCCCGGCCGCGAGCATTGCCTCAAATACGATAACCACCTCGAAGACGGCTATATTCACCTTTCCGAAGCGCCCGGCTTCGGCATAGAGGTCGATGAAACGATCCTGAAAGACCTGCAACAAAACCCGCCCAAAGGAAAAGGCGCCTTTCCGTTTCCACGGCGAGAAGGGGCTGGGCGTTACCTCGTTCCCCCTGCGCCGGGAGAAACGCCCTGGTCTTCATGAAGCGTCGGCCGACCCGATCTAGGAAACCCGATAACGAGAGAACGCCTCTTCTGAGAAGTCCGTGGATGCGCCCGGCATTTCCGGCGACATGCAATATCCGTTTTCGAGAACCACCTGATGTTCGAATGGCCCCTTCTCCCATAGCGGGATAACCTCTAGCAGCCAGTTGTTCGGAATCGCCTTCACCAGATGCTGATGCACCTGCATGAGATCACCCGCATGAGGGCAGACTGGAAGACCGAAAGAGTCCGCAAGAGACGCAACCTGAAGCCAGGGCGTCACGCCCCCAACGCGGCAGACATCCACTTGCACCACATCAACCCCGCCGCGTTGAATGAAATCCCGAAACATGTGCGTGGAATAGACATGCTCGCCCAGCGCGATGGGCGCCGGCGAAGATTGGCGGAGTTTGACATGACCTTCGACATCGTCGGGGTGCAGCGGCTCCTCAATCCACTTCACATCGAATTCCGCAAGCCTGCGCGCCGCCTCGCAAGCCCGACGCGAATCCCACTTCTGATTGGCGTCGACCATCAGATCGATCGCGTCGCCTATTTCCGATCGCACAGCGGCGACGCGGCGCACATCATCACGAAGATCATCCAGTCCGACCTTCATTTTAAGCGTCTTATACCCCTCCCCGACAAGCTTGGCGGCTTCGCGCCGCAGTTGATCTTCTGAATAGTTCAGCCAGCCAGCATGGGTGTTGTAGATCGCAATAGGGTCGGCGCGCGCACCGCCAAGATAGCGCCAGAGCGGCTCACCGGCCGATTTTGCGAGAATATCCCAAAGCGCGATGTCGACGGCGGCTTGCGCCATGGTTGCGGCGCCCGCCCGTCCGATCCAGTGCGCCTTTCCATAATACAGTTTGTTCCAGATCTGCCGGACATTGCGCGGATCCTCTCCGAGGAGATCCTGAATGAACAGCGTGTCGAGAACGGTCTGAAGGGTTTTTCCTCCCGCGCCCACTGTCACCGTATAGCCGCATCCGGTAATGTCATGATCGGTTTCGATCCGCAGCCCAACGAATTCGAGCTTTTCCACCGACTGCATGCTGTCGGCGATCGCGCCGCCCACAGGGGTTTCGAGAACGAAACTCTCCGCTCCGGTAATCTTCATATCCCGCCTTTCGAAGCTTCATCGAAGCGGACGGCGCGTTCAGGACCGCCGCCTTTCAACGGCCGTTCAGATATCGCGCTCAATCTTCGGCGCCTCCATCGGATAACCCAGCCCTTCATAGTCGAAATCACCGATCATATGGCTTTGGACAGGCTCCGGCACGGTCGGGCACGCATAATAAGCCCGGATTTCCGTGATAAGCCCACGCTCGGAAAAGACGTACCACTCATCGCCGCGCAAGTAGACGCCGACCTTCGGCTTGAAATGCGTCCACTCGATAACCGCTTCCCGTTTTTTTTCATCCACGATCACGCGATCGATAGTCCAGATCGACCCGAGCTTGCGCACGGCATTTACCCATCCTTCGGCGATCGCCCGGGCGCCGAAAAAGGTGCCCTGCGGCGCGCCAGCTGGGAAATAGTGATTGGCGTCGCTCTCAAAGCAGGCCATCATCTTCTCCACATCGGCTTCATTGCATCCGTCGAAATATTCCCGAATGGTCGCTTCCAGACCCGCCGCCGAAACGTCTCTCATATTCACTTCCTTCACGCTGTCATTTTGGACTTTTCATAGGGTTCGCCAGTAACGGTAATACTGACGGCGCCCAGATGATCGATGAAACCGCGCGCGCTTGAACTTCCAGCCAGCTTGAAAGATCGCGTGCAGGTGCCGGGCAGGACGATATCGCCAGCAGCAAGCCGGCCGCCGAAGGGGGCAAGCGCATTCGCCAGCCATGCGACTCCGTTCGCCGGATGACCGAGAATAGCTTTTGTATTGCCCGTTTCGACGATTTCTCCGTCTATCTCGAGCGTGGTTTGCAGGTTATCGAGCGGGACGGCGCGAGGATCGACCTTCTCGTCGCCGAGCACTACAAGTGCGGACGATCCATTGTCCGCGACTGTATCCTGAAGACGAATTCTCCAGTTCACGATTCTGGAATCGATAATCTCGAAACATGTCGTCACATAGGCTGTGGCGTTCATCACATCTTCAACGGTGACGCCAGGCCCCTTCAAGTCCGAAGACAGCACGAAAGCGGGTTCGACTTCGATCTGGGGAGATATCAAGGACGACAGATCGAGCGGCGTTTCAGCGTCATGCATCATTGTGTTCAGGAGGTGGCCGTAGTCGGGCTCGTCCACGCCAAACATTTCTTGCATCGCTTTTGCGGTCAAACCGATTTTGTGACCGACAACGCGCTCTCCCGCTTCGACCCTGGCGGCGATGTTCAGCTTCTGCACTTCATAGGCGTCCTCAAGCGTGAGGGCGGGATAGGCATCGGTTATCGGTGAAATCGGGTTTCGCAACGTCTCGGCGCGCCTTAGGTCGAGAGAGAGTTTTTGAACGACGCTGGACTCTTGTACATTCGTCATTTTTTGCTTTTTCCTGTTGTCAAACATCACGGCGTGCGGCGGCGACTACCTCGCGCGCTCCAGCAACGAGCATGCGGCTGTCGAAACTGACGCATTGCAACCCGAAACCCTTGCGACGCCACAGCAGGGATTCTTCAGGATTATCGATGTAAATCCCCCCAGCCACGCCAGCGGAAAACTCCAAAGAATAATCGCCAATAGCGTCGTAGATGTCCTTGCCGCCAGGAGGCAGGTTCAAGGAAAGCGCGAGATCGTAAGGCCCGATGAAAATCGCATCGACCCCCTCCACAGCGGCGATAGCCGCGGCGCGATCCAGCGCCGACTTGCCTTCAAGTTGCACGATGACGTAAGCAGCCTCGGACAGATCGCGAAGCGGTTCATCCAGACCGTCGAACTTTTTAAGCGGCGAGAATCCGCGCGTGCCGCCCGGTGGAAAGCGTGCTGCGTCCACAATCGCTCTCGCCTGCTCAGCGCTCTCTATATGCGGCGCCATGACGCCGCTGGCGCCGATGTCGAGCACTTTTCCGATCAGACCGGCAGATGGCTCCCAAACCCGAACGATTACTGGCAACTCGCAGGCGCGCCCGGCCAGGATCAGAGATTCCAAACGCGCAAAGCCTATCGCTGAATGTTCAAGGTCAAGCACGACAAAATCGAACCCGGCGATCGCCAGCGCTTCAACGGTTCCCGCAGCGGGGAGCTCTATCAGGAACGTTCCAAGGGCGAAGCCTTCGCGCGCTTTTTTCCGCAGCGCCGTTCCCAACAGCAGCGATCGAGAGACGGTGCGTGCATGCGGGCCGCTTGACGGCTCGTCAGTTTTGTTTCCAGCACCCATACCAGCTCCCTGCGCGCGCGAACCACAAAGCCTGCTGCCCCCCTCATCCGCCTGGCGCGGACGGCAAAAAGAAAACGGGCCTAAATCAGCAAACGCGACCGTGCGCAAAGAATGGCCCGCCCGCCTATCGTCGCTTAGCATTCACATAACTAACATGTCAATTATGGTTTTGAGGTATATGACGGAAAGGCAGCCATATCAGGGAGCAGCCTTTAGATACGCGCAGTCTCAAGCGGACGATCACCACGCAAATCTTTATATTAACCGGTGCAAAACGGTATTTTATCTAATTTTCTTAGGCGTATAGGGCCAAACGACTGGACTTTGCGCATAATCGTTTCCCTCAACCCACACCAGGCTCCGCTGGCGGCAATTTTAACCGCCACCCCTCTTGCCACCGAGTATGTTGCGAACCTAGTATGTTAGTTGCTGCGCATTTGCCGCGGACGGAACTTGCGCCTCGCTGCGCAACCGCCGCGACACGCGGCGCCGAACAATGACGGGACATTTAATGACATCGCCGCAAACACCTTCAAATCGCAAATCCGAGTTTCAGACGCCACAAGGCCGTAGACTGAGTCTGTCAGAGTTCGGATTCGGCGCCGCTCCGCTTGGAAACTACCGGCGCACTCTCACCGAAGAGGAATGCGATGCGACCCTTGCACGCGCATGGGAGCTCGGCGTGCGATATTACGACACCGCGCCGCTTTATGGTTTCGGCCTGTCCGAGATGCGGGTGGGAAGGTTGCTGCAAACGAAGAAAAGCGACGAATACGTCCTATCCTCAAAAGTCGGCCGACTGCTTGAGCCTTGTCCGCCGGATGAAGCCGACGGCCTGATTTTCGAAAATATACCGCCTTTCAAATTCGTTTACGATTATTCTTATGACGGCGTGATGCGGTCCTACGAGGAAAGCCTCAAGCGAATCGGCGTCGACAGGATCGATATTCTCTATGTTCATGATATCGACGCTTTTAACCATGGCGGGCGCGGCGCGGCGCTTGGGCGCGCCCGTGAACTCATGGATGAAGGCGGCTGGCGGGCGCTTAGCGAATTGCGCGACAGCGGCGCCGTAGACGCCATCGGGATCGGCGTCAACGAATGGGAGCCATGCGCTCTGATGCTGGAACAAGCCGATCCGGACATTTTTCTTCTGGCGGGGCGTTACACGCTGCTCGAGCAGGCGCCCGCCTCCGCTTTGTTTCCGGAATGCGAGAAGCGCGGGGTGAAGATCGTCATCGGCGGTCCATATAATTCGGGCATTCTTGTGGGGAGATCAACCTACAATTATTTCGAAGACATTCCCGACGACATTCGAAACAAGGCGCGGCTGATCGAAAAGATCTGCAAAAAACACGACGTCCCCATGGGGGCGGCAGCGCTTCAATTCGTGCTTGCCCATCCCGTGGTCGTGAGCGTGATTCCGGGGTCGCAGACGCTCTCGGAGCTGGAAACCAATATCCGTTACGTCGAGGCCGGCGTTCCTGCCGAACTTTGGCTGGATTTGCGTTCTGAAGGCGTCATTGGCGCAAACGCACCGATTCCGGGGGAATAACTCAGACGATGCCGGCGCCTCTGCAACCTTCAGCGGCCGATGTCGCTTCGGGTGGGATCTTGCCGCTCGATCACGAGAAGGCTTGTCTGGTGGGCCGCGTCTGGGTGGATACGGGCTCCCCCGGTCCGCGCGTGGCGGCGCTTCGCGACGACAAGCTGATCGATCTTTCCGGACTCGCCCCAACAATGGCGCACTTGCTTGACGGAACCGACATAAAGGCGCGCGTGGAGGCCCATTCGGGACCGGTATTGGGGACAATTCAGGAGTTCCTGGACAGACGCGCCCTGCTCGCTCCATGCGACCTTCAGGCGGTAAAAGCTTCCGGCGTGACCTTTATCGCCAGTGCGATCGAACGAGTGATAGAGGAGCGCTGCCAGGGCGCGCGGGAGCAAGCTGGCCCGCACCGGCAATCCCTCAGAGACAAACTTGAGTTCTCACTCATTGATATCGTTCCTGGCTCCGCGCGCGCGAGCGAGGTGAAAGACAAGCTCATCAAAGCAGGGCTGTGGTCGCAATATCTTGAAGTCGCCATCGGACCGGATCCTGAAATCTTCACAAAGGCGCAACCCATGTCGAGCGTGGGGTGCGGCGCAGACATCGGCGTTCACCCGGACTCGCAATGGAATAATCCGGAGCCGGAAATTGTCCTTGCAATTTCCCCGGCGGGAGAAGCTGTCGGCGCCGCCCTCGGCAATGACGTAAACCTGCGCGATGTTGAAAGCCGCAGCGCGCTTCTGTTGGGAAAGGCCAAAGACAATAACGCATCCTGCGCCATCGGTCCTTTCATCAGGCTCTTTGATGACGATTTCCGGCTTGCGGATATCCGCACGGCCGAGGTCACGGTGACAATCACCGGCGCGGACGGTTTCGAAACCACCGGCGTCAATACAATGAACGCCATGAGCCGCATGCCTCAATCGCTCGTGGCGGCGACAATCGGCAATTTCCATCAGTATCCAGATGGTCTTATGCTTTTTCTGGGGACGACCTTCACGCCGACCTGCGACCGCGAGACCATAGGCGGCGGCTTTACGCACCGGGAAGACGACCATGTGCGCATCGAAAGCCCTCGCCTTGGCGCCCTTGAAAACCGCGTCACCACGAGCGACAGGGCGCCGCCATGGCGGTATGGCGTCAGGGATTTGATGCGTTCGCTGGCGGCGAGACAGCTTCTGTAGAAGAAACGACTGACCGTAGAACGGCTGCGTTCCGGCGCACGGCTCTCATCAATGAAATCACGAAAAGACAGGAACAGGATATGACGGATTTAACCGGCGAACATTTTATCGGAGCTTCGCGCAGAAAATCGACCGACATCTTCTACGCTGTGGATCCGTCGCGGGCTGAGCCGCTTGAGCCTGCTTTTTTCCGGGCGGGCCCTGACGACGTCGAAGATGCAACGAAAGCCGCTGCGCAGGCGGCGGAAGCTTTCGACCGGATCGGCGCGGCGCAAAGAGCGCAATTCTTGGAAGCGATCGGCGGGCAGATCCTTGCGCTCGGCGATCAACTGGTTCAACGCGCGCATGAGGAGACCGGCCTGCCCCGCGCCCGGATCGAGAATGAACGCGGCCGCACGATCGGTCAGTTGAATCTCATGGCGGCGGAGGCGCGAGACGGCGCCTGGATGTCGCTTCGCGCAGATCCCGCCCTCCCCGAGCGCAGTCCCATGCCGCGGCCGGACCTGCGCATGCGCAAGAAAAGCATTGGCCCGGTGGCGATTTTCGGCGCCAGCAACTTTCCGCTGGCGTTTTCAGTCGCCGGCGGAGACACAGCATCCGCCCTCGCGGCGGGTTGTCCAGTCATTGTAAAAGCGCATCCCGCTCATCCGGGCGTTTCGGAACTTGTAGCGTCAGCCGTCCTGAAGGCTGCTCAGGATACAGGCATGCCGGATGGCGTGTTCTCCCTGATTCAGGGCGATACGCACGAGACCGGCCAGGCCCTGGCCGCGGATCCGCGCATCAAGGCGATTGGTTTTACAGGGTCAAGACAGGGCGGTCTTGCCCTCATGAAAATTGCCGCGGAGCGCAAAGATCCGATTCCTGTTTATGCGGAAATGAGCGCGATCAATCCGGTCATCATACTGCCGGGCGCGCTCAAACAAAATCCAACCGGGCTTGGAGAGGCTTTTGCAGCCTCCCTCACCCTCGGCGCTGGGCAGTTTTGCACCAATCCTGGCCTCGTCATCGCACTTGCAGGCCCTGACCTTGAGGCTTTTGTCGCCAGCACCGAAACCGTCCTGAAAAAGACGGCGCAACAGACAATGCTGACCGCCGCCATCTGCGAAGCCTATGAAAGCGGGTTTAACAAGGCGAAATCGCAACCTGGCGTAGAGGCCTGGACTCCGAAAGACCTCGCGAACTCCAACCAATGTCAGCCCGCCCTCATTAAAACGACAGCCGCGACTGTCATGGAGAACGACGTGCTGCAGCGGGAGATATTCGGCCCCGCATCCATCATCGCAGCGTGCGAAACGCCCAGTGAAATCGAGTCGCTTTTGAGTCGCCTAGAGGGACAACTCACGATCAGCCTTCATTGCGCCGATGCAGATCTGCAGCAAGCCGCCCGCTTGTTGCCGTTCCTGGAAGAAAAGGCCGGCCGGGTCATCGCCAACGGCTGGCCAACCGGCGTTGAAGTCTGCCACGCCATGGTTCATGGCGGGCCGTTTCCTGCAACCTCCGACGGACGTACGACTTCGGTCGGAACGCTTTCCATCGACCGGTTTCTCCGCCCGGTTTGTTATCAGGATTTCCCATCGGCGCTGTTGCCGTCAGTGTTGCAGGACTATGCGCTAGAGGAAACGCCGCACAGGCGTGACGGGCGCTGGAGTTTCTGACGGCGCGACAAGCGCGGCGGCGCACAGGCCAGGAAAGCTGCGCCGCCGCGAGGACGGCTAGGAAACCGGCGCCATCCGGTTGGTCACGATCGTTTTCGAATTTGTATACTCGGCCAATCCGTGCAGCGAATTCTCGATCCCGATGCCCGATTGCTTGTGACCGCCGAACGCCACATGCGGGGAGAAGGTGTGGATTTCATTGATCCAGACCGTCCCCGCTTCGATCCGCTGCGCAATTTTCCGAGCCCGATCAGCATCCGCGCTCCAGATTGATGCGGCGAGCCCATACTCCGTGTCGTTTGCCCGGCGTATGACATCTTCCGTGTCACGGAATTTCAACAAGGGCAGCACCGGACCGAACGCTTCCTCGGTAACAACGCGACTGTCTTCAGGAGGGTTGTCGATAATGGTGACCGGCACGAAATAACCGGGGCCGTCCTCAATTTTACCGCCAAGCAAGAAATGGTGGCCGTTCTTTTTACTGTCGGCAAGCAGATCCTTGAGCTTTTCGAACTGCATCGCGTTCTGAATGGGACCGAGATCGACGCCTTGCTGGAGGCCGTCACCGACTTTCACCGTCCTTGCATATGCGACCAGCGCTTCCGCGAGCGCATCATAGATATCTTCATGGATATACAATCTCTTCGCCGCCACGCAGAACTGCGCGCTGTTCTGAAACGCCGCCCAGAACAGTTCTTTGGCGGTCGCCTGCACATCCACGTCCGGCATGACGATCGCCGGGTCGTTTCCTCCCAGCTCCAGCGTAATCCGCTTCAGGTTACCCGACGCCGACGCCATGATCTTGCGCCCGGTCGCCGTCGATCCGGTAAAGCTGATTTTCCGGATATCCTCGCATCGGGTCATCCATTCACCCAGTTCGTTGCCGCCGGATATGACGTTCAGCACGCCCGCAGGAAGCACGCCGCGCGTAAGCTCCCCAAATTTCAGCGTACATAACGGCGTGAAGGGCGACGGCTTCAAAACAATCGTGTTGCCGGCGACGAGCGCCGGCGCGACCTTCCACACCGCTAACAACAACGGAAAATTCCACGGCGTAATGCCGCCTACAACGCCCAGCGGCATGCGCGAGGTTTCAACCGTACGCCCGTCAGTGTTTTCAACCATGTCGGGTTCCAGCGCCTGCTTGGCGATTTCGCGGCACCATGCGACGGACCCGCCGATTTCCCATTCCGCCCCGGCGCGGGCTTTTCCTTGCTCCATCGTCAGCAAGCGTATGAAATCCTCCGCGTTTTGCTCAATCAGATCTCCGAGCTTCGAAACAAGATCCTGGCGCTCTCGCCAGGGTCTTTCGCTCCAGGCCGGAAACGCACGCTTCGCACTCGCAATAGCGCGATCGAATATCGCCCTGTCGGCATCGGGAACCGCCGCAATGACGGCCTCGGTCGCCGGATTGACGGCGTCGAATGTCTTCGCCGAACTCACACCCGCTCCGTCTATTGTCATCGTATAATCTGAAAAGAAATCCATTTTTCTTCCTCCACCGCTGAGATAAAAATCATTGTTGTTTCAGGACGAGCCGATCTCGCGCGCTCCGATTACTCAAATATCTGTTTCGCTGTTCCGTATCTGAGCCACATGCCCAGCGAAGCCAAACCGACAACCGCCGAACAAACGAAACCCGCCGAATAGCTGCCTGTCGCATCGATGCTCCAGCCGATCAGGGGAATGGCGATGATGCCGGGAAAATTACCAAGCGCATTGGCGAAGCCGCCAACGAGGCCGCGATAGCGCACCGCCATATCCAACATGGCCGCGTCCGCGCCGGAAAAACAGAATGCGAGGAATCCCGTCGCCGCGCAGGTGAACGTCACTGCGAGCAACGGCGAGGTTGCGAAGGGCGCGAGAAGAAGAAACACGACCCCGCCGCCAATCCCTATCGACTGCATGATTTTGCGCACAAGCGTAGGGTCGATCCCTGAAACCAGCATCCTGTCCGCCCGGAGCGCACTCATATGAAGCATAAGCGTCATGGAAATCCAGGGCAGCGCCGACAGGACCGCCGATGTCGTTATCGCTGCACCTTGCGTGGCGCTGTAGTAACTGGGCAGCCATGCAATAAATACGTACACGATCCAGTTTAGCCCGAACTTCGCCACCGCGGCGGCCCATAGCGCCGGATGTGTCAGAAAGCGCTGGAGCGAGGCTCGCGCGCCCGCGGCTCTTTTCGGACGGGAAGATTCTTGCCCAGACGTGCTGGGTTTTCTTTGGATGCCCTTGCCCGTAATTACGATCCAAAGAAGCCCCCAAACAAAGCCAAGGCCGCCAAAGACGTAAAACACTGCTTGCCATCCGACTGAAGCCGCCAGAAAGCCGCTCGCCATCAAACCGCCTGGCGCGCCGAGTGTGGCGCCGCTTGCGACGATGGCGATCAGGCGCGCTCTTTCATTGGCGCCGGCCCACGAGCCAACGAGACTGTAGGTGGCGGGAATCACTACCCCTTCAAAAGCGCCCAGAATAATCCGTACTGTGATTAAAAGCGCCAGTGAATGCGATGCCGCCGCCGGTGTGGCGAGCGTCGCAACAGAAAATCCAATCACACCGAGACTCACGACGGGGGCTGCCCCGAAGCGCAAAACAAGCGCGCCGCCGGCAAGCTGTGAGGCGATATAGCCGACAAACACGGATCCCATCACCCAGCCCTTGGTGGTTTCCGTCCATCCGAACTCGGCCTGCATCGCAATCGCGGCGACCGAAAGATTGACCCTGTCGCAATAACTCAGAAACCAGGCCGCTGCGAGCGCGCTCGCCAGCAGCTTCGCCTTCGTTGCTGCGCCAGCCACGGATGGGGTTATCTCAGCCTGCATCAGCGCTCCGATGAAACGATCATGTCCGGCGATTCTTCACGCACCCGCGCAAGCAACGCTGCGCCCGCCAACAGGAGCAAAATGATCGACGAAAACCCCGCTTGCTGATTGTGAGAAACTGCGGTGACCGCCGTCACAAGCCCATGGCCGAGAAACGCAGTTGCTGTGCCCGACAAGGCATACAATCCGAAAAACTGGCTCATCATTTGCGGTGGAGAGAGCTTCACCATCATGGTGCGGCTTGCACAGAAGACGACCGTCACCGTCACCGCCAAAGCCATATAGTTCACGATGAACAGCGCTTCAGGGAGCGTTCTGAAATAGGGGAAACTCCATAGCGGCGGCGCGGATTCGACATTAAAAATAAAGTAGACATGCCGGGGCGTCATCGACGCAGCGCCGATCATAAAGAAGCAGCTCAACAGAACCGAGAAAAGGATAGCGCGTTTAGAGCCGATAGCCTTGTCGAGCCATCCGCCAATGAAGCCGCCGGCAATTGAGAACGGTGAAAGCAAAATCGAGAAAAGGATCAGCGCGGTTAGATCCCATTTGAACACTCCGGCCGCAATGATGCCGCTATAGGCGAGAATGGCTACCTGGCCGTCATTATAGAGCATGCGCGCAACGAGATAACGACCGATATTAGAAAGCTTTCGCGCCTGCTTCATCGTCGCCCAGAGTTGCTCCATGCCTTCTTTCACCGCCTGCCGCGTGCGTATCCCTGTCGCTGGAACATCGTAGGTCCACAACAGGAGAGGCGCCGTGAACAGGGCGACCCAGAGGCCGGAAACCGGACCTGCGATCCGGCTGTGCTGATAAGTCGATGGATCGAGTCCGAAAAGCGGCGCGTCTGGCAAAAACGGAATATCGACGGCGCCAGATGCTGGAAGCGCCGCACAGAAAAGAACGGCACTCATGGCGAGAAAATTGCCAATATTGCCGGCGGCGACCCCATATCCGGAAAGCCAGCCGATGTCGCGTCTGTGTGCGATGGCCGACAGCATCGCATTATGAAACACTTGCGAATACTCAAATGAAATCGTCAACACCGCAGCGATAATTGCGATATGCGTGACGGAAAGCCCGCCTTTGGCGCCCGGCATGGCGAACCACAGCGCGAAACAGCCCGTCGTCATGACGACAACGATGGCGATCAGCCACGGCTTGCGTCGCCCCATCCGGTCCGCAATTGCGCCTAGAAGCGGCGCTGTAAGGCCGATGCAAACCCCCGCGATGGTGTTGGCCAGTCCCCATATCTCCTGCCCCCGAACGGGATCGCCCACCACGGTGTTTGCAAAATACGGCGCAAAAACAAAGACGAATATGAGACCGATATAAGGGGTGCGGGCGAACTCAAACATGCCCCAGGCATACTGGCCCCGGCGATCGTCGCGTGCGTCAACGCGGTGCAATACCGGTTTGCTGGCCGTCGGAGAGAAAACCGCCGCCGCTTCAGCGGCACCCGGCATACCGGCCGCGGTTCGTTTCCCATGCATTTATGAACGCCCCCCGGAGAATGACATTGGGGATCAGCTATAAAGCGGCAGACCGCCGGAAGGCGCGTCCAGAAGTTGCACCGTGCCTGTTTCAACTTCGGTGACGAACCATTTTTTCCGTTGGGCGCCGTAGGCGAGATTGGTCGGCATGCTCCCTTCCACGGCCAGCCGGTCGCACACTGCACCGCCGCGATCTACGACCGCGACCGCACCCTCCCCGAAGACGCAGGCGTAAAGAGATCCGTCACTTGCAAATTTCATCCCGTCAGGACCTTTAAACTCATCGGGATTGAAATGTTCGATGACATTAGCGAAAAGCGCGCGATCGCCGACCACGAGTCCATCTTCGCACTTATATTTGTAGACAGCCCCGCTCAGGGTTTCGTTGACATAGAGATGTCCTTCGGCGTCGACAGCAACGCCGTTCGTAAACTGAATTCCCTTGTCCACGAGCTCTGTGGCGCCGGTTCTGATATCGACGCGATAAACGCGGCCGTCATAGTCCAGGTTTCGGTAGTTCGGGTTGAGCTCTCCATTCGGAGCAGCTTCCTCGATCTCGATGCCTGAATCGGTCAGATAGAGATCGCCGTGAGGACCGAAAGCGAGATCGTTCAGAAATGTGAACCGCTTGCCCTCGCATGACGTCGCGACAGTTTCGCAATGTCCGTCAGAGGAAATTCTGAGCAGCGCTTTCTGATGCGTTTCCGCGACCCAGATATTGCCGTCGCGATCCATCGCAAGTCCGTTGGGGCGACCCGTTTTCGCCACAACGCGCCTGGACGCGCCATCTGCGGATATATGGGTGACGCATCCGGTCTGGGGCGACATCTCGACGATGAGAAGGCTGCCGTCCTGCAATACAACCGGCCCCTCGGGGAACTCGACCTTATCAACAAACACCACCATATGCGCTTCGCGCCTCTCCGTCCCTGATCGCCGCTTTTGCGGCCTATTATTGTGGCGTTTTCGCCTTTTGGAGACCTGCCCCCAGAAGGCCGGGATCGCGGGTCATCACTAACTAACATTCCAGCATTCACTGTACAAGGCTATATGCAACGAATTTGAAAGGAAATTGCGTTAATTAATATGTTACATATCCTTCGCGAGCTGCTCTACGCGGAATTTGTAATTGTGCTCCCTATTTCGCGACTGTTGGGGCGCTCCGGCGCAGACTCTTTTCCCGCGCCAAGAACGCGAGCAAATTGGATGGCGCCATGAATACAAGGACAAGGTTGACGGAACTGTTTTTTGATCTGGTTCGCCGACATGCTAACAATGCCTCAACCACACTAGGAACAAGAGACAAACATGGTCGCTTCGACAAAGCGAATTCAATCGGTCAATTCTGAACTGTCAAAAACAGAACGAGTCTATCAGATCCTCAGGCGCAGAATTCGCGAACTGGAGCTGCCGCCAGGATCGCGCCTGCAAAAGAACGACATCGCCGACGAACTCGGCGTATCCCGCGCGCCGGTGAATGAAGCCATCGCGAAACTGTCCGAGGAAGGTCTCGTAGACGTTTTTCCGCAAAACGGCAGCTTCGTGGCGCCAATTCGGCCAGAAGACATTCGCGAGAGCATGCTGATACGCACTGGGCTTGAAGTTGAGGCGGTCCGGCGCATCACCGCCATGCAGGACAACTCGGACTTGCTCGACAAACTCGACTCCAATCTCTCCCAGCAATCGAGGGCGCTCGAACACAACGATATCGCGTGGCTCGACTCCCTCGACGAGGAGTTTCACAATACTTTATATTCCGTCCTGAGCGCGCCGAGAGTTCACCGTCTCTTGGACACCTGTCGCGCGCTGCTTGACCGGCCCCGTTTCAAAACCCTCTGGGAAGCCGGCCGCCCCTTCGCGACGCTCAAGGAACACCAGCGCATCGTCGATGCAATCCGCACTGGAGACCCCGATTTTGCCGGCCAGGCCATGCGCCTGCATTTGCGCATGGTGGCGAAGTCAGTAGAGGGTGACGTCCCGAAACTGGAAGACGCCGACTAACCGCCCTCATCACACGAGCTCCCACCCGGCTCCGCCGCGGCAGGGTCTGCGTAACGCCCTTATTCAGCGGTATGCGCCAGCACAGCTTCCGCGGCGCGCGCCTGCTCGCCGACATAGAGCCTGATCGCCTCGGCGTCTTCTTGCGAAAGCTTGTCGCCGAACCCGACCATGCCCTGCGCGCTCAAGCCGCCGTGTAGCACGACCTGTTCCCAAGCTTCCGGAGAAGACAGAATAGCCGACCGGCGCAGATCCGGGATGACGCCGGCGGACCATGCGCTGGCGCCATGGCAGCGCATGCAGTGACCCGCATAAAGACCGGCGCCGAGCGAAACCTGGGAGGACGGCGCCTCTTCCGCAGGCGGATTAAAAGGAACAACCGGCGGTTCATAGTGCGGCAAGCTTGCGGTTCCGTCGAGCTTAAACACCAGCAGCCGTCCGTTGGGGCGGACATAAGGGTCTTTTACATAGGGCGAAAAAATACCCACTACGCCGCCAAAGCCGGCGAGCACGGCGACATATTGTTCGCCATCGATCTCGTAGCTGGCCGCGGCAGCTATCGCCCCACTCTGCCCGTCGAAGCTCCAAAGTTTTTTTCCATCGCTGGCCTTGTAAGCGGAGAACATGCCATTCGGCTCCCCCTGAAATATCAGATTTCCGCCCGTCGCCAGTATGCCGCCATAACCAATGCCGTCATGCTGAACGCGCCAGACAGTTCTCTGTTCCACTGGATCGAAAGCCGTAATCGATGCGCTCACCGTATCTATGGCCTGCTGGCGCTCCTCCACGCTTGCGGGACCCACATTGGTGGGCGATGCATTCCCCAAATTCCAATCGCCCAGATGATAGCGGAATCCCGGTTCATCCTGATAGCCGAACATATGGTCCTGCGTGGGTATGTAAACGAGCCCCGTATCGGGACTGTAAGCCATGGGATGCCAGCTATGAGCGCCATAGGCGCCGGGCCGCGCGACAAAATTCTCATCGTTGCCTGCAGACCATTTCGCCTCTTCGTTGACGATTGGACGGCCCGTTTTCGGGTCGATGCCCCTCGCCCAGTTGACGGATACAAAGGGCTGCGGCAGCGTCGCAAGCTCGCCATTCGAACGGTCGATCACATAGAAGAAACCATTTTTTGGCGCCTGCATCGCCACCTTCCGGGGCTCGCCGTCGATCGCGATATCGGCAAGTATGATCGGCTGCGTCGCCGTAAAATCCCACGATTCGGCAGGCGTTTCCTGATAGTGCCATTTGTAGGCGCCGGAGTCGGCGTCAAGCGCAACGATGGATGAAAGGAAAAGATTGTCTCCCTTGCCGTCGGAGCGGATCCTGTAATTCCACGGACTCCCATTCCCGACACCAATCAATATCTGATCGAAATCCTTGTCATAAACGATCGCGTCCCAGACGGTCCCGCCGCCGCCATATTTGTACCACTCTCCGAACCAGCTCGGCGCAGCTTTTTCTTTCATGACAGCGTCAGACGCCTCGCCGTCGGGACCCGCAGCCGGATCGCCGGGCACAGTATAGAAACGCCACGCTTTCTCTCCCGTCTCGACATCATACGCCGTGACATATCCGCGAACGCCGTATTCCGCGCCGCCATTTCCGATGATGACCTTGTCTTTCGCGATGCGGGGCGCACCGGTGATCGTATAAGGCGTTTTTGGATCGAATGTCTGCGCGGTCCAGACGACGGCGCCCGTCTTGGCGTCTAGCGCAATAAGACGCCCGTCGAGCGCCCCAACGAAAACCTTTCCACCGGCCGCAGCCACGCCGCGGTTTGCGACATCGCAACAAGCGTCAAACCCTTTTTCTCCCGGCACTTCCGGATCGAAACGCCAAACCTGCTCTCCGGTCTTCGCATCGTATGCATAGACTTTCGACCATGCGGTCGACACGTAAATGACGCCGTCAACGACGATTGGGTTCGCTTCCTGCCCCCGGTCGGTATCGAGGTCGGCGTACCAGGCAAGTCCCAGCCTCTCTATGTTCGCTTCGGTGATCTGATCGAGCGGGCTATAAAAGGTTTCCCCATAAGCGCCCCCAATGACGGGCCAGCCCGCCGAATCCGCCTGTTCCGTGGACGCACGGGTGCAAGAAGCAACGCCAAACGCCGCCAACAACGCAAAAGCGACTCGCCTTCCATATGTGCTTGCGGCCCCGAGCCGATCGAATTTTTTTCTGATGCCCATCGCCATTCCCCTCGTTTCCCGGTTTCCAATATTGGCGTAAAAGAATCGTCGCCAGCGCCTAGGCGGTTTTAGATTCTTTCAAATTCAGCTCACGGATCATCGCGTTGCGAATTTCAAATTTCTGCACTTTGCCCGTCACCGTCGTCGGAAATTCCTGAACGAAGCGGATATAACGCGGAACCTTGTGCCGCGTTATGCGGCCCTCGCAATAGTCCCGAACGTCGTCTTCTCTCAACGAGGCCCCGCTTTTCAGTTGAATCCAAGCGCAAAGCTCCTCCCCGTATTTCTCATCGGGCACGCCAACCACCTGCACGTCGGCAATCTGCGGATGACTGTGAAGAAACTCTTCAACTTCGCGCGGATAGAGGTTCTCTCCTCCGCGTATCACCATGTCTTTCAACCGGCCGACTACATTGGCGTATCCGTCGGCGCCGATAACCCCGATATCGCCGGTGTGCATCCACCCGCCCCCATCAATAGCTTCCGCGGTGCGCTCCGGGTCGTCCCAATAGCCCAACATGACCGAATATCCGCGCGTACAAATTTCGCCAGGCGTTCCGACCGGAGCGGTTTGCCCGTTTTCGTCGATAATCTTCACTTCGAGATGCGGGTGAACGGCGCCGATGGTGGAAACGCGGCGTTCAGTCGTATCGTCTCGCATACTCTGGAAACTGACAGGACTGGTTTCGGTCATTCCGTAGGCGATGGTGATGTCCTTGATGTTCATTTCATCAATCACCCGCTTCATCACCTCAATAGGGCAAGGCGACCCGGCCATGCAGCCCGTGCGAAGCGAAGTCAGGTCGTATTTTGCAAAATCCGGATGGCCGAGCATGGCGATAAACATCGTGGGCACGCCGAACAGGCCGGTGCAGCGTTCTGTCTCTATCGTCTGCAGCGCGGCCAACGGATCGAAAATCGCGCTTGGATAAACCATGGCTGCGCCATGAGTGATGCACCCGAGATTTCCCATCACCATGCCAAAACAATGATAGAGCGGCACCGGCAGACACAAGCGATCGCCGCGGCCAAGCCCAAGGCGGCCTCCGACAAAGTATCCGTTGTTCAGGATATTCCGGTGCGAGAGCGTTGCCCCCTTGGGGTGTCCTGTCGTGCCACTCGTGAATTGAATGTTTATCGCGTCGTCTGGCTTCAGTTGCGACCCGATAGTTTTCACTTGCGCAAGCAGCGCAGGGTCATCGCATTGTTGCAGGCTCTCGAAAGGCGCCCAACCTGTCCTCTTTTCTCCGCCGATCTTGATGAGGCATTTCAGCGTGGGAAACGCACTACTGGCAAGTCGGCCAGGCTCGCTATTTACGATCTCCGGAGCCAGCGACTCCATCATCTCCACATAATTGCTGGTTCGGAAACGCTCCGCCGCAACAAGGGCTTTGATCCCGACCTTGTTTAAGGTGTAAGCAAGTTCGGAAGTTCTATAGGCCGGATTGATCGTCACCAGGATCAACCCCAGCTTCGCCGCAGCGAACTGCGTTAGGGTCCATTCCACGCAATTCGGCGCCCAGATGCCGATCCGGTCGCCGGTTGTCATACCGAGTGCGAGAAAGCTGGCGGCGAGCCTGTTCGCGCGATCCTCGAGCTCCGCGTATCGCCACCGAATGTTTTGCGGCGCGCTGATCACCGCCAACTCTTCGGGCCATTTTACCGCTGCTTCTTCGAGCGCATCGCCAATCGTCATGTCAAGCAGCGGCGGCTCGCTGGCGCCGATGACATGGCTGAGATATTGTTCGGGCATTCTTGTTTCCAAAAAAGTGGCGCCGGGGCCTTGATGCGGCCCATTCTAGTCACGGCTTCGCTGGCGGCGTGCGAAGGGCGCCCGTTGCGCTCTTCGCACAAACCGTCGCCTCAATCTGCTTCTATACGTGTACGGAATAAGACAGTATGATAGGGAATCCAAGTGGACACATTCCAGATGATATCCACATCGTCACCGACCTCGTCGATCCATGGCTCGATGATGTTGGGACCGTATAGCAATCCGTAATCCACATCTTCGTCGAGATTGGGATGCGCATAGTCCGGCGCGCAATTTGTTCCGGAGCAGTCCGGATGATAGAGAATTCCGCCCGACGCATATTCGCCGGTGGGCGGGCTAGCCAGCGGATTTCCCGGATAGAACACATCTTGCGGCGGCGACCAGGGTCCCCACGGATCGTCGGCGGTTCTCATACGGATCGCGCCATTGCCCACATCCACATCGTCACATTGGCTGGCGCCGATGAAAAGCTCGACGACGCCGCAGGTCTGAAAAACAAGCACCGGAAATGTGGACATGCCTCCACCGTATAACATAACCCATTTGTCGAGGTGCTCGACCCAACGGATGCTCATCTGACCGACGATGTCATTCTGTTCATCCTGAAATCCAGACATGGTGGAATCGAGATCGATTGGCACGGCGTCCGCTTCATCAGTGCTGAATGTCGGCACGCCTCCTGAGAAGCCTGTGAAATAGTTCACTGTCCAGTTGAAGGTGCTTCCGGTCGGCATGTCCACATAAGCAAAATAAAGACTAGCGGGCCGGCCATTGGCGGCGACGCCGACAAAGTTTGTTCTGCCGAACAGGAACACCCGCCTGTAGGCGCCGGAACTGCCGGCGACTTCGTAATCCTGGTTGGCGCTGCCCGCCCCATTTGCCGGCCGGAAGTCCTGCACCGTGGTCGTCGCCACATTCATGAACTTGTTCGTCACCCATTTCTTGCTGTTGGTGTAGAAACGCTCATCGGTCGTGCTTCGCACGCCGACCCGCAAGGTGAAGCCGCTGGAGAGGATGCGCCCGATATTTGTGGCGCTGTACATCGTGCTCGACGTGTCGGAACAAAATCCGGAGCCGATGATCGGCCACCCGAAGGCGTTCCGCATCGTATCGTTGAAACATCCGAATGTCCCGTCTGTGCAGATGCCGGTGAAGCCCTGCTCGTCATCATATTCCTCGCCCCAAAAAGCGAGACCGCCGTCGCAGGTCATGTCAGCGCCATTGCTGGTGCAATTCGAATTCGTGAGGCATCCCTGCGGCTTGGAATGAAGGAAAATTGCATACTCATTCGTCCCGTTGCTCCATCCCGCCACGGGCGTCTTGAAGGCGTCGAGCCAATGATTATCGATGTTAAGCGCTTTGGCCGTTGCCGTGCCCGGATGCTGGGCCAGCAACACGGTCGGCAGGTTCGTCGGGGAGATGAGCGAGGGATCGCTCCAGGCGCTGAGATCCAGCGATCCGAACGCATCGTCGAAGGTAAGTGCTGTATGACCGGACAACGGGCGATAATTGGGATCGATCGGATCGCCGCTTTGCGTCTCGTGCGTGTCGCCGAGCAATACGCGCAGGTCACCGTCATGCACGTAAGTCCAGCCAAGATCGGTTCCCGAAAAATTGATGGTGATCGGCGCTGTATTGTCCGGATCGAGATTATCGGGACTGACAAAAGGCCCCAACACGGTCGTGCCACCGACAGTAGGATCGGCTATCGCCGGACTAAAAGCGATACTTGCCGTCGCCAGGCATGCAGCGCATAGGCCGCTAATCTTCTTCATTCGATTTTCCTCCCTGTGCCTGCTCTTTTGTGTCGGGCGGCGTATTCAGGACTGCTTGGCCGCAAGATATATGCGGCAACCCGAGAGCAGGCTTCGCAGTTTCAGTGAGGCCTTCTAACATGTTAATAACTCTATTTCTAGTGATTATTTTCCCAAAAATAGGGCAGAAAGCTACCTCTAACATATTAGATATTGATCCGCTCACTGGGCTGTCACATGTCTTGTCCGCTGCCCGCGGCCACGTTCTCGGCCCTTTGCGCCTTACTATTTGCACGCTGTAAGGGAGGAAATTCCCCTTGGGCAAGGAAATCCACCAACTCAATTGGATGGGGTCCGGATCAGATTTTTAGCGAGAAAAGTGGAGAATATTCTGAGCGAGAAAGGGGAAACAAAGCGCAGAGCTTCGTGTGAATTTCGATGAGCGGGCGTGGACGCCGCCACTCTAGTATCAAGAGCTTAGAGACGGGCGCATACGGCTGGAATTATCTCTGAGCTGACTATTTATCAGCGGTTCACTGGTTCCAGTCCAGTTCGGGGAGCCCTTATCACATTGAATACAGCCGGTTAACAGTCCTCTTCAGCAGCGCAGACGGGAACGGCGTTGGTCCCAACCCTTAAGAACCATTGCTTCTCCTGCTTATTCAGTCGGCGCATATATTCTTCATTGAGCTCGAACATCCCGGGCATGGGATTTGCGCCGGCCACCGGATCATCGCCGAACAGCATATAAGCCCCGTCTTCGGCGTAGGATCGCCATTCAGGTCCGTTTGCGCTTTGCGGCTCGCCTGTTGCAGCAAAAGACGTCCAGTAATTCAGCATCGCCGCTGACAGAGCACTGTCCTTTTCGCCTACCGGCACGGGCCAGTTGGGCGGATAGGCGTCTTTATCGCCGATCTTGCCGAAAACATAAGGCAGCTCGGCCGCATGGAAGGCGCACAGATCACGCGCGCGCGCCGCGGCGTCGCAACGGTCGAATACATACATGAAGGCCGGCTGTCCGCTTTCAACCTGTTTGCGCACGGCGCGCTCCACGCCCCAGGCGAAGAAATTGTCACGCAGGGCGTCGAGCATGGACTGCTCCATGTCTGATGATGGATAAAGCGCAAGGAAATCATCGGCGAGATCGCCATAGCGGCTCCTGATAGCCTCTTCATAAGCCGCCGCGCTTTCGGGAACCGGGGGCAGGAAGCGGCGATAGACCCGCGACTCGCCGCTGTTGAATCCCGCCAGCAGCGAAACCTTCGCCTGCCGGCCTTCGTCGAACGCTTCGATCAGTTGCGCGGGAAGAACATGCCCGTCGATAGTCCCCTGGCTGATGAACCCTTTCTGGGTGGCCGCTTCTGTTAGCTCCACCGCATCGAACGCCCGTAATGTCTCCAGATCTTCGGCGCCGACGGCAGCCGCCATTACACCACCGATCGCTTCCGCCGACGGCATGCCATGCGTGGGATTTGACAACTCCGGTATGGCGCGAATCCCCGTGCTTTGCGCGATAGCCTTGTGAAACAACCCTTCCGCAAGAGGACTGATCATCAGATATGTCACACTGAGCGCCCCAGCAGACTCCCCCATGATGGTGACATTGTCCGGATCGCCGCCAAACGCAGCGATGCTGTCGCGCACCCATTGAAGCGCCGCGATCTGATCGAGCAGCCCGTAATTACCCGAAACGCCCTCTGACGATTGTGCGCTCAGTTCCGGATGGGCAAGCCAGCCGAGAATACTGAGCCGGTAATTGATCGATACGAAAACGGCGCCGCGCTCAGCGAAAGGCGAACCTTCATAAGTCGGCTGGGCGCTGCCCCCCATGCGCAAGGAGCCGCCGTGAATCCAGACGATCACCGGCGCGTCCTCAGCCTCCGCGGGCGCCCAGATATTGAGCGACAAACAATCCTCGGACATGGACGCAGGCGGATCGTAATAGATGCTGTCCATGGGCAGTTCCGGCTGAACGCAGCTCGGGCCGAAGGCGGTCGCCTCTCTTATTCCGTCCCAGCTTTCCGGCGGTTCTGGCGGAGTCCAGCGCTGCTCGCCGACAGGCGGCGCGGCATAGGGAATGCCTTTAAAAACATTCAGTCCTCCTTCCCTCGCGCCTTCGAGCTTTCCCTGTTCAATCTCGACAACGGGGCCCGTGGCGGACACTGGCCCCTCCGTTGACTGACTGCAGGACGCCAGCGGGAAAGCTGCCAATGCAGATAAGCTCAGTGCGCCTATGCAGCGCTGTGCAATTTGTGTCGTCATTTCAGCCTCTCGCGATTGCGCGCTCTAACAAACGCTGGAACGCCGCCGTCGTTTCCGCAACGGCATCGGCGGAAACGCATCTTTCGTCGTCCTCATCGACGTGATGAAAGCGATGCACGCCGAATATGCCCGCGACCGGGCCATAACCCGCTTCGATTACATTGGTCAGCTCGCCCGCCGACAAGTCATCGCTCGCATAGGGCGCTTCGAGCCCGGCAAGTCCGGCGAATTCCTTCTGCGCAATGGGCAGCAGTTCAGGACTGACGACCAGATAACGCTGGGAATCGGTTCCAGGCAGCGGCGTCCGCCCGCCGACAGTGTCATGCCAGTCGCGCGAGGCGAGATTGGCGCCAAGATGCATCCAGAACGCCGTATCGGCGGGCGGCGGGGCGACCTTATGGAGCAATTCTTCGGCGCCGAGATATTGATATTCATGGCCGCTATTGCACACGAAAGCCAGATCGTAATCTCTCGCTTCCCGGCTCGCCCAGCGCGCAAGGTGAAGCCAGGCGGCGACGCCGCCGCCGCGCTCGCCCGCACAGGTGAACCAGCCCGAACGCGGCGTCGAGACGACAAGCCACCGCCCCTTTCCCCGCTCCAGTTTTCCAACGAGATTGAAAGCCTGCCGGCGCCCGCCTTTGCCTGTGATTTTAAGCGTGGCCTTTTCGCCTTTCATGGCGGCGGCGAAGAACTGTGCGGCGTCTTGCGGCGCCATTAACGCAATGGGCGCTGGATATAAGGGCTCTCGGCCGTTGGTGTTGAGGGCAATCACCTTTCCGCTGGGCCCATTGGTGACAATGATGCAGGCGGCAGCGCCGCCGGCAAAGGCGGCGGCGACAGGTTTGCGAACAGGCTCCCAGAACATTGAAGACCAGCGCCCAAAGGGAAGATCGATGAGCGCAATGGCGCCGTTTAATGACTGCGCGGCATGACCTTGCGCGTTCACCCGCACCAGCGGCGCCGTCAGCCCTTCCGCGGGCGTCGTCTGCACAATCGGCTGAGGCCAGAGCGGCGCGCGGGCGTCACCGGTGGAAAGCTCGGCCTTGTCGGCATCAAACCATGGCGCGGAAAAATACTGGCGTTCGGTTTTAAGGCCGGCTTTTTCAAGCTCGTTTTCGAGCCAGGCGCCGCACGCCTCGTCGCCTGCGCCGCCGGACTGCTTGTTGCCGAAGTCGATATAACGATGCAGATCTTTAGCGACGCTCTCTTTATCCCCCGTTGAAGCTGCGGCGCTCGCGCCAGCGGACAGCATCGGCGCGGCAGCGGACGCGGCGAGGAACCGCCGCCTTGTGGTGACCATGCTTTCGCCCGGCGATATTTTCGCATTACTCATCGATATTTCTCCGGAATGTTTCGGGCAGAAAGAGAATGCCGACAATCGCCGTCATGCCGGCGACGATCACAGGATACCAAAGCCCGTAATGGATATTTCCGGTCGCTGCGACCATGGCGAAGGCGGTCGTCGGCAGAAAGCCGCCGAACCAGCCATTGCCGATATGATAGGGAAGCGACATGGAGGTGTAGCGGATGCGTGCCGGAAACAGCTCCACCAGCATCGCCGCCAGAGGCGCATAGGCCGCCGTCACCATCAACATGATGGCGACGACAATCGCGATGACGAGCGGCCGGTTTATTTTTTCAGGGTCCGCCTCTTCCGGGTAACCGGCCTCGATCAGGCGAGCGCTGACGGCCGCCTGAAACCTGTCGATTTCAGCCGCCAGTTCATCTTCTTCGTAAGCTGACGGGTCGGGCGCGGTGATGGTCACGTCCCCCACATGCACTTCCGCCAGCGTTCCGGCGGGCGCGCGGGCGTTTTCATAATTGATCCCGTTGCGCGCGAGATAGGCCTTGGCGATGTCGCAGCTCGTTTCATCGAAGGTATTCTTGCCGATGGGATCGAACTGAAAAGAACATTCATCCGGATTGGCGACGACAGTCACTGGCGTTTTGCGAATGGCCTGCGCATAGTCCGGATTGGCTGCATAGGTGAGCGCCTTGAACAAGGGGAACAATGTGAGGGCCGCCATAACGCAGGCGGTCATGATAATTTTCTTGCGTCCAATCTTGTCACTGAGCCAGCCGAAGAAAACGAAGGTCGGGGTGGCGATGATCAACGCAATCACCAGAAGAATATTCGAGGTCGCCGGATCCACATCGGCGATCCGCTCCAGATAAAAGAGCGTATAAAACTGCCCCGTATACCCTATCACCGCCTGCCCGGCGACGCCGCCGAATAGGGCGATCAGCACGAATTTCAGATTCGACCAGCGGCCGAAGGATTCCGATAACGGCGCTTTCGAAGTCGCGCCCTCATCCTTCATTTTCTGAAATACCGGACTTTCCGCGAGTTGAAGCCTGATCCATAGCGAAACGCCAAGCAAGAAGATTGAGAACAGAAAAGGCGCGCGCCAACCCCAGGACGAAAACGCCTCTTCGCCGATCAAACTCCTTATGCCGATTACAAGAAGCAGCGCCGTAAACAGGCCAATAGTGGCTGTCGTTTGAATGAAACTCGTGAAGAAGCCGCGTTTTCCTTCAGGCGCGTGTTCAGCAACATAGGTTGCCGCGCCGCCATATTCGCCGCCGACGGCAAGCCCCTGCAATAATCGCAACGTCACGAGAATGATCGGCGCCGCGATGCCGATCTGCTCGTAACTCGGCAGAAACCCTACCGCAAAAGTGGAAAGTCCCATCAATCCCATGGTGACGAGAAAAGTGTTCTTGCGTCCGACCACGTCGCCGACCCAGCCGAACACGATTGAGCCGAAGGGGCGGACAGCGAAGCCTGCGGCAAAAGCGGCGAGCGCAAGGATAAACGCCGTCGTTTCGTTCACGCCGGAGAAGAATTGCGCAGAGATGTAACTGGCCAACAGACCGTAAAGATAGAAGTCGTACCACTCGAACATCGTGCCAAGCGATGAAGCGGCGATGACTTTCACCTCATTCTGTTTCAGATCGTGCGCGGCGTCGGCCGCATGCGCCCCTGCAGTCATGAACGTTTCTCTCCTGATTTCAGACCTTCGCCGGTCTGACGCCGGCTTCGTCCGCTTATGACGCATGACGCGCCTTTTTCTTTTCCGGCTTGCCGAAAAGCACAAACCGGCCTTTCGTTAGCCTGTCATGGAAACATCTCCCGCGCCGGCGCTCTCCAGTTCACGTTGACCTTGCGTGAAGCCGTATCGCGGCGCGATGTCGCTCGTCCTGTCGGTAATTTTATTCCAGGTCTCTATAATGCGGTCCGCGGCGCCATCTCCGCCGCCGATCAAGACGCCATCAGTGAGCGTGATGTGAGCAGAAGCAAAATGCCCGGCGCCGGCACAAAGGATAGCGCGGGTCGGCGCCTCTTCTGCAACCAGGGCGGCTATGCCGGGACTGACCAGCGCGGGATCGAGACGGTCAAGCGCTTCCTTTGACAGGACACCGCCGGTCATCTGCGTCGCCGCAGTGGGCGCGAGACAGTTAACGCGGATATCGTATTTCTCCCCTTCGATGGCGAGGGTCTGCATCAGGCCAACGAGCGCCATTTTCGCGGCGCCGTAATTCGATTGTCCGAAATTGCCGTAGAGACCCGATGACGATGTCGTCATAACGATCCGGCCGAACTGCTGCCCGCGCATCGTTTCCCATACTGCTTTTGTGCAAACTACGGCGCCCATCAGATGAACATCGACCACCAGCCGAAAATCATCGAGCTCCATCTTCGCGAAACTTCTGTCGCGCAGAATGCCGGCATTGTTGACGAGGATATCGACGCGCCCCCAACGCTCGACGGTCTTGGCGACCATCTCCGCGATGCGGTCTTCGTCTGTCACAGAAGCTGGAAACGCCAAAGCTTCGCCGCCTAACGCACATATTTCGGCAGCGACTTTCTCCGCATTGTCCGCATCAAGATCATTCACAACAATCCTTGCGCCATGACGCGCCAGCTCAAGCGCATGGCAGCGACCGAGTCCCCCGCCCGCGCCCGTGATGATTGCAACCCGGTTAGCCAGTTTCATTTACTTACGCCCCTCCTGCCCGCTCATATTCGCTATCTTGTGAGTTAATTAAAAAGGTGTGACTTCGCCTTTGGCTGACACGTTTGTCAAACCTAAACCGCTTTTTTCTTCTCAGCAGGTCGTTCTTTGCAAATGTTGTGAAAACCGGCCGCCATAAAGCGCGCCATGCGCGCCTTCACGGCCGCATAATCACTCGATTTACACAAACCTCCCGATAGCTTGTCGATCCGCCCTGTGCGCGCCAGCGTCAGCATCAAAGCGCCCGTCACGAAATGATAACCCCAGAATATGTCTTCTTCTGCAGCCTCAGGCAGCGCTTTCTTCAATATCTCGATCAGGCGCAATACAACCGGGTCGAAATGCTGGTCCATCATTACCGCGCCCCATTCCGGCGTGTTGGCGACCTGGGCGCTGAGCGCGCCGTAATTGCGCCAGCCCTCGCCCCCTTCAATGTAAAGATCGAGATCGGTGTCCAGAAAAGCGTGCAATGCGCCCTCGACAGTCGGTTTGCCGTCGGTCTCTTCGTCATAGGCTTCAAGCGCCTTCATGCGGCGCTCGCTCGTTACAGCAGCACGACGCGCAAAAACCTCATCGAACAACTTCTGCTTGTCGTCGAAATAGTAATTCACAAGGGTGTGGTGGACTCCGACGCGCTTGGCCACGTCTTTTAACGTAACGCCATGCAAGCCATGCAGCGAAAAAAGATGTTCAGCCACATCGAGGATCTGCTCGGTGGTTTCCGCCCTTTTTTCGGCTTTTGTCTGACGTTTGCGCCGCGGATTACCGTCTGCTGGCAAGATAGTCCCCTTCTTTTCGCTCTCATCTTTTGAAAATGGCGATTCTTGAATCGTTCATATAGCGCTGATGTCGAACCGCAACCGACAGACGCCGTTCGATCGCTTCAACGCCATCCGCAACATCTCGTTCGGACGCGTAGCGTTCGCCGAGACTTATTCGCGCAGTCATCGCTCCGCACACCCTGTTTCCGGTCGCTTCAGACACAGATCGAAAGACCCTCTGCCTACGCCGCGCATCAATTTTCGCCCCCATGTTATTCACACACTTGTCAGTGAATATTTTTTCTCATAGGATCGCAAGGGTAAAAAATGGCTCGCTGGCGTTAAGACCGGCTGGCCGGGAGGGAAAATCTTATGAAAACCGCGCTTTATGCGTCCGCGTCGGCGGCCGCCTTTTTTGCACTATCCGGCCAGGCAATGGCGCAGTCAGGCGCCGCAGAAACCGGCGCCGAGAGTAACTCCAGCGACACCATCGTCGTTACGGCCACCCGCCGCGAGGAGAGCCTTCAAGATGTGCCGCTTGCAATAACCGCCTTCAGCCAAGACGAGCTCAGCGAAAAAGGCATTGTCGGCTATGAGGGCATCGCCTTTGAGACGCCCGGAACAGTTCTCAATCAGCCGAGTGCGAACTTCAACAATTTCACCGTTCGCGGCATCACCACCAATGGATATGGCGCAAATCTGCAAAGCACGGTTACGATCTATGTAGACGAGCTGCCGATTTCGGCGAACGGCAACTCCACAATTCTTGACCCAACGCTTTTCGACGTTGAGCGTGTGGAGTTCTTGCGCGGTCCGCAAGGAACCCTGTTCGGATCGGGCTCTCTGGCCGGCGCCATGCGGTTTCTGACGAAAAGCCCTGATCTCGATGAATTCGACACTGCGCTCGCCGTTGATTTAGGGCTTACGGACGATGACTCTGTTCGTCAACGCTACAATGGCATGCTGAATATCCCGCTTGTTGAAGACAAACTGGCGGTTCGCGCTGTCGGGTTCTATCGACATGAAGAGGGCTGGGTCACAAATGTCGGCACCGGCATCGAAAACGCCAACACGCTTGTGAATTGGGGGGGGCGCGTCATCGCGCTTTGGGAGCCAAATGAGTGGGCGTCCTTGCGATTGATGGCGCTTCATGAAGAAAGCGATCCGGAAGATTCCTCTTTCATCAATCCCATGCGCGGCGGCGGCGATCGCGAAACCCGGACGTCTCGGCGGCCAGACTTGTATGCAGGAAATCTCGACTCCTACAATGCCACACTGAACTTAGACTTGGGTTTCGCGGACTTTATTTCCTCAACGACCTATGCGGAATTTGATCAGAAGTTCTACGTAGATCTTGATGCGACGTTTAACTTCTTTGTGCCTTTCGCGCTCGACGCTGACGCCTTTGCAGAATCCTTCGTCGAAGAGGCGCGCCTGGTCTCAAAGGGAGACAGCAAACTGCAATGGGTCGCGGGTCTGTTCTATTTCTCGCGTCAGTTTGACCTTGAATCCAACCAGCGCACCGACCCGGCTTTTCTTGCAGCGCAAGGGCTTACAGGACTGTCGGACGAATATTTCCTGAGGCGGCGCACCTCTAACGATTCGCATGAACTCGCCGGCTTCGGCGAGCTTACCTATCGGTTTTCGGACCAGTTTTGGCTCACAGCAGGGCTTCGTTACGGGACGACGAAAGTTCAGGGCTTCACTGAAGGCGGATACACCAGCGACTACATCGCAAGAGCGCTTTCCTTCATGCCCGGTCCCATTACGATTACGCCAATTGCACCCGCCGAAGGCGCCGTGGGAAAGGAAAGCGGGCCATCCTATAAATTCAGCGCATCTTTCAAGCCGGCGGACAATGTCACCACTTATGCGACTTATTCCACCGGCTTTCGCACGCCTGTCGTCAATGCGCGCGCAGGGGTGCCCAGTTTCGCCGATCCGAACGATCCCTTTATCATTCCTGAGGGCGCCGATTCGGATAATTTAAGAAATTACGAGATTGGCCTGAAAGGCAATTGGTTCGATGGGAAACTCCAGACCAATGTCGCCGCTTACTATATCGACTGGAACGACATTCAGGTTCAGGCAAACCGCGTTTCCGATCAGGTGCAGTTCGCGACCAATATCGGCGGCGCACGCAGCATGGGTTTTGAATTTGAACTTGACGCCTACCCGACGAGAGGCCTGTCGATTGGCCTGAACGGTTCGGTTAATGACACCGAGGTCAATGATCTCACAACCGCAGAAGCGGAAATTTCCGGGGCGGTGGAAGGAATACAGTTAGCATTCCCGACTTTCCAGGGATCAGTCTATCTGAAATACGTGCATCCAATCACAGACAATATTAGTGCATTCTACACAGTGAATGCCCGCCATGTGGGCGACTACCCCAATCAATTTCCCTTTGTCCCGGGACAGCCTGGCGTGCCATCGCCCACATATACCACCACAGAAGCCTATCAGGCTGTGAACATGTCATTGGGCGCTAACATTGGGGATCACATCAAAGCTTCGCTCTATGTAGAAAACCTCACTGACGATCATTCGATCATTTACTCACACCCCGAAGCATTTGCGGATTCTCGCGCCAGCACGCTCCGTCCACGTACAATTGGGCTTCGGTTCAACTACGACTACTAATCGATGACGACGACCGGGTCGCCATCGCTGGAAACAGCCAGCACGCCCGCCCAAGGTCACGCCGCAACAGCGGCGCGGCCGGGCGGACGTGCCTGGTGGGTGCTCGGCGTCCTGTGCTTCGTCTATGTCCTGAATTTTCTTGACCGTCAGTTGATTTCCATATTGGCGAAACCGATTCAGGACGAATTGCAGATCAGCGACGGACAGCTCGGGCTCATCACCGGGCTTTATTTCGCTCTTTTCTATTGCGTCATCGCGCTCCCTGTCGGCTGGCTTGCGGACAAAACCAACCGCGTGCGCGTCTTGTCTTTCGCCTGTTTTTTATGGAGCGCCGCGACCATGGCTTGCGGCCTGGCGCGCAGCTATCCACAGCTTGTCGCCGCCCGCATAACGGTGGGCATCGGCGAGGCAGGCGGCGTGCCGCCCTCTTACGCCATCATCTCCGATTATTTTCCGTCGGGCATGCGCGGCCGCGCGCTCGGCCTTTACAATATGGGCCCGTCCATCGGCGCCGCCCTTGGCGTCGCTTTCGGCGCTTCCATCGCGGCGGCGTTCAGTTGGCGTGACGCTTTCATTTCGATCGGCGTCGTCGGAATTTTGACGTCTTTCATCGTTCTTTTTTTCGTGCGCGAACCCAAACGCGGCGGCCTTGACGCAGCCCCAGGCGTTGATGCGCCCCTCCCCGCGCCGACGCCGGCAACAGAAAATTTCTGGGAAACATTTCGCACGTTCTTCGCGCGCCCTTCGCTGCGTCTCATCGCATTTGCGGGCGGCGCCACGCAATTCGTCACCTACGCCATCGTCAACTTCACAGTCCTGTTCCTGATGCGTGAAAAGGGAATGACACTGAATGAAATCGCTATCTACTACGCTCTTCTCATCGGTATCGCGACCAGCGCCGGGATGTATGTTTCCGGCCGCTTAGTGGACTGGCTGTCGCGGCGAAGCATGTCTGCCTACGCCTATGTGCCCGCGGCGGGTCTAACGCTCGCTGTCCCGTTTTTCATCGGTTTTGTCTGGGCGCCTGACTGGCCGCTCGCCATGGCTTTCCTCGCCGTGCCGACATTCTTCAATTTTTTCTATCTTTCGCCCGCCGTGGCGTTAGTCCAGGAAGAGGTGAAGCCCAGCCAGCGCGTGCTTTCGGGGGCGCTCCTTTTGCTTGTTATGAATCTGATCGGCCTCGGCTTCGGGCCGACCTATCTCGGCATGGCCAGCGATTTCTTCCGCAATGGTCATCCAGACAATTCACTGCAACTGGCGTTCTACACGCTTATTCCGTTTTATATTCTGGCGATCGGGCTTTTTCTTTGGCTTGCAAGAGTCTTGCGCCGGGAAGGAACTGCCATTGGAGGACGCGCATCATGACTTTTCTATCCCGTTTCATGACGGCTGCTCTATTCGCTTTTATCGCTGCATGCGCCCATGCCGCCGACGCCAGCCCGAACACCACCGTAATAAATGCGCCTGCAGGCTCCATTAGAGGCGTGAAGCGGGACGGCGTTCAATCCTTCAAAGGCATTCCTTATGCGGCGGCGCCAATCGGCGAGTTGCGCTGGAAACGGCCTGCGGCGGCGGCGGGCTGGGAAGGCGTGCTTGACGCAACCGAGTTCGGTCCGGCCTGCATGCAGTTTCGCGCCGACCCCACAAGCATTTACGCCGAGAATCTCGATGCGGTCAGCGAAGACTGCCTGTCGCTCAATATCTGGAAGCCGGAAGACGCCGAGAACGCACCGGTGTTCGTCTGGATTCACGGCGGCGCGTTGCGCGGCGGCGCAAGCAGCATGTCCATATATGACGGCGCAGCGCTCGCCGAACGCGGCGTCATCGTTGTGTCGATCAATTACCGCCTTGGCGTGTTCGGCTATCTGGCGCATCCGGAACTGAGCGCGGAATCGCCCGACGGCGTTTCCGGGAATTACGGCCTTCTCGATCAAATCGCCGCGCTTGAATGGGTCCAGCGCAATATCGCAGCCTTTGGCGGCGACCCGGACAATGTGACCATTGCGGGCGAGTCCGCCGGCGCGCTCAGCGTGATGTATCTTATGGCCTCGCCCCCCGCCCGGGGACTGTTCCATAGAGCAATCGCCCAAAGCGCCTATATGATTTCAACACCCTCGCTGAAAGAAGCGCGCTACGGCATGCCTGCGGCTGAGGCGGTCGGCGTCTATGTCGCCAGCAAGCTCGGCGCCGATGATATGGCGGCAATGCGCGAGATGGATGCGGATACGCTTTTAAAAAAATCGATCAAAGCGGGCTATGTCGCCTGGGGAACCGTGGACGGCGTCATTCTGCCCGATGAACTGGTGAACGTCTTCGACCGCGGCGAACAGGCGCCGGTTCCGATCCTTGCGGGCTTTAACAGCGGAGAAATTCGGTCTCTCCGGGCGCTTCTGCCAAAACCGCCGAAAAACGCCGAAGTTTATGAAACCGAGATCCGCGCGCGCTATGGCGAACTGGCCGATGCTTTCCTGGAGCAATATCCGCCCGACGATATTGAAGAAAGCATGCTCGCGACAACGCGAGACGCCATGTATGGTTGGACCGCCGAGCGTCTTGCCCGCAATCAGACGGAGATCGGCGCAGAGGGCTATCTCTATATTTTCGATCACGGCTATCCAGCCGCAAACCGGCTCGGGCTGCACGCCTTTCACGCCAGCGAAATTCCCTACATGTTCGGAACCATCGACAACACGACGCCGACCTGGCCGGAAATTCCCAACACTGCTGTTGAGCGGAATTTGTCCGACGCAATGGTCGGATACTGGTCGTCTTTCGCGCGGGACGGAGCGCCGAGCGCTGAAGGCTATGCGGCCTGGCGCCCCTATTCCTCGGATGAAGCCTATATGTATTTTGAGGGCGAACCTGAAGGGGGCGCGAGGGATCTGCTTCCGGGCATGTACGAACTGCACGAAAAAGTCATGTGCCGGCGGCGCGCCGCGGGCGACATCGCATGGAACTGGAATGTCGGCGTCGCCTCGCCGCCTTTGCCGCCGCAGGCGCCGGGGGGCCAATGCTAGACGGCGCCATGCAGCCTTATGCGCTGACGCTCAACAAATTTCTCGACCACGCCGCAAAATGGCATCCGGACGTAGAGGTTGTAACCGCGCGTGAAGACGGCGAGCCCGATCGCGTTTCCTATGCGAAGCTGAAAACACGCGCACAGCGCGTTTCCGCTGCTCTCGCCAAACTCGGCGTTAAATTCGGCGACCGGGTGGCGACTCTTGCCTGGAATACGCAGGCACATGTCGAGGCCTGGTACGCGATCATGGGCATGGGCGCGATATGCCACACGCTCAATCCGCGCCTGACCGCTGCTCAGATCGCCGTCATGGTCAGACAATCGGAACCAAGTGTCCTGATCATCAGCGCCGACCTTGCTCAACTCGCAAATGCGATAGCCGAACAGGCGCCGTCTCTTTCAACAATTCTGATTATCGACGACGCGCTACCTTGCGGAGAGGCAGGCATACATGCTGTGTCGGCGGAGACGCTTGAATCATTGATCCAGGATGAAGACGGCGAGATCCCCTGGGGCCAGTTCGACGAAAAGACGCCCTCCGGCCTGTGTTTTACGTCGGGCACGACAGGCTCGCCCAAGGGCGTCACCTACACACACCGATCAGGCTATCTTCATACCATGCGCCAGCTTCAGGCGGATGTGATGGGTGTAACGTCAGAAGATTCCATCCTGACCGTCGTACCCATGTTTCACGCCAATGCCTGGGGTCTTCCTTTCGCCGCGCCAGCCGCAGGCGCGAAGCTGGTGCTGCCGGGACGACGCAACGACGGCGGAAGCCTCGCGCGATTGATCAGATCTGAAAATGCGACGATTGCTGTTGGCGTCCCGACCGTCTGGCTCAGCCTGGTCGAACATGTTGAAGCGAGCGGTGAAGACGTCCCGTCTTTGCAACGCATCATGGTTGGCGGTTCACCGCTTGCGCCCGCGCTGATGGACAGATTGGAAAGCAGCCTCGGCGTGACCGTTCAGACAAGTTGGGGGATGACGGAAATGTCGCCTCTGGGCGTCAGCGCACCGCCCTGTGCAAGCTCAAGAAACGCGTCTCACTCCGGCCGCCCGGCTGTCGGCGTCGATCTCCTCTTAACTGATGCGCACGGCGCGCCCCTCCCCGAACAAAGGAATGCCGAGGGCCGGCTGCATGTGCGCGGGCCGGCAGTCATTGACCGTTATTTCGGTCAGGAGCAGCGCGCCACAGACGCCGACGGATGGTTCGACACCGGCGACCTTGCGCGAATCGATGATCGCGGGAATCTCAGCATTACCGGCCGCGCCAAGGACCTCATCAAGTCCGGCGGCGAGTGGATCAATCCCGCTGAAATCGAAGCTATTGTGGGGGCGTTGCCCCAGGTTTTGCAGGCGGCGGTCATCGGCCGCGCCGATCTGAAATGGGGCGAGCGGCCGATCCTCTTTGTAGAATTGCGGGAATCGTCCTCGATCAGCGATGAGGAGCTGATGGAGCCCCTACGCGGGCGTGTCGCACCTTGGTGGATTCCCGATGAAGTGGTCCGCCTGCAAAACATGCCCGTCGGCACGACGGGAAAAATTGACAAAATACGCCTGAGAGCGGAATACGGGGAAGCATGACCTGAAAAGACGGGGCGCCTCCGGCGTTCCTCATCTACGGAGGAAATCGTTTTGCCGCCTGCCGCAAGATCCAGACGCAAGAACACGACAAAAGCGGAACAACGGGCCGAGACGGTTGAACAAATTCTCGATACTGCAGAACAGCTTTTTTCAAAGCGCGGATTTTATGGCGTTACCTTGAAAGACGTCGCCAAGGGCGTCGGCGTCCATCACACCCTGATGCACTATTATTTCGGCGACAAGAAACAGCTTTTTGACGCCGTCTTCGAGCGCCGCGCGCCCGTTTCGGCTGAACGGCGGATGAAGGCTCTGGATGACTATGAAAAGAAGGTAAAAGACAAGCCGACCGTGGAAGGCGCCCTGCACGCTTTTCTCGATACAGATTTCGACCTTTATATTGAGGGTGGAGACGAATGGAAAAATGGTCTTGCCCTCACCGCCCAGATCGCAAACAGCCCGGAATGGGGTACGGAAATCATGGGCAAACATTTTGACCCAGTGGTTTTGCGTTTGATCGACATTCTGAAAAAAGCGCTTCCGGACTGTCCCGAAGAGGATATTTATTGGGGGTATCACTTCGTCACCGGCGCGTTGATGCTGTCGCTTGCACGCACCGGCCGCATCGACAAATTGTCTGGCGGGCTGTGCAAATCGGACGACCTTCCCGCCGTAAAACAACGTATGGCGAAATTTATGGCGGCGGGGTTTCAATCCATTTGCCAAGACCGGAAAGCGCAGAACCGAAGTCAGTAGTTCGCAGATGCGCAATGCTTGGATTTCGCTAACTTTTTGTTGATATAGCTGAACCGACGGTTAATCGGGCAATCAAAACCACTTCATTCCTCGAAAGCAGCATCTTTCTGCTATAATCAAGTAACTTATATACAGCGCGATCATCACGATACGAACCGTTCAGATTTCTTACATTTTCGTGTGACTGCTGGTTTCCTGCTCTTATCAGGGTAGCGCTGCATTTATCGTTCGCATTCCACAATGCGTAATTAGAACTCGTTTACCAGGGAGTGATATTGTAACCACCAAGATGCCTACGGGGGAATGATGACGACCAATAAGGAAATCTCGCAGAAAGTTCTGCGAAAGCTGAACATGTGGGAAATTGATCCCACGCCTGAAAAATATGCGCTGTTGTTCGATCATTACAGCGGCGCCAACCCGGCTTTGTCTGCAGCCATGGAAAGCCAGTTCGCTGGAGGGACAAACCCCACAAGCAAACAGCTTGAGCGACTATACGCCAGATTTCTGGCCGACTATTCCAATGACAATGACGAGCTTGAGAACCTCGCCAAATCGCTCGTGGTTCAGTCTTCCGGCCTGCAGGGCCTGGCGCACGCCCTCAGCTCATCGGCGAGTTCATTTGGCGCGGATATCCAGGCCGAAGTTGCAGGCGTTACCGACCTATCGGAATCAGACTGTGACGTTGGAGAAGTCATCAACAACCTGGTTGAACTCACCAAACGAACCGTTCAACAGAATAAAATGCTGGAACGCAAACTTGACGCCGCCATTGAGGATATCGGCGAGCTGCATGACACGCTGAAGCGGGCTGAGGAGCACGCGCAAACCGATTTTCTCACAAAACTGCCGAACCGGCGCAAATTCGACGAGTTTCTAAGGGATAAAATTGAGGATTCGGCGTCGGATAATGAGCCTTTGTCTCTCATCGTCGGAGACGTCGACCATTTCAAAGTGTTCAATGACAAATACGGTCACAAGGTCGGGGATCAAGTCCTTGTGCTTGTCAGTAATATCCTCAGGAAAAATATCAAAGGAAAAGATCTAGCCGCGCGTTATGGCGGGGAAGAATTTGTGATTGCATTGCCAAATACAACCCTCGATCAGGCCGCTGCTCTGGCTGAACACATTCGGCGGGAAATCGCCAATCGTCCGCTTGCGCTCAGAAAATCCAACAAGGAAATCGGCAATGTCACCATCTCGTTTGGCGTGGCCGAATGGTCAGCCGGTGAATCGGAAGACGCCCTTTTTGAAGCCGCGGACGCCGCCTTGTACGACGCAAAATCCGGCGGAAGAAATAAAGTCGCGAAAGCGGCGCTTCGCATGAGCCAAAGCGCCTGATAGTCAAATCTATTCAGGAACCGACCGGCTCTAAAATCTTTAACGCCGGCCGAAAATAAGCAAAGGCTCGCCGTTCATGCTTTATGCATGTAAACAGCGCGTTCATGAGAAAAGGCCTTGAAACCGAAATATCCGTGATAGCTGCCGATGCCGCTATGATTGACACCGCCGAAGGGCAGTTTGTTTTCCAGATAATGAGAGAACACGCCATTGACGGTTACGCCGCCCGATGACGTGCGGGTCAACACCTTCTCCACCATCTCCTGATCCTTGCTATAGATATACAACGCCAGCGGCTTATCGCGCGCCTCGATATAGCCAATCACCTCATCGAGGGACTCATAGGTCATCACAGGAATGACAGGCGCGAAAATTTCGTCCTGCATGATTTTCATCTGCGGGGTTACATCCGTCAGCATCGTCGGGTGAACCGTGAGATCGCTCTCCTCGAACTCTCCGCCCGCAGCGACAGTCGCTCCCTTCGCCACCGCATCGTCGAACATGCCTTTAACGCGCTCAAAATTCCTTTTGTTCACAATCTGCGCAATATTTTCCTTCTGAAGCTTTCCGTCGGCATAGAGATTTTCCTTTACGCGAGCGGCAAAGCCCTTCGCCAGGGCGTCTTTTTTATCTTCCTTGACGAAGACATAGTCGGGAGAAATGCACGCCTGACCGCCATTGAACTGCTTGGCCTGTGCGAGATCCGCAGCCACCTTGTCGATATCGGCGCCTTCGTCCACAACCACCGGGGACTTGCCGCCGAGCTCCAGCGTCACGCTCGACAGATTTTTAGCCGCCGCGTTCATGACGATCTTTCCAACGCGGGGCGAACCCGTGAAAAAGATGTGATTGAATGGAAGCTCCAGAAGAGCCTCTGCTACTGAAACCTCGCCTTCAAACAGCGCCACTTCGTTTTCGTCGAAGACGGACCGGACGATTTTGCCCGCCATGGCTGCGGTCGCCGGGCAAAGGTCAGTCAGCTTCACCATGGCGCAGTTGCCAGCCGCAATTGCCGCGGCAAGCGGACCGAAGGTCAGCCCCAAAGGAAAATTCCAAGGCCCTAGAATCAAACACACGCCGCGCGCCTCATAAACGATCTTCGCCTTGTCATCGGGATTCGCCGAGGGCTGGACAATGGCGGGCTTCATCCATTCCTCAAGATTGTCGATATTGAGCTGAATATTACCCATAACGCCGCCGACTTCTGTCATGCGAATTTCGGCTTCCGGCTTGCGCGTGTCGGACTGAACTGCTGCGACAATGTCATCGGCATGCGCCTCAACGGCAGCCTTCAGTTTGGTCAACTTCTCTTTGCGTTGCTCTGCGGTGGAGGCTTTCACATTCCATTGGTTTTCGGTCTGCAGCTCAAAGATCCGCTGGAGTTCTTGCGTCGTGGTCTGAGGTGCGCCTGTCATGAAAGCCTTCCTGTTCCAAATTGCTATTGCGGGCTAGTAACTCGATATCTAAAGGGAAAATTTAACCCGTTGAACTCATTTGCATCAATCCTTCACTGGAGCGCTATTTTCAGTTCAGTTGGCGCAAGACGGCGCGCCAGAAAGCGCGGAGCTGAGCCGCTCGGCTATGTCCGCGCCATAACCGCCGCCCCGACAAGGGCGGCGCCATCTGTCACAATCACGCGAACCGGCACGTCTGCGAGATAGTCGCGCATGCGGCCCTTTGCGAGAAACTGCACGGTAAAGGCGCTTTTTAAAAAGAAGTCGCGGATCTGCGGAAGAATACCGCCGCCGAGCACAACGCCGCCACGCGCGCCCGTGGCGAGAGCCGCATCGCCTGCCGCGCGTCCTAGAAGGGAACAGAAAAGGTTCAGAGTCTTTTGCGCTGGTCCATCACCGTTTATTGCCGCTTCAGTGATTTTGTCAGCCTCGATCGGCGTAAAGGATGCTCCGTCGATGGCGCATAACGCCCTGTGCAGATTGACAAGCCCACGCCCGGAAAGAATGCGTTCCGCAGAGACGCGATCATGATCGCGCAGAATGAATTTCATAATAGCGATCTCTTCATCGCTTTGCGGCGCAAATCCTACATGTCCTCCTTCGGTGGGAATGACACGCACCTTTCCTTCGAATGGAACGATCAAGGCCTGACCAAGTCCCGTCCCCGGTCCCATGACCAGAATCGGAGCCACTGGATCGCCTTCGCCCGGTTTGACGTCGAGAAAGTTCTCCTTGCCGAGAGCCGGCACGCCGGCAGCCAAGGCTTCAAAGTCGTTGACCACGTGAAACTGCTCCACGCCCAGAGTCCTTTTCATGTCGGCGACATCCAAGACCCATGGTGAATTGGTGAAATCCACGATTTCAGCAGTCACCGGTCCCGCTACAGCGAAACAGGCTGAAGCGGGCGCTGCGGCGGCCGCTTCCAGATAGGCGCCGGCGGCGTCACGAAGCGTCTCAAAATCTTCGGCGCGAAATTTTTTTACCTGACGAACAGAGACGGCGCCGTTATCCCGTTCAGCCAAAGCGAACCGAGCATTCGTGCCGCCAATATCCGCCACCAGAATAAGTTCCGCCATGGTGATGATCCGCTCGCTGCACCCTGCAAACCGGGCGGAGCCAGCATATCACAATTACCCGGAGGTTCGACCGGCAGAGGCTACTCAAAGGCGAGTCCGGCTTCCCTCTCCTCTTGCCAGACAAGCCGCACAGGCGCCGGCGCGGCATAACCGTCAATTACCAGTCGGAAACGCTCAGGCAGCGCGATAGCCCCTTCGAGAGCGATCATGGCGCCATCGTCTCTGATATTTTTGACGATGCATTTGATCTCAGTATCCAAAACCGTCAGGACGAGGCCGAATTTGAACACATTACACCGCTCAGCCGCCCGCTCTCCTGGCGCCTCTGGCGGAAGATTTCTGATGCTGACCGGCGCGGCCGTTTTGATGGCCTTTAAACGGCGCACAACCTCGCCGTCAGGTGTGCTCTTGGACATGCGCGCGGACGTAACGCCGCCCGCGCGGCCATGCCTTAACTCAGGTTAAGTCGCATTGTCAGATGTCGCGACCCACCTTCTATTATTCAGCGGACTCTTTCAGCTTATTCGTCGCGGCGTCTGCGGCCGCCGTAATCGCGTCACCGGCTTTACCCAGCATGCTGTCTTCACCGTGATGAGCGGCGGCGACTTCCCCTAAGGCAAGTCCTGCTGTCGCGAGAATTAACACGGCCGCCATTACCCTGTTGCCAACCATTGGAGCACTCCTTCGTGGACAGCGGATTGAGACGCCGCTGCGCATCGCGCGAGAAGTCCCGCGCGCGCAATAGATTTGCCGCCTTTGAAAATTTTCCAAGAGGACAAAAACGCCCAGATAGAAAATAACACTTAATCGCTATCCGGGCGCAATAATCGTTCCTATGGGAACTATTTTATCAATCTTTTAGGCGCCGAATTTTTTCGAGGTCGGAAATCCTTTCGGCGCGATCTTTCCCGCTTGGGCGCGCTTGCCCAGGTAAGATTTCCAGTCGTCCACGGTCTGGGTGCGGCCCGACCGGTCGGTCCAAGTCAGTCCCTCTTTCTTTGAGAAAAGCTTGGCGTCGGACAGGCCGTCCTTTTGATATTTCTGCAGGACGACGCCCTTTCCGCGCGTCATTTCAGGCAATTCGGAAGCCGCGAACACGAGGAATTTCTTGTTGTCGCCGACAACCGCGACCATGTCCCCTTCGGCCGGGCGACAAACCGCGGCTTCCGCGCCTGCTGCAACATTCAGCACCTGTTTGCCCTTGCGGGTCGTGGAAAGACACTCGTCTTCCGGCGCAATGAAGCCATGACCCGAGGATGACGCAACCAGGAACTTACGCCCGCCCTCATACAAGAAAGCCGCCACTACTGCATCGTCATTGCCCATATCGACCAACAGGCGGATCGGTTCGCCATGGCCGCGACCGCCCGGCAAGTTCGCTGTGTCAAGGGAATAGAATTTCCCGTTTGTGACGAAAAGCATAAGCTTGTCGGTTGTCTGGGCATGAACGATGAAGCCTTCGCGATCGCCTTCCTTGTATTTGATGGATTTCGTATCTTCGACATGCCCCTTCATGGTGCGAACCCAGCCCTTTTCCGAAAGGACGATGGTGATCGGCTCTTTCTCCACCAAAATATCGAGGTCGATTTCGTCAATCTCGGGCGCATCGGTAATCTCCGTGCGCCGCCGGCCGAGATCGGATTTGGGGTCAAAAACCTTTTTCACCTCTTTAAGCTGATCGGCGATTTTCGCCCATTGCTTCTCGTCTGACTTGAGAAGGGCTTTCAGCTCCTTTTGTTCTTTCTTGAGATCGGCATGCTCGGTCTTGATCTCCATTTCCTCAAGCTTGCGCAGACTTCTCAGGCGCATATTGAGAATCGCCTCAGCCTGCGTTTCCGTGAGCTTGAAGGTCTTCATCAGTTCCGCTTTCGGATCGTCTTCGTAGCGGATGATGCGGATCACCTCATCGAGATTGAGATAGGCGATCAGGAAACCGTCGAGAATCTCAAGACGCCGGGCGATCTTGTCGAGCCGGAACTCGGCGCCGCGGCGCAAGACCTCCTTGCGGTGATCGAGATAGGACTGAAGGACATCGCGCAGGCCCATCACACGGGGCGCGCCGTCTGCGCCAAGGACGTTGAGGTTGAGGGAGAAACGCGATTCGAGATCGGTCGCCTTGAACAGCGTTTCCATCAGCGCCGCCGGCTCGATATTGCCCGACTTCGGCTCGAGGATAAGGCGGATGTCTTCAGCGCTTTCATCGCGAATATCGGCAAGCGCAGGCAGTTTTCTCGCCTGCATCAGTTCCGCGATCTTCTCGATCAGCTTCGATTTTTGAACCTGATAGGGAATTTCGGTGACGACAATCTGGAATTTTCCGCGTCCGAGATCTTCCGTTTCCCAGCGCGCGCGCACGCGGAACCCGCCGCGGCCCGTGGCGTATGCCTCTTCCATGGACGCCGCATCCTCAATGCAGACGCCGCCCGTGGGAAAATCCGGCCCCTTCACATATTTCAGCAATGTTTCCGTGCGGGCGTTCGGAGTCTTGATAAGATGCAACGACGCATCGATGAGCTCCGCCACATTATGCGGCGGGATCGAAGTCGCCATGCCCACGGCAATGCCGCTGGCGCCATTGGCGAGCAGATTTGGGAACGCCGCCGGCAGGACCACCGGTTCTTTCCCTTCGCCGTCATAGGTTTCGCGAAAGTCGACCGTGTCTTCGTCTATGCCGTCAAGAAGAAGCTGGGCGGCCTGCGTCAAACGGCTTTCCGTATAGCGCATGGCCGCGGCATTATCGCCGTCGATATTGCCGAAATTGCCCTGCCCGTCGATCAGGGGCACGCGCACGGAAAAATCCTGCACCAGCCGCACCATGGCGTCATAGATCGCCTGGTCGCCATGGGGGTGAAAATTGCCCATCACCTCGCCCACGACTTTCGCCGATTTCTTGAAGCCGCCCGCCGGGTTCAGCTTCATCTGGCGCATGGCGTAAAGAATGCGCCGGTGGACCGGCTTCAACCCATCGCGCACATCGGGCAGCGCCCGCGCCGTGATGGTGGAGAGCGCATAAGCGAGATAGCGCTGGGACAGCGCCTCATCAAAGGGCTCGAGAAAAATCTCCTCGGGCTTCGGTTCCTTCGCGGGTTTGGCGGACTTGGTCTTGCTGCGTTTCATAAAAAGCAGTCTCTAGCAGAGTCTGGCCGCTTCGCCAGTCCTTGCGGCCTAGCTGAGCGGCGCGCCTTCGCGGCATTTTCCCCAGCCCGGCAATCAGCTATGCCCTATCCATGCTCGCTGAATTTTTCGCCCTGCCTCTGAAGATGCTGGCGCTCGCCACTGGCGCGCTAGGGTTTTCCACAGGGGCGTTTACCGAAGCCGCAATTTCGGGCCAGGCGCAAACCGCAGCCCTTATCATCGCCTTTCTGGCCGGCGTTTCAGAAATGCTCGGACAATCGGTGATTCTCGTCATAAACCGCGTAGCGCTCTACCGTTTTCTGGCGAGCCTGGCCTTCACCGGCTTTACCTATGTCTTTACGGCGCTCGCCTGGGCGCTGTCCGCCATTACGGTTGCGCCGCTCACACGGCTTGGGGTTCTCACACCGAACGAAATTGCAGGCGTCATCGGCGTTGTCTCGCTCGCTTTTGCGCCGCGGCTTCTGGGCGTCTTTTCCATTGCTCCCTATTTCGGACAAGCGCTCGGCAATATCCTCGAAGCTTTCGCCCTAGCCCTTGCTGTTTTCGGGCTGCATGCGGGGTTTGGCCTGCCGCTTGCCGCGGCGGCATTCTGTGGCGGCGCCGGCTGGGTGCTGTCTTACGCCGTCAGGAGCTATCTCGGTCACTTATTGGCGAAACCGCTAAGGCGCGTGCGGGTTCTTGTGTCCGGGTCGGCGCTTGAAAAATCGCCTCAGCAGATTCTCGACGATCTGGCGCGCCGACTGAAGCTCGAGGACAACGCATGATTTCAGACGTCCTCTTCGCCGCACTGGGGCTCAGCGCCGCGGCATTGCTTTTGACCGCGGCCCTCTCGCCGCTTGAAACCTTGAGCTGGTGGGCGGGCTGGACGGAAGACGAACTGGGCGACATCACGCCGCCGCTGACTTCCCCGACAGGCGACCGAAAACGCTACATCGTCTATCTTTCCGGCGTCGCTTCCCTGTCCGGCGAATTCCTGTTGCCTCGGGAAAAGGCGTTCATCCGCAGACTTCATCAGAAGTTTCCCGATGCGGTGATTGTGTCAGACGTCTTTCCCTATTCGCCGCGCGGCATGCCACTCTTGGAAACGCCGCGCCTTTTCGACCGGGTATGGCGGCGGGCACAGATGTTGAAATTGCGAGAGCGGCAATCGCTATTGCACGCGCTGATCAATCTGCGGAATATCTTTCAGGTGATGGTGTCGGCGGATCATCGGTATGGCCCTATCTTCAACCAGGGCGCCGCAAGCGTTATTGAGAACGCGCTTATCAACCACGGCTATGTGCGCGGCTCTGGCGCCCCGGCCGCCATCATCGGCTATTCCGGCGGCGCGCAAGTGGCCGTCGGCGCCGCGGCATTTCTCAAAGCACGGCTGCGCGCGCCCATCGACGTCATTTCTCTCGGCGGCGTCCTCGCTTCCGATCCGGGGCTGAATTACATACGCAAGCTTCATCACATTACTGGCGAAAGGGATATGATCGAGCGGGTCGGCGCGGTCATGTTCGCCGAGCGCTGGAAACTGATGGGCTATTCCAACTGGAATGCAGGCAAGCGTGACGGACGCATTGAGATACATCGATTGCCGACCATGCGTCACGCCGGGGTGAATGGCTATTTCGGCCGACTGCCCGTGAACGGCGTGTCGAATGCTGAACGCACGCTGGAAGAGATAGCCAAGCTGATCTGATCAGCACAAAAAATGAACCGCAAGTTCGTTTTCACGAGACTTGCGGCTCTCTTCTATTCCCGGGAGGGACTAGAAATTCACGCGCGCGCCGAGCACGAAGCGCCGGCCAAGCACGTCATGCAATGACGGGTTCGCCTGCTGCGTATATCCGAAAAATGCGCTGTAATAGGGCGTGATCGGAGGATCCTGATCGAGGACGTTGGTCATGTTGCCATAGAGTTCGATCCCGGAGCCCTCATCAAGCTCGTGGAAATAGCTGAGTCCGAGATCCAGATAGAACGCGCTGTCCACATGATTGCTGCCGATATCGACGCCTTCAGTCAGGCTGTTCTCAATCGTGCCGCCGCCAATATAACGGCCCTGCAGGAATGTGCGGAATGGCCCATACTCATAAGTGAGATTGGTCGTGAACTTGAATTCAGGCAGCGTATAAGCGATGCCGTCCGACTGTTGAAGGCCGACCTGCCCGGCTCGGTCAATCTTGTTCGTGCCGGCAAGCGTCTCGGAGTTCTCATCGAGCCAGGTTCCGAAGAAACGCCAGCCGATGGATTCGTCGCCGCCAAACAGGCTGACATCACGCTGGTAAGAAGTCTCAAGATCGATCCCGCTGATCTTCGCCTGATCGACATTGATGAACACATCGCCAATGAGAACGATGCGGTCTGTCACCGTATCGCGGCTGACGAGCTCGCAGAGGTCAACTGCGCCTTCTTCGCACCGATCGGCGACCGCTTGCACGCCGAGCTGACCGATGGCGTCATCGATTTTGACCTGATACCAGTCCATGGCGATCGAGAAACCGTCGATATAGGACGGCTGATAGACAAAGCCCACAGTAATCGTGTCGGCTTTTTCCGGAGAGACTTCCGGATTGCCGCCCGAAAAACGCGTCACATTGATGACGCCGTCGCCGGGATAACGCGGATCGGTGATGGTCGCCGAACCGCCGGTTTTGTCGAACCGTTCCGACAGATTGGCGGCGCGCACATCGCGCGAATAGGTGCCGCGCAGGCGGAAGTCGCCCGTCACCTGCCAGTCAAGACCGCCCTTCCAAGCCCAGATGCTGCCAGAGCCCGAGTAATCCGCCCAACGCGCAGCGCCGTGAAGTGTGAGTTGCTCCATCATCGGCGCATCGGCGACCAGCGGCACGAGCATTTCCGTGAACGCTTCCGTCACCGTGATTTTGCCGTTGATGTTGGAGACCTTCGAATATTGCAAGCCCACGGTGTTGCCGCAGTCCGGCGCACTGACGCCGCGCAAGCCCGCCGCAATGGCTTCCGGATCGGAATCGCACAGCACCGGGTGGCCATTGTCATGATCGGATGGGGGGTTGGTTGGATCGCGCACAATCTGGCGGATTTTTTCTTCACGGTGCGAGCCGCCAAACGCCATGGATATCGGCCCGGCGCCCCAGCCCTCGTAGATTTCACCGCTTGCCGACAGCTCGAAGAGATGCTGGCGCATATTGGTGATATTCACCTTCGCTTCCTGCGTTGTATAGGTGTCCGTAACACCGAGATCGAACCCGGTATCGGCGAAATAGATCGGCGTTGTAATCGTCTGGCCCGGTTCATAACCGACGACCCAGTCAACCGCCGCCGCCGACGCATTGCCCCGACCGAAAAGGTTCAGCGGTTCGCAGCCTTCAAAATAATCGTTGAACAGGCTCGTGCGGCAGACAATGTTGCCCATGCCATCATCTACGGCGTCAACGGCGGCGTGGATGCGGTCGACGCGCAAGCCTACCTGATACCATTTCCGCGTATTGCGACCGTACTGGTAATAGCCGTCCACGGACCAGCCATCCATGAATCCGCCATTCTCCACCCTCCAGTTGAATCCGCCTGTAATAGAGTGCAGCACGCTGTCGTCATAGATCCGCATGTCAGCGCCGATATCTTCAAGGCTGCCCATGCGTTTCAGGGTGAAAGAGTCAATGCTCTCATCCATCATGATCTGCCGCACATCATCGGGCAGAAACGCGTTATCGGCGAAAATCGTGATTGCAGTCGGCGTGCCGTGGAGCGAACCGCGCGGATAGTTATACTGCGAGGTCTTGTTCTGGCCCCGTATATACTGCGCGTAAACCGTGAAGTTGTTCGCCAGTTCGTAATCCGCATAGGCGAAAATATTGTTGCGCTCGACATCCGGATAGAGCGACGGCGCCTCGGCGCCAAGATCGTCGCCGCTTCCACCATTGGCGATGGAATGGCGCGCCGGCGGAATGCCGAAGGGGAATTGCGATGGCGAACTGGTGACAAAGGGTTGAATCCCCGACCCGTCGGACAGAAATTCGGTCTGGTCAAGCGACGTTCCCGGCGCCACGATAAGACCGTCAAAGCTTGAATTGCGCGACACCACATTCGGGACGAGCTGCGGCACGCCGCCCGCGTCATTGATCAGACCCCATCCCTGATACCAGTCGCGGTCTTCATAGCTGAAGACGCCATCCTGCTCGAAGATCTCACCAGAGACCTGGAAATGCCCGCGGTCGCCAAGGTCCGTTCCGAAGGCAAGCGAAACTTCATAATTGTCGCTGTCGCCGCGCGTCGTCTGGCCCCACTGGCCATGCGCCTGCACGCCCGTAAAATCCGTATCGAGAATGAAGTTCGTAACGCCGGCGACAGCGTCCGTGCCGTAAGCTGCGGACGCGCCGCCGGTCACCGTTTCCATCCGGCTGATCATGGCTTCCGGGAAGGCGTTGATGTCAACACCCCCAAACGCCGTCGAGGAAATCATCCGCCGACCGTTGAGCAGGGTCAGCGTGCGGTTGATGCCGAGCCCCCGCATATTGAGGTTGCCGTAGCCGCCGCGCTCAAACCATGTTTCCGTGACGGAGTTTGGCGTCTGATTTCCGAAAAACTGCGGCAACTGCCCGACGCCTTCGATAAGGGCGCCCGGCGCCATTGTGCTCAAAAGCTCTGCATCCACCGAGGTCACCGGGACAGGCGTCTGCATGCCTGTTTGTGCGATCCGGGTGCCCGTCACTGTGATAACGTCTGATCTGTCATTGGATGCTTCGTCCTGCGCCATCGCAGGCATTGCACTTAAGCTCACCATCGCCCCGGCGGCGCAGCAATAGAGTGTTCGTTTCAATTCAGCCGCCTTTGCGACGGACTTATCGCCCTTGGTTCTCATGTTACACCTCCCAATGTGTTCTGTTTTTCGCCGCCGTTTTTTCCGGCGAACTCTTTCCTTAAAATTACGGCTTCAGCCCGTTTTCTTCGCGGTAAGTCTCCCAAAGAGAGATCATCGCGTTCAGGCGTTCGCGTTCGTTACCGCTTAAATTGTTCTGTTCCTGCGGGTCGTCAGCGATGTTGTAGAGTTCCCAGGCCGCGTCATCGCCCTTCGCCGCGTCCCAGACGATCTTCCAATCTCCCTGCCGGAGTGCCCGGTGCCCATAAAGCTCCCACCCCACATAGGCGGCTTCGTCATGAACGGTCTTTTCGGGGGCTTTTAGAGTCGCCGCTAAAGATTTTCCCTTCATCGGCAAGATGGAACGTCCGCGATAGGCGGCGCCAGGATGATCTGTCTCTGCGAAATCCAGAAATGTCGGCAGAATATCCATGACGGTGGCGAACCGGTCATTCCGCACGCCGCCTTCGACGAGCGTCGGATGATGAGCGAAAGCCGGCACATGGATGCCGCCCTCAAAGCCCGTCGACTTGGCCCGATAGAACGCAACCGAGCTCGCACGCGCCCAATTCGGCCCGTACATCACATAGGAATCGGCGTCGCCCAGATTGTCATAAGAGTTGTCGCAGCATGCCGCGACCCATTCGGCGATGGCCGGGTTGTTGAGATCGCGACGCTTGTCTTCAGGACCGTTGTCCGACATGAAAAAGATGAAGGTGTTGTCGAACGCGCCAATCGATTTGAGATAAGTGATGAGTTCGCCGATATAGGCGTCGAGATCGCTCACCATCGCCGCGTAGATTTCCATCTTGCGCGCTTCGATGCGCTGCCGTTCCTCTGTCAGTTCCTGCCAGGCGGGCTGTCCTTCGACGGGCGGCAATCCTTCCGCATCTTCAGGGACGAACCCCAGTTCTTTCATGCGCGAGAAACGGCGCTGATAGAGCGCTTCATACCCATCGTCATACCAGCCTTTGAATTTTTCAATGGAAGCCCGCGGCGCCTGCAACGGCCAGTGGGGCGCCGTATAGGCGAGATAGGCGAAAAATGGCTGACCATCGCCGCGATCCGCCTCGATATATTCGATCATACGGTTTGTGTAGAAACGCGTTGTGTAGAAATCATCGCCAACAGTGACCAGGTCTTCGCCGTCGCGATAAGGGGCGAGGCCCGGCCCGTCCCATGAAAGCCCGCCGAGATGGGCCGCCCCGTCGATGGAAATGAATGATTTCTCAAATCCGCGCGCCCGCGGACCGGTTTCCACCGTTTCGCCCAGGTGCCACTTGCCCGCCATGTAGGTGCGGTAACCCGCATCCTTCAAAAGGTTCGCCATGCTGGCGACGCGAAAATTCAGATACGCTTCGTAACCGGGCTGGCCGATTTGAGCCGGGTTTTGCGGAGGATTCATTACACCCAAACCGGCAAGATGACTGTCCGTCCCGGACATCAACATGGCGCGTGTGGGCGAACATGCCATATTCGCGTAGAAATTGGTGAGCAGCATGCCGTTTTTCACGAGCGCATCGATATTCGGCGTCGGGATTTCGCTGCCGAAAACGCCGAGATCCGCATACCCAAGGTCATCGGCTACAATGAGCAGAATATTCGGGCGTTTCATCAGCACCGACGGCGCCGCGCTATCGAGCGAATCAGAGGGCTGCTCAAGTTCGGCTGTCTTCTGACAGCCGAAGATGAAGGCGGCAAAGATGCACCCGGCCACGAGGCGTACAAATCGGTGACGCAGCAAGTCTTCCTCCCGCTGCCGCGCGCTGCCTTGATGGCTAGTTTGTATGCTTGCACGCCGCAGACTGATGTCGCCGCCCTGCCCGGCATAACCGGCCGGACCAGAGCGTCTTTTCTAAATTTTGAGGGTCAACTGTTGCGCGCCGCGTTTCGCTATTGATGGGATGAACCGTGCGCCCTCACCGCGCGCCGTTCTTCACAAGCCGACTCCTCTTTGCATGCCCGCCGAATTGACGCAAAAATCGCCGCCATGAAACGGAGTGCAGCGATGAAGCGTTACGGTTGCCAACAGGGCGCCCCTCACATGAATATGAACTCACATTCATATTATAATGTCAAGCAGGGGGAAGGAAACGCCCATGTCGGAAAACGCTGAGCGTCTGCCCCAGCAGAACAGGAGCCGCGTGACCGCGGAACGCTTTATCGCCGCGGCTTTTAAAATGCTGGAAAAACAAACCTTTGCCGAGCTCGCGGTCGGCGACCTCGCGCGCACGGCCAAGCGGTCGGTCGGGTCGTTTTACCAGCGCTTCGGCAGCAAGGAGGAGTTTCTTAAAGTCCTCATTGTGAATTTTCTGGAGACCGGGGTTGGCGATGCTGCAGCGTCGTCTTGGGAGGGCAAAAGCGCAAAAGAAGTCTACGCAAGTTTTCTTAAGGACACCTATTACCGCATCCTCAACCACCGAAATCTCTGGCATGCGGTGTTGGAGATGTCGGCAAGCGATCCAGGTTTCTGGTCGGTGTTTGGAAGTTATCGCGAAAAACGTCTTGAGGACTTGGTCGCCGCGATTGAAAAGGCGCAAAAGAAAAAACTCTCGCAATCAGAGTTGCGCCGCCTTGCTGTCGCCGGCCAAGTTTTTAACAGCGTCATGAACAACCAGATTATCAACAGCCCGGGCCCGCTGGCGCTGGATGACGATGAGTTCCTGCCGACCATGGCGGAGATCGCCCTGAATGTCGCCGATCTGAAAGGTCGATAGGGTTTTGAAAAAGTAAAATTTACTTATCCTTTATGGAATCGTAGGCGACGCGAAATCCGATATGATTGGTCCCGAGCCCCGTATCCTGCGCATGGCGGGCGGCAGGACGGTAGCGCATGCAGTAATTCTCGGCACACAGATAGCTTCCGCCCTTGATCACCCGCACCGGGGTTCCGGGATTGTGCGGATCATAGCTTTCCGCCGGCGCAGGCCCGACTGGATCTTCCGTTTCATCAATACGATGTCGCGGCGCATACCAGGTCGTCGTCCATTCCCAGACATTGCCGATCATGTCATAAAGCCCAAGCTCATTCGGCTCAAAACACCCTGTCGGCGCCACGCCTTCAAATCCGTCTTGCTTCGTGTTTTGAACCGGAAATATCCCCTGCCATGTATTGGCGTTGTCAGGCGGGCTCGTCTGCGCAGCCGCAGAGACGCGCCCTCCCCGCGCCGCATATTCCCATTCCGCTTCCGTCGGCAGGCGGCCCCCCGCCCATTCAGCAAAAGCGACTGCGTCTTTAAAGGCGATCTGTGTAGCCGGCTCCGACGGCGCCGCACGCGGTTTGTCCGGACCGCGCGGATAGCGCCAATTGGCGCCCGGTATATATTTCCACCAGCTCAACGCGCTGAGAGAAATATCTGGCGACGGCTGGAACACAGCTCCGCCGGGCTCTAGCGCCGCCGTAACATGGATGGCGAGCCCTTCCATAGTGGCAGCGTCCACCGGTTTTTCAGCGACGGTGACATAACCAGTCTCTTCAACGAAAGCGGAGAACCGCGCTACGGTCACTTCGGCGGGATCCAGCCAGAATGAAGAGACCGTGACCTGGTGCGCCGGCCCTTCTTCCGGATACGCATCATCAGCGCCCATGATGAAATCGCCGCCTTTAATAAAAACAGGTTCGTCGGGCGCTATGCATGCGCTTGAATCAGCGCCGGCGCCGGACGTTCGACCGCCACAAGCCGCCGTGGCGAACACCAGCGCCAGCAAAATCGATCTTTGTAAAACCGCTCGTACAAACATCAATCCAAACCGATCCGCCTTATCAGAAACGGACGGTCCCAGCATCAGCGCTCAGCGTCAAGAGCAGGCTAATGGCCGCTTGTTTATTGGGGTTGAAATGCGTTTGTCTAGAACGAGCCCAAGATTTGAAAAGCTAGAAAAAGATGACTGCGGATGTTCATTCCTGTCTGCACTCACAGTTCCGCCAGCACCTTGTCCAGGGTAGCGGGATAGTCCCGCACGCGAACGCCGCTCGCATTGTAAATCGCGTTGGTGACCGCCGCCGCGGCGCCGCAAAGCCCGAGTTCTCCGATACCCTTGCTGTGAATCGGCGACGCCCACTGATCTTTTTCTGGCAGAAGCATGACATCAATCTGCGGAACGTCGAGATTAACCGGCAGATGATATTCCGCGAGGTCTCTATTGACGATGCGGCCGTCGCGCAGGTCGAAAACAAGCTCCTCGGTCAGCGCCATGCCGATGCCCCAGATCATGCCGCCATAGCATTGAGATGTGGCCGTCTTTTCGTTCAATATCCGCCCGGCTCCGAAAGCGCCAAGCATGCGCCGGACGCGCGTTTCGCCAGTGACAGCGCTGACGGCGACTTCCGCGAAATAGGCGCCATAAGTCGCCTGCCGCACATCGTCCGATGTTTCACCGGGTTTGATGTGGCCGAGCGCCGACAATGTCTCATCGGATAAAATGTCTCGCAGGTTTTGCGTCTTGCCGCCCCCCGTGGCGTTGCCTTTTTCCAGTTTCAGCTCCGAGGCATCACAGTTAATCAACTGCGCCAGTTTCTCGCGCAATTCCTGACAGGCGACATAAACCGATGAACCGGCGGATGAAGCGCCGAACGATCCCCCCGACCCTGACGCCGGCGGGAAGTCCGTATCGCCAAGGCGGCATTCGATTTTCTCGGGCGCAAGGCCCAGCATGTCGGCGGCGATCTGGGTCAGGATCGCGTATGTGCCGGTGCCGATATCGGTCATGTCCGTTTCAATGACTGCGGTTGCGTCCGCATTCAGTATCACCCGCGCCTTGGACTCCATGAGCATATTGACGCGCGCCGCGCCGGCCATGCCCATCCCGATCATCCACTCACCGTCGCGCATGGCGCGCGGCGTCGGATTGCGTTTTTCCCAGCCGAACCGTTTGGCGCCTTCCTGAAGCGCTTCGGCAAAGCGCCGTGAAGAAAAGGGGCGGTCTTTTTCCGGATCACGCTCAGGAATATTCCGCAAGCGCAGTTCCACCGGATCGATTCCTGCGGTGTGCGCCAGTTCGTCCATGGCGTTTTCGAGCGCTTGCATGCCAATGGCCTCCCCCGGCGCACGCACCGAACCGGCGCATGTGCGATTAACGCGCGCAGCCTTTAAACCGAGGCTTCGATTCTCGCCGCCATAAACGAAATGCGTCGCCTGCAGCACCGGCTCGAGAAACGCTTCATCCGGCAAATTGGAAACCAGCGCCTCGTGGCCGAGTCCGATCAGCTTGCCTTCGCTGTCAGCGGCGAGCCGGACCCGTTGGCGCGATTCCGAGCGGCGCATGACCATGTCAAAGACCTGTTGCCGCGTCATGGTGACCGATACCGGCCGTTCAAGATCCTTGGCAGCGATGGCGGCGGCCACCGCTTCAGGCGCGATGCCAAGCTTCGATCCAAACCCGCCGCCAATAAATGGCGACAGTATGCGCACATTTTCCGCGCCCACGCCAAGCGCATCGGCGAGTTCGTTGCGGTTGAATTTTAGCATCTGGTAACTGCCGCGCAGAGTCAGCTTGTCGCCGTCCCAGCTTGCGATGGAACAATGGGGCTCCATGGCGGCGCTGTTGTGGCCCGGCGTGCGGTAGACACTATCGACTGTAAACGCAGCGTTTTTCATGGCTCTTTCAAGATCGCCCTGATGGAATTGCTGACCGTCGGGCTCCTCATGGGGCGCGTTCACGCCTTCGGGATCGAAAACGCCATCGTCGTCGATACTGTATTCAACTACTAAGGATTGCGCCGCATGACGCGCCGCCTCGAAACTCTCCGCAACCACAAGCGCGATTGGCTGGCCGAAATAGGCGATCTCTTGCGCATTCTGGACAGGCGCCTCATTCGCCATGCCTTGGGCGGGATTGCGCAGAAACCGTTCATCCGCATAAACGCCGAGGACGTCTGGAAGCGCTTTCACTTCATCTTCGTTCAATGACTTGACCGCGCCTTTCGAAATCGTGGCGCGCACGAGAACGCCAAAAGCCTTATTCGGCATTTGCCATTCATGGGCGTAGGTAGCCCGCCCGGAAACCTTCAATGGACCATCGGGCCGATCCAGGGGCGCGCCGGTGAGCCGGTCGCCCGCTTTATCGAGCACGCATTCTTCGGCCGGGGCGTCCATGGTGAAAGTCCGGGTCATAAAGGCGCCTCCATGCCGCAGCCTTCCGCCAGCACCGCCGTCAGCGTGCGCCGCGCCAGCGGAATTTTGAAATCATTCGATCCCTGCCCCTTGGCATCGGCGAGAAGAATATCCGCCGCTTTCTCAAACAGTTCGAGAGAAGGACGTTCGCCGATCAGCACCTCTTCAACTTCCGGGTCACGCCATGGTTTGGTCGCAAGACCGCCAAAAGCCAGGGCTGCGCTAGCAATTTTTTCGTCTTCCACATTTATGATGGCGGCGACGGAAACGAGTGCGAAAGCGTAAGAGGACCGGTCGCGTACCTTGCGGTAAAAATGACTTCCTTTGCGCGCCGGCGGCAATGTCACCGCTGTAATGAGGTCGCCCGGCTCAAGCACATTGTCTTTTTCAGGTTCGTCGCCAGGACAACGGTGAAAATCGCGCACGGGAACGCTGCGCGTTTTACCTTCCGCCGAGAGAATCTCCACATCCGCATCAAGCGTCGCAAGCGCGACCGCCATATCGCCCGGATAAGTTGCGATGCAGGCTTCGCTCGTACCCAGAACAGCGTGAATTCGGTTGAAACCGTTCATAGCGTGACAGCCGGAGCCCGGCTCCCGCTTGTTGCAGGGCATCACCGGATCATAGAAATAATAGCATCGCGTGCGCTGGCAGAGATTGCCGCCGGTCGTCGCCTTGTTGCGCAACTGACCGCTCGCCCCGGCCAGGATGGCGCGGGAAAGAACGCCGTAATCCCGTCGCACCGTATCATGCGCGGCGCAGTCGCTGTTTGTAACGAGCGCGCCGACACGGAGCCCTCCGTCATCAGTCGCGCTGATCTCGTTCATGTTCAGCCGGCCGATATCGACTAGCTTGTCCGGCGTCATGACTTCGAGCTTCATGAGGTCCAGGAGGTTCGTGCCGCCCGCGATGAAACTGCCGCCCTGCGCAACCGCCTCAGCGGCGCCCGCAGCGTCATGGGAGCGGACATAGTCGAAGGGCTTCATTCGGTCTCCTTCGCGATCTGGCGAATGGCGCGCACAATGTTGGGATAAGCTGCGCAGCGGCAAAGATTGCCGCTCATGCGCTCGGAGATTTCCTCATCCGAAAGCTCCTTCAAGTCATCAAGCGTTTCGGAAACATAGCTTGGCCAGCCGGTCTGCGCTTCCTCGATCATCCCCATAGCCGAACAGATCTGGCCTGGCGTGCAATAGCCGCACTGAAAGGCGTCATGCGCAACAAAAGCGGCTTGCAGAGACGAAAGTTCCTCCGGCGCGCCGAGGCCCTCTATCGTCACAATCTCGTCCCCGTCATGCATGCAGGCGAGCGTCAGGCAGCTATTGATGCGGCGGCCATTCACCATCACAGTGCAGGCGCCGCACTGGCCGTGATCGCACCCCTTTTTGGAGCCTGTCAGGCCGAGATGGTTGCGCAGCGCATCGAGCAAAGTCGTGCGCGAATCAGCTTTAAGCGTGTGCTCCTCGCCATTGATATGAAGAGATGTTGTCTGCATTGGCCCCTCTCGCATGAGCTATCCAGTGCTAACCCCGCCACCACGGAAAGGTTGCGCCTTGCCTGTCACGTTGCTTTTCATATTAGAAAATAAGATGTCAGGCGGGCGCTGTTATTGGCGGGACCCAGTCGGAGGCGCGCTTGAAGCGAAGTGTCAGAGAGGCGGAATGGTGGAGGGGGCTGGATTCGAACCAGCGTACGCAAAGCGGCCAGATTTACAGTCTGTGAATGGCCGTATCAGGACGTCTCAAGCCGTTTCAAAACCCCAATAAGAATATTGGCTTACACAGTTTTTAGTCTCACCCTGTCTTTCCGAATATCAGGAAATCTCAGTAAGAAATGCACCAAAAATGAACCAAAATTTTAGCGACAGCGTGTCTTCAACTTGCCGGACGAGCGGTTTCGGCCTTGGCAGCCTCCATCCGTCGGGCGTCGTAGGTGAGCGAGCCGCCGTTGATCGTATCCTACTGGTTGAGGCCATTGGGCGAATAATTGTCCGTGCCCAATGAGGTCTCGGACCAGTAATAGCCGCTGGTCACCGTGCGCCCGGTGATCTGGCTCGCCGGGTTGTAGCCGTCCAGCGCGAAGGAAAAATCGCCCGCCGGCCCCGGTCCTGCCCCGGGCAGCTCGTGGCTCACTTCCGTCAGCCGCGACAGCCCGTCATGGTCGTAGCTTGTCGCCGCGCCGTTCGCCCAGGCGATGGCGCCTATAGTTAGCGAAAGTCGCTATAGTCATAATCTCTTGCATTGATTCATAACGTACAAAATGGTTTGAACGTTATATTATCTATGATGCCATAGTAGAATTTACGTCATACCACCAAAAATCTGAATTCCAGTCCTCTAATAGTTGCCTTGCGGTTTCACGATAATGCTGCTCATGCTTTTTAAAAAAAGGTTTGAGAGATTCATACAGCAATCTTTTTTTGTCTTCGTTTATATTAATTCCAATCCTCTCATGTAGAAAAACATTATCAAGAATCCAAAAAACCTGAAACATTTCCTCAAATTCAAATTCAGAAAAGTGAGGATCAATTATTCGAAGGACGTAGTCTATTTTTTCATCGAGCACATCAGCGATTCCAATTGAGTTTACAATCCTTCGGTATCTCTCTTTGAGGCAATCAACTTCTTCAAAAGAAATCGCTTCCAAGCTTCTGTAAACTTTTCTAAGGATGGACGGAATATCTTTCCGATTAACCTTGCCAGCATTTAGCTTATTAAGCTCCGCATCAATTCGTTTGTATACAAGCGATGTGGTCATTTATGGATTCCAAGTAAATCCGGGCAACCTTCTTAACTCGTCTAAACCACCTTCTGGACGAAAATGAGTATGAATTCTAGGCTTTTTGCCAAGCTGGCTTGTGGCGGTAAACAATCCGGTCCCTTCGTTAAAGTAGCCAATTCTTTGCTCATCTGTAGATCTATCCCTATATTTAAATTTCTTACCATTCTGAATTGTATCCCGTGCGCTTATGTCATACTGCTTAGCATTTTTCACTCCTATATCATCTCCGTGCTTTTTGAAATGGCCACGCAATCCAGGACCATCAACGCCTTGGCGGCTTTTTTGCCATTTCGCTTGCTTTGCAACACCGGTAAAGTGTCTTGAGCGAAATGCAGCAGAAGCAACATCGTCGCCAAGCCGAGACGCAACTCCAAAACCAGTAGCATAAGGAGCGGCTGTCCCGGCAGCGTCTGCTAGTATTGCTGTTATATTTTCCTGACGGTTTGCACCGCCATTAAAAAACTCATCATAGCCAAGGGCGCCCACGTCATAGAGCAGGAAGCCAACGTCCAAAATTGTATCTAACGGAATATTGCCCGAAGGGTCTGAATATTTGAGTGGGTCATTGAATGCATACGCATACATGTTCATGTCGGCTTCGTAGCCGATGGGGTCGATCTGGAGGAAACGGCCCGTGTCGGGGTCGTAGAGGCGGGCCTTGTAATTGTAGAGCGCCAGCTCATAAAGCCAGGTCTGGCCGGTGTAGCGGAAGGTTCCGTCATTATTGGCGTGCTGGCGCCCGAAGGCGTCATAGAGGTTCGACGTCACCAGCGCGCCGGTCGACGCGTCGAGATAGGCCGAGACGCTGCCGCGCTCGTCCGCGAGCATCGTCACGGCGTCCGGCGCCCCCGCCGCGGCGAGGCATTTCTGGGTCGCCCCCGCCCCGCCATTCTCGCACAGGATCGGATTGTCGGTCCCACCGCCATGGGCGTAGCGCCGGAGCAGCGTTCCGCCGCCATTATATTCCGCGATGAGATTGTCCCCGTCATAGAGGAAGCGCCGCCCGCCGGTCGCGGTGACGGAGAAAAGCCGGTCCGCGGGATCGTATTTGAAGGTCACCGCGCCGGAGTTCGCCGAGACCGGGCGGTTTACCGCGTCATAGACATAGGTGTTGACCCCGTCCGCGGTGAGGTTCCCCCGGGCGTCGTAAGTCAGCGAGCCGCCGCAGCGTCCAGCCCATCGAGAAGATAGAGACGGTAGTCCGGAATGGATGCGGCTTTGCCTTCAGATTCCATCGCCTCAATCACAAACTCGAACAGGTCCTTCACAGACCCTTTGCGGGTTAGCCCTCCTGGCCGTGGACGCCCGCCACCGGCAGCCCTCGGATCGGCAAGCAACTCAGTCGCCTTCCGGCGAGCATCCGTGAGCGACACAGTCGGATAATGACCAATCGAAATCCGTTTCCGGCCAGACGACGGGCCAATCAGTACAGAGAATGTTTTCCGGCGCTTGCCTATGCGCACCCAAAGATTGGGGCATCCGAGATCAACAAACTCGGTCGTTTTGTCGAACGGTCCAGCTGTGCGGAGCCACCGGTCAGTGAAGGTGCGTTGGGCCACTTTCAAAGCCTCTCGAGAAGCACCAAAAAATGTACCAAGAATTCGCACACACCCCAAGTCAGCCGATGACCTATTGAAGATTTTAATATATTATATAATTAAATCAATCTTCTAGAAGATGGTGGAGGGGGCTGGATTCGAACCAGCGTACGCAAAGCGGCCAGATTTACAGTCTGGTGGATTTAACCACTCTCCCACCCCTCCACGAGGCGCCGGAAACCAATCCCTAAAGGGACCGTATTTCAGCGGTGACAGCCTTGGAAAACCGGGCGCGCCCGGCTCCTCCGCTATCGGGAGAACGGGGTCTATAGCGGCGCTGCGCCCGCTTCGCAACAGCCGCAGCGGCGGACCCCGTGAAATTCCTGTTTCCCCTTCAATAAGAACCGGCTAGGCCGTCTTCATGACACAGAAGACCCAGCCCCGAGCGAAGAAAAACGCGCCCGCCAGGAAGCGGGCGAAATCCGGCGGGCCGCGTCAAGGACGGGCGAAGGCTGCCGACGGCGCGGTCTGGCTTTACGGACGGCATGCAGTAGCGGCGGCCCTCGCCAATCCGGCCCGCAAGATCAAGCGCGTTCTCGCCACCAAAAACGCGGCGGACTGGCTTGAACAAGCCGGCGCCGAGGAGGCGGCCCTTGCGCGTCTTGAAGACATGAAACCCGACGCTATCGACCGGCTTTTGCCTGACGGCGCCGTGCATCAGGGACTGGCGGCGCTGGCGGAGGAGCTCCCACGTGCGCGCCTTAAAGAAGTTTGCGCGCCGGCCGAAGCCGGGCGCCCGGTCCTTGTGCTCGACCAGATCACCGATCCGCAGAATATCGGCGCCCTCTTCCGCTCCGCCGCCGCCTTCGGCGCGAAAGCGGTGATCGTCCAGGAGCGCAGAACGCCGCCGCTATCCGGCGCGCTCGCCAAAGCCGCCGCAGGCGCTGTCGAGGTCGTGCCATGCGTCCAGGCCGTCAATATCGCCCGCGCCCTCGAAGCGCTGAAAGACCTCGGCTATCACTGTGCGGGGCTCGCCGGCGAAGCAGACGCGTATATTGCGGATTTTCCGCCAGCGCCGTTGGCGCTTGTCATGGGCGCAGAAGGCGCAGGACTGCGCCAGCTTGTGGCTGCGACCTGCGACAAACTCTACCGCATCCCGATCGCGCCCGGGATCGAAAGCCTGAATGTCTCCAATGCGGCGGCGATTTCCCTTTACGAGGCGCGGCGGGCGCACAGACCGGAAAAATAACCGCGCTGGCCGTTGCCTCCCGGGATCACTATCCTCGCATCTGCGCCGACAAGAGGAGAAAGCACGATGTTCGGACGTTCGCTAAAGCTCTTTCGCATTTTCGGCTTTAATGTCCGCGTCGACATAAGCTGGACGTTCCTTGCGCTGCTGATCGCCACCTCGCTCGCGCTTGGTTTTTTTCCAAACGTCTATGAAGGCTGGCCGGCGTCGACCTATTGGTGGCTGGCGATCGCCGGCGTCATCGGTGTTTTCTTCTCCATCGTCATTCATGAATTGTCGCATTCGCTGACGGCGCGTGTTTTCGGCGCCGGCATGACAGGGATCACGCTGTTCATGTTTGGCGGAGTCGCTGAAATGGAGCACGAGCCGGAAACCGCGAAGGCCGAATTTTTCACCGCCATCGCCGGCCCCGCGATCAGCATCGTGCTCGGCGTTCTCTTTCTCTGGCTTGCATCTTTCGGCGGCGAGACCCCCACGCCCATGATTGCGCTTGCCGATTATCTGGGAAGGCTCAACTTCATCCTCGCCATCTTCAACCTGCTGCCGGCTTTTCCCATGGATGGCGGGCGCGTCTTGCGAGCCATCCTATGGGCAGTGAAGGGAGATTTGCGCTGGGCGACGCGCTGGGCCTCGGGCCTTGGCGGACTTTTCGGTTTCGTCCTGATGGGGGCAGGTCTCTTCGCCGCGGTTTCCGGGGCTTTTGTCGCGGGACTTTGGTGGATCCTGATCGGCATGTTCATTCGCGGCGCCGCTCAAGGCTCCTATCAACAGATGGAAGTGCGGCGGCTGATGGGCGGCGTCACCGTGCGCGACCTCATGCACGCCGATGCAGACAACGTTTCGCCGTCCATTACCATTGGCGAACTTGTGGACCGGCATGTCTATCAGCGTCAGCAAACGGCGTTTCCTGTCGTCGAGAACGGCGCTTTTATCGGTGTTGTGGACACCGCCCATGTCAAAGCCTCACCGCGCGCCGAGTGGGACCGGCTGATGGTGCGCGACATCATGTCGAAACCGGAAGAGGCGCCCGTGACCGGGCCCTCGCAGGACGCGATCATCGCCTTGCAAGCCCTCCATGACGGCGGCGCCGATACGCTTATTGTCGTCGAAAACGGCCGCGTTCTCGGCACGTTGTCGAAAGCCGACGTCATGAAACTCTTGAGCCTGAAAATGGACCTTGAAGCGGCGTAGCGCCGGGTTAAAGTCGCAACGTCATAGAGGAGAGAGAGAGATGGCGAAACCGGTTCTTTATTACTGCCCCCGCACGCGCGCTGAGACGGCGATGTGGATGAGTGAGGAGCTTGGCGGGGTCTGCGACATCAAGATCGTTAATCTTAAAACCGGCGACCACAAAAAGCCGGAGTTTTTGAAGATCAATCCCATGGGCAAAGTGCCGGCGCTGACGCATGACGGCGTAACCGTGACGGAAAGCGCCGCAATTTGCGTCTATCTCGCTGATGCGTTTGCGGACAAGGGGTTTGCGCCGGCGTTGAACGACCCCAAACGCGGCGCCTATTATCGCTGGACGTTCTACGCCCCCTCCTGCATAGAGCCGATGATGCTCGACAAGCTCGGCGGGGTGAAGCGCGAAAACTCCATGGCCGCCGGTTACGGCTCGGAAGAAGATGTTTTGAAATCTCTCGACGTTGCGCTCTCTGCCGGGCCTTACATTCTCGGCGATAATGTGACCGCCGCCGACATCGTCATGGGATCGCTCTTGAATTTCGCAACTATGTTTGGCGCTATCGAAAAGAAGGGCAAAATCGCAGACTATATCGATCGCATGACGGCGCGACCGGCCTACGCCAAAATGCAGGAGATCAGCGCCAAATACGCCGCCGATCTCGGGTATGAGTAATGAGCGCCGAGATCCATCACGCCTCCTGCCAGTGCGGCGCCGCGCGCGCGGAAATGACCGGTGCGCCGAAATTCGTCGGCAATTGCCATTGCGACGCCTGCCGCAGAGCAACCGGCGGTGCGGTCTCCACCTGGGTAGGTTTCGATGACAATCAGGTGAAATGGCTGACGAACGCGCCGTCCTTTTACGCCAGCTCGAAGGGCGTTCAGCGTGGCTTTTGCGCGAAATGCGGCACACCCCTCACCTATGCCGGCGAGAAATGGGCGGGCGAAACCCATTTCCTGATCGGCGTGATGGAGAAGCCGGAAAACTACACCCCGCAAGGCGAAGTTTTCGCCGATGAAGCGCTTGCCTGGGCGCAACATATCGAAAAGAAGACGTAAATGGCTTTTGAGGCCGTCATTTTCGATTTCGGCGGCGTCTTCACGACGTCGCCCGTGCAGAATTTCGCCGAGTTCGAACGCCGGCATGGGCTGCCCGAAAAATTTATCGGCGAAGTCATCAAGACCAACCACCATGACAATTCCTGGGCGCGGTTCGAGCGGTCGGAAATGTCGCTTGAGGATTTTGACGCAGCCTTCGCCGAGGAAACGAAGACAGCCGGCTTTGAAATTCGCGGCCGCACACTCGTCGATCTTCTGAAGCTGCACTTCAATCATGAAATGATCGACGCCCTCGCCCGTGTGAAAGCGGCGGCTTACAAAACAGGCTGCATCACCAACAACCTGCCGAAAATCGATTCCAAAGGCATGCTGGCGCCAGGCGAAAGCCGCGACGTGGTGGAGCAGATTCACGCTAACTTCGACCATATTATTGAATCGTCAAAGTCCGGCGTGCGGAAACCGGAGCCGCGCATTTACGAAATGATGTGCGAGGCGCTTTCCGTTCCGCCTGAAGTCTGCATTTTCCTCGACGATCTCGGGGTCAATCTGAAGCCCGCCCGCGCCATGGGCATGACGACGATCAAAGTTCCCATCGGCGATGTGGGGCCGGCGGTTGAGGAGCTCGACCGCCTGCTCTTCCCGGCCTGAGCGCTGCGCCCAGACATTGCGACGGGCGCCGCAGAGGCGCACAATAGGTGAAAACCCAAAGGGAAGCGCGCCATGCCTCATTACCGCCCCCGCTCCGAGCTTGAGACCCATGAGGTCACGAACCAGCCGCCGCCATTTGAGGATGTGAACCTCTTCGAACGCGACACAGCCCTGAAAGAAACCCTGGAGCAGCGCGGCGGCGCGCCTCACATGAAACAATTGTCCGCCTACGGCGCATCGCTCGGGTCGGCGGAGATGGCCGAAAACGCCCGGCTGGCGCATCAGAACCCGCCGAAACTCGTCAGCTTCGACCGTTACGGTCATCGGCTCGACGAAGTCGAGTTTCACCCCGCCTATCACGCGCTGATGGATCTCGGCCTCTCCTCCGGCTACGCCTCCATCGCCTGGACAGCAAAGGAAGGCGGTCATGTCGCCCACGCCGCCATGGTTTACATGCAGGCGGGCGGCGAGCCCGGCGTCGGTTGCCCCATGACGATGACTTACGCCGCCGTGCCCGCCCTGCGTCACGAACCTGACGTCGCCAGGGAATGGGTCCCGCGCATCACCGCCGGCGCCTATGACAAGCGGTTCATTCCCGCAAGCGAAAAACGTGCCGCAACCATTGGCATGGCCATGACGGAGAAACAGGGCGGCTCCGACATTCGCGCCAACACGACCGTCGCGACGCCGTTGGGCGGGAATGAATACGAACTTGTCGGCCACAAATGGTTTTGCTCTGCGCCCATGTGCGACGCCTTTCTGACGCTGGCGCGCACGGATGCGGGGATCACCTGTTTCCTCGTGCCGCGCTGGCGCGCCGATGGCGCCCGCAACGCCTTTCACATCATGCGCCTCAAAGACAAGCTCGGCGACCGCTCCAACGCCTCGTCGGAAATCGAATATCACGGCGCTTACGCCGTGAAAGTCGGCGAGGAAGGACGCGGCGTCAGGACGATCATCGACATGGTGCAGCACACGCGGCTCGACTGCATCGCCGGATCCGCCGGCGGGATGCGCGCCGCGCTGGCCCAAGCGTTGTGGCACACGGCGCACCGTTCGGCGTTCCAGAAAAAACTCATCGATCAGCCAGCCATGGCCATGGTGCTCGCCGACCTTGCACTGGAAACCGAGGCCGCGACCGCCCTCGCCCTGCGGATCGCAGAGAGCTTCGACAAAACCGACGATGCACGCCAGGCAGCGTTCATGCGGCTTGCAACGCCGATTGCCAAATACTGGATCTGCAAACGCCAGCCCGGCGTCGTTTACGAATCGCTTGAATGCCATGGCGGCGCGGGGTTTGTGGAGGAAGGGCCGATGCCGCGCCTCTTCCGGCAGTCGCCGCTCAACGCCATCTGGGAAGGATCCGGCAATGTCATCGCGCTCGATATTCTGCGCGCCCTGGGACGCGAGCCCGGCAGCCTTGAAGCGGTTCGCGCAGAATTGCTGGCGGCGCGCGGCGCCAATGCACATCTCGACCGTCATCTTGCTTCGCTCGATAACTGGCTGAAGCCCGGCGAACTGAATGAAGGAACGGCGCGGCGGTTCGCCGAAGACATGGCCCTTGCGCTTTCGGCGGTCGCGCTGTCGCAAACCGCGGCGGATTTCGTTTTTGAGAGCTATTGCGAAGCGCGTCTTGCACCCGAAAAGCGTTCTTATGCCTATGGCGCTGCGGCGGGGAGTATCGACGCGCGCAAAATAACCGAACGCGCAAGACCGCAATGACGCTTCCATAGGCGGCGGCTCCTGTTCCAACTTCGAAAGCAGGATAGCGCCGCCCCGGAGGTGGTGGATAACTATTCACCAAACCTCAAAAAATGATGTTTTTTCGCCTTTAAGGATATATTTCGCGCGAGCACACTCGCCTTATGGATGCGCGGTGTTTTACGCCGAGAAAACGCGCGTGACGGGTGAACGCAATCCGAGATATTCCTTTAAATATCCTTCAAGAGCCGATTTCTAGGATCACCCCGCAACGCCAATAACTATCGGGGACGGATGCGTGATGTCGCGTAAAATTGAAATATCCCACTATGCCGCGATCCCGGCGATTCTCACGCTCGCCGGCGTTGCTTTCGTCATGAAGCCGGAAGAGATGCGGCGCGACCCTGTGCTCGAAACGCAAGCGATATTCGGCATGGCCGCCAAATATGAAGTCATGTATGCGCGTTGCATTGAGGAAAGGGACAAAGCGGGCCTCAACGCTGCAAGCATGAGCAAGGGCTTTGTTGGCGGTTTCTCACAACAGTTCCCTGCGCGCAGCGATGAAGACGCCGCCCGCTTTGTCTTGACGGTCCGGCCGCAATGCGACGTCGCCAGTCTTTATCGTCTGGATCGGCAAATGGCAGGACAGAACCGCTATCGCCGTATCAGGATCGAAGTCCCGGGGGCGACATTATCGTCGGCATGAAGTCGATCTCCGCACAAGCGTCGCCGCCCATAAGCGCGCACGCCTTGCCATAGGCTCTTTCTGCTTCGTCGCGACTCTTTTTGACGCCTTTGCCATTCTGATACATACGCGCAAGCCTGAGACATCCCTGCCCATAATCATTTTCGCACGCCAATCGGAAATAGCGGTGCGCCTGTCCATCATGGCGATGCAGGCCGTCGCCCTTCACCGGCAGTCCCCACAAATCCTTGCGAATTTCGTAGGCGTCTCCGAGCGCATAGCATGCCTCCCCTTCGCCGGTGGCGCAGGCGATTCGCCATTCCTCCAGCTCTTTCTGACGCATGTCGGTTTCGGCGTATACCGGCGCAAGAAGGCACAATAGCCCCGCGCCCGCGCGCCATAGAGCACGCACGCTGAACCGGCCATGGCCGTTCTGGCGATGGAAATGCGGCATCAAATCCCTCACTATCGGACACCACGCAACAGGCCCGATACATCACACGGGAATCTCCACCGAACCCTTAAACAAAATCTCTGCTTTCAAGGGGTTCATGATTACCGGAAAGGTAACCATAGCTTTCGATACCCATCCCAACTACGACGCCCGCCATTTCAGCGAGAGCCTGTCGATGCTCGGGACGATGCCCGGCGCCATGACGGGCGGATCGCTTTCGTCCAGTTCGAAATCAGGGATGCGCGCGAGCCATTCCTCAAGGAAAATGCGCAACTCCTGCTGGGCGAGGACTATTCCGATGCAGCGGTGAGGTCCATGACTCAGGGTCGTATGATCATGGGCGTTGCGGCGATCGAAATTAACCGTAAGCGGATCATCGAACACGCGCTCGTCGAGCCCGCGCACAGCAGACGGCATCAGGATGGCGTCCCCGGCTTTTAACGGCGCGCCGTAAAACTCCATGTCCTTCACAACAATGCGGCCGATATTGGAAACGCCGAAGCGACGCAGGAATTCGGCCGTGGCCAGCGGAATACGCTGGGGCTCGTCGACCAGCGTCTTTCGCTGCTCCGGATTCTGCGCCAGATACCAGGCGATCCAGGTCATCGTTGTGGCGACCGTATCGAGCCCGCCGCCAATGAGCCCGCTGGCAAGACCGATGGCGAGCTCCCGGGTCAGCCTGCTTCCATCATCCATTTCCGTATGGATCGCCTTGCTCAACACATCATCGCCCGGGGCCGCCGTTCGTCGATCAACAAGGTCTTCGATATAGGCGTTCATCTTCTCGCGCACCGCGGCTCGCTCTTCCTGATCTACGGAACGAATGCCCGTACTGACCCAGTAAATCAGCTTCTCGCGATGCTCCAGCGGCAGGTCCAGCATGCGCAGGACGATGATCATGGGCAGGTGCTTGGCGAAATCCGCTACAAATTCGCAATGGCCGCGCGGCGCAATATTCTCAACCAACTCAACGCCAAGCACGCGCGCCTCATCCGCCCAGCGCTTTATCGCCTTCGGCGTGAACGCCGGCTGTAGAAGCTTGCGCAACTGCGTATGTTCCGGCGGATCATATTCAAGCGGCACGCCGCGCGGACGGCCCGGCGGCATGCCTATGAAAACCTCGCGGGAAGAAAAACGTTCATAGTCGGCGAGCACTTCGGGAATGATGCGCCCGTCCGTCACCACCCAGTGCCCGCCGTAATGCGGCGTCCAGACGACCGGCGGCCGGCCGATCAGCCGGCCGGTTTCGACGATGGGATCGGAGCCCGGCGGCCCGGGCCGCATGAAATCGTATTCGACGACAATGTCGGGAGGCAAATCGCGCGCAACGCCCTGACCCGACGAAACAGCATTCTCGCTCATCATATTCTCCATACGGATACTTTACGGCGCAGGGAAACAGGCGGCCATGGCATTCTTCATGTCATCGCTTGCGCGCGCATCCCAGTCGTCCTCGCTTTCTAGGCTCAGATAGAGCGCCTGATCCTCATCCGACAGGTAGTCTTCAAAACACGCGCAGCCGCCATCCGGATCTTCCAATCCCATTTCATCGATGACGGCGGTGCAGAATTCAGCGACCTCGCCAGCATTGGCGGCGCTGGCGAGCACCGAACTCGCAAAGATGGACGCGATAAGTGTTTTCTTGATCATAGGTGTTTCCTCCCGTCACGCGTGATTATTTTGAATAGATACGCAACTGAGCGCGCCGCTTATTCAGCGTTCCGCACGGGGAAACAGCGTACAACCAAAGAAGCCAGCGGCCCATTTAGCGAACGTTGCGATACTGCAATTACTGCTGACCGCAGGCGCAGCGGATTTTTCAATTTCGTGAAAATGGTCGGAGCGGCGGGATTCGAACCCACGACCCCTTGACCCCCAGTCAAGTGCGCTACCAGGCTGCGCTACGCTCCGACCCGGCGGCAGGCGCTGAACGCCCCCCGCGAGAGCGGCGGACTATAGTGCGCCCGCCAAAAAGGGAAACCCGCAAAAAGCTGAAAATCCAGCCGCCGCTCTCTCTTCGCGCGGTTTCTACTATTTTTGTCTTTTTATCGTATTTTCTTGACATAAAGTCGTATATGCTAGATTTTCATGCCAAGCTCAAACGGATATGGCTCATGAAATACAAACCCATCTGGATTGCCGCCTTCTTGTTTCTCTATGGCGTTCACGCAGCCGCCATGCTCGCGGGGAAAGGCGCGTTCGCGCCGCCGCTGTCTGACGGCGTCGTTGAGGCAGCCGCCCTGATCTCGCTGGCCGGCCTTTTTCTACTGACGGGCGCCTATATCGCGCTGAGCGATGAGGTGCAGCGCGGTATCGCGCTCACCGCAGCCGGGATCAGCGCCCTGACAACCGCGGGCGTATTTTACCCCATCGACGCTCTGGCGCTGGCGCCGGGCCCGCTCTTCGCAAAACCCTGGGCGTTTCTTTTCGCCATCTTTTTGATCGCATACGGAGCATTGCAATGGCGCGCCCGGTCGTAAACCGCCTGCGCGAGTTGCGGGCGCGAAAACGCTGGACCCAGGCCGATCTCGCCAAGGCGGCAGGAGTTTCCCGCCAGGCGATCAACACGATCGAAAACGGAAAGCACGATCCCAGCGTCACCCTCGCCTATCGCATCGCCGCAGCCCTCGACACCAATATCGAAGAAGCCTTTATCTTCACGTCCGGAGAAAATTGAGTCGATCATGCGCACCCTTCTCTCTTTTGTCGTCATCGGCTCGCTCATCGCCGCGGGTTATTTCTGGCATGTGAACCGACAGGCGCCGGCGGTGAAGCCGCAAACGCCGCAACCGCCTTTTTCCTATGACGTTGACGACGTCACGGTAACTGCGCGGGACGGCGTCACGCTCGCCGGGACTATCACCACACCGCAAGGAGACGGACCTCATCCCGCCGTCATTCTCCTGTCCGTGGCGGGCCCTGACGACCGTGACCAGTCCTATCGCGGGCACAAAAGCTTTCAGGTCATCGCCGATGCGCTGGCGCGGCAGGGCGTCGCCGCCGCGCGTTTCGATGATCGCGGCGCCGGGGGCTCCGGCGGCGATTATTTTGCGGCGGATTGGAACGCGCTCAAAGAAGACGCCTTGGCGATAAAAAACATGCTCACCGCCGATCCAAGAATTGACGACATGAGAATCGGATTCGCCGGCATGAGCGAAGGCGGCGCAATCGCGGCCATGGCGGCGCGCGATGCGCCGGATGCCGCTTTCGTGATCCTGTTGTCGGCGCCCGGCTTGCCCGGCCAAGCAGCGCTGAAGCTGCAACTGGAAAACACGCTAAAAGCTTACGGCATCTCAGGCGAAGAGGCTGATCGCTATCGCGTTCTCTTCACAGAGTTTATTTCCATCGTCACCAGCGATCCGCAGGCGGAGGAAACACGCACGCGCCTTGAGGCTTTTCTCAAGGGGCCAGGCCGCGCCCTGATCCCGCCATATGGCTTCATGCCAAAAACCGTGGAAGGTCAGATCGATCTCTTCCTGGGACCCTGGTATCAATCGAACCTTCATTTCGATCCAGCGCCCGTTTACGGCGCGCTTGCATCGCCTGTTCTCGCCATCGGCGGCGGCCTCGATCCCATCGCGCCGCCCGCGCATCACTTGAAAGCCATTGAAGCCTTGCTCGCGCAAGCGCCTACAGACGATTTTTCCGTAGAGCGTCTCGACGGTCTCAACCATCTCCTTCAGGAGGCTGATACGGGATTGCCGACAGAATACGCCAAGCTCGACAATACCATCTCTGAAGACGCGCTGGCGTTGATCGCAGACTGGCTTGAAAGAAGGGGCTCGGGACGCCGACCGGGACTTGAGTGAAGCTCTACTCGTTCTCGCTCTCAATCGCCTCAAGCGCCAGGGACGCCTGATCGAGCGCGTCCTGAACGCCCTCAAGGCGCGTCAGCAGCGCCGTCAGGGAGCGGCGCATTTCCGGCGTCAGGCAGGCGGCCTTTTGCGCTTCCGGCTCGCCGAGCTCAAGCGTTTCCGGTTTGGCCGGCGGATCGCCGTCCTCCTCAAGGCGCGGCCGGATATCCGTTGGCTCCCCGGCGGCTGCGCGCCGGCCAAGCTCGGAAATATATTTGACGCCTTCATCCTTGAAGATCTTCTGAACGCCTTTGGTGGTGTAGCGCTGTTCGTAAAGGAGCACGCGAATGCCGCGCAGAAGATCGAGATCGAGCGGACGGTAATACCGGCGCCCGCCAGCGCGGCGCATGGGCCGCACCTGTCCGAACACTTCCTCCCAGTGACGCAAGACATGCTGGGGAACGTCCAGCTCTTCAGCGGCTTCAGAGATCGTGCGGAACGCTTCGGCAGATTTCGCCACGGGGAGAGCGCCTTCGTCAGCTCGGAACTTGTTGTCAGCCTATTCGGCGGCTTTGGACTGCCGATGAGTGTTGTTTATCTGATCTTTGAGCACATGCGAGGCGCGGAAAGTGATGACCCGCCGCGGCTCGATCGGCACTTCTTCGCCCGTCTTCGGATTGCGGCCCATTCTGAGCTTCTTGTCGCGCACTGAAAAGGTGCCGAAGGATGAAATCTTGACGGTTTCGCCTTTCTCAAGCGTCTGCGCGACTTCGTCCAAAATGCGTTCGACAAAGGCGGAAGATTCGTTCCGCGAAATGCCGAGAGAGCGATAGACCGCATCGGTCAGGTCCGCCCTGGTAATGGTTTTTCCGGCCATAAATTGCCTACCCGCGTCAATCCCCAGAAGGACCCAAGGTTAACGGCTAGACGCCTCATCGGTCAATAAGTCTTTGAAATATATTGCCTGTTTTTTAGCCGCCGGCTCAAATCAGGCGTCAGGCGCGCATCAGCGCAGCGCCCCAGGTGAGCCCGCCGCCCATAGCTTCGAAGAGCACAAGATCGCCTTTCTTGATTCGCCCGTCCTCCACGCCGGCGCAATAGGCCAGCGGGATCGACGCCGCAGACGTATTTCCCTGCCCGGCGATGGTGGACACGACCTGATCGGGCCGTAAATCGAGCTTTTTGACGACACCCTGAATGATGCGCTCATTGGCCTGGTGAGGCACAAACCAGTCGATTTCGGTCACTTCTACTTTGGCTTCGGCGCAGACTTTCACCATGGCGTCGGAGATCCGGTTCACCGCTTCGCGGAAAACCTTGTTGCCCTGCATGCGCACATGGCCGACCGTCCCGGTGGAGGAGACGCCTCCGTCCACATATAAAAGATCCACCATGCGCCCGTCGCAGCGGATATAGCTCGCCTTGACGCCGCGCTCACCCGTTTCTTCCGCAGGCTGAGCTTCGAGCACAAAGGCGCCGGCGCCGTCCCCGAAGAGAACACAAGTTCCTCGGTCCTGCCAGTCGAGAATCCGCGAGAAAGTCTCCGCCCCTATGACGAGCGCGCGCTTGTGTTGACCCGACGCCAGAAATTTTTCCGCAGTCGCCAGGGCGTAGATAAAACCGGTGCAGACCGCCTGGATATCGAAAGCCGCGCCCTCTCCGGCGTCGAGCTTCGCCTGGACGATGGCCGC
>PAIP01000021.1 GCA_002704915.1 Parvularcula sp.
AGCTTAAGTACTAACTATCCCTAACAAAACCACTTCCAGTGGTCCAAGCGAAGCGTCTCAAACCTCCGCCTTTGGCGGAGGTCAGTGACTTGTTGTCACTTTCTGTCCGGGAATAAAATTCTAGATCGCCGGAGATTCCTGCTTTCGGGTAAAAAGCGCGCTGACATAGCGCCAGCCTTGCGTCCACCAGGGCGGGCGGAAGACCCAGTTGCGCACTTTCTGCAGCAGGTCGGGGTCGGCATTGTCCATGAAGGCGGCTTCGGAAATGAGGACGCCCAATGTCTGTCCCGAGGTGAGGTTGAGTTCGCGCTTGGTTTCGGCGAGCGCCGCCGCGGCGGCGACGGCGCACATGCCGAGAAGGGTCCGCGCCTGTTTCCGGTCGATCTTAGCGAGCTTTTCCACCGCTTCGAGCGCGCGGTCCGAATGGCGCCCCATTACTTTAAAGAAAAGCGACTCTCCGCGTGCGCGGACATCTGCGGCGCCGAGCCGGTGCGATGCGTTCAACACATCCTCGCGGCTGCGCGAAAGGGCGTAGCGAAGGCCGGGACGCAAGGCGGGAGAAGATGAATTCTGACTGAGCGCCTGAAGAATGAGCCACAAGCCAATCGGCGTTGTCTTGAGCGCTGTCATTTCAGGGATGCGCAGGCGCTGGGCCGCTTCAAGGGCGGCTTTGTTGGACGCCTGCCGCATGTAATAGGTCGAAAGGGACATTTGGTCTTACGCCTTCTGTTTTCGCCCCCCTTGCATATCTGTCATGGACCCCAGCCCCAATGTTGCGACGATAACAGCCCTGGCGCCCTAATGTTCCCGGAGATGCGCGCGTAACGGCAGCGAAAGCGATTCGCCCAGAGCCTAGAAATCCTGGCGCAATACGAGGGCCGTCGCGGCGAGGGCGCCGGCGAGCATGAGAATGGCGAGAAATTGCGGCGAAACACCGGCCATCGCGAGTTCCGGGGCCATCTCCGGGGCGCTTTCAGCCAATGCAGGCGCCAGAGCCGAGACGACGCTCGTAAATTGCGAGGCGGCGAAGGCCGCGCCAAGTCCGCCTGCAAAGGTGACGACGCCAAGCCGCGCCCGTCTTTTCGCGCCGAGCTTATACAACAGCCGCTCGGCGAAGCGGTCGCATTCGCGCGCTCGGGTCAGCTCATCGAAATCATCTTTCAAGAGATCGGCAATGTGATCAGACGGCATAATGCGTTCCCTTTGCAGTTTGCTGACATGCTGCATCCGGCGACGGTTCCGCCGAAAGCTTGGCGCGCATTTTCTCGCGGGCGCGCGCTACATAGGTTTTGATGGAGCCGAGCGGCGCCGACAGGGCCGACGCGGCTTCTGTGTGCGAGAAGCCGGCGGCGTCGCACAAAAGTATGGAGGCTCGTTCCATCTCGTCGAGTTCGCCAAGAGCTCTTCGCAGATCGAGCGACATGCCGGCGTGAAGCATATCCGAATTGCTGGTTTGCGCTTCATCTTTCAGCGCGTCTTCAAGCCGGGCGGCGGCTTTCGCCTTGCGCGCATCCTGCAGGAATTCGCGATAGGCGATGGCGTAAAGCCAGGAGCGGAAGGACCCGCCTCCCTTGAAACCGGAAAGGCCGGCATGCGCTTTCAGAAAAGCCTCCTGCGCGATGTCGTCCGCGAGGGACGCCTCGCCGCAAAGCCGCGTCAGAAACGCCCGAAGCCGCGCCTGATGCCTGCGCACAAGCGTGGCGAAGGCGCGCTCGTCCTGAGCGGCCTTCGCCAGCGTGACAAGGTCTATGTCCGTCGGCTCCATCAAGGGCCTCCGCGCCAAGTCTGACCTGACAGTTTTAGACCGTCGGTTCGCGGGGCGCAAAAAAGTGAAACGCCACGTAAGCGAGGCCTACAAGTCCCGGAAAGGACGCGACGCCGAGCATCGGCCTGAAAGCTTCCTCTTCGGGAACAGCCGCGCCAAGCGCAATAAATCCTGCGGCGATTGCGATCAGGATAATGCCTTTTCTGAGATCCGCATAAGGACCCACATTGTCGCGAATGATCGCCTCAACGAGCGCGGCGTCGACCGAGCCGGTTTTTTCGATGGCGACTTTTATGGCGTCGTAAACCACCGTGCGCTTTTTATAGCTGAAATAGAAGGCCGATACGACGATCACGGCGAGGGAGCCGAAAACCACCATTGGGATAAGAACATCTTCGCCCATAACTTTACGTTCCTTTTCTTTTGCTTTTGGTCTCTTTGCCCGGTTTTTCGCCGGGAGTGTACGCTTTGGATGCGCCGGGCCCGCCATTTGGATGTGGCGCCAGTCGATTTTCCGCCCCAAAGCGCCGGATGGAGCCGAATTTGCGGTGAAACGGGCTGGATCGGCCTCGCTGGCCTGGCCTGCCGCAATGCGGCAAAAACCGGTTGAAACGCCATGAGACTCCGCTATGAAGGCCCATGGAGCGACGCAATTCCTCATCCAGACAAGCGGGGAAACCGCCCGCAAACCGCGGCCGCAGCGCGAAAAAGGGCTCAGCCAAGAAGAGCTCAGCCAAGACGGGCGCGCGCGCCAAAAAAACCAATATTGCGACGACCGCGCTGGGGGCCGAGCCCGAAAAACGCTCGCGCAAAAAGACCGCGCCGACCCGGGGCGAGGCCGGCCAGCGCGAACTCAATGTCCATGTGAAGACCGCCAAGAAGCGCGATTACGCCTCGACGCTGTGGCTCAAGCGCCAGTTGAACGATCCTTATGTGAGGAAGGCGAAGGCCGAGGGGTGGCGCTCCCGCGCGGCCTTCAAGCTGCTTGAACTCGACGAGAAGTTTTCGCTGCTGAAACCGGGCGGCCGGATTGTCGATCTCGGCTGTGCGCCGGGCGGCTGGCTCCAGGTCGCGGTGAAGGCGACCGGCGCCAAAGGCAAGGTTGTCGGCATCGATTATCTCCATGTGCCCGCCGTTCCCGGCGCGGACATTCTTGAGATGGACTTCCTCAACGATGACGCGCCGGAACGCCTCAAGGAGATGTTCGGCGGCGAGGCGGATGTGGTGCTTTCCGACATGGCGGCGCCGACCACGGGTCATCGGTCTACGGACCATCTGCGCATCGTGGCGCTCGCCGAAGCGGCGCTCGATTACGCCGAGGATGTCCTGGCGCCGGGCGGCGCCTTTGTCTGCAAGGTGTTCGCCGGCGGCGCCGAAGGCGATCTGCTCAATCGCCTCAAACAGAATTTTACGAGCGTCAAACACGCCAAGCCGAAAGCCTCGCGCTCGGACTCGGCGGAGAAATATGTGGTTGCGACGGGCTTCAGGGGGCGGGCGTGACGATCATCACCACCATTTACGATGCGACTGAAAAAGTTACATGGCTCGGCTCCAACGGCCGCGCCACCATCGGCAGCTATGTGAGCCCGTCTGTGGACACGAAATGGTTTGCGCTTCACGGCTGGGCCATCGGCGTCACCGGAACCGGGCCGAAGCTTGAGGCGCTGGAAGCGCATCAGAAGAATTTTCCGAAACATGCGACGCGGCCTTTCGAAATCCTGACCTTCATGAAAGAGGCTTACGGCGCCTTTGAGATCGGCGAGATGGAGGAGGGGCTGAAGCGCTATTGCGGCAACGGGCTTCTCGTTCACAAAAGCGGTGCGGCCTGGGATTTCGATAATTCTTTTTGTCTGATGCCGGTCACGAAAGGCGCCTTCTGGGCGCGCGGCTCTGGCATGGATCTGGCGCTGGGCGCCGGCATTGCACTGAAAGACTTTATTCCGTCGCCGCGCGCGCTCACCAAGCGCGTTTTGGAAATCGTCGTCGCCAATGACGTCGACAGCCCCGGCGAAATTCTTCTGCAATCATTCGACGCCGACGGCGTCCTGTCCGATCCGGTAGAGGTGTGAGGTAAATACCATGGAAATCCGCGATGCTTTGACCTTTGACGATGTGCTTTTGGAGCCAGGCGCTTCTGAAGTGATGCCGTCGCAAGTGGACGTAAAAGCGCGGCTGACCCGCAGCATCACGCTCAATATTCCGATCCTGTCTTCGGCCATGGATACGGTGACGGAAGCGGAGATGGCGATCGCCATGGCCCAGAATGGCGGCATCGGCGTCCTGCACCGCAATCTCTCCATCGCCGAGCAGGTCGAGCATGTGCGCCGGGTGAAACGCTTCGAAAGCGGCATGGTGGTGAACCCGCTGACGCTGACTCCCGATGACAGCCTCGCCATGGCGCAGGAAATCATGCTCGACCGCAACATCTCCGGCTTCCCGGTCGTCGAAAACCGCGACGCCAATGGCGTCGGCAAGCTTGTGGGCGTCCTCACCAACCGCGACATGCGTTTCGCCCGCAATCTCGATCAGCCGGTGCGCGATCTCATGACGGCGGTGGACCTGGTCACCGTCAAGCCCGGCGCCAGCCAGGAGGAAGTGCGCGAGTTGTGCCATAAGCGCCGCATCGAGCGCGTCATCGTCGTCGATGACGAGTATCGCTGCGTCGGCCTCATCACTGTCAAGGATATGGAGAAGGCGCAGAAATATCCGCTCGCCTGCAAGGACGCCGAAGGGCGCCTGCGCGTCGCGGCGGCGTCTTCGGTGGGCGACCCGGGCTATGAACGCATCGAGGCGCTGATCGACGCCGGCTGCGATGTGATTGTCATCGACACCGCGCATGGTCATTCCTCGAAAGTCGCCGAGCAGGTCGAGCGCGTCAAACGCGCCTCCAACGCAACGCAGGTGATCGCCGGCAATGTCGCAACCTATGACGCGACCCGCGCGCTGATCGATGCGGGGGCGGACGCGGTGAAAGTCGGCATCGGGCCGGGCTCCATCTGCACGACGCGCATTGTCGCCGGCGTCGGCGTGCCGCAATTGACCGCGATCACGGACGCCTCGCGCGCCGCGAAGGACGCGGGCGTGCCCATCATCGCCGATGGCGGGGTCAAATATTCCGGCGATATGGCGAAGGCTTTGGCTGCGGGCGCCGACTGCATCATGATCGGCTCTTTGCTCGCAGGAACAGACGAGTCACCCGGCGAGGTTTTTCTCTATCAGGGTCGCTCCTACAAATCCTATCGCGGCATGGGCTCCATTACGGCGATGTCGCGCGGCTCCGCCGACCGCTATTTCCAGGCGGATGTGAAAGAGCAGATGAAGCTGGTGCCCGAAGGGATTGAGGGCCGGGTGCCCTATAAAGGCCCAATCGGTCCCATCCTGCACCAGCTTGTAGGCGGGGTCCGCGCTTCCATGGGCTATGTGGGCGCGCCGTCGATTGCGGAAATGCAAAAGCGCGCGAAATTCGTGAAGATCACCAATGCAGGGCTGAAGGAAAGCCACGTCCACGACGTCGCCATCACCCGCGAAGCGCCGAACTATCCGACGCCGAATTAAACGAGCTGCGCCGGGCAGACAGTTAATCCGGCAGCTTCACACCGTGACGCTCGAAGGCCTCGAACAAAGGTCCGAGGTGCTTTTCGTAATTGCGCCAGTGATTGATCGCTTGATCGTAGACCGGCTGGCGCACCTGCCAGGCGCTTGAGGTGATGATGTCACGCTTTGCGGCTTCGTCCATATCTTGCGAGGCATCATCAGCGATCCCCGCAATGTTGCGAAGCTGTTTTACCGTTGCGTCTCTATCCTTGACGACATCCTCATAGTCGATCGTATGCAGCGGTTCGGGGAAAACCGATTCCCAATATTGCATCAGGTCCTGATAGGCGGCGTAGCGCGCCGCCAGATTGTCGAAATCGAAGGCCGAAGGCTCGTCCTGGAAAAACTGGAAATAAGCCGAGAGGCAAGCCGCCGCCGGGTGGCGGCGCGTGTGAATGACGGGCGCTTTTGGAAAAGCGGTTCTGATAAACCCGAGATGCTGGAAGTTGCGCAGGTTCTTGTCCACGTAACGCGATGCTTCCTGCGCCCGTGGCTTGATTTCTTCCAGATATTTGTCGGCGAAGCCGCGATAATGCTCATCGGTCATCGTTGCGGCGCCGGCGGGGTAGCCTTGCGGATGATGGCGCGAAATGGCGCCGACAATCCGCGCCATCTCTGCGCGTTCGCCGAGACCGGCGACGCCGTCATGACGCGCCAGCAACTCTTCCACCAAAGTGGAGCCAGAGCGCGGCATGCCGACAATAAAGATGACATCGCGGGTCTGGTTTCCGCCATTGCGCCGGCTTTCCAGAAAGTCGCGGGTGAACACCTGTTTGAACGCGTCGTAAAATTTCGTAACCGCGCCATGGTCGTAGGTGGCGGGCGTCAACTGATTGGCGCGCTGATAATGCGCAAAAGCCGCATCATACTCGCCGAGCCTGTCAAAGATTTTGCCGAGCGCGAACTTCGCCATGGCTTTGTGCTCATCGCCGAGCGGGCCTTCAGCGATGGTTTCGAGCGCGCTGATCGCCGGGTCCTCGGCAGGCAAGTCGACAATCTGCGTCAGATAATAATAAGCAGATGGGCTTTCCGGATTGAGCGCGATGGCGGCGCGAAACTGTTTCTCCGCTTCATTGAATGCGCCGCTATAGATCAGCATGCGTCCATAGTTGGTGCGATATTCGCTATTATCCGGATCCAGTTCCACGGCCTTCTTCAGGGCCTCGCGCGCGGCGTCATACTCAAAAAGACCGCCGCTGGCGACGCCGAGAAGGGCGTGAAAACGCGCATCCTCGGGATAGTCGGCCACGGCTTCGGTCAGCATATTGCGCGCGCTGGCGAGATTCCCGCTCTGATAGGCTTGAACGGCGTCTGCCAACAGGGTCTCACTCATTGCTAATTCCTTGTATTTGCGCGGGATTATCTGATCGATAGTTGGATATGGCCGCGTGTGCAAGTTTGCCGTCCCGGAAAAGACGGGCTTCGCGTGAGGGCGGCCCGTGACCGTTGAAGGGGGGGCGAAAAGGAATAAAGTAGCCGCCGAGAGCGCGCCGGGGCGTTGCGTAGGGACGGTGGCCTCCTTCACGACCACAAAACATAAGGGAGTTGACGTCATGAAAAGAATTATTGTGTCCGGCGCTGCGGCGGCCAGCCTTTTTGGCGTGGCTTTGGCGAGCGAGTCTGAGGCCGCCTGCGAGGAGTTCGCCGCCAATAATGGCGTTTCGGCGGAGCCTTGCGCCTGTGTCGCGGACGCGGTGTCTGGCGATCCTGACCTTCAGGCTGAGCAATTGTCTCTCGTCACCATGGAAGATTATGAAAATTCTTCCGCCGAACTCCAGGCGGCGATCGATCCCTGCCTCGACGAGTAAAGACTCCGAGATCAAAAAAGGCTTGCGTTAGTTTATCCTGACGCCGCCCTCTTCAAGAACGGAAATGAGCGGCGCCAGATGCCGCTCATATTTTTTCCATTTGCCGACTGACGATTCCGTTATGGGCTGGCGCGCCTGCCACGCCGATGATGTGGCGATGATGTCCTCGCCCGCGCCCTTCTGTTCAACATCGGCGCCAAGGCCCGCCTTTTTGCAAAACGATGACAGCGCCGTCTGATCGCTGACAATCGATTCATAATCCACATGTTCAATCCGCCCAGGCAGGACTTCGTCCCAATGCGCCATGAGGTCGGCGTAGAGAAGATAATAGCGGCCGAGATTTTCCAGATCGAATATAAAGGGAAAGGCCGCGGGATCCATTGTCTGAAAATAACATGACAGACATGTGTCCAGCGGATTGCGCCGCACATGTGCGATCGTGCTGTTCGGCAAGAGGAGATCGATCAGCGCAGCGCGTTGAAAATTGAGAACATTCTTGTCGACAAGCCGGTCCGCCTCGGGCGCCAGAAGCGATGTTTCCTCGCAATATTCGCGCCCGTATTTCTGAAGCTCTTCCTCGGTCAGGACCGCAACGACGTCGAGATAGCCGGCCCGGGCATTGCGGTCCTCCGCAATTTTTTGCGTGATAAGGGACATCTCGATACGTTCTCCCAAGGCTGCCGCGCCCCCCTTGCGCGCCAGAAGCGTTTCGAGCAGCGACGTGCCGGACCGGGGCATGCCGGTAACGAAGACCGGCGCGGCGGAGGGATCGCCTTGCCCGGCTCTTTCGGCGAAAAACTGCTTCGAAAAGGTCTCCTTGATGCGGCCGAAGAAAGCGGCCTGCGCCTCGTGGTTATAGGTCACCGGCGCGCTCTTTTTCGCGGCGTCGATCTGGGCGAAGGCGCCGTCATGGTCGCCTGCGTCGTCCAGCCATTTTCCAAGCGCAAGGCGCAGCGCATATTGATCGTTCGGGTCGGCGACGCCTGCCTCCAACAAATCGGACACGGCCCGTATGTCCGGATCGTCCGCTTCGGCCTGATGGATCAGCGAAAGGTTGAAATAAGATCTGGAATGCGCGCCGTTTCGCGCCAGGGCGTCGCAAAGCTCCGCCTTGGCGGCGTCGAAGTCGCCCGCTTGCGTCAAGGTTTCAGCCAGAAGGTTTCGATAGCGCAAATCATCAGGATGGTGCGCGACGAGATGCCGATAACACGCCTTTGCCGCTTCAAAGTCGATATAATGTTTGGCCACGGCTGCGCAGCGCTCGATTTCGGCCGCCGAAGCCCTATGGAGCGCAGATCCGTCGGCGACGGCCTGCCTTGCTTCATCGCGATTGTGGTTCTGATAGTGGGTTCGGAGCGTTTCCAGCAAAGACATCGATTGGCCATTCGGTTTTCACCGGCGCCCGGGCAGGCGGCGGCTTTTCACAAACGAAACGCGGACCTTACGGAGACTGTCAATCCGGATCAAGGAGGGCGTTGTGTTGTGCGCAACGCTTGACAGGAGCGCCTCTCTGGTGCGCTTACGGGAAAAAACCTGGACCCCTCATGCGACTATCCGGCCGGCTCAGCGCCGCTATAGAGATATTGACCGATTTCGAGGCGCGGCGCGTGCCGCTCAAAACGGCGATCGCCGATTGGGCCCGCTCGAACCGCTATGCCGGCGCGAAGGACCGGGCGTTTATTTCCGGACTTTGTCTCGATGCGCTGCGGCGGCGTCGATCGCTCGCCGCTTCGATGGATGACGACAGCACGCGCGCTGCGACCCTCGGCGCGGTGCGCTTCCTTTGGAAGCAAAGCGCGGAAGATATCGCCGCGGCGGTTGTAGAAGAGCATGGGCCCGGCGCGCTGTCCGAACCGGAAGAAGCTGCGCTTGCGTCTGAAGTATTAACCAGCGCGGTCGATTATCCTGAATGGCTTGAACCTCAAATCGCGCGCGTTTTCGGCGACGGCGCTGCGCAAGTCATGAACGCCTTTTGCGAACGCGCCGATATCGATTTGCGTCTGAACACGCTTAAAGCCGCGCCCGATAAAGCGCTCGCGGCCCTGAAGACTGTAAAAGCTGAAGAAATTCCGCTTCTGAAAACCGCCGCACGCATCGCCGCGCCGGACTCCAGCGAAAAGGCGCCGGGCGTCACCGTGATCCCCGCCTTCAACAAGGGCTGGGTCGAGGTGCAGGATCTGGGTAGCCAGATTGCGGCGAGCGCGGCCGGCGATATCAAAGGCGCGCAGGTTCTGGATTATTGCGCGGGCGGCGGCGGCAAGACGCTGGCGCTCGCCGCCATGATGGAAAACACAGGGCAACTCTACGCCTATGACCGCGATGCGCGCCGCCTGAAACCGCTGTTTCATCGCGCCAAGCGCGCGGGCATTCGCAATCTGCAAATCCGGTCCCCTGCGGGCGGGGAAGGGCTCGACGATATAGAAGGAAAAATGGATGTGGTCTTCGTCGACGCGCCCTGCACCGGCGCAGGGACCTGGCGGCGCCATCCCGATACCAAATGGCGCCTTACGGAAAAGCAATTGCAGACGCGCATGGCGGAACAGGACAAGGTGCTGGAAAAAGCGTCGCGGTTCGTCAAACCCGGCGGACGTCTTGTCTGGGTGACCTGTTCGTTTTTGATGGAAGAGAATGAGGATCGGCTGGCGGCGTTCCTTGAAACGCATCAGGAGTTTTCACGGGCGCCTGTGCTCAACTTCATGGAGCAATCGGGTTTGTTGACGGAAGAAGGCAAAGCCGCACTTCAACCTTGCGTCACGCCGGACGGCGCCATCCGAATTACGCCTGATAAAATCCGTGCGGACGGATTTTTCGTGGCGGCGCTGATTAAGGCCGCCTGATTATTTTCCCGCCCTGCATGACGAAGCGAACGTCCCTCAATGCGGAAATGTCGGCTGACGGATCGCCTGTGAAAGCGGCGAGGTCGGCAATCATGCCCGGTTTTACCGAGCCGATTTCATCTTCGAGATGCAGAATTCTCGCATTGCCCGAGGTGGCGGCCTTCAGCGCATCCATCGGCGCAACGCCATACTCAACCATCAGCTCAAGCTCCCACGCATTGTCCCCATGATCGAAGACGCCGACATCGGAGCCGTTGCAGAGCGGCGTTCCGGCGCGAAGGATGCGGTCCATTTGTGTGTGTTTGTCGGTGATGCGGCCAGGCGCCGTCGCCGGATCGCCGTCCCAGCCGCGATAGCGCATAATCGCCTCAACCGCGCCGAGGGTGGGGCAGATCGCGACGCCCCTGCGCGCCATGAGGCGATAGGTGTCGAGCGAGCCGCGGTCGCCATGTTCGATGGTTTCAACGCCGGCTTCGACCGCCATGCGCATGCTTTCATCGAGCCCGGCATGGGCGACCACCGGCGCGCCTGCGGCCTTCGCGGTTTCCACAATCGCTTTTAATTCGTCCAGGGAGAATGTCGGTCGCGGCTCGCCGGTGGGTCCCCAGCCATAGTCCGCATAGACTTTCACCCACTGGGCGCCGCCGCCGAGTTGACGGCGCGTTTCCTCGATTAGATTGGGAACGCCGCTCACTTCCACGGCGCCTTTGGGAACCGTCACCCCCTCATGAAACCCCTTCGGGCCGTAAACCCCCGTCGCCACAATAGCAGGGCCGGCGACAATGAGGCGGGGGCCAGCGATCACGCCTTTTTCGAGCGCCTGCCTCAGCCCCACATCGGCGTAGCCGGCGCCCTCGCTGCCGAGATCGCGCAGCGTCGTGAAGCCGGCGTCGAGCGTCGCTTTCAGATGATTGACCGCGCGGGCCGCGCGTTCGGCGACGGATTCTCTCAACACCTGATCGTTCCACGACGTTTCGTCATAAGGGTGGAGAAGGACATGAGAATGGGCGTCGATGAGGCCTGGCGTCAGCGTCGTTCCGGCGAGATCGATCACCTCAGCGCCGGATTCGCTCACCTGCGGCCCGGCGGCGGCGATGCGCCCGTCCTCGACGCGCACGCGCCAGCCCTCTTGCATGGTCTCGCCGTCGAAGACCCGGTCCGGCGCCAGCACATAAGTTTGCGCCTGCGCCGCGTTCGCCAGAATACAGGAAATCGCAACCAGAAAATTTGTCAGAAGTCTATTCATCATCGCCCCTCTTCTGTGGCGCGAGCCTCGGCGACAGCGCGACGAGGGTCAAGCCGGGCGCCAGAGGGGTGAGGGGGGCCGGCCCAGTATAATGCCGTTTCAACACCCGTGGATAATTTTTCACCACTTTTCTTTTGGCCTTATACTGCCTGGCAGTCCGGACATTGAGAGGCGGTGAGGCCTGCCGTTCCCACTGGTCCGGATCGCAGTGTGCGGGCGGCGCTTCGCCTTCGCCAGTTTCAACCGGTGTTTTCGCCGGGGCGGAGGACGGACGGAGCGCTTAGTACCCGGCCGGCCGTTGCAGTCGAGCCTTCGGGGAAAAGGCGTGGCTTCTATCCCGTTGGAGTTGAAGCTCCGTCGCCGGATGCGATCAATTGGCGGCGCTGTAAAAACTGCGCGCGGGGCGTGATGCGTCCATG
>PAIP01000022.1 GCA_002704915.1 Parvularcula sp.
TCGCTCCCTTTTGATGGGCTACGATGAGCCGAAAATCCTCCGTTACGAGTAACCCGTCAAATGTCCCACACTTGCTGACGGCCTACACAAAATTATTTGCGAAAGATTCTGGACACTACCTGTTCCTTCGACCATGCGTAAGCGGTGTCTGAGCGGCACGGTTTCGCGGGCAAGCGGCGTGGTATGATGCCGGCGCTGGCTCTTTGACAATTTAGGATTTGTTCTCGATGTAAGAGAATGGAAGAAGATCATCGATGCGGCTTTGCGCCCAGCCATTGACGATCTTCGTGAGAACGTCGGTGAAGTAGACCTGCGGATTGACGCCGTTGAGCTTGCAGGTTCCGACCAGGGACGACAGCACCGCCCAGTAATGCGCGCCCTTTTCGTGGCCCGCGAACAACGAGTTGCGGCGGCCAAGCGCGATTGGCTTCATGGAACGCTCAACGGTGTTGGAATCGATCTCGAGCCGGCCGTCGTCAAGATAAAGCAACAGCCCGTCCCAATGGTTGAAGGCGTAGCGGATGGAGCCGGCGAGCTTCGAGCGCTTCGGAATGAGGTCAAGCTTGTGTTCCAGCCAGGTCCGGAAGTCCTCAAGGATGGGCTTTGCTTTTTCCTGGCGGATGGCCCGGCGTTTGTCAGGCGGCAGGCCGCGGGCCTGCGTTTCGATCCCATACAGCCCGGCGATCCACTTCAGGGCTTCCTCCGCAATCGGAGCATAACCACTGGTCAATTCGTCGTAGAACTTGCGGCGAAGATGCGCCATGCAGAAGGAGAGCATCAAAGATCCTTCTTCGCGATTCTTCTTCATCACTTTTTTGTAAGCGGCGTAGCCGTCGACCTGGACCTTGCCGCTATAGCCTTTAAGCGCTTCCGTCGCGGCGTCGGCCGAGCGGCCGGACTGATAGAGATAAATGACCGCCGGCGGTTCGCCGCCGCCATAGGGCCGCGCGTCGCGGGCGAGCGCCCAGAACTGGCCTTTCTTCACCTGCTTGCGGCCGGGATCGAGCACCGGCGCTGGGGTTTCGTCGCAAAACAGGCAATCGCCGGCTTTGATGATTTCCATAAGGCGGTCATAGACCGGCTGCAGTTCATAAGCGGCCGCGCCGACCCAGTCGGCAAGGGTCGAGCGATCGAGATGAACGCCTTCCCGGGCGAAGATCTGGGCAAGCCTGTAGAGCGGCAAAAAGTCGGCGAACTTCGAGACCACGACATGGGCGACGAGGCTTTCGGTCGGCAGCCCGCCCTCGATGAGATGGGGTTCGGCCGGCGCCTGGACCGGCGCCTTCTCGCAACACCGGCAGCCATATTTCGGGCGGCGCGTGCGGACCACGCGGAAGCGCGCCGGCTGATATTCGAGACGCTCGGAGACGTCCTCGCCGATTTCGTGCAAGGCGCCGCCGCACGTCGCACAGGTTTTGTCGTCGGGCTCCAGCACCCTGTCCTCGCGCGGCAGCTCCGGCGGCAGGGCGCCGAGATTGCGCCGGCGTTGTTTCTTCTCTTTCTTTTCCGGCGCGCGCGCCTTGCGGCGTTCGATCTCCCGAAGAAGCGCGGCGGTCGCCTGTTCGACGTCTTCAAGGCCCAGCATCAGCTGGTCGGCGTCGAGCTTTTCGGAGCGGCGGCCGTATTGCGCGCGCTTCAATGCGCGCAAATAGCTGTCCTGCCGTTCGGCGAGCTCCTCCAGCAATTTGACGCGCTCCGTCAGGAACGCGTTCTCTTCGGTCAGCGCCTCTTGCGATGTTTTGAGGGTGACGTTTTCCGCGCTCAGACCGTCGCGCGCCGATTTGAGTGATGCATTTTCCTCGGCAAGCTTGTCGCGACCGGATTTGAGGTCGGCGTTTTCAGCTTCGAGCTTCTTTTGGGCGTTGTCGCGCTCGAGCTTTTCAAGCGTCATCCTCGTGATGATCGCCTTCAGCGCGTCCTGATCGTCCGGTAACGGATCATTCCCCAAATCCATCTCCGCAATATGGCGTGCCTCGCTTTCCTTCCAAAGCTTTTTATGCCATAATTACGCGGCAATTTTTGGTTTTTTTGTCCGTCGCGCCGTATGAACTTTTCTCCAGTCAATTCCGTCAAAAAGCGCAGCCATCTGGACCGGCGTCAAGGGCATGACGCCATCCGATATGGACGGCCATTTAAAATTCCGGTCCTCCAATTTTTTGTGGATCAAAACGAGGCCGCTGCCGTCCCAGACGAGGATCTTCACCGCAAAAGCGCTTTTCGGCCGAAAGATGAACGCCGCGCCGGAGAAGACGTCGATCTTCGTCATTTCCTGCACGATCGCCGCGAGGCCCGCATGGCCTTTGCGGAAGTCCACGGGCTTTGCATAAAGATAAATCCGCCGCGGCGCCTCTCCGATAATCATGAAGTCCTCAGCGGCGGCCGCGCAGCGCATCGAATACGATGCTCAGCAACACACGATCTATTCTCGGAACTACCCGCACGACTGCGTCGCCGATCTCAATCTCGATCGGCGAACTGTTGTCGCGATCAAATCGCCGGCCTCGGTGAACGCCGTTCCGCCGGTCGCCAGGACGCGGCTGCTCGTCACTCTCGCCACCGTCCACGACGACCTCAACAAAATCTTCCCGCCGCACGCGGCCTCGGCGCGCTTCTTCATCGTTCCCATCATGTTCGGGATGCGTTCTCTCGCCCGTCAAAATCAAATGCCTCAAATCAGCGTTGCTTCAATGAGGCTATGATGGCGAACGTCGAAACTCAGGAAAAGATGGGCGTCAGACACCGCTTACCCTCCAGCGCCTTCAGCCGCCGGGCTTCCGACACGTCCATGCCGCCATATTTGGCCTTCCAGTTGTACAGCGTCGCCTCAGAGATCCCGTGCTTGCGTGCAAGGTCCGACGCCTTAGCGCCCGCCTCATGCTCTTTGAGCACGCCGATAATCTGCTCTTCTGAAAACCGTGATCGTTTCATCGTCCAGTCCCTTCTGATGGGCCGGACTCTAACGCTACGTGGAGGAAAATCTTAGGGGCAGGTCACACCATTTGACGTTTTTAAGCTTTAACGATTATTCTCTATACAAACTGTAATCGGCGATTATGGCGGCGCCTTTTCCTATTAATCGGCCTCTTTGGTTACCCTTTTCTAGCGGCCGGTTTGAAGAGGGGCGCACTTGGGTCTGCGATGGTTTCGTGGTCGCACGCGCCGCCGGCGGCGACGAGGCGCCGGCCTTGCGCATAGTCGCGGGTGGCGTTGACGCAGTCGAGGGCGATGACGCGGCCGTCCTTCAGATAGACCACGGAGAAGGAGCGGCTGTCGGGATCGCCGCGCAGGACCGCCCTGTCATAGCCGGATGAAAGCCCGGCGGTCTGCAGTTTGAGGTCGTACTGATCGGACCAAAACCAGGGAACGGCGTCGTAGGGTTTCGCAGCCCCTGCGATCGACGCAGCGGCCACAGCCGCCTGATCATGCGCGTTCTGCACCGATTCAAGGCGGATGACCGCGCCGCCGGCGTAGCGGTTCGCGTGCGCGGCGCAATCGCCGGCGGCGTAGATGTCTGGCAGGCTGGTGCGGCAAAATTGATCGACCTTCACGCCGCCGCGCGCCTCTTCGGCGCCCGCCGCGATCAGCGGCTCGACCTCCGGGGCGATGCCGATCCCGACGATCACAAGGTCCGCCGGCAGGTCGGCGCCGCCGGCAAGGCGCACCCCCGCAGGGCGGCCGCCCTTCTCAATGATCGCTTCGATTTTTGCGCCGAGCCGGATGTCGACGCCCCGCCTGCGATGCTCCTTCTCGTAAAAAGCCGACAGCGCCGGTCCCGCCACCCGCGCCAGCAGCCGCTCCTGGGCTTCGAGGACGACGACGCGTTTGCCCATGCCGACCAGCACCGACGCCGCTTCAAGACCGATATACCCGCCGCCGATGATGACAATGTTCCCGGCGCTGTCGAGCCCGGCGCGGATAGCATCTACATCCGCACGCGTACGGATGACATGGATCCCGGCTAGGTCGCCGCCCGGCGCCGGCAGCCGCCGCGGCGCGCCGCCCGCCGCCCAGATCATCTTGCCGTAAGTAATCCTCTCGCCATCCTCGCAGCGCGCTTCATGTGCCGCAGGATCGACCGAGACGATCTTGCGCCCGGGAAGCAGATCGATATTCAGCTCGGCCCATGCTTCCTTCGGGCGCATCATCATGCGCTCGAAAGGCTCCTCGCCAGCCAGATAGGCCTTGGATAGGGGCGGACGCTCATAGGGAGGATCAGCCTCCGCCCCCGCCAGCGCGACCGCGCCGGCATATCCAAGCTTGCGCAGCATCAACGCAGCCTGCGCCCCGGCATGGCCGGCGCCCGCTATCAGTACGTCGATGTTGATTGTTGTGTCAGTCACGATATCCGGATTCCATCAGCTAGTGGAGGAAGAGACGCACGATCAGTCAATCCGTCGTCACTCCCGCGCAAGGAAGTCAGAGACCAGGAGATTGAACCGGTCCTTGTGCTCGATCTGGGTCCAATGGCCGCACTTGCCGAACAGATGAACTTCGGACGTCCTGATGAGATCGAACAGCCGCAGGCTGTTGCTCATGGGCAGAACACGGTCTTCACGCCCGTGCAGGATCAGCGTTGGGCAGGCGATCTTCGCAATTTCTTTTTCCGGCGTTGAAAGCGCGGTTATGTGTTGTTGGCGCGGCGCCGGGAACATGGCGCTGAAGGCCTCGTGAAAGCCCGGCTGGATGCTCGCCCGGTAGCGCATTTCGGCAAGCTCGTCTGAGACGAGCGAGTTGTCATAGGCGAAGATGTCAAGCATCGCACGCATCGCCTCTACCGACGGTTCATAACCCCACACTTTGTCGAGCGCTTCGGTCAGCTCGAATTCAAGGCCGGCCGCTCCCATCAACACCATGCGCCGGACGCGGTCCGGATGATGAACCGCCATGGAGAGCGCGAGCGCGCCGCCGAAAGAGTTGCCGATAATATCAAATTCCTGAAGGCCGAGTGCGTCGGCAAGATCCATCAGATGCCCGCGCCAGCGCTCCATATTGTAAACGCCGTCCGCCGGCCGCTCTGTGTAGCCGAAGCCCAGCATGTCCGGCGCAATTGCACGCACGCGCTCCGACAGCACCGGCAGGTTGAGCCGCCAGTTCGCCCAGGCCGTCACGCCAGGCCCCGAGCCGTGAATCAGGATCACCGGGCGTCCCTCGCCCAGATCATGATAGTTGGTCTTAACGCCGCCAGCGTCGATGGACTTGCCGATTTCGGGATTGTGACTCATTTTTCTATCCTTTTGCATCGCCGCTTGCTAGTTTTGCGCGTTCTTCCGCTTTCGAAACGCCCGCGGCGGCAAAGTGTTCGGGCGGCACTTCCCTGATAATGACGCGCACGGACTGGATCGGCGCATGGACCGCACGCACCGCCGCATCGGTCAGTTCACGGATCAATGTCGCCTTTTCTTCCGCCGTGCGTCCTTCCAGCATGGTGACGTCAATAATCGGCACAGACCTTACGTCTCCACATTGATCGAGACGCCGCCGAGATTTTGCACCTCAAGGCTGATCGTCTCTCCGATGCTGGCGGGATGCGCCGCCGTCGCCCCTCCGGCCATGACGATATGGCCGGGCTCCAGCGCCTCGCCCCATTCCGCGCTCATACGTGCGGCCGCCACAAGCGAGCGCAATGGGTGGCCGAGGATAGCCGCGGACGAGCCGATTTCTTTCGGCCGCCCGTTCACTGACAGCACCATGCCAAGGTTGGAGACGTCGATTTCCGGCGATCGCCAGGCGCCGATCACGAGCCCCGACGACGAGGTGTTGTCGGCGACAACGTCCGGCAGTGCGAACTTGAAGTTCTCGTAACGGCTGTCGATCACCTCCATCGCCGGCGCGACCGCCTCAACCGCCGCCATCGCCTCCAGCGCGGACACCTTGCCCGAGAGCCGTTTCTTCAGGAGGAAGACGATTTCCGGCTCAAGCCGCGGATGCACGAAAGCGGATTTTTTCAGGACGCCGCCCTCCTCCAGCAGCATCGCGTCGGTCAACCGTCCCCAGGCCGCTTCCTCGACGCCGACCTGGATCATCTTCGCGCGGCTGGTCAGACCCATCTTGACGCCGATGCGCTTCTCGCCGCGCGCGATCCGCCGCGCCACCGACAGGGCCTGGATCGCATAAGCGTCCGACACCGACAGGTCCGGATGGTCTTTGGTCAATTGCGGGATCGCGCGCGCCGCGCGCTGCGCCTCGTCGACAATCACGGCCAGTTCCTCAAGACCGGCCATCTACGCCGCTCCCGCCTGCTCGCGCTCTTTCAGGATATCAAGCGCGACATCGACGATCATGTCCTCCTGGCCGCCGACCATGCCGCGACGCCCCAGCTCGACAAGGATGTCGCGCACGTCGACGCCGTATTCTTCCGCCGCTTTTTCCGAATGACGCAGGAAGCTCGAATAAACGCCCGCATAACCGAGCATCAGGGTTTCCCGGTCGACCCGCACCGGACGGTCCTGCAAGGGTCGCACAAGATCTTCCGCCGCATCCATCAGCTTGAAGACGTCGCAACCGGTGTTCCAGCCCTTGCGGTCGGCCGCCGCAACAAAGACTTCCAGCGGCGCATTGCCCGCGCCCGCGCCCATGCCCGCTAGCGAGGCGTCAACCCGCCGGGCGCCCTTCTGCACCGCGACAATCGAGTTGGCGACGCCGAGCGACAGATTGTGGTGGGCGTGCACGCCCCGCTCGGTCTCGTCCTTGAGGACCTTGTTGTAGGCCTCGAACCGCGCCGCGTATCCGTCCATATCAAGCGCGCCGCCGGAATCGGTCACATAAACGCATTGCGCGCCGTAGCTTTCCATTAAAAGCGCCTGCTCGGCGAGCTTTTCCGGCTCGACCATATGGCTCATCATCAAAAAGCCGATGGTGTCCATGCCAAGATCACGCGCCGCGCCGATATGCTGGCGGGCGACGTCGGCCTCCGTGCAATGGGTCGCCACCCGCACCGAACGCACGCCAAGCTCATAGGCCCGCTTCAGATCGGTGATCGTGCAGATGCCCGGCAGGATCAGCGTCGTCACCACGGCACGGTCGACTGCGTCGGCGACAGCCTCGATCCATTCCCAGTCCGTATGAGCGCCGAACCCGTAATTGAAGCTCGACCCGCGAATCCCGTCGCCATGGGCGATCTCGATCGCATCTACCCCGGCCTCGTCCAGCGCCTTTGCAATTTTTGCCACATGATCGATGCCGTAAAGGTGGCGGATCGCATGCATGCCGTCGCGCAGCGTTACATCCTGCACGTAGATTTTTTCCTTCGTCGGATCCTTGATCAGCCCGCTCACGCCGCCGCCTCCGCCAGATGCTTCACCATGCGCTCGCCGATTGTCAGGCCCGCCGAGGTCATGATGTCCAGATTGCCCGCATAAGCCGGCAGGTAATGGGCCGCCCCCTCCACTTCCAGGAACACCGTCACCTTAACGCCTTCATATTCGCCAAGTTCCGGGATCTTCAGCTTACGGTTGCCGCCGAAACGCTCGAATTGCACTTTTTGCTTGAGACGATAACCCGGCACATATTCCTGGACCGCGGCGACCATATCTTCGACCGACTTCTCGATCTCCGCTTCCTTGCCGCCCACTGAAAAGGCGTAAACCGTGTCGCGCATGATCAGGGGCGGCTCGGCCGGATTGAGAATGATGATCGCCTTGCCATGCTCGGCGCCGCCCAACACCTCAACGCCCTTCGCCGTCGTCTCGGTGAACTCATCGATATTCGCCCGCGTGCCTGGTCCTGCCGACTTCGAAGAAACAGACGCCACAATCTCCGCATAGGGAACGCTTTGCGACACCCGCCGCACCGCATGCACAATCGGGATCGTCGCCTGACCGCCGCACGTCACCATATTGACATTCTGTTTGTCGAGATGCTCCCCGGCGTTCACGACGGGAATGCAGTATGGGCCGATCGCCGCCGGCGTGAGGTCCACCATCCGCTTGCCGTCGCGCTTGCAAAGTTCGTTATGGTATTCATGCGCCTTCGCCGACGTCGCGTCGAACACAACCTCGATGTCCTTCCACACCGGCATCTTGACGAGGCCGTCCATGCCCTCATGGGTCGCCGCAACGCCCAGCTTCCTCGCCCGCGCCAGTCCGTCAGAATCCGGATCGATGCCGACCATCGCCCCCATCTCCAGGACATCCGACGTTCGCATCACCTTGATCATCAGATCGGCGCCGATATTGCCGGACCCGACAATCGCACATTTCACTTTACCTGCCATTCAACTCGCCCTTCCTGTCAGTCCGTAAAAAACGCCGTCACCGAACCAAGCCCGTTGATCCGCGCTGTCACCGCATCGCCTGCTTCCACACCGGCCATAGGACCCAAGGCTCCAGTCAGCACAATATCGCCGTTGACAAGCGGCCGGCCCTCACGCGCCATCACCTTTGCCAGCCACAGACACGCCGTCACCGGGCTGCCCAGGCACGCAACGCCCGCCCCGACTGAAACCGGCTCGCCTCGCCGCTCCATCACCATTCCGCACAGCCGCAAATCGATCTCGGAAAGGCGCCGCGGCGCATCGCCCAGCACAAACACCCCACTCGACGCATTGTCAGCAATGGTGTCGTGGATGCCAATGTCCCAGCCCTTCACCCGGCTGCCGACAACCTCGATCGCCGCCACCGCATAGGCGACCGACGCCAAAATATCCGCCGATGTCAGCGTATCGGCATTCAGATCATCGCCCATGATGAAGGCAATTTCGGCCTCGACCTTCGGCTGCATCACCGCA
>PAIP01000023.1 GCA_002704915.1 Parvularcula sp.
CGCTTGAACTCCTCGCTGTGCGTCCTTCGTCTTCCCATGATAGCCTCCAGTTCGAGTGAAACACCTTATCTCGGTGTCCTTCAAACCGGGGACAGGCCATAACAACTACGGCCAAGTCCGAAGGAGAGATACTCAAACAGCGAGCTTTTTCCGCTTCCCCGTCCACCAATGGCTGAGTTGAGTTCCGGACTGAGTGGCAGAATTGTCGCCTGAAGGATCGTTGATCCTTCGATAGCGAGCTCGGATACGCTCAATGATGGTGTTTGCGGTTGAACGATACAGATGCGCGACCTATGGCCCAAAAACGCTTGGCGGATTGCCTCAGCCGTCGGTTCGGCTAGCTTAATCCAGGTGTTGTTCTGACCAAGTGCTGCATAGTCCACCGAACGACAATCTGAAGTAGGTAGCGGGTAGATTTCGCGCAAGGACCACGTCTTGTCATTACCAGAGAGGCGTTTGCGGTTTTTGTTGCCAAGCGTATCGATTGTTTGTCCTTGATCTAGATATCCGCCCACATAAGGCATGCGGCGAAAATCACCGTGAGCACCATCGACCAGAACGGTATGACTATTACCCTGCGAGACATTCGGGAGGACAATGTAGCGCCCGCGAAGCCCATCTAGTGTGTCGAGTTCCTTAGCAATATCTGCATAGTTAAGCGAAAGTTGAGTTACTTTCGGACTCTTAGCAGCCTTCTCATCCTGATTGGCAAACGCTATTCCAAGCTTTCCTTGTGCTTGCCGTCTCCAATCTTCTGAGAGATCGGCATCAAAGAGGATCAAACATTGCTTTCCGCCGCTAGCCGTAAGCTCCATTCCAGGGAAAAGCCAGAGACGAAAGTCCGTGTCAGATTTCACACGATCTTCAATGGCCCGCTGGACATAAGGGACCATGACCATTTCATGGTGGTCTGTTAAAGCAATCGCTTCTAGGCCTTTTGATTCACACAGGTCGACGAATTCGACAGCCCACTGCATCCGCGCAGCGTCAACGTCGGCCTCTGTCGCTTTTGCGCCAGTTTTCGGCACAACTTCGCCAATACCAACAGGTCTGGCCCCTGTCCAATTGGGGTCACGAGGTGTGTGGACTTGAAAGTCGCATTTGCGCCAATAAGCATAACTCATTGCGCTTGCTCCTTTGTCCGAGCGCCAGATTGGGTCGAAGACCCGGTAGAGGTCTGTTTAGGCATTTGGATACAATCGTTCGTGACAAATTTGGATTTATCTTTGACTATAGGCGGCAACCCCGGACCAACGACAGACTCATCGGCGTCCTCTTTGTTTGCCACGTCCTGATTAAGTTTTAGCAGAAATGACAACACGTCCTCAGATTTTTTCATCCCATATGCTTCGCGCACAGCCTCATCAAGAGTCTCATGTGCGTCCTTCAAAGGAGAATTTCCGGGTAATTCGAGAGTGCGGTACAGTTCCCGAAAGGACAAATCATGCTTTTCCTTCAACTCGTGGCGTAATTTCCGCAACTCCGCTGAAGCCTTAGCCACTTTCTTAACGGCACTTAGTTTTGGTGATTGTGGCCAAGGAAATGAATCAAAGACTGTGTTTGAGGTATATCTATATCGTCCGGTAAGAGTTGAGCATCGATTGGTAAACCAAACCCAATGAAATCCAGATTGAAGGATACCAAAAGAATAATCATCTTCGTAAGGAAAGACGATAAGGGCTGCATTTGGACGAATATCTGGAGAAACAAATTCAAAGACTGGTCGTAAGGTAACTTGGCCACATACTATAAATCGCGACAGCTTTGATATGTCTTCAATCATGTCCTCGCGGGGATAAGAAAAAAGCCACCACTTCTTTAAGAAGTTTTCGTGATGGCGATTGATCCGCGCCTTGGGGTTAGCAGCCAAAGCCTCTTCATTTCTTTCTTCCTCGTCGGCAGCTGCTTTTTCTCTATCCGGAAGTACAGTTTGCTGAATTCGTTCAAATAGCCCTGTAAATGCTTTGGCCTCTAACAACGAGCGAGGATGAAAATCTATGACATAACGACGAGGAAGCGAATCCTTTCGGCCGATCAGTTCATTTGCAATGAGATAGGGAAACACAACTTTCTTGTTATTCTCATTTTCTCGAATGAGTCTTCCTGCTTCTTCTTGCTTCAACAGGAAACCTTCGTGGCCGTGGGTTTGCCCCTGATAACACCCGCCACGCGCAGCGTTGGCCCGAATAGTCGTCGCTTGCGTAACATCGAGAGCAAATGACAGCGACGGCCCAATGATGTCCATATCTGTGAAGGCCCAACCTTCGCTTGGATTATTTCCAGTTTGCAGTGAGAGCCGTTTCTTGCCGACTTCTTCACCCTTAATCCAGTTTACAATGGAAACGTCAACATCAGCGTCCCCTGACCATTTCATTGAAGAAACTGCTTCAGTAATCGTTCCATTGCCGGATACGATGTAGTCAAGGCCGCCTACTCGCGAGTAGTTTTGCCTAATGGTATTCGTACCAACTAAACCTGCTCGTTGACCGGGTTTCAAATGGTCGTGCGCTTTTCGGAACCAATAAACACAATAATCAGCCCGTCCATCAACATCTGGGAATTTGGCTCTAAATCTGTTCACATAGGCCCGCCCAAGTTCCTTTTGAATTTTATTTTTTGATTGATACGGTGGGTTACCGATAATCGCATCGCAACTAGGCCACGCAGCGAATAACGCATCATCGCAAAGGATGTTTTCATCGAGATTGTCGAGCGGTAATGCTTCATCCGCATGGAGAGGCAATTCCATCTGTTCGCGTTCGAAGACTTCAATTGCCTCATCAAGCGCGAGCTTTTTGGCAAGCATAAGAGTGACTTTTGCAAGCTCAACACCAAATGAATCGCGGTCGATACCGTAAAACTGCCGAGGGCTGATGAGTGAGATCGATTTTGCCTGATCACGAAAATTCTTTTCGCTAACGGACTTTTTCAACTTATCAAGCAAAGCTATTTCTACGCGCACTAACTCGCGATAGGAGACGTATAGGAAGTTGCCACTACCGCAGGCAGGATCGAGAACGCGATAGTTCATGAGATCGCCGCGGAGCGCTACTAACTCTTTCATGGTTGTAGCTTTACTTATGCGCTGTCGCCAGGGCACAACAATGGTGGGATTGACGATACGAAGTATATCGGCTTCTGAAGTAAAATGAGCGCCCCATGCGTGCCGTTCTTCGGCGTCCATGCTTTGCTGGAAAATCGTGCCAAAAATAGCCGGATTTACTTTCGACCAGTCTTTGGTTGCTGCGCCGTCATCTCCACCGATTAATGACAATTCCTCGGAAGTGAGATCGATTGGATTGATAGTTTGGAAAATTCCTCCGTTAAAGTAAGGCACATTCTGAAAGCGACCACCTTTGGCAGGCACTTTTTCGTTCATCTGATTGAACAGGCCACCGAACAAATCGAAGGAATTTTGACCTTTGTTCAGGCAGTCATCAACTATGCCCGTAACGATGGTGGCGGGTAATAGATCAATGTCCTCTGCGAACATCGCTACAACTAACTGCAAGACAAATCGTTGCGCCTGAAGGCGGTCGATACCGCGCTCAGTAAGGGATTTGAATAAATGCGCTACCTTATCAGCGGCATCTCTTGAAACTTCTTCGAGATCGTTGCCAAAAATAGGTTCAGGGTCGTGCGGGAACAGAAAATTTAAAGCTGGATATCGAAGAGGAAGGTCTTGAAGTTCTACGACATCAACCGGTTCATCAATTTGCTTGTCGAAATCATAAATTCGGAACTCATCGAAATTGCACAGCACAACATAGCGAGGCCGGTTAGGAACCGCGTGAATCCAATAATCGAATGCTTGTTGATAGTGGTGAAATAAGTTTTCTCCACGCTTTTTCATCTCAAGAAGCATGCGTGGCTTCCAGATCAGGTCGGCAAAGCTCGTACCTTTCGTATTCTTTTTCTTAATGCGGAATTCGAGTTCTGCGCCCGCCTCTTTATATCCGGCGTGACCGAATGCTTGAAAGAGCCTGTCGCAGAAGACCTGGGCTTCTCCCTTCTCGTCCCCCTGTAGGAGTTTAGCGTAGTCCAGAAAGCTCTGAAGGTTTTCGTTGACATTACTCATCGCTAGAAAAGTCGTCCCCTCTATTTCACTTCTTCAATACGGTGGCTGTCGAGTACCTTTTTAGTCATGAATTCACACACATGCTCATAAATCAGCCAAACGGCTGGCCATTGCGGCGTTAGGAGACCTCGTGGCAATTTTCTCTTGAACTCATTTTCGACTCGTATGTGCAATTCCGAATCTTTCATCATAGTCACAGTGTACCTGTCAGATACAAATCTGCCAAAGCTATATTGACTGTCGTCATGGCTTTTACACAGTTATTCAGCCTGGCCGATAAGATGTGAGCATCGCCCCCGCGGTATTCAATTTGTTACTTTTTTGAATTCTACGGATTACCCCAGACTTTCTATATATTGCCATAGACTTGTACCGACACCTTGATTGATCGCTTCTAATTTCGTTCTCTGGCAGAACAAGGCATGAAGCCTTCTCCACTATGTTTTGATCCATACGGATGTTCTGCCTTCGTATCCTCCATTTTGAGTCGCGTCATACGGCGTCGATGGTCGATGCCAAAACCAAAATTTCAGGAGTAAATGATGAGTATCAACGTCAAAACAGAAAACGTGACCGATGCAACCGTCCAGGTTCATATCGCCTTTGAAAACGCCGGACGCCATTGCCGCAGGTCTCGAAAACGCCGCGCAACCCGCGTTTACAACCGGGCTGTCCTGCGGGACGCAGAACCGCTGACCATAAGCGCAGGCCGCAACAGAGCCGAGCACCGTTCTTCCACGAAAAATCACCGGCGCGATCAAAAACTGATCACATACGCGCCACCTTCACCGGTTGGGTCCAAACCGGTACGGCAAAGCCCCGCATGAACGCGGGGCTTATCGCCCATCGCGCGGTTTATCCTTATCGCGACTGCTGCGCAGGCGCTTACCAAACTTTTCTTTCATGGCTTGTTTCTTCGATTCAAGGCCTTCGGCGGAAGCGGTAAAATCTGATTTCAGCTTTTCTTGCGGCCCGATTTTCCGGGCTACATCATGCCAGTCGCGTTTTCGTTCCTTATGGCGCGTTCGCCATTCTTTCTGCAGCGTCGTCCTGTCTCTTTCCTGTGCTCTTATCAGCTTACGGCGCTCAGACAGGAACTCAGCGCTCAATTGCGCACGTTTCAATTCTGCTACTTCCTTGATGCGCTTTTTAACCGTATCGGCCTTTGCTTGCTCATCGCGCGCCATGACGCGATGGTCAGACGCCTGCACTCGCATCAGGGCCTTATGGCGTTCGCCTTTTGAGGCGATAAGCCGGAAAAGATCGCCGACGCGACTGTGGTCCTTCGCAGTGATCTTTGCTCGCTCTTTTCTTAGCGCTTCGAGCGTATTGTGAATACGGCCCGAAAGCTTTTGTTCCCGCGCTTCAAACAATGAGCGTTCTTCCGCATGTTTGCGGTTTAACACCTCTCGCGCAGGCCGGTAGGCCTCTTTAACTTTCTGGGCCATTCGGGCGCTTGTGGCTCTGGCTCGCGCCAGCAGTTCCGCTTTTTGTTCACTATGCTTGTCGTATAGCCCCTGCCATTCGCTGCGGTGTTTTTCAGCCTGCTTACGGCCTTTTTCAGCAAGCTGTGCATCGATGCGTTCTTGTTGCTGCCTGATACGCTCAGCGGCGGTGCGATTGTCATTGGATTTTTCGAGACCGTTTACCAGTTCGCCATAGAGCCGCCGATGCTGATCCTTACTGCCTCTCGTGTATTCGCCGCGATCCCGCGCCTTGTTATTTTCCACCCGTTCTTCACAGTAGTTTTTGCCGCGTTCTTTCTCGTAAACCTCTGCCCATCTGGATAGATTGAGTTTTTCCTTGCTGGAAGAGAGCATACGCCCGTCTTCCGGGTGAACACGGTTAATGAGAATATGGATGTGTGGGTGCGCTTCATCATTATGGGCGATGATGAGCGATTGATGTTCACTCGCCCCAAGCGCTTCAATGGCGCCAGAGGCGGCATGTTTCATTTCATAATCCGAAAGCGATTTCTTTTCTTCAGGATGCCAGGCGAGGGTGAGATGCAGGACCGGCGTGTCAGACTTTCGGCCTGTGGATTTGACGCCGGCGTTCTGTTTCAACCGGTTCTGATCAAGAGCCGTTGCGGCCATAATCCGCCACGCCATGTCAGGATCGTTAACAGCGATATTATGGGCCTCGGTCCAGGACACTCGCTCGGAGGTTTTCGCCTTGCCCTTATCATGGAGCAGGTAGGCGGCGGCCCCTTTGAAGCTCGATCCTTTCCTGTGAAGCTTAGGGACCATCGCTCGCCATCACCAGATTAAGCGTGCGCCGTAGCTCAAACGCCAGTTCGTCCCAGTCTTCTTCGAATTCTCGCCCCCTGTTCAGAGCGCGTGCAATTTGATTGAGATTAACGCCGATACGGTTGAGTTCGTTAATCAACGCCGGATCGGCGCGACCAGATTTCGGCGTCGCTACAGGCGCGCTTAAGCTACGGCGGCGGGCGTATTCATGGGGATGCAGGCCGGCCTTTTGCGCCGCCAGGCGGATATGCTCAATCTCGGCCTGGGTATAGCGGAGATTGAAACGCTGATCGCGTTTTTCAAAAGGCTGTTTCTTCGGTCGCGCCATCCTTAACACCTGCTACTCACCTAGAACGCGTCCAGGGACGGCTTCCTGGTCAGGGGATCAAAGGGGAAGAATGCCTCTTTGCCGGATGCGCCCCGCGCTCGTTTTTGGGCACCAAAAACACATCTGGCTACCCGTCACGACTAGAATGATGGAGGAGTCTTTCGCTCACGTTAAACCCTGAGCACAATAGTATGCTTATCGATGATTTTTGTACGGAGCAACGTGGTTAATAGTGCTTCACCATATTGTTCAAAGCAAGCGCCTTCGTAAAGCCATGCACAGTAAAAAGCTGTCTCAATACGCTAACTGACGCTTAAGACAGGCAGGCCTAATCTGCGGCCATGACGGATCATTGGACAGACCAGAACAAGCACAGAGCAAAAGGCGCATTCGCGAATGCTCAAAAGCCCGGCAGTGCAGGCGAGAAATCTGCGCAGCCCCGCGTTAAGGATGATGCGAATTTCGCATTCGACCAGGCGAACTACCGGAAATTCCTGGATCAACGCACAGCACAGCGCAATATCCAACCACCCCGACCGCAACTGACGCCAAAGGGGCCTATGCGTGAAACAGTGGACCGGCAGGTACGGGAAAAGCAGGCCGCTATCAAAGCCAAATTTGCGCGAGACCGTGAAGTTGAGCGTGAGCGTTGAAGATTTACCCGGTGTTCAAAGATCCGCCGCACCTGCGGAGCGCTGATTAATCTTTCAAAAAATCAGCTATATAGGCCCGGCAGCAATCGCTCTCGTTGAGTTCTTCGGCAAACCCTTCCGAGCCGCATTCCGGGCATGAATGATACTGCTCCAGGGTTTTGCCGTTCATCATGCCGACATTGAAATCCTCATCGCTCAGAAAGACATAACCGCTGTGCATGTTAAGCATAACGGTGAGGCCATCGCTTAAGAAATTGGGAGGGTTATCGCAATAGGCCGCCAGAAGCTCGGCGGCCATTTTGAGTTCACGATAACCGAAGCGTGACAGATCGGATGTCACGATATCTGAGTTGTAAGCGCTCATTGTGCAGCCGCCTGTGCACGCAGGGCATGGCTTTCGGCGTATGCGCGATCCGCGAGTTTCGCCAGCCGGAGCAATTCAGAACCGGAAAAGCTGTGCGCGTCACCGTACTGCCCTTCGGACTTCCTGTAGCTGCGTGAGAACGTCACCGAATAAAAGGCGCTGTTTTCAGAGCTGTTGCGCCAGATCGCGGCTTTTAGAGCGCCATCTGTCAAGGTTAATGCGGGTTTATTATGTTGTGTGGTCATATCGATGTCCTTTCAAAGATTCGGACTGATTCATTTCAGCCGATGAGGACAAAAAAACCGGGGCGGAATAAGGCTGGACACACCGCAAGCCTGCTGCGGGAAACTCCCAACACGGTCTTCTGGTGCGGGCCGGAGTTGTGTCCGGCTGACGCTCTGGTGTGCTCATCAATATGGCTGGAATGAAACCGGTATGAATCAGGACATGAGTGATCGCGCGGGAAACAAATTAAAAGCAGCGATTACCTTCCTTTAAGGATGATGCAATAAAGTTTGATCGCAATTGAATACAAAAAAGAGTGTTCCTTTGCTTGAACGGTTTCCACGCGGCGTAGCAGAAAATGGACAGGGTGGTTTCCCTGATGCCGCCTGGTGTGCGCCGGACAAGCTGACTGCGCACAACAAATGGCGCTTTGAGCAGGGCTCCATTCTGGTCGGACGCATTGGTGATCAGATTCTCGGGGCAAAAGATGACCGTCACCTGATGACCGTGGCCGGGTCACGCTCTGGTAAAGGGCGTTCTGTTATTGTGCCGAATATGTGCCTCTATCCGGGTTCGGTCATCGCAATCGACCCCAAAGGCGATCTGGCGACGATCACTGCTGCAAGGCGCGGATCGGGATCAGCCCATGCTGAAGGCATGAATCAGGAGGTTTATGTCCTTGATCCATTTCATACAGCGAAGGGCAATGCGGGGGAATACAGGGCCTCGTTTAATCCGCTTGATATGATCGATCCCAATGGGGTTTACGGGCGTGATGACGCCGCGCTTCTGGCTGATGCGCTGATTATCCCGTCGCAGTCAGAGAGCTACTGGACGGATGCAGCGAAAATGCTGCTGACAGGCCTGATCCTTCATATCTGTGCAAGTGAAACGGGCGAGCGCCGCTCGTTGTTGACACTGCGCGAATACCTTACCGGCGATATGGATGCGCTCTCAGGCATACTGGCGGAGATGGCCTGTTCGGAAACCGCGAACGGTGTTGTAGCGCGCGCCGCCAATACGCTGGTTGCCATGTCGGATAAGGAACGCTCCAGCATACTTTCAACGGCGATTGTGCAGACCGATTTTCTGGATTCGCCTGCGATGCGCGACGTACTTTGCAAAAGCGACTTTGCGTTGAAAGACCTCAAAATATCGCCAGCCACGGTCTATCTAAGTCTTCCAGCCGGGCGCATGGGGACGCATAGCCGCTGGTTGCGCCTGATGATTGCGCTCGCCATTGAAGCGATGGAACGTTACCCGCAGAAACCGGAACATCCGGTCCTTATCATCATGGATGAATTTCACGCGCTGGGGCCGATGCGCGTTATTGAACGCGCCGCTGGTCTGATTGCGGGATATGGCGTTCGCTTATGGCCTATCCTCCAGGACCTGACGCAGCTCAAACGAGATTACAAAGAATCCTGGGAGACATTTCTGGGTAATGCGGGTCTGACGCAGTGGTTCGGGGTCAATGACCTGACCACGCTTGACTATCTGTCAAAGCGTCTTGGTAAAACCACGCTTGATGTTATCTCTCAGGGCGAAATCTCCCGTTCCAAAGCCTCGGAAGGCTTTACCGGTCGCAGTGTTTCCAGACAGATTGTCGATCTCATGACGACTGAGGAAGTCGGGCGGTTCTTCTCTCGCCAGTCCAACCGCCAGCTCGTGCTATGGCCGGGTGCTGATCCCATTGCGATGGATCGCCTTCACTATGAGAGCGATCTATATCTTGCAGGCAAGTTTGATCCCGATCCGAATTATCCGCCATCGCTTGCAGCTATGGCGGACAAGCGCGGAGCGGCGTGATGTTTTCTGGCAAGGTGAAACCGGATTATCGCGTGCCGGGTCTGGCTTACAGACGTGAGAACGGCGAACTCAAAGGCAGACTCTACACGACATTACCGAAACGCTTCAAAACCGCAGGCTGGCAAGCCTATTTAACGGCTTTCTATGTCTTTGCCGGATTATGGGCCGCGCTGTGGCTGCTGGGTATGTCAGGAGCGCTCTGGAAAGCCGTGCAATTCGGATTATTGCTGGGACTACTCAGCTACCCCGTCTTTGTCGTTTATGATCCGGGCCTGCGGCTCAGGATTAACAGCAGTGAACTCAAAATTGGCAGGCGGCGCTATACGCTTAAGGATGTAAGTTCATTCTACAAAATCGATGAACGCGATGAAGACCAGCACATCATCGGCCACCATGTCGGGTTTCGCTACGGCGAGAAAGAAATAGAAATTCCTGTGATCAACAATCGGAAGGTCATCGAAGGGATTGTACCGTTTCTCAATCGTGAACGCGAGGCCATTCAGTCTGAATGCAGGATTGCAAAACAGGCTCCGGCGTCACCGGAGCCAGCCGCTAAGGCCCGCGTAGTGGAGTTCTGAGCATATCTAAGCCCGCTTTTCTCATAGCAGGCAGAGTTTATTTACCGGGCAAAATGACCTAAATTCCCCACACACCATTCAGGGAGGGGTATTTATGTTCGGCGTTCGCGTTTTATTGTTTCTGGTGGCCTTTATTGTCGTTGTGGCGGAAACCTGGGCCGGGGTTATCGCCACGGAGCCCATACAGCAGATTTTCGCCATTGTGATGGGCGGCGTCATCATTGCGCTCCTGCTGTCCATGTCATTATTCGTTCTGGCCCGCTCTCAGGGACCGGATAGACAAGAAGTTCAGGGCAGCCCGATTCAGTGGATTGCCGTTCTCATCGCCGGATTATTCATCTCCGCTGTATCGTTTTTTCTGCCAACGGAAATCCTGCCGATGCTTACCGACTCCACGCTTTGTCGCGTAAGCGGATAGGCAATATTTCAGTATCGGAAACAAATTTGCATAATTCGGCTAAATTTGTTATTATATCCGTATACTGAAATAAATTATGGAAAGATGGCGTTATGAGTGAACCGAGTAGATTGAAGGCAATATTTCAAGCAGCTACTGCTGGTGCGCTCATGGTCGCTGGAAGCGTTTTTGTTTCAACAGAACTTGTTCTCAAGGGACTCGCAGTTACTGGCCTGGGGGAAGTGTTAGGCAATGAAATGGGCATCGCTTCTTTTGCAATTCCTACGCTGCTTGGGATAGCAGTAGGGATACCTCTTGGACTGTTTATAGCTTCTCGTCCGTTTCGTTCTGCCAGATCATATCCGGCAACCTTCGCCGCAACTTCTGTGGTAGGCGGCTGGTTAGGAGCTGGCGCATTATCATTCGCATTGAGCTAATCCGTAAGAACAATTTCTATTGTTATCTCTGTCCGTCGATTTTGCTCGGCCCTTACACCATCAGCTTTATCAGGAGCATAGTTAGCTTCGTTCGGGACTTCGCCTACCCCCAAAGCATTTAGTTTGTCCGGCGCAATGCCTCTGGTGACAAAGAACGATCTAACAACTGCGGCGCGCCGGTTGGACAGTCCGTCATTGTACGGTCGTTCGCCCGCGGTATCGGTATAACCTAAAATCCGAATGCTTTTTATTTGAGCGCCGCCGATGCGATCTATTAGTCGTGCCAGCTTGCTTTTAGCATTTTCAGTCAATTTTGAACTCATAAGATCAAAATAAATGATTTCGGATATAATCTCCTGTTTGGGGGCTTCTTCTTCTATTATTTCAGATATGGGCTCAGAGGCCGCACAAATACCTGGGTAGAGTTCGGGGGTTTCTTCGCATTTCTCAAAGGTTTCATATTCAACAGCCTTACAGCGCATGGTCCCATCCGGGAGGCTTATTTCCCAGTAAGGAGCCTTTCCGAAAATATACTCCCGGCGATCCTGTTCCTTTAATGCGCGCTCCCTGCTACCGGGACGCAGGCTGGCAAATCCGCATCCAATATCCGCCAATACTTGGGGTGAGTTTTCGAAATAGCTATGACCATAATCTTTGAAAATGGCGTTCCAAACCCGCTGACCAATCCTCGCATCAGAGTCAATGGTATCATACAAAACAAAGCCGCTGGCATCGATTGCATTGTAACGGTCATCAAAGTCACTAGGAAAGTTAATGATGGGGCACCAAGTGCTAATTTTGCCCAATCGGCATCTTAGCCCTCTATCGACAAATCCACGAGAGCCGCGAAGCGCTGTATCGTTTGTTGAGGCATAAACTGTCACTTGGTCAAATGATCTTTTACCTTGGTTACGCATTGCGTTATCAAATGAACGCATCGCTTTAATGTACTCTTTGTGATTGAGATCGGCTGCGGCATGAACAAGGTTGACTTGCGGCCATGCCGACGCTGAGGAAAGAAAATTTTCAGAATATTCGTTCAATGCACCTAACAAAACACGATTGCCCATGGAATGAACTATTATGTTGATTTTCTGTGCATCGGTATCATCAATTAATAAATCAATTAGTTCACTTAGCTCACTGGACGACTGTTTCGCAGAATTACGGTCATTGTCATACGATACTGGATCTGCTGACTCACTATTTGGCCAGGAAAACACAACTGGTATTCCGTAGGCAAACTCAGGTGTCGTTATATCTCGCAAATTGGATTCGCCCTCAGTGGTATAGGACAAATCTATGGCCAGCTGGGCGGCTGAAACCACAGCCTGATCAAACGTCTGATTGAAACCATGAATGTAAAGTAAGACGCTTTTGTTGGGATTAGCATTTATTTCATTGTTAAGAGACGCAAGAAATGCAGCTTTTTCATCCTCGTCTGAAGCGCCATTTACCGCTGACAGTGTGGTCAAGCCAACCCGATTTCCCTTCTCAGCTGATTTTCTGAGTGAGTTATTTCGGTCTATTTTTTCAAGCACACCCTCCGGGCTATCTTCAGAATACTTCGGGACAACGATTGGGTTACCATCACTATCGCGTTTTGCGAATTTTTTAGGCAAAGCTATGTCGCCAAATCCGAAGGAGAGTTTTTCAGATTTTTCTGTGCTGAATACCGGTTCCGATTCTGCGGTTTCGGGGTTGGTAATATATTTTAGAGCGCGTGGAGTTACGTATTTCACGCGGATACAGAAGGAGTCCTCTTGTTGATCAGAAAAGCAACTTTCACCAAAATTGTCGGCTCGAACACTTGGGGGTGGGCCTGATACGACTCTCTCGTCACCTTCCGGATCAGTTATGTTTTTGCAAATTGCGCTAAAACCCAAGCTGCAAAACCAATTATTGAAATATCCAAATGTGCCTATCCCGGCCAGAAGAAGGACGAGCACAATTAGTCCCCCAACGCCAGAAATCCGGACAATGCCCAGTGTCAGAATCAGCGCCAATATTCCGGCCAGTGCCCACAGCCATACATTCAGCGGAATTTGAAAAAGAAAATAACCGATTGCCCCAACAGCAAGTAAGAGAAGCGCTATTGAAAATGCAATCGCCAATCCTCGTCTGAATTTTTTACGACGGCGTATGCGCTCGCGCTCGCGTTCATCCTGGCCGTGGTCGATCTCTTCGCGTTCTTTCACCATGACGCAACCCCTGCTGCACTAATCCTGACCCGAGTATTGAACGACAAGCAAAAGGGTTTTGTGCCGGTCAGTAGTATGACCGAAAGGACGCACTGAGTGCTGCATGAAATGAACATTCAACAAAACGCCCCCGCGTAACCCCTCTCCGGCAAACACTATCCAAATGATGGAAAGCGTCAATACGGAACCGGCAAAAGTGAAAAAATGACAGTTTTATGAGGCAATCGGGGGCAAAAGCCCCTTAAAAAAGGTCAAAGATCATCCGCCACATCCGCTCCGGCGTCACGCCTGCGCGCCAGTTCGGCAAGCTGTTCGTTCAGTTCGATTTCCTTGTTGTGCAGAGCGATGGCGCGGTGCAGAAAATCAGCGGTGAGTTGCAGTCTCAGGTTTTCAGGCCGGATCGTGATTTCAAGTATCAGGTTGGATGACTCGCTCAACCCGTCAAAAATAAACTGCTGCTTTGATGGGCTTTCAAGAACGGACGCACATTCTATCGTGCGATCTGCCGGAAAGTTCTCAATCTCCTGTTCCAGACAGCCGATGCGGCTTATCCTGATGGCGCGCTGCTTGTTGAAAGCGGATGTTCCGCGTTCATCCGCCTCGGTTCTTTCATAGCCTTCCGGTACATCCATCTGGACATAGTATGAAAGCTCATGGCGTGTTTCGCCGGGATGATTGAAGCTCGGCTCGCCGTAACGCTCCAGCATCTGTTCCGCGACTGCGCCGGGAAAGATTTCAGGATCATAAGCCCGCTCGTAGCGGATATGCCACAGCCGCAATGTCTTGTTTTCATCAACATAGAACAGCGGCAGAAGCTGTTCCTGCGCTTTACCGTCTACAGTAGGGCCGCGCGTCCAGATGAACCCTGTTTCCTGAACCTGTCCGATTATATCGCATGGCCCGTAATCCTCGCCGCCGTAATTGACATCACAGGCAAAGCCGATTGACGCGATGAGCGGATCAATCCGGCTTGGTGTCGGTTCCTCAAAGCCTCTTTCGAGCAGGTTGGCCTTCACCTCGTCAACGGGCATGTCAGGCGTGATGTCAAAAACGCTCAGCGCCATCGCCTCCGGCATAGAGATCGTCGGCTGCGCTAACTTTGTATCGCCTGCATTTGTTGAAGAACGGGCATCCCGACTTTCACGCCTAGAAGCCGCCACCGCACCATCCGGTTCGCTGCTTAAAGCCTCACTGATATTGTCACAGGCAGCTAATACCGTGACGGACAGGGCGATTAAAATGTGACGCTGAAACATGATTGCTCCGCATTACTCTTAAATGTGGTCGGAATGGGTTATGCAGGCTTCTTGCGAACGAAAAGCGCCAGTATTCCCGCCAGCACCAATGGCACCCCAAAAACCAGCGATTCCGCATTGATGAACGGTACAAGCCCGGCAAGCAGCATGAGTATCGCAAGTGCTCTTGGAGAACCGGCCTTCAATAGCAGGAGAATACTAGCGAGAGCGCCAAGAGCTGCTGCGATGATAAAAATCAATGAGAACATGTTGAGCATGTCATAGGCCGATGTGTCGCCACCAGCCGCACGATTGAAGGATTGCACACCGGCATTCATCGGATCATCCAAAATTGAGCGGATGTAAAAACCACGCAGCATGAGGGCTATGGCCCCGATGAAACCCAAGATAGCGGATACTATTCTCATAACAACAAAATCCCCTCAAAACTTATCCACTGGAAAAAGGTTCCTTTACAAACCTTTTTCTGGGCCTTGTGCAGTCGCTGATGAATACTGGAAATCGGACGCCGTTTCGGTTTAGCCAAAAAAGGAACCCTTTTTCGGCGTCAATATGATTGCGAATATTTGAAGGGATAGTAATGCAAATAGGCTACGCCAGGGTGTCCACGATTGATCAGAATCTGGACTTGCAAATTGAGGCCTTAAAGTCGGCGGGGTGTGAAAAGATATATGAAGATGAGGGGGTATCTGGTGCTAAGGCGAGCCGCCCAGGCCTTGAGGAACTTCTAAAACACCTCCAACGAGGTGATGTATTGATCGTCTGGAAACTGGACCGTTTAGGGCGATCTTTGCGTCATTTAATTGACCTTATCGGGATGTTTGAAGAACGCGGCATTGGCTTTACGTCCCTTTCGGATGGAATCGACACCACAACCCCGCTAGGCAAGCTGTTTTTTCATATCAGCGGTGCGTTTGGCGAATATGAGCGAAATTTGATTTCAGAACGTACAAAAGCGGGAATGGAGGCAGCCAGAGCCCGCGGCGTAAGGCTAGGGCGTCCGCCAAAACTGACTGCCCTCGATAAACTTGACCATCAAAGCATAGACACCTGAAATCAAAACGAAGGAACTCCATGAACTTCACATTAGACGTCTTCTAAAAGAAGAAATAAATCAATACCAAGAGTTTCTTTGGGGACTGTCATGAGTTTTGTGTTTCGGGCCATATTGATGGAAAGAAAGGACCCATCTTATGGCGATCGACGAAGAATTATTGGAACAGTTGCTTGAGGGGCGCGATCCTGAGGACGTTTTTTCGAAAGACGGCCTTGTTGACGAGTTGAAGAAGGCGCTTTCGGAAAAGATTCTGAACGCTGAACTGGACGGTCATTTATCGACGCCAGATGCAGGGCCAGGCAATCGCCGCAATGGTCATTCGAAAAAGACGGTGCTGACAGGCTCGTCTAAAATCGAGCTGAAGGTTCCGCGCGACCGCAAGGGCTCGTTCGATCCGAAGCTGATCGGCAAATATCAACGGCGCTTCCCCGAGTTCAATGAAAAAATCATTTCGATGTATGCGCGCGGCATGACGATGCGCGAGATACGAGGCCATCTGGAGGATTTATACGGGATCGATGTTTCGCCGGAATTGATTTCGACAGTAACGGATGCGGTTCTGGAAGAGGTCTCAGAATGGCAAAACCGTCCTCTGGAGGCGTGTTACGCACTCGTCTTCTTTGATGCGATCCGCGTCAAGATCCGCGACGAGGGCCTGGTGCGCAACAAGGCGGTTTACGTCGCCCTCGGTGTTTTGCCCGATGGAACACGTGAGATTTTAGGTTTGTGGATTGAGCAAACCGAGGGCGCCAAGTTCTGGATGCGGGTAATGAACGAGCTCAAGAACCGCGGGCTTAATGATATCCTCATCGCTGTCGTTGACGGCCTGAAAGGCTTTCCGGAAGCGATCAATGCCGTGTTTCCCCAGACGACGGTGCAGACCTGCATTGTGCATTTGATCCGTCATTCTCTCGGCTATTGCTCTTATAAAGACAAAAAGGCCGTCGCCGCGGCGCTGAAATCGGTTTATCGGGCGACCAACGCCGATGAAGGTGAAAAAGCGCTCGGTGAATTTGCCGCCTCGGGCTGGGGCGTAAAATATCCGGCGATCGAGCAATCCTGGCGCAGAAATTGGCAACACGTCATTCCGTTTTTTGCGTTCCCTGCAGCGGTCAGAAAAATGATTTATACGACGAACGCTATTGAGGCGCTCAATTCGAAATTGCGCCGCGCCGTAAGAACGCGCGGCCATTTTCCATCGGATGACGCAGCGTCGAAATTGCTATACCTTGTTCTCAACCATATTCAGGCCGACTGGAACCGACCGCCGCGCGAATGGTTCCAGGCTAAAACACAGTTCGCCGTCCTGTACGGCGAAAGATTTGTAGGCGTATAAATGAAACGGCCCTGACACAGAATAAATGATAGGCCCTTTCTTTGCCAAAAGACATCTAAGATTTTCAGGAATCTCCGCCCACAAAGTTCACAGATTGACTACAATTCTAACGCAATGGTTCTGGGACTACAACTCGTTCTTCTATTGCCCCCTTCTCACCAGTAAAGACATAAAGCCTTCCTGAACCGCCCAGTCCATACGCGCCTTCAAAACTTTCGTCCACAAAATGAACCGCAACACCATCATCCACGGCATATGCTGGAAAGTTTAATAATCCAGCATTTAGGCTCTGCTTAAGAACGGGTATCCGGTCGCTTCTAGAGTTGCAGTGCGGCGTAGCCGATCCATTTATAAGCCCCATCCCCGGAAGCGGTTTAAGCTTGGAGGGCAAGGAGTCTGTTATACACCCTTGGAACCAACAAATCAGCCCTGCACTTGCTCCGCTCATGACAACGCCATTTTCGTAGGCTGATTTTAGAGCGGAATCTATTTTCCATAGCTTAAAAAGAGCGAGTAAGTTCTTGGTTGAACCTCCGTCGATATAAATTAGATCAAAGCGGGAGAAATACTCCTCAAAATCATCCGTCTCCGGAAACGTCATGTTCAAGTGTTCGAGGTTGCAGTTCAGCTTGTTGAAGAAGCGATAATACTCCTCAATTCTGGCTGGATTATCGCCTCGCGCCGCTCCTATATAGCAGACCCTAGGGCATGACACCCCAGTCAGTTCCAACATCTTCTCAAAAGCAACCGGACGCTCCCACGGCGGAACAAAAACCGCAGTGGAGTTGCTAACACCAAATATTTGACGTTTCGAAACCACCCCTTGATGGGCCATCATCATCTCTTGAGAAACCAATTCAGCCTCAACACTTCGTCACGAATGCTTTTTCTCCAAATATTTAAATCGCTTAGCAACAAACTTTTTAAATGGTGGGTCATACCCCCTATCAGCCAACAAGGCGTTGATGTAATCCTGCCTTGGAAGCAATAGTTTAAGGTAGTCGTCAAGAATATCACCTGTGTAGTTTTCTGAGACAGCTCCTGATTGCTCAGCATAAAAATTGTTGTTCAAACTGTTCAGCAGCAAATACAACAAAAAATGTATCTTTTTTTCTCCGTATCCGTCGTACTCTTTGGTTTCTTCAAGCGTATTTTCGAGAAAGCTATTGAATAACTCAATGTTTCCATCTTTCAACATGGCCATGTCGTAATCGGACCAACCATCATTTAACGCACGAACCGATTCGCTCTTTGCCAACACTTTTGTGAGCCGGTAAACGATAAATGCCAAGGTCGCCGAAATGACAGCCCCGACTCCTTGCAAAATTACCCCAAGTGTTTGTAAATCGACTCCGTCGAGTGCAAATAGATCGGACACTTTTACCCCTCCAGAAACAGTTTGATTGAATGAATTTGTATCATTGGGAACGATAATGTCGAGCTTTCAAGCGCTTCGGAAATATGGTATGGTAACATTATGAATTTTAAACAGAATCCCAATTGGACCATCCATTCCCATCACCACCATTTCACGTGGAATCGAGAGATTCCTGCTGTCCTTTCAATCGCGCCCGGCGATATTGTGTCCGTGGATGTAACTGAAGCATCAGCAGGACTTTTAACCAAAAACTCTACCGCAAAGAGGATTTTGGATGAAAAACCGGGAGAGACAAATCCGGTCACAGGCCCCATATACGTTGATGGGGCGCAACCAGGAGACATTCTCACGATAGATTTTTTGGAATTTCACCCCACGGATTGGGGCTGGACCGGAGTTTTCCCGGATTTCGGTTTGTTGAAAAAGGATTTTCCAGGCCCTAACTTGCACATTTGGAAAATCACGGAGGATGGATCAAACTTATCTTCGTTCGGAAAGTGGGCGAAGGTTCCACTCAATCCATTCGTAGGCACCATCGGTGTTGCACCGAAGAAAAAAGGCGATCACCCAATTATCCCTCCATCATATTACGGCGGCAATCTCGACGTTAAACATCTGGTTGCCGGAAGCAGACTTCATTTACCTGTTAATGTCAAAGGCGCGCTATTATCAATAGGAGACACACACGCCGCACAAGGCGACGGAGAAGTATGCGGAACAGCAATAGAATGTTCGATGAATGTTGTGGTAAAAGTTGATCTTGTAAAGAACCCAAAACACAATTGGCCTCGCATTCAGCTCGCTAACCATGCGCAACGCGAAGCAAGAGACTTAGAAATCACACTTGGGGTAAATCGTAGCTTAAAAGTAGCCGCCCAAGAAAGTCTATCTCGCATGATCGACCTTGTGTCCACTAAAACGGGCATGTCTCCAGAAGAGGCATATATGTTATGCAGTGTTGCAGGAGACCTCCGGATTAGTGAGATTGTCAACGAACCCAATTTTGTTGTGAGTTTTCAATTACCGTTTGATATTTTTGAGTAAAAATTTACTAGATGTTGTTTATTTGAAACCACTTTTCCATCAAAAAAACTTGCCAGAGTTTAGACTGCATAATCGGCGTGAGGTATTTTTCGGGACTGGCCACCCACTTATCAACTAACTGATAATTGAAAATACCACGTTGTTTTGCTTCGGTACTCGTCAACGTATCTCCAATTATCTGCCTAATAGCTGGGCTGGATTGTGTAATTGCAGGCACAGGAAATGCACCCTTTTTACGAGTTATAATTTCATCGGGCAGTTTATCATTGCACGATGAATGTAAAATCTTTTTTCCAATACCACCTGCTACTTTTGCTGCTGATGGCATGCGAGCACAAAACTCGACAAGCCGATGATCGCAGAACGGCACCCTACCCTCCAATCCGAAGGCCATGGTCATATTATCAACACGCTTCAGCGGGTCTTCGGGCAAAGTAATCGTAGTATCTGCCAATAATGTCTTTGCTGTTGCATCAAGTGAAGAATACTGGGACTCGAACGCCTCTAATAGAACTTGTGCAACATCATTATCGTCCCGAAACTCCGGCATCACCAATGATTGGTATTCTGACGATGAACGATCTCTTCGCAACGCGCCATAAAGTAAAGCCCAATTGCCTCGATCAGTTATTCGGTGATACCAAGAATACCCGCCCAATATTTCGTCTGCGCCTTGGCCGCAAAGGACAACTTTTACGTGATTGCTGGCGAACCTAGATAATAGATAAAAACCAATCGCGTCTTCGCTCATCAACGGCTCTGACATTGCACTAATGCAACCGTCAAGTTCAGAAACAATTTCGTCATCTTCAATAAAAATTTTGTGATGGTCTGATGAAAATTCCTGAGCGGCTAAGTCTGAATAGTAAAATTCGTCGCCAGCTTCATCGTTCCAAGAATTAAATCCTATCGAAAACGACTTCACGTTTTCTGTCACCTCGCGCATTACAGCCAACAATATTGTTGAATCAATGCCACCGGACAAGAACAATCCATAGCTTACATCGGTCACTGTGGTTCGCTGTAGTATCGCATCCCGTAGGAGATCAAAAAACTGCTTTTCCAATACTGGAACTGGAAGATTTAGTTGCTCATCCGAATAAAAATCCCCAAGCGACCAATACTTTTCCGATTGGGCAACTCCGTCTACAAAACGTATAAATGTTCCCGGTTCAACTTTCTTTATGCCTTGAATTATCGTGTTTGCGCCCGGTACGCCGCATCGATAGTTCAGTGCCAAGCACAATCCAGTTTTGTCAATTTCTACTGACTGGCTCATAGCCCTCAATAACGGGGGCAGAGTACTGGAAAAGATCAGCGTTTCATCATGCAATGTATAATAAAGTGGTTTTATGCCAATGCGATCGCGTGCTAAAAACAATGAATTGTTCTTGTGATCAAAAACTGCGAATGCAAACATTCCTTCAAAATGATCGACGCACCGTTCTTTCCATTTATCATAAGCGCAGAGAATTACCTCGGTGTCGCCATTCGAAGTGAATTCATATCCATCTGCTTTGAGTTGGGATCGCAACTTCTGATAGTTATAAATACAACCATTAAAAACAATCGTAAGATATAGGTCATGCCGCACGAATGGTTGGTCTGAGGAATTTGTTGGGTCAATTACCGCTAATCGACAATGACCAAAACTAGCGTGGTCAGTTTGCCAATAGCCAACTCCATCTGGACCACGCGAACGATGGCGGTCCGTCATTCGCTCCAGAATTTGCAGCGCTTCGGATGCTTCCTGAGAGCCAACTAACCCAACAATACCACACATATTTAACTATCAGTGAGGGCTGAATCGAGAAATGTCACAAACGCATCGATCTCGCTTTCATCCGCGCTGGCCCAAAATTCTGTAACCGACTGGATAGTTTCTTCAGTAGCGTCGTTCGACCTTCTATGTCTGATGACTTGAAAGTCATGGGCTTCTAAATTGAATCGTAGCGCTATCCATGTTTTCTCATCTTCGTCTGATCTGTGAAAGGTCTTGTTGAGCATCTATTTCTCCGTCGCACTGTGAATTTGATATTCCCCACCAATGTATATTTACCGCCTAATCATTGCGAGAGAAAGCAGCCATAATATTTATAATTTCTGATAGGATATAAACGCCCGCGAGTGATGTAATATCGGCATGATCATAGGGTGGCGAAATTTCGACAAGATCAGCACCGATCAGATTTGGGCAAGACAATGATTGCAGCATTGACAACACTTCGAATGTTGTCAGGCCTCCTGGAACAGGGGTCCCCGTTCCTGGCGCATAGGCCGGATCTAAGCAATCAATATCGAATGTTATGAATGTTGGCGTTTGGCCAAAATCAGGAATGCGCTGGCAAAAATTATCGAGCCCCAATCGTCTAATATCGGCTACGGTATAAACTGAGAATTTATTGTTCTTGCCGATATCTAGGTCTGCAATATCGTTCAGTGGCCCGCGAATTCCGATCTGAACAACTTTGTCTGGATCGACCAGGCCTTCTTTCAGAGCATGTCGCAAAAACGCTCCGTGATGGAATTCTGAGCCCCATGATGCTGGATAGGTGTCCACATGCGCATCAAAATGAATGAGCGCAAGAGGCTCGTTTAACACCGCTTTACATGCTCTTAAGTTTGCCAGAGTTACAGAATGATCCCCTCCAATTGCTATTCCTCTTCTACTAAGCGCGAGAATTTCTCCCCAGAAACTTTCTATGCCTTTATATGTTGCATCCTGGTCCATTGGATTGGACTGACAATCACCCAAGTCAACAACATTGAGTCGCTCAAACCACGATAGTTCACGAACCAGGCTGTAACCGCGTCCCAACGCCGACACTTCTCGGATTCTAGATGGTGCAAATCGACAACCTGGACGATAGCTAGTTGCACCATCATAAGGAATACCAAATATCCCAACGTCCCAAACATCTTTGAAATCGCCAGAAGGAAGCCGAAAAAATGTCTTTATTCCACTGTAACGCGGCAGCTTACGTCCGGAAATGGATTTGGAACCTGTCATAGATAACCTCGCAATACGAGAATCCTAACACATTGAATAATGCTTTTAGAAGGTGGTGCGGGCGGGGGGACTCGAACCCCCACGGGCTTACGCCCAACGGATTTTCATACACACTTCGGCTTTCGCCGCCCTGCCCTGATGCGTTGCGCATAAGAGCAAGTTCGTGGTCTGGACTATACCTTCGCCGTAGCCAGGTTTCTGGCCTTAGGCGCTGCCCGTCTAGTCTCTACACCTTCCTCTCTTAACAAGAGGCTTGGCTCGGGATCGGCAAGGCGAATACGTCATTCACCCGGAGCTTTCCCCGAATTTGAGCAGTTCTACTCCTGCTGTTTCCAACAGGGCACTCAAGAGGTGGCTTAAGTCCGTTGCGTCTACCGGTTCCGCCACGCCCGCGCTTCATTTAGATAAACAAAATACCGTCTTGAATTGCAACAATTAATTTTATTCCGCCAACAAGCTTTGCGCTTCGACTGGATGTTGTTTTTTCTTTTTGGGCTTCCGGACGTTGACGGCGGCAGCGTTGATGCTCGTTTTGATATGCGCGGCATAATAGGTTTCGATCATTTCAACGCTGGTGCGACAGTTCTTGGCGATTTGATAAATATCTGCACCTTCCATCAAGCGCAGACAGATATAGGTATGACGAAGGCTATAAGCTGTGCGCCGGTTTCCCTCGCGATCAAACTTCAATCCCTCCTCTTCCAGGATATTATTGAAAAGCTCGCGCGGAAAGGCCGGGAAGATTAGATCGCTTGCATTAGGCTTATTGCGTTTACGCAGACGTTCAAACGGGCGCACCGCCCCCGTCATGCTCTTACAATAGCCTACGCCGCGTTTGCCGCGCACCTCGATCTCAAGAATGGTTTCTTCCGTGTCTTCATCCTCCACTATCGTAACGTCACGATATTGAAGGTGTCTTGCCTCATCCGGGCGCAGGCCCGTATTGGCCATAAACAATACATAGTCGTGGAGTTGTTCGCAGTTGCGCTTCCAACGCGGTTTTGGCGGGTTTTTGGCGCGACGGCGCGTCGCTTCGTAGAATTGTTTGTATTCTTCCGGCGAGAACCACGCTCTGTGCGCGGTTTTTCCTGCGGTCTTATAGGGCACTGATAAGTCAGGAAGATGCGATAGCCAGCCATGGCGCATGGCCGTTTTCAAAACCTGTCGTAGCGTAACAATTTCTTGATGCAACGTGCTTCGAGCAGGCGGGCCGTAATTTTTTGGATTGCCGTCATCATCCTTGCAGTTGTAGCGGGGAACTGAATTTTTCTGCCTAAATAAGCGGTAGTCCTGAACCATGCCAGCCGTAACTTCTGAAAGGCCTTTATCTCCAAAATACGGAATGAGGTAGTTTTTCAAGCGCCTTTTGGTATTGTCGATATAAACCGGGCTGCGCTCTCCGAGCGTAATAACTTCATACTCTTCTAGGAATTTCTCAGCGGCCTGCCGAAATGTTTTCTCATGTCTGAGTTGGCCGATCAGCTTCTTACCGCGAAGCGTGAGATACCAATCTTCTGCAAAATCCTTCGCACGCGAAAGTGACTCTTCTTTCGTGCTCGTTCTCCAATTTCGTCCGTCTAGAAACGATGAGCAATACCAGTACCGACTCTTCTCGCGTCGATACACGTAAACTTTGCCGCCTAGAATTTTATGTTTTTCAATTTTCACGCAACTCCAATATCGTGGCCTGTCCCCGGTTTTGTGGACGGTCGGTTAAGCTAACGCCATCTTTTCCTCGAATTCAATCGGGCTGAGATAGCCGATCGTCGAATGACGGC
>PAIP01000024.1 GCA_002704915.1 Parvularcula sp.
GCCGGCCTGGAGTGCGAGCCGCATGATCTTGGCGTTACGCTTCCCGGGACTGTAGGCCGTCAGCAAGTGTGGGACATTTGACGGGTTACTCGTAACGGAGGATTTTCGGCTCATCGTAGCCCATCAAAAGGGAGCGAAGATGAGACGGAAATCCGAGCCGCAGGAGTCTGCGGAACAGCATATTAAGAACATCCGCCGCGCGACGCGGAAGAAGTATTCGACCGAGGAGAAGATCAGGATCGTTCTCTCGGGTCTTCGCGGCGAAGATTCGATCGCCGAGCTCTGCCGGCGCGAAGGGATCGCTCAGAGCCTTTATTATTCCTGGTCGAAGGAATTCCTCGAAGCGGGCAAGCGTCGTCTTGCAGGCGATACGGAGCGTCAGGCGTCGTCCGGCGAAGTGAAGGATCTGCGCCGCGAGACGCGCGACCTGAAAGAACTCGTCGCCGACCTCACCCTTGAGAACCGACTGCTTAAAAAAAGCACGATCGAGGATGGGGAAAACGACGAATGAAATATCCTGCATCCGACAAGCTTGAGATCATCCGCATGGTGGAGGCCTCGCATCTCGGCGTGAAACGGACGCTGGAAAAGATCGGCGTTTCGCGCACCACGTTCTATCGCTGGTATGATCTCTACGCCCGGTTTGGCGAGCAAGGGCTTGAGGATCGCCGTTCGGGACCGGGGCGCGTCTGGAATCGCATCCCTGGCGACGTTCGCGACGACCTTGTTGATATGGCGCTGGAACGGCCGGAGCTGTCCCCGCGCGAACTCGCCGTGACCTTCACGGACGAGCGGGCGTACTTCGTCTCGGAGGCCAGCGTCTACAGGCTTTTGAAGGCCCATGACCTCATCACCGCGCCGGCATTCACGGTGATCAAGGCGGCTGATGAGTTCAAGGACAAGACAACGGCGCCCAATCAACTGTGGCAGACCGACTTCACATATTTAAAAGTGATCGGCTGGGGCTGGTTCTATCTGTCGACGATCCTCGATGACTTCTCGCGCTATATCATCGCCTGGAAACTCTGCACGACGATGAAAGCAGACGACGTGACGGAAACGCTGCAGCTTGCGCTCGACGCGTCGGGCATCGAGGAAACGACCGTGGCGCACCGGCCGCGCCTGCTCTCGGATAATGGCTCGTCCTACATCGCCGGCGATCTCGCCGACTGGCTGGCCGACAAGAAGATGGGACATGTGCGCGGGGCGCCGAACCATCCGCAGACGCAAGGCAAAATCGAGCGTTGGCATCAGACCCTGAAGAACCGCATCCTGCTCGAAAACTACTTCATGCAGGAAGACCTCGAAGCGGCAATCGACGCCTTTGTCGGCCATTACAATCACCGACGCTATCACGAGAGCCTGAAAAACCTCACTCCAGCGGATGTCTACTTTGGACGCGGGCAAACGATTCTGCTGGAAAGAGACAAAATCAAAAGGAGGACATTCGAAAAACGGCGCTTGCAGCACGCCAGATCCGCTGCTTAAACTCAAACCAAGGATGAGCCGGATTCTCCGTTAGATAATGCGCTCAGCTGTTCCAAGATTTTTGACGACGGACACCGCCGACCCCGCAGGCGCAGTCGTTTCAAAAGCCAAAATGAAATCCGCCGCTTTCGAAGCGAGCGAGGCCGCGTTGAAGATCGCGCGGTTGTCCTCTTTCAGAACCTCAAGCCAATGCCTGAGATAATCCGCATGGCGCACGGTCGGCGTGATGGAAAGCGATGCGCAGACAAACGCTGAGCTAAGTTCGGCGACCAGTTCTTCCCTTGCGTAAGCATGCGATCCGTAACGGCCTTTGAATTCGCGGCCCAAGCGCGAGGCGTGGCCGGTCCAGTGGCCGAGCTCGTGAAAGCAAGTGCGATAATAGTTGATCTGTTCAAAGAAAGCCGGTTGCGGCGGGACGCGGATGAAATCCTGTGACGGCACATAGAACGCCCTGTCGCCGCCGATCCGGAAATCGGCGCCGGTCGCCTTGATAAGGTTTTCCGCGCGCGGGATCGCATCGCATTCCGGCAAGGGCTTGGCGTCCGCCGTCAGTTCCGGCGACAGGCCCTCGCATTGCGCAGCGTTAAAGACCGTATAGCGCTTGAGGAAAGGCACGAATGACGCCTCGTCGCCGTCTTTCGCCGCGCGCTCCTGCTCGTCTTTCGGGATGAATTTGTCGGCGTAAACGACCATTGAGCCGCGCTCGCCCTTCATCACGGAACCGCCCAAGGCTTTCGCCTGTTTGAAAGTCAGCCAAGTCTGGCCGGAAAAGCCGCGCTCAATGGCGGCGCCCCAGAGCAACAGAATATTGATCCCGGAATAGGCGCGGCCTGTCTGTGCATTCTTCGGCAGGCCTGCGGCAATCGTCGCGGCTTCACCTCTTGCGGCCCAAGGCTGCGCCCATGGAAAGCGTCCGGCTTCCAGTTCCTTCACGATCTTTGCCGTAACCTCCGTATAAAGATCGGCTCCCGGCTTTCTCTTGCCGGAACGCCCGCGCGGCTTCGCGCCCGTGTTCGTCGCGTTCTTTCGCTGGATGGCGCGACTGGGCGCATCGGTTGCGGTTTCAAGTGATGTCATGGCTGCTCGCTCCTTGCCTCTCGCTCCGCAAATTCCCCCGGGACGGCGGGGGCGGCGGAAACGGGGCGAGCATGAGCGCCGGGCGCCCAAGGCCGGGGCGCAACCGGTTTGGTAGGATGAGAAAAACAACGAAGACGGATAAATAGCCAAAACGGTTGCGGCGTGGCCGCCCGGCGCTATTCGCCCCGTCTTCCGTTCCGCCGCCCCCGCTGTCCCAAGGGGAATGAACAACAAGCCGCGGGGCAAAGCCCCGCGTCTTTATCCCGCGCGGATGCGCGGGCCTGCGGCAAGGATCGTCACCCGAAGGGCGAAGACGACGAATTCACCACTTGAATTTGTCGGCTTCGGGCCACCAATCACGCATGATTGGCGCGCCTAGAGCCTGGCGCCGCAATGCGGCGGCCGCCCGCCAAATATGGAGCGCAAAGCCCGAATCCAGCTATTTTGGGAGCATTCAGCTAGCATTATGAACAAAATATGGTCTTGACACCATATGCCTAGAAAGCCATATTAATGCCGAATTGGACAGTCAGGTTGCATGACGCGTTTGAGCCCGAATTCGAGGCGCTGGCCGAGTCCGTGCAAGACGAACTTCTGGCCCAGGCGCAGGTAATCGAAACATTTGGCCCGGCTGCGGGCCGACCGCGCGTCGATACGCTGAAAGGCTCGAAACACGCCAATATGAAGGAGCTGCGATTTGACGCTGATGACGGTGTATGGCGGGCGGCATTCGCTTTCGATCCGAAACGCGAGGCCATCATTCTCGTGGCGGCGGACAAGTCAGGCGGAAACGAAAAGAAGTTTTACAAAAGATTGATCAAAACCGCAGACGAAAGGTTTGATCAGCATCTGGAAGAGTTGAAAGAGAAGAAGGAGGGTTGATCCGATGGCCCGCACATTGAATGAGGTGATGAAATCCCTGCCGAAGGCGCGCCGGGCGAAAGTCGAAGCCCGGGCCGCAGAACTCATCGCCGAGGAAGCCTCGCTGCAGGATCTGCGCAAGGCCTTCGGCCTCACGCAAGTCACCATGGCGAAAAAGCTGAAAGTCGGCCAGGACACTGTTTCGCGGGTCGAGAAGCGCACGGACATGCTGCTTTCGACCCTTTCCGGCTATGTGGAGGCCATGGGCGGCGAATTGAACCTCGTCGCGGAGTTTCCCAACCGCCCGCCTGTGCGTTTACAAATGTTGGAGCCGCTCGCCAAGCGCGCGGTGCCGGCGCGGCGCAAGAAAGCGAAGCGGGCATGATAGAGTGAGCATATCGACCTAGCGATAAATGCGCATTGTGAGTGGCGCGCGCGTCAATTTCCGCATTGGCATTCTGTGCCGTGATTATTGCGGTGCCCCCCAACCTAGCAGTTATGAATCGGTTAATTGGGGTACACAGACGTTCACAGCCGTCTTACCTGTTGTTTCAATTCCACACGTATCTACGCACGTCCAACGGATTCCACTCACATTTTTGGCAAAAGGCGCCCAAATCGACGTTCAGGTCACTGTTCAAAGCATCTTTTTGATTTAAAGGAGATAATTGGAGTTTCGGCATCTTGGGCCCAACGGAAAGCGCACACGGCGCTGCACTAGATCAACCTATCGCCGTAGTAATCGCTTTAATTCTCGCCATGTCCGCGTGTTGACAACGTCGTCTTTTTCAATCCATCCGCGGCGCGCTTGTCCGACGCTTAGTCGGATGTAATCAAGCTGAGCGGTCGAGTGTGCATCTGTCGACAGCGCCAATTTCAACCCGCGCTCCTTGGCCATGCGGCAATAGACGTCGTCGAGATCAAGGCGTTGCGGTTGCCCATTCACTTCAAGAAAACACCCTCGATCAAGTGCGGCGTCCATGAGCTTTTCCATATTGACGCGCATGGGATCGCGTTCACCGATGAGACGGCATGTTGGATGGGCAAGTATCGAACTAGCGCGCAAAATTTGCGACCCCATTTTTATTCTCGAACTTTTGGTGTTTTGCTTGCCGGACGCCGTCGGGCGGCCGCCATCGTCATCTGTGCTTTAATATTCAGCGCCAATTGGATCACGGGCGCAATTTGCCGCTTTATTATTTTGCTAATTTATTGGTTATTTATCCATAAATACGGATAATTCCGAGCTAACCCTTGTTCTGGCTTTGAAATTATCCTATTTTATTGGCTATGACCCAACAACATCAGGAACGATTAAAGCCCCTGCTTGACGATCTGCCGCCCGGCTACGTCGCCGACGCGGCCTGGCTGACAGCGCGCGGCATCGACCGCAAATCGATCCTGCAATATGATCAGCGCGGATGGCTCGAAAAGCTCGCCCGCGGCGTTTACCGCCGGCCTGACACGCACCGCGATGTCAGCGCCGCCGGCGACTGGCGCCGCCGACGACGACAATGATGATGACGAAAATCATGCGGCACGCGGCGCCGTGAAAGCGCGAGCCCTATCCGGCAGCCTTGTCGCATCGACGCCGGAACGGGCGATCCTCGAAATGCTGAACGAACTGCCGGCGCATGAAAGCTTTCACAATGTCGATGCGATATTCGAAAGCCTCGCCAATTTGCGACCGCGGCTTCTCGCCGACTTGCTCAAGGAATGCCGCAGCGTGAAAGTCAAACGGCTGTTCTTCGTCTACGCAGACCAGCACGACCACGCCTGGAGAAAACATCTGAACCCGGATGACTTTGATCTCGGGTCGGGCCCGCGCGCGCTCGTTGAAGGCGGCCGCCTGCATCCGCGCTACGCCATAACGATCCCGCCCGATCTGATAGACGACGTGCAAAGCGAGAGTCCCGACGATGGCCCATGAGACCTATCTGGCGCAGGTGCGGCTCATGGTGCGGCTGTTGCCGCTCCTGGCTGACGAACCCGACTTTGCGCTCAAGGGCGGCACGGCGATCAATCTCTTTTATCGCGACATGCCGCGGCTGTCGGTGGATATCGATCTTGCCTATCTCCCCATCGCCGAACGCGCGCCGTCGCTGAAAGCGATTGACGAGGCATTCGATCGCCTGACAGCGCGCATCAACGCCCTGCCGGGCGCATCCGCGCGACGCATCGCCGGCGGCGGCGGCGGAGAGACGCGCATCCTTGCGAGCGCCGGCGGTGTTACTGTGAAAATCGAGATCTCGCCCGTCATGCGCGGGGCAATCGGCGATACGAGCCTCATGCGCGCGGCGCCGGCGGTCGAAGACACATATGGATTCGTGGAAACGAAGGTAGTCTCGTTCGATGATCTTTACGCCGGCAAATTACACGCCGCGCTCGACCGCCAGCACCCGCGCGATCTATTCGACGTCAAGCTGCTATACGAGCATGAAGGCCTGAGCAACAATCTCTTCCGCACGTTTCTCATTTACATCGCCTGTTCGAGCCGCCCCACCCATGAATTGTTGGCGCCGAACGAAAAGGATATCGCCCCCGAATTCGAGACGGAATTCGCCGGCATGTCAGTCGCGCCCGTTGCGGTCGAAGAATTAACCGACGCCCGATCAAAGCTGATCGCGGACATTCAATCTCGCTTGAAAGGACCAGCGGCGGAATTCCTGATGACGCTGCAGGCGGGCGACCCGGATTTCACCCTTATCGGCCTGCCGCAGGCGGCGGACCTGCCGGCGATCAAATGGAAAATTCTAAACCTGAAAAAACTGATGGCGGAAAATCCGGAAAAGAATCGCGCGCAGACCGAAATCCTAAGAGCAGTCATGAAAAGTTAAGCATCAGAACACGCTGGATCTAACAAATTGGTTGGATCACTTCGATTAGGAAGGCCAATCATTGTAGCTAAATGTGCTGCGTCTTTATCGTCTGACTTATTCCCACGTGCCGTGCGTCAGGGCTCCTTCACGCATCCATACTCTTCACCCCCGCCGGCCAGGCGGCAGTGAATACAACAAAAGCAATCTACACATATTTGCAGGGGCGAAAATGCGACCACCCTCAAACGATCCGTCTGATGATCCAGCAATCTGCTTTACAATCACGTCGTAGTATATCCGCCGTCGACGACGAGTTCCGACCCGGTCATATAAGACGCCTCGTCGGACGCCAGAAACAGAACCGCATACGCGACCTCGATCGGGTCTGCGGCACGCCCCATCAGCACTGCCGAAAGAAACTGCCGTGAGACTTCTTCGTCTGCTAAAATACCGTCCGTCATCGGCGTCTTGATTACGCCGGGGTGAACAGAATTCACTCGGATGTTGAATGGCGCGTAGTCTGCGGCGCTCGCTTTCGTCAGCAAGCGGACCGCTCCTTTCGACGCTTCATAGGCGGCGGCCGAGGGGCCGCCAACAAGGCCATAGATGGAGGATATATTAATGATGGAGCCGCGCCCGGCTTTTTGCATCGCCGGCAAAATGTATTTCGTACCGAAAAATGCGCCCTTCACATTGATGTCAAAAAGCCGGTCCCACTCGTCCGTCTCAGTTTCATGAACAGGCTTTTGAAGCATGATCCCGGCATTGTTAACCAGAATATCGATTTTGCCATAGGTGCTGACGCCCTTGTCGATTACCTCAATCCACGCCGCCTCGTCGCTCACGTCATGTTTGCAAAAAATCGCCTCGCTGCCAGCCTCCTTGATCGCGTCGGCAACGGCCTTTCCCTGATCATCGGCGATGTCCGTGACAATGACGCTTGCGCCTTCTTTCGCCAGCAGCTTTGCGTGCGCCTCGCCCATGCCCATGGCAGCGCCGGTGATCAGCGCAGTTTTTCCTTGAACTCGGCTCATTTTGTTCGCCTCCATATGTTTTGTGACAAAGAACAGCCTGTCGCCGTTATTGCATCGACGCCATGGCGCGCCGGAAACGCAAAAGGGCGACCGTAAAGAATGCGACGCCAAGGACCGCGACAAGCAAAAGATACGGCCAGACCGTCGCCAGACCCGCGCCGCGATACAAGATCGCCTGGGCGAATGCGATGAAGTGAGTCGACGGGGCCAGATTCATCACCCATTGGACGATTTCCGGCTGACTTTCGCGCGGCGTCGACCCGCCGGAAAGCATATGCATGGGCAGGATCGTCAACATAATGAGCAGCGATAATTGCGGCATCGATCGCGCAATCGTGCCGAGAAAGATGCCGATCGCGGTCGCCGAAAAGAGATAAACGGCAGCGCCCGCCAAAAACAGCGAGACCGATCCAGCGATCGGAACCTGAAGGACAATCTGGACCATGACGATCAGCGCAAACGCTGCGGCAATGAGGATGACCACTCCATTCGCCCAGCATTTCGCGGCCATGATTTCCGCCGGCGTAATCGGCATTACCAGCAAATGATCGACCGTGCCGCGCTCGCGTTCGCGAATGAGCGCCGCGCCGGTTAATATAATGGCCAGCAGGGTAATATGATTAATGATCTGCATGACGCTGATGAACCATTCCTGGTTTAAATTCGGATTGAACATAACGCGCGGTTCGACCGTCACCGGCAACTCGAACCGGCCCTCATCGCGGTTCAGGAAATCCATCACTTCGCGCGTGATGATCGTTTGCAGATAGCCTGCGCCGATGCCCGCATGGGCGACGATGGTCGCATCGATATTGACCTGCAATTCGGGCTGCTTGCCCGCGATGACGTCGGCCTCGAAACGTTCCGGAATGACAAGGACGAACGTATACCGCCCGAAGTCCATGTTCTCGTCGATTTCGGCGAATGAGATTTCCTCCGCCGTCATGAAATAGGGCGGCGTCAGCGCCGACGCGATACGCCGTGAAAGCTGGGATTGGTCGAGGTCGACGATCCCGACAGGCGCATTGCGCAATTCAAACGAAACGCCGCGCGCCGCCGTATAGATGCTGACAGAAAAAGCATAAGCGACGAAGACCAGCAACATCGTATCGTTGACGAAGCTGTAGAGCTCCTTGCGGCCAAGATAGAAAATGTTCTTCAGACCCCTCATCGTTACCTTGACTGTTTGGACAACAGCATTGCGCTGAGCCCGACTAAAGCGGGAACAAAAACGGCGAGCGCGGCAAGGTGCGCGCGCAGCTCCATAAATCCCAAGTCTTTCATGAAGACGCCGTGGGACACTTTGAGGAAATAGGTCATCGGAAATCCCTGCCCGATAACCCTGGCGCTGCCTTCCAGCGACGTGACCGGGTGAATGAGGCCGGAAAACATCATCGCCGGGATCATCGTCAGAAGCGCCGAGCCAAACAGCGCCGCGACCTGTGTTTTCGTGAATGTCGAAACAAACAGGCCGAACGCCGTCGCCGCACCCACATAAAGAAGGCTTCCCAGCAGCAGTGTAATAAAGCTTCCCTTGACCGGCACGCCGAAAAGAAACACCGACATGATGACGAGAAAAAAGAAATTAATAACGCCGAGCGTCACATAGGGAAGCTGCTTACCCAGGAGAAACTCAAATCGGGTCACCGGCGTCACATAGAAATTCGTGATCGAGCCGAGTTCTTTTTCCCGAACGACGCCGACAGCCGTCAACATGGCGGGAATAAACAAGAGCAACAGCGCGACGACCGCGGGCACCATTGCATTGATGCTTTCAAAGCTTTGGTTATATCTGAAGCGCGGCTCGATTCTGACCGGCAGCGCCGCATTCATGGACGCCGTTCCGCCTGTAATGAGATCTAGGAGATAATATTGATGCAGCGCTTCGACATATCCGCGGATGGTCGTCGCGCGGAACGGCATAGCACCGTCGATCCAGACCGAAACTTCCGCCGAACGCCCGCTTTTTACGTCTTTCCCAAAACCGTCCGGCACGATGATAGCAACACTGATATCGCTGGATTTTAAGCTCCGGTCCAGCGCCGCCATGTCTGCGAGCGGTTCTTTTTCCAGAAAGTAACGCGATCCTGAAAAGCTGCGTAAATACTCACGACTGCCCGGCGTCTGGTCGTAGTCGAGAACGGCGAAAGGGATGTCTTCAACATCAAGCGTTATGCCATATCCGAATATTATCATCAGGATCGCCGTGCCCAGCATGGCGAAAGTGAGGCGAATGGGATCGCGGCGCAGCTCAAGCGCCTCGCGCAGCGTATAGGCGAAAATCCGCGACAGGGAGAACCTACGAGACAGATTGCGCCGCGCCGCCACGCTGGCGGCGCCCTGCCCCAACCCTTCCGCGTTCTGTCGAACTTCATCCGACCGCCCGCCGTCGGCGCGCGTCAACACCGAAACGAACGCGTCCTCCAGCGTTTCAACATCTTCCGATTTGGCGAGCGCCGCCGGCGTATCGGTTGCGAGAACACGGCCCGCATGCATCAGCGCAACACGGTCGCAACGCTCCGCTTCGTTGACATAGTGAGTCGATATGAAAATCGTAACACCCTTGTCCCGCGACAGCTCGACCAGAAAATCCCAGAACCGGTCTCGCGCCGCAGGATCGACCCCTGATGTCGGCTCATCGAGAATGAGAACTTCAGGCTCGTGAATGACCGCAACCGCCAGCGACAGCCTTTGGCGCACGCCGAGCGGGAGATCGCGAGCAATTTTGACATCGTATTTCGCGAGGCCCAGCCATTCGATCAGATTTTCTACGCGCTCGATTTGGTTTTCCGGTGCGAGGTCGTAAAGCCGCGCATGAAGATCGAGATTCTGGCGGACCGTCAGTTCGCCATAAAGCGAAAAACTCTGCGACATATAGCCGATGCGGCGGCGCATGTTGATGTCCCGGGCGTCGACCGGCTCGCCGAAAAGACGGGCCTCGCCGTCCGACGGTTCGAGCAGGCCAGTGAGCATCTTCATCGTCGTGGTCTTGCCGCATCCGTTCGAGCCAACGAAGCCGAAGATCTCGCCTTTTCGGATTTCGAAATCGACCGCATCGACGGCGGTAAAATCGCCAAACCGGCGTGTTAAGCCGCGCGCTGAAATTGAAATATCGCTTTCATCCGCCATTATCGAGCTATACTGACTGTTTTGAGCCCGGCGCTCCGGATTAGGCGTTGGCCGAAGCGCGACAAATGCTTCTTCGAGATTTTGTACGCCGGTTTTCTCCATGAGCGCTTCAGGCGCGCCGCATGAGAGGACTTGCCCCGCCTCCATCGCCATCAACCAGTCGAACTGCTCGGCTTCCGGCATATAGGCTGTCGCAACAATGACATCGAGATTTTTCCGACGCGACCGGATCTCATTAATCAGATCCCAGAATTGTTTGCGCGCGAGCGGATCGACGCCAGTTGTCGGCTCGTCAAGAATCAATAATTCCGGCTCGTGAATGAGCGCCGCACAGAGACCGAGCTTCTGCTTCATGCCCCCGGAAAGCTTTCCCGCGAGGCGATCGGGGAACGGATCGAGACCCGTGGCTTTCAACAGGGCGGCGACGCGGCCGGCGCGTTCCTCACGAGGCAAGCCGAAAAGTCGGCCGAAGAATTCCAGATTCTCACGGACCGTCAGCTCCATGTAGAGATTGCGCCCAAGTCCCTGCGGCATATAGGCGACGCGCTTTCGCATATCGCCGAGATGCGCGCTGTTTGAAACCGAACCGCCCAGCACGGATATTTCACCCGTCTGAAGGCGGCGCGCGCCGGCGATCAATCCGAGCAATGTTGATTTTCCGGCTCCGTCAGGCCCGATCAACCCGGCAAGCTTTCCTGACGGAAACGAGATAGAAAGATTATCAATTGCGGCAACGCCTTTATAATGGTGCGCCACATTACGGACTGAAACGATATTTTGAACCGCCGCCATCAGTTAATGAGGTTTTCCTCCAGCGCGGCCGGCCAGTTTCGCTCCCCGGCGACGTCAATATAAGCAACCCCGGGCAGACCCGTTTTGACGCGTTCCTTATATTGCTCAAGAAGCGCAGGATCGATTTTCAGTTTGACCCGAAACATCAGTTTCGCCCGTTCATCTTCCGTTTCAACTTGGCGCGGCGTGAATTGCGCGCGCGAGGCGACAAAGGAGACCCTCGCAGGAATCGCGATTTCCGGCACAGCGTCGAGCACAATTCGCGCGTCAGCGCCGATCGCAAGGCGACCGGCCTCGCTCGTCGGCAGAAACACCGTCATAAAAACATCTGTTGGGTCGATGAGAGTAACGATGCGCCCGCCAGCCGGCAGAACTTCGCCGGGCTCGGCGAGACGGTATAAAACGCGCGCAGTTCGCGGCGCCTTGATTCTCGTTTCCTCGATCTGCGTTTCCAGTCGCTGAGCTTCCGCCGCCATCGAAGCGACAAGTTCGCGCGTGTTTCCTAGTTCCGCTCTCGCCGCCACGCACGCAGCTTCTGCGACTTCTTTTTCAGTACGCCGAATATCAAGGCGCTCGGCGGTTGAATGACCGCTCTCAAAGAGTTTTTCCGTCCGCTCATATTCCTTTGTCGCCAGCGCGCACTGGCTGTCGCGAAGCGTGACCTGGGCTTCGGCCTGCATCACGGCCTGATCAGCGCGGCGGCGCTCCGCCTCAGCGCGGGCGAATGCTGCGGTCAATTCGCTGGCGTCAAGACGCGCCAGAACGCTTTCTTGCTCGACGAAATCCCCTTCCTCGGAGAATATCTCCACGACACGACCTGGCAGCTTTGTCGCAACATCGATCTCTTCGGCTTCGATCCTGCCATTGGCGACAGCGATGCCGGTTAGCGGCCCATTCCGAACACTCCATTGCCATACTGTTATGCCAGCGACTGCGACAATGATGACGGCGCCGATCATCACCGATCTTTTGTTCCAATTCATGATTTATTGCCTTTTGTCTTGTTGCCGCCGCTCGGCGACAACTATAAATGAGCAATGTCAGTTCGTCGATCAGCGATCATGCTAGAATTTTGCCGATAGCGAGAGCGCGCCGAACTCATGCCGCGCGTCCTGTGTTGCAAACTCCTTCGTCCGCCAAACATAAGTATAGGCGATCTGGAACGATTTGATTTGGATCAC
>PAIP01000025.1 GCA_002704915.1 Parvularcula sp.
GAAGCGCCCTTAAAATTAACTATGCGACGGACGTTTCACGCCCCGCATGCCTCTCCACTTATCACGTTCGGGCTCTGCTGAGCCGCGGCGGCCTTCGTGTTTACACCCCTCTCCCCTTGGGGGAGAGGGGCCGGGGGTGAGGGGGCGAGCCAAAGGGAAAGAAAAGAGGTTGTTGAGTGCAATTTGGCCAGGCGCGGGTCTGCGGATGATTCAAGTTGAATTCGAAAGCGCACACCCTCACCCCAAACCCCTCTCCCTCTGAAGAGGGAGAGGGACTTAAAGCGAAACCGCGACCCTGAGCCGTTCCAGCAACGCCGCCATCGCCTCCGGCGGCGGAGCCTCGACGACAACTATGTCTTTATGCGGAATAAATTAAAGATCGAATTTCAGCGACACCGGCGCGTGGTCGGAAGGTTTTTCCCAGCCGCGTGCGTCGTCGTGAATCCTGAACGCTTCCCGGCCCAGTGCGAGCGCCGGTTTTTTCAGCGCCGGGCTGACCCAGATATGATCGAGGCGCCGGCCGCGATTGGAGGCGCGCCAGTCGCGCGCGCGATAGGACCACCAAGTGTAAAGCTTTTCCGGCTCGGGGATCAGCTCGCGGGCGACGTCGATCCAGCCATGGGAGGCGATGACGGCGTTCAGCTTTTCAACTTCCACCGGCGTGTGCGAGACGACTTTCAAAAGCTGTTTGTGCGACCAGACATCGTTTTCGGTCGGCGCCACATTGAGGTCGCCCACAAGAACGGCTTTCGATCGGGGGCCGAGTTCGCCGAACCAGCCGGCCATTTCGTCGAGAAAGTCGAGCTTGTGCGCAAACTTCTCGTTTTTCTTCGGGTCGGGTTCATCGCCGCCGGCGGGCACATAGAAATTGTGAACGCGGATGCCGCCGGCGACGCTCGCCGCGATATGGCGGCAGTCGCCCTTGTCGCAAAAGCCGCGCACTTCGACATTCTTCAACGGCAGGCGGGAGACGATGGCGACGCCATGATAGCCCGCCTGACCGGAGACGGCCTGATGCTCATAGCCCGCCTCGCGTATCGCCTTTGCGGGGAAGTTGTCTTCAAGGCATTTGATTTCCTGAAGGCACAGGATATCGGGCGCTTCCTCCTTGAGGAATCGTTTGACCTGTTCGATCCGTAGACGGACGGAATTGATGTTCCAGGTGGTGATTTTCATCGGTGGGAGGCGACTCTTGAAAGGTGACGGCGTGAATGGGGGCAGGGCCCGGATAGGGGCGGGGCGCGGGAGCGTCAAGGCTGGAAATGGCGCATCCGGCTCCAGCGGCGATGGCGGGCTGATTGCGCAGGCCGGCGGACCGGCCTAGGAGCGGCGGATCATGGAAAATGTCGCGCAGTTCTTACCCGAGGCCGCGCCCGTCTGGGCCGCCGCTCTCGTTGTTTTCGCGAGCTTTTTCACCGGGGCGATCACGGCGGCCTTCGGCCTCGGGGGCGGTCTCGCGCTCCTCGCCATCATGAGCGCGGTTTTCCCGGCCGCCGCGGTGGTGCCGGTCCATGGCGCGGCCCAGGCCGGCGCCAATGCCGGACGGTTTTACCTCCAGCGCAAGGAGGTGGTCTGGAGGATCGTGCTCTGGTTCAGCCTCGGGAGCTTCATCGGGGCGGCCATTGGCGGGCGCCTCGCGGTGGAGACCCCGGTATGGCTGTTGCGCGGGGGCGTCGGGGCTTTCGTAATCTGGACGCTTTGGGGGCCGAAACCGAAAAGCTTCGCGCCCGGCGAAAAGACCTATCTGGCGGTGGGCGTCGTCACCGGTTTTCTGACGATGTTCTTCAGCGCGACCGGTCCCATTGTCGCCGCGATGCTGTCGGCGACAGCGCTTGGCCGGCTCAACATCGTCGCCACCCATGCGGCGGCCATGGTGATCCAGCACCTCATGAAGATCGCCGCCTTCGGGCTTCTCGGCTTCGCCTACGGAGAGTGGGCGTGGCTTCTGGGGGCGATCCTGATCTCCGGTTTCGCGGGCACCTATGCAGGCACGCATTATCTGCGGGCCATGCCGGAGGCGACCTTCCGCAAGGGGTTCCGCACCATCCTGACGGCGGTGGCGGTCTATCTCATCGCTGCGGCGCTGATGGAGATCAGAACAGGTTGAAGGACGAACCCGTGATGGAGACCGGCCAGCGTCCGAATTCGAACAGGCGAAACTTCGCCGCCAGCGGGTGGTTTTCGGCGTCGAAATCACTGTCGGCGGCGGCGATCAGCGCCAGCGCGGCGCCGTTTGCGGCCTGCACCGCGGCGCCGACGCAAAGCGTCTTGATCTGCTCGTCGTCAAGATCGCTCAGATAGGAAAGCTCTTCGACCGCGTCCTTGGCGGGCTCGGAGACTTTCTCGGCGATCAGCGCCATGCCGATGCGGAGCGCGTCTTCGGACAGGAGATCGAGGGCGCGGCCCGTCAGGTCAGCGCGCAGGGATTCCTCCGCTTCCCAGGCGGGGCTCTGCCAGTCGAGGCTTTCGGCGACGGCGGCGGCGTCTTCCCAGTCCATGAGCATGGCGATCTCGGCGTCAGGAAAGCCGAGCCCTGCGCAGTAATCGGAAGCGGCGGCCTTCGCGCCCGGGGTCAGCGCCTCGCCGATATTGGCGAACCAGGGAATGCGGTCGAGGGAACGGGCGAAGCGGGAGAGGCGGGCGAGGCCCGGCAACTCCCTTTCCAGGGCTTCGAGATCGGTTTCGTCCATGAAAGGATCCTTGCGGCTTTTTCTCTATGTAGGGGTTCGCCCGTCGCCTGTCATCGGCGGTTAAAGAGCCGACAAAAAAGGCGTCCGACCTTATAAAGATCGGACGCCAAGCTGCGCTGTTGCGCCTACGCCGGGAGGGGATATTCCGGCGACGCGACTGGCTATCGGGCCTGCAAGCGGGGGGGCAACGCCGGCCCGATATTGAGCGCCTATCGCGTACTGTTACATTAACGCATCAGAGGCCATTTTTTCAATAGGATCGCCAAAAAAAACTTGCCTGTGACTTTGTTACAAAATGGCAAAGTCGCCTGTGCCAGGCTGGCTATCTGTCCAGAAACCGGCCGCCTGCTTCGGGGGCTCTGAAGAGGTTGTTGGCCAACCGCTCGCCATAAATGACATTGTCTAGGGTGACGACCGTAATGCCGCCTTGCAGATCGCGCACGATCCAGCGGCGAAGATTCAAGTCAGGCGCATCGGCGATCAGGGTAAGCTCGCCCTCGGTTTCCTCGTCATCGGATGCGAAGGTCACCGCGACCGTATCGACGCCGCGATCCACCGACACGATGCGCGCATCGTCGCGGTCGAAATTTTTCTGCAAGAGAAATTTCAGCGGCGTTTTGCCGGCGGGATAGGAGTCGGTGGTTTCGAGTTCCTCGTCGCGCACATAGACCATGCCGCCATTGGCCACGATCAGAAGCGGCGCCGGCGGCTCATATTCGAAACGCAACAGCCCCGGCCGGCGCAGGTAAAACTTGCCTTCCGAGATTGCGCCTGACGGGGCGACCTGCGTGAAGTCGCCTTTCAGCGTATCGAGGTCTTCCAGCCACGAGATCATTTTCTCGACAACCGCATCGTCGCTGTCATTCTCAAAAGCGAGTGGCCCCTCATAATCGTCGCGTAAATCTCTGCTGACCGCGTCAGCACCGGGCTCGGCGGTTCTGATAGCGGGCGCGGCGAGATCTTCGGCCTCGATTTTCTCGGACTTGGTTTCGGCCTCGACAGAATTCGTTTCAGCTTGCGCCAGAACAAACTCCTGTGCAGGGCGGGCGGCCATAGCGCCGTCAACGCACATCAGGGAAATGGCGGACAGGATGGCGATGCTCATCGGTTTCTCCGGAATTGTTTCATGGGGCCTATCTAGGAAAGGCCGGTGGCCAAAGGAAGCCGCGAATGTGGCGCAAGGGTGGCTCCTACCCTTATAGCCACACGAAACCGTTACTTCATCAGCGCGTAAGGCCCGCCGCGTTCCAGCGCACGCTGATAGGCCGGGCGCGCCTGAAAGCGCATCAGATAGGCGGCGATATTTGGATAGCCTTCTTCGCCGCCGCCGCGAGCAACGAAAGCTTCGACCGGGAAGCTCATGATGATGTCGGCGGCGGTGATGTCGTCGCCCGCCAGCCATGGCGAATTTTCCAGCGTCGCTTCCAGAAAATCATATTGCGCTTTCATGGTGTGGTTGAGGTATCCTTCGCGGATCGATTGTGCGATTTTTTTCGCGATAGGTTTTGCAAAGAACGGCATGGGCGCCGTTTCGATGCGATTCATGAAGAGCGTGAACACAAGCGGCGGCATATAGGTTCCTTCCGCCGCGTGAAGCCAGTAGCGGTAGTCATCGAAGGCGGGCGTTCCCGCCGACGGCCGCAAAAGGCCTTGCCCATGGGCGTCGAGAATATGCTCGATCATGGCGCCGGTTTCGGCGAACACCTTGCCATTGTCCTCAATCACCGGCGATTTGCCCAGCGGATGAACGGCTTTCAGTTCCGCCGGCGCTAGATTGGATTCTTTGTCCCGTTCGTAGCGTTTGACATCGTAAGAAACGCCCAGCTCTTCGAGCAGCCACAGGATTCGTTGCGAACGGGAGTTTTCAAGGTGATGAACAGTCAGCATAAAGATTATTCCTAATATAGCGTTCCGAGTGCGTCCTTGGTGAAGGTTTTGAGTTCGTCCTGGCGGCTCTCGCGGATTTTCAAGGCCCAATCGGGATCCTGCAACAGGGCGCGGCCAACGGCGATGAGATCGAACTCCTCGCGCTCCATCATTTCAATTAGACGGTCGAGGCTCGCCGGTTCCGAAGATTCTCCGGCATAGGCCGCGGTGAATTCGCCGGAAAGGCCGACCGAGCCGACGGATATGGCCGGTTTGCCGGTCAATTTCTTGGCCCAGCCGGCGTCATTCAGCGGCGACCCCTCAAAGGTCGGCTCCCAGAAGCGCCGTTGCGACATATGAATGATATCGATTCCGGCCTTAACGAGCGGCGTCAGCCACTGTTCCATCTCTTGCGGATTTTTTGCGGTCTTGGCGTTGAAGTCCTGTTGTTTCCACTGTGACAACCGAATGATCAGCGGATAGTCGGCGCCGACTTGCTCGCGCGTGCGGCGGATGATCTCCGCAGCAAAGCGCGTGCGTCCTGTCCAGTCGCCGCCCCATTTGTCATCGCGCAGATTGGTCTGGTCCCAGAAGAAGCTGTCGATCAGATAAGAATGCGCGCCGTGAAACTCGACAGCATCGAAACCAAGGTCTTTTGCTGCAACCGCAGCGTCGACAAACTCCGTAATCGCGGTTTCGATTTCCGATTCGCTCATGGGGTTCCAGAGCTGCTTGTCGGCGGTTTTGACGCCCGAGGCCGACCAGGAAGGAACGTCTGGATGGCTGGTATTTTTCGGATTGCGGAACGGGCCTTCATGCCAGAGTTGAATGCCGATCTTGCCGCCGGCTTCGTGAACGCCCTCCACAACTTTCTTCCAACCGGCCTTGGCGGCGTCGGTGACGATATTAGGCACGTTCGGCGTGCCGGTGGCGGTCGTCTCGTTGGTGGAGACGCCTTCGGTGAGAATGAGGCCTACCTCGCCTTCCGCCCGGCGGCGGTAATAGGCGGCGACGTCCTCGCCAGGCACATTGCCGGGAGAAAAACTCCGCGTCATGGGCGCCATGACAATGCGGTTTTTCAAGGACAGATTGTCGAATTCCACCGGTTGAAAAAGAATGTGCGTGTCGGTCATGATCTCTTTCTGCGTTACGGGTTCAGCGGCAAAGCATATACTGGGCGTGAGGCCAAAAGGCACGGGCGCATCGCAGTGATGTGAGAATCCGGTTGGCCCGGCCTCGCAGGGCGTGTAGACGGCCCTCATGAAATTCCTCGATCGCGCGAAAATCTATATTCAGAGCGGGGCTGGCGGCGCTGGCTGCCTGTCGTTCCGGCGTGAGAAGTTCGTCGAATTCGGCGGTCCGAATGGCGGCGATGGCGGCGCGGGCGGGCATGTCTGGGCGGAAGCGGTCGAAAATCTCAATACACTAATCGACTTCCGCTATCAGCAGCATTTCAAGGCCAAGAGTGGCCGTCCCGGCGAAGGCTCGAACCGCACCGGCGCCTCCGCCGACGACCTAGTCATCAAGGTCCCGGTAGGCACGCAGATTTTCGAGGAAGACGAAGAAACGCTCATCGCCGATCTCGACGAGCCGGGCGAGCGCGTGCTTCTTGCAAAAGGCGGCAATGGCGGGTTCGGCAATGCGCGTTTCAAATCGTCGACCAATCAGGCGCCGCGTCGCGCCAATCCCGGCCAGCCGGGCGAGCAGCGCACCATCTGGCTGCGGCTGAAACTCATCGCCGATATCGGGCTCGTGGGTCTGCCGAATGCAGGCAAGTCGACATTCCTCGCGGCGGTGTCCGCGGCGAAGCCGAAGATCGCGGACTATCCGTTCACAACACTTCATCCCAACCTCGGCGTGGTGCGCGTCGGAGAGGGGCAGAGTTTCGTGCTAGCTGATATTCCGGGCCTTATTGAAGGCGCGCATGAAGGCGCCGGCATTGGCGATCGCTTTTTGGGGCATGTGGAACGCTGCGCGGCGCTGCTTCATCTGGTTGACGGCACGCAGGAAGACGTCGCCGGCGCCTATCGCACCGTGCGCGGCGAACTGGAAGCGTACAGCCATGATCTCGCAGGCAAAAAAGAAATCGTCGCGCTTAACAAGATCGATGCGCTGGCGCCTGAAGAGATCGATGAGCGAAAAGCCGCGCTTAGTGGAGCGTGCGGCGCGCAGGTGGAAATCATCTCCGGCGCCACAGGCAAAGGCATTCAGCCGATCTTGCACAAATTGATGGCGCTTGCCGGGGAAGCGCGCGGCGAACCCGCACAATCCGGGCAGGAGGCGTCGACCGAAGACGAACAATGGACGCCATAACGGTTCTTTGATCGCCGTTCCCGGTTGGATTCTGCGCGCGCGCCCTCTAAGTAAGGCTCCGCCGTATCGGGGGATGGTCCGTGCCGCCAAGCCAGAAGACAGAACGCCGCCGCATTGGCTTGCTCGGCGGGTCGTTCAATCCTCCCCATCAGGGCCATCGCGAAATTTCGCTGGCGGCGCTGGAGCGCCTAGGGCTCGACGCCGTCTGGTGGCTGGTGACGCCGGGAAACCCGCTGAAAGCCCCGAAGATCTACGCCGATTACGAAGATCGCCTGCGGCTGGCGCGGATTGTCGCCAATCACCCGGACATCGTTGTCAGCGATTTTGAGCGTCGCCGTGGCCTCACATACACCGCAGAAACCCTCGACGCGCTGCAGGCGATCAATCCAAATGCGGCTTTCGTCTGGCTCATGGGGGCCGACGGGCTTGATAATTTCCATCAGTGGAAAGAGTGGCGCCATATCGCTGAAACCGTACCGATGGCCGTTTTCAACAGGCCCGGCCATACAGATGAGGCGCTCGCCAGCGAAGCGGCGAAAGAACTCGCCGCCTTCCGCATCGACCCTGACAACGCCATGTTGCTCAGTGAAACCGAACCGCCCGCTTGGGTGTTCTTTCCGGACACGGAAAACCCGCTTTCTTCAACCGCCATCAGGAGCAGAAAAATCAGCCATTCATTGACCATAGACCGTGATGACGAGCTTATTGCGCCTTGCGGCGCGCTTGCTTTCTTTCTCGATCTCAATCCCGACCTCGGGGATTTTCGCGCCGATGTGATCGAGGGCCTGTCGAAACCGCAGAAGTCGATCTCGCCGAAATATTTCTATGATGAGACAGGCTCTAAGCTGTTCGATCAGATTACCGAGCTTGAAGAGTATTATCCGACGCGAACCGAGAAGGCGGTTTTTCTGGAGAATGCGGAAGCCATTACCGCGGCTATCGGATCGCGCGCGGCGATTTTTGAATACGGCTCCGGGTCCAGTGAAAAAATCGAATGGCTGGTCAAAGGGCTGGAAGAGCCGGCGGCTTATGTCGCCATGGATATTTCCCGCGATCATCTTCTCGAAAATGCGTCGGCCATTGCGGAAGTTTTGCCCATCCCGGTAGCGGCCGTCTGCGCCGATTTCCATTCCCCCATCGAACTGCCGAAAGACCTGCTCCCGCCGGCCGATCATTGGCTTGGATATTTTCCCGGCTCGACCATCGGCAATATGACCCGCGATGCGGCGAAAGATTTTCTGACCCGCGCCGCCGACACGCTGGGGGCTGGCGCTCAGTTTCTGGTCGGTTTCGATCTGGTCAAGGACAAGGCTGTTCTTGAAGCCGCCTATAACGATGCGCGTGGCGTCACAGCGGCGTTCAACATGAATTTGCTAAGACGAATGAAGGCGGAGCTTGGCGCCAGGCTCGATCCTGATGACTTTGAACATTACGCTTTTTACAACGAAGACGAAGATCGCATCGAAATGCATCTGCGCGCGCTTCGGCCAACCGTAATCGAGCTCGACGGGCATGAGTTTTCTTTTGACGAAGGCGAGACACTTCACACCGAAAACTCACATAAATTCACGCTGGAAAAATTTGAGGCGCTGGTTAACCAAACGCCGTGGCGCCTTGAAAAATCCTGGACCGACGAAAAGGGCTGGTTCGCCGCGTGCCTTTTGGGCAACAGATAAATTGGGCCCCGGTGGTTGGAGCAGGCCGGAAACGACCTTATATTTAGCATGCGGGAAAGGTGTCCCGCGCAGCGTATGGAGAGCGGAGCTGAACGCACAGCAAGGCGCCGCGGCCGCCGGCAAGGCCGCACTGGATCTGGTCTCGAACCAGGCCGGTCTGGATCAGGAAGCGGAAGACGCGTTGTCGCGCCTTTCTCCCGAGCAACGCAGCCAGACAATTTTGTCCCTCATTTTGCAGGAACTCGATGACGACAAGGCGGAGAATGTCGTGACGATCCCCCTTGCGGGAAAGTCTGACATCGCTGACGCCATGGTCATCGCTTCGGGCCGCTCGCAGCGTCACGTGGCGGCGATGGCGGACAAGGTGTTGCGGCGATTGAAAGACGCCGGTTTTGGCCGCGCCCGAATTGAGGGCAAGACGGCTTGCGACTGGGTGTTGATCGATGCAGAAGACGTCATCGTTCATCTTTTCCGTCCGGAAGTGCGCGATTTCTACAATCTCGAACGCGTCTGGTCGGAAGCGGCGCACGCGCCTGCAAAACCCGACGCCTGATCTCGATCTGAGGAAGCGCCGCCCATGCGGCTACTGATCGCCGCTATCGGCAAAATGCGCGGCCGCGCCGAAGCGGCCTTGGTTGATGATTATGTCGACCGGGCTCAGGGTTTTGGCCGGCGCATCGGGTTTGCAGATGTCGCCTTGCAGGAATTCGAAGCGCCAAGGGCGCTGTCTGGCGAGGCGCTGAAAAAGCGGGAAGCCGAACTCCTGCTCGGCCCTGTCCCCCAGGGCGCAAAAACATTCGTTCTCGACGAGCGTGGGGAAAATATTTCCAGCGAAAAACTGGCTGCGATGCTGGAGCGCCTGCGTGACGACGGCGCGCCGGCCTCGGTCTTTCTTATCGGCGGCGCTGACGGTCATGACCCCGCGCTTCGCGATAAGGCCGATCATTTGATCTCTTTTGGAAAAGCAACCTGGCCGCACCTGCTTGTCAGGGCGATGCTGGCGGAGCAACTATACCGCGCCATGACCATCCTTTCAGGCCATCCTTATCACCGCTCATGATGCTGCGGCTTTCCCTTCTTGCACTCGCCTTGGCGGCGCCGGCCGGCGCGCAGGCGCAGGTCGCATCCGACGATCTGGAAGCCGTTGAGCAGCAGTTGAAAGAACGCGCCCAGGAGGAAAAGCGGCTTAAACAGGAAGCCGCCGCGAAACAGCGCGAGGTCGCGGCGCTCCGCAACAGCCTGATCGAGACTGCAAACTCCATCCAGAACTCGGAGCGCAAGATCGCCGATCTTGAAGACTCCATCGAAGAACTCGAGGCTGAAAAGGCCGAAGCGCAAGCGGCGCTGAAAACAGAAAGCGAAAATCTCTCCGAGGTGCTGGCGGCCCTCCAGTCGCTCGAAATGTCTCGTCCGCCGGCCTTGCTCGTAAATCCGGAAGACGCGAACAAGGCGGCGCGCGCGGCAATGCTTTTGTCTGACGCAGCGCCGGAAGTCGAAGCCCGCGCTGCGAGATTGCGTGCGGCGATTGAGCGGCTCGCCGCGCTAGCCGAAGAGCTCGACCGAGATCGCAAAAGTTTCGCCAGGGAAAGCGATGCGCTCGCCGCCCGCCGGGATGTGCTGGCCGATCTTCTTGCAAAAAAAGAAGAGGAGCGTGATGTGGCGCAGGCGCTTGCCGCCTCGGCGCAACGGGAGACCGCACGCATCGCCGCGCAGGCCTCCACACTGCGAGAGCTTATCGATCGTCTGTCCAGGCTCGCCCATTCTATCACGCCGCGCCTGAAGCCGCCCGCCCCCCAGGAAACATCGGAAGGGGTTTCATCAACTCCCAACCTTCCCAGCATTAAACAGGTGGCGCCCGCGCCAGTGGTCACGGCGAAGGCGTTCGGCGACGCCCGGGGCGCGCTCAGGGCGCCTGTCGCGGGAAGGTTAACAGGAGATTTCGGGAAACCCCGCCCCGAAGGCGGCGTTTTCGAAGGATTGAGATTTTCCGTGCGGGATCAGGCGATTGTGACCTCGCCATTTGAAGGAATCGTCAAATTTGCGCAAAGTTGGCCTGATGTGGGAAATCTCATCCTTCTGGACGTAGGCGACGGCTACCATATACTGTTTCTGGGCGTTGGCCGTTTTCTCGTGGAGGAAAACCAGCGCATCACTGCCGGAGAGCCGGTGGCGGAAATGTCCAGCGGGGGCGCGTTGGACTTTGAGGTCCGCAAAAATGGAGAGCCTGTTAACCCGGCATTGTGGCTCTCCCGTAAAACTATGGACAGCCTGCGCTGAAGGCAGGCCAAGCAAGGTGTAGATTATCAATGGTCAAAAGCCCTAAAAACGCCCTCCGTTCCCCGGCCGCCCATCAACGCGGCAAGCGTTATTCCAGCGGCGCTCTCGTTGCGGCCGCCTGCGGCGGCGCTCTTGTCTTTGGCGTCCTGTCCAGCGCGGTCTTTGCGCGGGCCTCGATTTCCGCGGACACCTTCCGCCAGCTCGATCTCTTCGGTGAGGTCTTTGAGCAGGTGCATGAGAATTATGTGCAGGACCCTGATGATTCCGACCTGATCAAGGGCGCCATTGACGGCATGCTGGACACGCTCGATCCGCATTCGAGCTATCTGACCGCTGAAGACTATCAGACCATGCAGGAGCAGACGCGCGGCTCCTTCGCCGGGCTCGGGATTCAGGTCCAGATGGACAATGAGGGACCCGACAAGGGCTATGTCAAAGTCGTCAGCCCCATTGACGATACGCCCGCGGCCCGAGCCGGCATGCAGAGCGGCGACCTCATTGTTGAAATCAACGGCGAGGACGTCTTTGGCATGTCGCTCGACGAAGCGATTTCGAAACTGAAGGGCGAGAAAGGCACCAAAATCGACATCGCCGTGGTGCGCGATCGCGAAAAAGAACCTTTCGACCTGACCCTTGTGCGAGACATCGTGACGGTGCAGTCGGTGACGAGCTGCGCCATCGGCGCGCTTCCGGTCAGCCGCCAGACCCAGCGTGACTGCGTCAAGGGCGAGGGAAAGGGCAATTTCGGCTATATCCGGATTTCGAACTTTTCCGAACAGACCCGTGATGGTCTTCTCAAGGCTCTCAGGAAATTCGAAAAAGAAATTCCGGGCGGGCCCAAGGGCATTATTCTCGATCTGCGCTCCAATCCGGGCGGTCTCCTCGATCAGGCCGTCGCGGTTTCCGACGCATTCCTCAATGGCGGTGAAATCGTCTCCACCAAGGGGCGCCGTCCGCGCGACACCATGCGCGAAATGGGAACGCCCGGCGATAAACTGGACGGCAAGCCGATCATCGTGTTGATCAATGGCGGCTCGGCCTCGGCGTCTGAAATCGTCGCGGGCGCGCTGCAGGACCGCAATCGGGCGCTGCTCCTCGGCACGAAGTCCTTTGGCAAGGGCTCGGTGCAGACTGTGATCCCGCTGCAAAACGGGCTCCAAGGCGCGCTGCGCCTTACCACCCAGCGCTATTACACGCCGTCCGGCCGCTCCATTCAGGCGCATGGCATCGACCCCGATATCGCCATGCCCGTGATTTATCCGGGGCAGGACGAACTCGCCGAACGTCCGGGCGAGGCGGATCTGCCGAATGCGCTCGACGTCGCTGAGACCGATGATGAAAACGAGGAAGATGATGCCATGGCCGACAATTCGGACGTGGAGCCGTTCCTCTGCTCCTTTGAGGAAAGCGACGAGGGCGACGAGATCCCGGTGGATTGCCAGCTTCGCCGGGCGCTCGAAATCCTCGCCGACGCCACCTTCTACGATCAGGCCCTGGCGGATGCGGGCGCCGCCCGTTCGGAAGAGGCCTCGGCCCACTAGCCGCTGGAGAAAATTCTCAGCAGATAAACAGGGCCCAATCGGGCCCTGTTTTCGTTTGGTTAACCCTATTTTCCCTAATTTGCGTGTTGGACGCCGCCCCGTGCGGGGCGCGGCGACGTGAGCGCGCGCCAACTGCAAACGCGGGAAAGAATTATAAGGGCCATGCCTCGCCGCAGACGAATGAAAGCGCCGGTTTTGAGCCGCCTCACATGGGCCTGGCTCGGCTCGCTTGCGCTCCTTGCCGGCGGCGCAGGCGTCATCATCTATTCCGCGCAAAGCGGCGAGGGGCCGGGGCGCATCGCCCTGCCCGTAGACAAGGTTGAAATTTTTGCGCGCGCGCCAGCGCCGGCTCCCGGAAGCCCCGGCAGCGAAGAACGCATCGATGCGCCGGCGCTGCGTGACGCTACGCAGTATGCGGAAGTCATGCCGGGCGCGCCGGGCGAGGAAGGCGAAGACGGCCTCGTCCTCATCTATCCCGGCGAAAACGATCTTTATGCGGAGAATGAGACCGATCCGCTTTACGATGACGACTATCTTGAAGACGAGCATGGCGATGGCGGCTACAGCGCCGATGATGTGGTCATCACCATTCCCGGGCGCCAGGCGAAGCCCGTGGTCGCCGCCTCGCTGACCCCGGCGGTTCAGCCCATTCCCGATCCCGACGCCGCCTTGCTTCGCACGACCCCGCTCGGAATGACGCCGCGCATCAGCGCAGATGGGCGCAAAGCCGTCAGCTATTACGCAAGGCCTTATGACGGACCGCGCGCCAAGCCGCGCATCGCGGTCATTGTCGGCGGGCTCGGCCTTAACACCGCCGTCACCGAGCGCGCCATTGACGATCTGCCGCCGGAGGTTTCGCTCTCCTTCGCGCCCTACGCCAAGAATCTCGACTTCTGGACCAGGAAGGCGCGCGAGGCCGGCCATGAAGTGCTGATCGAACTGCCCATGGAAGGTTACGGCGCCAATCCGGAAGCGCTTGGCGCGGCGGCGCTCCTGACTTCGCGCGAGCGCGATGAAAATCTCCAGCGCCTCGACTGGCTGATGGCGCGCTTTGGCGGCTATTTCGCCGCGACCAATTATATGGGCTCGAAATTCTCCGCCGATGCGGACGCCCTGGCGCCCGTGCTCGAAAAATTGAGAGCCGCGGGCGTCGGCTATATCGACGACACCGGCGCCGCGACCCGCGCCGCGGGCGGCCTGCCGCTCGCCACGGTGAGCCGCATGATCCCTGCCGCCGCAGATGATGCCGACCGCCGCGCCGTCCAGCGCGAGCTCGCCATGCTGGAACAGATCGCCGAGCGCGACGGCATGGCGCTTGGCAAGACCTACGCCTACGCCGCGACCATCGACGAAATCGCGGCCTGGACGCGCGCCCTTGAGAAAAAAGGCATCGCCCACGCCCCGGCCTCTGCGCTCTTGCGGACCGCCGCGCCCGGGCGGTAAGGGGAACGCCCTTACCCCGCAAACCCGGCGCGCCCCATGAGCCAGAAAGATCTCCTCAGACGCTTCCGCCCAAATGTAGGCGTGGTCCTTTTCAATGCGCGCGCTGAAGTCTGGTACGGGCGCCGCGTGGGCGACTTCACCGATCTCGGCCAGGAGCGCGATGAGTATCGCTGGCAGATGCCCCAGGGCGGCGTCGACCCGGAGGAAGACATCGCCGCCGCCGCCTTCCGCGAGCTGAAGGAAGAGACCGGCGTTTCCTCCGCGAGGCTCCTTTGCGTGACGCCCGGATGGCTCGCCTATCAGTTTCCGCCTGACTACAAAAAGAAGAACTGGAAGGGTCAGCGCCAGAAATGGGCGGCGATGATCTTCACCGGCGATGACAGCGAGATCGACACCAACGCCGACGATCACCAGGAATTCGACGAGTGGCGCTGGGGCGAGCTGGAAGAGGCGCCGTCGCTGATCGTGCCCTTCAAGCGCCCGGTCTATGAGGAGGTCGTCGAGGGCTTCCGGCCCCTGCGCGATTTCCTCCGCGCGCAAAAATAAATGGCTCAGGCTCCTGACTTTCTGCTCGACCGCCTCCTCTATCGCGACGGGCTGATGCTGGTGATCGACAAGCCCGCCGGATTGCCGGTGCATGCCGGTCCTGCTGGTGGCGACAATCTCGAAAACTACTTCGCGGCGCTGCGCTTCGGCCTGCCGCGCGATCCGGCGCTGGCGCACCGGCTCGACCGTGACACCTCGGGCTGTCTCGTTCTCGGGCGCCATCCGAAGGCGCTGAGGAAACTGGGCAAGCTCTTTTCCGCCGGCGCGGTCGAAAAAACCTATTGGGCGGTGACCAAAGGCGTTCCCGAAAAACTGTCGGGGACCATCGACGCGCCCCTCAAAAAAGAAAGCCGCGGTTCCGGCTGGCGTGTCGTGATCGCCGATGATGGCCAATCGGCGGTGACAACCTATCGCACGCTGGCGCAAAAAGACGGCCTCGCTTTCATCGAGGCGAAACCGAAAACCGGCCGCACCCACCAGATCCGCGTGCATCTCGCTTCTATCGGCGCGCCGATCCTCGGCGATCCTCAGTATGGGGAGCTTTCCGCGGAGACCCGCGCGCAGCCGATGATGCTCCACGCCCGCCGGCTGGTGATCCCCATCTCCAAAAACAAGGAGCCGGTCGTCGTCGAGGCCCCGCCGCCGGAGGCGATGCAGGCGTTGCTGAAAGAATTCGGCGCCGCGTCTTAAGCGCAATTCTCTCCCCGATCATCCCGGCCCCGCGCGCGAATGCGCGCAGATTACAATTTGACCGCTTTGCGGTCGGGCCGGGATCCAGCAGAAGAAAAATGCCGGGCTTTGCCCGTCTTTCTCCTGTAACTGGACCCCGGCCTGCGCCGGGGTAGTCGGAAAAAATGCCCACACATTGCTCCGCCCCGCCGCGGCTCAGCAGAGCCCGAACGCATGAGATGAGAGGTGCGCGGGACGTGAGACATCCTCGTCGCTTGGTAGTAGCACATGGACGCATCACGTCCCGCGCGCAGTTTTTAC
>PAIP01000026.1 GCA_002704915.1 Parvularcula sp.
AAGAGGCGGAAATCAACAGAAAACGGGAGAGAGCCATGGGGACGGGTCCTTCGGTGACTGAACAGGGGGGCGGGACTGGCGCGGACCCTACCGGGGGCATGAGACCGGGGCAAGCGCCCTACTCCGCGGCGCTCTCTTCAAGCCGTCCGTAATCGAGCCAGTCGGCGATGGGCGTGACATCGCCGATTGCGGGCTCGGAGACGGGTTCGATCAGTTTGAGACCGTTATAGGCATTGGCGAAATAAACGACGCCATCGCGGCTTTCCGGATCGAACGCGGTGAACGCCTTGAACTGTTCATTGTCTCCCCAATGGAAATAGACGACGCCGTCTTCGGTCGACTGAACGCCCCAGCCGAGCGCCCAGACGATTTGCGGGTCGTCTGTCGGCGATTGCGGGCGGAGCATCTCGCCGCGCTGTTCGATGTCCATCGCGGCGCCCTTGCAGAACACGTCTACAAGGAAGGCGGCATAGTCATCGGCATTGGTCAGCACGGAATAGGCCGCGCCGGCGCGGGGCGAAGGCTTTGCCGGCCGGCCGTTTTCTTTTGTCCCGTTTTCGTCATGAGCGAAGGCAAGCCTCGCGCCTTCTCTCGGCGCCGACAGAGATGTATTCGGCATGGCGGCGCCAAAGCGCTCCGCGAATAGCTGATCGAGGCTCTTGCCGGTTTTATCTTCAACATAGGCCTGCAACAGCATATAGGCCTCGCCGGAATAGCCGAACTTCGTATCGGGCGGGTTCTTGAAGTCGATCTCGCCCCAGGTTTCCCGATCCAGCGGATCGCTCGCCCAGTTCGGAAAGCCCGAGCGATGTTCAAGGATGATGCGGGGCGTCAGTTTGGCGTAAGCCTCTTTGTCCGTCACGCGCGGATAATCGAAGCTCGCGGCAATCGGTTCGTCGAGATCGATGACGCCTTCGCTGGCGAGCTGATTGACGATGACGGCGAAGATCGTCTTGGTCAGCGACGCGCCTTCGAAAACTGTGTCGGGACCGACAGGTTCGCCTGTCTCCGCATCGGCGACGCCGTAATAGGAAGCATCGCTGATGCGGCAATTATCGATGGTTGCGATGGCGAGGCCAGGGACGTTGGCGCCCTCCATCAGCGCGCGGATATCCGCCGTTGGCGTTTTTTCCGCCGCGCATCCGGCGAGCGCCGCCCAGGCGACGCCCGCAAGCAAACAGATCCCCAGCCGCATCAGCCGCCCCTCTTGCCTTCATCAGTTTCTAACTGACGAAATCAATCCTCGGGTGACAATCCGGCTGGTCGCAAACACCGCTCGGCTGGTCGTTACCTTCGGCGTTGATTACGCGGTTTTGCGCTTGCGCCTCAGAAAACCGGCGCCGCCCGCCAGGGCGAGCGCAAATAACGGCGCCGCCGCCGGTAGCGGCACTTCGCTGACCAGCGCTTCTCCGAAAATGTCCAGCCTGACTGTAAATGAAAAGTCAGTCCACACGCCGTTATTGTTCGGATCGCTCCCGGGCGTATCGAGCATGCCGGAAACAATCGTCATCACAATGCGATCGATAGTGTAATCCTGAAAGTCCTCTCCGGTTGCGCCGCCGATCAGGATTTCCGACTCGCTGGCGCTTTGTGTGCCGCCGCCACTGGGCGCGCCGCCGACGAGGAGCCGGTGGTCGAACGACACTGATTCATCCACGCCGTCCGTAAGCTGCGCGACGAAGGATTCATAGGCCGATCCCGATGTCAGTTCGTAGGAAATGAGGCCGCCGGACAGATTTTCTTCGAAAAAATATTCCGCTGGCTGCGGATACGCATAGTAGCCAATGCGAAAGAGCATATCCTCAGCGACCGCTGCGGATCCGCCGCTGCCGTTTGCCGTATGCGTCCCAATGAGCGCCGCATTAGCCGCACCGCTCGTCGCGACCATCGCCGCGAACGCGATAAGTAACCTTTTCATGAGTCCCCCTTCGATACTCCACTATGCCGATACGTTTCCATAGTCGCATGGTTTTGCGGCGCCGCAGTAACCTCTCTGGGGTATAGGCTATGGGAAATCGCAAAAATGGCCGGTTTCGCAGCCGTCGTCAGGCGTGCTTTCCGCCTTCGCTTTCATCGCGGCGCAGATCGCGCAATTCGCGCGTCAGGAACCAGCTCAGCGCGGTGCGGATCGCCGTCAGCAAGGCGAGGATATAAAGCTCATCGAGGGTGCGGCGCAGGATGGTGAAGAGGATGTCGGCGACGATGAGGAATTCCAGCGCCGCAAGGATATATCCGCCGAGGGACACACGGGCGTGGCGGAAGATGCCGCCTTCGGGATTCTTCCCGCGCGCCATGATTTCGCCGCCAATCAGCATGGTGAAACGCACAGCACCGAAGATCAGGATCAGCGCGGCGACGAACTCGATGGCGCGCGCTGCGTATTCTAAGCCGAGAGTCCAGAATTCTTGGAAGCCGTTCATTGATCAGTCAGCACCGCCCTTTCACGCACCGCGTATAGTACATCAAATGATTGTGCGCAGTTCAAGCAACTCTAATAGTCAGTCTGAAATTACGACGTCATTATCATTGGTAATCATACCACCGGTTTTTTCGCGCACACGTTTAAGAATTGATATAATCTCGGCATCGCCTCGGTCTCCAGCGCGAGCGCGTGGAGCTCGCAAAACCGTCATTAACGCCATCAAGCCAGTTTTTGGCGAACGTTGCCTATGGTTTATTTTGGCTATACTATTCTAGTTCTGCAAGTTCATGAGGGGGCTTATCATGAGACGGCTGTTCTTCACGATATCATTGATGTTGGCATGCCCGGCTGCGCACGCGCAAGAAGCGCAATTCTTTATCAAGGGTGCGGCGGATTATCGTTTGTACAATGATATGGACGTGACCTTGTCAGGTGAGGCCGCCGGCATGCCCGGCAGCGCCACGATAAGCCTTGATATTCCGGATACGATCGGCTTCGCCGCCAGCATCGGATTTCAATTCGAGAATTGGCGCCTCGCCTTTACCGGCGCGCGTCATTCCTCTGACATGTTCGCGCCGTCGCAGAGCGATGCGGCAGGCGTCTATGATGCGGCGCTTTACTCCCCGCAAACCGATAAATTTCGCAAGAAAGACATATCCATCGAGCTCACGCGCGAGTTCCTCACACAAGGCCCCTTTACGCCCTACATTGCGGTGTCCGGCGGCGCCAGCTTTATAAAATATGCTCCGGCTGGCGGGGGCGGCAGTTTCAGCAATTCCTTGACATTGGACACCGTTGCGATTGAGGCCACGAGACCGCGCGCAAGCATCTTGTCCGGATTGGAATACGCCCTCGGCGATGACGTCGGAATTTTTGCAGAAGCGGAATACGGACGTGTGTTTGGCGTGAAGACACTGCTCGTCGGCCAGGTGAGCGAAGTTTTGCCCTGCCCGCCGCCGGGCGCAAGCTTTCCCTGTTTCGCACCGACAATTACAGTACGCAGCGGTTTCTCCGACGTTCAGAAAACGAGCTTGTCCGAATTCGGCTTCCGGGCCGGCCTGCGAGTTCAGTTTTAGAGCCTAAAGAGCCCGTCTATAGCGGTGGCTTACTCCTTCGCCTCCGTCTCCAGCGCGAGCGCGTGAAGCTCGCCGCCCATGCGGCCTTTGAGGGCGCGATAGACAAGCTGATGCTGCTGCACGCGGGACTTGCCGTTGAACGCGGAGGAAACGATGCGCGCGCGCCAGTGATCGTTGTCGCCCGCGAGGTCTTCGAGCTCGATCTCTGCATCGGGGAGCGCTTCGAGGATCAGCTTTTTGATGTCGTCTCCGGCCATGGGCATTTTGGCAGTCTCCTCTTTTCGAGGCCCCTTCATGTAATCGGGCAGCGCAGATTCAAAAATATCAGACAAATCAAGCAGCGAGAGCGCATCCCTGCCGTCCAGCAGGAGATCCGGTCCGCCGAAACGGCCGAGTTTCGAGGCCTGGACGCCCGCCATCGCGGCCTTGAGCAGCAGCGTATCGGCGGCCGCCGGCGCAGCGGCGACGAGATAGCGCCCCTGATCCTCGCCGAACCAGAAGGCCGCCTTGCGCGCCTTTACCGGCGTTGTGAGATTGAGGCCGCGCCCGGCGGCGAGCGCCATTTCCGCTGCGGCGACGAGAAGCCCGCCATCGGACACGTCGTGACAGGCGGTGACAAGCCCCTCATCGATCAGCTTACGGATTAATTCGCCGGCCTTGCGCTCAAGCGCGAGATCGACTGGCGGCGGGGCGCCCTCCTCCATGCCGAAAAGCTCGCGCAAATATAAAGACTGCCCGAGCCATCCGCGCGTCACGCCAATGGCGATCAGCTCTTCGCCCGCCTCCGCGCCGCCGACACGGACAGCTTTTGTCACGTCATCGAGCACCCCGACGCCGCCGATGGCCGGGGTCGGCGGAATCGCCTGTGCATTGGTTTCGTTATAAAGCGAGACATTGCCGGAGATCACCGGATAGTTGAGCGCCTCGCAGGCTTCTGCGATGCCTTCGATGGCTCCGACGAACTGCGCCATGATTTCCGGGCGTTCGGGATTGCCGAAATTGAGGCAGTTGGTGATGGCGAGCGGCGCGGCGCCGGTCGCGCAGATATTGCGATAGGTCTCGGCGACGGCCTGCTTGCCGCCTTCATGGGGGTCGGCCTTCACATAGCGCGGCGTCACATCGGTGGTGATGGCGAGCGCCCGGGTGGTATCGTGAATGCGCACGAGCGCCGCGTCGCCGCCCGGCGCGATGATCGTGTCGCCCATGACCGTGTGATCATATTGCTCCCAGATCCACCGGCGCGAGCAGAGATCGGGCGAGCCCATGAGTTTCGCGAGCGCGGTCAGATGCGTGTCGCCGCCGGGCGCGTCGGCGAGCGAGAGCTGCTCCTCGCGCTGTTCCACTTCGGCGGTCTCCACCACATTGCTGGTTGCGAGATTGCGCGCCGCCTCTTCAAAGCCGTCGAATTTGACGCCTTCGGGTCTGGAGCGCGCATAGATTTTCGCCTCGCCCGGCGTGACCGTCAGCCCAACAGCCTCCACAAGCTCGCCGTCCGACAACCGGTCGGCGATCAGCGCTTCGGCGATGGTGCGCATTTCCTCTTCGGACTTGCCAGGGGCTTTAAGGATCGCCTGCGCCTCGCGATAGGCGACGGAAGGATCGGCGAGCGGCGCCGGTTTCGGCTGCGGCTCATAAGGGCGGTCGTAATTCGGCGCATCGTCGGCGAGCGGCGGCACCGGCATGTCGGCGACGGTTTCGCCCTTGTGCTTGATGACGAGACGGCCGCTGTCAGTCGTCACGCCGATGACAGCGAAATCGACGCCCCATTTTTCGAAGATCGCCCGGGCCGCATCTTCGCGGCCGGGTTTGAGGACCATGAGCATGCGCTCCTGACTTTCAGAGAGCATCATCTCATAGGCGGTCATGTTCTCTTCGCGCTGGGGCACGTGGTCGAGATCGAGTTCGAACCCGCCCCCGCCTTTTGCCGCCATCTCGACGGAAGAGGAGGTCAGGCCCGCTGCGCCCATATCCTGAATGGCGACAATCGCGTCCGACGCCATGAGCTCGAGACAAGCTTCGAGCAGCAATTTCTCCGTGAACGGATCGCCTACCTGCACCGTAGGACGTTTTTCTTCCGATGCGTCGTCAAATTCGGCCGACGCCATGGTGGCGCCGTGAATGCCGTCGCGCCCGGTCTTCGAGCCCACATAGACGACCGGGTTCCCGGCGCCGCGCGCGGCGGAATAAAAGATCTTGGCCTTTTCGGCGATCCCTACCGTCATGGCGTTGACGAGAATATTGCCGTTATAGCCGCGATGGAAATTGGTCTCGCCGCCGACGGTCGGAACGCCCATGCAGTTGCCATAGCCGCCTATGCCGGCGACGACGCCGCCGACGAGATGGCGGGTTTTCGAATGCGACCAGTCGCCGAAGCGCAGCGCATTCATATTCGCGACGGGCCGCGCGCCCATCGTAAAGACGTCGCGCATGATGCCGCCGACGCCGGTGGCCGCGCCCTGATAGGGCTCGATAAAGCTCGGATGGTTGTGGCTTTCCATCTTGAAAATGGCGGCGAGCGGAACTCCGTCCTTGTCCGCGCCGATATCGATGACGCCGGCGTTCTCGCCCGGCCCGCAGATCACCCAGGGCGCGGAGGTCGGGAGTTTTTTCAGATGTCGCCGCGAGGATTTATAGGAACAATGCTCGGACCACATGACCGAAAAAACGCCAAGCTCCACGAGATTGGGCTCGCGTCCCATATGCGCCTTGATGCGCTCATATTCGTCGGGTTTCAGCCCGTGTTCGGCGACGATATCCGGGGTGATGGCGGTCATGAGAGGTCCTGTTCACTGACAGGCGCTTCCATAGGCCGGTTGGGGCCGGTTCGCAAATATCTCAGGACCGGTCGAGCATGGCGGTACACTCGCCTTCCGGCGCGCCCGGCGGGCACAGGATCATCTCCCGCTCGATGGTCGTGGGCGCGCTCACGGCCTTGACGCACAGGATGAGCGCGAGCATCAGCCCGACGCCCGTGGCGAGGCCCTTATAAAATTCCCGGCGTCCGCGAAGATGCGCCATGAGCGACCCTGCCAGCGACGACCGAACAGCGTTCGGCGCCGACCTTTCAACGGGCTCCGCCTGAAGTTGATAGCCGTATTTCGGGATGGTCTGGATGAAGCGATAGGGGCGATTTTCATCGCCGAGGGATCGCCGGAGTTTCGAGATTGCCTGGGTCAACGCTTCGTCGGAGCCGTCATCGCCCCAGACATCGTCCAGCAGCGCATCGCGAGAGACCGGGCCGCCCGCCCCGGCGAGACGCATGAGTAGATCGCCGAGCCGTGGCTCCAGCAACGACATTTCACCCTCCGTCTCCAGCCGGCGAGTGTCCGGGTGATAGATCGCCGCGCCGATGCGCAAAGGCCGGCCATCCAAAGCCACATCCCGGCCGGCGGCCGGAAACTCGGTCACGGACATGTCTCGAAACCTCTCCTCAGGACTTTGCGGGTCGCTTTCAGCCAAATGCCGACGGAATCAACCAGCCAAAGGATAGGTCAATGAAAACGCCGAACCAACCCGCATATGCTCGCCGCAGCGCGCTGCGCCATCGTCTCGCCGCTCTGTGCCTGGCGCTTGCGCCCCTGCCCGCCTGCGCCGCGGAGCCCCCCGCCGCCGTCGCCGCAGAGGATGACAGGGCGCACCGCATCGATGCGGCCATGACGCGTCTTGAGGAGATGGGCTTTAAGGGCGTCGTCGCCATCGCGTATGACGGCATGGCGCCGATCTATGCGGGCTTCGGCGACGGCGCCGGCGGGCGAACGCCGGACGCCACAACTCTGCTCGACAGCGGCTCCATCACCAAGACCTTCACGGCCGCCGCAGCCTTGAAACTGATCGATGAGGGCAAGCTCCAGACCTCGGACCGGCTGGCTACATTCTTCCCGGCGGCTCCTCCCGAAAAGGCGCGCATCACCGTTCATCAGATGCTCACCCATTCCGCCGGATTTCCTCCGGCCGTGGGGGAAGACCTCGACCCTCTTTCCAGGGAAGAGTTTTTGAAGCGCGCCCTTGCAGCCGAACTCCTGTTCGACCCGGGCTCGGCTTACGAATATTCCAATGTGGGTTACTCGCTTGTCGCCGCCATTATCGAGCAGCTCAGCGGGAAAAGTTACGAAGCCTATATCCGTGAAGATCTGCTCGCCGGCGTCGAGGCGCCCGATATCGGCTATGAAGCTGCGTTCGATCCCAACCGCTCCATGCTCACCGATGACGGCGAAACCATCGACAAGGCGAGCTGGGGCGGGCGCTCGCACTGGGCGCTGATCGGCAATGGCGGCATGCTCGTGACCGCGCAGGACATGATCGCCTTCCGCCGCGCCTTCGATGCCCGCAGGCTGCATTCAAACGCCGCCGTCAATCTCGCCCAGACGCCCATGGTGCGCGAAGGCGATGGCGCGCCAACCTTTACCGGCTATGGAATGGTGGTGGACGATCATCCGCAATTCGGCCGCGTTTACTGGCATAATGGCGGCAATCCGCATTTCATTTCCAACTGGTCGGACTACGCCGACCATGACGTCATCATTTTCGCGTCTTCAGACGGAACGGAAGTGAATGGCGACATGGCGGTTGAGGCGATTGCTGTGGAATTGCTGCTAGCTGACCGAAATTAGGACAGTTTTTCAGGCCCGAACATGGGAACTAAAAGACTGCGCCCATGTTCGGTCCGGATGGATAGCAAATCCCCCCTCTTGAAACTCCTCGCCATTGCGAGTCTCGCCGCAGCCTTCGCAGCCTGCGGCGACAGGAATGAAACCGAGGACCTGACGACGGCGGTGGAGCCGGCGCCGGAAAACAAGCCTTCCGCTGCCGAAATTGCATCCGGCAAGTGGTTTTACAAGGAAAGCAACGGCTATCCCTGGGCAGGGTTCGGGCCGCCGCGCAGCGAGGCCATTTTCGTGATCGCCTGTCGCAATGGCCAGGTCTTGTTTCAACGATCAGCGCGCGAAGGCGGCGAGATCTCGATCCAGCTAAGCGAAGGCAAGCAGGAAATCAACATGACATCCGCGGGAAGCGAGCTGCCCATGATGCAAGGCGCCCTGCCCGCCAATCATCCTTTCGTGAAACTGATCCTCGATACAGAGAGCCCCATCCGCGTGGTATCAGAGAACGAGGAAATCGTGCTGCCGACCGACGCCGCCTATCGCCGTGTGATCAACGCCTGTCTGGAAAACGGCTAGCGCCTAGGCGGCTGTAGATGCAGCCCGCAGATATTCCGTGATCTTCGCCGTCAGCTTCGCCGGCGAGATCGGCTTTGGCATATAATCATCCATGCCCGCATCGAGGCAGTCCTCGCGATCTCCCTTCACCGCATGCGCGGTCACGCCGATGATCGGCGTGCGGCGGTTTTCAGAGGCTTCAAGGCTGCGGATCGCGGCGGTCGCTTCGTAACCGTTCATTTCCGGCATGGAGATATCCATGAGAATGAGCTTCGGTTTCAGAGACTTGTATTTCTCAACGGCGTCGCGCCCGTTTACGGCCATTTCAAAACTAAGGCCGCTGGAGGTCAAAATGTGCGAGACAACCAGCCGGTTGACTTCATTATCCTCAGCAACGAGCACATCCACAGCGTTGCCTTGTGTTTTGACCGCCGGCGTCTCTTCATTGACGATCGCTTCAGCGTGCGCGTCCTCAGCGCCTCCTGGGTGAAGCACTTTGCCCACAGCGCGCTGCAAGGCTGCCGACCTGACCGGTTTGGTGAGATGCGCATTGACGCCAAGAGACTCAAATGCATCCGCAGCGTTCGCCTGATCAACCGAAGTCAGCAAGACGACCGGCGTCGCCGCAATTTTCGGCTCGCTTCTTATCTGTTTGACCGCTTCGGCGCCGTTCATCCCCGGCATGTGATAATCCATGATGACGGCGGCGAAAGGCTCTCCTTGTTCCTCAGCCTTGCGTAACTGCGAAAGCGCGGCCGCAGCGTTGTCGCAGGCAATCGTTTCGCACCCCCAGAATGCCGCCTGTTCTGTCAGAATGCGGCGGTTCACCTCGTTATCGTCAACGATCAAAAGGCGCGCGCCCGTAACGGTTGCCGGCGGCTCTTCATCCTCCGGCAGATTTTCGGTGTTTACTGGAAGGGCGATTGTGAACCAGAAGTTCGAACCGGCGCCCGGCGTCGAATCAACGCCGATTTTACCGCCCATCAATTCCACCAGCGCCTTTGCGATGGCGAGCCCGAGCCCGGTGCCCTCATGGGCGCGCGTTGAAGACGTATCCGCCTGGTTGAACTTCTCGAAAATATCCGCCCGCTTGTATTCGGGAATGCCGATCCCTGTGTCGATGACGGAAACCTTCAGGATGACGCGCTCTTCCTCAGGGTCGCTCATCGGGGAAACGTCGATCAGCACATAGCCCTTATCGGTGAATTTGACCGCATTACCCACAAGGTTGATCAGAATCTGGCGCAGACGGCCTGCGTCGCCCACAAGGCTTTCAGGCAATTTCGGATCAATTCGCACCGCCAGTTCTATATTTTTGGCTTTGGCCGGCGGCGCCACGAGAGCGGACACGTCGTCGACGACATCGGCGAGGATGAAAGGTTCAGGGTTGAGCGTCGCCATGCCCGCGTCAAGCTTCGAGAAATCGAGAATATCGTTGATGATGGTCAGCAAAGCTTCGCCCGACTTGTTGATGACCTTGACGAAGGATTTTTGCGTATCCGACAGATTGGTGCTCGCCAGAAGCTCCGCCATGCCCATGACGCCGTTCATGGGCGTGCGTATCTCGTGACTCATATTGGCGAGAAAATGAGCTTTTGCGCGCTCCGCTGTCTCAGCGGATTGAAGCGCGCTGGCGAGTTCCTGCGTATGCTTGTCGATGCGACCCAGCAGATTGTTGAAACTCGCATACAGAATGCCGACTTCGTCCTTGTGACGGGCCAGCTCGGCGTCGATTGGGGGTTTTTCCGTTCCGGCGCTTTTCATGATCGACGTCAGATGTTTCAGCGGACGCACGGCGAGCTTTTGCAGCAGAAAGTTCACGATCGCGATGAACAGCAAGATGACGAAGGCCAGCCAGGCAAAGGCGGACAACAAGGTCTGCTGACCGATCATCGTGATTTCGGAAGGCGTGCGCGCCGACAGCATGGCTATCGGCTCGCCGTCAACGCCGCGCAACGGCGCCGCCACGGTGACGATCCCGTCCGCTCGCTTGATCGATTTTTCGGAAAACGCGGCGACTGAATCGGCCTCGCTAATGGGGACGATATCGAGCTCCACACGGGTCTGTTTGCTCAAGGCGGCTATAAAATCCGCATCGAGGAGGCGGCCGGTCGCAAGGTGGCCGACAAAATCACCACTGCCGTCGGTATGGGTCACAGGCGCGTAAGCGATCAGCATCAACCCCGCTCGTGTTGCAACGATGGTTTGCGCCCCGCTGTCAGGCGCGAGCTGTTCCTGAAAACCTTTCCAGGTTTTAAAACGAACGGGCGCATATGTTTCCGTCGCGACTTCGGACTTCATGGCGCCGTCGACGGCGACGCCGTCTATCACAGCGCCGTCCGCCCCAAGGTAAATATAGATGTTCAATCCGAGTTCCTGCAGCAGGGAAACCGGGAGTTCTTCATCAAGAAAAGTCGGATAGGCGCCCGTGAGAAAATTATACGCTGCGTCCCATACGCCGTAATCGCGGCGATAAGCTTCAAGCTGGTTAAGTTCGCGATCGATCACATTATATGCGCGCTCGAAGTTGTCTTGCGCTTTTTCAAGTTCGAATGTCTTGAACTGCGGCGCAACGAAGATCTGCAGCGCCGCCCATAACAGCGCGCACAGAGCCACAAAGGCTATCCCGAGCACCAAGGATACTTTTTGCGTGATCCGCATCGCTCTCCCCTAGAGATCGATACATCTACAAAGAAAAAATTAACCGGCGCTAAACTTCTGGCCCGATTTTTCCAATAATTGCGGCAATAGCGCGCCAATAAAGAACATCAGCCGTTACGACGGGCGGTACAAATAATCATCCGGAAGGCCAAGACGCCGGCAGGCGGAGGCGGCTGGCCCCGACCGCAGGACAAGCCGGTCCGCCCGGCGCGCCATTCGCCGAACCACGCGCCCCTCGAAAGGGCGCAGGCCATAGCGGGGGCCGAGACCGATCCGGCGGCGGATTTTCGCCGGCGTCAGCTCCACTGCGGCGCGCACCAGAGAATGCTGGGCGAATTGCGCCGGATGCGGAAACGCTTCGGCTTTTTTCATAATCGTCAAGAACTCGATAATGATGGCGGAGCTTTCGAGATGCGGCGTCATCTCGTCGAACAATCGTCGCTGTTCGGCAACCGATCGCGGCGCGCCCGATGCGCCATATAAGCCCGCCGCAATCGCGCTCGTCGCATAGTAGTCATCGCGTTCTGCATCGCTGAGCGGCGATGCGTAAGCGTGATAGGCCTCAAGAAAACCATACGCCGCGGTCGCCTGCACCCAGGTGAGCAGCGCAGGATCGCTGGCGTGAAATGGCGTTCCGCAGGGCGTGACGCCGGATATGCGGTCATGCACCGCGTTAATGCGCGCAATCATGGCCTCGGCCTCGCTGCGCGCGCCATAGACCGTCACCATGGCGGCAAGCCCGGTGCGCTTCAGCCGACCCACCGGATTGGTGCGAAAACTCGAATTCTCCCAGACGCCGGTTCTGACCCGCGGTTCGGCGAGTTCGAGTATCACAGCAGCAACGCCGCCGATGAAAAGCGTCACGGGATTTTTGAAGATGCGCCATGAAACCGAATGGGGCGGCGACAAAGCAGGCTCTCCGGCCGGAGCCGTGAAATCCACGCGCGCAAGACCCCCGTCGTCGAGATAGGCCCGCGCCGCCCGGTCGAGGCGATTTTCCACCTGTCGCCGGATCGCCGACTTCAGCTCCGTAACCGACATAAGATCTCCCGGCATGCCCCCAAACGCACCATGCCGCGCCATCGTAGCAGGAAAATGACAGCAGGATGACCGGCGCAAGGCGCGTCTCGCAAGGCTTCACATCTTCGAGGGGCGAAGCGCGCGCGTATTGCCGCGAAGGCCGGAATGGGCGATCAGACGGTCAGGTGGAAGCAATCAGAATACAGGCGACTATGAACATTCAGGACAGTGTGAAGCAGTATTACGGCGAGGTGCTGAGCTCCTCCGCCGACCTCCAGACGGACGCCTGCTGCACCGTCGCCGATACGCCCGGCTATCTGAAGACCCTTCTCAGGAATATTCATCCCGACGTGCGGGCGCGCTATTACGGGTGCGGATTGATCGCGCCGCTGGCGCTTGACGGCGCGCGCATTCTCGACCTCGGATCAGGCTCCGGTCAGGACGCTTATGTTCTGGCCCAGCTTGCGGGACCCGATGGCGAGGTGGTCGGCGTCGACATGACGCCGGAACAACTCGCCGTCGCCCGCGCGCATCAGGACTGGCATGCGGACAGGTTCGGCTACGCCAATGTGCGGTTTCTCGAAGGCGACATCGAACGGCTCGGCGAACTCGATCTCAAGCCGGCGTCCTTCGACGTCATTGTCTCCAATTGCGTGATCAATCTCGTCGAGGACAAGGAGGCGGTGTTCCGGGCGGCTTATGATCTGTTGAAACCCGGCGGGGAATTCTATTTCTCAGATGTCTATGCAGACCGGCGCCTTGCCGATGATATGCGCCTCGATCCGGCGGCCCGCGGCGAATGTCTTGGCGGCGCGCTTTACTGGAATGATTTTCTCAATATGGCGAAGCGCGCCGGCTTCACGGACCCCCGACTTGTGACCGACCGTCCCCTCGCCATCAACAATGCGGACTTACGCGCGCGGCTGGAGCCTGCGAAGTTTCATTCGGCGACTTATCGTCTCTTCAGGATCGACGGGCTGGAGCCCGCCTGCGAAGATTACGGCCAGGCCGTGATTTACAGGGGCGGTCTTGCGGAGAGCGAGAAGGCCTTCACGCTCGACAATCATCACGTCATGGAAAAGGGCCGCACATTCCCTGTTTGCGGCAATACATTCCGTATGCTGAAAGAATCGCGCTTTGCGCCGTGGTTCGAGTTCATCGGCAACGAGACCACTCACTACGGCATTTTCCCCGGATGCGGGGCGGTCTCGCCGTTCGGCCGGAATCCGGATGAGGTCGAAACCAGCGGCGCTTGCTGCTGATTGGCTTATTTGACGCGCTCTGCGTAGACGGCCCGGTTCATGACCAGACCGCCGCATTGCGACGCATCGGTCGGCTCCGCCCAGATTGTCGCTTCCTTGCCGAGCATGTCCATGGGCGCCAGCGGCGCCCCGACGCGCCAGATCATGCCGTCATCGGCATGAAGGGTCACGCATTCGGAATCCGCAGCGCTGATGTAACCCGTCAGGACCGTGAAGGATGCGTCCGGCGCGGCGCCTTCATATTCTGATTTCAGGAAATCGGACGCGCTAAATTTGGCGCCGCCCTTCAAGGGCGCAGCCATAGAGGCGTGAGTGATTTCCATGCAATGAGGCGGGGTGGCCCGCCCTTCCGGCACAGGCTTGACCTCGCGCACCTGTTTGATTTTTCCGCTGGGCTGGCGGCGCAGCACCGCGCATTCCATGAGCGGCGACAAGGGCTCGCCTGTGACCATATCGGTGTCGGCGGAGATCGTGACGGCGTTTGGCGCATAGGACCGCATCGGCGACAGCGTCACAGGTGCGGCCGCAGGCCTGCCGGCGTTGCGAATGCGCGCGGCGGAGCGTTGTTGATAGCTCAGCCTTTCGTCCTCATGAACAAAAGGCGCCGTTGCGCTTGCCTGAACGAAATAAGGGGATGTTGACGCGACATAAGTATCCGAAGCGACCTTAGAGGATTGCGGCGCAGGCTCCGTATATTCCGCATACCGATAAATTGGCGCGGAATAGCCGCCATCGGCGACGCCCAGATCTGCGCTGGCGGACGGGACGTCCGTCGCCGACGCGATTTCATCGGGAACCGCCAGATGCTGGCCCGGACGGACATAATCAGGATCGACGCCCGTATTGGCTTCCCTGAGGGCCGAGAGCGAAACGTTGCAGGCGCGTGCGACCTCAGCGAGGGTCGTCGGGCTTTCCACCGGATAGGAATGGCCGCAGCGTCCCGCCATGGCCGGCGTCGCCAATGTCAGGGCCGCAACGCTCGCCGCGCCAGCCGCCGTCAGTTTGCTGAACTGTTTGGTCATAACCCCCTCCATGCCGTCTCTCTCGAACATGGTTAATAACACGGATTCAGCGCCGATGTTCAATCAAATCGGTAAGGTTGTGAAACGGGCGCAAAGATATGACCAGACCGTAGAAAAGCGCTCTATCGCATTGTTTACTAAAGAAATTAACCAAAATTCCTCAGTCGGCCTTATAGATTACGCCCTCTTTCATCACGAAATCCACCTCTTCCAGCACCGAGACATCCGACAGAGGATCGCCGGAAACGGCGATAAGGTCTGCGGCGCAACCCGCTGAAACACAGCCCAATTCGCCGGTCTTGCCAAGGACCTCTGCGGCGAGGGAGGTTGCGGCGCGGATCGCCTGTAGAGGGCTCATGCCGAACTCGACCATGCGCGAGAATTGGTTGGCATTGTCGCCATGGGGATAGATCGCGGCGTCGGTGCCGAACACCACCTTGGCCCCGGCCTTCACAGCCTTCCGGAAGCTTTCGCGCTGGACGCCGCCTACCTTGCGCTCTTTCTCCAGGGACTCCTCAAGCACGCCGTTCTTCTCCCCTTCAGAGAGCGTGTATTCCGTGTTGTAGATGTCCATGGAAAGATAAACGCCATTGCGCTTGGCGAGGCGGATCGCCTCGTCATCGAGATAGCTGGCATGCTCGATCGTGTCGGCGCCCGCGCGAATGGCGTTCTTGATGCCGATGGTTCCATGGGCATGCACCGCCACTTTCAGGCCGCGCATATGGGCTTCATCGACGATCGCGGCGAGCTCTTCAGGCGTTCCCTGCGGCGCGCCAAGGAGGGTGCCTTTGGAGAAGACCCCGCCCGTGGAGCAGGTCTTGATGAAGTCGACCCCATATTTGATGTTCTGACGCACTTTCGCCCGCATTTCCCAGGGGCCGGTGGCGACGCCCTCGCCCGTGGCCGCAGCCTCGGGAGGGAGATAATTGTTGTCCGAACAATGCCCGCCGACAATGCCCACGGGCGGTCCGGCGACAAACATGCGCGGTCCGGGGATCTCCCCTTCATTGATGGCGTCGCGCACGGCAAGGGTTTCATAGCCATCGGCGCCGGTGTTCCGCACCGTTGTAAAGCCCGCCATCAACGTCTTTTCGGCGTTATTCACCGCCCAGATGACAAAACGCTCGCTCGGATAGCCGAGGATCGAGTAGCCGCCGCCCTTGGTGGGATCGCCGGTCAGATGGGTGTGCATGTCAATGAGACCCGGCAGGATGGTTTTATCTCCCAGCTTGACCGTCCGCGCGCCGTCCGGAGCCGTAATCGCCGATGCGCTCCCCGCCCTGACGATCTTGCCGTCTTCGACCAGAAGAGCTGCGTCCTCGGTGATCCGGCCGGATTCAGGGTCCAGCATTCGGCCGGCGGTGAGATAAACCGTCTCCGCTGCGGCCGCAGCAGGAAAGGTCAGCGCAATGGCCGCCGCTATCGATGGAATTGGATGTCTTGTCATATCGCCCCCGATGGAAAATCGTCCGCATGGTGAGGGGCAATCGCGTCACGCGTCAACTGACGTTTTGAAGGCCGTTGGCGAACGGCAAAATGCAAAAAAAAGCGCTGCCCGGTAAAACTTGCAACCTCTCGTTAAACTTACTTTCAATGTCTGTTCGTATTTCTCCCCAAAGCGCATTGGCGCAGGCGTTGGCCTGAGCCCAACTAGGTTCATTTTTACCAGTTTCGAATGCGTTAACCAGCTTTGCTTACGTCCTTTTAACGCCAATCCCGGCAATCTCTTCGGCGCAATAGTAGCATTCCGGGGAGTTCCCTATGCTGGCGAAAGAGTCCGGTGTAGTCAGCGCGAAAAGGGCGGCCAAGCGGTCGCACTCACGTCTTGCGCTGACGATTAAGAGTTTTGCGGGCAACCGGGACGGCAATATCCTGTTCCTGTTCGCCTTCATGGCGACGGTCCTGTTTTTCTTCGCAGGGGGCGCGGTCGACTTCACGCGATGGAACGCTGTGCGTGCGGACATGGTGGAATCCATGGACGCGGCCTCGCTGGCGCTGGCGCAGTTGAACGCAACAAATCCGGATCTGACGGATGCGGAGCTTAAAGATTACGGACGGAAATTCTTCGAAGCGAATTTCAACTACGAAAATTCCCTGGAGCCTGGCTGGAACATCGAATTCGGGCTCGACAACAATGCGGTGATCATCACCTGCATCACCGGCAAGATCAAAACCTACCTCCTCGGCGTCGCGGGCATCAAGGATCTCGACATCGACAACTGCGTCGAGATCACCAAAAAGGGCTCCGGCCGCGTTGAGCTGGCTCTTGTTCTCGACGTCACCGGCTCCATGAACAGCTCAATTAGCGGTAAGAAAAAGATCGACAGCCTGAAAGACGCCGTCGATATCATGCTCGATGTCATGTATGGCGACGACGCGACCAGCGAAAATCTGAAAATCGGCGTCGTTCCCTTCAACGCCAACGTGAACCCAGGCGGCGCGTCCAGTTGGTCAAGCAACTGGGCCGATACCGGCGCCAACGCCTATTATCATGGCCGCCGCTTCTTCCATGTGGATGAAAGCGGCAATGTCGACATGACCAAGAAGGTCAACCACTTCACGCTCTATGACACAACGCCGGGCGCGAACTGGCAGGGTTGCGTCGAAGCCCGTCCCTATCCGCTCGACGAGCTCGACATCGCGCCGGGCGGCACGCTGTCCACTGCTGATCTTAATGCTTATATGAGCATCCCGACGGATTACGACGGCAGTTCCAATCCGCAGGACAGCCGTAACTACGATGCGTTCGATGACGCGCCGAGTTATAAGCTGAGCGTCAGCGACCTAACGAATCCCGACAACTTCAGATGGGTGCCCATTTTCCTTCCGGACACAGTCGACTGCAATAACGGGCACGACTGCGAAGGCGACAGCGATTATAACGGAGAGAGCGGCACAACGTCTTATGGCGCGCCGTGGCAATACTACTATTTCGACGAGCCCGATTTAGACGACAGCCACTCTTCCGGCCGCACGATTGAGGAAAGCGGCTATTCCTTTGGCAACAACCACTACTATTTCGTCAATGACAGCAACTACACCGACTCCACCAAGGGCGAGCAGTTCGACAAATATGCGACAACCGTCCATTATTTCCGCGAGGTTCTGCAAGGCCATATCACAGATCCGGACTTCGTGGACTTTCTCGATGAATTGTCGGTAGAAACCTCTCCGCTGTCATCCGGCAACTATGGTTATGGCCGGCAGGAATATCTTCTGCGCATGGCCTATGTCGGGTGGTGGGATCCCGCGACCTCCACTTACAAAGGCAAATACGACACGCCGAATTCCAGCTATATTCGCTCGGAAGTCGACTGCCCGCCGCCGATCCTGCCGCTCACCAATGTGCGCCAGACGGTCGAGGATCATGTCGATGCGCTGTATCCGAACGGCACAACGGACATCGCCCATGGCGCGGCCTGGGGCTGGCGTATCCTGTCTCCGACGGCGCCTTTCACCGAAGGCATCGGTCCGGGCGACACCGATTACGAGAAATGGCAAAAAGCTATTGTGATCATGACCGATGGCGAGAATGTCGTTAACAGCAGGAACAATACGCATTGGGGCTCGGAACCGGGGCAATACGGTTTCGCCAGCGAAGAGCGCATGGGGTCCGGCGTGGATGCCGCCTACAAGATGCGCAATGAACTAGATGAAAAACTGCTGCGTGTCTGTCACCGCATGAAGGCCGAAGGCTATCTGATCTATACGATCATGTTCGGCCTCAACAGCTCATCCACTGAAAAAGTCTTCAAAGCCTGTGCGACACGGCCGATATCGCCTTACTTCCAGGACGCGCCCGACGGCGACGCGCTCGAGGACGCTTTCGGCGAAATCGCCGCCGACCTCGTGAACCTGCATATCAGTAAGTAAGGAACACCGGCCATGTTGAGAAAAACACGGCGTCATTGGGCTGAGCGAGCAGCACAGCGGGAGTTCGGCAAGGACTCCCGCGGCTCGACGGCGGTCGAATTCGCCATCGTCGCGCCGGTTTTTTTGATGGTCATGTTCTCGATCTTCGAGGTCGGCTGGTTTTTCTTCGCCAACTCGGTTGTGGATGCGACCGTCGGCGACGCCGCCAGACGCATCAAGACCGGTCAGGTCCAGAAATCGTTTGGCGACATGGATGACAAATATGACGACATGTTCGCAGACATCTGCAATGTGCTTGATACGTTCGGAGACTGCGACGATCGCCTGACGATTGAAGTTGACACCTTCGACAGCTTTACCACGCTCGCTGCGGACAATACGCCGGCGACCTGCGCCGACGCGCCGCCGGACGATCTTGCGGCCATCCCTTTTAATCCCGGCGATGAACTGCAAATCGTTCGTGTGCGCATCTGTTATCTTTACAGGACTTTGAACCCCGCCATCGGCCTGAACCTTGCGGAGCCTGGCACCAATAAACGGCGCCTGATCTCGACGGCGATCTTCCGCAACGAGCCCTATGAGCTCAATAACAGAGACGACGATTGAGGCGCGTCATGATGATGATCCGTATTCGCAACGCCATCACAAGGGTCCGCCGAAATGAAAGCGGACTCGCGGCGACCGAGTTCGCCCTCCTCCTGCCGGTTCTGGTGTTTTTGTTCTTTGGACTTGTGGAGACTGCGACAGCCATGACCGTCAACCGCAAGGTGGCGATCGCGGCGAACACGCTGGCCGACCTTGCGGCCCAGTCCGAATTCGTACTTGAATCCGAAATGGACGATCTTTTTGAGGGCGTGACAGGGATTGTCGAGCCGAACGATCCCTCCGGCATGTCCCTGCGCCTCGTATCCGTCATCAATGACGCCGATGGCGATCCAATCGTGCATTGGAGTCGGGATTCCGACGGCAATACGCCTTATACGGCGGGCGCAGACTACACAAAGCTCGAAGACGACACGATTCTGACCGACATCGGATCGCTCATTGTCGTCGAGATGACTTATACTTACGTCCCGAGCATCACAAATCACGTGATGTCGTCGCCGATCGTTTTTCACCGCAAGACGCTGCGCTGGCCCCGCGTCTCGCCCCGGGTTCAGCTCTGCGTCGCGGTCGATGACTGCACCACCTGAGCGCCTGAAGGCGCGTCAGCGCGTAAGCGGCTTGTACTTAATCCGCTTCGGCACATCGGCGTCGGCGCCAAGCCGGCGTTTTTTGTCTTCCATATAGTCTTCGAAATTGCCTTCGAACCATTCCACATGGCTGTCGCCTTCGAAGGCGAGAATGTGGGTTGCGATGCGGTCGAGGAACCAGCGGTCGTGTGAGATAATGACCGCGCAGCCGGCGAAATCCTCAAGCGCCCGCTCCAGTTCGCGCAGCGTATCCACATCGAGGTCGTTGGTGGGTTCGTCGAGCAGGAGAAGATTCGCCCCTTCGGTCAGCATCTTGGCGAGCTGAACGCGATTGCGCTCCCCGCCGGAAAGACTGCCGACTTTTTTCTGCTGATCGCCGCCCTTGAAATTGAACCAGCCCACATAGGCCCGCGACGGGATTTCACGCTTGCCGAGCTGGATGACATCTAACCCGCCGGAGATTTCCTCCCACACATTGTGGTTGGGATCTAGCTCTTCCCGGCTCTGGTCCACATAGCCCATCTTCACCGTATCGCCTATGCGAAGCGAGCCCTCGTCAGGCGTCTCCTGCCCGGTCAGCATACGGAACAAGGTCGTTTTGCCGGCGCCGTTCGGCCCGATCACGCCGACAATCCCGCCCGGCGGCAGGTTGAAAGACAATCCGTCGAAAAGAAGCTTGTCGCCGAAGCCTTTCTTCAACCCGTCCGCTTCGATGACGACGCCGCCAAGACGGGGCCCCGGCGGGATCTGGATCTGGGCGGTGTTGATGTCTTCCTTCGACGCCTTGTTGAGCAGTTCCTCATAGGCGTTGATCCGCGCTTTCGATTTCGCCTGCCGCGCTTTCGGGCTGGCGCGAATCCATTCGACCTCGCGGTTGACGGATTTTTTGCGGTTCGCCTCCTCGCGCTGTTCCTGTTCCAGGCGTTTCTGTTTGGCTTCGAGCCAGGCGGAGTAATTGCCTTCGAATGGAATGCCCTTGGCGCGGTCGAGCTCGAGGATCCATCCGGTCACATTGTCGAGGAAGTAGCGGTCGTGGGTCACGAGCACGACGGCGCCGTCATAGTCGCGCAGATAATGCTCAAGCCAGTTCACCGATTCCGCATCGAGGTGGTTCGTCGGTTCGTCCAGCAGCAACAGGTCCGGCTTCGACAGCAGGAGCTGGGCGAGCGCCACCCGGCGCTTCTCGCCGCCTGAAAGCTTGTCCACCGGCCAGTCGCCAGGCGGACAGCGCAGGGCGTCCATGGCCATCACGATTTTCGAATCGATGTCCCAGCCGTCCGCCGCGTCGATCTCCTCCTGGAGTTTCGACATTTTCTCCATCAGCTCGTCAGTGTAGTTCTCGCCGAGCTCCATGGAGACGGCGTTGAACTCGTCGATCTTGGCCTTGATCTCGCCGACCCCCTCCATGACGTTTTCAAAGACGGTCTTGGAGTTGTCGAGCTCCGGCTCCTGCGGGAGATAGCCGACTTTCGCGCCGTCAGCGGCGTAGGCCTCGCCGTTAAATTCCTTGTCGACGCCGGCCATGATTTTCAAAAGCGTCGATTTACCCGCGCCATTGACCCCGACAACCCCGATCTTGGCGTCCGGAAAAAACTGTAAGTGTATGTCTTCCAATATCTTTTTGCCGCCCGTGAACTGTTTCGACAGGCCCGACATGAAGTAGATATATTGATATTTCGCCATAAGGCCGTGAGGCTCCTTTGAGGAATTTATTGCGTTGCAGGAGAGGAACAGCGGCCTCTTATCGCCGAAAGCGCGCCATTTCAACGCAAAGCGGCGTTTTCGATCCCTTCCGCATCCCCTATATTGACAGGACGGGCCGGCAGGACGCCGGCGGGGACAAAAGAAGACTTAAATCGGGGAAGCAACAGCATGGGTTACGTTGATAAGACGCTGGCGGGGGGCGAGGAAATCATTCACCGCGCCAATTTCAACTGGACCTACAGCTTCTTTCCGATGATGTGGTTCGCCCTCGGCGCGGCGTCGTTGGCGTTCATCTTCTATATCCAGTTCGCGGCGGGCCGTCCTTATGAGGCGCTGAAAGTCGCGTGGTGGTCGGCGGGCATCGGCGCGGCCTGCGGCTCGATTATTCTGATCAACCACCTGATCATTCTCATCACGACCGAAATCGTCGTCACCACCTATCGCTTCGTTTACAAGACCGGCCTCATTTCGCGGAACACGCAGGAAGTCAGCCTCAACAAGATCGAGGAAATCACCCTGCACCAGTCGATCTGGGGACGCATCCTCAGCTACGGGAAACTGGTGCTGCGCGGCACCGGCGTCGGCGTCATCGAATTGCCGGATCTCGACGATCCCATCCGTCTCAGAAAGATCATCGAGAACGCCAAATCCGCCCTGCGTGAGGATCAACGCCAGCGCCGGCGCATCAATGACGATGACGACGACTAAAGGCGTCTAGTCGCGCATCGCGCCGTAAGCGACGCCTTTGACGAGATCGCGCGCGCGCGACGGTTTGATATGCGGATTGGGCTGCGTCTGTGCGAGCAGGATCGCGCCGATATTCTCTGCACGGTTAACGAAGAAATGGGTGTCCCAATAGCCGGCCCAGCCCCAGTCTCCTTCCGCCGCCACATTGCCCATATAGCCGGGCTCGACAATGACATAGCCGCCGAGACCGAACGACATGCCGGTAGTCTTCCATGGCTCTGGCCGCGCCTCCATGGGAACGTGATCTTCCATCATCAGGTCGACGGTCGCTGACGAAAGGATGCGCGCGCCATCAAGCGCCCCATCGTTCAACAGCATGCGCATGAAACGCCCGTAATCATCAACGGTCGACACAAGGCCGGCGCCGCCGGACGCGATCCCAAAGGCTTCGTCATTCACATTCGAACTAAGCGCGTTGCCCTCGCTGCGGATCATCTCGCCTTCTTCATTGAATTCGACAACCACAGCCAGACCGTCGAAATCCTCCTCGCTCAGGAAGAATTCGGTGTCATCCATGCCGAGCGGCTCAAACAGGTTTTCCGTCAGATAGGCTTCAAGCTCCATGCCGCTGGCGACTTCGATGATGCGGCCAAGCACATCGATGGAATAGCTGTAGCTCCAGACCTCGCCGGGCTCCGTCAACAGTGGAAGCTCGGCGATGCGGTCGATACGGTCACTGAGATCGCCTTCGGTCAGCAACAGATTGGCCTCGAGATACGCCTTGTCGAGATCGCTCTGCATGGAGAACACATAGCCGATGCCGGCCGTGTGCGTGAGGAGATCGTGAATGGTGATCGAACGCTTGGCGGGCCGCGTCTCGAAGGACCCGTCTTCTTGGCGTGTTTTGCTCACCGCAACTTGCGGATTGGCGTAGGCCGGAATGAAGCGCTCGACGGGATCGCTGAGCGCAATCAGGCCGCGATCCACTAGCTGCATCACCGCGACGGAAATCACCGGCTTGGTCATGGACGCGATGCGAAACCGCGTGTCCGTGGTCATCGGCGCATCGTTGAACGGGTCCGCCATCCCGACGGCCTCCTCATAAATAACGCCCTCGCGTGTGACGATCGCCGCGACAAAGCCGGCCCGCACGCCTTCGTCGACTTCCCGTTCCAGAACGGTTTCAATCTGCTCAAGGGCTTCTTTGGAAATATGCGACGAGCGATCGCGGGCCCAGCTTTCGCCAGGCAGGGCTGCAACGAACATGGCCAGCGCCAGCGCGCCTGCGATTCCGCGGAAAATTGTCCCTTGTTGTTTCATTCCTGTCCCCTCCTTATCGTTATCGATTACAATGCGCCCATGCTGAAGACGTGCATGGCGAGATAAATCCAGAATACCGCCAGGGCGATAAATCCGGCGAGAAAAAACGCAAAGCGCTGCATCACCACATTCTTGCCCGTGTGGATAAGGGCGTGAATGATGCGGGTCGCCGCAAAGATCCACGCGAGGATGGCGAAGATCCAGTCCGCGGCGCCGGTTTGAAAGACAAACAAGACGCCCACGTAAAACAGCACGGGCAATTCGAACTGACTGGTCACGGAATTACTGATCTGGCGCGCTTTGATCGGCCATGCGGATTGATCGTAAGCAAGCTCGGGCTTCAGGTTGGCCGGGTCGCTCGCATAGGCGAACCGGGCGCGCACGAGAAAAAGATAAACGATGAAACTCAACATAACCTGCGCCAGAACGGCGGCGAACAACACCAATTGCGCGCTTGTCATGCAAAAACTCCTTTCAGGATGTTTTCGAGGCCCTCTTTATCTGTATGGTCGAACTGACTTTTCCGGTCGCTGTCGACATCGAATACGGCGACCAGCTCCCCGGCCCCGTTGAAAACCGGCACGACGATTTCGGATTCGGATCGCGCGTCGCAGGCGATATGGCCCGGAAACGCGTGTACGTCTTCAACGATCTGCGTCTTGCGGCTCGCCGCCGCCGCGCCGCAGACGCCCCTGCCGAACGGGATGCGCAGGCAGCCAAGCGTCCCCTGATAAGGACCGATGACGAGCTCATCGGGCTTTTCGGGGTCCACAAGATAAAAGCCGGTCCAGAAATAATGATCGAAGGCGTGATGGAGAATATTCGAGACCGTCGCCATGCGCGCAATGACGTTGTTTTCACCGTCGAGAACGGCCGCGATTTCTTTCGCGACTTCCCCATAGCGTTCGGTTTTTTGCGGGCTCTCCATAGCTCAAACTTCTGACGAAGCAATGAGGATGGCAAGCCCCAGCACTGTAACAAGCGCGCCAGCCATGACCGGAAGGCTGACCCAGCCGGACCCGGCGAGGCCTTCCATGACAATGACATAGCTCGGCGTCAGCAGCATATAGGCGTTGGCTTTCGCCGCGGGGATGCGCAAAAGGCCGAATTGCAGAAGGAAATAAGATCCCGCCGTCGCTACCGTCCCCAGATAGAAAATGCAAAGCCAGACGACCGGCGGCAGATGCCCCCAATCCGTCGCCAACAGGGCGGGCGCCCCATAAATTGTGAGACACAGCCCGGCGCCGATCGCCGACCACAAGGCGAAGACGATGGTGGGTTCGCCGCGATTGAACTTTCTGACGAGCGGATTGTGCAGCGCATGGGCGATGACGCCGAGAAAAAAGATAAACTCGCCCTTGCCGACAGCGAAGGAAAGAATGGCGTTTATATCGCCGCGGAAGATCACCCAGATCGCGCCGAGCGCCGCCAGCGTCAGGCTGCCCAGCACGGTGACCCCCGCTTTCTGACGCAGGATGAAGAAACTCAATATCGCGGTCATGAGCGGCATCAGAGTCAGGACCGCGCCGGTGGAAACGGAGCTCGTGAGGCGCAGCGCCACAAACATGAGGATGAAATAGATCCCCATCAGCCCGCCCAATATTGGGAAGCGCCAGACCGCTTTTGGGCGGATGAGCGTTTGGCGATCCGCCCGCGGCGTTATTGCGTATGCAATGACCGCCAGAATGGGGATCGCCACCATATAGCGCACTGCGGTCAGCGCCGCCGGGTCGATATGCGGCGCGGCGCGCTTGCCGATGAAAAAGGAAAAGGAGATCAGAAACGCAAACAGGCCCATGGCGAGATGGCCCTGCAGCTTCGGGCTTATCGCCGGCGCCGTTTTCTGCGCCTCAACGCTCATTCGCCAATCCGGAAGTGAAGGCTGCAAGGACCGATCTCGATCGCCACCTCATCGCCGCGCCTTAAAGGACCGACGCCCTCGGGCGTGCCTGTGAAAATAAGGTCCCCGGCTTTCAGTTCGAACTGTTCGGAGAGCGCCGCAATGATGTCGCCGACAGACCAGATCATCTGCGACAGCGGCGCCGACTGGCGTGTCTCGCCATTGACGGCGGTCTTAAGCTGAGCGGCGGAGAGATCGCCCGCCTCTTCGGCGCGAATGATGTCGCCCAACGGCGCAGACTGATCGAAACCCTTGGCGGTGTCCCAGGGCGCGCCGGCGTCTTTCGCGCGGCGCTGGTGATCGCGGCGGGTCAGATCGCAGCCGGCCGCATAGCCGAAGATAAGATCGTCTGTCTTTCCGGGCGCAATATTTTTGCCCCCGTCTTTGAGCGCGACGACCAGTTCGCCTTCATAATGCAGATCGTCCGTCGCCTGAGCATAGGGAATAACCGATCCGTCCGCGACGATGGCGTCTGCAGGCTTGGTGAAGAAAACAGGCGGCTGGGCCTTCGGATCGCCCCCCATCTCACGAACATGATCCGCGTAATTGCGGCCGATGCAGAAAATCCGCCGCACCGGGAACAATCCGCCCCCGGCGATGCGGGCCGCAGGCTGCGGCGGAGGATCGAAAACAAATGCCATGGATAAACCTTAAGTCAGGAATAGAGCATCGCCATGCCGAGAGCGATCAGCGTTACGCCCACCGCGGAACCGGCAAGCGGAATGACGAACCAGAAAGCCCGCGACATCAGCACGTAAGAGGCGCCGAAGGCGACGATGGCCACCCGCACGACGACGTCGGCGAGAATATCGGGCCGCACAATTCCGCAATAAGCGACTGTCAGCGCGTAGAACATCAGCCCGACGCTGTGGGAGAAATGAAAGCCGAGATAGGAAAGCCAGAAATTCTTGACGTCCTTGCGCATGGCGATGCGCGTATTCATGAGCGCCGGGAGCAGCGCCCTGTTCGCCGGCGCAAACTTCTTTGGCTCTTTCATATCGGCGACTGTGATGCGCAGATGAAGGGCGCCGAGGAGAAAGAATATAAAGGCGCCCGCCCCGATGATCCATTGCGCGTTCATGGGGCAGGCTTCACGACGCGCTCTGTCGACGCCGGAAACTTGTCCAGAAGCGCGGCGGGCCTGACCGGGCGCTTTTCAAACCCCCCGCCGCAATTGGGGCATTCGCCGCCAAGGGCTTTCTCCGCGCAATCAGGACAGAACGTGCATTCGAAGGAACAGATCCGCGCATCCGCTTGCGGCGGGAGGTCCCTGTCGCAGCGTTCGCAATTGGGGCGCAGGTCAAGCATGACCGCTCTCTTTCTTCGGCGTGAAACTCTCAGGCAGTGACTTCACATAGATATCCTGCTGCGGGAACGGGATCTCGACGCCCGCCTCGTGGAACGCCTTGAAGATGGCGAAGCGCAATTCAGTGCGCACTGTGAGGCCTTGCGAGATATCGGCGAGGAAGGCGCGGATTTCAAAATCGAGAGACGAGGCGCCGAAATCCATCCAGGTGACGAAAGGCTCGGGATAAGAAACGATCAGCGGATGGTCGTGCGCGCATTTTAGGAGGATCGCCTTCACCTTCTCCGGATCGGAGCCGTAGGAAACGCCGACGGGCACAGTGATGCGCCCGATGCGGTTCTTGTGCGTCCAGTTCGTCACGGTGGAAGAAATCAGCTCCGAATTGGGGACGATGATCGAGGAGCGATCGAAAGTTTCGATTTCGGTTGAGCGCACGCTGATGCGCTTGACGGTGCCCTCGCCCGATGAGGTGACGATCCAGTCGCCGACTTTGATCGGCCGTTCGAACAAGAGAATAAGGCCGGAAACGAAATTGTTGACGATGGACTGAAGGCCGAAACCGATGCCGACGGAAAGGGCGCCGGCGATCAGCGCCAGATTGCCGAGGTCGAAGCCGAGCGAGGAGATCGACGCAAAAAGCGCGATGATGAGCCCTGCATAGCCGAGAAGCGTGATGAGCGAGTTTTGAACGCCGGCGTCTGCGCGGGAATGCGCCAGCGGCCCGCGCTGAATGGCGCGCTGGATCAGGGTCGTCGCCCCCATGATGACCACAAACACCAAGACGGCGGCAAGCAGCTTCGCCACCGATGGAATGTGAAAGCCGCCAATGTTGAAGCCGAACAGGGCCTGGGTTGAAAGATCGCGCACCATGGCGCCCGGCACGCCGAAGAGAACGAGCACCGCCGGAGCCAGCGCGATGACAAGCATCGTGTTGATAAGGAGCCGCGACCAAAAACGATAATTGGCGGACCCGGCTTGGTCTTCCCTGTCTTCCTGGGCCGCCAGGCGATTGCGCACGGCGAGCGCAAACTCCGCAAGAATGGCGCGCATAAGCCACGCCAGACCGATAAAAAGCGCTAGATAGACGATCCGCGTCGCAATGAAATTCGCCAGCGGCACGTAACCGGCGAGCGCCGCCCCGACGATGACAATGGCGAGGCCCCGTCCGGCGCGGCGCAATAGACGCCAACCGCCTGCGCTTTTCTTATCGTCCATGCGCCACAACCGGCTGCGCGACAGCAAGAACAGGCAAACGCCGATAGCGATCGCCGCGGCGGCGTCGACTAATTGCAACAGCGCCGCGTCCGCGCGCGCCGCGACGCCAATCGCGGAGAGAAGTTCGTCAAGGGAAAAGACGACGACGATCGCCAATGCGAGACGGCTCGCCGCGCGGCCGCGATCTGCGTCAATGGCGGCAATGCGCCATGCCGGCAGGGACGGCGCAAAGAAGCCGGCGGTGAAGCCGGAGACCACCAGGATCGACAATACGCCAATCCAGAAAGCATGGGCGGCGGCCTCGCCCGCAGGGGTTAAAATGCCCTGCGCGCGCAAGGTCTCAATAATGATGAGACCGCCGATGATGCCTGGCGCCGTGCGCGCCGCCATTTTAAGCCCGGCGACCACAACGCGCCGCGCCGGGCTCGGTTTGCGTTTTTCAAGCGCCGCTGAAAAGGTGCCTGCGATCCACCGGCTCACCGGCCCGAAGATCATCAGCGATACAAGAAGGGCGGCGACAATGATGGCGACCGAGCGCCCATAGGCGCCCTCGCCCTGGCGCGTCTCGCCCCAGGAGGTAAAATAGCGCCCAATGCGTCCGGCGACTTCCCCGGCGGATTGCGCAGCGGCGCCCAACTGGCCGGGCAGAAGCGGCGAGGCCTCCCGCTCCGTCAGTGAGCGATAGAGAGCCCCCACTTGCGCGCCGGAAAGGCGGGCGAGAAGTTCGTTGGTCTCATAGATATTGGCGAGCACACGGGTGCGTTCTCCGGCAAGCCGCGCGCGCCGGCTTTCAAGCTGGCTGCGCTCATTAGCGAGAATGTCGCTTTCCGGCGGTTCGTTCTCGCCGGGCGCGGGCCCCAGGAGATCGATCTGGGCGCGGACCGCCTCAAGTTCGCGCTCAATCGCCGAAAGCTGCACGCGTCCCGCGGCGCGCAAGTCGCGCAGGCGCTGTTCAACAACGCCAGGCTCCTCCACGGCGTCTTCATTAATGGCTGTGCGGATCTCGGCGACCGCGTTCGCCGCATTTTCAATCGCCTGGCTGCGGTCATCCTGCGCCGCCGCGGAAAAGATCACCGCCAGGGCGACAAAGAAGGCCGCGAGTCCCGTTCGAAGGAACCTCATATCCACTTTTTCATCCTGAAATAGACGAGAAGCCCAACCGCGATGGCCAGGCACAGCCCGACAATGACCCAAAACGCGATCGCGCTCTCAACGCCCGGCATGCCGCCCACATTGATCCCGAAAAGGCCCGTCAGAAACCCAAGCGGGAGAAAGATCGCCGCGACCACGGAGAGCACCATCATGTTGCGGTTCATTTCCTCGGCCCGCTGGTCCGTCAACTGGTCCTGCAACACCATGGCCCGCTCGCGCGCGGCGTCGATCTCTTCGGTCATTCGGGTGACGTCGTCGGCGACTTCGCGCAAATCGATTTGCGAGCGTTCATCGAAAAGCCCGCCGGAAAGCTGCGCGAGATGCGTCAACGCCTCGCGCTGCGGCGCCATGAACCGGCGCAGCAGCACCGCGTCATGGCGAACCTCCGCCAGTTTCGAACGGCAGTTTTCGCTTTCGCCTGTGAGCACTGTCTCTTCAAGATCGTCGATCTTGTCCCCAATGATGGCGATATAAGGCTCAACCCGCAGCGTAAGCCGCTGGGCTAGAAGCGCCACAAGCTGGCCTGTGTTCGCCGGCCCGCCCTTCTCCCGCACGATAAGTCGAACATCCTGAATGGATTTCAAGAATCGCCGCCGCGTGGTGATAACGCGGCGCTCGTCGCACCAGATCCGGATCGAAACCATGTCTTCGGCTTCAGCCCCTTCGCTCAGATTGACGCCGCGCAAATTCACGAAAATACCGTTTTCGAACTGGCTCATTTTCGGCCGCGTCTCGTCGGCGAGCAGCCAGCGGCGCGCTTCGAGCGGGATGTCTCCGCGCGCCTCAATCCAGGCCGCCGTATCGGAAGCGTTCACATCGAAATGCAGCCAGGTGAAGTCATATTCCGATTCAAAGTCCGGACGCTGTATATCCTCCCATGACAACGGCTTGCCTATCGTGTCCGTGACACCGTGGCCGTGGATAAGGGCCGGATGGGTCGGCGCAAATGCGTCCAGTCGATCAGTTTCGAGTGCTTCCATGCCGCGTCAAAGAATCTTCTGACCGGTCTTCGCCCAGTCGTCGAGAAACGCTTTCAGCCCTTTATCCGTCAACGGATGATTGACGAGGGATTTCAGAACGCCTGGCGGGACGGTGGCCACATCCGCGCCGGCGAGCGCGGAGTCCTTTACATGGTTCGCCGAACGGATCGACGCCGCCAAGACCTCCGTGCGGAAGTCGTAATTGTCGTAGATCGCGCGGATCTCGCGGATCAGCTCCATGCCGTCGATATTGATGTCGTCGAGGCGGCCGATGAAGGGCGAGATGAACGTCGCGCCAGCCTTCGCCGCGAGGAGCGCCTGGTTCGCCGAGAAACACAAGGTGACATTGGTCTTGATGCCTTCGGAGGTCAGCGCCTTGCAGGCGATAAGGCCGTCTAACGTCAAAGGCAGCTTCACCGTTACATTGTCGGCGATCTTGGCCAGCGACTTGCCTTCGGTGATCATCTGCTCGGCTTCGAGCGCGGTCACCTCTGCGCTGACCGGACCGGGAACGAGAGCGCAGATCTCCGCCGTCACTTCGCGAATGTCGCGCCCGGATTTCATGATGAGGCTCGGATTGGTGGTCACCCCGTCGACAAGACCTGTGGGCAGGAGGGCCTTGATTTCGCTGATTTCGGCGGTGTCGACGAAAAACTTCATGGGTCGGCGTTCCTTATGATGTTCAGGCGGAGGTCTACTAGACAGCGATTCCCTTGTCAGCAGGGGTGATCCCCTTTCTGAAAGGCTGTCGGCGCCAATAGGTGAGCGAGCGCCAGACCCATTCCAGCGGGCCGAAACGGAAGCGCGAAAGCCACCACAGGGAAAATGAGAGCTGTGCGATCCACACCGCAAACATGATCGAATAGACCTGGGCGAGATCGAACTGACCGTAAAGGCCTAAGCCGGCGCCGGTGAAAAGGATGCCGCAGATCAGGGTCTGGCCGATATAGTTCGACAGGGCCATTCGGCCGGCGCAGCTAAAGGCCCGCATCAGAAGGCTCGAAGCGGCGAGCTTCCATAGAACGAAGAACAAGCCGATATGACCCATGGTGAGGATCACGCGCACAGGTTGATCGACAGCCCAGGGCAGCCACAGGATGGGCGAAAAGTCCGCATCCCACCTCGTCCACAGCATCCAGCAGCGCGCCGGCAAGGCTGCGCCATACCCGATCGCCATCATCAGAAAATAGAATTTGAGGCTGCGTTCGGCGGTGATGATCCTCCATTTATAGAGCGCCATGCCGATCAGCATCATCATGGCGGCGTCGATACCCCACCACACAAGGCTGTAGGAGCCATTGGCGTCCGCCACAGCTTCCGCATTGGTCTCGTACAAAGTCGCAAGATCGCCCGTACGGGCGTCGATCAGGGCGGTTATTTCTTCGTCCGTCGGCGGCGCAATATTGTCGCTCCAGTCGTCGACAATGGCTTGATCGTCTTCGGCCAGCATCCCGCCGTCTTCAAGGACGGCCTCAAGCTCCATCGCCGCTTCGCCCAGCCGGTATTCGGCATATTCCTCCGGGATCACGGTCGCGAGCAGAAAAACCATCGCCAGTGCGGCGCAACAAAGAAGTTTGCGCGGCGTGAGGATGCGGAATGGAAACAGAAACAGTCCGGCAAGACCGTAGATCAGCAGAATATCGCCCGGCATCAACAACACGAAACCGTGGATAAGGCCGAAAAGAACGAGCCAGATCGTCCGGCGGAAGAACAGATCCGCGACGCGGATCGGTCCGTCGGGATAAATCGCGCGCTGGGTGAATAATACTATCCCCGCCCCGAACATTACCGAAAACAGCCCGCGCATGGAGCCATAGAAGTAGACTTGCGCGACGGTCCACAGCCCGTCATTGACGGGCCCGCCGCCCGCATAGGCGGGATCGCTCATGGCGATTTCCGGCATCGAGAAACCGATTATGTTGATCACGAAAATCCCGAGGACCGCAAAGCCGCGCAAGGCGTCAAGCGCTTCAAATCTGGCGCTTGCCGGCGCCGGCGGTCCGGTCAGAGACCCGTCCTGCTCGCTCATCTGCTCCCCTCGCAACGCAGGTTGAAAGCGGCTTTTTAGACCTGTTTATTTGCTTTTTCTATCAAGGACTTCACCGCATCTAATGGCTCTCCGGAAAAAGCATCACCATGACGAGAGCGGGCGACAGAAAAGGCTTGTTTTCCCGTCCGGAGGTTGAGATATGAGGCCTTCATCGGCGCGTCAGCCCGCCCGGAAAAGGCGGCTTTCGCGCTTGTTTTTACTGGCCGTTTCGCCATGCTGGCGGACCAGCCCCCGATGTGATGCGAGAACGGGTTCCGGGATATGGCTAAGATTACGCCTGAAAGCAGTTCAGTGGTCGTGCGGTTCGCCGGCGATTCAGGCGACGGCGTGCAGCTTCTGGGCGCGCAGTTTGCGGAATCGACCGCGCTTGCCGGCGCCGATTTTTCGACCTTCCCCGACTTTCCCGCGGAGATCCGCGCGCCCGTAGGCACGACCTTCGGCGTCTCGGCGTTCCAGATCAATCTCGGCGCCCGGCGCATTTCGACCGCAGGCGATCAGCCGGACGTCCTTGTCGCGCTCAATCCGGCTGCGCTGAAAGTGAACCTGCCGCTCCTGCACAAAGGCGCGCTCATCCTTCTCAACACCGACGCTTTTAATGACCGGAACTTTGCGAAGGCGCATATCGCCGCCGATCCGCGCAAGACCGGCGAGCTTGACGACTATCAGGTGATCGAGATTGCGATTTCGACGCAGACCCTGGAAGCGGTGAAACCGCATGGACTTTCGAAGTCGGACGCCGAGCAGTGCAAAAACTTCTGGGCGCTGGGCGCGGTGCTCTGGATGTTCGGACGCGACCGCGACCCTATCGTGCAATGGGCGCAAAAGAAATTCGCTAAGAAATCCCCGGAGATTCTCGCGGGCAACCTCGCCGCGCTCGACGCCGGCCACGCCTATGCGGAGACGGCCGAGCTCTCGGCTGAGATCCCGCAATTCGCCATTGGCGAAGCGCCCATGGAAAAAGGCGAATACCGCTCCATCACCGGCGCCGAGGCGATATCGCTGGGGCTCGCCGCCGCAGGCGAACTGGCCGACCGCGAGATTGTGTTCTGCGGCTATCCCATTACGCCGGCCTCCTCGATCCTTCATTATCTTTCGAAGATGGGCGACCTTGGCGTCGCAACCTTTCAGGCGGAAGACGAAATCGCCGCCTGCTGCGCCGCCATCGGCGCGTCTTACGGCGGCAAGATCGGCGTCACCTCTTCGTCCGGTCCCGGCATCGCTCTGAAGACCGAAGCCATCGGGCTCGGCATGGCGACGGAGCTGCCGTTAGTTATTGTCAATTCCCAGCGCGGCGGCCCCTCCACGGGCCTGCCGACGAAAACCGAACAGTCGGATTTGTATCAGGCCGTCTACGGACGAAATGCGGATTCGCCCCTGCCCGTCCTTGCCGCCTCGTCGCCCGGCGATTGTTTCGATGCGGCGATCGAGGCGACACGCGTCGCCATCCGCCACATGACGCCGATCTTCCTGTTGACCGATGGCTATATCGCCAACGCCGCCGGCCCCTGGGCCCTGCCAGACATGGACGATTATGAGCCCATCGAGGTGAACGCGTCGCCGGCGACCGTTGAAGATGGCGATGATCCTTCACTCGCGCTCAAAAAGGCGATCTGGAAGCGCGATGAAAAATCCTATGGTCGGCCCTGGGTGGCGCCGGGCATGGAGGGCCTCGCCCATCGTATCGGCGGGCTCGAGAAAGACATCGAGACCGGCGATATTTCTTATGACCCCGCAAACCACCAGGCCATGGGCGAGCTGCGCGCGAAGAAAGTCGCGTCCGTCGCCGACTTCATCGCCGACCAGACGGTGGAACAAGGACCGGAAAAAGGCCCGCTCGTCGTTGTGGGCTGGGGCTCGACCCATGGGGCCATCTGGCGGGCGGTCAATCAGGCCAATGAACAGGGCATGGAGGTGGCCCAGGTGCATCTGCGCTGGCTCAACCCGCTGCCGAAAAACCTGAAGGCGCTCCTGTCGAACTATGACCGCATCCTGCTGCCGGAAATGAATTTCGGCCAGTGCGCGACATTGCTCCGCGACAGGCTCGAACTCGACGTCGTGCAACTGAACAAAGTCTCCGGCCAGCCCTTCAAGATCGCGGAAGTGCTCGACGCCATCCGCGAGAACTATCCCGGCGCAAAACAGGCGGCGGAGTAAGCGATGGCTCGTCATATACTTCTTGCGCTGGCGATGGTTTCGCTTCTTGGCGCGGCCGCCTGTGGCGAAAAGAAACCGGTGCGAGTGCTCGTGGATGTCGTCCAGCCCGACCCCGACGCCAATTACGGCGTCTTTGTCTGGCGCGAGACCGGCGCGGCGGAGCAGCCGACCCATCTTTATTTCGGCGTCAGCGTTTTCCTCATCGAGGGCAAGAGCAACGAAGAACGGCTTCGCGATCTTGAACCTTTCGCCAGCGCGGATTTTTCAGCCTCCGTCGTTTCCTATGGCTGGAGCGAATTAAAAGAGTTCTCGCTTTGCGCCGCCAAGACGAACCGCCTCAAAACCATCGACACCAGCGTGTCGTCGAAAGTGATGGACAAGGTCAATTATGCCAGCGGCGGCGATTGCGCCGGGAAAGACTGGTCCGCCTCCTTCCCGCCGGAACTACAGTAACCGTCCGAAAGATAGTCCGATGAACAAGCCCCTCACCGCCAAAGATTTCGCCACCGATCAGGAAGTGCGCTGGTGCCCCGGCTGCGGCGATTACGCCATCCTGAAATGCGTGCAGAAGACCCTCGCCGATGTGGAGGCGAACCCCGACAAGACGGTGTTCGTTTCCGGCATCGGCTGTTCCTCGCGCTTTCCTTATTACATGAACGCCTATGGTTTTCACACGATCCACGGGCGCGCGCCGGCCTTCGCGACGGGATTGAAGATTGCGAACCCCGATCTCGATGTCTGGCTCGTCACCGGCGACGGCGACGGGCTTTCCATCGGCGGAAATCATCTGCTGCATGTCCTGCGCCGCAATGTCGACATGCAGATCATGCTCTTCAACAACGAAATTTACGGGCTGACCAAGGGCCAGTATTCTCCGACCAGCCGCGTCGGCACACGCTCGCCCTCGACGCCGTCAGGCTCCATCGACTCGCCGGTGAACCCTTGTGCGTTTGCTTTGGGCGCCAATGCGCGCTTTATCGCCCGCGGCATCGACACGGATGCAAAAAACCTCTCGCCGGTTCTGAAAGCCGCCCGGGAATTCAAGGGCGCGGCGTTCGTCGAAATCTTCCAAAACTGCATCGTCTACAACAAGGACCGTTTCGAGGATTTCGTGGCGAAGAAAACCGCCGCCGAAACGCAAATCCATCTGGAGCACGGCAAGCCCATGCTGTTCGCCAATGGCGAAAAGGGCCTGAAGCTCAATATCCAGACGCTGGCGCTCGAAGTCGTCGATGTAGGCGAGAATGCAACGCCGGTGGAGGACATCTTCGTCCATGACGAGACCAATCCCGCCGTGGCGCAGATGCTCATCAACCTGCCCATGCAGGGCTATCCCATGCCGCTCGGCGTTCTTTACCGCAACCCGGCGGAAAGCTTCGACGACGCTTTCTGGAAGCACCACCCGACGCAGGGCAAACGCACGGGCAAAGTCGCGGATGCGTTGCGCAAGGGAAGCGTCTGGAAGAAAAACTAGCCGACTGCTTCAGCCGTTTTGTTTCGCAGTTTGAGCGTGGTGGAGCCGAGCGACCACAGATTGCTGGTCAGCCAGTAGAGGCACACGGCCGCGGGCAGCCCGTAAATCAGGACAGCGATCACTCCTGCCACGATCAGGAACCGCACCCGCGTCGCCTGCGTCATTTCCGGCCGGATAGAGGATTCAAAAATGGCCACGGCAGTCAGAAGGATCGGCAGCAGATTTATATTTATCCCGCCCAGCGTCAGAAGCCCGTCCGGCGCCCCCAAATTTTCAATGAATAAAAACGATTTTCCCTGAAGCGGCGGTAAATCGGTCAACAGAAACAGCGCCGAGAGAAGAAACGGAATCTGAAGGGCTATTGGCGCCAGCGATGAAACCGACTGGATCGGGTGGTACCCATGAGCCTGATAGATCTCGTCAATCCTTTCGAATTGTTCGCGACCCTTCAGGGTGCGTTTAGCTTCGGCGATCTGAGGCGCCATCGCCGCCTGCACGCCCTGCTCTTTTTGCTCGGCCTTTGCCGCGATCCTGAAAATCGGGGTCAGCGCCAGCCGCACCACGATGCTGAGCCCGATGATGGCGAGCCCAAAGCTTCCGGTCGCCGTCTGAAACAACATCACAAGATGCTGCATGAGCCACATAATCGGCGTCAGCAGGAATTCTATGGCGTGCATCAGGCTTGTTTCGGCGTGAGGAAATAGAGTTTACGGTGACCGCCTTTCAGCGGCGCCGTGTCCTCAATATTGAAAGCGGATGCGAGAGTCGCTTCGAACTGTTCCGGCGCGAGATCGCCATACTGGTTTACGCGATTGCGCAACAGCATCTTCACCATGTCGTCTTCGAGCCCGACATATTCGATCACGACGTCGGAATCGAGGCTGCGCAGCCAGCGCACAAACTCGGCGAGCGGAATATTCGCGGAAATGACGATGTGATGGATGAGGGCGAGACAAAGAACGAGTTGCGGTTTCTGACGAGAGTCAAAAGCCTTGCGTTCGCGCCGCCCCCAGCCCTGGTTCGGCGAAATATTCGCAAGATTCATCACGAGCGGCAGGATGTTCTCAACGCCATCTGACTTAAGGGACTGATAGAGACGTTCCACGGCTTTTTCATCGCCGTCGGCGGCGACGACATAGTCGCTGTGTTCAGCGCATATCCTTGAAAAGGTTCCCGTGTTGCAGCCAAGGTCCCAGACAAGAGAACGCCGGCGCGTTGCGGCGTGTTTCGCCACGAAGGATTTCTTTATTTCGAAGGATTCTTTCGCGTAGCTGTGCGACTTGTCGTAATCGCCCCATGTCGTCTCGCCCTCGGCGATGGACAGCTTCCGGACGGTGGATGCCAGCCCTTGTATAGTGCCCATAACCATGGCCAGGGAATGGCGCATGCCCCTGCGTTCCGATACTTCCTTGCCAGAGGTTTCCGTAAGTGTCTTTGCTTCACTTATGTCCGCGCTTGAATAGCGGCGCTGCATCCTCGCATGCAGATAGACATGGCCGAACACGCCTTTCCGGAACCGGGTGAAGCCGGAAAGAATTTGGTTAGCGATATCCGGTTCTATGCCTTCCAGGTTGCTGCGAAGCATCGGACGATAATCGACGCCCTTGTAGGCCCGCAGCATGAGAGGATAGAGGAACATCATGCAGAACTGGCGGTAACCGGCCCACGGCTCGCCTTCCTTGTAAGGTTCAAAGGACGGCAGATCGATGAAGACGGGCCGCGCGCCGCGCCATTGAATGTTGTAGGCGGTCGCATCTTTTTGCGTCCAACCGGCAGGTATCGCCCGTTCCAGCAACTCAAGTTGCAACAACGCCGCATCCTTGAGCATGCCGAACGTCCATTCATAAGGATAGCTGATGAACGGAATGCGCTCATGGACAAGAAACCCCGCCCAATGTTCGGACAGGCGCTCGCCCAATGGCGCCTCGGCGACGCTCGATCGAACGAGTTTGCCTTCACCGACGAGGGTTTCGTAGAGCGCCGTATCGGAAAATTTTTTGAAATTGTTCAGAACGTCGTCGTTGACGCCGCGAAAAATGGTCTGTCCGTCATCATAGATGCGGTTCGCGCGATCCCGAAACGATCCGCGGTCCCATGTCAGCGTCCGTTCCGCGACCGCTTCACGATTCACGTTGGACAGTCTCTTCCTTTTTCGACTTGCCGGTAATCATGTCTTTGAGGCGGTAAAAGTGTTTGCGCGCCGTGTAGCCGATCGCGGCGAAGAAGCCGAGAATGGCTGTGGTCACGACGCTCCCGGTCCCCGGATCGACATAAGCGTGGGCCGGTGCGGTTAGCGCAACCAAGGCGGCGCCGGCGAGCAATGCTGTGCTGAGCCTCATGAGGCGTACTCCTCGAAAACGACAATTAGTGATTCCAAAGCGCAATATGTACGCAAAATTGCGCACTGATTGCAACCAGACTTTTACATAAACGTCACAAAGCGCATTGTGTGCAGCACCGCAAAAATGCGCATTTTGTGCGGCTTTTCGCGCCAGATTTTGAGAGAGGCCTATTTCAGATGGTCGGCGCGCGCCCGGATGATCTCAGTCACGTCACGGACCTGACCATCAGGCTGCCAACTTAAATAATACATCAAATAGTGATGTGCGGGCTTCAGTTCCGGCGCCCGGCCATCGAGACAGGCAAGCAAGACCGGGAAAGTATTCACTGGAGACATATCCTCAGGAATGGTGTCGAGGCAGCGCTCGGGAAGCCTGTAGGCACCCATGATGCTCAAATTTTGCGCGACCTGCTCTTCGCTGAGCGTCATGATGTTTTCGCCTGTCGACTGACCGTAATAGTTCACGCCATGATCCGCCTGGAAAATGATCCATGCATCCGGATCGTTTTTCAAAATTTGATCGATAAGCCGCGAATACATTTTTTCAGCGCATTTGACCTGTTTCACATAAGCCAGGATAGAGCCGTTCAGCTTATCCTCGCGGATCGGCGGATAGGCGTCGTAATACTCGCATTTCTCATCGAACCGATAAGGAGAATGCGGCAGGCCGAAATGCAAATACGTGAATGACGGCGAGGCGCCCTTCTTCGGCAGCATATTCAGGATTTCGGGAATCTCGAAATAATACGGGTATTTCATCAGCCGGCGCCATACGGGCGCAAGCGTGCTCCCTGACGCCGTCAGCATTTCAAAGAAAGGGGTGCGCTCAAGGAAGATCAGGTCCTGAGCGTCAAAAAAGTTTTTCTTGGTATAGCAATAGTCGGCAAGCGGCGCGCAGTCGGGATTCACATATGTGTCCACGAAATAAAAGATGTTGTATCCGCGCCGCCGCAAGGTCTGATAAACGCCTCCGCCGTCACGCCAAGGCAGATTGCGTATCAGATCATTTGACAGTGTTGTGTCCTTATCGGCGAAATAGTCAGCGCCGAAGACGTGCGCAAGCGACAGACGGGTGATAGGCGCGTTGGAATAGTAATGGTCGAGAACCTTGAAATTCCGCTTTTCAAGGATTTCATCCATCTCATAGACCGCTCCCGTCATCGCCTCGAATTCCCGCGCGCCCATAAGCATGTCAGGGAGGATGTAATAAATATTGGGCGGGGCTGCGTCCGCAGCGCCCTCATAATGAGAGTTTTCGTTTAGCGCGGCGGGATCGCTAGGCCATTTATCCGACCTCAGCGCAACTTCACTGAGGCTGCTCCTCCCTGCCTCCGTAAAAAAGAGATGCCGACCGAGAGCGAAAGAATTCTGCAGGGTGACGGCGCCGAGGCCGAAAAGCATGGCAATGGCCAAAGCGGGGATCACAGGCTGGGTCCGCGGCCATACAAAAAGGGCGCTTGCCCCTGCAAGCAGCAGAATGAAGAGGAGCAGGCCAATAAGGGCGTAATTGCCAAGGCCAGGGACCTGCTGCAGCGCGCCTGAGATAAGATAGTAGTTGAGCACCGCGAACACGCCGATGCCCGCGAGCATGAAGGCGGCGCCCGCGCCGCGCTGCCGCAGGAGGAATTTAAGTCCGAAACCAGCGGCGAACCCGGCGGCGAGAAAAATCAGGAAGTAGAATAGCAGACGCGGCGGGCGGAAGTCCTGGTCCGTCATGTTGCGGACGCCAAAATCCAGCACCGGCCATAAGGCGCAAAGCGCGAGAATGACAGCGCCTTGCCAGACCGGAATCACGCCGGTTTTCTTCTCCTCAGACATGTTCCTTCAACGTCCCTCAATTTTCCGATTCGAAACCGTATCATGGCCGTTTGCAGGAGCGTAATCCATCCGGTCCGCGCAGTAGCGCTGATTGCCAAGGAAGCTTACCCAATACGCGAGCTTGCCACAGCAACCAAATAAAGCAGAATCAAGACAAGAAAGAACCCGCCCGACAGATAAAGCGGCCAGCGCGCGGCGAAGCGCGCGAGATTGCCGTGCGGCGCGCCGCGCCCCGCGAGGAAGCCGACAAAAGCGGCGGCGAGCGCGGCCGCCTCCCATTGGAAAAACGCCGCCAGTCGATTAAAGCCGCGCGTAAAACCGCTGCCCGTTCCTTCCAGCGTCATATAAGCGAAGACGCCTTGCACAACGAACGCCGCCCAGAGAATGGCGCAGGTCCAGACGATGAACATGGTGGCAGGTCGCATCGGTCAATCTCCCTGCCAATAGGCGGAATAGCCATCGCCGGTCCAATAGATCAGCACCGATGACGCGCCTTCCTTGCCAATGAGGATCGCGTCGCCTTTCAGCGCCGGGGGCGGCGTTCCGCCTGCGCCCTGACCCGCCGGTCCCGTATGCAGGCTCCACCAGTCGATTGACTCGAAATAGGCGGGCGTCAAATGGGGCCCCATGCGGCCGGTCATGCCGACCACATCGCCCCATGTTAGAGCCCGGCACAAAAACAGGCCGCGCTTTTCGTCTGACTTGCGGATCACCGGTACCGCCTGATCGTGAGAGCCGTCGCCGTCGAAATCGCCGCCGAGCTCCACCGGCGTCAGATAGGGCGTAATCTGATAAAGTTGATAATCGAGCCCGCAGCCGCCCATCATCTCGATCAGCTCTGGCGTCACTTTGCGCAGTTCCGTCATCGCCGCGGCTTCGGCCGCTTCCTTCTGTTTTTCCTTGTCGGTTTTTGGCCAGGTCAGGCAGACATTGAATTTGAGATAATTGATGCGGGCCTTTTCACCGAGGCCGAGATCGGCGAGTCCCATGTCCTCGATGGTCAGCGCGCCGCGCCCCGGCTGGTTTTCTGGGGAGACGCCGCCCGCCTCGTTCGGGCGCCAGCCGCCCGTGCCGCTCAGCGCCGGATCGAAGCCGAAAAGCCGCAGCCGCTGCGGCGCATTCACATCGCCCGTGTTGGGACCGGTATTGTCGGCGTTGCGGAAATGCCAGCCGTAAATCTGGCGCGGATTGGGCCCATTGCGCGGCGGCGTCATCTGCGTGAGATCGAGGCCGTTTTCATCGAGAAGGCGTATGTCCCAGCCATAGGGCGCGCGCTTCAATTCAAAGGTCCATTCCGGCCCTTCGAGAACTTCATTGAAATCGCGATTTCCGGCCACCTCGCGCGAGAGCAGGGCTGCGCTGCGCCCATCGCCGGGTTCGCATGGTTGCGCATAAGCTGAAGACAACGCCGCGGCGATTATCGCGGCGGCCACAAGAAAAACTCGCATCGGGTCTCCCCCCCCTTTGCCGCTTAGCCCTTCAGCGCAGCTTCCGTCGCCTCGGCGAAAATGTCGAGCCCTTCATTCAGCATCTCGTCGGAAATGACGAGCGGCACGAGCGAGCGCAGGCATTGGGCGTAGGCGCCCGCCGTCGTCATGATGAGGCCACGGCTTCTCGCCTCGGTCATGATCGCCGCGGCGACGTCCCCATTGGGCTGTTTCGGATCGCCCTCCTTGACGAATTCAACGGCGCACATGCCGCCGACACGGCGAATGTCGCCGATTACGTTTTTGCCGACGCCGTCAGCAAGTTCCCGCCAGCGTTTTTCGGTCTGCGCGCCGATTTCTTCCGCGCGTTTGAGAAGCCCTTCCTCCTCAATGATGTCGAAGACGGCGAGCGCGGCGGCGCAGGCGACCGGATTGCCGCCATAGGTCGAGCCCATGGAGCCGGGGACGACCTTGTCCATCAATTCCGCCTTGCCGACCAGCGCGGACAGGGGAAGCCCCGCGGCGATGGATTTGGCGACGCAAAGAAAGTCCGGCTCGACGCCTGCTTTTTCAAAGGCAAAATATTTGCCGGTGCGGCCCATGCCCGACTGGATTTCATCGGCGATCAGAAGAATGCCGTGCTCGTCGCATTTTTTGCGCAGGCCTTCGAGGAATTCCTTCGGCGCCGGGTTGAACCCGCCCTCGCCCTGAACCGGCTCGACGATCATCGCGGCCACTTCATTGGCGTTGATGGCGGTTTTAAAGATGTGGTCGAGGCAGTTGAGCGACCCTTCCGTCGAAACGCCATGATAGGCGTCGGGATAAGGCGCATGGAACACCGCCGGCACGTAAGGCCCGAAACCGACCTTGTAAGGCTTTGACTTGCCGGTGAGCGTAGTCGCCAGCAGCGTGCGGCCATGGAACGCGCCTTCAAAGGCGATCACGCCCGGACGGCCCGTGATCTGGCGCGCGAATTTCACCGAATTCTCGACCGCTTCCGCACCGGAATTAAACAGCGCGGTTTTCTTCGCCGTCGGTCCCGGCGCGACGCGGTTCAGCTTCTCGCAGACTTCCACATAGCTTTCATATTGCGCGATGCCGAAAGCCGTATGGATGAAATTCTCCGCCTGGGTCTTGATCGCCTCAACCACTTTCGGGTGCGCATGGCCCACATTCAAAACGCCGATGCCGCCGATGAAATCGATATAGCGCTTGCCTTCGACGTCCCAGAGTTCGGCGCCCTTGGCGCGGGCCGCATAAATTCCCGATTTCGACGGCAGGCCTACCGGGCACGCCTCGTCGCGGCGCGCTTTCAGGCTTTCATTGGTGGCGAACTCGTTTCTTCCGTGATCCATGGAACGCTCCGGCTTCTTTTACGGATTTAGTAGCTTGGCCTTCGGGGCCTTTGAGGGGGCTCTAGCACGATCACGGGCAAAAGAAAGGGCCGCAAAGCCGGGGCTTTCAGTCTTTTTTGGGCGCAGACAGGAGCCAGACTGCCGCCGCGCCGATAATGGCGTCGTAAAGGGCGCAGACAAAGGCGTACCAGGCGGGGCTGTGCTCGGCTTTCATGAGCAGATGGAGGAGGTCGACCCCGCCATGGGCGAGCACCAGCACGCCGAGCAGCCAGGGCCGGTCCGACTGCAACACCGCGAGCCCTACCAGCAGAAAGAGAAGCCCCGTCATCCCCTCGACCACCAGCGCCGACAGCGAGGCCTTCAGAACGACGCCTTGCGGGTCGATGCCGGCGAGCGCGAAGCCCACATAGATCCCCGTCATCACCGCAAGCTGGCCATAGACCCAGGCGGCCCGCCCGCGGGGGCTGAGGCTCGCCGTCACGCCAAGGGACGCGCCGGCAAGCACCACAACGATCATCACGAGAAGAAATGTCGTCCCCATGGGGGCAGTCTAGCTGGGTTCATGGAAAGTGCAAAAGCTGCGCCCCCTCAAGCATCCAGACCTATCGCAGGCCCATTAGGAGCGATGATATATTGTGGGGTTATAATCGCGGCAGCCACATCCCCATCGCCGCCGCAAAAGACCCCAACGCCGTCACACCGGTCGCCGCCAGCACCACAAGCGCCGCGGCGACCTTCAATCCGGCGCGGTTTGAATCCTGCGCCCAGAAATAGAGCTGGAGCACCAGGAGGGGAATCGCCATCTGTGCGAAATACATGAAAGTCAGGAATGGTCCTTCAAAGGTCTCCGGATCGATCCCGATGCCGCCGGTCGTCATGAACCAGAACATGAGACCGATGCGAAAAAACCAGACGGCGCTCGCTGCCAGGAACAGGCGCATGGCCCAGCGGCGGTGCCGGTCGATCTGCCGGGTCATGGCGAACCGAACGGCGATGGCGGCGCAGATCCAGATCAACACCGCATCGAGACTGATCGCAATATGCCCGATCATCCCGCCGGGAACGCCGCGCGTCCAGACGAGGTGAAGGCCCGCCGCGCTCGTCACGGCTGCGGTCACCACATAGGCGCGTCCGAGATAGCGGTGAAACGCCGGGAAGCGGTTGCGGATCTGCGGCGTCAGCTGCAGCGGCCCGCCGCCGATGATGACGATCGCGATCAATACGTGAAACGCTATGGCGAGATTGCCGATCAGGTCGCCCGCCACATAACCGTTTGGCAAGGCCGTGTCCGCCAGACCCGGAAATCCGTTTTGCGCGAGAGCGGGAATGTATGACGCGGCGACATAGTAAACGAAAATCCACTGGCCCGCGGCGGCCGCCAGAAACCACAAGACGCCGGTCAATCCGAGGAGGCGGTCGGGCCACCGGCCGTCCTGGCGCGAGGCCGATTGGGCGGCTGAAGACGGCATGGCCGGGGAAGGCTCAAACAGGGTCGTCACAATGGGGGCTCCTATTCTTTTTTTCGGTTCGCGGGCGGCGCGCCAAAAGCGACTCAACGCCCGCTCAATCCGGCGCTTTCGCCCGATCTCCGCGCCGTCTCATCGCATTCGCGCTTTTGAGGCGGGCGCAGATCGGATATGAAGGGAGCTTGGCGGGCGCGATCTCGCCGATTTGGAAAACGGCCAGTATTTTTGGGGCGAAACGGCGATTATGTCGCCGAAGCGACCTTTGCGCGGGTCAGGGCGAGAGGTGACGCCATGGAAGGATTGCTTCGACAAAACGGCCTGGCTGACGTCTGGGCTGGCGCGTCTGCTCTCCTGGCGAAGCGCGCAGCGCCGAAGCTGGGTCCGGTTGCGCCATGCGACATGCTGTGGTGGATCTTCACCGCGTCGGTCGCGTTTTCCGTAGCGGCGGATTATGCCGGCAATGTCGGCGCGCTAATGACATACATCTTCGCGATTGGCGGTTCGGCAGGCTGCGGATGGCTGTGGCTGCTTTCGCGCACGCTGTTTCGGGCCGAAAAGCCCCTTGCGCGCTGGAATATCCTCGCCATCGCCGCAATCATCGCGGTTGAATCCTATTGGAACCTCGCCGGCGTCCCCGCCGAATCGGGCGAACTCCGCCGCATCGCCGCCAACGCTGCGTCGCTTATTTGCATTGGCGCGGTCGTGCTTGTCTTTGTCGAAGTTTTTTCCGGCTACAGCGCCGCCCTGCCGAAGCATGAAAGGCGTTTCCGCCAGCTCTTCGCGCTGATCTTCGGCGGCATGATCGCCGTGACCTTTCTCTGGGCGATGAACGCCAATGAGACGAGCATCGGCGCAAGGTGGGCCGACGCCACGCTTATAGTCTGCGCCGCCATCGCTGTCATCGGCGCGAGATTCGCCGTCTCATTCCGCAAACGCCATCCCTTACCGGCGCGCAGCGTGCGAAAGGCCACCCCCTCGCCTGCCGCCAGCGACGAGAGCCTGGCCCAGCGCATTCTCCACGCCATCGAAGCGGAACGGCGTTTTGCAACGCCCGATCTCAAAATCGCCGACCTCGCCGCAACGCTCGGCGAGCAGGATTATAAAGTGACGCAATGCATCACCGGCCTTCTCGGCTATCGGAACTTCAATCACCTAATCAATGCGCGCCGCATCGACTATGCCAAGGAGTTGTTGTCCAATCCGGCACATGACAGCCGGCCTATTCTGTCGATTGCGTTCGACTGCGGCTTTAACTCGATCGGGCCATTCAATCGCGCCTTCAAAAGCCATGTGGGCATGACGCCGCGCGAGTTCAGAATCAAAGCGGCAGGTTAAAGGCGATCGCCGCACCCTTCCGGTTGACTGGGCCCCTGAGATAGTCGCCGCGCGCGGCGGTCCCGTACGTAACTGCACACCGGCCAGCACAGCGTGATCGTAACCTGAAAAAAAGTCGTCCCATGGGCAGGCATAGCAGGGTTTTAGCCTGGCGCAAAAAGCGAGAGCTTCCCATCCACGGCGTCAATATTTCACCAGCACCGCCTGATCGCTCCGGTCTGGGTTCCGAACTCTTGTGGAGGTCAACGTCATGGCTGCAGGCTCACAGGCCATCGTCCACTCGCCGCCGCCGCCCACATAGGATTGGGCGCCAAACCCTTCGCTTTCCGTTGTGATGCGTCTGCGTTCATAGTCCGGCGCGGAACTCACAAAGCCATCAAGGGACAGACCTTCGATATCGATCTTCAGAACGCCGTCCTCAACCTCCCATCGGCCATAATGATGATATCTAAAATAGGTGACGGTTGTATCCTCGGCACGGATCGTGTGCGGATCATCAATCGTAAATGTTCCCCCGGCGCGTATGTTCACCACCGGACCAGGCTGGGTGTACACGGTTTCGACAGCGCCCTCCAGATCATCGAAAATAGCGGGGATCGACCCTCGAAAGCGAAACTTGTCCTTTGCGTTGGCCGCCCGAAGTTTTTCTTCCGCCGCGCGAAAGTCATCCATTTGATCAGGCGGAACCATGCCTCTCGCCGCCTCCAGCGCTTCGAGCGCGCCGGCCAGCGGGTCCTCCGCCTCGTCGTCCGGCGTGGCCTGCTCCATCCAGACGCCGATCTGACAGGCGCAAGTCTTTCCGTCGCTATTGTCCATTGACAGTCTTGCGGTGAGATTATCGCCCGAGGGCGAAATCGCCGCCACAATCATCGGCGTTGATGGGGTATCGATCTCCACCGTTCCGGTAACGCCGGTCCAGTCTTCATCGCCGTTTCCGCGAATGGCCAACTGCGCTCCGCCCGTCTCAATTCGCAGTTTCGGGGAGCCGCCTCCGGGAAGGGAAACTTCGCGCAACTGTACGGAGAGCGGCGGGCCTTCAATGACGGCGTCGCACGCCCGCGTGAGGTCCTGCTCTTCAGCTTCCGCCTGAAACGGCAAAGGCCGCCCGTCCGGCATGGTGATCGTCTGGTCCGCTTGCGCGATCGCCCAGTCGAGCCAGCGTTCCGGCGGCAATATTTCAGAAGCTCCATCGGGCCGTCTCAGATATTCATCACCGCCGAGACCGACAGAAAGGACCCAATTCGTATTAAATGCCTGTTCTCCCCAGAAAAAGAATGGCTGCGCATCATAGGAATGCTCCGTCAGCGGACAGGATTTTTGCCGCATGAAAAACTCTTCAATGCGATGATCGCGTTCGGTAGCGCCATCGACAATCTTATGCGCAAACCATTCCGCCGATCCCTCGACCCACCAGTGCTGCTCCATGGCGCCGCGAGTGTAGAACCCACTTTGCATAGTGTGCATCCATTCGTGGGCGAGGCCGAACCGGCGCTCGCGATCAGTTTCAAGCCGGTCGGAAAACACAACGACAAGGCACAACCCCTCGGGCAAGTCTCCCAAGTCGCCGCCCATTTCGGTGATGACGTGCTTGGTCAGTTGGACATCCCTGTCGTCATCCGCAGCATCGCCTTCCTCGCCCGTATTTGCACAATCCGTTAAGGCCAGGCTGGGATTAAAAATGTCCAGCCGGCTTTCCACCAGAAGAACCGGACGGTTGGGCGAGCTTGGAAAATAGGACTGGATCTCTTCGAGCCGCGGCTCCATGGATTTCAGCAAAAGGAGCAGCCGATCCGGGCGGCCCTCCTCGCTGCGCCGTCGCAATCTGTAAACAGGCTGATCGCCCACAGAAAAATCTGCTCGGCGCAGACGTCCCATTCCAAAGATTTCGTCCAGCAAAGCATCGTATTCAGCGGGGTCGTAAGGAGCCGATGGCCTTGTCGGACAGGCGCCTTCGGAAGGCGCAGCAACCGCGAGGCTCAATACCCCCGCGAGCGCAGCCAGACGAGACCGCCGCCGGTTTCCGGTGGGTTGGCCCCTCGAACCATGCGCGCTGCTTTTCATTGCCGCCCTCCCAGAATGAATGCGCCGCAATCATAGGATAACCCATGCCTTGCGCCAAATTTCTCGCTTTAGCGCCGCGCAAGACTGCATCATGGTCTTTCGTATGGAACGTCACGCGTTAGAATAGGCCATGTTTGCCAAATTTTTCCACGAGCTGAAATCGGCAGGGCTGCCCGTTTCCTTAAGGGAATATCTCACCCTGATGGAAGCCATGGACGCCGACCTCGCCAGCCGCAAGGTCGAGGACTTCTATTATCTGTCCCGCTCCGCGCTGGTGAAGGACGAGCGCAATCTCGACAAGTTCGACCGCATCTTCGGTCATGTTTTCAAGGGCCTCGAAACCGTCGGCGAGCAGATCAGCGCCGATATTCCCGAAGACTGGCTGAAGCTCATGACCGAGCGTTATTTCACAGAAGAAGAAATGAAGGAGATCGAGGCGCTTGGCGGCTGGGACAAGCTCATGGAGACGTTGAAAGAGCGCCTTGAGGAACAGAAAAAGCGCCATGAAGGCGGCAATAAATGGATCGGCACAGGGGGGACCTCGCCTTTCGGCTCCGGCGGCTACAATCCCGAAGGCGTTCGCATCGGCAATGAGGGCAAACGCCAGGGCCGGGCGGTCAAGGTCTGGGAAAAGCGCGACTACAAAAATCTCGACGACAATGTGGAGCTCGGCACGCGCAACATCAAAATGGCGCTGCGGAAACTGCGCCGGTTTGCGCGCGAGGGCGCGCCCGACGAATTCGATCTCGACAGCACCATAGATGCGACGGCGCGCGCCGGCTATCTCGACATCAAGATGCGCCCCGAACGGCGCAATACAATCAAGGTGCTCTTGTTTTTCGACGTGGGCGGATCAATGGATCCGTTCATTAAGGTCTGCGAAGAGCTATTTTCCGCCGCCCGCGCGGAATTCAAACATATGGAGTATTTTTACTTCCATAATTGCCTTTATGACTTCGTATGGAAGGACAACCGCCGGCGCTGGACGGAAAAAATCCCTACCTGGGATGTGCTTCACAAATATCCGCACGATTACAAAGTCATCTTTGTCGGCGATGCGTCCATGTCGCCCTATGAAATAACGGTCCCCGGCGGGGCGGTCGAATATTTCAACGAAGAAGCCGGCGCTGTCTGGATGAAGCGGGTGACGGATATTTATGAACGCGTGGTGTGGCTCAATCCGGTGCGCAAGGACAGTTGGGACTATGTGCCGTCAACCAAGCTCTTACGCGAATTGACCGGCGATCGGATGTTCCCGCTGACGCTCGGCGGCATTGAAAAAGCCATGGCCGAGCTTAAACGCTAGTTTTCAGTTTCGTATTTTTGTAAAAGGCGCGATTGATGGACGACAACCATCAACCGCGTATGCGCTTCCAGAAAGGGCCTCAAATCGCCGCAGCGAGGCGGAACCGTTTGGCCTCATCCATCGCATCTGACGCCATGAAACGCAGCGTCACGAGGAGCGTCGCGCGCGCTTCCTGTTTTCCGGGCGATGACCCGACAAGGCTTTCGGCTTCCTGGCAAACCTCGCCCAGGTTCCAGGCCCCGACGCCGCGCGCCGCGCCTTTCAGCGTATGCGCCGTATTCTTCCATTCCTCATCCACCTGGAAGACATCGAACTGATCCATCAGGAGAGCCACCTGATCGGAGAATATTTCAAGAATTTCATCGCGAAGTTCGTCATCGCCGGCGACGTATTTTTCGAGATGGTTAAAATCGATAATACTGCTTGCCGTCATGTCCAGCTCACTTTGTTGTTGTGCTTTTTAATCTGACAAAACCGTAAGGGTGAATTGCTACAACCAGATTAAAATTTTATCCGTCATATTTAACGGCCCGTAAACAATAACGCCGCCCGCAAGCATCAAACCTGCGGGCGGCGTTTCATTCTGGCACGCTTTCAGAAAAAACGTGCGTGACCGGATCAGTTTTGCGGTTCTTCCTCGTCGGCGGCGTCTTCGGCTGCTGCCTCCATGTCGTCCGCAGCCTCGTCCATTTCGTCGCCGGCTTCGTCGGCCATCTCTTCCATGTCCTCGGCTGCGCCTTCCGCCGCCTCTTCCATGTTTTCGCCGGCTTCCTGCATTTCGTCGCCAGCCTCGTCGGCCATTTCCTCCATGGGGTCCATGGCGTCGCCCGCCATCTCTTCGGCGTCGTCCATGGCGTCGCCCATCGCTTCGCCGGTCTCTTCCATGGCTTCGTCCATATCTTCGCCGGCCTCCTCCAAGGCGCCGTCGGTTGCATCATCGGCGTCATCGGCCATGTCGCCAACGGCGTCCGCCGCATCTTCCGCGGCGCCTTCGATCGCTTCCGCCGCGTTTTCCAGCGGCTCGGGCGCGTCATTGCCCATAAGCTGAGTCAACCCGATGATAACCGCCAGCGCGACCGCGATGACGAGAAGAATTCTAAGCATGATATGCCCCTTCTTAATGCGTTTGCTTCGCCCGATGTGGGTTGTCGATACGCGACTTCTATTCTATGCGCCACGGGCTCCAACGCCACTCCCTCATTGGCGCTTCCTCACCCTGCCGCCTGATTTTATCCCCATGCCGGGGTCCCGTAAATGGCGCCGGGCCCTCGCGAAATTACGGATTTGACAATAATTCCGGGCGCTTGGAGGTTGTTTCATGCCTGAACGCCGCATAATAAGCCGACTTTCGGCCTATCGACGCGCATTACCCGGCCAGGAGACCGCATGACTGAGACGTCTGTTTTTCTTGGAAAGAGCGACAAGCCGGAAGCGCTTTCCCTCAAATACGCCAATCGCCACGGACTGATCTCGGGCGCCACCGGCACCGGCAAGACCGTCACCCTGCAGATTATCGCCGAAGGCTTCTCCGCCGCGGGCGTGCCGGTTTTCGTCGCGGACGTAAAAGGGGATCTGTCGGGCGTCGCCGAGCCCGTAGAAATGAAAAACTTTCTCACCGCGCGGGCGCTAACGGTCGGCCTCGATCCTTATGAGCCCAAAGGCTTCCCGGTCTGTTTCTGGGACCTCTTCGGCGAACAGGGCCATCCCGTGCGCGCCACCGTGTCAGAAATGGGGCCCCTTCTGCTGTCTCGCCTTCTCGGTCTCAATGACACCCAGGAAGGCGTTCTGACACTTGCCTTTCGCCTTGCCGACGACGAAGGCCTTTTACTCCTCGATCTGAAAGATCTGCGCGCGCTTCTTGTGACCGTCGCCGACCGGTCGAAGGAGTTATCCGCCGAATACGGACATGTCTCGCGCGCCTCCGTGGGCGCCATCCAGCGCCGGCTTCTCGCGCTTGAGGAACAGGGCGCGGAGCGCTTTTTCGGCGAACCGGCGCTTGAGCTGAAGGACTTTTTGCGCACGACCGAAGACGGCGCCGGGATCATTAACATTCTCGCGGCGGACAAGCTGATGCAGACGCCGAAGCTCTATGCGACGTTCCTGCTCTGGCTCCTGTCGGAGCTTTTCGAGGAACTGCCGGAGATCGGCGATCCGGACAAACCGAAACTCGTTTTCTTTTTCGATGAAGCGCATCTCCTCTTTGACGAGGCGCCCAAAGCGCTGCTCGAAAAAGTCGAACAGGTTGTGCGCCTGATCCGGTCCAAAGGCGTCGGCGTCTTCTTCGTGACGCAAAACCCGCTCGATGTGCCGGACAGCGTCTCGAGCCAGCTTGGGAATCGCGTGCAGCACGCCCTGCGCGCCTTCACGCCTCGCGAACAACGCGTGGTGAAGGCGGCGGCCGAGACTTTCAGACCAAACCCCGCTTTTGATACGCTGGAGGTGATCACGCAGCTCGGCATTGGCGAGGCGCTGGTGTCAACGCTGGAAAGCAAAGGCGCGCCGGGCGTCGTTCAGCGCACGCTGATCCGCCCGCCCTCATCGCGCATGGGACCGCTCACCATCACTGAACGCAAAAACGTCCTGCGCTATTCGGACATGGCCGATAAATATGACGACGAAGTCGACCGCGAGTCCGCCTATGAAATCCTGAAGGAGCGCGCCGAAAAACTCGCCGAACAGGAAGCCAAAGCGCGCGAAAAGGAAGAAAAACAGAAATCGTCAAAACGAACGCGCTCGCGCCGGCGGCGCTCCAACCGGCAAAGCGTCGGCGAGGCCGCTTTCAAAACCGCAGCGCGGACGCTGGCGCGCGAACTGGTGCGCGGCCTTCTCGGCAGCCTGAAGCGGCGCTGACATGGCGGATCAAATCCCGCCTTCCGAGAACCGCGCCTTTGTTTTTGTCGTCGCCGGTACGGCGCTGATGGGGTTCGCCGCCATCGGCCTCAGCGTCGTAATGAATACGCCGCTCGGGCCTCAATTCACGGCGGACATCAATGCGGTGCTGATCGGCGTTATCGCAACGACGCCGCTCGCCGCGTTTTTGTGGTGGTTTTCAAACACCACGCTGGAACATTTCGCCTCGTTTCGAAAGTCGCAGATCAAGTTTTTTTCGGAAATCGGCTTCGCCTTCACGCCGGCCAGGATCGCCGCCATGGCGGTCGCCGCCGGCGTCTCTGAAGAATTGCTATTTCGCGGCGTGCTACAAACATGGGGCGCCCAACATGCCCCCGAAATCGTTGCGATCATCCTTACCAATATCGTCTTCGGCATGATGCATATGCGCACCGCGCTTTACGCCGTTATCGCCGGATTAGTGGGTTTTTATCTCGGCGTGCTTTACATGCTGGCTGACAATTTGCTGGCGCCCATCGCCGCCCATACCCTTTATGACGCGATCGCCCTTGAATATACGCGCCGCGCCGTCTCTCATTACGATCTTGAAACCGGCGCGGAACGTTAGCTGCGCATGGCGCTTTCGAGAATTTCCTCCGTCACCGGATAGCCCATATCGTCAGGGATCGTCAGAAACTTCTGACCATTGCGCTCCACAATGCGCGGCTCGACAAGGCCGACTTTACGCTCCGCTGCGAAACTGAACACCTCCGCCGACGAGGCGCTGACATTGAGCAACTCCACATTACGCGAGGTCGGAAAGATCATTTTGCGCCGCCCTGCATCGCGGTCGGCGAGAAACGCCGAAGGCGGCGCCCAGACCACCTCCATCGCCTCGCCCCCATCGGCCTCGGCGATCTGGTTCTCCGGCGCCTTTGCCGCGAAAAACCATGTGTCGTAACGGCGGTGACGCACATCGCCGGGCGGGCGCCAGCGCGCAAAGAAATGCAGCGCATCGAGCGTAAGCCGCAGCCCTTTGCTCTTGATCATTTCAAGGAAAAGCGCGTCATTCTCTTCCACCTTTTTGCGCCAGGAAGCGAGCGCGTCCGCCTCTTCCTGCCCAACGATACAGTCGCCGCGCCGGGCCAGCAAAATTCCTGTCTCCTCAAACGCCTCGCGAATGGCGGCGATGCGCGGCGCAAGCTGCTCCTCGGGGATCTCGCGTGTCACGTCGCAATAATCTTTCCATGCCGGCGCATGATCGCCCGCATCGATGCGCCCGCCGGGAAACACCATGGCGCCGCCGGCGAAGGCGATATCGGCGTGTCGCGCCACCATCAGGGCTTCAAATTGCGGCTCGTCACGCAGGAGAATAATCGTTGCGGCGGGGATCGCCTCAGCCATCGAAAAGCCCGTCCTTGCGTTTCATATCTGGATGGGCGGTTTTGGCGCCGGTAAGGCGGATGGCCCCATAACCGCCGAGCGCGGTCGCGACAACCGCCCCGGGCCAGAGCGCCCAGGGGAGAGGATTGGAAAACATGGTGATCATGGCGGCGAGAAAGATCGACGCCGCGCCAAGTCCGCCGAGCGGCGCCCATCGCCGGCCGATAAGAAGCGCCAGCAAGGCGGCGACAAAGGCGCCGATAAGCCAGCCGACAAGCAGGACCGCGCCATAGACGGGCGAGGCCGGCGCCGCCCCTATGATCGCCGCCCCGCCTCCCTCCACGGTCTTCGCTGCGGCGAGACCGGCAATGACGGCGACGATTACTGCGGCGAGCGATCTCAGCATTCGGGGCGGCTCCTTCCCCTTGCCTTTTAGTCCTTCACGCGAAATGGAAAACCCTTAAAAACAGCGCTATCGAGTTGTTATGCGGCCCGCCATTCTCAACCCCCTGTTTGCGGACATCACCGTGCTGACCGGCGTCGGCCCGAAAATCGCCGCGCTAATCGGCCGCGCCGCAGGCCCGCGCGTTGTGGACCTTCTGCTGACGCCGCCCATCGGCCTCATAGACCGGTCCTTCCGCCCGAAAGTCGCCGACGCGCCGGAAGGCCGCATCGTCACCCTGGAGGTGACGGTCGACCGCCATGAGCCCGGACCGAAAGGCCGGCGCGCGCCATACAAGGTCATCTGCTCCGATGAAACCGGCTTTTTAACGCTCGTCTTTTTTCATGCGCGTGCGGATTATCTGGCGAAACAATTGCCCGAAGGCGAACGCCGCCTCGTTTCCGGCAAGGTGGAGGAGTTCAAGGGCGCGCGGCAGATGACCCATCCCGACTATATCGCTGATCCGGAAAAGCCAGGCGACATGCCGCTGCATGAGGCGGTCTATCCGCTAACCGCAGGCCTGTCCGCAGCCGTAATGCGCAAGGCGTCGGCGCAGGCGGTCGCGCGCGCACCGTCGCTCGACGAGTGGCAGGAACCCACATGGATTGCGAAACATCACTGGCCCACATGGAAAGACGCTATTGAGACGGTTCATGCGCCGCAGCGTCAGGAAGACTTGTCCCTGATGGCGCCGGCGCGCCAGCGGGTCGCTTTTGACGAACTCCTCGCCAATCAACTGGCGCTCGCGCTCATCCGCAAGGCGTGGGTGAAAACAAGGGGCCGCGCTATCAAGGGCGACGGCAAGCGTATCGCGATCGCCAAGAAAGCTCTACCTTTTTCGCTGACGGGCTCGCAAACCGAGGCCCTGAAAGAAATCTTCGCCGACATGCGGTCCAATGAACGCATGGTGCGTCTGCTTCAGGGGGATGTCGGGTCCGGCAAAACCATTGTCGCCTTTTTCGCCATGCTCGGCGCCATCGAGGCGGGGGCCCAGGCGGCGTTCATGGCGCCGACGGAAATTCTCGCCCGCCAGCATCTGGAATCCCTCGCCGATCTTGCGGCGGCGACGGGCGTCACGCTTGAAATTCTCACCGGCCGCGACAAGGGCGCTGCGCGCAATGAAAAACTCGAAAGATTAAAGCGCGGCGAGATCGATATCCTGATGGGCACCCACGCCCTGTTTCAGGAAGGCGTTGACTTCAGGGATCTCGCGCTTGTGGTCATCGACGAACAGCATCGCTTCGGCGTGCGCCAGCGCATCGCCCTCACCCAGAAAGGGCCGAAACCCGATCTCCTTGTCATGACGGCGACGCCGATCCCGCGCACACTCGCGCTCACTGCTTATGGCGATATGGAGCACAGCCGCATCACTGAAAAGCCGCCGGGTCGAAAGCCAGTGGACACGCGCGCCATCCCGATGAGCCGCCTCGATGAAATGATCGCCGCGGTGAAACGCGCCGCGGCGGAAGGCAATCAGGCCTATTGGGTCTGCCCGCTGGTGGAAGAGTCAGACGTCATCGATCTGACCGCGGCCGAGGAGCGGTTCGAAAGCCTGAAAGCCGTCCTTGGCGACCGCGTCGGCCTCGTTCACGGCCGCATGAGCGGGCCGGAAAAAGACGCGGTGATGGAAAAATTCTATCGCGGCGATCTTTCCGTTCTGATCGCCACCACCGTGATTGAAGTCGGGGTCAATGCGCCCAACGCCACGATCATGATCATCGAACATGCCGAGCGTTTCGGCCTCGCGCAGCTTCACCAGTTGCGCGGGCGCGTCGGACGCGGCGACAAGAAGTCGAGCTGCATCCTCCTTTATCGCCCGCCGCTCGGCGAGACCGCCAAAGCGCGCCTGAAAGTCCTGCGCGACACCGAAGACGGTTTTGTCATCGCCGAAGAGGATTTGCGCCTGCGCGGCGCGGGGGATTTTCTGGGCGCGGCGCAATCGGGATTTCCCCGCTTTCGCCTGGCGGACATCGCCGTCCATGGCGAATTGCTCGCCGCCGCGCGCGACGACGCCAAAATGATTATCGATCGCGATCCGGAACTGAGAACCCCGCGCGGGCAGGCCTTGCGCACGCTGCTTTATCTGTTCAGCCGCGAGGACGCAGTGAAACTGTTAAGCGCCGGCTGACGTCTGCGGTTGCTATGTTTTCTTGCTGCTGAACAGTCTTTTCCGCAGGGGATTTTTTTCGCCACGTGCTTCCTCGGCAAGCGCTTCGAGTTTGCGCGCCGCCTCGGCTCCGTCCGCATATTCCGGCGTCACGAGCCCGAGGGAGAACACGACCTTCGCCGCCTCCTCCACCGTCATCTTCAGAATGCGCAAATCCTTGCGCGGCACGAAGAGTAGAAAACCCGATGTCGGGTTCGGCACGGTGGGGATGAAGATCGAGGTGAGATGCTCGCCCATATCGTCAAGCCGCGCACGCACCTCGCCCTTGGTCTCGCCCACCACAAAAGCCATCACCCAGGCATCCTTCCTCGGATATTCGACGAGCGCCACTTCCTTGAAGGACCGGTCGGACTGGCGCAGCGCGGTTTCGAAGACATTCTTGAAAAAGCCGAACACATTGCGGACGACGGGCAAGGATTCGAACAGCCGTTCCCCGGCGCGAATGAATGACCGGCCGATGATGTTCTTGGCGAAAATGCCGACCAGAATAATGACGATGATGGCCAACAGGACGCCGACGCCGGGAATCACCTGTACGACAGTCTCATAGTTTCCGGCGGGCAGCGTGCGTTTGACGAAGGTGTCGAGCTTCGCCATGGGGCCGGTGAACAGGAGATAAAACAGCCAGATTGTGATGCCGGTGGGAGCCACAACGGCGACGCCGGCGAGGAAATTCGACCAGATTTCCGAATAAAAGCTCTGTTTCTTGGGCTTGATCAATGGCCCCTCGCCTCCCAGCGGGTTGCGCCTGGACGCAGAGTCCTTTGAATTTGCTTCGTTTTCATCGCTCATAGTTGTATCTCGGCCCGCAAAGGCGCCCTTTATGCTCAAACCATATGAGCAGGCTTTGCCCGCGGTGCAAGAACAGCCTTTCGACCCGCTTGTTTCAAGGCGCAGGCAAGGCGATTTAAGGGAGCCTGTCCTTTCGCCGCACGCCGCCGGTTGATCTTCACCGCCCGGACAATGATAAAGTCGAACCGCTATCAAACCCTTGATGGCGCCGCGAAAGTGTTAACGTCGAGGTAACAAAACCCCATGAAGCCAGTCCGCAAAGTCGTCATTCCCGTCGCCGGTCACGGCACGCGCGTTTTGCCCGCCACGAAATCGACGCCCAAGGAATTGTTGCCGCTCGTGGACCGGCCGCTGATCGATTATGTGGTCAATGAAGCCTTCGAGGCGGGGATGGAGCATGTGGTGCTCGTCACGGGACGCGGCAAAGGCGCGATCGAGGATTATTTTGACCACGCTTTCGAACTCGAGGCGGGCCTTGAGGCGAAAAAGAAAACCGAAATTCTCGACAGCGTGCGCGGCGTCATTCCGAAGGCCGGCGCCCTTTCTTACACCCGTCAGCAGGCGCCCCTGGGGCTCGGCCACGCCGTCTGGTGCGCACGCGACATCATTGGCGATGAGCCCTTCGCCGTATCGCTTCCCGATGTGGTCATCGACGGCAAGCCGGGATGCCTCGCGCAGATGGTCAAAGAATATGAAAAGACCGGCGGCAATATCATCGCCGTCGAAGAAGTGGCGAAAGAAGAGACGAATAAATATGGCGTTGTCGCCCCGAAAGGTCAGCACCAGGGGCGGCTTTTCGAAATGTCCGGCATGGTGGAAAAACCTGATCCGGCGGTTGCGCCGTCGAACCTCGCCATTACCGGGCGCTATATTCTGCAGCCGGAAATTTTTGACTTGCTGGAAACGACGCCCCGGGGCGCCGGGGGTGAAATTCAGCTCACCGACGCCATGGACGCGCTGATGAAAGCGCAGACCTTCTACGCCTATGAATATGAAGGCCAGAGCCATGACTGCGGCGACAAACTGAGCTGGCTCAAGGCGAATGTGACCCTGGGCCTGAAACGACCAGAATTTTCAGAGGCTTTCCGGACTTTCCTTAAAGAAAGCCTCTAGATCAGCTCCACATCAGCGACGCCATTGATGCTTCTGAGGGCGCCGCGCATGGCCGGGGTGCAGGCGGCGACGCCCGGCAAGGCGAGATCGACCTCACGGCCGCTATCGGCGAGACGCATCACCACGACCACCGATCCGCTTTCCCGCGGGCTCGCGGGCCGGACAGAGGCGAGCCGGCGCTTCAGCCCTTCAAGCGCGTCAGGAGAGGTCACCGATACCCGCAATTGAGACACGGACGCCGCCGCAGCCTCGTCGAGGCTGCGCATGGTCTCACAGGTAAAGCGCACATCGCCGTCGCGCTCCTCCACGGTAACCCCGGCGAGCACCAGAGAGCCGGCTTCCATAAGATCGCGTGAAGCATTCAAGGTTTCGGAGAAAACGGTGATTTCGTATTCACCGCTCTGGTCCGACATTTCGACCCAGGCGAAAGGCTTGCCGCTTTTCGAGCGGCGCATCCGGACGGTGCGGATGACGCCGGCCATCTGCAGCGCGGCGCGGCCGGTTTTGGCGCGCGCCTGCGCCTCCACATAAGTAACGGTGTTGAGCCGCTTCAGTTCTTTTTCGTAATCGTCGAGAGGATGGCCGCTGAAATAGAAGCCCACGGCGGCGCGCTCTTCATCGAGACGCATCTGCGGCGTCCACTCTTCCGCGGCGGGCAATTTTGGCTTGGCGAGCATCGGCGCATCGTCGAGCGCGAAAAGCCCGCCCTGATCGCTTTGCTGTTCTTCCTGATGGGCCGCCGAGGTCCGGATCAGGAGTTCGGCCGAGGCGAAAGCCTGCGCCCGTGACGCGCAAAGTCCGTCCAACGCGCCGGCGCGGGCGAGATTTTCCAGCGACCGCTTGCCCACCTGTTTGAGATCCACGCGCTCGGCGAAATCGATCAGATCCTTGAACGGACCGTTTTTGGCGCGCTCTTCGGCGATGCGCGCCATGGCGCCTTCGCCCACATTTTTGACGGCGGAGAGCGCATAGACGATAGCCCCGTTTTTGACGGAGAAATCCGCTTCGGAATGATTGATATGCGGCGGCAAAACCTCGACGTCCGTGCGCCGCGCCTCCTTCAAGAAGATCGCCAGCTTGTCGGTGTTCGCCCGGTCGAGGGACATGGAGGCGGCGAGAAACTCCGCCGCGTAATTCGCTTTCAGCCAGGCGGTCTGATAGGCGATATAAGCATAGGCGGCAGCGTGTGACTTGTTGAAGCCGTAGCCCGCGAATTTCTGCACGAGATCGAAGATCGAGGAGGATTTCGCCGCGTCGACGCCCTTCTCCTTGGCGCCGTCGACGAACCGCACGCGCTGGAGGTCCATCTCCTCCTTTTTCTTCTTGCCCATGGCCCGGCGCAAGAGGTCCGCCTCGCCCAGCGAATAGCCGGAGAGGATCTGCGCGATCTGCATCACCTGTTCCTGATAGATGATGACGCCGTAGGTCTCCTTCAGCACATCTTCAAGTAAGGGGTGAAGATAGTCCGGGTCCTGACGGCCTTGTTTGCGCTCGATATAGGTCGGGATGTTCTCCATCGGGCCCGGACGGTAGAGCGAGACAAGGGCGATGATGTCTTCAAGGGTGTCGGGCTTCATGGCGCGCAAGGTGGAGCGCATCCCGGTGCTTTCCAACTGGAACACGCCGGTCGCCGCGCCCTCGCCGAGCATTTCGAAGGTCGCCTTGTCGTCGAGCGGAATTTCATCCATGTCGAGTTCGACGCCGCGTTCGGCCGCATAGCCGACGGCGCGGGCGATGACGGTCAGCGTTTTAAGGCCGAGAAAGTCGAATTTGACGAGGCCCGCCGGCTCCACCCATTTCATGTTGAACTGGGTAGCCGGCATGTCGGAGCGCGGATCGCGGTAAAGCGGCACTAGCTCATCAAGGGGCCGGTCGCCAATGACGACGCCCGCAGCATGCGTCGAGGCGTGACGGTAAAGCCCTTCGAGCTTCAGCGCTTTCTCGATGAGGGCGGCCACGGTTTCGTCTTCATCGCGTTGCTCTTTCAGCCGCGGCTCGGTTTCGAGCGCCTCGGCCAGCGTCACCGGATTTGCCGGGTTGTTGGGGACGAGCTTGCAGATGCGGTCCACCTGCCCGAAAGGCATGTTCAACACGCGCCCCACATCGCGCAACACGGCGCGCGCCTGCAGCTTTCCGAAGGTGATGATCTGCGCAACACGGTCGCGGCCGTATTTTTCCTGCACATAGCGGATCACCTCATCGCGCCGGTCCTGACAGAAATCGATATCGAAGTCCGGCATGGAGACGCGTTCGGGATTGAGGAAGCGCTCGAAGAGAAGCCCGAAGCGCAAGGGGTCGAGATTGGTGATGGTGAGCGCCCAGGCGACGAGGGAGCCGGCGCCCGATCCGCGGCCCGGCCCCACGGGCACGCCTTCGCGTTTCGCCCATTTGATGAAGTCGGAAACGATCAGGAAGTAGCCGGGAAAGCCCATGCTGTTGATGATGTCGAGCTCAACCTTGAGGCGGTCCCAATACTCGCTTTCCGGCGCAGCCGGTTCATGAGTGCGAAGGCGCGCCTTCAGCCCCTCGCGCGCCTGACGTTCGAGCTCACGAGCCTCGGCGGCGGCGGCCTCGTCCCCCTCGCCGGCGAAGCGCGGCAGAATCGGATCGCGGAAGCGCGGGCGATAGGCGCAGCGTTTCGCCACCTCGACTGTGTTCTCGATCGCCTCGGGAAGATCGGCGAACAGCGCCGCCATCTCTTCGGCGGATTTGAAATAGTGATCGGACGTGACCGTGCGGCGATCATCCTGATGCACATAGGCGCCTTCGGCGATGCAAAGGAGAGCATCATGGGCCTCGTAATCGTCGGGGGCCGAAAAAAACGGCTCATTGGTCGCGACCAGCGGCAGGTCCAGCTCATACGCAAAGTCGATCAGATGCTCTTCGACGCTTTCCTCGTCGCGATCCGCATGGCGCTGCAACTCCACATAGAGCCGGCCGGGAAATAAGGTCGCCAGACGCTGAAGCGCCGACTTCGCCTCCGTCTTGCGGTCCTCGCGCAACAGACGGTCCAGGGGCCCGTCATAGCCGCCGGTAAGGCAGATGACCCCGTCTGTGCGGTTTTCCAGCCAATCGACCCCCGCACAGGCGCCTTCGTCCGAACGGGAGTTCAAAAACGCCTCGCTCGTGATTTTGAGAAGGTTCTGATAGCCGGCCTCTGACTGGGCGAGCAGGACAAGACAGGGCTGGCGGCCGCCGCGCTGGAGCTGAAGGCCGAAATCCGGGCCGTAAAAGGCCTGTTGCAGCCCGGCGATGGGCTGGATCCCGGCGCCGGCAAGCGTCACAGACGCCTCCAGCGCGCCGAACAGATTATTGGTGTCAGTGATGGCGACCGCGGGCATCCCGGCCTGCAGGCAAAGATCCTTGATCCGTCCGATGGGGATCGCCCCCTCCGCGAGGGAGTAGGACGAATGGAGGTGCAGATGGATGAATTGCGCCGTCACGGAGCCTACGTCTTTCGCCTGATCTCGCCTGTGAAAGGAACGCGGGATCACGCCCCGAGAATGACGCTCCAGAACTGGGCGGCGCCGATCACAAGAATGAGTACGCCGAGTCCGACGACGTCGCGCAAGCTTTCGTTTTCCATAGGACTCTCCCGTTGCTAAATCGCTTCCTGAGTTCGTCTTTTGTTCTTTATTCCCTTTTTGTTCTCATGTCCAGTTAAACCCGGCGGGAAAATTTCCCCGCCGGGCGAAGGCAAAAATTCATGCTGAATTTTCAGTTGCTTGCCTGTTCCAGGGCGACGATATCCGCACCTCGAATAGCTTCGAGATTGGCGGTGATCTTGTCCGCCGGCCAGTTCCACCAGGCGATCGCAAGCAGACGTTCCACGGTCTCATTGTCGAAGCGACGTTTGATGGTTCGGGCAGGGTTGCCCACAGCGATCCCATAAGCGGGCACATCCGAGGCGACGACCGCTTTCGAGCCGATGATCGCCCCGTCGCCGATCGTGACGCCGGGCATAATCACGGCGTCGGTTCCGATCCAGACATCGTTGCCAATGACCGTGTCGCCGCGCAAACCCAGCTTCCATTTGTCATCCGTGTCTTGCCACCCTTTGCCGAAGATAGCGAAAGGATAGGTCGACAGCCCGTCGAGACGGTGATTGGCGCCGTTCATGATGAACTGAACGCCAGAAGCGATGGCGCAGAACCGGCCGATGATGAGGCGGTCCCCCAGAAACTCATGATGATACCGGACGCAGCGCTCATAGAAATGTTCAGGCCCGGCCTGGGGATCGTCGTAATAGGTGTACTCGCCGATCTCGACATTAGGCTGGTCCACGAGCGGCTTTAAAAAGCCCACCTGCGGATAGCCGTCCATAGGGTGAATTTCGTCGGGGTCGGGCCCGTGTTGGGCCTTTTTTTGAAGGTCAGACATAAGAACTCCGGTCGGAATGAGGGAAAAAAGCGCACACGGGGGGCCATTAGGCGAAGGTCCGTGGCGGCGTTTCGGGTTTCCGGCCTAGTTGTTCACTGTCCTGATGATCCTTCTGTTCGAGCGGACCCGGCTCTTAGCGTAAAGCGCCGCGCTTGTCTAATCGGCGCCGCCCGGCGCTGTTTCTTTGAGGCCCATGGTCACCACGAGATGTTCGTCCTTCACGGCGACATCTTTCAGCAGGAGACGCGCCGCCGACTTCGCCGCGGTATCAGCTTCCAGCACATAGATCGGCCGCGTGCGGTAAAACTCGCCAAGCGCCGACGAGATGGCGCTATTGGCGCGGTTGGCGTAGCTCTCCGGCACGCCAGGAATACGCAGCGCCTCGACCGCAGGGTCGGTCATATAGAAGGCGCGCTCGTCGGCGTCATAACGCACGCCGCTGGAGATATCGGCCGCGCCGGATAACGCAAGCTCTCTCCCCGCAAGATCTGCTTTCAACATCACATCCACGCCGCCGGCGACGCGATCGCTTCCCTCGACGAGATCGATGCGGGGATTGTCGAGCGTCACGTCGAAAACGAACAGATGCCGCCCTTCATAAGGAAGCCGCGCATCGAGATGTCCGCGCAGGTCCTCTTCGGAAAAACGAAAAACATAATCGTTTCTGGAGAGCATCCAGAAGGCGGCGGCGGCGAGCGCAAGCAGGCCGACCACAATAATAATGATATTTCGCATCATCCAAACACAGAATAATCAATCGGCTTCGTCCGGTCGATATAGCCGGTCTTCGCCTCCATGGGATATTTGAGCCCAGTAGCGCAACTGAACATCATGACGCGCGAGCCCGGCGCGATGCGCCCGTCGCGCAGGGCGGTCTTGTAGGCCGCGAACGCCGCGGCGCCCTCCGGACAGAGCAACAGCCCCTCCTCACGGGCCACCTCTCGCCAGGTATCGAAAATTTCCTCTTCCGGGATGGCGAGAGCAAAGCCGCCGGATGCGCGGATGGTGCGCAGGATCAGGAAGTCGGCGATCGCCGCCGGCACACGAATGCCCGCCGCCTTGGTGTGCGCCTCTTCCCATTTCCGCGCTTTTTCCGCGCCCTCTTTCCAAGCCTCGACAATCGGCGCGCAGCCCGCCGCCTGGGCGACGATCATTTTCGGGCGCTTCGGCCCGATCCACCCCATTTCCTCGAGTTCATCGAACGCCTTCCAGACGCCGATGGGCATGGTGCCGCCGCCGGTCGGAAAGATGATTGCGTCGGGAAGCTCCCAACCGAGTTGTTCGGCAAGTTCTATCCCGAGCGTTTTCTTGCCCTCAACCCGGTAAGGCTCTTTCATGGTCGAGACGTCGAACCAGCCGACCTTGTCGCGCCCTTCGGCGACGATCTCGCCGCAATGATTGATATAGCCGTTCACCCGAAAAACATGAGCGCCAACAAAAGCGGCCTCGTTAACATTCACTTCAGGCGTATCGTCAGGACACAGAACAGTAGCCTTCAGCCCTGCGCGCGTCGCATAGGCGGCGAGGGCGCCGCCCGCATTGCCATTGGTGGGGATCGCCACATGCTTGACGCCGAATTCTTTCGCCATGGAAACGGCGAGCCCGAGACCGCGCGCCTTAAAGGAGCTTGTGGGTTGGCGGCTTTCATCCTTGACGATGAGTTCGCCGCTTGCGCCGATCTTTTTCAAAATCCGCGGCACCCGAATGATCGGCGAGATCACCTCGCCCAGCGTGATGCAATTCTCATCCTTTTCCACCGGCAGAAACTCCCGGTAGCGCCAGAGACCGTAATGCCTAGATGCGAGTTCTTCCTTTGACAGCGTCTTGGCCAGCGCCTTCAGATCATAGCGCACCAATAGCGGCTTCCCGGCTTCGGAAAGGTTGTAGAGCTTGCCAGCTTCGTACTTTTTACCGGTTTCGGAGCACTCGAGGTGAGTGACAAAACTCAATCGCGCTCCTCCAGTTTTTGGCGGGCCTGGCTAAAATCTGGATTGAGATCCAGCGCCGTCCGATAGGCTTCTCTGGCTTTCGCCGACATCTTCTGCGCGTCATAGGCAAGGCCGATGTTGTACCAGGCCGCCCAGGGTTTCGTGAGATCGTAATCGAGCGCCTTCTGATAGTCGGCCAAAGCCTCATTATAGCGCTGCATCAGGTAATAGCTGTTGCCGCGATTGAGATAGGCTTCGCCAAGCGCACCGTCGAGATCGAGCGCTTCGTTGAAGTCATCGATGGCGGCTCCGACTTCGCCGGCGCGATTAAAAATGATGCCGCGATTGACAAGCGTTTTTTTACGGTCGCTGCGCGATATCGCGTTATCTTTAAGCGCCTTGTCGCAAACGCTGGTGTCTCGGGAAAAATCGTCGCGCGCATTTTCATAGCATGCAACTGCGTCGGTAGCGCCGATGGTGGTCACCGACATCTGCGCCGAGGCGACCCCGCAAATCGACAGGAATACGCAAACAAGACCAGCAATATATTTCATGGGAACGGCTCCTATTTGCACACATGTAGAGTGTAACCGCACTGGCGTGCGATAAGAAGGAAAAGCTTTGCTCCCGAATTTGGGCTTTGGGTCTTGAAGCCGGTTGTGCAATGCAGCATGTATGACGCCTAAAGCCCCAAGGCAAGCACAAAGGAGTGTTCCATGGCCGCCCCCCTCAACACTGTCATTACCGGCTCCACCTCAGGCATCGGCCTCGGCATTGCGACCGCGTTCGCGGCCAAGGGCTGGAACGTAATGCTTAACGGCTTTGGCGACGCCGGCGAAATCGAAGGCGTCCGCGCCGGACTTGAAGACAAATATGGCGTGAAAGTTCTCTATAACGGCGCCGACATGACGAAGCCGGAAGAAATACGCAACCTGATCGCCGAAGCGGAAACGGCTTTCGGCCAGGTCGATGTTCTCGTGAATAATGCCGGCATCCAACATGTCTCGCCGGTGGAGGATTTTCCCGAAGAAAAATGGAACGCAATCATCGCCATCAATCTGTCTTCCGCGTTTCACACAACAAAGGCCGCCTTCGCCGGCATGAAGAAGCGCAAATTCGGCCGGATCATCAATGTCGCATCCGCTCACGGCCTCATCGCCTCCCCCTTCAAGTCGGCCTATGTGGCGGCCAAGCACGGCATTGTCGGTTTCACCAAAACGATAGCGCTCGAAGGCGCCGAACATGGCGTCACCTGCAACGCCATCTGTCCCGGTTATGTGAAAACGCCGCTCGTGGAAAAACAGATTCCCGACACCGCCAAGGCGCGCGGCATGACCGAGGAAGAAGTCGTTCACAAAGTCATCCTGGAGGCGCAACCCACAAAGCAGTTTGTCACCGTCGAACAGATCGGCGCCCTCGCCATATTCCTTTGCTCTGAAGATGCTGCGCAGATTACCGGCGCGGCGCATCAAATCGACGGCGGCTGGGTGGCGCACTAATGGCTGACAAAAAGAGCATCAATCTCGCTTTTCAGGGCGGCGGCTCCCATGGGGCCGTCACCTGGGGGGTGGCCGACCGGCTGTTGGAAGACCACCGCCTTGAAATCGAGGCGATTTCCGGATCGAGCGCCGGCGCCGTCAACGCCGCCGCCGTCGCCTACGGTCTCCACAAGAACGGCGCTAAAGGCGCTCGCGAAACGCTTGACCTCCTGTGGACCTGGATCAGCGCCGCTGGCGAACTATACAGTCCGGTGACTGCGGGCCCGTTCCCCATGACGTCGCCCGTCGCCAATATGGCGAGCGCTTTTTCCTACCAGCTTTTCGATGCGATGACGCGCACCTTTTCGCCCTATCAGTTCAACCCCTTCGACGTGAATCCGCTTCGACGTATTCTGAAAGGCTGCATAGATTTTGAAAGCCTCCAAAATTGCAAGGCGACGAAGCTTTTCATCGCCGCAACCAATGTGCGTTCCGGCAAGGTGCATGTATTTGAAACCAAGGACATGACGACGGACGTCGTATGCGCTTCGGCTTGCCTTCCCTTCCTCTTCAAGGCCGTCACTATCGACGGGGAAGACTATTGGGACGGGGGCTATATGGGAAATCCTGTGCTGTTTCCGTTCTTCTATGAAGCCGCCACCTCCGATATAGTCATTGTTCACGTCAATCCGATTGAGCGCGATGAGACGCCCGTCACCGCCGCCGAGATCATGAACCGGATCAACGAGATCAGTTTCAATTCGTCGCTGCTGCGCGAATTGCGGGCCGTTAATTTCGTGCAAAAGCTACTCGATGACGGCTGGATCAAGGATGAATATCGCGATCGGCTGCGCAATATCCGCATCCATTCCATCCGGTCCGACTGCGCGCTGGAAGATTACGATGTTTCCAGCAAGTTCCGCACGGACTGGGGCTTTCTCTCCGGCCTGAAGGAAAAAGGGCGCGCCATCGCGGACGCCTGGCTGGCCGAAAATTTCGACAAGCTGGGCGAGACATCCTCCGTCAACCTCAGAGAAATGTTCGCGACAGGCGAGCGCCCCGATACGAACGAGAAGTCGGCCGTTTGAAATTGTTCCAATGTACGATGTTAAAATTGCTTCATGACGTCAGCGTCATGACCAAGCCTTAACTAACAATAGCGGAGAACATGCCTAATTCTTCCTTACACAGCGCAATTAAAGCGCTCAATATGAAGGAGGCAATTATGTTACGCTCACTCGCTCTTGGCGCCTCAGCTCTTGTGATCGCGCCATTCGCCGCATCCGCGCAGGAAGCCGTCGCCCCTGAAGCCGCCGCAGATGCCGCGGTCAAAACAGAAACCGTAGCTATTATGGATGCAAGCCAGGTCGCGACCAAAGAAGAAGCGAAGCTTTACGCCGCATCTGAATTTGATCAGGCTGACCTCGATCAGGACGGCAATATCGACAAGGATGAATTCATCGCTTACGCATCGGTTCGCGCGCCGGTCAATGATCCGGCGTTGAGCGTGCCTGACGAAGTCGTCGAATCGGATGACGCCGCCGCTGAAACGATCGTGGAAGGCGAAGGCGATTCAACAGCCGCCACCACGGCGGAAGAACAGTTTGCAGAACTTTCAAACGGAGACGAACAAATCTCCGAAAGCGAGCTTATCGATAAACGTGTCGCACAATTCGACGAAGCTGATGACAATAAGGACGAAGAACTCGATACTGAAGAACGCATGAAATTCGCATCGCTGACAGCGCTGAAATCTCCAGGATCAGCACTATAGACACATAATCAATATCGTCTTGAGCCCATCTCGCCTTTCCTAATCGCGAGATGGGCGCTTCTACTTTCTGAATAAATCGCCATGCTGCGCCCTCATTCGCTGGGCCGCCCAATGCGCGCCGGCAAGCGAAATGTGGCTTTCATCCAAATACAAAATATTGCTTTCGCCGTCGAAAATCGGACAACCGTCTTCCTCGCACAAGAGCGTGCGCATGTTCACAACCTTGGCTTTGTCGCCATAGTTTTTCTCCATGCTGTTTGCGAGCATTTCGTAAAAGCGAATTTCAGCGGCGGTGGCGCGCCGTTGCGCTTGGGCGCGGTTCAGGGACGATGTCACGATAGCCGGCACCCGTTGCTTGAAACGCGTGCGATCGGAAAACAGGATCGCGTCCAGGCTGTTCTCTTCGGCCCAGCGCAACATGTCGTCGACCCGCGCGGCTCGCTCTGCCGGCCAGGCGCTTGCGAAGATTACGCCATCGAAGCCGTTTTTTCGTGCGACGGCGTAGCCGCGCTTGTAGAATTTTGCGCACCAGCTCCATTTATTGTTGTAAGTCATGGTCTCCGGGCCGGTGAGCAGGCACCCTGGGAGGGTCATCTGCCCGAAATAGACATCGGGATAGGCTTCGCTCAGGATCAGATAGGCGTCGGCGCCGTAGCTGTCCCCGATGATCATATAAGCCGGACCGTCATCCGGCGGCGTTGCGCAGGTTTTGATATTAAAACTACTGAGGGGAGCGTCTTTCGAAATATTGCACACGCCCATGCGCAATTTATTCTGCCGGCGGTCCCATTCATGTTTCATGGACGCGAATTTTTTGAACTCGGCGTTCATGCGGCCCGGAAAGCCGTCCAGCGCCCACAGATGCGCGCCGGCGAAAAGCACGCCTGCGAACATCGCTGCAGTACCGGCGAGAGACCACCCCCGGGCACGCGGCGTCTTTTCCGACGTGAATCGGAACGGCGTTTCCACGAAATAATAGAGTGCGGCGCCGGCAGCCAGCGATATGATGCAGGCGACGACGCCTTCCCCGGCCGAAAGCTCGAAATCCGTCGCCAGCGGCCACAGCACCATGATGGGCCAGTGGACGAGGTAAATCGAATAGGACCACCTTCCCAACATGCGCATGGGCGGTGATGCAAACACCGCTTTTACCGGCGCCGCCTCCGAGGACCAGATAAAGAGCGCCGCCGCAAAAGCCGGCAAGGCCGCATTCAGCCAATATGCGCCGCCGTCGCCGGAGGCGAGGTTGCCGGCGGCCAGCAACATCAAGACCGAGGCGAGGCCCGCAAGCGATTGAAGTCGCCCTCCCTTTAGCGTCAATGTAAGCGCAATCAGGCCGCCCAAAGCAAACTGATGAATGCGGAATGGCATGAGAAAGAATACCGCGCCCGGATTTTTTCCGTTTAAATAAACCGCTGCACAAAGGGAAAGAACGCCCAGCGCAGCAAGGCCCCACGCAATCTCCTTCCGTCCTCCCAATTTCGCAAAAAGAAAGACAAGCGCAGGCCAGACGAGATAATACTGTTCTTCGACGCCGAGCGACCAGGTATGCAACAGCGGCTTCGAGGATGACGCCTGGTCAAAATAGCCGGACTCCAGCCAGAAAAAGATGTTCGATCCGGAAACCGCCGCATAGCTGCCTGTTCGACCGAGACGCGCAAGATCTTCCGGCGCCAGGATGAAATAGCCGGCGACCAGCGTTGCGATGATTGTCACGAGCAATGCAGGCGTCAGGCGCGCGATACGGCGCAGATAAAACCGGCTGAAAGACCATTCCTCGCGCTCGATATCGCGGGCGATCATGCCCGTAATGAGAAACCCCGATATGACGAAAAAAACATCAACGCCGACAAAACCGCCTTCAGCGAAGCCAAAACCGGCATGAAAGAAAAGGACGAGCAGCACCGCCACTGCCCGCAACCCGTCTATCGCCTCGTAATACCGGCCTTTCACCCTGCCCCGCCATATATCTCTGAGAGAGGCGGATCAAAGCGTGATTGCAGAGAAACTGCAATCACGCTTCTGGTCTGAAAGACGGCCTAGAATGCGCCGCGCAGGACGAGTTTGACGTTGCGCCCCGGCAAGGGCGCCACGTCTTTGAGGAACGAGGTGTGCAGGCGCGCCTCCTCATTGGTGACATTATCGGCCCGAAGCTGAACCGAGAGCCCGTGGTCCTCCCCGCCCGGACGCCAGGTCGCTGCGAGATTGACCAGCGTATAGCCGTCTGTCGGCAGTTCGTAATCGGCGATGCGGTTCTGGTCCGCCGCGATTTCGACTTCCCCGCGCACGTCCAGATGCGGTGAAGTCGCCTCAAGGACGAGCACGGTTCTCAAGGGCGGAATGCGAGGCACGTCGCCCTCATCATCGAATGTCGCCCGCACGTAATCGAGTTGCGCCCTTGCGGCGATATCGAAATCGCCCACAGAGAACAGGTCTGCATCCGCCTGCGCCTCAAAGCCTTTGAAGACGGCGTCATGGGCGACGAATTCAAACACCGGCAGTTCGTCTTCCTCTTCCCCATTCGGGATGAGCGCCACGAAGTCTTTGTAGTCGGTGTAAAAGCCGTTCACAGTGAAGGAGAGCGGTCCGTATTCGCCGTGAAGCGTCGTTTCCACGCCCCGCGCTGTCTCCTTTCCGAGCGTCGGGTCGCCGATCTCATAAGCGTTGGTGGCGAGATGCGGGCCGTCGGAGAATAATTCCTCCGGCGCCGGCGCACGCTCGGTGCGCAAGAGGTTTATGCCGAGGAAGAGGTTCTCGTTAGGCTCGACGCCGAGGCCCGCTGAAACACTGAAGGCATCGAAATCGCGAGATAGAGAAACAGACTCCGCCTCGGTGCTGGTGTGTTCATAGCGGCCGGCGACCTGTGCGTGCCAGTTCCCGGTCTCGTATTCGCGCACGGTGAACACGCCGAACTGGTCGGTGATGTTTGGCGGGGTAAACGCTTCGTCGCCGATCGCTTCGAAATTGCGGTGCTTGTATTGGAAGCCAGTCGCCCCGCGGAAGTTTCCGAATTCTTTTTCCAGAAATTCGATACGACCTTCAAATCCCTTATTGTTGAAGGTCGTGCCGACTTCATCGCCCTCCAATTCCTGGTGGGTATAGTCAGCGTAGCCCAGGCGGATCTTGGTCGTGTCGATGAAGAGGAAAGGTTTTTGCAGCTCACCGCGCAGATCGTAACGCTCCTGTTCGAGATCGATATTGACCGCCTCTTCGCCCTCTTCCTCATGATCGTGCCCTTCCTCACCTTCCTCTTCCTCGTGGTGATGGTGGCCGGGCACGCCGTAAAGTGAACGCGATATCTTCGCGGAAACGCCGATAAATCCATCCGGAAAAATCAGCGAACCGCCGACAGCGCCGCCTTTCGCCGTGATGGCGCTATTGGGCACGGTTCCGAAGGCTTCTTCCTCCTCTTCGTGATCGTGATCTTCCTCGTCGTCATGCTCTTCTTCCTCGGCTTCCTCTAGGGCGCGCAGACGTTCGGATTCCGCAAAGCCCGGAATCTCGTAATCGTCGGCGTCCCTGTAATAGCCTTCACCATGAAAGACGAAGCTTGTATCGCCGAATTTGCCGATGAGCGCGTCAAAGCCCCCTGCGGCCTCAACGCCATCATTGACGGAAGAAAGACTGGTGCGCAAAGCGCCATCAATGCCGCCTTCGGGTTCGCTGTCGGGGATGCGTCCGTCAAAGACGTTGACGACGCCGCCGGCGGCCGAACTGCCGTAATAGAGCGTCGCCGCACCACGCACGATTTCGATGCGTTCCGCCATCGCCGGTTCCACGGCGACGGCGTGATCGTCGCTCACCGAGGAGGCGTCGATGGAGCCAATGCCGGCGTCGAGCACGCTGACCCGGTCGCCGCCGAGTCCGCGGATGATGGGCCGGCTCGCAGCCGGACCGAAAAAGGTGGAGGAAACGCCGGGCTCGCGGCGCAGAAGCTCGCCTATAGAAGCCTCGCCGCGGGAGGCGAGTTCCTCCTCCGTCAAGACATCGGCGGCGATGATCGATTCATGTTCGGGATGGGCGATGGGCGTGCCGGTGACGATGATTTCGTCATCCGCATGACCATGATCTTCTTGCGCGACAGCGACATATGGCGCGCACACCCCCAGCGCGGCAGCGCCGGACAGCAACAGTTTCTTTTTCACGGATTTATTCCTTCAAGCTATACGCCTCGCGCGCTCAAACGCGAGGGCTGACAATCAAGACGCAACGATTTCGGATTGTCTAAAAGCTTGGGGGGCCGCGCGGCTGGGCGGCGCGCACCGCAATAGCGGCGCGCTCGGTTTGCGCGATGACATCGCCTACCCGCCAGACCGCGATGGCGATGATCAAGGCGACCCCTGCATTGGCGATCGCCTTTTCAGGGCCGTGCGTGGCAAGTGATAGGACACAAACCTGGCCGTCATGCTTGTGCGGGCCGTCGCCATATTTTGCGGCGTGGGCGGAGACGATGACTTGAGACGCAAGCAGGGCGATGACCGCTGCGACAAGCGCGGCGGCTGCGTGAGATTGACAGATTTTCAATAATCTGGTCGTCATTCAGGCCCTGAACTGCTCCATTGGCTCAATATATGTAACTATATCACATGGGACAGGGGTTCGCCAGCGTCCCTAATCCCGCCCATAGATGATCCAGTAAACGCCGGCGACGCCGCCCGCCCCGCCGACAATATTGCCAATAGTGACAGGCGCCAAATTGCCGGCAATATTAACCAGACCGCCCTCCGCCCCCGCCAGGAGGCCGACCGGTATAAGGTAAAAATTCGCGATTGAGTGCTCAAAACCGAGCGCCACAAACGCCGTGATCGGGAACAGGATCGCCAGAATCTTGTCGGTGACGCTGCGCGCTGCAAAGCTGAGCCAGATGGCGAGACATACCAGAGCGTTACATAACGCGCCGCGCAAAAACGCCTCAAGCGGAGACAACGCAAGCTTGCTTTCTGCAATCCGGATAGCAGTGGCGCCGGCGGCGCCAGGATCGAGCACGCCGCTCCCATAGACCGCAAAGGCAAGCGCCACACCGCCAATGGCGTTGCCGACGTAGGAAACGCCCCAATTGCGCAAGAGCTCTCCTGTCGATATGCGTTTGTCCGCCCATGCCATAACAATCAGATTGTTGCCGGTGAAAAGCTCTGCGCCGCCGACAACCACAAGCACGAGCCCCAAAGAGAACGCCGCGCCGCCGAGCAGCCGCGCAACGCCATAGCCAACGCCTTCATTGGTGACGACCACTGTGTAGAACGCCGCGCCGAAACCGATGAAAACGCCGGCCAGCACAGCCAGCATGAGAAGCTTCAGGAAAGGCAGTTTCGCCTTGACCACGCCGACCGCTTCTATGCGTCTGGCGATCTCGGCAGGCGCATAGGCGTCAATGCCGGTGACATTCATGGCGGATTGCGCCTGTTCGTCCGGCTGCGGATTTTTGGTCACTGGTGGTCATCCGGCAGGGAAACGCCCTCGCTGTCGTCTTCTTCGGCCGGAATGGCGTAACCGCCGGAGAGCCAGCGATGGAGATCCACATCGGCGCAGCGTTTTGAGCAGAAGGGGATATACTCCCTGACCGCAGGGTCGTCGCATATGGGACAGGCCGCGGGGCTCTTCCCGGCCGCGGCCTTGCCCTCATTGTCATTGCTCGGCGAGGTCAAAATTCCGGTCTCCGTATTTTCCATCCGTGACAATTTCAAAGCGCGGACCATGTCGGTCCGTCAACCGGTGGAGCCATTTTTCATTTTCGGCGAGGCAAGCTTGTATGCCGGCGCCAACCGTCAGGGCGACCCGCCCCGAAGGTTCGGAGCGCAACCTTGCCTCCAGCGCGGCCAACGCCATTTTGGCCGCGGCTTCCTGTGTGAAGCGGCGCCCGGCAACAGGCACGGCATGCGCCTTTTCTGTGAACCGATCCAGCAGGGAGAGCGCGTGATGGGGCGCGGTGAAGCTGTAGAGATTTGAGCGGGAGAAACTCGCCGCCCCGGCGCCGTCGAGCTTTGACATGACTTTTTTCAAATGCGCCTGAAAGCGCTTGCGGCCGGCGTCGCTGGGAATATCCGGAAAGTCGATGACGATATGCCCGCCGATATTGCGTAAGGAAACCTGGCGCATGGCCTCTTCAGCCGCGGCAAAGGCGATTTTTTCGCGCAGGCGCGCGGGTGACGACGCGGTGAGGCCGCCCGTATCGACGTCGATCGCGGTCAGCGCATGGGTTTCATCGATGATAAGACGGCCCCCGCGGAGGAGCGGAACGATCCGGTCAAACGCTGCATCGAATTCCTGATCGACGCCATGCTTCTGAAACAGCGCGACCGGATGCGTTTCATGGCGGGCATTATCAAAACCCGCAGCGCGAAGCGCGCGCAAGGCGCCGCCGTTATCGATCAAAATCTCATCCGCCTCGCCGCCGATGGTTTCGGCGGCCTCGACAGCCGCATCCTGAAACGGCGGTAGGCGGCCCGGCTCGCCCTCTTTCAAGGCGCCGATGAATTTCAGCGCGGCGCCCTTGGACTGGCGCGGCGGCGCCTTGATCTCGACCTCGATAAGCGCGCCGTCGACGCAGTGATCCTCATTGCTTTTCTTCAGGGCGAGAAACGCGTCTCTGCGGTCACCAAGATCGACAAAGGCTGCGTTCAGCCCTTTGTCGACGGCTTTCACGCGCCCGGCAAAACGCCGCCCGGCGCGCGGGAATGAATCCGAAGTCTCGTCGCCGCGCGCAGGGCCGAACCAGAATTTCCAGACTTGATCATCAACCAGCAGCGCCGCGCGGGTTTCTGCGACGCCGCATTCGATAATCAGGCGTTTCATGAGTTGCGCCATCCAGCGCCGACAAGCAAATTTTCCGTCTCATAGACCGGCAGGCCCACCACGCTGGGATGCGAGCCGATAATCGAGACGATGTGTTTGGCGAAGAGCCCTTGAATGGCGTAGCCGCCCGCCTTGCCGTTCCATTCGCCGCTGGCGATGTATTCATTGACGGCCGCCTGATCGAGACGGCGCACTTTCACCCGCGTCTCCACCACCCGCGCGATAATCTCGCCGCCAGGCTTCGCGAGCGCTACGCCGGAAAACACCCGATGCGATCCGCCGGAGAGCAGCGCCAGACAATCGCGCGCCGTCTGTTCGTCTTCCGCTTTCGGCAGGACGCGCCGGCCGCAACCCACAACCGTATCGGAGCCCAGCACGAAGGCATCGGGGCGTTGTTTCGCAATCGCCGCCGCTTTTCCCCTGGCGAGACGCAGCGCGAGATCGCGCGGCAGCTCTCCCTTCAATTCCGTTTCATCGATATCGGCGGGAATGATTTCGTCGGGAATGATCCCGATCATTTCGAGCAGGGCTTTTCGCCGCGGGCTCGAACTCGCAAGGATCAGCGGCGCGGCGGTCACGGGAGCGACCTATTTGAAGCGATAGGTGATGCGGCCCTTGGTGAGGTCGTATGGCGTCATTTCCACGAGCACCTTGTCGCCCGCGAGCACGCGGATGCGGTTCTTGCGCATCTTGCCCGCCGTATGGGCGATGATCTCGTGATCGTTCTCGAGCTTCACGCGGAAGGTCGCATTGGGGAGGAGTTCCTCCACCGTGCCTTCAAACTCGAGCAGTTCTTCTTTCGCCATTCGCTCCTCAAACCAACAACTAACGCCGGAATCGCGCCTTGAGCGCGCCGGCTGCGGCGGGAACATGGTTGGCTGCGGGCCGAAAATCAAGCCTTTTCATAGATTTCAGGAAAACGACGGGTCAGCTTCTGCCGCAATTCGTCCCTGACACGGGCGTAAGCGGCGATGATGGCGTCCCGGCCGCCCCGTTCTTCGGACGGATTTTCGATATCCCAGAATTCGATGGCGGCGCGCGGCAGCCGCTTGCGCGCCTCGATGGCCGCTTCCGGCGTCAGCGCCACGACGACATCGAAATTGCCGAGGTCGACCTCGCTCAGGGTTTTGGGCTCATGGCCTTCCATCGCGACGCCGAGCTCGCGCATGACGATTTCGACAAAAGGGTCGAGCCCGCCTTCATAGACGCCGGCGGAATCCACCTTCAGGCGATCGCCCGCCTCAAGCCGCAACAGCGCCGCCGCCATGGGCGAGCGCACGGAGTTCATGTTGCAGGCAAAGAGCACCGATTTTGTCATCTCTCCCCTCTTCGCCTAGCGCATATGAAAACTGCAAATCAGCGTGAAAAGCCGCCGCCCGGTATTGGCGTCGACCTCGATTTTATCTTTCAAACGGTCGGTCAAGATTTCTGCGCCTTCATTGTGCATGGCGCGCCGCGCCATATCGATGGTTTCAATCTGCGCGGGCGCCGCATTTCGGATCGCGTCGTAATAGCTCTCACACAACATGAAGTAGTCTTTGATGATTTTGCGAAACGGCGTCATCGACAGATGCACCTGCCCCAGCGCCTCTCCGCCCTCGCGGCGCACGTCGAAGACCAGCCGTCTTTCGACATTGGAGAGATATAGCTCGAACGGACCGTTATCGACTCCCTCAGGGCGGAAGTAATTCTCTTCCAAAAGGTCGTAAATCGCGACCTTGCGTTCATGCTCTATATCGGCGGTGGCGGGCGCGAGGGAGCGCTCGTCAAGATCGATCTTGACGATATGAAAATTCTCCCCGCCGTTCTCAGCCCCGGCCATGTCTCTCCCGAATCGTATCGTTACTTCTTAGCCTCCGGAGCGAGCCCCGTCACGGGGGAACGCCAGAGGCTAAGGCCGGCCTTACCTGAACGTGATTTCATCCGGAACATTTCGAATCGCCGCATGTTCGCGTCCACTCCGTCACCGTAAAGGGCCGATCCCCATGTCCCCCAGATGTCTTGCTGGCGCGGCGCTAGCCCCCGCCTTTGTAAGTTTCGCCGCCGCTGAAGAACCCGCCGAAATGCCCGATATCGCCGCTGCGATGCTGGAGGCCGCCGCGGAGAGCGGCGAGGCGGCGGAGATCGCGGCGGTGGCCAAGGCGCTCAAAGCCGTGTTCCCGGACTATGCAGACGCCGTCGACGCCTCGACGCAAACGCGCATCGCGGCGCTGGCGCCGGAAGGAGAGACGGAAGAAGCCGAACCGGAGCCGGCGGGCGGCGGTCTCCTCGCCGTCAAACCATGGAAAGGCAAGATCAGCGCCTCCGCGGTCATGTCGTCGGGCAATTCGGAAAACGCCGCCGTGGGCGTCCTCGTCGATGCGGCGCGCACCGCAGGCGATTTCAAGCACAACATCAAAGCTTATTTTGACTATGGTGAGTCCGACAATGTCACGAGCCAGAAGCGCTGGGGCGCAGCCTACAAGCTCGATTACAATTTCGGCGAGCGCACCTATGCTTATGGCCGCCTCGCCTATGACGAAGACGATTTCTCAGGCTTCGACTATCGCCTCTTCGCCGGCGCCGGCCTCGGCCACTATTTCGCAAAGTCTGACGAGTTCTCCTGGAAGATCGAAGGCGGTCCCGGCTATCGTTACTCGCCCATCGACGACACGCGCGAGCTTGACAACCAGTTCGCTCTTTACGCCGCGAGCGAGCTCGACTGGCTGATCCGCGAGGGCGTGACCTTCGAACAGGACTTCAACACCACCTGGACCTCGCCCACGACCAGTTTCCAGTCGATCACCGCCCTGACGACGGAGGTCTGGGACGGCGTTTCCACGGGTATTTCCTTCGAATATCGCTATGAGACGGACCCGCCTCTGGGCCGGGAAAAAACGGATACTATCGCGCGCGCCTCGCTGATTTACGGCTTCTAGTTGAGCCGCCCACGGTCATGTCCTAAGACGCGGAGACCATGAGCCAGATCGTTGTCGCCGCCTTTTACAAATTCACGCCCCTGCCCGATTTCGCAGACCATCAGCCGGGCCTGTTGGCGCGCGCGCAGGAGAATGACGTCCGGGGCACGATCCTGCTCGCCTCCGAAGGCGTGAACGGCACGATTGCGGGACCGCGAGAGGGGATCGATGCGGTTCTCTGCGCGCTGAACGCCCTGCCCGGCTGTGACGGTCTCGACTGGAAAGAGAGCTATACGGACGAAAATCCGTTCCTGCGCATGAAAGTGCGGCTGAAGAAAGAAATTGTCACGCTTGGAGTCGGCGATGTGGAAGCGCACAAGAGCCATGAGCGTTATGTGGAGCCCCATGACTGGAACAAGGTGATCTCCGATCCGGACACCATCGTCATCGACACGCGCAATGATTACGAAGTGGGCATCGGAACGTTCGAAGGCGCGATTGATCCGAAGACAGCCTCCTTCCGCGACTTTCCGGCATGGTTCCGCAAATTCCGCGAAGAGAACGAGTTCAAAAAAGTCGCCATGTATTGCACGGGCGGCATTCGCTGCGAAAAGTCGGTGGCGTTCCTGCGCTCCGAAGGCGTCGAGGACGTCGTGCATCTCAAAGGCGGCATCCTCAAATATCTCGAAACCGTGCCGAAGGAAGAAAGCCTGTGGCGCGGGGAGTGTTTCGTTTTCGACCAGCGCGTCTCCGTGGGTCACGACCTCGCGCCCGGCTCTTACGACCAGTGCTACGCCTGCCGCCGGCCTATCACGGAAGAGGACAAGACCTCGCCGCATTATGCCGCCGGCGTCTCCTGCCCCCATTGCATTGACGAATATTCGGAAGAACGCCGCCGCGACTTCGCCGAACGTCAGAAACAGATCGACCTCGCGAAAGCGCGCGGCGAGCAGCATTTGGGCGTGAAGCAAGATTCAAGCCCCGCTCATCCCCGCGAAAGCGGGGACCCTGAGTGATACAAACAGGATCGATAGCCCGCCTTCGTCCTTCGAGACGCAAAAACCCCTTCATCCTGAGGAGGACCGATAGGTCCGTAACGAAGGACGAAGGGGTTTTTGCTCCTCAGGATGAAGGCTAACGTATCGCTTGATATGTCCCAGTCCCCCATCCTCTATTCCTTCCGGCGCTGCCCCTACGCCATGCGGGCGCGAATGGCGATTGCGGTGAGCGGGACGCAGGTGCGCCTGCGGGAAATTCTCCTGCGCGACAAGCCGGACGAAATGCTCGCCGCCTCGCCAAAGGGCACCGTGCCGGTAGTGGTCGATGGAGAAAGCATCATCGACGAAAGCATCGATGTGATGACGTGGGCGCTCAAGCAAAACGATCCCGAAGACTGGCTGTCACGCAAGGACGACGAGCTCATCGCGGAAAATGACGGTCCGTTCAAACACCATCTCGACCGCTATAAATATTCAACGCGCTATGAAGACGCCGACGCGGAAGAACACCGCGCCGCCGGTTTTGAATTTTTACAGAAACTCGAAACGCGTCTGACCGACAACGCCTATCTGCACGGAAGCGAACGCGGCTTCACCGACATCGCCATCTTCCCCTTCGTCCGCCAGTTCCGCATCGCCGACAAGGACTGGTTCGACGCCGCGCCGGTCCCCAATACCCAGCACTGGCTCAAAACGCTGATGGAGTCGGCGCTTTTCAAATCGGTGATGGAGAAATATCCGTTATGGAAAGAGACGGGGGAGGAATACTCTTTAGCTGCGGTGCCGATAAAAGACAGCGACAAGGGCCGCTGACAAAACACCTGCTGTAGCGGCGGAAACTATCCATATCAGGACGCTGCTATTTCCTATGCAAGCATCCACAATTTCACAATTAATGCCAGCGAGAGCATAAATGACAACCGGAACAATAAACATGCATCCAAGCATTAGGACCCGCTGACGAAGCGAAAACGAAAACGCAACGGAAAAAATCAGAGCCAGCATACCGTAAACAAATGCAACAATAAGACTTATCATTGCTGTTTCAAGATCATCGGGAACACCTTCCGTTATCGTTACTAATCGCCCATGAGGCCATGCCCAAGCCGTCACTAGACGGGCGCCAATACCAATCTGCACAGAAAAAACGATAGCAGTGGCAATACCTAGAACTACGCGAATAAATACTTTCATGGAAAAAAGTAGCTTCTTATTCTTTCAACCGCACCCTCACTGACTTCGCATGAGCAGGCAGCCCTTCCGCATCGGCGAGACGCGCGGCGGCGGGGCCGAGCTTTGCGACCGCCGCTTCATCACAACCGATGATCGAGGTGCGTTTCATGAAATCGAGCACGGAAAGACCCGACGCGTAACGCGCCGCGCGCGCGGTCGGCAAAACGTGATCGGGCCCCGCCACATAATCGCCGATGGCCTCCGGCGCGTGACGGCCAAGGAAGATGGCGCCCGCATGACGGACCTTGTTCAACAGCGCTTCCGGGTCATCGACGGCAAGTTCGAGGTGTTCCGGCGCGACGGCGTCGACCAGCGCCGGCGCTTCATCGAGCGAAGAGACGATGATGATCGCTGAATTGTTGTTCCATGCCGCTTCGGCGATTTCGCGGCGCGGATTCTCGGCGAGCTGTTCCTTCACGGCTTCTTCGACCTTGTCGGCGAAGGCCGCGTCATCGGTGATGAGCACGCTCTGCGACGAGGGATCGTGTTCCGCCTGGCTCAGCAAATCCGCGGCGATCCAGTTGGGATCGCTTTTCCCATCGGAGACGACCAGGATTTCCGACGGGCCCGCAACGCTGTCGATGCCTACCTGCCCGAAGACCTGACGCTTCGCCTCGGCCACATAGGCGTTGCCGGGTCCCACAATGACATCCACCGGTTTGATCGAGCCTGCCCCGTAAGCGAGCGCGGCCACAGCCTGCGCCCCCCCGATACGGTAGATTTCGTCGATCCCGGCGCGCTTTGCGGCCGCCAGAACCAGCGGATTCATCTCTCCTTTAGGGGCCGGCGTGACCATGGCGAGGCGCGTAACGCCCGCGACCTTCGCCGGAATGGCGTTCATCAACACCGACGACGGATAGGCGGCGCGCCCACCGGGCGCATAGAGCCCCGCCGCATCGACGGCGGTCCAGCGCCAGCCCAGCGTCACGCCCTCATCGTCCGTATAGCGCACATCCGCCGGAATTTGTTTTTCGTGATAGCGCCGAATGCGCTCTGCGGCGAAGTCCAGCGCCTTGAGATCGTCCTTGTCGCAGGATTTCTCCGCCGCTTCGATTTCCTCCTGAGTGACGCGAAGATTTTCTTCCGTCAGCGCGAAGCCGTCGAATTTCTGCGTATAGGTTTTGAGCGCATCCATGCCGCCCGCGCGCACCGCCGCAATCACCTCACTTACCACGGCGCTCACATCGGCGCCGCCGTCGCGGTCTTTAGCGACAAAGGCGTCGAACGCGGCGGTGAAGTTGTCTTCTTGAATGTTCAAGCGTAACGCCATTCGGTACTCTTATATCAATTACAACGAACACTCCCCTCTCCCGCTGGCGGGAGAGGGGTTGGGGGTGAGGGTGGAACCTCAATCGAAAACATTTCGTCTTACCCCCTCACCCAACCCTCTCCCCCAAGGGGGAGAGGG